>WCIL01000036.1:0-40114 GCA_033042175.1 Phycisphaera sp. RhM
CGCTTCAAATAATAATCAGCGCGGCGTTGAGAATCCGCCATGCCAAAGCTGCGCTGCGGAAAGGGCTGCGCGATGGCAAGGACGCTCAACGCCGAACACTGAGGAGATGCTATAAGGGGAGGTCGAACGGTCAATCGCGGTGTTCACGTCGCCAGTCGGAGTCGGGTCCCTCGCAGCAAAGAAAGCCCTCTCCTCGCAACGCTGAACCCTCCCAGTGGGAGCGTTCTCAAACCTGAAACCTGAAACCTGAAACCAACGACCCGACCGCGCACGAAAAAACGGCCCCGATGGCGGTCGAAGCCGTTTGTTCACTTGTCATCACCGCAGGCGTCTACTTCTTGCGATGCCGAATCTTGCTGCGCATGCGTCGTTTCTTTCGTCCTACTTTTCGTCGCCCTTTACCGGTCTTCTTGGTACCCACCTAGTCGGTTCTCCAAAAGTTTGCGCCGACTTGATCGGCCGTTAGAAAATTGTGAATGGATGTCTCGGCCGGCGCTTCGGCTCGGCCAACTGCGAGCCCCAAAGCCTAGCAAATTCACGACCACGGGCAAGCCGAAAATGGCCTGCGGGCCCGGGCACGGCCAAAAGAGCCCGCAATTGAGCCGATCTGGAGGTGCCCCGGCTCACGCAGCATCCCCACTTGTCCCCGACTGGCGCGCTTCGGAGTGAAGCTCCTGTAGCACTTGGCGACGGTCGCGATGGATCTGCTGGACGGCAAACCGGCCAAATCGAGGGAATCGAGACAGGGCACCCACGGTGTGCCGCACCAGCACGGGGTGGCGGAGCAACCTGGAAATCATCCGGCAGCGTCGCTGCTGTTTTCCCAACGTCTGTTTCAAATCGTCGGTCCATTGCTGGGGAAGATCCGGTGTCCAGCGGTCGATCGCGGCGTTGACTCGTGGCACGACCGCCAACCCCGCACGGATCGCCCACGCCATCCCTTCACCGGTGAAGGGCTCGACGTAACCGGACGAATCACCGACGTAGAACAGCCGGTGCCCCCCCGCGATCTTGCGGCGACGCGTCAGCGTGGGCGTTCCTCGGAAATGCGTCGTTTGAAGCTGTTTGCCCAGATCCCAGCCACACGAGAGCAGAATCCGATGGCAGACCTCGGCCGGCCCAGATGTTTGAACCGCGGACCGATCCACCGCCGCGGCCAGATTGATCACCTGATTCTCCGTGACCACCAAGCCGACATATCCGGTTTCCGCAATCGCCATGTAGATCACGCCGCTGGACAAGTGCATCGGGCCTCGCGGGTCGTCCGATTGCGTCCAATGGGCGCCCAAGCCGATGCGTGAATCCGCCGGCACGACCAGCCGATCGTCGGGATCACCCGAAGCCGGTTTGCTGGCCAGGCCGTTGGCTGCGATCAAGACGGACGCATGATAGCGATGGCCGTCATTGTCGTGCAGTGAGCGTGTCGGACTGTCGGAAGGGTCGCTGCCGATCGTCACCGCCGTGTCGCTTAAGAATTGTGCGCCGGCAGCGATCGCGGACTCGGCCAACACGTGGTCCATCGCGAATCGTGAAACCGCATGTCCGCCGGGGAGTTCTAAATTCGCCCGGTTCAATCCGCTGCGAATGCTGAATCGGCTCAGCCAATGTCCGCCGAGTACTTCGATCGAATCCCAGACCCCGGCGCTGCGAAGTCCGGCGATGGCGTCGCCGTTGAGACAGGCACCGCATACCTTGTGACGTGGAAACGTCGTCCGTTCGATCAGCAAGACCTTTCGGCCCTGCCGGGCCAGCCCCAGCGCGGCCAACGAACCCGCGATCCCCGCGCCCACGATCACCGCGTCCCAGCGTTCTTGAGACGCTTGCTGGCGGGTCGTCGTCGCGGCCAATGCTTGGATCATTGCGAGGTGGGATCATTGCGAGGTGGTTTGAATGTCGTAAACCATCAAAAAACGTTCCGGCCATCTGCGTTTGATGCGGATCGGCGTCAGTCCGGCCTGCGATGCCAATTCGATCGCTTCCGGCATCGTCAACGCCGCACGCACGCTCAACGGACCATCGACGTGACAGACCTTGCTGGTCGTCAGCAGTCGGATGCCCCACTTGGCCAACACGTACCCCAGCTGAGAACGCAGCAAGTCACTGATCACCACTCGGTGTCGTGCCGCGGCCCGCATCGAACCCAACAGACGAACGACATCGGCCGATTCGAGGTGGTGAAGGAATAATGAACTATAGACGACGTCAAAGCCCGGTGGCAAATCTTGGCCGAGCACGTCTTGCTGGACAAACGTAACGTCCGCGCCCCGGCGTTTCGCATTTTCCCCGGCAAATTCCACCGCGGTCTGGCTGATGTCACAGCCGACGACATCCATTGCCAAACCCTTGCGATCGGCCAGTTGCTTGATCCCGATGGCGACGTCACCGCCGCCGGATGCGACATCGAGCACGCGAATCGGCCCCTCGGTCCGCCTCCGCGCCACCTCGGCAATCGGATTCCAAATCGAACGCGCCGCGCCGCTGAGCCGGTTGACGCGCGAGAGCCCCCGTAAGGCGTTGGCGTGCAACGTCGAATCGATGTCCGGTTCGTCCATCCATTCGTCTTGGCGGTCGCGGGTCTTTAAGTGCATGGCGTTGGTCACTACCAGAGATGCCAGGTGCCGGTCAGGCAAACATAAATGCCCAAGATCAAGTTTGTGACACCGTGTGCGATCACACAATTCCAAAACTTTCCCGTTTTCACCATCAGCCAGCTGACCAACGAAAACCACAACGCCGCGGCGATGAACTCGGCCGGGTGCGTCGCGATTCCATAAACCGTTCCGACGATCAAGCCGTTGCGGCCGATTTCATGAAGCGGCAGCGCGGGCCAGTTTTCCGCTTCGAAAGCCCGCATCACAAACCCGCGCAAAAACAATTCTTCCGCGATCGGGACACAAACCGCCAGCAAGGTGAAACGCACCATTAGAAAACCGATCAACTCGAATCCCGGTTGGTACGTCGCAAACGGATTGACGCCTTCACGTTGGGGCAACCATTCGTCCGACAGTCCCACGGTCTCGATGAGTTGGCGTTCCAGATCGAGCAAACAGACGCCGATCCAAAGTGCCGCGCCGACGATGCCGACGATCCATCCCCAGCAATCGATCGCCAACGGAAACTGGCGGACGATCTCTTTACCGAACCACAGCATCATCGCCGACATCGCCACGACCCGAGCGATCACGGAAATCAAGTACGCCTGGGCATTGATGGTTTCGCCGTCACGGACCGGACTGGTGTCGATCGCTGCGGCCAGCACAAAAAACACCAGCAGCGGCACGATCATGGCCGCTTTGCTTTGCCACGTCGCCGCGGCCGGTCCGCCCGAGCGTTGCGCCGGATCGTGGACCGGACGCTGCACTGGATCGCTCACAGCGTGTTGGAGTCGACTTCACGACTGTAGACGGCCAGGACGGTTTCAAACGTCTCCGAGCGAATCTTGTATTCCGGATTGGATTCGGTGTATCGATTGCAGTGATCGACCAAGACCCGATACAGGAATCGAAACAGATGCCGGGGCACGCGCAGTGAATTGAATGCGGAGATGATCCGTGCGTAATCCAGATCCGAAAACAGGTCCTTCGGCTCGGGCGATTGCCCGGGCGCCGCACAGGCCATCATCCGCGCGCGAGCCAAATCGTAGAGGGATTCGCCGGTCCATTGAAACGACGGAATCACGTTTTGCTTGTCCAGTCGGGCGCGCTCGTGAAAATCACGTGACTCGCGTTCCATGTCTCGGTGCAAATCCTGGGGCAGCATCAATTTGAATCCGATCCCCGGGTGCTTGAGCAGCTTGTTGTCCAACAGCGGCCAAACGAACAGACGCATCAGTTCGGTCTTGCCCCCGGTCATGTGGGGTTCGTCGACGCGGTCCATCAACACGATCATGCCGGAATAGCCGAGTCGATCGATCACCGACTGAAACTTGTTCAGCAATTCGTAGCGGTCGTCGGTCCGGTCGTAACGCGGCAAGGGTTGGCTGGCCAGTTCCTTGGTGGGAATCCAATGCAGCAGCTTGCGCGTGGTTCCGATTTCCCGTTTCCCGACTCGCATGTGTCGACGAATGCGAAACGCCGCCCACCACGTTTTCAGCAGACGCAGCAAGTAGGGCGCCGACCCGATCAACATCAAAAGGGGCGCCAACCAGAGGTAATCCCAAACCGTTTTGGTCGCCGCGACTTCGCCGCCTTCGGCCGCGGCGGCATCCCCGCCAGCGGATGAGGTGAACATCAGGTAGACGAATCCGCAGGCGACGATCACGCTCCAGACGCAGGCGAACCAGCAGCTGATTTTCGCGACCAGGTTGTTGTAACCGAGCTGGCGTCGCAGGTCATTCCAACGATCGACGAAAGAACCGTCACTGGATTGGTCGTAACAGGCGGCCAACAGCAGCAAGTCACGCGAGGCCGTTCGGTCCAGCTTCGAGAGTGCCTGGCGATCGATCCCGTCTTCGACGTGGTCGGCTTTCAAAATCTGATCGACCAGTTTGGTGACGCCCAGACACAGAATCGAGTCCATGTGGTCCCACAGCTTCCATTCTTTGAGCACACGTTCGGGTTTGCGATTGGTGCGCCGGCTCAAGCGTTCACTGAAGTGGTCCAGGAACGGATTGAAGTCGTCGTAGGCGATCGTGTAGACCCGTTCGGCGGGGTGTTCTTGATTGAACTTTTGGAGGTGCCGCCGGATCTGCAACCGCATCGCGGTTTTGCCGGATCCCTTGGGGCCGAACACGATCGCGGTCGACGGTTCTTGGGGATCGCCGTAAACCTTGTCCCAGACGGGATGGTAGGCGTTGGCAATGCAGTGTTCCTTGAACACCTGATCCGTCTGGGCGTCTTCTTCGGCAAACGGATTACGGATGATCCCGTGGTGCTCAAGCAAACTCTGGATATTCATATTCGAATCATTGCCTCGTGCTCAGAAACTCAAGAGCGGTGCTTGAAACCCATTCAGTGACGTCTCGGTCTCACTGACCGATCGACTTGACCATCGCCACAAACTTTTCCCGGTTGGCCTTCACGACGTCGGCCGGCCCAATCATCTTGATGAAGAACTGGCGTCCTTCCGGCTCGATCAAGATCGCGCCGGCCATCGCGTAGTTCTCGCGTTGGACGACCTTGCCTCCGGCGAACGGACCACCGCCCATCCGCTCGGCATAGGCGCCGCTGACGTCGACGATGTGGACCGTCCATTTGCCGATGTCCATCTTTTCGCTTTTTTGGTCCGCTTCGTCGCCGCCGGAAAACTGGCCTTTCCAGCGTTTGATGTTGGCGTCGACGCTACCGCCGGCAGCCATCATCGTCAATCGCGCCGTCGACTCGCCTTCGCCGACCTTGAATTCATGTTGAACGATCCGGGACGCCGGTTGCGTTCGTTCGAATTCCGCCGGAACCTTCAACTCGGCTTTGTCGAACACGCTGACCGACTCCGGAGCTTTCTTCGCCTCTTCGGCAGTGGCCGGACTGCCGGTGACAAAGACGGCCGACGAAAAGAACGCTGCGATCAGGATGACAGGTCGAAGGGCTGGATATCGGTTTCGCATTTTGGGGACTCCGCGATGGTCAGGTGAAGACGGGAAGACAGTGCTTAAAAAGACAGTGCTCAATCTTGGAACACTTTAGCCGATCAGGCAAAGAGTACGAAAGTCGTCGGGCACGGTTCCGAACCAAATCTCGCGTCAACCACTGGTGGAGGCCACCAGGAATAGGGTGACGATTAAGCCGACGACAAGGGCCGCTAAGATGGCGACCAAGGTGATCCGCCGTGACGAGCGTTTTCGCCGGACGGCACCGATTTTGGCGTCACCGGCAAATTCAGAATGGATCCGGCTGGTCTTTTCATGGGCGATCGGCGTCGTCAATTTCGACCCGCTGGGGCCGTCGGGGAACGAATCGGCGGTTTCCAGTGACATCGAACCCGGCAGGGAATCGGCAATTTCGGGCAGCGCTTCGGACGCTTCACGCCACTGCGGCCAGCCGTCTTTCCACAGCAACGCGGTCTTCGCCACGCGTCCCTCGTCGATCCAAACTTTCAACATCGCCGAGGTGGCGGGCCCGTATTGTCCCCCGCTGGGTGGACGGACGTACCAGGTGGCGGTCGATTCGCTGGACAGCAAATCCGGTTCCCCGGCCGATGGGACCGTGGAGGTCGCCGCAGCCGCGTTCACCGCGTCTGTGCTAGCCGGTTGGTTGGTCACCGATTCCGATTCAGTCGCTGGCGGTTGCTGGCCGCTGGGAAGCTGCCCGGTTTGCGGTGCGTTCTCCGGGGACGGCGACACCTCTGCGGTCGGCGAAACCCCTGCGGGCTGCCGGGGGGCACCGTTTTGCTTGATCGTTGTGTTGGCGGCCGGTTGCGGTGCGGCTGCGGCGGCCGACGGTTCGTTCGGGGTGACCGCCTTTGCCGCCTGTGTGCCGGTCGGGGCGATCGGCGTCGAGAATTCAGCGTCGCTCAGTGGGATACGAAACTTGATGCCGCACTCGGGGCACAGTCCACGACGGCCCGCTAACTCGGTTTTGATATTCAACGGTTTCGCACAACCGTGACACGAAAAGCGGATTCCCATCGGACTGCATTGAAAAGACTGGAGCGGAGATCCCGGTTCGCAGTCCGGCGACCGCGAGTGCGAGAAGCGACCAGTGTAGCTCATTGCCGTCCTGCCGTAAGCTTCCAGCCAGAGTCCCCGCCGTGGCGTACGCTTCCAGCTTGCGTCTCCAGCTTGCGTCGGACCTACAGATTGGCGGTTTCCCGCTTCATCGTCAGCGTTCGGATGATCTTTCTGCCGCCGGTGAATTGGGGCGGCACAAACGTGTTGGCGTCCAATGAGACCTCGATGGTCATGGTCAATTCGGGCGTCTGATTAGTGATCTTGCCGGGTGTGACGTTGACCGTGGCCTTCTGCAGTCCCAAGGTGCCCAGCACGTGGTTGGCCGCGGCCCGCGCGTCCGACGCGGTGCCCCCGGGGACGATCGCTTTGCGACACCCTTCGTACACGGCGTTATCGACGGTGTGTCGAATCATCGAGACGCGACAGAATTCAAAGGCCGCGAAGAAAAAGAAAAACAACAGCGGAGCGACGATCGCGAACTCGACCATCGCCGCACCGCGTCGACGGCGACCTGGACTTCTGTCGGCGCGTCGTCGGCTGACTGGTCGGCCGCTGACTCGATTGCCGGTCTGCACCTGATCACGCGGTCGGGTGTCGGATCGGAAACGGGCGCCGGTTTGGAAATCCGTTGGGGTGTTCACGTGGTTGTCACTCCGGTTGGTCGCCATCGCTGAATGGTTTGTGGCTGTCATTGGGTGATCACCGTTCCCAGGGTGAGAGCGATTTCACGATAGGCCTCGGTCAGTTCGGCGGCACTGAGCGCGTGGAAATGTTTGCCACCGCCGATTTGCGCGACCGTCCGCATGCGGTCTTGGTCGGCGCCGCGGCCGAAGGTGATGGTATGGATTTGGATCCGATCGGCTGCCAACTCTCTTGCCACGGTGCTCGGCTCGGGGCCTTCGTTGTGCAATCCATCGGTCATCACGATCATCGTCCGTTCAACGAATTCCTCGTCGCGACCGTCCTTCATGATCGCCGCGCCGGCTTTCATGCCGCGGCTGATGCTGGTGCGGCCACTGGTGATCAGGGCGGACAATCCGTTGGTCACGTCGACCAGATTGGTGGTCAGAGCGACATCCTCGGTGGCACGTTGGTTGTAGGATGCCAGGCCGACTTGCTCGTTGACCGGGGTGGTGCCGAGTGTGGCGACGAACACGCCGATCGCTGTTTGCAGATCCGCGAACTTGGTTCCCCTCATGGACCCGCTGCGGTCGACCACCAGGATGACGTCGCGTTCGATGTACGTTGCCGCCGCGGTCATCTCGGGTTCAAACGTGCTGAATCCTAAAACGTTTCCAAACAACAACGGGATGGCTCCGGAAGCGGAGCCGCTGGTGCGCCGGCCGGTCACGCGGACGGTGTTCAGCGGAGTCGCGCCTTGGCGAAAGACGAAGCGGCCGTCGGCATCGAGATCGCTGCGACCGAATTCGAAATCACCGGATTCCAATTGCAGCGGTTGCCCGTTGACTCGATTGAGCAGCCCGATCTCCTGGCCCTTGCGAATCGCCAGCGACGTGTCAAAGGTCTTGGACAGTTCTTGTGATGCCGCTTGGGATGCCGCGTCGGTGGCCGAACGCAATTCCGTTCTCGACAGGTGCATGTGCGCGATGTCGACCGAAAAGGCGACCGTGGCGAGAAACCCGATCAGCATCACGAGGATCAAAACAAGCATCGCGCCCCGGCGTTGCCGGCGACGCGTCAAACGGTGCTTGACCATGGGATGGAAACGATTTGGATTATCAATGGGATGGGGCACGGTTGATCTATTCCTTCAACATCACGACGCGGGCGACGAGCGTTCGGTTGGTGACAAATTCGCCCGCGATCGGACTATTGGTTCGTGTCGGGGCCGAGATTTCACAGACAACTTGTTCGCCACGTTGCAGCTCGTCCACGCCGGTGGGAAATCGAATCTCGAAGTCATTCACGCGTCGGGATTCCAGGATCGCCAATGCACGCGAGTCCGCTTCCGCTTCCGTGCTGCCTGATTGCGAGGCTTCTCGAGCGGCCTCGTAACAGGCGACACTGAGGGACTGTTTGAGAAAGATGAAGCTGGACGCCTCAATCGATCCGAAAACCAGCAGCACGATCACGGGCAAGCAAACCGCGAATTCAACCGCAGCAACCCCGTCTCGTTTCCGGCGTCCCTTTTGCACGCCGAGAATCGAGCTGCGTTTGAAACGGTTACGCATTGGACGGTCCCCTCCCCGTCTGGTCGGTTTCGGGCTCAACCGGGTTCGGTTGACCGTCGGCATCGCGGAGCCGCATGACGTCGTTGAAGTGGCACGCCATCTCTTGCCAAAAATCGTTGTCGCGGAATTTCAGCGGGGCAACCGCGCGACCCGCTTTGATGTCCTTGAGCGTGTTGCGCAATCGCAGGATCGGGCCGGCAAAGCGATGGCTCAGCTTCAACGTGTCCCAGACAAACGCCGGGATCAAGGCGACCGTGATCACGAAGAACGGCAGGAACCGACGAATGGTGTCGCCGAATGTCTGTCCCCAATCGGCATCGGGTTGCTCAAACAACCGGATCCAGAACGTCAGTGCGATCGTGTTGCAAACAAAGAACACGACCCAGTGCAGCGCCACACGGCGGACCAGGCTGCCCTGGACCTCCGAATCAACAAGCGTTCTGCTGCGTTTAGCGGGAATTGTAGCCATCGTCCTATCTGATTGATTCGTGGTTGACCGGTGGCCCGCAGACTCTCGCAGGCACGCCTAGAAAAACCGTAGGCCACGAATTGGGCCATCAGCGGGGACTTTTTAACTCTCGTCGGGAATTGGCCGGCCGTGCGGGTCTTCGACCGGCGTGTCGGTCTCCTTGGCCAGCTCGTCGCGGAGATTACGGTCGGTGAAGTGCTCGAATCGTTCCGCCTGATCGTGGATCCTCTCGGCGCCGCTGCCGGCCCGGTCGACCAGGTATTGTTCCCACAATCGGTGTGACCGGACCAACCGTTGTCCCCGTTCGCGTCCGACGTGGGTCAATTGCAATCGATCGTCCTGGTCGGCGACTTCACCGCGTCTGCGCAGCATCGCCAGGGCGGTCTTCATCGACCAATTGGACGCGAACAACTCGCCGGCCAACCAGGCCGCCGTGGGCGGTGGTTGTTCCAGTTCTTCGCCCCGAAACAGTGATGCGACGATGTCATCGCAGAGGATGCGAAGCGACAACAATTGGCGTCGGACCAATTTCACCAACACCCCATGCCTGGGGCCGAGCGTCGCGGCCGCAAAGAAGAGACCTCCGGCGGCCACCGCGATCATGCCCGACGTCGTCGTGCTGCGGTATCCCATCCAAGCCGGAACGCTGAGCGCCGAGACATGGCCGAGTACCGCCGACACGACCGCCAACACGACGCTGATTGCAATCATCAGGCCCAGCCGATCGGTCAACATGTAAGCCGCCGCGGCAGGCACGATGAACATCGCGACCACCAAAATGCTGCCCACACTTTCAAAGCACGCGACCGCCGTCACCGAGACGAGAATCATCAGCCCGTAGTGCATCCACTTGGACGAAAAACCCATCGTCGTCGCCAGCGCCGGATCGAACGAGGTCAAACGCAGTTCCTTGAAAAAGAGCAAGACGAACAACGCGTTGACCACGGTCACCACCGCCAGGACGACCGCCGCTCGGGGCACGTCGCGACCGCCGACCGAGACCGTATCGAGCGGCGTCAACTCGATCGATCCGTACAGCACGCAGTTCGGATCCAAATCCACCGCGTCGGCGGTTTGGACCAAGATCACCAACCCGAGCGCAAACAGGGACGTGAACACGACGCCCATCGAAGCGCCTTCGTCGACACCCCCGGCGCCGCGAATCCATTCGGTAAACACAGCCGTCAACAGGCCGACGATCACCGCACCGACAAACATCGCCGGACTGCTGCGGGTCTGGGTCAGCAAAAAAGCCACCGCGATCCCCGGCAGCACGGCGTGCGTGATCGCGTCGCCCAACATGCTCATCTTGCGGAGCACCAAAAAATTTCCCAGCAGCGATGACGCGACGGCCGCCAAGCTGCCGATCACCACGATCCAGCCGTCCAGACCCCAGCTCCACGTAAACCCCAGAGGAAGCATCTGTCCGATCCATGCAACGAGCGGTTCGCCGGTCATCACTGGTGTCCCCCCGAGGCGTCTTGTTGCGGCTTCGAGTCGACTCGCCCGTCGGCGTCGTCTCCCTGGACGGCCAGTGTTTCGCCTGTGCCGAGTGGTCCGTGAGGGCTTTGCGGCACCGGGATCGTCATGCCTTGTTCATCCAACAAGTCCTCCAGCTGATCGATCACTTCCGGCGCCAACACGTGTTCGATCTTGTCGGCGTCGCGGTCCACGTTGGCCGTCGCGACGTCCGCGTAGGCGATCAGATACATTTCCCACAAGCGGTGCTGACGGGTCAGCCGCGCCGCCTCGGTGAATCCGGCTTGGGTCAATTTGCAGGCACCCTCTTGGATCCGCAGCAACTCGTCTTCGACCGCCCGCTCGATCGCCCGAATCAAGCGTCGCCGCGACCAGCTTCGCATCGAAAGCAACTTGCCAAGACTGACGGAAATGCGTCGGTTGGTGCGCTCGGCCAGCCCCGCGTGGTCGGGCCCGCCGGAAGTTTTTTCGAGTTGTTCATACATCGCCCGCAGCAAATGCTGACGATCGATTCGACGGTTCAGTCGCATCCGGCGGATCAAGCGAATGATTACACCGCGTCGCGTTCCCAGCATCATGCTGACAAAGAAAAACACCGAACACACCAGGACGATCATCGCACCGGAAGGAAGTCCCGGGAACAGCGCGCTGACCAATCCACCGACGATGCTGCCACCGGTGCCCAGCAGCGCCGCCCAGAGCATCATCCGCCACATCGTTTCGGTCCAGAACCGTGCCGCCGCCGCCGGAATCACCAGCAACGCGATCATCAGCACCAATCCCACAGCCTGCAGCCCGACGATCGTCACCAGGACCACCATCGTCATCAAGCCGGCATCAAGCGCGATCACGGGAAACCCCTGCGCCCCCGCAAACCCTTCGTCAAAACACAGCAGTTTGAGTTCTTTGAACAGAACCAGGCAACCGGCAATGACGATCAGCGAGGTGATGGCGATCAATCGCGCATCGGCCGCCCGCATCGACGCGGTTTTGCCGTAGATAAAGCCTTCCAAACCCGCCGCGTGTCCCGTGTCCATCTGCTGGATCACGCCCAACAGCGCGACGCCGGCGCCAAAAAAGACGCTCAGCACGATGCCCAGCGCCGCGTCCTCCTTCAGCCGTGTTTGGTTGCGGATCACCAGAATCACCGCAACACCCAGCAACCCGCTGGCGGTCGCACCGACCAGCAACCAAGGCAGGGATTTTTCGTCTCCGCCGAACCAATTGGCGGCGATGAATGCGATCGCGATCCCCGGCAAACTGGCGTGGCTGAGCGCATCGCCCATCAAGGCACGCTTGCGCAATAGTGTAAAACTGCCGACCAATCCCGAGGCCCCGCCGAGCACCGCGACGCCGAAGATCACGATCCGCGTGTTGTAATCCTTCATCAACAACACGCGGCCCCATTGCGAATCGGTCCACTGAAACGCGGAGGTTTGCGAGGGCGCCTCCGGCGATGGTCTGCCCCGCGCGTGACAGACGGTCGCCGACACCGTCAGCAAGGCCAGCAACAACAGGCTACGAGACAGTCGCACGCCCCGATCGCGTGAAGCGATCCCGGCCGGCGCGTTCATTCTGCTCGTCTTCACATGCCACATCGTTGCGTCACCAAATCTCAAATCTCAAATCTCAAATCTCAAATCGAACCACTCAAAGCGAACTTTCCCGTCGCCGCATTGCCTCGGTGACTTCGTCCAAGAGCGTCAATCGTCCTCCGTAGGTCTTTTGCAGATTGTCTTGCGTGAACGTCTGCGAGACCGGGCCTTGTGCGACGACGCGCATGTTCAACAGCACGACGTGGTCGAAGTACTCGGGAACGGTTTGCAGGTCGTGGTGGATGACCGCCGCGGTCTTGCCACGCTCCTTCAAGTCACGCAGGATTTCGACGATCGCCCGCTCGGTGGCGGCGTCGACGGCGGCGAAGGGTTCGTCCATCAGGTACAGGTCGGCGTCTTGCACCAGTGCCCGTGCCAAGAACGTGCGTTGCTGTTGGCCGCCGGAAAGCTGGCTGATTTGACGATCCGCCAAGTCGCCGATCCCGACCCGGCCGAGCGCTTCGCGGGCCTGTTCGCGATGTTTCTTGCGAACCGGTCGGCACCAACCGATTTGGTCGTACAGCCCCATCGCGACGACATCCAGGGCGCTCACCGGGAATTGCCAGTCGACGCTTTCACGTTGCGGCACGTAACCGACCCGGTGTCGGTTTTCGCGGTAGGTATCGCCGAACACACGGACGCGACCGGATGCCCGCGGGATCAGATCCATCACGGCTTTGAGCAAGGTGCTTTTGCCGGCCCCGTTGGGGCCGACGATCCCGATCAATTGACCGGCGGGAAGATCGAAGCCGACATCCCAGATCACCGGTTTGCGATGGTAAGCCACGGTTAAATCATAGACCGACAACGGCACCTCGGCGCCCGTTCCATCGTCCCGGGCCGCCGTCGGAAGGTTCGCGTCATCATTTCGTTCTGGTGGGTTCAGCATGGTTGGATCCGGCCGCCGCTGGCGAGACGCCGTTAATGCTCCGTTTGGCCGCTCAATTTGCCTTGAAATCCGCCGGGATCTGCTTGGCCGCCGAGCGCGCGTGCGGTGGTCGTCAAGTTGTGATCCAACATGCCGATGTAGGTTCCTTCGTAGGTGCCTTCACGTCCCATCGCGTCACTAAACAAGGTGCCGCCCTTGGTCACCGTGTGCCCTTGGCTCGCCGCGCCTTCGATCAAGGCCTCGACATTTTTCGGCGACACGCTGCTTTCGACGAAGACGGCTTTGACGTTGCGACGGATCAACAAATCAACCAGCGCGTTGATTTGTTGCAGACCGGCTTCGGACTCCGTTGAAATTCCCTGAATGCCGCGGACGTCCAATCCGTAGGCGCGTCCGAAATAATTGAACGCATCATGGGAGGTGATCAGCAAGCGACTTTCTTCGGGGATGGTGGCGATGACCCGCAGGCCATAGGCGTGCAACTGCTCCAACTCCGCACGATAGGCCGCGGCGTTCTCGGCAAATTGGTCGCCGTGCTCGGGCGCCAACTCGGTCAGTTTCTCGCGGATCAAGTCCACACATTGGCCCCACATCGAAACGTCATTCCAGACATGGGGGTCACCGTGCGTCTCGTTTCCGCCCGCCGGTTGACCGGCGTCACCGGACATCAAGCGGCTGCGGTCGATCGCATCGGTCACCGCAAAGACCGGTTTACGCCGTCCCACTTTCTTAAGGGTGTCGGCCATCTTTCCCTCCAGCATCAAACCGCAATAGAAGACGGCGTCGGACTCCATGATGTCCTGGACGTCATCACGCGTCGGCATGTAGAGGTGCGGATCGACCCCGGCGCCGCAGATCTGTGTCACCTCGATCCGATCGCCGCCCACATTGCGGACCAGATCGCCGACCATCCCGACGGTCACCACCACCTGCAACTTCTCCGCGGCGCCGGTCCCGGCACCGCCTGGCGCCCCGGTCGGCTTGCCGGAACCGCATCCGAGGCTCAATCCGGCGACCATCAAAAGGCCAATTTGGCAGAATTTCATTAACTTTTTTCCTTAGCTTGTCTTCGTCTTGCGGACCGCAATCTATGCCCATTGTGGCCCCAAGCCCAGCGGAGGAAACGAACAAAAACCGCTCAATGACGGGCAGAATGGCTACTTCGCCCCCCACCTTTCGCCCGCCCAAGTCACAGACATGGACAGAATATCACCCATATTTTTGGGTATCCACTTGTAATCCCCGAAAGAATCACTCCCAAGCTACCTGGAAATCGTGTTACACTTACCGCGTGTGCGGACGACGGTTGTCGTTGTCCGGCTAGATCGAAGACCGAGACTCTCAGAACGAAATGGACGCCTATTGTGCGTCGCGGACAGCTCCGAGTGATGAGGCCTTCCGGAATTTGGAGCTGTAGTAGCGATGAAGATGTATGTGGGAAATCTGGCTTGGGCCGTAACGACGGAAAAGCTGGAAGAGATTTTTGGCCAGTACGGTCAGGTCGATGATGCGATTGTTTTGACCGATCGCGAGACTGGTCGAAGCCGTGGCTTCGGCTTTGTGACGATGCCCGACGAGGCTGCCAAGGAAGCAATTGATGCTCTCGACGGACAAGACTTCGAAGGCCGACCGCTGCGGGTCAACGAAGCTCAAGAGCGAGCGCCGCGCGGCGGCGGTGGTGGCGGCGGCGGCGGTGGTTACCGTGGCGGCGGCGGCGGCGGTGGAAACCGTGGCGGCGGCGGCGGCGGCGGTGGAGGTTACGGCGGCGGCGGTGGCGGAGGCCGCGGCGGCTGGTAAGTCACCTTGAGCCATCAAGCTTAAGTCATGTGGGTCGTTGCCGGCCCACGCCCAACGAATTCATGAACGCGACCCGAGTCTGCACAGACCGGGTCGCGTTTGTTTTTTCATCGCGGTGACGAGCGGCCGTTCACGCGACGCTCGTCTCCCGGCGTGTATCGGTCTTGCTCCGTCTGGCCTCCATGCCGGCCGTATTGCTATGCTTGTTTCATGTTCGCATGGCTAAAAAAGATCGTCGCCCGTTCCAAGCCCTCCGCCGCACCAACGCAGGGCACGCGTGTTCCGCCAGGGGACGATCTGCGGCAGACGCTGCAGGTCGCCACGGCCTGGCAGGTCGTCGATCGATTCTTGACCCAGAATCCCGCGCCGACACGGTTTGGTGTCCACGCATTGGTCGATGCCGGTGCCGCCAACTTGCTGGATCCTTCCGAGTTGATTCAGGTGTGCGAGAAGATTCAGGAGCACGGCTATCAGTATCCGATCAATCCGACATTGATCCAGGAATTGAAACAATCCGAGCTGCTGGAGTTCTTGCGTTGGCACGGGCAAAACGGTGTGGAGCGAGAGTATTACGCCAACGAGATGACGCTCCGTGAACTGATCCAGCGGTTTCGCGCCGACCCGTGAGTGTCAGCGGCTCGTCGCGACCAGGATCCCGTTTTTCAGCAGCGAGCGCACCATGGCAGTGCCCTGTTTCCGCCCGGTCTCGATGGCCAGTCCCACTTGGTTGGCGAACCGGTCCAGGCACTCCAAGACGGGCCGGCTGCCGTCAAACATTTCGAGCAACGTGCGCACGTATTCGTCGATGCCGATCGAGACGGGTAATCCATCATCGAGGTGGAGCACGATCGAGTCGCGTTGCCAACGAAACTCTTTCCAGTGCGACGTCTCGACCTGACGCAACCCATCGGCGACGGTCAATCGGCTGGCCAGCAACGCGTCCTCGTCGTCACTCAGCGCCAGGTCTCGATTGGAGAAGCCGCGGGCGATTGCGTCGCCGATCGGTTGGCGGATGGGTTTGGTCAGTTGTGTCACATCGAACCAGTTCTTGCCGGCTCGACGGCGGATGAAGAGAAAGCCGCCTTGGATCGCTTCGACCCGCTGCTCTTGAAAGTAGTTTTCCCACTTCGTCTGTTGCGCTGCCAATTCCGCTTCGTCGGAAATCGTTTGGGCCAATGTGTTTCGGGCATAGCTGGCCGGGAGCTGTCGATTGGCCGGCAGGATCCAGGCATCGCAACCGGAATCTGCCAGCCAGCGGCGGAGTCGGTCTTGCCAATCCTGGCCTTGCACTTCGACCCATTCACAAATGGTTTGCAGGATGCCGCCTTCTTCCAGGTAGTCGGCTGCTTGTGAAAGCATCTGCCGGACAAATCCGTCTAATTCGATGGGGTTGAATCGATACGTCGTCACCGCGTCGGGCGAAATGACGAACGGCGGATTGGCAAGGATCAGGTTGAATCGTTCGCCTTTCACCGCCTCGAAGAGGCTTCCTGTCACGGCGCGCAAATTCTCGAAACCGTTCAATGCGGCGTTGAATCGAGCGAACGCTGCTGCCCTCGGATTCAAGTCGGACGCCACCACGGTTTCACTGTGTGGGCAGGACAGGACGCCGTGCAGCGCGAAGCCGCTGCACAGGTCGAGCGTTTTGCCGACGCGTTGGCGGATCGCAACGGCATTGAGGTGCAGTGCCGCGTCGCAAAGCGCGGGCACGAATTGTTCCTCGTCCTGGTATTCGATCCGCTGCAGATCGGAAGCCAACAGCGCCGTGCCGACGGGGGCGACGATGGCGGTCGGGCGGTAGTCGGTTCCGTCTTGGGTCAGCAGGCCGGACTGCAGGCACGATCGAACGAAGCCATCTGGCAGCAATGCGTTTGCCGTCTCGGCCTCGACCGCCGTGCCCAAGAAGAACGCTTTGGCCAGCACGTCGAAGGGCGATGCGTTTTGGTCCAGTCTTCCGCCCACCGTTGCGCTCAGTGTGGCTGGTAGTCGGTCGCTTGGCGGCGGCACCAGCAATCCGAAACGTTCCTCCAGTCGGGGCGAGGTGTAGCCGGCGGCTTGGCAAACGTCACGAAAGAGCTTCGCTTCCTCCGCTCCCAGGGGAGTCGGCGTTTTATCGGAGAACACGGGATCAAAGTCCTGCAGGGTTGATGACGAATCGGTTTCAATCGGTTGAATTTCGTGTGGCGGCGAACAGGTATCCGGTCACGCTGTCGTGGCCTTCTTTACGGACTTCCGTTTCGGTGCACTCGTTGACGGAGAAGCCACGTGCTTGCAGCCAATTGCGAATGCAAGCCTCGGTGTGCTGGTAGCGGCCGCTCGTTCCCAGTCGAAAATGATCGAGATCGTCTGACGCCGATTCCGATTCCAGTTTTTCGATGCTAAACACCAACGCTCCGCCGGGCCGGAGTGCGGCCGCGGCGGCGTCAAAGGTCCGGCGCAAGTCACCGATGTAAATCAGGGTGTCGGCCGAGACGATCAAATCGAAGGGCTCGGAGCAGTCGATCAGGTATTGCGTCAGTTCCGCCTCGACCAATTCGTCATACTGATGTCGTTCTTTCGCCTTGGCCAGCATCATCGGCGACAGGTCCACGCCGACGAGATGGTTCGCCAACTCGTTGAGGTACGGGCCGCAGAGTCCGGTTCCGCAGCCCAGGTCGGCGATTCGCAGCGTGCCGCGATCTTCATCAGCGACAAGCGAGTCGGCGATCTTTCCCAATCGTTCGGGGACGCAGTAGTCGAGTCTGGAAAGAAGCGAGTCAAATGTCTCGGCGAATCCATCAAACGTCTGTTTGACGTAGTCCTGTGAAGCTCGCTCGGGAACGTTCTCGGGAGCACCGCAGGCCAGAATAAAGTGCTCCGCAATGGGGTTTCCCGGATCCATCGCCAGCCATTGTTGATAGATTTCCAAGGCTTCGTCGAGACGCCCGGCAAGCCGCAATGCTCTTCCCAGTCCGTCTCGCGGCGCGATGTACTCGGGGGAGATCGCGATTGACTTCTGGTAGGCTTCGACGGCGTCATCCAGGCGGCCAAGCTTCTCAAGGGCTGCACCCAACGAGTGCCACGCCGTTGCGTCCTCAGGACTTAACTCGGTGGCTCGGGTGTACGCCGTAAAGGCGTCCAGATGACGGTGCAGGTAACCGAACACGTGTCCCAAATGCAAGTGCGACTGCGCGTCATCTGGAGCGAAATGGATCGCCCGCTCGAAGGCATCCATGGCCTCTTCGTAACGCTCCTCTCGGACCAGCATGTTGCCGAGATTGTTGAGTGCACCTGGCTGATTGGGATTGATCGCGATCGACTGGTTGACTCGTTCAATCGCCAGCGGAGTGTTCCCCAACTGGGCCGCGATGACTCCGAGCAACTGCATCGCGTCGGTCTGCTTCGGATCGAGTTCTAAAACTTGGTTGTAAAGAGATTCCGAGCGGGTCAGATCCCCATCGCGATGCGACGCAATGGCCTGTTTCAGCAATTCTTTTGATTCGGTCGATGCCTCACTCGCCATGATGTTGGTTTTCCGCCGGATGGAATTTGGACAAAGCAACAAAAACTGCACCGCCCGTTTGTCGCGGGCGGTCTTCGGAAAAACGAGTTTAGCGGACGACGGCAATCAGGCCCAGCGGCACATCGGCTGCCCCACCGGTGCGAGACCGTGATCGTCGCTTGTCTTGCAGCTGTCGACTTGCAGCAGTTGTCTTGCAGCCATGCGATCACTCCAGCCGCACCTCTGTAGGCAGCGGGACAGCGAAACCTTACCATGAAAGACGGACGCCATTGATCTGTCCGACGGCTTCGCATTTATCTTTTGATCCGCACTATGTCGCGCCCCGATCGTTCGATCCATCGACCGTTGCAATCTGGCGACATGCGACCACCAGGTGGCGTCCAGGCCAGGCCGGGACAGTTTCGGTCGCACGGGGCGCCCCAATGTGTCGTCTGCGGGAATTCGTTGACGGTTTCTGAACAGGCGGTCGGGAGCACCTGCTCGCGCGTCGAATGCAAAACGCATCAGGTGCGGCAGCAAGCACAGGCAGAAATTCGTCACCGAAAAAAGTTACGTGATCGAGTCGTGATGGCCGAGCAAGCGCTCGTTCAATCGGATTCGATTCCCGCCCGGGGCGATCGCCTACTCAGTGTACTGCCCTCCAATCAGCGTCGGCTGGTCGCAATTTCTAAGCGACAGCTGCGCCCGTTCATCGATCGTTTGATGGGCGTCATCAGCCGGGCGGCCGCCGTCCGTTTCGGCCATGCGACATTGGAAGACGACGGAGTCGGCTACAAAACACCCGTCGACTTGTCGCCATCCCAGCTCGCAATTTTGGGCAACGGATGTGCGGTGTGTCGCGGCCGCTGTTGTTTCCAGGGCCGCGGCCACGCGTTCATCCAGGTGGAGACTGTGCTCGGGTACATGCAGCGTCATCCGGACCAGCGACCGCGTGATGTCTTGGACGCTTACGTGTCTCGCATCGGGTCCAAAGCCTACGAAGATTCCTGCGTCTACCATGCCGAGACCGGATGCACGTTGCCACGAGAGATGCGATCCAAGGTGTGTAACGGCTATCTTTGCAAAGGCCTCGACGAGATCCTCGACCAGTTGCAAGATTCATCACTGGAGGTTTTTGTGATTTCCGTCAGCGACTACGATCGAGACGATCCCGGTGATTCATCCTGCCCGTCCACCCGGGTGGCTGTCATTGACGCACAAAACGTGACACGCTATCCGTTCGTGGAATCAGCCGAGCGCGGCGACGACGACAACATCACATCCTTAGAGGCTTGAACAACGTGCCGGTTTGCACCAAAACCATCATGCAACGCGGCGGTCGGGAGTTGATCGAATTGCTCACCCATTGTGTGTTTTCGTTTAACACCGACGTCCTGTTTTTGTATTGCGTTGGCGAATACCAGCTGCGCCCCCAAGCGGTCAGCGCGATCGCGATTTACGACGTGTTCTGTGCCCCGACAGCTCCCGCGCGTATCAGTGACCTGTCCCTGATTCCGCCCAAGGATGTGCGGATCGAGCAAACGATCGCCCCCTTGCGGCAGGCGTTCCAGGCGGCGACCTGCGATCCGCCCCCGTCCGGCGGTGTTGCCGGCGGTGTTGCCGACGGTGTTGCCGACGACGAAAGCGGTAGCGCTGGGCAGGATGATCGGCAGGATGCAGTGCAAGACGAATCGACACAGCCTGTTCGTCCCGCGGTTCCGCTTCCGCCCCGTTATCTGTTTGATTCGATCGCGGCGAGCCTGAGTGTTTCGGAACAGGCGAAAATCGCCACGTTGGAAGGTTACTACGACCCCAAACGCACGCCCCAAGAGAACTTGCCGGGCGGTGAGCTGACCGCGGCCCAGCGCGCCTTCGTGGATCACGTCTGGATGCCACGGATTCGCCCCTACCTTGTTTCGTCGGGTTTTTGGCGCGTTTCGACCGTCGGTTGAGCACCGATCCCGTTGATTGACTCGAACTTTCCCTTCACACGTCACCCGTCTGCATGGCATCTCGACCCCAACTCCCACCCGTCGCGGACGTCGTTTCGTTGGCCGTTTCGCTCCACCAAGGTGGGCATTTGACCGAAGCCGAAGGGCTTTACCAGCGCGCGTTGGAACGGGAGCCCGAAAACGTCGACGCGCTGCACTTTCTGGGCGTGCTGCGGCACAAGCAGGGCAACTCCGACGAGGCGGTGCGGCTGATTCGGCGATCGCTTCGCGGCAATCCCCGCTATCACGGTGCCCGCAACAACTTGGGAAACGTACTGAAAGAGTCCGAACGGTTTGTCGAGGCGGAAGCCGAGTACCGAAAGGTGATCGAGGCGGATCCCAAGCATGCCGACGCGCACAACAATCTCGGGGCCGTGCTTCGCGCCCTCAAGCGGACCGATGAGGCGATTGCTTCGTTTGAGGCGGCCATTGAGTTACAGCCTCGACATGCCGATGCCCACCAAAATCTTGGCAATGCGTTGAAGGCCAGCGGGCGACAGGAGGAGGCTTTGGTGGCCTTCCGGAAGGCGGTCGAAATCGATCCGCACCGCAGCACGTCCCACTTGAACTTGGGGCGGGCGCTGTATGCGTTCGGCAGAATCGATGAAGCGATCATCGTCTATCGTCAGTGGCTGGCGATTGACCCCGACAATCCGATCGCCAAGCACATGCTGGCTGCGTGCGAGGGAAAAGATATTCCCGACCGTTGTTCCGAAGCCTTTGTCCGAGAATCGTTTGATGTGTTTGCGTCCAGTTTCGACGAAGTGCTGGAAAGGTTGGATTATCGGGCGCCGGCCCAGATTGCCGACGCCCTCTCGGATGTCGCGAGCCCGCAGGGAAACATGCAGGTGCTCGACGCCGGTTGTGGCACCGGGTTGTGCGGCGAGGATTTGCGAGCCTACGCGAAGCGGCTGGTCGGAATCGATCTGTCCCCCAAAATGATGGTCAAGGCGGCGGCGCGCGGTGTGTACGATGAATTGATCGAGGCCGACCTGGTTGCGTATTTGTCCGAACACGCCGACCAATATGATCTGATCGTCTCGTGCGACACGCTGATCTATTTTGGGGCGCTCGAAGAGGCGATCGGCGCGGCGGCCAAGGCGTTGCGTCCGGGAGGAATGCTATTGTTCACCGTCGAAAGTCTTTCCGATGCAGACGACGTGCCGCCCTATCGACTCAATCCCCACGGCAGATACAGCCATCGGCAAGCTTATCTCGCCGATTGCATCAACGGAGCCTCACTCGGCGTTGGCGCGATTGAGCCGGTGACCCTCCGTCTAGAACTGAAACGCCCCGTCCGCGGTTTCGTGGTGACAGCGGTCAAAGAACACTAAAGTTGCTGCACAAAAAACGGGGCTGAGAATTGAATCGAGATTCCATCTCAACACGAGAGGATTGGCCCGGCAACACGCCATCGTGGGAGCGGCGGGCTACACGTCGCAGTCTGGTGCTGCAGTCCTCTGATACTGTACAATCCGGCCACTACAGATTGTCCCTGCTCTGGCGCATTGAGATTAGCTGAATTATGAGTTCGTCCCAGATCAACCGCGGGATTGCAGTCACCACACAGGCCGGGCTGGACAAGCTGCTGTTCCATCGCATGTCTGCCTTCGAACGGCTGGGAAGTCCCTTCGAATTTTCGTTGGATCTTTTGTCGGCCGATCACAACATCGTTCTCGAAGACCTGCTCGGCACACCGGCTTGCGTCTCGGTGCTGCGTCCGAATGGTTCGACGCGTTACTTCCACGGTCGGATCAACCGTTTTTCGTGGGCGGGAAGCCACGGTGAATTCTCGGTGTACCGGGCCACCCTGGTGCCTTGGCTGTGGTTCCTGACTCGCAACACCAACTGCCGAATCTTTCAGGAAAAAACGGTCCCGGAGATCATCACGACCGTGTTTCGCGATCATGGGTTCACCGACTTTGTCGAACGATTCGGTGAAACCTATCGACGATGGAACTATTGCGTTCAATACCGCGAATCCGATTTCGATTTCGTCAATCGATTGATGGAACAGGAAGGGATCTACTACTACTTCACGCACGAAGAGTCAAAACACGAAATGATTTTGGCCGATGGTGTCTCGGCGCATTCGCCTGCCGACGGCTACGCGACCGTGCCGTTTTTTCCGCCCGATGAAGGGCGGTTGCGGGAAATCGAGCACGTCCATCAGTGGTCCGTTTGCAAAGAGGTCCAAACCGGTGCGTATGTCCTCAACGACTATGATTTTGAAAGCCCCAGGGCGGACCTGTTGTCGAAGTCAAAGACGATTCTCAAGCACGACATGTCGAAGTTTGAGATGTTTGACTACCCGGGTGAATACACCAAAGCGGCAGATGGAACGAGCTACTCCCAGCGTCGCATCGAAGAACAAGAAGCTCGATTCGAGCGAGTGAGAGGCAATTCCAACGTCCTCGGTTTCGAAACCGGATCGTTGTTCACCCTGGCCGGTCATTTTCGCAACGATCAAAACGAGGAATACTTGACCGTTGCGACCAATTTGGAATTGAGCACCAGCGACTACGGGTCGGGAGAATCCGAAGACGGAATCTTGGCCGAATGCTCGTTCGAGGCGATCAAGAGCAGTCAAGTCTTTCGCTCCCAGCGCGAAACGCCCTTGCCCAGGATTCGTGGTCCGCAGACGGCGGTCGTTGTTGGGAAAGGCGGCGAGGAGATCTACACCGACAAGTACGGGCGCGTCAAAGTCCAATTCCACTGGGATCGCGAAGGGAAATCGGACGAGAACAGTTCCTGCTGGGTCCGAGTTGCCCAGTCCTGGGCCGGCAAACGATGGGGTTCGATTCACATTCCGCGGATCGGCCAGGAAGTGATTGTCGAATTCCTCGAGGGCGATCCCGACCGGCCGATCATCACCGGCCGAGTCTACAACGCCGATGAGATGCCGCCCTACAAGTTGCCGGACAACCGGACCCAAAGCGGCATCAAGACCCATAGTTCATCCAATGCGACCGACCAAAACTTCAACGAGCTTCGCTTCGAAGACAAGAAGGGCGAAGAACAGGTCTACTTTCACGCCGAAAAAGATTTCGAACGCATCGTCGAAAACAACGACACCTTGAAAGTCGGTTTCGAAAAGAAAGACGATGGCGATCAGCTGATCGAAATTTTCAACAATCAAAAAGTCGTGATCGGTGACACCGCTGCTAATGACGGCAGTCAGACCATCACGATCTTGAAAAATTTCACCCAAACGGTCAGCAAGGGTGACGCAACGATCGCCATCGAAAAAGGGAAACGCTCGACAACCATCTATGGCGATGAAGCCCTGACAATCAAGACCGGCAATCGCACCTCGGTGGTCACCGCGGGTAACGACACGCTGCAGGTCAAAGCAGGTGCACACAAGACCGAAGCGGCGAAGTCGATCCTGCTGAGAGTCGGCGGAAGCAGCATCAAGATCGACAACTCGGGCATCACGATCAAGGGGCCTCAGGTGCTGGTCCAAGGAAGTGGGTCGGCGACCCTCAAAGCTCCCATGGCAACCGTCTCCGGCAGCATGGTTACCGTGAAGGGTAGCCTGGTGCAAATCAACTGATCCGCCCCGCACGGTTTGTCTCGTCGTCCATCCGCTTCCCAGTCATCGATCCACCTTCTTTCTTTCCGGATCTCCAGTCATGAGAGTCATTCTTCAGGTCACCGCAGGACCGGCACTGGGTCGCCAAATCCCGCTGCAGTCCGGCGAACGGGCTCGGTTCGGAAGGAGTGACGTTGCCGATGTCTGTTTTCCGGAAGACGGGGAGATGGCCGAAGTACATTTCGAACTGGATTGTCAATCCGAACAATGCCTGGTTCGCGATCTGTCGGGTTCCGCCGGGACGTTCGTCAATAACGAACCCGTCACCGAAGCGTCGATCGACGACGGCGATCAGATCGTCGCCGGGCAAACGATGCTTCGAACCGTGGTCAAGGAACGCCCCGGCGGTCCGAAGCACACGCCCGACGAGCCACCGTCCGATGAGCCGGTCGAGCCGAAACGCTCCGCCGTCGAACTGTGTCAGATGACCGACCTGGAGGAAGAGTCGTTGCAGCTCTTTCGTCCCAGTCATTCGCCGGAAGAGTTTTTTCAGGTTCTGACGGAGAACAACTTGTTTGCCGACGCGATCCGAATCCTCTCGCTGTACCTCCCCAAGCGACAAGCCATTTATTGGGCCTATCGGGCCGTCGACGAAGTCTTTCCACGAGAGTTGACCAGCGAGGAGCGAGCCGCGCTCGACGTGACGCTGACGTGGTTGAAGGATCCCAGCGAAGACAACCGCCGCGCGGCGATGGCGATTGCCCAAAAACTAGAATTCGCCAATGCCGCCAGTCTGGTCGCCGCGGCGGCGTGTTGGAGCGAAGGCAGTATGGCGCCGGCGGAGTTCGAAGAAGTCCCGCCCGATCCGAAACTGACCGCCCAAATGGCCGCCGCAGCGATGTCGATGACCGCGACCACCGGTGAGGTGCCATCGATCAATGATCGCTTCCGAAAAATGACTGACATCGGAAAAGAGTTTCTCGCCGGTGACGTGGAGTTGCCCGCATAGCAACGCACGGAAACTAAGTGGGAAAGGCTTCCAGCCTGTCGACGCTGGAATGACAGGCTGGAAGCCTATCCCACTGATTGTCTTGCCCCCATCACCGTGACCTGAATCACCAACCCCCAGCCGCCAAGCTTTCCGAGCGCGGCATCTGTTGCCCGGAGTCTTGGCTGTGATCCGGTTCCACTTCAATCGTGATCGTCTGGCTGACGGATTGCTTGTCGTTTGATTCCCCCGGTCGCCCGTCCGTTGCCTCGTCTGCGTCGTGCAATTGGTACTCAAAACCGGACAGCGTGACTTCGACGGTCCGCGAGATCACGGCCATTTCAGCCGCTTCGGCATCCTGCTCCGGATCCGTCGCCTCCTCGCTGACGCTCGCTGTGCCGGCGGTGGATGATTCGACCCGGTAGGCCAATGCGGTGATCAACGCCTGAACCGACCTGACGTCGACTGCATCGCTGAATCGGATACTCAATCGATCCGCTGGCCCCTCGGCTGAAACGAGTTCTCCGATCACCTTCGGTTCGGCAAGGTGATGGGCGCGGTGATATAGCATGGTGCGGCCTTGGCGGGTGTCGGTCAAGATCGTTGCGCCCAACAAGTCGGTCATCGGTCGAATCGCAAGCGTTTCACCGGCAAGCCGTTCACCTTGAATCGTCACGTTCAATTCCGCACCGTCAAATCGGGCCAGCCGACTGGGATCGCTCAGAAACGCAGATCTGCCGATATGCTTGAACGATGCGTTGCGTCGAACCGTGAACTGATCATTCGAAAACGCAAACGCGATCGGATAAAGAGGCGCGCCCTCCCAAATCGTCGTTTGACCATTCATCCCGGACGACAACAGGTTTTGGCCGTCGGGCGAAATTGAAATGGAGGTGACATCACTTTCGGAATTGACTTCACTTTCGGCATCCAGCCGGAACAGTTTCTTGTTCAGCGTGAACAGTTCTTTGATCAAGCCACTCGAAGCGATCTTTTCTGATACGGCATCCGCTTCTTCTTGCGACGGATCTGTCGCAACGATTGCCTCTAAGATTCGACTGGTGTCCCAGATGCCGATGCCTTTGCCCTGGCCGGTAATCAGTCGTCGTCGGTCATAGGAAAGCGCGATCGCGGTGGTTCCACTGGCGTCTTCCTGATCCATCTGCGCAAGCAGATTTCCATGCACATCCCAGAACGCCACGACGCGGTCCCCGTCACAGGTCACGATCCAACTGCCGTCGTCAGCATACACGGCCGTCTGCACTTTTCCCGGTTGCCACGTTTCCAGCACACGCTGCAAGGTTTCGTCCCCATTGAGTTGCCAAACCGCCGCGCCGCTGTCGGTCCCGGCCAAGATGCGTTTTCCGTCGGGAGAGAATATTGCGAAATTCAACGCGCGACGATCATCGTCCGGGGCCGATTCGAATGGACTGTGCCACTGCTCGGCATCGAACTGCCAAAGTTTCCAGGTTCCATTTCGCTCCGCAGTGATCATTCGGTTCGGATCATTCGGATCGAAAAAGGTCGACACGATCGGTCCGTCATGCCGGCCGACTAAGTGAACCGCAGCGCTGGTGTTCTCGCTCCAACGCCCCGCGTCCAGTTCCCAAACACGTACGTTGCCCTCGCTGTCGCCGACCACCAATCGATTGCTTTGACCGCCCGCGGGATCGTACGAAAAATCGGCGGCAACGATTTTGGATGCGGGCCGAAAACTCTTCTTGAGCGTCGTAAAACTCAACGGCTGCTGATCATCGGCGGCCAACAGTCGGGCACCTTTGCCGCCGACCACCAGCAGTTCGGTTTGCGGTGCGTCATTGCCCACGATGAACGCGGTTGAGACTTCACCGATTTGCGTTGAACGCATCTCGGCAAAATCAGTGCCCTGATGGTTCCAGGTCCAATAGCCGATCCGATAACGTGAGGGGCGGCTGGTGGTCGACTGGCCGCCGCGCTCCGAGCCTGACTTGGCCGGGAAAAACAGACTCAGCAAAGCCCGATTGGTTCCCGGTACAAATCGAGCGGACCGAACCGTCGGCCGGTTGTCGGTCCAATCGCGATGGCCTGCATCATCGGTGAGCAAGAAGCTGGCTTCCGGTCGAATCTCCTCGCCCTCCAGGCGGAACAGTTCGGCGAGGGGGAAATCGGTGCCTTCCAATGGGGCGTGTCCGACCAGCAGGCGGTCACCACTGGCGGAAACGTCCAACGCCGTCACCGGTCCCGACCAAGGCAGTTTGTTTTGTCGCGTTCCGTCAGTTGCATTCCACATGATGACTTCACCATCCACGCCGGCGGTGATCAATGACTGTCCCGATGGCAAAAACGCGGCGCTGCGGATGGCGGAACGGTGTGCCCGAAAACGGACCAGTTGGCGAGGACGGTTCGATTCGGCATCGACCTGGAAAACGAAACAGTGCCCCGAGGAATCGCCGACCATGAACCGCCCTCCATCGGGTGAGAACTTGGTCGTCGTCACATCGGGGATTCGCCGTCGCAGACGATCCATCGCGTCGACACCGTCGTCGGTTGTCCGAAGCGAGACGGCCGAATAAGTCGCGCCGCGGCGTTTGGTCTCCGCTTCGGCTTGCCGGGCCAACTGAGCACGGGCATAGTCGCCCAGCAGAGCCGTCTTGACCACGTTGCCCTCTGCATCGACATGCCAAAACCATGCCGGCGTCATGTGTTCATCGCTGCCGGTGACGACCAAGGCGTTGCCCTGGTCGTGCTGCCACGCCACGTCCGCAGCGCCTCGATAGCCGGTCCCATCAAGCTTCAGCATATGCGTCCCGCGGGTGACGTTCCACAGTCGCGTGGTGTTGTCGCCGGCCGAGGTCATCAACCGTTCGCCTTGCTGATCCATCACGCCGGTGGCCGCCAACATGGCGTGCCCCTGGACCAACATTTCTCCGGTCGCGCGACCGGGGTCTTGGAGATCCCAGACTTCGACCGTGCCGTTGGCATAGACCGTTGCGATCCAACGTCCGTCGCGGGAATAGATCGACTTGAGCGCACTGGACAGTCCGCGTTCACTCGGTTGGCGGCTCAAGCGAACCTCCGGATCCGGAATCAGATCCCGGGGCATCGAATAATCTTGCCAGGCCCAGAGTTTCAGACCGTCGTCGGCGCCCGACAAGACGTAGTTGCCGTGATTGGAAAACACGCACGACCGGACCCAACGCCCGTGTCCGCTAAGCACCTTGTCCAGTTTCCAGCTGTCTTCGGTCGGCCGCCACACCCGCACGGTGTTGTCGTTTCCGCCGGTGACGATGATCTGTTGCTCGCCCAGTCGGCCCACCGCGATGCTGCGGATGCTGGCGGTATGACGATCGCCGGTCGAGCCGATCTCGTCTCGCTCGTTGGCGTCCCCCTGTTTCGCATCGGCCTGTCCTTGCAAACGTTTTTTCAACAGTTCGGTGCCTGCGGCAACCACGTCGGCTTGCGCCGAACTGAGTTTCCAACGCAGCAGGCTACGGTCGTATCCGCCCGAGAGCACGGACTGGCCGTCGGGGCTGAACACGGCGGCATAGACCGGACCGTCGTGACCGCGAAAATCGTACAGCTTCTTTGCTTCACTGACGCCACCGGACTTCGTCGTGGTTCTCCAGACTCGGACCCTGCCGTCTTCGCAGGCGGTCACGACCAAGTCATCATTTTTGGGTGAAAGCCTCGCACTCCAAACCTTTGGATCCAAATGGTCTGCCATCACGGAGAGACGGTCACCGGTGCTCCGATCCCAAACCACGGCGGTGCGGTCGGCGGCGCTGGTGACGACCTTGGTCGCGTCGCTGGAAAAGGCGACGCTCAACACTTCTGCCTTGTGGCCGTGCAGCAACAAAGGCGTTTCGGCGACTCCATCGGACGTGATTTCCCAGACGCAAACGTCGAAATCGTTTTGTCGCGAATCACCCTCCGGATCTTGTTTGCGAATCCCCGCCGCGGCCAGGTATCGTCCGTCGTCGGAGACCGCCAGGGCGCTAATTTTGTTTCCGAATCGGATCGTCACCGGCTCCGCGTCGTTGTCCAAGCCGTTGATACCCTTCCACACCAACACGTCTCCGAGATCAGTTCCGGCGGCCAGCACGTCGCCGCCGGCTGAACTGGCAACCGCTTCGACGTGATCTTTGCCCGTCAGCGTCGCCACCGAGGACGGGCCCCAACTGTGTTTCAAAATTCCCCATTCGATGTGCCGCAACTGCGACATCACCGGATCGGCATCGGGCTTGGTCGGATCCAATTTATCGAGGATGCGTTCGGCCTTGTCGCGCAGTTTGCGTCGGATCGACTCGGCGGCCAATCCGATTTCGGAGGAATAGGGTGCTTCTTCGGCGCGGCGTTTTTCCAACCGGGCTTCGGCTTCCAATCGCCGAGCTTCCCGTTGTGCCCGGAAGGCTTCGTTTCGAGCGATTTCGGCGTTTTCTTTTTCAGCTTCCGCTTTCGTTTTCAGATTGGTCGCGACCACTTCTTGTTCACGGGCCTTATCCCGTTCGGCTTCCAGCGACTTGGCGTTTTCCAGCGACTCCATGTAGAAGTAAAGCGTCACGACGACGACGGTCAGGATGGCGACGATCGCCGTTCCCGCCGCAATCTTTGAAAACCATGCTAGGCGTCGTCGCGCCGCCCGCTTGGTTTCCAGTTTGGAAAGCAGATCGCGATGCTCGGGATTCTTCGAATCCAGAACGGAAATCCCCAGTTCATAGTTCTCTTGCGCGAGAGCGTTTTTGGCGTGTTCCAACGTCGACAGTCGCATGCCGATGGCAGCAGCGGTGTTGCCGTCCCAGAGTTTCAACGCTTCTTCATAAGCGAACCTGGCGCGGGCGAATTCGTCACTGCTTTGTTGTTCCTTCGCCCGGGCAAAGTGTTCGTCGGCACTTTCGGATAGCTTGATGCTCTCACGATGCGATTGGTACTCTCGAATCGCATCTTGCAACTCTTGAACGGACTGGTATCGGTCGTCCAGATTGGTCGCCATCGCGCGGCGGGCGATGTCCACCAACTCTCCCGATCGCGTCGTCGGAATGATCTCGTTGGCTGCCGCGGCGAGCAGGGCTTCCCCGGTGTCGCCGGTTTTGGGGTGTGGCGGTGTTCCCGTGACGATCTCATACAGCACCGCGCCCAGCAGATAGATGTCACTGACCACACCCAGCTCGGACGGATTGTGGGCCGCCATCTCGGGCGCCATGTAAGCCGGTGTACCGGCCGGTCCGGTCGCGACCGATGCCCAGGGTTGGTTGGGGTCTTTGGTGATCGAAACCGCGATCCCCCAGTCCATCACCGAGACTTCACCGAACTCGCCGACCATCACGTTGTGTGGCTTGATGTCTCGGTGCAAGAAGTTTCGGTCGTGGGCAAACGCGATCGCGTCACAGACCTTCATCAGGATTTCCAGATTCTCCTGAATCGTGTTCTCCTGAATGAACTCGTTCCAGGGTCGCCCTTGAACGTGCTTCATCGAATAGAACGGGATCCCGGTCGAATCACGTCCGAGTTCGTAAATCGGAACGATGTTGGGGTGTTCCAGTTGTCCCGTGACGACGACTTCGGAAATGAATTGGCTCTCGCCCACGCTTCCGGCGCCGGCCAATTCAGGCATCGGAACCTTGACTGCCACGTTCCGGTCCAGCGAGGTCTGGCGGGCCGACCAGACACGACCCATGCTGCCTTCGCCGATCACATCGGTCAGTTCGTAATCGCCTTCACTGGCACCTTTGGCGCCGCCCTTTCCCTTGATGATTTTTCGCGTCGCGATGCTCAGCGTCGGACTCTCGACCTTCGTTTCGGTCGACGGTTGATGGGAACTGAGCGTGCTCTCTGCGGTGAAGCCTGCTCCTCCGCCGCCGAACGTCGACTCCCACGTGCGTTCGACGCGTCGTCGAAATTGGGGCGACAAACGTCGCGGCTGAATCAACCCTTCGCTGCTGGAAAGCTCCTGCAGAGGGCTGTCGGGCTCGATCGCCGTCGGGTCAAACTGACTCGGCGGCGGGATCGCGGTGTCCGGTGTCGAACCCGCCTGTTCCGTATCGGACTCGGCAATCTCGGCGGTCGGTTTGGGGGCGGTCAAGGGAGAGGAGGCGGCATCGTCGGACGACGCAACCGGCTGTTGGGCCGGGGCATCGGGGATGATCTCTTCATTGCCGGTGAAGAAGCACGCACAGCTTCCACAACGTCCATTGGCCTGGTCACGCTGGCTGCATTCAGAACCACAATAAGAACAGATTAGCGCCATGACGCTGGACTCCTCGCTGACAGGTTATTTCGATCGCGCTCGGGTTGCGCTGACGCGGTGCGCCGCTGCCGTCCCTGACGTCTTCCATCGCGTTTGGCCATCCCCGCGGCCAGCACAATGCCGCCCGTTGAGACCACCGGAACGCTGCCCAGCCGTTCGATGCTGCTCAGGTTGAGACGCTTGATCGTCCCAGCGGCGGGCTCGGCGTCTTGCCCGGCGGCCGGCCCAGCCTCAGGGATCTGCGGCGGTTCGGTGTCCATTTCCCCGTCGGACTCGGTCGCTTCGCTTTCCTGAACCGGTTGGTCGTCGCTTTGAGATTCAATCGGTTGGCCGTCGCGAATGATGAAGTCCAACACCAGACGTTCCGTTTGACCTTCGATCAAATAGATTCGATAACGATCGTCGGGCAAACGCTTGAATAATTCCGGCAACTGGCTCAGTTCAAATCCCTCGCCCGAATTGGGGTCTTCCAGATCCGGCAGGCTGTACTCCTCCCTTCCCGGTTCGGAATCCCAAAGCTTGACTTCGCCCTCCGACTCGGCACCGAACGAAACGATTCGTAGCACATAGTAGCGCTGGCTGGTCACGACGGCGGAACCGACCGAATTATTGAATTGCAACGGAGGTGTCACGAAAACGATGCGTTGGGTGGCCGGGGTGGTGACGACGATTTGCTCGAAGGTGCGGACAAAATCAACGCTGTCGGCTTCGGGCAACGGCGCCGAGAACGGCAGCAGCGCGCCTTCGACCCGCAGCGTGACCGTGGTGGTGAACTCCGGGCGATCGAGCAAGTCGGTCGTGTTCTGCCTCAACACGATCGAACCGTCGGCGATCGACGTCAGCGAGACGTTCACATTGATGTCACCCTGATTGGGAGCAACGTCGTAGGAGTGTTGAAAGTTCACCCCGACGCCACCGGTGCTGATGTTCTTTTCCAGCGGGTTGCGGCGAGAGGGGTCGCTATCACCCGGGTTGCCCTCCAGCCAGTCCACTTCGGCGACAAAACCCAGCCCCGAAGGATCATTGACCGTCACATCGATCTGGGCGTTTCGCTGGGTGCCGCCGAGCAATTCACCGACTTGGGTTCCGCTGATCGGAGTGGGCGAGTTGACCAGCACGCCGCTGATTTGCCCCTTGTTGGTTGCCACGATGGCGGAATCATTGAGCGTCAGAACGCCCGTGCCGGCACCGTTGTCGTTGGCCGAGAGCGTGACCGACACCGCATCGTTGCTGCCGGTCGTGACGCGGGCCACAGTGCCCAACGCCAGGTCGTCGTCGGCCCGCAAGGTGATCTGTCCGGTCCCCGAGCTCACCCAGCCGTTGACGTTTAGATCCGACGCCGCACCGACGGCTTCCAAGCTGATGGAACCACTGCTCGACGTGATGCCACTCGCGACGCGTCCGCCGCTGGACAGGTCGATGGTGCCGCCGGCGGAAATCGCGATGTCGTCCGGGGAGAATTGTTCGACCGTCAAAATCGTAATGGCGTCGGATTCGGTGACCTGGATGTCTCCGCGACGCGATTGATCGCCGTCAACGAGCTGACATTGGTGTTGAGCCCGATCCCCGCCATCGCATCAACCGCCAGCGCGTTGGCGGTGACGGTCGCGCCGGTGTGTTGCACGGCGCCGCCCGAGGCGATTAATTCGAGATTGTCATTGGGGTGATTGAAGGCGGCATCCACGGTCAGATTGCTCGCCGAGGCCGTCAGACGGATCGTTTGCGTCGATGCATCGGTCGACAACGTCGCCAGTTGGCTGGTGTTGAACGCGCCCTGGTGAACCAACGCGATGTTGCCGGCGGCACCGACACCCGTCGTGGACAGTTCATAGGTCGTCGCATTGGATGTCAGCGCGGTGCCGATCCCGATGCCGCCTGCGGCGACCAAACGCAAGGTGCCGGCCATCGCGATGCCGCCTCCGATCACGTCACCGGCTGTCGCGATCAAGACCAGATCGTCGGCGGAATTTCCGATCGCGCTATCGACCGTCAAGTTCGCCGTTTCTGATGTCAGCGTGACGGTTTGGCTGGGGCCATGGGTCAACAACTTCGTGATTTGACTGGTGTTCAGCGGACCGGTGTCGACCAGTGAGATGTTGCCGGCCGCACCCGCTGCCGACGACGTCAAACTGTAACTCGCCGCATTGGCCCGGACCGCGGTGACCGCACCGATGCCGCGTCCGGCGGTCAGCGTCAAACTGTTGGCCGTCACCGTACCGCCGCCGTTGATATCCCCCGTCGTGGCGGTGAAACGCAGATTGTCGTTCACATCACCGATCGCACCACCGATATTAAAATCTCCCGTGCGAGTGGTCAGGTCGATCGTTTGTGATGACGCATCGGTCCCGATCATGAAATTGGCCGAGCCGACGTCCTCGACTGTGATGTTGCCAGCCGAGTCGACGCCGGCGGAGGTCAGCATGAGGGTGTTGGCGTTGGTCAGCAGGAATGGCCCGGTCCCGATCCCTCCGCTTGCGTTGACCGTCAAGTTATTGGCCGTGACGGTCGCACCGCCGAGTGCATCACCGTTCACATCGCCGTTGAGGGTGTTCAAGAAGAGGTCGTCATTGGCATCGCCGATCGGTCCGCCGACGTTTAGATTGCCATTGGAAACGGTGACGCTGGCGGTCTGCGTCGACGCCGCCGTGTCGATCGACAAGTCGACAGCGTTGTTCTCGATGACCGTGATGTCGCCCGCCGCATTGGCACCGTTGGTGGTCAGGTTCAACGTGTCCGCGTCGGTATTCAACGCCATTCCAACGCCGATGCCGCCCGATGAGACGATCGTCAATGTCGCGGCGGACACGGCTGCGCCGCCGCCGACAATGTTACCGGCGGGGGTATTCAAATTGAAATTATCCATCGAATCGCCGATCGCCCCGCCGACGATCAGATCGCCGGTCGACACGGATAAATCAATCGTTTGCGTCGATCCGTCGGTCGTCAGCGTGACCTGGTCGGTGTTCAAGGTGTTGACACTGATCAATTCGATGTTGCCGTTCGCATCGATGCCTTCGGTGATCAAGTTGTACGTGGCCGCGTTGGCCGTCACGGGCGTTGTGATTCCGATCCCGCCGCCGGCCCTGAGCCTCAAGTCGTTGGCGGTCACGGTGCCGACGCCGCCGATGATGTTCCCGGCGCTTGCCTCGAACATCAGGCTATCGTTTCCATCACCAATCGCGCCGCCGACGGTGAAGTCGCCGGTGGTCAGCGTCACGGAAATCATTTGCCCCGAGGCGTCCGTCGCGATCGCCAGATTGGCCGCGTCGGCTTGCACCACGCTGATGTCGCCCGCCGCGCCGATGCCCTTGGAGGTCAGGTCGAGCGTGTTGGCGTCGGTTTGCAGTGGGATGCCGTTGCCGATGCCGCCACTGGAATCGACCGTCAAGATGTCGGCGGTCACGAGTCCGCCACCGACCACGTCGCCGTTGGACGTGATCAAGGTCAGGTCGTCATTGGCGTCACCGATGGGATTGCTGATCGTCAGATTTCCGTCGAGCACCTGCGCGCTGACCGTTTGGGCGGATCCGGCGGTCGTGATCGTCAGATCGACCGCATCGGCTTCGACCACGGTGATATTGCCCAGACCGTTGACGCCGCTGGTCGTCAAATTCAACGTGTCGGCGTGGGTATTGAGTGTCGCGCCGATTCCGATCCCGCCGCCGGCGTCGATCGCCAGATTGGCGGCGGTCGCTGTGTCGCCGCCCTCGACGTTACCGACCAAGGCGTTCAAGAACAGGTTGTCACCGGCTTCACCGATTGCGGCATCTACGGTCAGGTTGCCTAAGGAAGCGGTCAGACTGACCGTCTGGGTCGTCGTGCCGGTGGACAGATTGGTGATCTGGCTGGTGTTGAGCGAGTTGGTGTCAACCAACCTGATATCGCCCGCGGTGCCCAGGCCGAATGTTGCCAACGAGTAGCTTGTCGCGTTGGCAGTGATTTCGGCGACGGTACCGATCCCTCCGCCGGCTTGCAACACCAGGGCGTTCGCCGTCACCGTTCCGCCGCCTTCGATATTCCCTGCCGTTGCAATGAACGTCAGGCTGTCAGCGCCGTCGCCGATCGCACCTCCGATGGTGATATCGCCGGTGCTTTGGGTGATTTCGATCAGTTGAGCCGACGCCTGTGTATTGACCACGTAGGTCGTCGCGTCCAATTCCTGTACCCGAATGTCTCCCGCTGCCCCGATGCCCCCGGAGGTCAGATTCAGGGTGTCGACATCGGTGATCAAGACCGACGTAATTCCGATGCCTTCGCTGGAGTTGACCGTCAACGTGGCCGCCGTCACGGTCGCGCCGTCGCCGTCGACGTGCCCGTTTGATGTGCGAAGCGTCAGGTTGTCGATTGCATTTCCAATCGCCCCGCCGACGGTCAGGTCTCCGGCAAGGGCATCCAATCGAACGGTTTGTGCCGAAATGTCGGTCACCACGGTCACTTGATTCGTATTCAGGGCATTGTTGTCGAATAGCGTGATGTCGCCGTTGGATGCATTTCCCGAACTGGTCAAGTGATAAGTATTGGCATCGGCCGTCACCGCGGCACCGATGCCGATGCCGCCACCCGCACTGAGACGAAGATGGTTGGCCGTCGCCAGGTCCCCACCGACCACATCACCGACCGATGCGTTGAGCGTCAAGTTGTCGATTGAATTGCCGATCGCGTTGTTGATCAACAGATTGCCTGTCGAAGCGGTCAACTCGACCGTCTGGGCCGACGCGTCAGTCGTCAGCGTGACTTGGCTGGTGCTGAGTGCATTGGTGTCGATCAGCCGGATGTCACCGGTCGCGGCCAGTCCCGACGTGTCCAAGGCGTAATTCGCGGCATCGGCTTGCACGGCGATCCCGGTTCCGATCCCGCCGTCGGCAATCAAGGTAAGCGTGTTGGCCGTCGCCGTCGCCGCGCCTCCGACGATGTTTCCGGCGCTGGCCCGCAATGTCAAATGGTCGCTGGAGTGTCCGATGTCGCCATCGATGGTCAGATTTCCCGTCGACGCGGTGAGGTCGACGGTTTGAGTGCTCCCGTGCGTCGCCACCGTGACGTCTGATGTACTCAACGCGTTGGTATCGATCAGCGTGATGTTCCCGCTGGCGTTCGTCCCCGAGGTGGTCAGATTGTAGGTGTTGGCGTTGGCGGTCACCGCGGTGCCGATGCCGATGCCGATGCCGATCCCGCCGCTGGCGTTGAGCGTCAGAACATTGGCGGTGACCGTTCCGAGCCCGCCGACGATGTCGCCGGCTGATGCGATGAAGGTCAAGCTGTCGTTGCCATCTCCGATCGCTCCACCGATCGTAAAGTCGCCGGTGGTTAGCGTGACACCGATTGTTTGTCCCGATGCATCCGTTGCAATCGACAGATTCGATGCGTCGGCTTGAATCACCGTGATGTCCCCGGTCGCACCGGTGCCGTCGGTGGTCAGATCCAACGTGTTTACGTCAGTTTCCAGTGCGGTCAAGATGCCGATTCCACCACTGGAGTTGACCGCTAACGTTTCCGCGGTCACCTCCGCTCCTCCTTCCACGTTGCCGGCGAGCGTGATCAAGGTCAGGTTGTCGGTCGCATTGCCGAGAGCCGATCCGACCGTCAGATCGCCCCCCGCCGCGGTCAGGCTGACAGTTTGAACCGAATTGTGGGTGGAGAGCGTCGTGATTTGATTGGTGTTGAGTGCATTGGCGTCGACGAGCGTGATGTTGCCTGCTGTTCCGACCCCCGCGGTCGTCAGGCTGTAGCTGGTTGCATCGACGGTCAAGGCCGCCCCGATCCCGATCCCGCCGCCGGCGTTGAGGGTCAACGTCGCCGCGGTCGCCGTCGCGCCGCCATCGATGTTGGCCAACGTTGAAATCAAGCTCAGATGATCGTTTGCATCACCGATCGATGATTCGACCGTCAGATTGCCCGTTGATGCGGTCAGGCTGATCGTTTGCGTCGAACTGTGGGTCGACAGTGTCGTGATTTGATTGGTATTGAGCCCATTGGTATCGACCAATCGAATGTTCCCGTCGGTTCCGATTCCAGTCGTCGTCAGGCTGTACGTTGCCGCATTGGCCGTCACCGCCGTGACGATGCCGATCCCGCCACTGGCGCTGAGCGTCAAGTCGTTGGCCGTCACCGTGCCGCCGCCGACGATGTTGCCATCGTTGGCAATGAAAGTCAGGCTGTCGTTGCCGTCTCCGATCGCACCGCCAACGGTGAAGTCACCGGTCGTCAGCGTCACGCTGATCGTTTGGCCGGTCGTATCGGTCGCAATCGAGAAGTTTGCCGCGTCGGCCTGAACGATCGAGATATTGCCGGCTACTGCGACACCGTGGGTTGTCAGGTCCAGCGTGTCGGCATCGGTGTCAAGCTCCACTCCAATGCCGATCCCGCCACTGGCATCAATCGTCAACGTGTCCGCGGTCACGGCGAAGCTACCGCCGACCACGTTCCCACTCTGGATGGTCAGGTTGACGTCGTCATTGGCGTCTCCAACGGGGCCGCTGATGGTCAGATCCCCAGCCGACACGGTCACATCAACCGTTTGGCCCGTCGCGGCAGTGTCGACCGATAGGTTCACCGCGCTGGCTTGGATCACCGTGATGTTGCCGTTTGCCGCCGCGCCATCGCTGGTCAGGTTCAACGTGTCGGCATTCGTGTTTAGCGCGCCACCGATGCCGATCCCGCCGTCGGCGTTCACCGTCAGTGTTGCGGCGGTCGCGGTCGCACCTCCGATAACATCGCCGGCCGTCGCGATCAACGAAAGGTGGTCCGTCGTGTTGCCGGTCGCGACGCCGACGGTCAGATCACCTGTCGTCGCGGTCAAACTGATCGTCTGCGCCGAAGCGGCCGTCGACAGGGTCGCAATTTGGTTCGTGTTGAAGGCGCCGGTATCGACCAGCGTGATGTTCCCTGCGACGCCCGCTCCCAATGTCTTCAAATGGTACGTCGTTGCGTTGGCCGTCACCGCGGTGCCGATCCCGATTCCACCGCTCGCGTCCAAGGTCAACGTGTTTGCCGTCACTGTGCCTCCACCGACGATGTCGCCGTCGGCGGCGGTGAAGCTCAAGCTGTCACTCGCGTCGCCGATCGCGCCGCCCAGGGTGAAGTCACCGGTCGTCAGTGTCACATCGATGGTTTGTGCGGAAGCGTCGGTTGCGACCGAAAGATTGGCGGCGTCAGCCTGGATCACCGTGATATTGCCCGCGACGGCAAACCCGGATGACACCAAGTTCAACGTGTTGGCGTCGGTCATCAAGGCTATCCCGTTCCCAATCCCTCCACCGGCATTGATAATCAATGTCTCCGCCGTCGCCGTCGCGGTCGCCCCACCATCGACGTCGCCGACGGTCGCAATCAGCGTCAGGTTGTCGGTGCCGTTTCCGATCGCGTTTCCTACCGTCAGGTTCCCGGTCGTCGCGGTCAGGCTAATCGTCTGTGCGGATGTGTCAGTGGCGAGTGTGGTGATTTGATTGGTGTTGAGTGCGGCGACGTCGACGAGTGTGATGTTGCCGTCGGTGCCTGTTCCGGCGGTGGTCAGGCTGTAATTGGTCGCGTCGGCGGTCACGGCAGTGCCGACACCGATGCCTCCTCCGGCATTGAGGGTCAACGTCGATGCGGTCGCGGTCGCACCGCCGACGATGTCACCGGCGGTGGCGACGAGTGTCAGGTCATCGACGGCGTTGCCGATCGCCGCTGCAATGGTCAAGTCACCGGTGGTCGCGGTCAGGCTGACGAGCTGCTTCGATGCGACCGTGGAAAGCAGTGTGATTTGATTGGTGTTGAAGGCTCCGGTGTCGACCAAGGCGATGTCGCCGGCGTTGCCGACACCGGTCGTCGTCAAGCTGTAGCTGGTCGCGTCGGCCTGCAGAGCGGTTCCGATTCCGATCCCGCCGCTGGCACTGAGTGTCAGAGTATTGGCGGTCGCGGTCGCGGCCCCGCCAACGATGTCGCCTGCTAGTGCGGTCAAGTTCAGATCATCGTTCGACTGCCCAATCGCTCCGTCGACGGTCAGGTTGCCGGTCGTCGCGGTCAAGTCGATCGTCTGTGCGGTGCCGGCGGTCACCAGCGTGGTGATTTGGCTGGTGCTGAGTGCTCCGGTGTCGACCAGCGTGATGTTGCCCGCGGTGCCGGTTCCGCCTGTGGTCAGGCTGTAGGTTGCCGCGTTGGCGGTCACGGCGGTTCCGATGCCGATCCCGCCGCTGGCGTTGAGCGTCAAGTCGTTGGCGATGACGGTCCCACCGCCGACGATGTCGCCATCTGATGCGATGAAGCTCAAGCTGTCGTTGCCGTCGCCGATCGCACCCCCGACGGTGAAGTCACCGGTGGTCAGTGTGATGCTGATCGTTTGACCGGACGTATCGGTGGCGATCATCAGATTGGCGGCAGTGGCCTGGACCACGGTGATGTCGCCGGCGGAGTTGGTTCCGCTACTTGTCAGGTCCAGCGTGCTGGCATCGGTATCGAGTGCGGTTCCGATGCCGATGCCGCCGCTGGCATCGATCGTCAGGGTGTCGGCCGTGACCGTTGCTCCGCCGACCACGTCTCCGCCGGACGTGGTCAGGTTGACGTTGTCATTGGCGTCACCGACCGCTCCGCTGATCGTCAGGTCGCCGGTGGTCAGCGTCACGTCGACCGTTTGCGCGGTCGCTGCGGTGGCGACCGAAAGGTTGGCGGTGTCGGCTTCGACGATGGTGATGTTACCGGCGTTGGTGGCACCCGCACTGGTCAGGGCCAGCGTCTCGGCGTCCGAATGGAACGTGGTGCCGATGCCGATCCCGCCGTTGGCGTTGATCGTCAAGGTTGCCGCCGTCGCGGTCGCTCCACCATCGACGTCGCCGGCGGTTGCAGTCAACGTCAGGTTGTCCGTTGCGTTTCCGATCGCGTTTGCAACGGTCAGAT
>WCIL01000036.1:40214-90265 GCA_033042175.1 Phycisphaera sp. RhM
TACCCGTCGTCGCGGTCAGGCTGATCGTCTGTGCCGACGTGTCGGTGGCGAGCGTGCTGATTTGATTGGTGTTGAGTGCGCCGACGTCGACGAGCGTGATGTTGCCGTCAGTGCCCGTTCCCGCGGTAGTCAAGCTGTAGCTGGTCGCGTCGGCGGTCACGGCGGTGCCGATGCCGATGCCGCGGCCGGCGTTGAGCGTCAATGCAGCGGCGGTCGCGGTCGCACCGCCGACGATGTCGCCGGCGGTGGCGACGAGCGTCAGATCATCGACGGCGTTACCGATCGCCGCTGCGATGGTCAGATCGCCGGTGGTCGCGGTCAAGCTGACGAGTTGCTTCGATGCGACCGTGGATAGCAGGGTGATCTGATTGGTGTTGAAGGCTCCGGTGTCGACCAAGACGATGTCGCCCGCGTTGGCGACGCCGGTCGTCGTCAAACTGTAGCTGGTCGCGTTGGTTTGCACCGCGGTTCCGATTCCGATCCCACCGCTGGCATCCAATGCCAAGGTTGCCGCCGTCGCCGTCGCTCCACCGCCGACGATGTTTCCGGCCAGTGCGGTCAAGTTCAGGTCATCGTTTGATTGCCCGATCGATCCGTCGACGGTCAGGTTGCCGGTGGTCGCGGTCAGGTCGATCGTCTGCGCCGTGCCGGCGGTCACGAGCGTGGTGATTTGACTGGTATTGAGGGCTCCGGTGTCGATCAGCGTGATGTTGCCGGCGGTGCCGACGCCGTTGGTGGTCAGACTGTAGCTGGCCGCGTTGGCGGTCACGGCGGTGCCGATGCCGATCCCGCCGCTGGCGTTGAGCGTCAAGTCGTTGGCGATGACGGTTCCGCCGCCGACGATGTTGCCGCCTGATGCGATGAAGCTCAAGCTGTCGTTGCCGTCGCCGATCGCACCGCCGACGGTGAAGTCACCGGTGGTCAGCGTGATGCTGATCGTTTGACCCGACGTATCGGTGGCGATCATCAGATTGGCGGCAGCGGCCTGGACAACGGTGATGTTGCCGCCAGAGTTGGTTCCGCCGCTCGTCAGGTCCAGCGTGTTGGCATCGGTGTCGAGTGCGGTGCCGATGCCGATGCCGCCGCTGGCATCGATCGTCAGGGTGTCGGCCGTGACCGTTGCCCCGCCGACGACGTCTCCGCCGGAGGTGGTCAGGTTGACGTTGTCATTGGCATCACCGACCGCTCCGCTGATCGTCAGGTCGCCGGTGGTCAGCGTAACGTCAACGGTCTGGACCGACGCGTCGGTCGTGACCGAAAGGTTGGCCGTGTCGGCTTCAACGATCGTGATGTTACCGGCGTTGGTGGCACCCGCACTGGTCAGGGCCAGCGTCCCGGCGTCCGAGTTGAATGTGGTTCCGATGCCGATTCCGCCGTTGGCGTTGATCGTCAAGGTTGCCGCCGTCGCGGTCGCTCCACCGTCGACGTCGCCGGCGGTTGCAATCAACGTCAGGTTGTCCGTTGCGTTTCCGATCGCGTTTCCAACGGTCAGATTACCCGTCGTCGCGGTCAGGCTGATCGTCTGTGCCGACGTGTCGGTGGCGAGCGTGCTGATTTGATTGGTGTTGAGTGCGCCGACGTCGACGAGCGTGATGTTGCCGTCAGTGCCCGTTCCCGCGGTGGTCAAGCTGTAGCTGGTCGCATCGGCGGTCACGGCGGTGCCGACACCGATGCCCTGGCCAGCGTTGAGCGTCAATGCGGCGGCGGTCGAGGTCGCACCGCCGACGATGTCACCGGCGGTGGCGACGAGCGTCAGATCATCGACGGAGTTGCCGATCGCCGCTCCGATCGTCAGATCACCGGTGGTCGCGGTCAAGCTGACGAGTTGCTTCGATGCGACCGTCGAAAGCAGGGTGATCTGATTGGTGTTGACGGCGCCGGTATCGACCAAGACGATGTCGCCGGCATTGGCGACGCCGGTGGTGGTCAGACTGTAACTGGTCGCGTTGGCCTGCACCGCGGTTCCGATGCCGATTCCGCCACTGGCATTAAGCGTCAAGGCGTTCGCGCTCACCGTTGCCACACCGCCGACGATGTCGCCGGATGAAGCGATCAAGGAGACATTGTCATTGGCATCACCAATTGCCCCGCCGACGGTCAGGTCGCCGCTGGAAACGGTGACGCTGACCATTTGCGCCGTGGCGGCGGTGGCGACGGACAGGTCCACGGCGTCGGCTTCGATGACCGTGATGTCGCCGGCTCCGGTGGCGCCGCCGCTGGACAGATCGAGTGTGTCGCTGTCGGTGTTGAGCGTGGTGCCGATTCCGATGCCGAGTCCGGCGCTGACGGTCAGTGCCGCAGCGGTCGCGGTCGCTCCGCCGACGACATTCCCGGCGGTAGCGGTCAATGTCAGGTTGTCGGTCGCATTTCCGATCGCGCCACCGACGGTCAGATGGCCGGTCAGTGCCGTCAGGTGCACCGTTTGGGCCGTTCCGGCTGTCGTGAGTGTGACTTGGTTGGTGTTCAGCGTGTTGGTGTCACTGAGGTGGATATCACCGGAAGCGTCGGCACCGGACGTCGTCAGCACGTAGCTGGTGGCGTTGGCGGTCACCGCGGTTCCGATTCCGATGCCGCCGTTGGCATTGAGCGTCAGCGTGGCCGCCGTCGCCGTCAGGCCGCCCACAAGATCGCCCGCCGTCGCGGTCAGGGTCAGGTTGTCAGTGGTGTTGCCGATCGCCGAGTTGATCGTCAGGTCGCCTGTCGTCGCGGTCAGGCTGACCGTTTGAACCGACGCGACGCTGGACAGTGTCGTGATTTGGCTCGTGTTGAGCGCGCCGGTGTCCACCAATGTGATGTCGCCCAATGCCCCGACGCCCAACGTGGTCAGGCTGTAGCTGGCTGCATCGGCGGAGAATGTCGTGCCGATCCCGATCCCACCACCGGCATTGATCACCAGTGCATTCGCAGTCACCGTCGCTCCGCCGTCGACGTCTCCCGCCAAGGCGATCAAGGTGACATTGTCATTGCCATCACCGGTCGCGCCTCCGATGGTCAAGTCTCCGGTCGTCGCGGTGACTTGGATCGACTGTGCCGTGGCGTCGGTTGCGACAGTCAGACTTGCCGCATCGGCTTCGACCAGTGTGATGTCGCCGGCGTTGCCAGAGCCGCCGGTTGTCAGGTCCAATGAATCGACGTCCGTGTTGAACGTGGTTGCTGTCCCGATGCCACCCGAGGCGTCCAATCTCAATGCCGTGGCGGTCACGGTGCCCCCACCATTGATGTTGCCGCCGGTCGTGGTGATCTCGGCATTGCCGACTCCGGCATCGATCGCCGCACCGATCTTTACGTTGCCGGTGTGTTCGATTTTCATCAGACCACCGCCGGTGGTAATCGCGCCACCGGAATTATCAAAGTTGACTCCAGAGGCAGTAAACGTTCCTCCGCCGGTGGTCACCACATCTTTGACCAGTACATCGCCTTCGCCCGTTTTTTGATCGGTTTGAGTCACGCTATTGTCATTAGCGACCAATTCGACGTTCAAGGTCCCCATTGCCGTCGTGATAGTGCCTCGCAGATCGATGTGTCCGGCGGCGATCAGCTTTAGCGTGACCGTTTGGGCGGTACTAAGAACGATATCCGCGTTCGCATTGAGTTGGATGTCGCCATCATCGCTGTTGTCGCTGGTGCTGCCGGAATCCGTGGTGATCGTGACGTTGGTGCCAGCATCGAGTGCGGCGTTGATGATGTCGTCACCGATATTTGCATTGTTCCCGTTGGGCGTGAAGAGTCCGCCAGTGTTGGGGATGTTGTTTTGTGTCGCCCCGTCGGAGATCGTGACATCCAAGGGGTCCAACAACCATAAGCCCGCAACACCCATTGCAGCACTGGCGTTGACCGAACTGGCGGTCACATCGAGCGACACTTTTCCCGACGTTTCAATCAGGCCTCCGTCCCCGCCCAGCCTGCCCCCGCGTGCGGAGATCGTGCCATGCATCCGTGTGGTGTGGTCGGCCCAGACAATTACTTTGCCGCCACGTCCGTTGTCGTGCGAGTCGGCACGAACGATCGAGTCATGGGAGACATAGGTGACGTAAGCATTCGTCACTTCGCCCCTGCCCAGATAATCGCCTCCGATCAAGACCGTTCCGCCACCGGCTGATCCCGACGCATCGATGCGTGCTTGATCGAGCAAACCGACATGGAATCCCAACACATGAACGACACCGCCTTGTTGTCCCGCTTGGTGGGACGAAACGTCGATCTGTCCGCGGACGATCGCAATTCCGTTTTCACCGCTATCGAGAGAGACAATGCCGGTGGAGGCTTCGATGAAGCCGTCCATTTCGACCGACGGGCCGGAAAGTTCCACGGTGCCGCCGCGATTGACAATGTTACCGGTGGCAGTGAGCGTCAGTTCCTCGGTCGCGATGAATTCAACCACGGCATCATCGGTGTGAATCGCGGAGGAGAGTTGCACGTGGCCCGCCGTCACGCGAACGTCACCGCCGCCCAGATTCATTTCACCTGAAAACACAATCAAATCGTTGGCGTCGCCCTGGAAAACAAAGCTCGCCGCGAATGAATCAGACAGTCCCTTGACGTCGACGTGATCGGCATCGGTTTGCCCGTCCACGTCGGATACGATTCGCAAGGATTCATTCGGATCGTCGAAGGTCATCGTCAATGGCGATTGCGAATCGATGTTCGCGTCAAACGATTGCCAGACCTGCAACTGGCTGACTCCCGCGACGTCCGATTGATCCAGCGTGACCCGATCGGCATCGTTGCCCAGCTGGACGGTCAAATGGTCCACGCTCAGGTCGTGGCTCACGTTCTCGATGCCCTCGAACTGAAATGCTGAGCCGCCCGTGGCGGATCGGAGATCCGTGTCCACGACACCGGGAGACTCAATGGCATGGATCAGCGACTCGATGTGCCCGGCGGTGATGATCCGAACCGAATCCTGGCCTTGTCCGGCATCAAACCGAATCGTCTGTTCGGCTAACGTGCCGTCACCGAGATCGATGACGAGGGAATCATCGTCACCCGAACCGTGGACGGTGATGGTGTCGACTTGATTGACCGAGACGCTGTTGACGCGTTCGCCGTTGACGCTGACGTGGACCTGATCCTGATCGACTTGCAAATGAAACGCATCGGCGTGGCCGTCGTTGGCGTCCGCGCCGGCGTCGACGACCAATTCGCTGGCCAAACCATCACCGTTGAGCACGCGGCGGGTTTCCAGTCGCGTGACGTTCAATTCCGCGAAAAGTTCCTCTCTCCGCCGATCGATCCGTCTCCGACGCACCGGTGGTCGTCCACCGGTGAGCTTTCGAATCCAATTGGGGAGTTTCATGATGACGAGCTCGGAATCAACAAGGCGACCTGACGTTGGACCTATCTGCCGGGCAAGGAGTTCCCTGCATTCTTCCCGACCGATGACCGCCTGCTGATCGGTCGGGACCCGGCGTGACCCCGACAGACCGGCAAATGGTACGAAACGAACAGCCGAAAGAAGCGTTCTCTTACCGACGATTGACGCAACCTTCCGATTTTAACACATCGCCCCTGGATCACCGTCAGAAACACTGACAGGTCCGCAACCGTCCCGGTGTAATTTCGGTACAAACGGATCAGATTCCCAGGCTTTGCGGAATCTCGATCGGCTTGAGTGACAATTCTGGTCAACTGATGCACTTGCTCTGGATGTAGCGGTCCTGCCTGTTTGATCGCGCAACGCCAGAAACTGCAGTCCGATGTCCGTCGGCGACGAAGCCATCTCTTGCTCCAGGTACTCTGTCCTCCATTCACAGCGGCCGCCCACGACGGCCTCGAGATCTGAGCGGCTGATTTGACACGCTGATTGAACACACTGTGCATCAACACGTTGCATCGACACGTTGCATCAACACGCTGGAAAGTGACTGGCCATGACCGACTCGGCAAACCGCTCGACGGGATCGCTCCGCATTGGACGTCGAAACACCCTTGATTCGTTGTGCCGCAGGGGCGTGGCCACACTGGCCTGTGCCACCTCGATGCTGACCGCCACCCCTCTGGTCGCCGGAGACGCGGGCGTCGACGGCGCCGTGCCGATCACCACCGATCCGACCGCCACCATCGTTCGACTCGCCCCCAGGATTTTGATCAGCAACCCAGCCGAGATCAATGCTTCTGCCGAGATCAATGCTTCTGCGAGCAAGACATCGAATCAGTCGCGGCGTCATTCGGACCCACCGACGCTCGTTTCCCAAGCGACCTTTTCCTCGCTCCATCAGGCCGGCCAAGCAGCGGCGACGTCGGAGCCCTCGACGCAGCAACCCTTTGAATCGCTGCCCCAACCGTCCGCCGACAACACGGTCGAAGTGGAAGTGGAGGTGCCGGCATTGGTGCAGCCCGTGCCCGTGTCACAACCGCCGGGGCTGTTGCCGATCGGCGCTGAACCCGCCGCCGAGTCCAACGACGAAGGCTTCCGGACCTTCGATACATTTGACGACCGGCAGCCAGAGCTGATCGAGAGCGACGTGCTGGATTTGGGTGACAGTCAGTTCGGTCGCGATGTCTTGCCAGGCGAACGTTTCACAGTCCCGACGCAATCCACGGTCGCGTGGCTGGACGTTCGCCCTCGAGGCCTCGGTGCGTCATCGCAGCAACTGGTCGCCGATGCGGATCTGCCCGGCGATACCAGTGGCCTGCCGCGGCACGATTCGGTTCCGCATCTGACCTCGTTGCATCGGTCTGACTTGACCATGCGAGACTTTTGGACGGGCGCATCGTTTTGCCACCAGCCGCTGTATTTTGAAGACAACCGATTGGAACGCTACGGCGCGATCCGTGGTCCGCTGAAACGCGTGCCGGCGGTCCACTCGGGGATCCACTTCGCATGGAAAGCCGGTGTCTTGCCGTTGTCTGCGGCCATCGACCCGCCCTGCAGTTCCGTTCGCAGCGGCTACCACACGCCACCGTTGAAACGGTTGATCAGATAACCGTTTTGAAGGTCCGTGAGAGGACGCGGAGCACACGTTGGCTGAGCGGTTGCGATTGAACCGAAATCTTTGCACGACCGCGAGCGCCGATCAATAGCGGCACGTCGGTCGGATCGAGTTGAACGTGGGCCTTGTAAGACGTCGTTTCCGGTCGCAGCACGCCGGTCTGGTCGACACGGCTGGAGAGTTGTTGATCCACCGCCAATTCCGTTGGAACACTTTTCACACTCACTCGTGAAATCTCTGTCACCGTGCCTGCGATGACTTCACCGCCGGCGATGTCCAACAGCAGCTTCACCCGCTGATCCTTGCGGACAAATTGCAGGTCCGATTGGTCGATGTAAACCGCCGCTTCAAAAGCATCTTCCTGGCCGATCAGGCAATACAGTGTCTTTCGCTCCAGCGTCATTCCCAAGTTGTTCGGGTCCATCGGCGTGCCGCTCCAACGTACCAGTTCCAGCTCACCGGGCGTCGCCGGCTGCACGGTCGGCGGAGCCAGCACCGTGCCTTCGACCGGAGTGGTCAACACCAATGCTTGTTCGTCGTTGCGCAACTGAACCAATCTGCGTTGCAAGTCCGCCAGGATTTCTCGGGCGGCCGGCAATTGAGAGGCCAGCGTCTCGTCGTCGCCACGCAGCGATTCCAAATGCTTGACCCGCAGTTCTTGGTGACTCAGCTGACCACGAACGCTTTCCAGCTCGCGCTTGACATCGATGTTTTCCAAGTAGGCCAGTGGTTCTCCCGCAGCCACCTTGGTTCCGGCAGCAACCGATTGCGTCAGCCGACCCGGCACCGAAACATAGACGCGGCGGGCATCGAGCGGCTCGATCATCGTCGGCGCGACAATGCGGCAGGGAAGCGGCACCCACAGGGAGGCGGTGACTAGCAAGGTCACCACCCCAGCGGAAATCAACAACCGGCCGGGCTTCATTTTGCGACGTGTCGAAGGGTTGGTCATGATTCTCGCTACCGCGGTCAAGAGAGGCGAAAGAAGACCGACGAGCAAAACGACGGTCAAAATCTGGGCGATCAAAATCAATCCCGCCGGTTTGCAAATGCGGTACACCAGATACAGGATCGAAACCATCACCACCATTCGGTAAAGCATCGACGCGAGGGCGTAAAGGAACAACACCCCGCGTCGCCCCTGAACGGAGACCGGTTTCCCCGGATCAATGCCCAGAAACACACGCCAGGCGAGACGCTGCACCACGCGCCGTGAGTCCTGCCAGAGATTCGGCAAATCCAGGACATCGGACAAGATGTAGTAGCCGTCATACCGCAGCAGCGGGTTTCCGTTGAGTAGCACCGTTCCGATCGAACAGACAATCATCACGTTCAGGCAGAGGGTGTTGAACAATCCGGGTTGGCTGGACAACCATAGGATCGTGCAAATCGCTGCCAGAACCACCTCCACAACGATCCCCGCTGCACTGATCGCCACACGCTGCAATCGACTGGACAGCTTCCATGCGTCGGTCACATTGCAATACAAACAGGGCGTGAACACCAACAACATGACACCCAGCTCATGACAGCGGGCGGCGTAGTGTTTGCACGCCAACGCGTGACCGATTTCATGAAGCAACTTGATCAACGCCATCGCTACGGCCAACGCCAATAAATTGCGCGGGCTCAACAACGCATTCATCTCCGGCAATCGCCGCGTCAGTGAACCCTCTTGCGTCACCAGTAACGCAACCGCCGTGACAACCAACAAGCTACATGCCGCCCCACACCAGGGCGAGAACACCCAACGCAATTTCGGATACAGCCAGTTCAGTAAACGTTCGGGATCCAATCCGCGAAATCGGATCGCCAGCGGATTGGAGAACGCGTTCATCCACGCGGCGCGTCGCTGCTGGTCATGACGCGTCCGCAACGGTTCGCCTTGACCCGGTGCATCGGAAAGAACCAATCCGCTGCGATGTAAATGGGCCACAAACCAGTGCAGCCGTTGGTGGGTCATCCGGCGCGGGGCGAAACGTTGTTCAAACCGTTGCTTGATCTGCTCCAGACTCGAGCGGCCATCGAGCCACCCCAGGATCGCGAACTCCTCCTCACGAAACTGGAAGTACCGCAGCGCAAGCGGGTCTTTGATCACCCACACGGACTGTCCGCGACGACGCTGCGGGTAGACTTCCAGGTCCGGACGTTTGCGAAGTTTTAGACGCCCCGCTCCCGCCGATGATTCACTGTCGGTCGACACTTCGCTCGTCTCCCTGGTGCTCTGTTCCGATTTGAATGAAGGGTTGCGTTTGTCGAGTGGAAAAGGGGTCAGGTACCAAAAACCAAATGGCCCGACGGGTGCTTCGCATTTTTGGTACCTGCCCCCTTTTTCCGCGGCACCCCAGGGTCAATCCGTGATGATCGACATTCGAGCGCGATGGCCGGGTTGCAATCGTCCGTCGTGGTTGTCGACCTCGGCCCAGATACGAACTTGGCCGTTGACCGGGTCGATCTCGCGACTGACGAACACGATCGTTCCCGAATAGGACTGCGCGGTATCGTGTTCGTCGTGCGGCACGACCTGAACCGGCAACCCCTTCAACGCTTCGGTGACTTGGCTCGCTTGAACAAATCCCTCTGCACGCAACCGTTTGATGCTGACGATCCGAAAGATCTTTTCGCCGGGCGTTACCCACTCACCCACGTGACGCAACACTTCGACCACCTCTCCGCTCTGCGGCGCCAAAATGCGCCGCACCTCGATGTTTCGTTCAGCCATGGCAAGCGCGTTGGCCATCAAGTCTTTTTTTGTCTTGGCGTTTTGGAGTTCGCTGCGCGCTTTTTCAATCTCAATTTCCGCCTGTTCGGCATCCAGTCGCGCCTTTTCCAGTTCCGACTGAGACACGCTTCGCGGCTGTGCGGCGTCGGCTCGCACCAGTCGATCGAAATGGGCCTGTGAATAGACTCGTGTCTTCATGGCCGATCGGACCGCAACATCGTTTTCAGCGTCACGCATCGCGATGTCCAATTCAAACGTCGCACGCTTGTAGTCCAACTGCGCTTCGGTGTCGTCGATTTGCGCGAGCAGATCTCCCTTTTCGACCAGCTTGCCTTCCGATGCATGGACCTGGACCAGCGAGCCGACCGCCCGAGCGGGCACATCGACTTGATCGATCAACCGTATCAGCACCGAATCCACTCCGATCGTTTCAGCCGAGGCAACGACGGAAGTTGATGCGAGCATGACCGTCCACAAGGCCAGGTGAAACATGCCGATCGGTTTCCCGTTCTTCATCCGTTCTTCCCGTTCGTGATTCAACAGCTTCAAAATAAAATCCATCCTCGGACCGTCTCAAACAGGTCGTGCAACCAGACGAAGCCCAAGGATCGACGGCCGCAATCGAATTTCGCCTTGATCGTCGTTCCCGGTCGCAGCAACTCCACCGCTTCGCTGGGAACTGAAACCAGTACCCGGGTCGAAGCCTGCTGTTGGTCCAGCACTTCGGTGCGTCCGGCGATCTGCTTCAAGCTGCCACGATACGTCGGCGAGCTGCCTGTCGCCAGTGTGAACGAAACGTCCAGAGGGACGTCCTCGATTCGCTGGGCCGAGATCACGTGGCCGACGCTGCGATCGGGGACCAACAATTCCAGCACCCAGGGACCGGACAGATCCGCCACGCTGACCAACAGTTGCCCCCGTTGGACGGGTCGATCGGCCAACAGATCTTCGGGATCCCAGGTCAGAATTCGCCCGCCGATCGGACTGCGTATTTCCAAGCTGTCGCGCTGTTTGCGGACCAACGCGATCTGGGTCTGCAAACTCGCCAGTTGCTGTTTCAATTCTTGTTCTTCGGCAGCCAATTGACCTGGGATTCGCGCGGACGCCTCGTCAAACCCGGTTTGAACACGCGCCGACGCGATCGCCAACAATCGTTTCTCCGTCGTCTGATACTCGCCCTGCAACCGTTCCAGTTCAAGCTCCAAATCTCGGCTGCGGAGCACCACCAGGATTTGGTCGGCGGTGACCGATTCATCGTGGCCGCCACGCACCTCGACCACTTCACCATCCACTGGCGCATAAATGTTGCGCCGGATCAGCGGTTGTGCTTCCCCTTCGGCTGCCACGTAGTGGGTCGCCGGAATCACCCGCAGGGCCAAGATCGCCAACACCACGGCCACCGTGACGATCGCCAGTTTTCGTCGTTGCAGCCCACCATAACGGATCGTCCGACGTAACCAACGGGCCAGCGACAGCATGGGCAGCGATTGGTAGTCGATCGCGTTGCGCAGCGCAGAACTGCAGAGGTTGGCGATGCGAACGATCCGCTCTTCCGCATCCGGGTCGATCGAAGCGTCGAACTTTTCTAACACCAACATGCCGACCAGTGATTCCGTCGCATCGCCCGATACGTCAGACGACGCCAACAGCGGCACCACGTCGATGGATTGCGAGTGGGAGTCGTCGGCAAACGCACACAGGGGGCGTTCCAACTGAGGCGGGAACTGATCGGTCGTACCCCGGTAACGCAACCACTGTCGCGACGGTTCGACCGCCTTGGCCAATTCTTCCATCGAACGCACCAGGTCCGAGCGGCGATCGAGCGTGTCGACGCCGCTGGTCGCCATCGCGGTCAATCGTCCACGCCGGGGAACCAGCAAACTGACCCGGTCACAGCCGATGAACCAACGCCCGTCGTTGACCAATTGGTACGCCGTGTCAGGCAAGTCCAAACTTGCATGGGCACGTTGGCACAACGCTTCATATTGACGCCAGCGATCGACCGCCGATTGAAGGTCCTTCAGCCGCTGTCGCCGCAAAAAATCGCCCGTCAAATCCGCAACGATTGCCAGCAGACGCTCACTTCCCGTCCGCGCCGCGGGGCTGATCGAGTTGGATTGAACGACTTCGAGGACGCCGATCACGTCCTGGTCTATACGCAGCGGCGAACCGGTCCAAAAGTACGTTTCGTGGACACCGCCGGGCCGCGACGGAGTTCTCTGGGGCCGGTCGCCCGGTGCGGTGGCGTGGGGGATCGCGGCCGACTGCTGACGGCTGCTGTCGAGCACCGAACGCAAGAACCGTGTGTGCTGCTCACCGGCGATCAACGCGGCATCCGGCAATTCCGAGTCGACCTTCACCTGGCACAGCGACTGATACCCTGCCGCGTCGTCGACCATCCAGACACTACCGCCGGCGGCACCGAGCAGTTCAACGGTTCGCTCGAGTGCTTCGCTGGCGAATGCTTGAAGTGAAACGGAAGCCTGGGAACGCTCGGAAATCTCGGCAACAAACTGCTCGATCTCGCCCCACTCTTCGCCGCATTGTTCCGGGGAGGACGTCACACTGTCTGCCAATTGAAATCGACCTTTACGATAAAATAGGAAGTCTAGGTCGCTTGTTGCGAATGTATCAAAAAGAGCGTCTTTGCCGAAAACAGAATCTATTTCGGCGTTCACGATGCCGATCTACGACACGGGGCTACCATCGTACCACGGAACGATTCGCAAACGCTACGGAAAGAATTAGACCTCCGATGACGTGTAGGAGCATCACGAACTACAGCCTTTGCGCGATCTTCCTGCTGGCAATTGTCGGTTGCGCGACCCGTGTTTCGGTGCCGTCTGCGGCGGTATCGAGCATTTTGGCAGAGGTCACGATCGCCCAGCCGGATCTGAATGAAGTGGTCCAGAGCGATGCCCCGCTCGGTGCCAACACGCCCTTCTCCATTCGCGAGGCTGCATCGCCCGGGACGGCGGCGCCCCAACCCTGGGATCTGACGATCGATCAGGCGGTTCAGATCGCGCTGGCCAACTCCACGGTGCTGCGTGACCTGGGTGCCCGCGTAATTCAAACACCGGGATTAACGCCGACCATTTATGGACCGGCGATTCAGGCAACCGATCCGACCAGCGGCGTGGAAGCGGCGCTGAGCGAATTTGATGCCCAGGTCAACGGCGACCTGTTCCACGAAGACAACGACCGGGTGCTCAACAACGAGTTTGCCGGCGGCGGCGAAAATTTCTACCAACAACAACTCACGCGGCTGGAATCGAGCCTGAGTAAACAGACGGCCTCGGGAGCCCTGTTTACCCTGCGACACAATTTTGACGCGGACTTGAACAATTCCGATCGCAACCTGCTCGATGGCACGGCGTGGAATTGGAATTTTGAAGGCGAGGTTCGACATCCGTTGCTGCAAGGGCGGGGCGTCAACTTCAATCGAATCGCCGGTCCCAATGCCACACCGGGCGTCTACAACGGTGTCGTCATCGCCCGACTGAGTGCCGACGTGACGGTGGCCCAGCTTGAGATCGCGCTGCGAGACTACTTGAGCGACGTCGAAAACGCCTACTGGGACCTTCACTTCGCCTATGCCGATTTGGAAGTCAAGCAACAGGCTCGGGACCGCAGTCTCAATACGTACCTGTTACTCAAGGCCCGGCAGGGGCTTCCCGGGGCCGAAGACGACAAACTGGCGCAGGCCAAAGAGCAATACTTCCGGTTCGAGCAAGACGTTCAAAATTCGCTGGCCGGTCGTCTGGTCGTCGGCACCCGAACGTTCAACGGCAGCGGCGGCGGGACCTTTCAAGGGACCGGTGGCGTCTATGTCAACGAACGGCGTTTGCGGTTGATCATGGGATTGCCGATCAATGACGGTCGACTGATTCATCCCATCAGCCCGCCGACCGACGCGCCGGTCACCTACCATTGGAACGACATTGTTTCCAACGCCTTGTCACGCCGCACCGAGCTGCGCCGCCAGCGACTGAACGTCGATCGACGACGCTACGAATTGACCGCCAGCCGAAACTTTTTGCTACCGCGTCTCGATGCCGTCGGTCGCTACCGATATCGCGCCCTTGGCGAAAGCCTGTTCGATCACAATATCTCTCCGGCCGGTACTGCGACCGGCACGGGGACGCACGAATGGTTGATGGGGCTCAGTCTTTCCTATCCGGTCGGATTCCGGCAAGCCCATTCGGCGGTCCGCAACGCCCAATTGCGGTTGGCCCGTGAACGCGCCCTGTTGACCGAGCTCGAGCGTCAGGTCGTGTATGGGTTGAGCAACGCAATGGCCGAAAGCGATCGCGCCTACGAAATCTTGCGAACGGCGCTCAATCGCGAAAACGCGGCGAAAGAACAATACGAGATCTTGGCCGGGGAAGCCCAGGCGCCGGTGCGTCAATTCGATTTCAATGCCTTGTTGGACTCCGAACAGCGTTATGCCGAAGCGGCCAGCGATGCCAATCGTGCCCGAGTCCAGTACGCCTTGGCGACGAAAAACCTGAACTTCGAAATGGGAACGCTGCTGGAGTACTTCAACATTCACTTGACGGAAACGCAGTCGGCCGCGGCACGGATGACATCGCCCCTACCCGGCCGACAAATCGTTCGCTCGGTCGTCGATTTCGCCACCTCCCCGTGGAGCGACAACAACGAAAACGCCCCCCTCGCCGGCAATCCGCCATCGACCGCGGCCGCCGAACCCGAAGAATCGGTGTTCGGTGAAAGCACGATCAACGCGATCATCGAACGGGAGCTTGCCTTCGAAGCATCTCGGGGGCAGACCGTCGACATCGACGCACCGATCGAGTCACCCTCGGATGTCGCGTTCTGACTGGTGGAGACCCGTTGGCTCACGCCCAAACGGCTGAACATCCATTGACATCAGCCGGTTCGCGCCAGCGTCCTCTTCATTGAGGTCAACTCAGCTGGATGGCCGCAAAGCGGACGAAGACCTGTCGTCTACCGCAACGTATTCATCGGGCAGAACGTTGTGCATTTTCTGAAAGTTCCACAACGATAAAATTGAGTTGCGACAGAATGCTGGTACGTTAGACACCTGCCTTGGTGGAAATCAAATCTCTCACCGGCTTGAGACGCACCACTTTTTATTGCCCGGCTTTTTCAGGGCCGTTTGACCATGCTGAAAACACAATTCGACCGCTTCGTTGCGGAAGGCTTCGACGAACTGGGCGCCATCATCATGGTGATCGACGGCTTTCCGCAGGACGAGCGATTTGAGCCGACCATCGAACTGCTCGAGTCCCTCGGCTATCAACGCAAGGGGGCCCCCGATGTTGACGAGGGGGAGTACAGCGTGAGTACGCCTGGCGGTCAGGCAACCGAGACGGCTCGGCGCGTTTTCTTTGTCAAGTTCATCCTCGGCAAGCATCTGATTCAGTACCAGCCGTGCAACCGATTCCTACTCCGGGGCAAATCCTGCAAGCCCCACCGTCCCGAGTCCGATTTGCGGTTTGCCGATTGGTATCCTGTGAAGGGCAGCCCCGTGAAGGAACGTGTCGGTGCGATTGAGGATCAGTTGGCCGATGACTTTCCCAACGCCGCGATGGCGGGGCAGTTTCTGTATGACCACGGATTCAAACGATCCAATACGTACAAGAAACTTGACAAGAACACGTACTTTGTCGCGGCCCGGCACGGCGACGGACAGCCATCGGGAATCGTCTTCCGCGATGAGGACGAAACGTACTTCTTCGACTACTACGCCGATACCCGGTATACCATGGGCAGCAGCGGCCTGCTGAAGGACGAACTGCCGACCGAACGACAGCAAAATGTTGCGGCGTCCATCGCGACAATGAACTTTCCTAAACTGATCGAATGACCTTTTTTACCAATCATCAACGAGCTGCCATGACTATCAATCGACACGCGCTGGTTGCGTTGATCCTGTTGGCCGCATGGTGTTGCGTTCCCTCGGCTGGATCGGCCGAGGAACCCAAGCGAGAAACGGCAACGTTCGGCGGTGGCTGTTATTGGTGCGTGGAGGCCGTGTTTCAAAGGATTGAAGGTGTCAGCAATGTCCGGCCCGGATTCATGGGCGGGCGAATTGAGAATCCGACGTATCGCCAAGTGCTGACGGGACGGACCGGTCACGTCGAAGTGATCCAATTGGAATACAACCCCGATGTGGTCACCTTTGAGACGTTGTTGCAGGTGTTTTGGCGTACGCACGACCCGACCACCAAGAACCGTCAAGGTCCAGACATCGGACCACAGTATCGGAGTGTCGTCTTTACCCACACGGACCAACAGCGAGACGTCGCGGAGCAGTACAAACGATTATTGAATCGGCAAAAGGCTTTTCATTCGCCGATCGTGACGTCCATCGAACGGGCCAGCACGTTTTACCCCGCGGGCTCGGATCACCAGGACTACTTCAACCGCAACCCAGACAAGCAGTACTGCCAAGCGTACATCGTTCCGAAGCTGAAGAAGTTAGAGGAACTCTTTCCTGATCAACTGAAAGCCGATTCGTCAAACAGCACAGACGCTCGGTGACAGGCCGGATACCTGTCCCACTGGCCGGATTCGACACTTCTTTCCCCTTCGTCCTCAGCTCCAGACGAAACTCTGGAGCACCAGCAGGACGGTTAGCAACAGCGCGAGGATCCAGCCGATCACGGTGAACGTGGTTAGCAGTCGTTGCTTCCGACGGGACTCGGGCGTCCACTCGACCTTGGATTGCTCGTCGATCAGCTTGTCCTTCAACACGCCTTTGACGAACGCGGCTTGTCCCGTGGTCGCTCCGCTGGCGGCAAAGTAGCAGCCGCTGAAAAAGAAGGAATCGTCTTTGTCGCCGCCGGCACTCTTCTCGCTCGATTCACAGCCGAACGCTTGTCCCAGCACCATCCGCAGTCGCGGTTTCAACTCGTGTCGAATTTTACACGTCAGCGCGTACAGCTTGCGGTTGCCACGTTGCTGGGCCAGTCCGTCCTCTCGGCTGAACAACCGGTATACCCAGTCTTCGAATGCATCGCACAAGCGATCGCTGTGCGTGTTCAATTCGTCGGGTGTGGGACGGCTGCGGAGATCAAAACGGCCACCCAGTCGTCGCGACAACAATCCCGATTGCAAACGACGAACCAGTTCGATGAATCCCTTGTCTTGTTCCAGCCCGACGATCACGGCGGTGACCGGCGACCGGACGCCCATCGTGTGTTGGATCGTTTCGATGTCGCTGCGGGCCGATTGGGCGATGGCCGAAAGTTGTAACGGACCGACGCGGGAAAGTTCAAACGGGATCAACGTCACGGCACCGTTGATGCCACACATCGGACGTCGAGCACGCTTGAGCAACTTGCAAACATAACGCAAGCGAGGGATTTGGTCGGACGTGTCCAGCGACGCCGGCAAGGCGACCTTTTTGTTGCCGCTGCTGCGCGGCATCGCCAACGGAGCCCCGGACGATGTCGTCGTGGTGACGTGGGGCGGCGACGGCGTCTCGGCAGCAACTGCTGCGCGAGGGGCAGCTGCAGCTGTCGGCGACGGCGACGCGGGCGGCGACGGCGTCGCAGAGGCGGCAGCCGGCGTCGCAGAGGCGGCAGCCGGCGTGGGGGCTGCGCTGGGTTGGCTGGGCGGGTATTGGTCGAACGAGATCGTCCCTTCGTACCGCGGTGCCGGTCGCAGCGCGTCACCCATCGCCGCGGCAGACGCGGGGGGACGCGGCACTTGCGGCTGGGGCACGTGCGGCTGGGGCACGTGCGGCTGGGGCAGCTGCGGCTGGGGCAGCTGCGGCTGAGGCGATTGAGGGCGGGGCGGAGTCGGCAGATCAAACGCGGAACCACGCGGCGGCAGTGACGCTGATTCTCGCCCGGCCCCGGCCAACGGTGACGAGTCCATCGCTTGGTTCCCGATCGTGCCCAGGTAGGTCTGCGGTTGTGCCGGCTGCCGATCAGCCGATGTCGTTTGCGGGGCCGGACGCATCGCCGATTCCTTCTGCAGCTTCGGCGGTTGCGATTTGGCGGCGGCCGGTGCGGCAGGTTTGCCGGGGGCGGCACGCTGTATTTTCTGGATGCCGATCGGGCTGGGCGACGCATCTGGCGCGGCGTTTGGAGCGGCCCCGCCGTCACTGCGGCGGGCGATCCGCCGCGATGCGACGTTCATCGACGACGGTGCCCAACGCCCCATCAACGCGCTCAGTGAGCTGGCGCCGGGGCAAAACAGGTAGATCGCATCGGTGCTCATGTACCACTGCAAGGCGTGGCTGACGCCTGCCGCATCCGGCACGCCGTGCACCGGCAGCTTGGTCTCCAACGCTTCCATCAACCCCTGTTCGGCTTGGTCGTCGGACGATCCCAGGATCAAAAAGATCGGATAGTCCGATGGAGAGACGCCCTTTGCCTCCAGCGCCGCAATCCCGGCCTCCCAGGCGCGGTCGATATCCGGAAATTCGCCCTCGATCACCTGGTTCCATCGCCGCATGCCCCAGTACAGCACGACCGGAATCAGAATCACCAGCGCGATTTCGATCACGATGTGAGTCATCGAGACCGCGTGAATCAAGCGGACGCTTTGCGAACCGAACAAGCGGAAGATCCAAACGATGATCAACAGGGTCACGAGCGCCAATGCCGTCACGGCGGCCGATTTTCCGGCCAGCGTCGTGGGCAAATAACGACGATGCAGCGGAAGCTTTTGTTCGGGCGGCGGTTCGTTGGACATGGTCACTATCGTTAGCGGTTACCGTGACGTCTGTCATCAGGTTCGGAAGAAGGAAAGGGCGAGCAATCCGGCGAGAATGGTTGCCAACAGCCAAGGCCAAACGAGCCGGGCGCGCGTCCAGTGCGGAACCGCCGGGACCAGGTTGCGTTCGCATTCCTGTCCCGCGGTCGCGTCGTTCCAGCGCTGTCGCGCCTGGCCGACGGCGTTTCCATATTCGGCCGCCCATGACGGCAGATCGACCGCCAAACCATGTTTGTCGATCAACATCCGATTCAATTTGGGGTCTCGATACAGACCGCGGAACCCCAGCATCACGCAGACATAAATCAGCTGCAACGCGTCATCGGATCCGGCATTGAGCGCGGTCGTCGCGTTGACGTAATACAAATCATTGCAGCGCCGGGTATTGAACAAACTCCATTCGAGCACGTTGTCACGCCACCAGTTTTGCCCCGACCAGATGTGGGCGTCGACCAGCATCTCATCGATCCACGTCACCAATGCGTACTTGGCCAGATCCCAGTCTTCGGTGTAGCCGGAAAGTCGACTGTCGGCCTGTTGCAGCAATCCCTCCAGCGTCCGTTTCTCCTCCGCCGGAGCGATTTCCACGCCTCCATCGATCCGCTCCATCAAAGAAAACGCGTGAATCAGGATCGGATCGACGGCGTCGGCAAATCTTGGCGTCATGACTTACGTGCGGATGGCGAAAAGGGCGAATCGAAGTCGGGCGCGATTGCCGTCGGGGGTCACGACGTCCAAGTGTCGCGCACCGGTCAGTTCGTCATAGTTCCGCACCCGCATCGCGACCGACTGGGTGCGCCGAATCTCCGGCCAGGCCGGCGATTCGTACTCATCTTGGGAAACCTTGTAGTACGTCCAGTACTGTCGCGAGGGCAGATCCGGAATCGTGGTCGAGACGATCTCGCGGCCCAGCCCGTTCTGGCGGACGTGAAAGAAATCTTCGACCTGATCGGCGCTGGCGAACACCCAATACCATTCCGGGGAACGCTCCAACAATTCGCGCAAGTTCGACTCGCTCGCACCACCGCGTTCGACGCCCAGGTACCATTCCCAATCGGGGTCGAACCATTCCGGGCCCAGTCGAGCCTGCATCGTCGATCCGTAGCCTTCGAAGTTGGCCCGCAGGTATTCGTCGAACTGCGTGGCGTACAAAATGCCCAGGATCTTTTCGCGGATGTCGGCAAAGATGAATCCCAAGTTGTCGTGATCGTACGGCTCCACTTCGATGGCGCGTCGTTCGGGGCCGAAGATCGACAACCGACCCAGAATTCGGGCCAATTCCATGTAGGCGTCAAACGGGTGCACGCCCAAGGCCGGGCCCATCACGTCCAACGTGCTGTACGCTTCGTTCAAACGGTCCAGCATGGACACGCGCCCCGAATCGGCCGGTTCCAGACTGTGACGCCCGACACTCAACTGGCGGACCGGTTCGCTGAGCGTGTCCATGTTGCCGCTCAACACGTCGCGGATCCCCTGCACATAATGGCGCCGCAGGTAGGGCCAGGAATGGGTCGCCAAGATCGGCGGGATGTAGTTTTCATCGATCACCGGTTGGACCTCGCGCTCGCTGGCGCTGCGGACCCGCGCGATCGGCAGCACTTCGTAGCCGGCGGTGTCGCTGCCCACGATCAACCGCAAATTCAGCCGGCGAAATTCGATCGGTTGGCCGCTGTCCTGGCCGTTTTCGTCCGGAACGTTGGATTGAATGCGGGTGAAACGCGCAAATCCGTTGGTGGAATCTCCGCTGACGTTCTCGCCGCCCAGGTTCAACTTGGGGACGCCGATGTAAATCATCAACGACGTTTCGGACTCGGTCGCCGATTGGGCGTCGAACGCCGCCTTCAAATCCACCTCCAGCTCCTGGCCGCTGTCCAATCGGATCAACGTGCCGTCACGCAAGCGAGCGTCAAGCTCTTCGACGCGAAAATGGCCGCTGGCCAAGGCGTCTTTGCTGTACTGAAACGCGTGCAGACCATAACCATAGGGATGATCCCAGCTTTCGGACGTGTGCGACAGTTCCAACCAGTGTCGATCGGCTGCCTGTAGATGGTGGGGCCGCACAAACAGCCCTTGATACCAGTGCACGCGTGGATTCTTCATACGTCGGTAACGCCTCTGTTATTCATCAAGTCGACCCATCTTGTGAGACTCCGGCCCATTATGCGCCATCCGCTGATGGATCTCCTACAGCAGTCGTCGCAAAGTCTTTCCGCCAACAACACCTGGCAAACCGGACCCGGCGTTCAACGTTTCTGCCGTGAAACTGCTGATCCTCCCTTCACGGACATGATTGCGTGTTCCCGACCGGCCCGTCATCGGCATCCTCGTTGCCCAACATCCGTTCCCTCAGCCCAATCGGGCAGGAAATCAAGCGGCCGTTCGGTAATAACCGACAAATCTTACCCAATTCTTATGACCGTAAAGATCCGAACGTCCGATAAATCGACAGAGACCAACCGACATCGACCGTCTTGGCAGCGGGTTTGCGACACGTCGCCCGCCGGTCAGGCTGAGGTTTAGACCCACGATTCCTCCAGAGACACTCACCATTTCAGTGACGAATCCTCTGCACGTCCCGCTACGACTGCTGATCTGGCTGCTGCTCGGCTGCACCCTGGGGGCAGTCCACTCCGCGGATGCCCAGAACCCGTCACTCGCGGCCGGTCAGACCTCGAAGCCGCTGTCGTCCGCCGAACCGTCTTCAAGCAAACTGTCGTCCACCGATCCCGATGCCCCGTTTTCGTGGACCATCGATGAGCCGCAGCCGATCGTTGGGCTGTTGCTGCCCGAGCGGTTGTCGGTTCCCGTCACCGTGGGCACGATGCCGGCGACGCTCAACAGCACGCCGCATGCGCTCGGTCGCCCAACGCCTTCGCGCGATCCTTCGCTCTGGGCGACGACACGACCGCCGCACGTTCGGATTGCCTCGTCCGATCCGCTGGAAAACCTGCCGACGAGCGGCGGCCAACCCGCCGTCGTGCTGGCCCAATCCGACTCGGCGCTGCCGCCGCCCGATCACGGCGCAATGGCAGCCGATGCCATCCAACGCTCAACAAGTACCGCAGGCGGAACGGTTTCACAGCGGTTCGTCACGCCCGATGCGGCGCGGCCCAGGATCTTGTTTCAGCCAGCCGTTCCCAGCTGGGACCCTGCCGCGGGCACGATTTTGAAGCCGACCGTTCATCTGGCCGATGATCCCGCCGCTGAGATTCTGCCGACGCCCAACGCCATCGCGACGGAGCTGATGCCGTCGACGCTGCCCGTCGAAGGCGACCGCGTTCCGATCGCCGAAAACTTCCAACCCGATCCTGTCTGGGTCCCTTCCGCGGCCAGTGATCGGTTCGAAACGTTTCGCAATCGACGGCGAAAACCCTTGGCAGCACTGTTTGAACGCACCGCCAGGGCGATGCGCAGTCAAGCCGGACGCGATGTCGGTGTGGGTGTCGAGCGGTTGCCGTTCGCCCTGTTCGAAATCGATGCCTCGCAACCGTCCAATAATTTTCGTCTGCGGTTTGAGTCGGCGCGCGACTGGGAATTCGCCGACCGCGTGGAATACTTCTGGTCGCGAATCGGCAAGAAGGGGCCTGAGTTTGCCAACCCACTGACGTTCGAACCCTCGGTCGATTACCAGGACATTCGGCTATCGTTCGAAGTCGGCGGCAGCAGGTTCTCGGCCACCACTGAACTGCCGTTGCGGTTCATCGATCCCACCATTCTGAGTAATACAGGTGGAATGGGGGACATGGCAATCACAACCAAAACGGTGCTCCTCGATGGCGATTCACTGCAGTTGACGCAGGTCTTGCGGAACCAGCTGGCGACGGGGTCGGCCAAACGTGGGCTCGGCAACGGACACGTCTCGATGGAGCCGGGGTTCGTCGCAAGTTATAAGTGGAGCGATCGCACGCTGATTCATAATGAACTGAAATTATGGTTTCCGATCGGCGGCGAACCGGGGTTTTCGGGTCCGGTATTAAGATACGGCATGGGTTTTGCAAACGTCCTCTATGACAGTGACACGTTTGCAATTCTTCCCACGTTTGAACTGGTTGGTTGGTCCATTTTGACGGGACAGAAATCCGTCGGCTTGCCCAATCCTCAAAGCATCGACGGCGAAAATATCATTAATCTTTATCCCGGCTTGCGGATCGTTCGTGACAACGGACGACTGTTTGAACTGGGGATCAACGGCGGGGTCAGCGTGACCGAGCGACATTGGTATCGCAGCGTGTTGCGACTGGATCTGCGTTGGACGTTCTAATGCTCCGTCAACTTTTGAACCTGGAGTGCCACAAAATAGGAGTCAGGTTGCAAAACGGCGAAGCGCCCGAGGGGCCGTTTTGCGTTCACAAATTGCATTCTCCTTGGGACGATCGTCCCGGTGCGACTCAAGCCGGTAGCACCGGTTCGCCGAAACTAGAGCTTCGCATGCTGTCGCTGCCGTCGCGATCGAATCGTGTTGAGACAATTTTTTTCCCCACGTTACACATTGGCGACTGTAGGAATTGTATCTTGAGTGGTATCACCGGAGTTTTCCTTCCATCCAACCGAGATGGGGTAAATCGTGACTGCCAATCTTTCTGGTCAACGACCGCATCGTTATCGATGTCCTACGGTTCCCAAGTCCGACGCTCGACGCATCAAGCGTTTGAGACACTCTAGCGGCGTGGCGGCGTCGTTTCGCACCGACCTCGGTGCCATCGTACCTTCATCCAAGTCGCTCTCCGGGAAGTTGTAAGCCAGATGGATCTAACGGATCTCGAAACACTACTTGCGCCGATCTCCGACGACGAACCCTGTGGTCCGGACTTGGAATACGATGCCGAGTTCGGCGAGATGGAGCGAGCGGCACAGAGCACGGCCGAACAACAGTACGGCGATACCGTCGTCGCGGCCGAGCCGCCGGACTGGAAGGACGTCAAGAAACGGGCCGAAGCCCTGTTGTCCCGCACCAAGGACATGCGAGTCGTCGCCATGTTGGCGCGTGCGACGCTCAACCAAGACGGCGTGATCGGTTTCTCTCACGCATTGCATCTGCTACGCAGTTATCTCGAAACGTTTTGGGAGACCGTGCATCCCGAGTTGGACCGCGAAGACAATGACGATCCGACCTACCGCACGAACACATTGATCACGTTCTGTGACGAACAGGGGATCATGAGAGAGTTGCGCGACGCCCCATTGGTCGCATCGCGCACGGTCGGACGTTTTTCGCTCCGCGACGTGGAGCATGCCCGCGAGGCGGCCGAGAATCCCAGCACCGACGAAGAATCCGGATCCAGCGGTCCCACGCTCGGCGTGATCGATGCGGCGTTCAGTGATGTGAGCGTGGAATCGATCCAGGCGACCGAAGAAGCACTGCGCCTTGCGGCCGAACACCTCGATGCGATCGAAAAGTTTGTCACCCAGCAGGTCGGTGTCAATTTTGCCGTCAGCCTCGCTCCGCCGCGCATGCTGCTTGAGGAGATGGACAAGTTTGTCGTTTCGCAACTCGAGCGACGTGGTGTCTTTGCCAGCGAACCCGAACCCGAATCCGAAAGCGAAAGCAAATGGGGCTGGGACGACAGTGCTGAAACGCCTGGCTCAGGCGACCAAGTCGCGGATTCCGCGTCGGTCGCGGCACCGGGGTATCGCGTCAACGGCAAGATCGCATCACGAAAAGATGCGATCAAAGCGTTGGATGATGTTTGCGATTTCTATGAAGAAAACGAACCGTCCAGCCCGCTTCCCCTGCTGATTCGACGCGCCCAACGTCTCGCATCGAAAAGTTTTCTTGACATTCTGCGTGACTTGGCCCCCGATGCCGTCTCGCAGGCCGAAGCGCTCGGCGGAAACAAATCGGATCTTTCGCATTCCAGCAGCGAGCCGGTCAGCGATTCAGGCGAAACGACCCAAGACGATTCATCAAGTTGGTGACCCCCACAATTTCAATAGCGGCGGCACGTGACCGTCCGAATTTTTACGCAGGAGTAACAGATGGCTAAAGCTAGCGCTCAGAAATTTATCGCGAGGAATCGAGCTCCTCGTGTGCAGATCGAATACGACGTGGAAGTCTACGGTGCCGAAAAGAAGGTTCAGCTTCCCTTCGTGATGGGCGTGCTGGCTGACCTGTCGGGCAAGCCGGAAGAACCGCTCGCGCCGGTCGCGGACCGAAAGGCGCTTGAGATCGACGTGGACAACTTCGATGAGCGAATGAAATCCATGAAGCCTCGCGTCGCGTTCCAGGTGCCCAATACGTTGACCGGCGAAGGCAACATGGCCGTCGACCTGACGTTCGAGAGCATGGATGACTTTTCGCCCGCGGCAATCGCCCGCAAAGTCGATTCGCTCAGCAAACTGCTGCAAGCCCGTGAGCAACTCTCCAATCTGCTGACCTACATGGACGGCAAAGACGGCGCCGAAGCCTTGCTCGCCAAAGCCCTGAAAGACCCCGCACTGCTGCAATCCCTTTCCGCCGCTCCGAAAGCGGACGGCGACGCAGAAACACCCGCAAACGAGGAGTAATCCATAATGAGTACTGACGAAGCCGCATCCGCAGGACAGGCCGAGGGCGCAACCCTCGAAGCGAGTGAGTTCTCTTCGCTGCTGCAGAAGGAATTCCGCCCCAAGTCCGACCAAGCCAAAGAGGCGGTCGAAACCGCCGTCAAAACGCTGGCCGAACACGCGCTCTCGCAAACCGCACTCATCTCCGATGACGTGCTGGCATCGGTCGAAGCGATCATCGCCCAGATCGACTCCAAACTCAGCGAACAAATCAATCTGATCCTCCACAACGCTGACTTCCAAAAGCTGGAAGGTGCGTGGCGCGGATTGCATCACTTGGTCAACAACACCGAGACCGACGAGATGCTCAAGATTCGAGTGATGAACATCTCGAAGAAAGAGCTGCACAAAACGGTCAAGAAGTTCAAAGGCACCGCCTGGGACCAAAGTCCGATTTCAAGAAAATGTACGAAGAGGAATATGGTCAATTCGGCGGCGAGCCCTACGGCTGCCTCGTCGGTGACTACCACTTCGACCACAGCCCGCCGGACGTCGAATTGCTCGGCGAAATGGCTCAAATCTCCGCCGCCTGTCACTCGCCCTTTATCGCCGGTGTCGCTCCGGCAGTGTTGCAGATGGACAGTTGGCAAGAGCTGACCAATCCGCGCGACTTGACCAAGATCTTCCAGACCCCCGAGTACGCCGCCTGGCGTTCGCTGCGGGAGTCGGACGATTCCAAGTACATCGGGTTGGCAATGCCACGCTTCCTGGCGCGATTGCCCTATGGTGCGGCATCGGATCCCGTCGACGAATTTGCGTTCGAAGAGGACACCGATGCGGCGAACAGCGAAAACTATTGCTGGGCCAACGCCGCCTACGCGATGGCGACCAACATCACACGATCGTTCAAAATGTACGGTTGGTGCTCACGAATTCGTGGAATCGAATCCGGCGGTGCCGTCGAAGGGTTGCCCTGTCACACGTTCCCCACCGATGACGGTGGCGTCGACATGAAATGCCCGACCGAAATCGCCATCAGCGATCGTCGTGAAGCGGAACTCGCGAAAAATGGCTTCATGCCGTTGATCCACAAAAAGAACTCCGACTTTGCCGCCTTCATCGGCGCCCAGTCGCTGCACCAGCCGGCCGAGTACGATGATCCCGATGCGACCGCCAACGCCAACCTCGGTGCACGGCTGCCTTACCTGTTCGCCACCTGCCGGTTCGCGCACTACTTGAAGTGCATCGTGCGTGACAAGATCGGCAGCTTTAAAGAACGCAAGGACATGCAGCGATGGTTGCAAGATTGGATCAACCAATATGTCGACGGCAACCCTGGGACTTCCAGCGAAGACACCAAGGCACGCAAGCCATTGGCCGCCGCCGAAGTGGTGATTGAAGAGGTCGAAGGGAATCCTGGATACTACACCTCCAAATTCTTCTTGCGTCCGCACTATCAATTGGAGGGACTCTCGGTATCTCTGCGTCTCGTCTCGAAACTTCCTTCGGCCAAGGGTGGCTGATCGATAGCTCCGTGGCGTGTAGACTTTCGCACGTCGCGAAGCGGTAACCTTCGCGACGTTTTATTCACTGACTGGCACTTGACTGCAAAAGGAAATCACGATGGCTGTAGACATGTTTCTGGACATCAAGGGAGAGATTCAAGGAGAATCTCAAGACAAAACTCACAAGGACGAGATTGATGTTCTCGCCTGGAGTTGGGGGATGTCGCAATCCGGCTCTTTCCACGCCGGTGGCGGTGGCGGTTCCGGAAAGGCGAACTTCCAAGACATCAGTGTCACCAAATGGCTCGACTCCTCCTCGCCGATTTTGATGGTGTACTGTGCGAACGGCGATCACTTCACCAACGCCAAATTGACGATCCGAAAGGCCGGTAAGACCCCGCTGGAATACCTGGTCATTCAGATGAAGGATGTTCTGGTGACCTCGGTCAGCACTGGTGGGTCGGGCGGAGAAGACCGATTGACCGAAAACGTGACGCTCAACTTCCGTGAAGTGAAGGTCGAGTACAAAGCTCAAAAGGCTGACGGAACGGCAGACGCCGCAAAAGTGTTCACCTGGAACATCGCCGAAAACGCCGCATCGTGATCTTGCTGATTGCGATCGATTGATCTGAGGGGACGAGCCTGTCGGTGACACGCTCGTCCGCTGGGTCGGTCGTCCGGCCATGATTTCCTTTGCCGATGTGCGGTTTCCCATCGCGCATCGGGAGCAGGGCTTCTGACATTGCTAGCGCCGAGACCCTCGGTGCTGTTCCCCATTCACTCGATCGCCGTCGTCATTGGACCGATTGACGCTGGCGTCTCTCGTATCGGATCGCTGCAAATGCTCGCCGAAGAATACCTCCGTGATGGAAAATTGGATGAAGCCTTTGCGGAACTCAAGAAGGTCGTCCAGCAAGATCCGGCCAATGAAAAGTATCGGGTGTTTCTGTTCCAAATGCTGACGGTGCTCGGCAAGTGGGACAGCGCGCTGAGCCAACTCGAAATCGCCGGCGATCTGGACGCCGGGAATCTGGCGATGGTGCAAGCCTATCGCGAAGCCATCAAGTGCGAAACCATTCGAGCCCGCGTCTTCGCCGGCGAGACCTCGCCGATGATTTTCGGCGAACCCGATCGCTGGCTGGCCTTGATGATCGAGGCGCTCAAGCTGGCCGCCAACGGCCAACACGCCAAAGCCGAATCGCTGCGGTCGGAGGCGTTCGAGTCCGCTCCCACCACCGCCGGGACCCTCGAATTGACCGGTGATCATCGGCACGAATTCGATTGGATTGCTGACGCCGATCCGAGACTCGGACCCGTGCTCGAAGGCCTGCTCAACGGACAATATTACTGGATCCCGTTCCACCGAATCACCCGAATCGAAATCGAGGCACCGTCGGACCTGCGAGATTTTGTTTGGACGCCCGTGCATTTCACCTGGGCCAACGGCGGTGAATCCTTCGGCATGATTCCGACCCGCTATCCCGGGTCCGAATCGATCGATGATCCCCTGGTCCGACTCTCCCGTAAAACCGACTGGCAACACGCCGCGGATTCCGACAGTGAGCTCACGATCGGTATCGGACAACGCATGCTCGCGACCGACGCCGATGAATATGCGTTGCTGGACGTCCGAAAAATCACGCTGAAAGTGGAGATCCAAGCCGATCAGGAATCTGAATCTGACCAGGACGAATCAAGCGACGTTCCAAGTGGTGATGACTGAGTACGATGGCAGATCTGAGTTCTCAAGAACGTCTGTTTCCTTCGCTGTTGGATCGGTTGACCGATGACCAAGCGGGAACCAAAACCGAATCACGCGACCAGCGTGTGTTCTCGATCCACAAGTTGCGCGCGGCCGTTTTGCGTGACCTGGCATGGCTGATGAACACGTGTCACCTTGCCGCCCACCAGGACCTCAGTGACTACCCCGAGGTGGCCAAGTCGGTCATCAATTATGGCATCCCGGATCTGACCGGTAAAACTGTCTCCGGGTTGCAAGTGTTCGAGGTTCAACAGGCGCTCCGTCAAGCCATTTTGGATTTCGAACCCCGAATCCTTGCCGACACGTTAGAAGTGCGAGGTGAAAAGGATCCCGAGTCGCCGCTGTCAAACTCATTGCAGTTTGAGATCGAAGGCGAACTCTGGTCCAGGCCGTTTCCCGAACGTCTGTATCTGCGTTCGGAGCTCGATCTTGAGACGGGCAACGTCAATATTCACGAAGCCTAACGAGGCACGTCTGCATGGATCCGCGTCTGCTGAATTATTACAACCAGGAGCTCCAATTCGTTCGGGAATCGGGCGCCGAGTTCGCGGAGGAATATCCCAAGATCGCGAGCCGTTTGGGGATCGACGTCTTTGAGTGCGCCGATCCGTATGTGGAGCGGTTGTTCGAAGGGTTTGCATTGCTGGCCGCGCGGATTCAGTTGAAGCTGGATGCCGAATTTCCCCGGCTGACACAGCACTTGCTGCAAATGGTGTGTCCCCACTATCTGTCGCCACAACCCTCGATGGCCGTCGTCCAGTTTCAGCCCGATTTGACCGAAGGGGCGTTGGCCGAGGGATTCAAGCTGCCACGCCACACGTTGCTGCAAAGTCTGTTGGGCAAAGGCGAACAGACACGCTGTACCTTCCGCACGGCCGACGAGGTCACGCTTTGGCCGATCAAGTTGGCCAAGGCGGATTACTTCCTGCGTGACGTCGCCGCGCTGGGGCTGCCCGACCATCCGTCGGTCAAAGCCGCCATGGTGTTGAAGCTGGAGTCCACCGCGGGACTCAAATTCAATCAGCTTCCGCTCGATCAGCTGCCCCTGTTTATTCGCGGCGCCACCGACGTGCCGATGCGGATCTATGAACAATTGATGACCGGTGGGGTCGGAATCGCCGTGCGGGCCGGCGGCAATCAGGCACGCTGGAAGGTCCAGATGGGGAAGTCGAAGGTCAGCCCGATGGGTTTTGGCGATCACCAAGCCATGCTCCCCTACGGCCCGCGGTCCTTCCAGGGATACCGCTTGTTGCAGGAGTATTTTTCGTTTCCGCATCGGTACATGTTCGCCCGGCTGAATGAGTTGCAGTCACTGGTCAAGCAATGCGACAGCGAGTCGATTGAAATTGCGATTCTGCTTGGCCGCGGCGACCCGCAGCTTTCCAACCGCGTCGACGCGACTCATTTTTCGCTCTTCAGTTGTCCGGCGGTCAATCTGTTCCCCAAACGCGCCGATCGAATCCATCTCAGTGACCGTGCGTCGGAATACCAGGTCATGCCGGATCGCACGCGGCCCCTGGATTTCGAAGTTTACGATGTCGGTGAGGTGCGAGGCTACGGCACCAGCAACGACCGCGAGCAGGAGTTCAGGCCGTTTTATTCGATCAATGACTTCACGTCGGATCACCGGAGCCGGGCTTACTTCACCGTCACGCGGCGGCCGCGCATGCTGTCGGGCAAGCACAAACAATACGGGCCACGTTCGAGCTACATCGGCAGCGAAGCATTCCTGACGTTGGTCGACGCGAACGAGGCTCCGTATTCGCACGAGCTTCGCCAGCTGTCCGTGGAGACACTTTGCACCAATCGCGATCTGCCGCTGCAGATGCCGGTGGGAATCAGCGATTCCGACTTCACCTTGGAAGTCAGCGCCCCCGTCCAGGCCGTTCGCTGTCTGGTCGGCCCCACCAAACCACAGCCTTCCAGAAGCTACGAGAACGGCCAGACCACTTGGCGTCTGATCAATCACCTGTCGCTCAATTATCTCTCGTTGGTCAACAGCCAATCCGGCGGCGCGACCGCGCTCCGCGAGCTGCTGTCGCTCTACTCCGACACCAACAACGTGATGACAAACAAGCAGATCGACGCCGTGCGGTCGATCGAATCCAAACCGATCACCCGACCGATTTCGTCGTCCGGTCCGCTCAGTTTCGGCCGTGGTCTCGAACTCACGCTCACGCTGGACGAAACAGGATTCGAGGGAACCGGTGCGTTCCTGATGGCGGCGGTGCTCAACGAATTCTTTGCAAAGTATGTGTCAATCAACTCATTTACCGAAACGGTCTTTCGAACGACCGAACGAGGAGAGGTAGCGCGATGGCCCGCGAAGATGGGACGGCGACACGCCCTTTAGACGTGACGCTGCAACGGTTAAACGACGAACCGTACAAGTTTGATTTCTATCAAGCGATGCGGTTGCTCGAATGCGCGTTTGCCGATTCCCCTCGGTTCGGTCACACCATTCGTCTGTCCGATGATCGCGTCCGGTTGGCCCAGCAACCCTCACTCAGTTTTGCACCGTCGTCGTTGTCGGCGTTTGATCTCGCCAGCGGGGCCGGCGCCAACGACTACCACAAAATGAGCGTCCGCTTCTTCGGACTGTGCGGTCCCAACGGCGCTCTGCCGCTGCACTTGACCGAATACATCCGCGATCGAATCCAGCACCACGACGACACCACGTTCGCCGCTTTCCTGGACGTCTTTCATCACCGCATGCTCTCGCTCTTCTATCGGGCTTGGGCTGACGCTCAACCGGTCGCGCATTTCGATCGTCCCGAATCGGATCGATTCTCGGTCTATGTCGGGTCCCTGATGGGGATCGGCATGCCGTCGCTCGAAGATCGTGACGAATTGCCCGATCTGGCAAAGCTGTTTTATGCCGGTCGCTTCGCCTGTCAGGCCCGCAACCCGGAAGGCTTGCAGGCCATGATTTCAGACTTTTTCAAAGTGTCCTGTGAGATCGAAGAGTTTGTCGGCCGATGGACCGAAATCCCCGACAACTGCCGCTTCAACCTCGGTGACGATCCCGACAGTTCCAGCGTCGGGGTCGCTTGCACACTCGGTTCGCATGTCTGGGAGTGCCAACAAAACTTTCGCATCACCGTCGGACCGGTCGGTTGGGACGATTTTTCCCGCTTGCTTCCCGGTGGCGAAAGCCTGCAGCGATTGACCGCGCTGGTCAAAAACTATCTCGGCGAAGAATTGCTTTGGGATCTGAACCTCGTCCTCAAGAAAGAAGAAACGCCTTCCTGGCAACTGGGCGAGGCAAAACTCGGTCAAACCATGTGGTTGGACAGCGATGGCGTCACCGAAGATCCGAAAGACTTATTGTTACACAGTTAAAAAGACTCGAATGAACAAGTGGGATAGGCTTCCGGCCTGTCAAGTTCGCAACCTAGGAGAAAGACCTTGTCCGATATCAGCCGCACCGCACTGTTTGGAAAACTCAACAGCGTGGGTTACAAGTCGATCGAGAGTGCCACCGTATTCTGCAAGATGCGCGGCAACCCCTACGTCGAACTCGTCCACTGGTTCAACCAAATCCTACAGCTGGAGGACTCGGACCTCCATCACATCGTCAAGCAGTTCAACATCAACCCTTCGAAACTGGTCAAGGACATAACCGAGTCGTTGGACAAGCTGCCCCGCGGGTCCACCTCGATCTCTGACCTGTCGTCACACATCGAAGAAGCCGTCGAGCGGGGCTGGGTCTACGGAACGTTGATGTTCGGCGAATCGCAAGTCCGCACCGGACACCTCGTCGTCGGGATGCTCAAGACACGCAGTCTGACCCACGCCCTGCACGACATCTCCGCGGAATTCGAAAAGGTCAAACTGGATACGTTAACCGACCGATTCGATGAAGTCGTCAGCGGGTCTCCGGAAGAATCCATGCATGCCAGCGACGGGTTCCAGGTCGGCGGCGGCGCGGCCCCGGGCGAGGCCAGCGGCGCGATGGCTCCGGCGGCGATGGGCAAACAGGAAGCGCTCAAACAATTCACCGTCGACCTGACCGAAAATGCTCGCCAAGGTAAGATCGATCCGATCGTCGGACGCGACGAAGAGATTCGTCAAATCATCGACATCCTGATGCGACGCCGGCAGAACAACCCCATCCTGACCGGTGAAGCCGGCGTCGGAAAAACAGCCGTCGTCGAAGGCTTCGCGCTCAAGATCGCATCGGGCGACGTGCCGCCGCCGCTGAAAGACGTCTCGCTGAGATCGCTGGACGTCGGCCTGTTGCAAGCCGGCGCGAGCATGAAAGGCGAATTTGAAAACCGACTCAAACAGGTGATCGAAGAAGTCCAATCATCGGAAAAACCGATCATCATGTTCATCGACGAAGCCCACACGCTGGTCGGCGCCGGTGGTGCCGCGGGCACCGGCGACGCGGCCAACTTGCTCAAGCCAGCCCTCGCCCGAGGGACCCTCCGCACCGTCGCCGCAACGACCTGGGCCGAATACAAAAAACACATCGAGAAGGACCCCGCGCTGACGCGGCGTTTTCAAGTCGTTCAAGTCGAAGAGCCCAGCGAGGAACGCGCCATCCTGATGATGCGTGGCATGGCTTCGACGCTCGAAAAACACCACAAGGTGAAAGTGCTCGACGAAGCCCTGGAAGCCGCCGTCCGGCTGTCCCACCGCTACATCCCCGCGCGCCAGTTGCCCGACAAGTCGGTCAGCCTGCTCGATACCGCCGCTGCACGTGTCGCAATTAGTCAGCACGCCGTCCCGGCCGAAGTCGATGATTCGCGGAAACGAATCGATGCGCTCAATACCGAATTGCGAATCATCGCCGATGAAGACCTGGTGGGTGTCGAGACGACCGAACGACAACGACGAGCCACCGAGGCGCTCGCCTATGAAAAAGAACGGCTGAGCGGATTGGAAGAACGCTGGAACAACGAAAAGGAGCTGGTCGAAAAAATCCTGGACGTTCGCAGCCAGCTCCGCGGTCATCACGGCAAGGTCGAAGGCACCGACAGCCCGTTGGAAAAAGCCGCCGATGCGGAAGCCAAAAGCGTCAAGGTTCAGACCGCCGAGCCGGCCGAAGAGAAGGCCGAAGCCAAACTGTCCGATGCGGACCGAAAAAAGCTGCTCGATGAACTCAAGGAACTGCAATCCCAACTTCAGGAGCTGCAAGGCGAACACCCGTTGATTCTGCCCACCGTCGACGAGCAAGCCGTCGGATCGGTCGTCCAGGATTGGACCGGGATCCCTGTCGGACGGATGGTTAAAGACGAATTGGCGACCGTTCTCAAGCTCGCCGATATCCTGAACGATCGCATCATCGGCCAGCGTCACGCGCTGGAGATGATCGCCAAACGCATCCAAACGTCGCGGGCAAGCTTGGACAACCCCGGCAAACCGATCGGCGTGTTCATGCTGGCCGGCCCCTCGGGCGTCGGGAAAACGGAAACCGCCCTCGCCCTGGCCGAAGCGCTGTACGGCGGCGAGCAAAACGTCATCACGATCAACATGAGCGAGTTCCAAGAGGCGCACACCGTCAGTACGCTCAAAGGGGCGCCTCCCGGATACGTCGGCTACGGCGAAGGCGGCGTGCTGACCGAAGCGGTGCGGCGTCGACCCTACAGCGTCGTGCTGTTGGACGAAGTGGAGAAGGCGCACCATGACGTGCACGAGATCTTTTTCCAAGTCTTTGACAAGGGCTGGATGGAAGACGGCGAAGGCCGCGTGATCGACTTCAAAAACACACTGATCCTGCTGACCACCAACGCCGGAACCGACCTGACGATGAACATGTGCAAGGATCCGGAATTGATGCCTGATCCCGAGGGCCTGTCCAAGGCCTTGCGCGCACCGCTGTTGAAGGTCTTCCCGCCGGCACTGCTGGGCCGAATCGTCACGATTCCCTACTATCCGCTCAGCGACGAGATGGTCGGAGCGATCGCAAAACTGCAACTCGGCCGGATCGCGAAACGCATGCAAGCCAACCACGACATCCCGTTCACCTATGATGACGAGGTGATCAAGTTGATCGCCAGTCGCTGTACGGAACTGGAGAGCGGTGGCCGCATGATTGATGCGATTCTGACCAACACGGTTCTGCCACAAATCAGCGGCGAATTCCTGACCCGCATGATGGAAGGCAACCCGGCCAAACGCGTCCACGTTCAAGTCAAGGACGGAGAATTTGATTATTCGTTCGAGTAGGACAAGCGAAGTTTAGCGGGGCTGAATGCTCACCCGCCATAGCAGCGGGTGCTTGGGCGACGCGCCGATTTGTTGGGGGCGTTAGCGCAATGGAAGCAATTCGCCAGGCCGCAGAATGATCGCCACCCGGGACAGAGGTTCCCGGCGGCCTGCAATGCCATATTGATAGAAGCCTGTCATTTCAGTCTAAGCAACGTTGCTCGGAGTGCAGTGTTTCAAATTACCGACATGATGCAAGGAACAGTGAAATGATTGACACCTCATTATTTATGGCCAGCTTTAGGGATGACAAAACACTTGCGGATATCTGTATCCCCGGAAGTCACGACGCAGGAATTTTTAATGAGGGTGCCAGCGCGAATGCCAAGACTCAGGATGGTACGTTGCAGGAACAGTGCATGGCTGGATCTAGGTTTTTCGATTTGCGAGTGATCGGCGACCGTTTTTACCATGGGAAGACGCCATTCGGCAAAAAGGCCATGATCGGTTCTTACGGCGCTAATGTTTCTGATTCACTCGAAGGCGTTAGCAACTTTTTAAGCGCACGGGGCTCGGAATTCGTGATCCTCCGGTTTGATAAATGTCACGATAAGCAGGACCTCGAAGACGGAGTACGTGAAATATTCGACGGGAAATTGCTGTGTCAGACGGGTAATATCGCAACAATGGATATTGGCTTACTCCGAGGCAAGGCAATTTGTATCTTCTCGAAAACTAAGTCAAGAGAATTTTCTCAAGGCGAAGGGGTTCATCAGTACCTAAAAGGGATAGAGCCGTGCGAAACGGGATTAGCCATCAACGGCAAGTTTTCAGACAATCCAAACTCGACCACTGTGCTTACGGGACAATTAGGCAAGTTAGACGCCTTTAATGATCAGAATGGGGCGGTGACAAGCAGAGTGCTTCACTCACTCTACTGGCAGCAGACCTTGTCGAAGATAGGGGCGATGAGGAATAAAAGTATCGAGGACATGACAAAGGGGGCGGAGGTGAGAAATAGGGCCGGGCAGGTGAAAAAGCCCGCGGGAGTGAACCTTCGCGTCGATGAATTGGTAGACGAACTCAATGACAGAAAGAGTCCTCAGTACAAAATGCCAAACATCATTCAGTACGATTTTGTCTGCAAGGAGATCAGCGACAGAATCATTTCGTTGAACAATCCTTACCAGCCATTTACAAACGAGTTCGTCAGGCCCAGATAGAGACTTTCTGTTTAGGGAGTCGGTGGACTACGAAGAATGCGTTCGGCAGAACTGAATGTGTTTTCAAGCCGATGCGCGACGACGATCGGCTTGTTCTGACGCATCGTCACCGCGGCAATTCCGCGGACGGACGATTGAAGGCGTGTCGGCGCTCACGGGTTCGGTTTTTGAACGACCAACATCCGTGGCACATTCCTCTCTGCCCCTCAGTCTCGGCTGACGAGGAGCATCGACGGCTGGACCTGCCAGCAAGCCGATCCCCAGTAGAGAAAACACTTGCCGGATTTTGATTGAAAGTGTGATGTGAAGTAGTCGTCAACGATTTCAACGGTAGATATACTCAATTCTGAAGGTGTTTGCCACAACTTAATTCAGGTTTTGACCAGGAGGATAACCTCATGAGCAATTGCTTCTACGGACAGCTTGGGATGGACAAGCGGCTCAGGGATATCGTGATCGCAGGTAGCCACGACGCAGGGATTACCGAGGGTGGCGGAAATGCCAAAACTCAAAGTCAGAACATTTACCACCAAGCGATGTCGGGGGTGCGATTCTTCGATCTTCGCATCCATGCCCGGTCCATCGGCGGTGGACGGGCGAGACTGAGCGCCTATCACGCCGGGGGCGGGATCATCAAGGGCAAAAAGACAGTTGAACTTGAGGGCAGCGGTGAAACCGTTAAGGTGACCAGGTCAAAGCTTACTGTCGGTACCTGGGGGATGGGCCTGAAAGGCATGTTGGAACAGGCCAAGCAATTCGTCACGAACTACAAGTCTGAATTTCTGATCTTCAAGTTCGACAAGTGTAGTAATTGGAGTCTGATTGCTGACTACTGCATCGATTACCTTGGTGACACGATCTTCGTCGATCAGGGTGATATCAATCGCAGGACCTTGCAGGACCTGAAGGGAAAGGTGATTGTGTTGTTCTCAGAAAAGGGCTTCGCAGAAACCGGGCACTTGACTTACTACGCCGCCAGAGGCATCAAGAAATGGCGCAATGTTTATGACAAGGAGAATGGCCCGAAAGCCTACGATTCCAGGTTCGACGGGCTCCAGTACTCCGGGAAAGGTGGGACCACTTTGAACCCGATTAAGATGAAGTGGACGATGAAAGGGAAAATTAAAGACAATGAAAAAACACAGTTAAAACGCATGAAGCCAATGATTGAGGCAAACGGCGTCATGTCTCATAGTTCCGACGTCCTCGGAATGATGTACTGGACCTCGACGGGGTACTTCGAGAACATCCAGAAGCGAAACACCAAGATGTGGGAAGGCGCAAACGTCGACCGAATGAAAGGGCTTTGGGAAGGTGGTCTCTACGACTCCATTCGTGAACGAAGTGAACACAATCGAATCAAGCGAACCAATTATGCGTCAGGACCGCAACTCAAAGCCTTCATCCCCAATATCATCATGATGGATTTTGCCAATGATACGCAATGCACCATTGTCTATGATCTAAACACCATTGCATCGACCGCGTTGGTCGATATGCTGGCTGGTCATGAAGATGACTAATCGCTTACGCTCAGTAGTCATCCGGGCTGGGCGGGTGGCTCAGCACGAGATGGGTCCCATTTTTTTCTGAAAACGGGCTGTATCCCAACGCACCGACTTGCTGATTCCCACTCCACTTATGCTTGACCCAGTCCAAGCCATGTAGGATCGAATCGGAGAGCGTCGTCGTTGCCGCATGCGCCTCGTTTTGGAACCACGTCTTGCCGTTGATCTTTCCAAACAAAATGCAGCCGAGTCCGCCGAGTGGGATTTCATATTGGTTCAGCGATGTACTTTCGTGTGACGACCAGCGAACTCGCGATTGCCCGGCGTTCTGCTTTTGAGATTTTCCCGCTCTCGCCTTGAGCCAGGTGTACCATTTCCCTTTGTCGTTGAGCAAGACATGGCCGCCCTCGAACACGCGGCTGCCACCGAGCGCGCCTGCGCCCCCAGGCGTTTCGGCTGCGGCACGTCGATATAATTCCCGAACGGCGTTTACCACTCTCAGTTCACTTTCGGAGTATGTATTGGCCGCAATCGCGTCTTCAACTTCGCCATACAAACGATGCGCGTCGCTGCCTGCTACTCCTTCCTGGATATCTCTTCCGCTCAATGGCATGGCTTACGATCCTCAATGTTGGAGAGTGGTGCATTTGCAGTTGGGATTCGTCCAAGATCCCGGTGCGCATTCAAGAAAACGCCGTGTCTCTTGATCGCATGTCGGGCCTGTTGAAGTGGGCCCCCTTGATTTTTTTGATCATATCATAACGGGGGATGACTCGCATCAGACTCGACTCTTTTCAAGGCGACAATGATGGTCATCTCTGAGAGATTCGGGCTAACGGCTTCGCTGAATCAGCAGATGTGTTTTCTGACGCGAAGCGTTGTTCCGCCGTGGTAGGTGACGAGTATGGACGCGCTGGATTGCACGAAAAGCGACGCGAGATACGCTGCTTCAGCAGGCCAAGGGTAGGCATAGATGACGTCGCAGTTCCTTCGCCCCAGGGGAAAAGGACGGTCCCCTTCACGTGGCTGAAGGTGAGAGATGTCGTTGTTGATCGGGGATCGATAGCTGCCCTGAAAAAATCGTGCGTCAACGTCTGCCTGCCTGGCGAGCTTCTCAGAAAACTCGCAAAGCGATGCTTCGATCTCAATTCCTGTCACGTGAAAGCCGAGTTGTGACGCGATACACGTCACGACTCCCAAACCGCTGCCCCATTCGCAAAATGACAGGTCGCCGCCGAGGCCCGTGTCGCGGATATGCTTGAGCGCGTGGTAGGCGATGTAGTAGTTGCTGTTGGCCAGCAACGGGATCCGCTTTTGAGTCTCGTCCGACTTCATTTGCCCGCGCAAACGCTCGGCGATCTCGATCGTGCGGAGAATCTCCTTCGGCGGCGTGTCCCAGCACACCGGAAAGTCAAGTTCGATCAAATCCATCTGTGGACAATGGGGTTCCTGTTTGGCCATGCCTGTCGAGCTACGACCACGGCCCGGCGAGCGCCGACGGCGGAGAGGAGACGGATTGAACTCGCAACACCCGCACGGCGTTGCGGTTCTTGAAACTCATCAACGGCATCACGCCCTGATCCAATACCTGATCGGCCACACGCTCGGGTAGAAACACTTCCGCACAAGCCTTCAAGTGCACTTCGCCGTCTTCGTCCTTGTACGTCAGCGCCGGTAAATCACCGATTTCCTGCAAGTCACCTGGCGTCATTTGCCAGCCCGATTCCAGGAACGAGGTCGCCAACAACGTCGCGACGAACCATGACGACGCGCCCCACTGCAGCGACTCGTGATCGGTGATCGGGTCGTCGATCTCTTCGAAATCAAACGCGTCGACCGAACTGGTCGATGCACCGTAGGGCAATCGCAACAAGAATCGCGGGCCGGACAATCCGATCCAACGCGCCGCCGCGCTCTCGCGAATGCTTTGCCAATCCGCTTCTTGTCGACTCGGCTCCGCAGTGGGCTTGGGAATTTCATCCGTCCACGCCTGGCAACCAACCAACTGTGGCGATGCCGCCGCCAGCACGGGGCCTCCCGAGTTTGCCCCGATGGCTCCCAGCCGGGTCAGCAAGATCAGATCGTTCAGTTCATGGCTGAAGGTTTCATTGCAGACCAACAGCGAAAACGGGACTTGTTCTCGGTCGGTGACCAGACGTCGAAACAGCAACGAATCTTCCAATTGCTCCGACGGCGACTCGCCCGCGTCCAGCAACTCCGATTTGGTCACGTCCCACAGGAAGACCTGGACCTCTTCGGATTGCGCCACTTGGGAAACAAGGAAATTCAGGCCCAGCCAAGCAGCTTCCAAGGCCTGGAACGATCGGTCGTGCAGAATCGTTCGCATCTGTCCGGCGATCGCCGCGTCGGCGTGGCCGATGTATTCGTCCTGCCGCGGATCGGGCTTGGGTTCGATGTAGGGTGCGACGATCTGGTTGATCAAACCTTGGATGTCCAGCTGTGGTGAGCGTGGCCCCGTCGTGTCCACGCTTTTGGCCGATTGACCCAGCACACGCTCCAACGTGTCTGAGTCGCTTTCGTCGCCGGCGACCGGTTTTGAATCCGTCGCCGCGGAGGCTTCCTGTTTTGCCTCTTCCGATTCCTTTGCCGTTTGCAGCGACAGTGCCTGGCTCAAGTCCGCGACCGCAGCGGAGAACGACTTGGGATCCATCAGCCGCTTTCGCAATTGCCGCAATTCGTGAAAAATCGGCACGTTGCGATACAGTGAATCGGGATGAAAGTCATCCAGCTCGCTGATTCCGATCTCGATCACGCCGTCGCAGTGGTCGCTCAACCGGACCGCTGCGGTCGGAGCGATTTTTTCCAGCACCTCTTCGAAGTTGTCGATGTCGACGCGTTGAAACTTTTTCTCCGCCAGGGATCCGGAGTCGCCTGCGCGGCCGGAAAAGTTCCCCATCACTACGATCCGCATCGGCTGTTGTGGATCGAGCGGGCGTGCCGAGCCGACATTGCCGAATTGAAAGCTGGATTCAAATGAGTTGGACAACGTAAGGACTCCGGTTCAGGCAGCAATGGACGGGAAGGGTTCTGAACGTTTCAGTCGGTCAACGGTTTCGGTCTTCATGAATCGTCTACCGACTTTGCCGCGTGATAGCCATCCTTGTAACCGTGTTTGTAGGCCTTATTGAGCAGCACGGCATAGTGATTGGCGCTGGCCGCATCGCGGCAGGTCAAGATGGAACGGCCGGACGGATCGAGCACTTCAAATTTCCCCGATTCTTCGGCGACATGGAAAAGCTGACTCTCTTCTGACAAAAGATCTCTCCGACAGTTACATCATGGCCCTACGCGACCGTTTCTCGTCCATAATCTACCAGTATTGCGAAGCGTTGTCGCGACTTGGGGCGACAAGATCGCCGGCGGCCGAGTCAAACGTGTCTTTGTGTAAGGTGTGATCCATGTTTTGTATTTGCATGCCGAAAGTCGCCGAGATGGCTGCCGGCATCGAGATCCCGCCGGTCGCGATCGAGGTGCCGCCGCTGCCCGCCGGTGCGGCCGGACTGGCAGCCGCCGCGGGAGTCGCCGCGGCGGTCAATGCGACGGCTGAGATGGCCGCCTCCGGAGCCCTCGAGGCGATGCTCAACGCCGCACTGCCGGCGTTTTCGATGGAAGCTGTTTTGGCGATGGAAGCGATGGCGCAAGTTGGCGCTTCGTTGGGGATCGAAATGACCGCACCGAGTGCCGCGATGGAACTGTCGCTCGCTGCAGGTGCCTTGAACATCGCCGCGCCCGCCTTAGGTGAGCTGGGCGGGGCTCTCGGTGCCGCGATGGAACCGCTGGGCGGACTGCCGATGGCGCTGGGGATCAACGCTGCGATTGAAGCGTCCTTGGGAATTGACATGGCCGCCCCCGGCGCGGCTGCGGCGCTCGAAGCAAGCCTCGCCGCGGCGCTGGAAGCTTCACTGGCAATGTCGGGCGCACTCGGTCTTTCCGCTTCCGCCGGAGGTTCCTTTGCAATGGAGCTCGCGTTGGCCGCCCGAGCACTCAACGCCGCCGTCGCATTGGGATTCAACCCTGCCGCCCCCGGCGAATTTGCCGCGGCTCTAGAAATGGCGAGCAGTCTCGAAGTCCCTCCGCTCGCGATGTCGGCCGGTGAGATGGGCGAAGTCAGCGCCGGGCTCTCCGACTTCGGGCTCGTCAGCGCCGAGATGGGCGAGATATCCATGGAAATGGCCCTGCCGGCGATGGAAGCCGGTGCCGCGGGGATGGCCGCCAACATGGAAGCCGCAGTCGCCGCTTCCGGTGAAATGGCTGCCGAGTTAACCGGCGGCGCCGAAGGGGGCGCCGCCGCCGAATTGGCCGCGGCGATGGCCATTGCCGCGGAAGCACCGATGCCCGCGGCGCCCGCGTTGGCTGCCATGGAGCCGGGCGGGTTGCCGAGCATGGGCGACATGTCGATCGCGGCCTCCATGGCCGCTTCCTTCGAAGCCGCGATGGAAACGCCGATGATCTCCGGCGCCCCCTGCCCCAATATCTTTTGCGTCGCGGGACGCTGACGCCTGGAGTGCAAGCCGAGTGGGATAGGCTTCCAGCCTGTCACTCCACAATCGACCGATTCCCTATTCACCTTCCGCGGAGACTCACAACGTGCTACGCATCAAAGCCCGCCACATCCAGGTCTCCACGCCCGAACTGGCCAACGAGGTCATGGTGAAGTGGCAACAGGGTGCGGATTTTGGCGAATTGGCGAGGGCCTATTCGGAATGTCCCACCGCCCGCCAAGGCGGCTTGCTGGGCGAGTTCGGTCCCGGGCACATGGCTCCCGAACTGGAGCCGGTGTTTTTGCAAGGTGACATCGGCGACGTTTATGGCCCCGTCGCCACCGCCAACGGTTATCACCTCGTCGAAGTGCTCGCGCGGACAGATTATGCGTAAGACCGACGAAGCCCCAATCAAGTCGACTGCGATGGCACAATCATCTTCCCCAAGCTAAACTTCACTTCCCCGACCCCTGTTCGACCGGCACTGCCACGAGTTTGATTCCATGGCTCCTCCCGCTGCCCGCATGACTGATCTTGTCAAACAAGATGCTCCGCATTGCCACGCACCGATTCATCCGCCGGCTCCGGTCCCGACGCCGGTGGCTCATCCGCCACTTCCATTGACGATTATCAAGGGCCAGGCCAACGTGCTGATCGGAAAAATGCCCGCCGCACGCGTGACCGACACGACACTGCCTTGCATGTTGCCAGGCTGTGTACCTGCCGGCCCCGGCATGATTGCCAAGGGATCCGGAAAGGTATTGATCGGCGGTCTGCCGGCCGCCAGGATCAACGACATGACCGCCCACGCCAGTTGTGTCGCGCCGATCCCCAGCCCGGTCGGTAAAGTCTTGCCGCCGGGCTGCCCGACTGTCATGATCGGGGGCTGACGTCTCGTGCGACGCCGGCATCTCGAAACCTTTCAACCGGTCTGCCCGGTTTGTCGCGCCACGACCGACCAGATCAGTTTTCTCGAACTGGCAACGGTCACCAAAGAAGTCGACGATCACATCGTCGAAGGCTTGTTGCATTGCAACAACATTCATTGCCAACGCGAATACCCCATCATCGATGGCGTGCCGTTGATCATCCGAGACATCCGCAGTTATCTCTCGGAGAATGTTTTACAGGTCTGCCAACGAAGCGATCTGAGCGAAACCATCGAGAGCGTTCTGGGCGATTGCTGTGGGCACGGGTCGACGCTGGATGCGATCCGCCAGCACACCAGTTGTTACACCTGGGACCATTACGGCGATCTCGATCCGGAGGAGCCTCCGGTCGATCCGAAACCGGGCTCCATGCTCCGTGTCCTCCAACGCGGCTTGGAATTGTCCGAGTTGCAATCGGCGAATGTTGACAAGGTTTTAGACGTCGGATGTTCGGTCGGACGAGCCACGTTCGCGTTGGCCGAAAGACTGGATCGCCCGGTCCTCGGCATCGACTTGAATTTTCCGATGTTGCGCATCGCCGCGGGGGCGTTGCGTGAGGGCGTGGTGCGATATCCCAGACGCCGTGTCGGGGTTGTCTATGATCGGCGTGAGTTTCCGGTGACTTTTCCGAATGCTCATCAGGTCGACTTCTGGGCCTGCGACGCCACCGCGTTGCCGTTTGTCGAACATTCGGTCGACGCCGCTTTCAGCATGAACCTGCTCGATTGTGTCCACTCGCCGATGGAGTTTCTCGCGTCGCTCGGATCGGTTTTGAAGCCCGATGGCACGGCGGTCCTGGCCTGTCCCTACGATTGGTCGTCCTCTGCCACGTCGATGGAAGGCTGGCTCGGTGGTCACTCCCAACGCGGCCCCGGCGGCGGCGCCAGCGAATCCATCTTGCGACAGTTGCTCAGCCCCGGTCACCCGCAATCGTTGACCACGTTGCGTCTGGTCGTGGAAGACAACTGCCCCTGGCACGTCCGCATGCACGACCGCAGCATGGTGTCCTACGACAGCCACCTCGTCGTCGCCCAAAAGTGCAGCTAAAAAGTGGCGTACGCTTCCAGCTTGCGACCCGTGGCGTACGCTTCCAGCGCACACTTACCCGGCCTCTCCGAAACGGCAAGCAAGATGCTTAACCCCACGCTTCAGTCGTTGACAAAACCCTAACGGCCCACCGGCAACAAGCCGCCTGCGTTGGGAATCGAGACCTCGATCCAATCACGATCCAGTTTCCAGGCGCCGTCGATTTCCTGTTCGCGGTTCGTCAAACGGATTTGACCGACCGGCTCGTTCCGTCTGGATCGATAATAAAACGTGTGCACCGACATGCGGCGTTCGGGATCGAACTGTCGCACAATGCGAAGCGGTGTTTCATCGATCGATTCGCGAAGACTGATTTTGATCGAGGTCACCGGCATGTCCGGATCGGAAAAATCAACGACGAATCTGCGACGGGCCACGCCGTCGACAAACTGGGTTCCCAGCGGATCGATGCGCAGCTGGATTCCGGAGGCGACTTCGACCGGTTCGGTGGACGTTTCATCGACGGCGATCGTCGTGTTTAATCGGCTGAGCCGACGTCTCGGATCATTCAGGTTGGCACCGGTCGCAACCGCGGGCGGAAGCAATTCGATCGTCGTTGCCTCTTCCGCCGGTCGCGACCAGATGCGCAATCTCGCCCGGACGGCATTCGCAGGCCAATCGCTCGCCACAAGGTTCATCACTGGAACAGGTTCACCGGGCTGGAACGTCGCATCAAAAAACGTGTACGGCTGGCCGATCTCGCTGCCATCGACTGCCACCGGTTGAACTTGAATCCAAACATCCGACGGGCGTCGTGTCGCCCGCCACAGCGGACGATCCGTCGCCCCGGCAGAATCTTTCCGCTGCCACGACACGGGGAAGACGACCTGACCCGCCGCTCGACGGTTTGCTCGATGGACACGTACGACTTGTTCGGTCGCGATCCCTTCGCCGGTTACCAAGTCAGCCATCGCTTCGACGTTGTCATCGTAGGCATAGTCGTAGATCTCCGTACCCGCCTCATCGACGTACAACTGATACGCTTCGCCGCCTTCCAAGACCACCGGTTCAACCGCCAATGTTGACCGATCCGCTTCGGCCGCGGCGGTATCGTCCCATTGGCGGCCTTCGTACTGCAGTGCGAACAACTCCGGGGCTGCCGGGACAGGGGACACTTGTGTCGGTGAGCCCAACGTCGTCGGCATCTCGGGGCGTTCGGCGTTTTGGTATGAACGCAACCGATAGATGCCGGGGGCCAACAGGTCGCGGACGGTTTGCTTCAGATCGGTGTAACTGTCCAATACCTGGAAATGCCCTCCGGTCTCGCGACTCAAGCTTTCGAACGCTTGCACGGCGTTTCGTTGCTGCGTCCGATCCATCCCCAAGCCGAGGATGTGGACGGGGACGGGGCGTTGTATCCACGCCCCGCGAACATCGTCGTCGGTCGTCGGCAAAACGTTGGTCGTCGTCGAAGGAATGTACTGATAGTTGGCCCCGTCGGTGATCGCAATCACATGGCGATCGGCCTTTGCATCCGCAGCGGAAAACTCTTCAATCGAACGCAGCACTGACAGATACAGCGGCGATTGTCCCCACGGTTGCAATGCGTTGATCTCTGGGATCAGGGACTGCGCCGCTGCCAGATCAAACTCGCTGAGCGACAGAATGGATTCGACGTCTTGTTCGGGCGTTAACGTCGGCGCGATCGGACCGGTGAAATCAGGCCGGGTCAGCAGCTTGATCGGCTCGTCGACACTCCATCCCAACCGATGCCCGAACGCCTGCACTCCGACGCGGACATTGCGACGCAGCCCCAGATCGAACAGCATTTCTTGCAGCGCCGCCTTGGCGACCGCAATCCGCGATGCACCGCCCTCGCCTTCCGAACCCTCGCCGTCGCCCCCCTCGCCTTCGTCGTCGAGTGGTTCACTCATGCTGGCCGAACAATCCAGCACGAACACGACCGACAGTTCGTCCCAGGGACCGTTCAGCGTCACTTCGCTTTTTTGGTAGTGAAACGGTTGAACATCGATCCTCAAACCGCCCAACTGGTCGACCTCCAGCGCGCCGCCATACTCATGGCCGCGAAAAACCGTTTGTGCTTGCAACGCCAAATCCGATGTCGCCACTTCAGCCGGCATCACGACTTCATAGCGGGCGTTCGCCGAGGACAGGGGGAAAGCGTCAGATGGCTCGATCCTGCGGAAGTCAATGCGTTGCGTTTCAGTCCGTACCGCAACGGCGGCCGTTCCCGACGGCGGCGTGAATCGATCGGCCAACGCCCCATCGCCCGGTTCCGAACTGACGACAAACGATGAACGCACCGCATCCACGGGATCCAGCTGAATCGTTCGTGGGGCGGAGGTTGTCAGCCAGTTCGGCAGGAATTGACGACTCGCTTCGATCCGCGTTTGCGCATCTTGGATCTCGACGAGTCGGGCGCCATCGCCGGTGGAATCGTTGCCCAAACGATCCAATTCGGCCGCCGACTCCAGGTAGTCGCTCGCGGCAAGGTCATAGAACGACCGTTCGCCCCCGGCCGGCCCCCAGAAATCGTCGATCGCGCGGTCGATATGCCACACCAACAGCGACTTGATGCCGACGGTGCGCAGCGTCGCGATCGGGTCAGATTTCGGGCGGGGAAACCAGATCGCTGCTGCGGCACGCATCCGACGCGCCGCGCCGCCGCAGATCTGATGCTCGCCCTCCAATGTCGACTCCGCTTCCAATCGCTGCATCTGGCGGCCGATCGAATCGACAAAGTTTGCGATTCGATTCTTGTCGGAAACATTCGATCCGGTCCGTTCACCACCGAGCAGCAGGTCGAGCGGATGTTGTTCCCAACTGGCGATGCGAGCCGAATAAGCGAGTGCTCATTCATCGGCTGGTTCAGCGTTCGTTTCAGCGTCTTCCGCACTCGGCGTGTCCAACGTTTGCTGAACGCGGGTGATCATTTCGTTGCGTGCCGTTCGCAGTTGACGTCTGGATTCCCAATCGACCAGCGGGACCGACAAGGCGGCCTCGATTTCACCGATCGTCGTCAACTCATTCGTCAGACTCTGGCGGACCAGTTGACGTGTCCGCAGGGTCAACGATTCGGCCAGCGACCCCATCACCGGCTGGATCGTTTCATTCGCCACGGCGTGAACCGCGCCGATGGACTCGATCACTGCCTGTGGATCCGCCGTCGCGTTGGGAACCGCGTCAAGTTGGGCCGCCAGTCGTTGAGTGTTGACGATCAACGGCAGAATCAGGTTGTCAATCGCGACTTGGGTTTCTTCGGACGCCATCGCGCGGTCCGGATGGGCAATCCATTGTGCGTAGTACGGCGCGACGGCCATCGATTGATCGCAGATCTGCATCGTCGCGGCGGCCAAGTTTGCCGCTTCTGATGATGCTGCGTATCTGGACTCCGTTTCTCGGACGCTTTGCTCCAGTCCGTTCTGCAAACGTAGAAACACGCTGTCTTCGGCACGCCGACGCGCGGCATCAATCGGACCCAGCAAGACACGTTTCCAGCGATGAACGCGAAGGTCCGAGGGAATCCCCGTAGCATCGCGCGGGACCGAAAGATTGTCGATCGACCCTTGCAGCGCCAGTAGCTTGCCGAGTGACTCCGGCTGCTGCCAAAGGCGTGGCGTCTGGTAGCGATCGAGCATTCGGAGGAATTGGGCGTCGCGATAGTCCGACGTCGCCTGCGTTTGAAACTCGTCACGCACCTTGGCGAGCAGTCCGGCATCGGGTTGATCGGACAGCTCGTTCCAACGATCTCGCAACTGCGTGCTGGTGATTACATCTTGGGTGCCAAAGAATTCGGCCAGTGACAGCGAGTGGACGTTCAGCGAACGCGGCAGCGGTGGTGGATCACCAGACAATAGTGAATAGGCAGCCGCGTAGGATGGGTTCTGGGGCAATTGTGCCATCCGTCGCTCGGTCGCCGTGATGTCACCGACGACCCGATTGAAGGTTCGTTTGGCCAGCGTTTGGTACCCCTTGCCAGCGCTGGAGAGTTGTTCCAGCCACAGCAGGTCGTGTTCTAAATCACGAAATGCGATCGGCTCGCGACGAAAAAGCTGTGCTTCGCGAATCTGGTCCAGCGATCGCCACAGGGCATCCAGCTGAGGATCCGAAATCGTTGGCCCGGGGCGACGTGACATCGGGCGACTGGTCAGTTGTTTCAACAGTTCCGGGTTCAAGCTCCGCGCGAGTCGGAAGTCCGATTTCGAAGTGGTCGTTAACAAGGTGGGACGCTGTGATTTACCGCGGCTGTGCCGGACCCACCATTGCACATGCGATCGGACGTAGCGATCCAGCTCGCTCAAATCCACCCAGCCGTCACCATTGCCGCCGTTGGCCATTTGATCGGAGGCGCCCGCCAAGCCGCGTTGCACGTAGTGACCAAACACCGATCCGGCCAGGTCGGCCGAAACATGCGAGGTCTGTTCCGGACCCGCGGACAGCAAAACGGCCACATCGGCGGTCGTCTTTTTCGCGGCCACTCGATCACGAAAGGCGGTCTGCACCTTGTCGGCAAACTGGTTGGCGGCCAGCCCGATGTTCCAATTCACCTGCATCCGATTGCAATCAAGAATCAGCAGTGCCTTGCGTTTGGCACCGAGCTGTTCAAAGCGATCCAGCAGCGCGTCCAACTCGATCCAGGATTTGGGATCGGTCATCGCGGCCTTGGGGGGAATCAAATGAATCCCACCACCGTCACTTTCGGCGACACCGTGCAGACTGACCCACACGATCAACGGCACGCGGTGACTTTGGCCCTCGGCCCGTTTGATTTCGCGGTCCAGCCGCTGGTAAAAATCCGTCGCTTTGAAAACCGGATCATCGCTGCCGCGCAGGGTGATGGTTTCACCGTCCATCGCGACCAGCTTCTCAAAATCTTCCTTGGCCCACGCGTTGGGCGGCAACGGCCAACTGTACGGTGCGGCCGACAACACGACCATTGGCGTCCGTTTGGGCGACAGCAACAACAGCCAGATCAGCCAGACGAACAACAGCAGTGCGGCCAGCAACAACGCACCCCAGAGAAACTGACGCGACCGCCGCCACAGAAAACCGAACACGTCGACGCCGCTGGATCGGTCACCTTGCCAAACCGTACGCGTCGATTTCTTGCTGTTGCCAGCGGGCGGGATCGGTGATGTCGACATGGATTCGTCGTCCGTGGGGCTCGTCGTCCGAAGGGAACGTTACTCGCGTCGAACCGAATCGTCGTCGGATTCCAGCGTCGGGTCAAAACTTTCAGGCAATAAGAATCCCGCGGTGGCCGTCGAAGCATCCGCTTCGGAATCTGCGTCGGTTGTATGGCCGACAACCGCGACGGGGTTTTCGATTGCCGTCGCATCGCCGCTGGAATCGGATGGCATGGTCGTCGCCGCGACCGCCGGCGTGATCTCTCCCGCCAGTGTGGGAACGGCGGCTGGCGACGTCGGTCCTTCGATCGGCAGACCATCAACGTCCAGCGATGGCACGCCGCCGCAATCACAGATCACCAGACGGGCGTTGCGGCGAACCCTCGCCGATGATTCCAGAAAACACCCTGAATCGTCGCGCTCGTAAGCGATCTCATACAGCTTCTTTAACAATTTCGGCGAACAGCAACTGTTCTCGCGACAGCACTTGCACGCATCACCGCTCACGCTGCGCAGACCACGCACCGCGGCATAGCGGATGTCTTCGCTACAGTCTTCCAGTGCCGCGAGCATCGCCATTTCGGTATCCGGATAGCATTCCCCGCATCCACGACTTGCCAGATAATTAATCGCTTTGGCTTTTTGGGGGGCCTTGTCGTCTTCCATCTTGGCCTCCGCGGCCGCTTTCTCCGCCGGGCTGGCGTCCGGTCCCAGATTGGCCGGATCCGTGATCGACTTGATCGGCGGTTTGGCCTCCAGTCCCGGAAACCGGGTTCCCAATCGATTGCGAACCCGTTGCCCCACGGTGCGGACTCCCCCGAATACCACGTCCAACCCCAAGAACTGTGGCAGCGTCATGCCGGGCGCCGCGGCCGGCGGCGCAACCGCGACGATCGTCGTCGCTCCGGCTTGAGCCGATGTCGGGGGTGCAGGGGCGGGGGCCGCCGGCGGAACCGACGCACAACCCGCGCAGGAAATCAATGCGATAAAGCAGATCCCTATCGAAAAGCGGTTGCGACTGTAGGTCATTTGTCTCTTCAACGAAAAACGAATCGCGCCTTGCTAACACGTTTGTAGGATTGGACCCCAACGGTCAAGAAGTCCCTGCCGGACTCCACGTAGCGGCCGTGACACTCGCGCCCGGGGGGCACCGGGGCGGATCGATAGCCACGCACACCCCTCTGTATCGGTCATTCCGTTGATGACGTTTAAGCGAACCACAGAAACTTTGCCGGCGGGCATCGAAGAAACCCGTCGGTGGCCAGGCTTTAGGGACCGTCCAGCTTAGGAAGTCACCCTCCTGGCAGGAGGGTCGAGCGGAGCGAGACATCTGAGCTCTGAGCAAGTGGCTTGTTTTCGGATTTCAGGAATTTTCGAGGTAGGGGACGATACCGGGTAATCGGCGTTTGAGAGTTTCAATGTATCGACCACAGTCGAACGGGATGCG
>WCIL01000037.1:0-89489 GCA_033042175.1 Phycisphaera sp. RhM
GCGCGAGCGTCGAGTTGCTGTAGAGGTTGTCACCCTTGCGCGCATCGCCGTTCCAGTCGGGCGAGGGATTGCCGGTGCGCCAGTAAAGCAGGCCGCTTTTCGGATCGTAGGTGCCCGTGGCCCAGGTCGGTGCGCCGCCGGTCTTCCACGAATCGCCGGCCCAGGTCTCGACGCCGGGCTCGCCGGCCGCTGGCACCGTCCAGCGGCGCCAGCGGCGCTCGCCGGTCGCGATGTCGTAGGCATCGATGAACCCGCGCGCACCGTACTCGCCGCCGGCGATCCCGGAGATGACCATGTCGCCCACGACCAGCGGCGCGCTGGTCGCGCTGTAGCCGACCTTGTGGTCACCCATGACGACGTTCCACGCGACCTCGCCGGTAGCGCGGTCCAGTGCGACCAGGCGGGCATCCAGCGTGGCCATGAAGACGAGGCCGCCGGCGATGGCGACACCGCGGTTGACCGGCCCGCAGCAGATGCGCAGGTCGCTCGGCAGGCGGTGTTCGTAATGCCACAAAGGTTCGCCGGTACGCGCGTCCAGCGCATAGAGATTGTTGTGAGCGGCGGTCAGGTAGACGACGCCATCGGCAACAATCGGCGACGCGGCGAGCTGCCCCGGGATGCCGGTCTGGAACAGCCACGCCGGTGCGAGCCCGTCGACGTTATCGCGGTTGATGTCCGTGAGCGGGCTGTAGCGCCAGTTCTCGTAATTGCCGCCGTACATCAACCAGCCTGCGGTGTCGTCGGTGCCGGCGGCGAGCCGTTCGGGCGTGACCGCGACGAGCTGCGGTATCTGCGCCCGCTCGGCGGCCGGTGCCGTCGCGCTCGCGACGACAAGTGCGGCGCCGATCGCGGCGCCCATGCGGAGCTTCCTGAGCAATTCCTTCATTGTCTTGTTCCCCTCGAAAAAATGGCGTCCCGTGGCGCAGTCGCGCTCAGACCGGCGAATCCGGATCGAACTTCGGCCGGCGCTTCTCGCGATGCGCGCGAACGCCTTCGACCGCCTCGGGCGAGGCGAAGCCGAGCATCTCGAGCGCGGTCGAGGCGTCGAATGCCGGACCGGCCATGCGGTACCAGTTGTTGAGCGCATACTTGGTCCAGCGCGTCGCCGCCGGCGCACCGTCACGCAGGCGCTCGGCCACCGCCAGCGCCCGCTCCTGCAGTTCGTCGTCCGCCACGCACAATGACACCATGCCGAGACGTTCGGCCTCCTCGCCATCCATCGGCTCGCACAGCAGCAGGTGGTACTTGGCCTTGGCCATGCCACACAGCAACGGCCAGTTGATCACCGCCGAATCACCGGCCGCGACGCCGAGACGCGTGTGCCCGTCGACGATGCGCGCGGATTTCGCCGCGATCGAGATGTCGGCGAGCAGCCCGGCAACGAGCCCGGCACCGACCGCGGCGCCGTTGATCGCCGAGACGATGGGCTTGGAGCAATTGATGATGTTGTAGACCAGGTCGCGAGCCTCCTTCCAGGTGCGTGCCCGCGTCTTCGGATCTTCGATCATCGGCGATGCCGTTTGACCCATCATGTCGATCAGACCCGGCGCGACGATCAGCCCCCGGGCATCGATCAACTCCTTGGCTTCGTCGTCGGGAATGCTGCCGATCCGCACGATCTTGCCGTCATCGATGCCGACATCCGCCTGGTACCACGGTGCTCCCGATCCGTCGACGATCTTGCCGTTCTTGATGACGATGTCGAATTCTGGTTCGGCGTCGCCGCCGAAGGACGCGGCCGCGACGAAAAGTGCTGTGAACAGAGCCAATGATCGGGACATTCCGTTTGCCCATTCTCTCGGTGGCGGGTGGATTTCAAATGACAGATTACCAGGGCGGGTCAAGACGCCCTACTGGAAGACCAGGGTGCCGAACTTCTTGAACTCGTGAAAGCTTTCACCGACCCGGGCCCAATCCCATTGCGTGGTTTTTTGGCCGTCGTAATCGACGCGATAGAAGTTCGCCCGCCAACGGGTCCCCGGCTCCGGCGGCAGATTTCGTAGCGGCTTGAGTAACGCGTAGGGGATGAAGACTTCGGCCCGCCAGCCGGTGACAGTGGCCATCGACAGATTCTTTCCGCCGCTGGCTGAAACGGCTTTCTGGATCTTTCGATCGCCCTCGTAGTGCCACGGCCGCCAGCCGAGAAAACGGCCGTCCAGATTGGGAATCAGAATGGGAAGCTCGAAGCCGAGTGGGGAGATTTCATACTCGAAATAAACCGGGTCCTCTTCGTGGGGCCAAAAGAAACACTCGTAGACGTCTTCGTTCCAGAGGTCCATAAAGTCTTCGTTCATCGTTGCGGTCAGCGTCTGATCGCTGCCATCAAACAGCACGTAGACCCCGGTTGCGGAGTACAGCATCTTGATCCGCGACGTGTAGTCATGGCTTCCCAGGGGGCGACGGTTCAGGCTCACCCAGTCGGCCGAATCCCAGGCCGCCGCGTCGCCCTTGCCGTTGACGGTGAAGTCGTCACAGCGGTTGACGTTCAACGTCGGCGGTGCTGGTTCGTCGGCGCGTGATGGGGGAGGCACCAGAACATGCAGCGCGGCGATCACGAGCAGCCAAATGGCTGGTGTGCAGGCGTTTTCAATCTTCGCATTCATGCTGGTTTCCGAAAGTGGCGCAGGAGTTGTTATGTGTCGATGGACGCCGTGGGTGGCGTTTCGTTGCCGGCATTGTAAGCGAAACGGATTCCGCCGGAATCGACGGTGTAAACCATGTCTGTTTATGCATCAGATTTAGAAGGACAGGGAAATCCCGTTAGGCCAGGAGGGCCAACAGAGCGGATAAACAAAGGAAACGTCCCTTGTCCCCAGGCTCCTCCTGTAGGCACACCGTGGTGGAGGCTCCCGCCTCCTGCCCCACCCTGCGTCAATCACCCGTGGCAAGTGACTGGAATTGGTAATCCGCAGGGAGAAACCCACTACGCAATGATGTCTTGGACGACTTTACCGTGGACGTCGGTCAGTCGAAAATCGCGGCCGGCGTATCGGTATGTCAGCCGTTCATGATCGAATCCCAGCAGGTGCAAGATGGTGGCATGCAGGTCATGGACATGCACACGGTCCTCGACCGCCTGGAAACCGAATTCATCGGTCGCGCCGTGCACGTGACCTCCTTTCACTCCGCCACCGGCCAACCACATCGTGAAGCCATAATGATTGTGATCGCGACCACTGTTGGTTCCGGCATTGGCACCCGGCTTGGGCAGTTCGACCGTCGGCGTGCGTCCGAATTCGCCGCCCCAGACCACCAGGGTGTCGTCCAACAGCGAGCGTTGTTTCAGATCTCGCAACAAGGCGCCGATCGCTTGGGAGCACTCGCCGGCGAGTCGACGATGGTTGTCTTCGATCTTGTCGTGACTATCCCAGGGCTGTCCCGCGCCGTGCCAGAGCTGGATGTAACGCACGCCCCGTTCGACCAATCGTCGGGCGATCAAGATCTGCCTGGCCTGGATCGAATCACCATACATGTCGCGAATGGATTGGGGTTCGCTGCTGATGTCAAACGCATCGGTCGCCTCGATCTGCATGCGATAGGCAAGCTCGAAACTTTGCACGCGTGATTCCAATTCGGCATCCTGCTGGCGAGCCTGTTGGTGACGCTCGTTCAGCTTTTGCAGCAGGTCCAGTTGCCGACGTTGTTCGTCGCGGGGCAGGCCGGCTGCGTTGCGGATGTTCGCGAGCAGTTTTTCGATTTCTTGGTGTTTGCTGTCGATGTACGTCGCCTGATACGCACCGGGAAGAAATCCGGCTTGCCAGTTTTCGGCGCCCTTGATTGGATAACCGCTGGGGCACATCGAGATGAATCCCGGCAGGTTTTGGTTTTCGCTGCCCAGTCCGTACGTGACCCAGGATCCGACCGAGGGACGCACCAACTGGCCGCTGCCGCAGTTCATCAGCATCAACGAGGGTTCATGATTGGGCACGTCGGCGTGCATGGATCGCACCACGCAAACCTCGTCGATCATCTCGCCGACGTGCGAGAACAACTCGCTGACTTCGATTCCGCTTTCGCCGTACTTTTTGAACTTGAATGGCGATCGATAGGCGGCCCCGGTTTCACGTTCGGTGCGCAGATTCAACGGAATCGATTTGCCGTGGTACTCCTCCAACGCCGGCTTGGGATCGAACGTGTCGACTTGCGACGGACCACCGTTGAGGAACAAGTGAATCACCGCTTTGGCTTTTGGTGCAAAGTGCGGCGTCTTGGGAGCCATCGGGTTTGTCGCGTTCGCAGCGTGCAACAGGCTGGAGGTGTCGTCGGCCATGACGCCCGCCAAGGCAAGCGATCCGAGACCGATCCCGCTGCGACGCAGAAAGTCGCGGCGGGTGTGGGGCAGTTGGTTCAGTTGGGAAATGAAATCGGACATCGTGTGATCCAAATTGGAATTCGCTTCCAGGCTTGTAGCTTAATCGACAAACGCAAATTCATTGCTCAGCAGCAAGACTTGCGCGAGTTGAACCCAGGGATCCAACGTGGCGGCCGATTCAGGTGTGACAAACTCAATCGCCACGTCTAATTCGGACGGCGCCGGGTCGCGTGCCAGGGCCAGGCGATACAGTCGCTTGATCCGCTCGGCCGCTGTGTTGTTGGAGGCGTCATCGCTACCGCCGGCTGGCAGGGATTCCGGCTGCGGTTCGCTGCGAGCCGCCAACGCTTTGGCCTGCTCGATGACGAATCCGGAATTCATCAGGTAGAGCGCCTGCTGGGGAACGGTTGTTTTGGCGCGTTTGGCTTGACTGGCATCGGGGCTGGGAAGGTCGAAACTGGCCAGCAGACCGGGCAGATCTTCACGATCGATGTAGGCGTACAGGGCGCGTCGCGTGGCGTCCTGGTGGATCATGACGGAACGCCCACCCACCGATTCGTCCAAGCGTCCGGCGACCGACAACAAACGATCACGCAGCGGTTCGAATTCCATCCGCCGTCGTGGCATGTGCCATAGCAGTCGGTTTTCGGGATCGGTCTCGATCGCGTCGGGGCGTGTGCGGCTGGATTGTTGCCAGGTTGCTGAGAGCATGATGCGACGCTGCAGCCGTTTGATGGACCAGCCATCGGCAATCAGCTCTGCGGCGAGGTGGTCGAGCAGTTCCGGATGCGTCGGCAGTTCACCGCGAATCCCAAAGTCACTCGGCGTGCGGACAAGGCCGTCGCCGAATTGGTGTTGCCAGACGCGATTGACAATCACCCGAGCGGTCAACGGATTCTCGGGATCGGCAATCGCTTGGGCCAATTCCAGCCGACCGCTGCCGTGTTGAAATGGCTTGCCGCCATCGACGTGCGACAAGACCTGGAGAAATCGTCGTGGGACGCGGTCGCCCCGATTGCCGGGCACACCGCGTCGAAAGATCACCGGTTCGACCGGCTTGGGCTTGTCCACCATCACCATCCCACGCCCCGGTGCGCCCGGATGTGTGACGCTGACTCCGTTGACGCCGTTGAGCAGCTGGTTGTATTTGCCACGTTCGGCCTGATCCAAATGCGCGATCGCTTGGCCGGTATCCAGGGTTGTCGGTGCGTTGGCGGACCACAGCACCTGTCGCAAGGTTTCGTCATCGGCGTCGGGCAACCGTTCCAGACTCTCGTCTTTCTTGCGGGCTTCAAGCCACCGTCCGTAAACCGCTTCCAATTGATCGCCCACGACTTGCGCGGCATCCGGCAAGGATATCGGCTGGGCCTCTCGCAACGCCTTCAACAACCGCTCGGGCACCGCCGGCTTGGCTTGCCCCTGGACGGCATCGTCTGCCGATGCGGCTTGTTCGTAGACCGTCGCTGCTTCGCTCGCGAATGTTTCGGGCGGCAGCGCGGCCAACTGTCGAAGCAGTTCCCAGACGGGCAGCGACGACTCGGACGGTTTAAGCAGGTAATCTTGCCAGCGTCGGACCGCCGGCAAACGCAACGCCCCCCGCTTCCCTTGGGGCTGCACCTTGCCTTTGCTGTACTGAGGCAGTGACTTGGCGATGTAAACCAGATAATCGGCGACGCGTGAACGCAACTCGTTTTCGATTCCCTGGCGGCGTTCTTCGACCCACTGGTCGACTTCTTGCTGCTTTTCGGCTTTGGCTTTGAGAAAAGCGTCGTATTGCGGCGAAGGTTCGGGATCGCCCAACAACGGCAGCGTTGCAGGTTCTTCCGAGCTGGCAAAGACGCCGTAGAGTGAGTAGTAGTCGGCCGTCGGGATCGCATCGTACTTGTGGTCGTGGCATCGGGCACAGGCGACGCTCATGCCGAGGAACCCACGGGTGACCACGTCGATTTGGTCGTCAATGATGTCGTGTTGACGGTTCATGAATCGCCGACCGACGGTCAAGAACCCCATCGCAGCCAGCGCGCTGCGTGCGTCATCGGCCAAGTTCAATTGGTCGGCGGCAAGCTGCTCGATCACGAAGTGGTCAAAGGGCTTGTCGCTGTTGAACGCGTCGATCACATAGTCGCGATAGGTGAACGCATACGGGTAACGCGTTTCCATGTTTCCGGCCAAGTAGCCTTTCGTGTCTCCATAGCGGGCGATGTCCAACCAGTGCCGCGCCCAGCGTTCTCCGTAGTGTGGATTGTCCAACAGCCGGTCGACGAGCCGGGCAAAGGCGTCGGGCTGCTCATCGGCGACGAACGCCTCGACCTGTTCGTAGGTCGGCGGCAATCCCAGCAGCGTGTGGTAGGCCCGATGAATCAGCGTGCGGCGATCGGCACGCGAGTTCGGCGCCAGCCCGCCCTCGGCCAACCGAGCCAGCACGAATCGGTCGATCGTCGTCATGCCGTCGCCACCAAACGCGTCCAGCTGCTCTTGCCCCACACGCGTCGCCAGCTCCGCAATCGTCGGTGGGGCGGTGGGTGAGATCGGTTGGTAGGACCAATGCGATTGACGTTGCGCCTCGATGTGCTCTTGCGGTGACAGATTGACGGTCGGTTGTGTCTGCGTCACGTCCTCCGGCCAATACGCTCCCCTGCGAACCCATTCGGAAAGAACACGAATCGCTTCCTCGGGCAACTTGCTGTCCGGCGGCATTTGCAAGTCATTGTCTTGATAGCCGATCGCACGAATCAGTCGACTCGCGTTGACATCGCCCGGAACCACAACCGGTCCGCTGCCACCGCCTCGCTTGAAATGGTCGTGGCGATCGAGTCTCAATTCACCAGACTGATCATCCGGCCCGTGGCACTCGACACAGTGCTGCACCAACAGCGGACGCACCTCGTTCTCAAAGTACTTTTCTTGTTCGGATGAGGTCGCGGTCTTGTCTTGCGGCACAGGGGCGCCGACGGCGGGAAGGCACGCGGCAAAAAATAGAATCCCTAAACCAACCCCGCCGCATCTGAATCGACTGATGCTGGTCAGGCAGGAGGCAAAGTCTGGGCGATGAGAATACACGAGAGGCATCTCTTCTGGGGGGCAGGCGGGGCAAAACGCAGTGGAAAACCGGGCGGCTTTCTCGGACGTTGCGAACTGGGGCAGGCGGGGCGGACGGGGCCGTGTTACCTATTCTATGAGATCTTGTCGGCCCGGGCGAGTGTTATTCGCGATCTAGCCCAAGTGGGGTAGGCATCCTGCTCGCCATTCGGGATTCACAAGCTGGAAGCATACGCCACTTTAGTTGGGGACCTTTACGGCTTGTGTGATCACTGGATCTCCTTCGATGTCGCGGATCTCGAAGGTCAGCGTCGGATCGGCTGATTCCCAATCGATCGTCAGTAGGCCGTAGTTCTCTCGATGGAACGTCGACTTGCTGACGCGATAGCGGTTGTCGGTGGGAGTGCCCCGCGGGTGCAACTGGTTCAGACTGCTGCACGTGATGTCGTAGATCGGGTACGGCGTCTTCTCGACCAAGGCCGACACCTCGGACCAATGACGGTCGCCGCTGATGAAGACGACTCCGTTTGCGTTGGTGTCGCGGATCAAGTTCAACATACGCTTTCGCTGAAGCGGCAGATTCGCCCAGCATTCCTGGCCCGCGTCCTGGGCGACGAATTGAATGCTGGAAACGATCAGACGTACCTCGGCGGGCCGGCGCAGTTGTTCATCAAGCCATCGCCACTGGGCGTCACCAAGCATCGTCTTTTGGGGATCTGCATCGGGGTAATAAGGACCGCCGACACGTCGCTCGCCCTTTTTCAGCGGAGACCGAAAGAATCGCGTGTCCAGCATGATGACTTGCAACCGTTTGCCTTCCGGACCAAAAATTCTCGCGTCATAAATGCCCGGCCGTTGGCGGAGCGGCGAGTCGGCCGGGACGTTCCAAAAGTTCAGGAATTCCTGTTGTGATTCGGAGCGTTTGGGATAGTCGGCGCCTCCATCATTGACGCCAAAATCGTGATCGTCCCAGGTGGCCATGATCGTGCAAGAATCGGTCAGCGATGCAAAACCGGGTTTGTCCGACAAGGTCTGGTACTTGTTCCGCATCACCGTCATGTCATCGGTGTCGGCATAGATGTTGTCGCCGGTGAACAGAATCAAGTCGGCTCGCTCAGTCGCCATCGAGGCAAAAATCGGTGCCGGTTGATCTTGTTTGATGCAGGAACCGAATAACACGCGCGTGATGGCGGTGGACTGCGGATCTGCGGCAATGGCCAGCGGAGCAGAGGGGATCAAAAGGGCGAAGGTGAGAGCGAGAAATCTGGACATGATCGTGGAGAGATGATGGGGGCGAGATGATGGGGTGATAGCCGTGGGGACGCTTTGCCATCGGTGGGTTTACCTTTTCGAGGGCAATCGGTACGCCATACGTCTGGCGAGACCGTTCACTGGTGGCCCTTGGCAACGGACGGACGAGACGCTGCAAGTGACGTGATTGGGTCAGTAGCCTTCGAAATGGTCCATCAGCTCGAACCCGGCTAGAGCTTCCCCTTTCACCAATCGCTCAGCAAGTACTTGCTCGTCTTCGTTGTAGGTGTAACGTTCAGCTTCAATCATCTTCGCGTGCAAATCGATTGATCGTTTGGAAACTTTCTGCCAATCGATCAGGAACTGTTTGAGTTCGGCGGTGATCGGGCGTTCAACGCTCAGGTAGTCCTTGAGCATTTCGTGCGTGGCAACGCTATTGGCGTGCAAGAACCGAATTTTTCGCTCGTCACCTTCGTAGAGATCCAAATCGGGAAACGGTTTTCCGACAACGCGCCCGTATTCCACAAGAAGCAACTCCAAGTGTGGGCGTGCTGGATCTGAACATCCAACAAGACTCGCTGAGAACATGGCAACAAAGAATGCAAAACGGCGCATCGTTTCGTTAGTGATGAGAATGAATTGCGATTGATTCGAGCAAGCGGAGGACCGCGGAAACATGAAAGAGTGCCTAGTATCCCAGCGCGACGCCGTCCTTGCGGGCTTCGGTGGCACCGTGCAGGACGTTGTGTTCCCAGTCAATCAGGATGCCTTGGTATCCGCCATAGCTGCTTCGTTCACGCGAAACGGAATGCCCCTTCGCTTCCAACTCTGCCACCGCCTCGTCGGTGATTCCTGATTCGACATGCAGCACGCCGGCCCCGTCGGCTGGCGTTCCGGTTGGGCGGGCACTGCCAACGTGTCGCACCCGCGCCGCATCACCGGCGGCTTGAACGTTCAACCCGAAGTCGATCAAGTTGACGAGAACTTGGACATGTCCTTGCGGTTGCATGTCGCCCCCCATCACGCCGAAACAGAAATAAGGTCGATCGTCACGCGTCACCATGGCGGGGATGATTGTGTGAAAGGGACGCTTGCCGGGTTCAAGTCGATTGAAATGGTTCTCGTCGAGTGCAAACAGGGCGCCGCGATTTTGCATTGCAAATCCCAGGTCACCGACGGTCATCTGGCTGCCGAACCCGTAATAGATGCTTTGGATCAACGAACAGCAATTCCGATCCTTGTCGACCACCGTCAGATAGACGGTATCGCCGGAGATCAATTTCGGATCGCCGGCGGGAACATCCGCGAGCGCTCGGTTGGGATCGATTCGAGCCGCTTGCCGGCGACCGTATTGCTTGGAGATCAGTTGATCGACCGGGACATCGGCAAAGTCCAGGTCGGCATAGAATTTGGCTCGATCGGCGAAGGCAAGTTTTTTGGCTTCGGTCAACCAGTGCAGGTATTCGGGGTGTCCAGGGGAATACTTGGAGACGTCGACGGTTTCCAAAACGTTCAGCATTTGCAATGCCGCGATGCCTTGACCGTTGGGCGGTAACTCCCAAACACGATAGCCCCGGTAGTCGGTCGAAACCGGATCGACCCACTCGGCGCTGTGGTCACGCAAATCGGCTTCGTCAAGAAAGCCGTCATTGCGTTGACTGAACGCGGCAATCTGATCGGCGACTTCGCCACGGTAAAACGCTTTGCCGTGGGTGTCGGCAAGTTTCTGATACGTCGCTGCTAGATTCGGATTGCGGAAGATTTCACCGGCCTTCGGCGCACGCTTTCCATCGATCAAATAGGTCGCGTCGCTGTCGGGATACTTGAGCAGGGATTCGACCGAATTCGCCCAACCGCCGGCGATGATTTCCGTGACCGGAAAACCTTCTCGAGCCGTTTCGATGCTTGGCGCGAGCAAACGGGATAGATCCCGCGTCCCGAACCGTGTTCGCAATGCTTGCCAGCCGCTGACGCAGCCCGGCACGCTCCACGACAACGGACCTTCGATGGGGATTTCGTCCAGCCCGCGATCGACGAAGACCTGCCGGTTGATGCGTTTGGGGCTGCGACCGCTGGCGTTGAGTCCATAAAGTTTTTTCGTCTCGGCATCCCAGACAATTGCGAACAGATCACCGCCGATCCCACAGCTCATCGGCTCCACCACGCCCAGCATCGCGTTGGCCGCGATCGCGGCGTCGACGGCGTTTCCGCCTTCACGCAAAACATCCAGTCCGGCCTGGCTCGCCAGCGGATGACTGGTCGCCACCATGCCGTGCTTGGCAACCGTTTCGCTGCGGCTTTGGTGCCCAAAACCGTGTGGACGATCGTATCCGCCGATCTCGGAACTCACCTTCGAATCACCCGGCGTTTCCGCACCGGCCACCACGGCGAACATTGTGACCGCAGAGACAGTGATCAGAAATCGAATGCAAATAGAATGGGAACGCATCGTGCAGACTCGACAAATGGGATGGGGTTCGGTGGGACTATCATAACCGGTTCTCGGTGAAGGACGTGGTGCTTGGAGGCGGCGAAACGAGGCAGTGTCAAACGATCGGTGCAGAATGCGGGGAGGCAGAATGATGCGGGGCAGAATGATGCGGGGCAGAATGATGCGGGGCAGAATGATGGGGGGGGGCAAGACGTTGGGGGCAAAACAATAAGAGGAAGAAGATGCGTGAGGCATCCGTGGGTCTGCTGTGCCATCCGTGGGTTTTCCTTTTTTTCGACGGGTGACCACCGATTGAGTCGTCCGTGCCGTGCGTTGCCCGCCAGTGCAAGACGGCGATACACTGGGCTCAACAGACCTCAATTCACAACGAGAGAAACAAATGGTCAAGATGACTTTGCGAATGTTGATGTTGGCGACGATCATCGTCGGGCTGCGTGATCACGGCAACGCGGAACAGCTTCCGCCCACCGGTCCGTACGTGTTCGGTTACACCAATCAACTCAGCTACGTTACCGGCGATACGGTTGCGTTTCACCTCTCGTCCAATCAGCCAACGATCGATCTGACGATTTCTCGGGTCGGTGCACAAACCGAACAAGTCCATCAGGAAGTCGGCGTGGCCTGTGCGGCCCATCCCATTGCTGATCGGGCGTCGTCGGACGGTTGTGGCTGGCCGGTTGCCTGGACGTTGCCGATCCCCAGTGACTGGAAGAGCGGCTACTACGAGGTCACGGTGAAGGCCGGTGGAGATACTGGCGCGCAAGGCTCACTGTTCTTCGTCGTCCGCGCCGGCGATTCGCAGCCGAAATCAAAAATCTTGCTGCAACTATCGACCAATACCTACAACGCGTACACAAACTGGGGCGGACACAGCCTGTACAGCTACCACGACCGCGACGGCTTGCAAGGCCATCAGGTTTCGTTCGATCGCCCGATCGGTTCGCAATTCGGAAAGTGGGAATTGCCGTTCGTGCGTTGGGCCGAAGAAAACGGATACGCCATCGACTATGCGGTTAACAGTGACTTGGAGTTTTATCCCGAGATCCTGAAGCATTACAAGTTGGTGTTGAGCGTAGGGCACGACGAATATTGGTCTTCACCGATGCGCGATCATCTGGAGCGTTTTATCCGTGAGGGCGGTAATGTTGCGTTCTTCAGTGGCAATACCTGTTGTTGGCAGGTGCGCAGCGGAAACAACGGCCGAACGTTGACCTCATGGAAACAAACGCCCAACATGGACCCGTTGTATCGCACGGGCGACCATCGTTTGCTGAGCACGGCGTGGAGCCACCACCTGGTCGGACGTCCCGAGAATGAATTGACCGGAGTTGGTTTTTTGTGGGGCGGCTACCATCGCAGTCACGGCCAGTTCATGGAGGGTTCGGGCGCGTATACCGTCCATCGCCCCGATCATTGGTTGTTCCAGGGAACAGGATTGAAACAAGGCGATGCGTTCGGTGGAAAGGACAGTATCGTCGGCTACGAGTGTGATGGATGCGAAATGAAGTGGATCGACGGAGTTCCCGTTCCCACACACAACGACGGGACGCCCAAGACGTTCCAAATCCTGGGGACCTGTGAAGCGCGATGGGCACCGGGCGACAGCTATTGGTACGACCGGTTTCCGACCGATCGAGTGGGTGCGGCTGTCTTGGGATCGTACACGTCCGCCGGCGGTGGCACGGTGGTGACGACCGGCACGACCGATTGGGCGCACGGGTTGCGCGGCGGCGACGCCGCGGTGATTCGGATCACGAAGAATATTTTGGATCGGTTGTCGCAGTAGTCACGCGCCACGTGCTGACAGTGCGTGCCGGCGTTTCAGCGGGACGCGTAAGCGAGCGGCGCGTGGTGTGTTTCGGTCACGCGCCACTGGTTAACGCCACGTGCTGGTGGTGTCTGTCGGCATTTCAGCGGGACGCGTAAGTGAGCGGCGCGTGGTGTGGTTCGGTCACGCGCCACTGGCTAACGCCACGTGCTGGTAGTGTCTGTCGACATTTCAGCGGGACGCGTAAGCGAGCGGCGCGTGGTGTGTTTCGGTCACGCGCCACTGGCTAACGCCACGTGCTGGCAGTATGTGTCGACATTTCAGCGGGACGCGTAAGCGAGCGGCGCGGGGTGTGTTTCGGTCACGCGCCACTGGCTAACGCCACGTGCTGGTAGTGTCTGTCGACATTTCAGCGGGACGCGTAAGCGAGCGGCGCGTGGTGTGTTTCGGTCACGCGCCACTGGCTGACGCCACGTGCTGGCAGTGTCTGTCGGCATTTCAGCGGGACGCGTAAGCGAGCGGCGCGTGGTGGGTTTTGGTCCGCGCCACTGGCTGACGCCACGTGCTGGTAGTGTCTGTCGGCATTTCAGCGGGACGCGTAAGCGAGCGGCGCGTGGTGTGGTTCGGTCACGCGCCACTGGCTAACGCCACGTGCTGGCAGTGCGTGCTGGCATCTCGCTTACGTGATCACGAGCGAATCGACGCACAGAACGTGCTTTTCGTCGTTGGGATCCACCAGGACCCGCACCGGAGCGTTCTGGTCGGCGAGCGATCTCGCCCGCTCGATCCCTGAATAAACATTGGCGGTCGTTTTCCGCGTCTGCCCGCCGACGTCGTAGCTGATATGCAGCACGTAGCGACGTCGACTGTTGATTTCTGTGTTGGTCCGCTCGACACGTTCAATCCTGCCCGTTTGGACGGTGCCTCGGCGAAGCAACCGATTTTTCCGCTTGCCGTGACGAATCGAAAAGAACAACATCAAACCGCCCGCGAGCAAGAACATTGCGGCGAAGGGAATGGCGAAGAGACGGTCATTCCCTTGCAGCAATAGAAAGACCAAGACAGGGACGACAACACCGGCGACAGAAAACACGACGCCCATCGCAATCAGCATCTTCACATCTGGAATCACTTGGCGTTGCATCCCGGCGGGGATGTCGAGTCGCGGGACCGGTTGGGCAAGAAACTGTTGGACTTCGTCGCTGGACAACGCGATCCGATCGAGTTCCTTGCGGAGAATGTGCCCCGCGATTCCGCCCATGTTTTCGGCGGCCGCATAGGCGTCTTGAACCTGGGCTTCACGATTGATTTCCGGGTGGCGGTCGAGTTCTTTTTCGCCCCCTTTCAACAACCGAAAGATCTCGACCGAAGCGTTCAAAAACTCATCCAATTCCTCGCTCTTGCAAACACGCCCCTGCTTGAAGACGGCGATGCAACTCCGGTTACCACGCGCGCTCCAGCCCGCGTGTCGCGAAAAGTATTCCCGCAGCTCCGGTGTGAACAGGATGCGGACCGCCTTTTCATTCCAAGCATGGAGCATGTAGTCGGCGGAGAATTTTGGCGAGTCGTTGAAGTTGACATCGTTCATCGCCCCGATGGCTGAAAAGACCATTCCCGCGATCCCCTTCCAATGTGGGAACAGAGCGAATTGGGGGACATTGATGTCGTCGTCCAGCACGGTCACCGTCTGACGGACACGCTTTGACGACTGGGAATCGGAACCGGAAGTCCGATAACTGATCTCCGCGATAATAAATTTCACGCCGTCCTGTTCGCGAGACTCCTGATGTTTGACAGCGACGTTTTCACAAAACAACTCCGAAAGCGATTCGGCCGGCGATTCGGTGTGTCGATTCATGGGGTCTTTGAAGGACTGGGAAACGAAAGGAGCGACTCCGGAACCTGTTCGGGCCATGGTCCGCTGATTCTAACGTTTCTGATCCGCGCAGATGTCTGTTCGCGGTTGTGGAAGAAACCGAACACCATGTCGCCGAGTTGCGTTTGTGGTTCTTGGTCAAACACCGATTCACCGTTCAGCAAGATTTCGAGTCGGGTTCCCCGGCGTGTCAGTTGCACTCGGTTCCATTGCGAGTCCTTTAACGGCAACGCCTTGGGTTCCGCACCGGGCAGGGGGACTTCGAATCCTTTGGGAATCGTCCATGCCGTGTGCGGGGCGCTCATCAAGTGCAGATGCAAACCTGTCGGCCGCATCATGTAGGAAATCCGCCCGATCGTCGGGTGGGCTTCGGTTTTTCCGGCTTCGTAGTAGAACTCATAGGCGATCGTTTCGCCATCACCGAGTGGACGTTCATAGTGGATGCTGTTCTGTCCATTGAAGCTTTGTGGCAGGACCTTACCACTTTGCAGTTCGCCGTTTCGGACCGTCCAGGCAAGATCAGCAATCCGGTCCGGTTTGGGTGCCGATCGATAACGCTGGGGAGCATTTCCATCTTTGTCCTGTTGGTCCAGATTCACGTCAGCGGTTGGCAGTTTGGCGCCGAAATACTGCCCCGACCAACCCCGAAGCGTGTCATCGGGAATCAAGTCGACGTGGCGAGGAATTTGAGGGTCTCCGGTGATCTTGATGTTTTGCACGGAGGTGCGTTTATCTCCGGCCAGCATCATCGCGAACCAGGGGGAATGGTTTTTTCGGGGCTCACGGTAGATCAACGTGTCGTTGACGTGATAGCTGAGCGATTCGTCATCCAGCGTCACACTGACACGATTGAATTCGTTTTGATTGGTTGCGTCGGAGTAGAAACGCACCCAATCGTTGCTGTTTTGCGATTTCACATAGACGCTCTTGTTGTGTGCCAGCGCGGCGAACTGAAGTCCGTCAAACACCAATTCCGATTCTCTCCATCCGCCGTCTCGTGTTTCGACCTCAATGGTGAAATTGCCTTGTAGCGGGTAACGGAACCACAGAAAGTCGCTGCCAAAGCCACACACATGATGGACTTGATTCTCGCCGTCCGACACCCAGATCGGCGGCGTTTTTCCTTCCGAAAAATCTTTGGCGCTGGCGTGCGTCGCACGAAGCCAATGCGCCAGGTCATCGGCCGACCGCAGGGAGGACGTCTCCGCCCAGCCTCGGGTGTGTTCATAACGCGAAACCCAGGGCATCAAGTAGCCGCGTGATTGTGTGTGCGTGTGACCGATCAGGGCCTTTGTCACCTTTTGGGAGAACTCCTTGTGTGTCGGGTCGGCCGCTAAGATTGATGCGAGTTGAAGTTCCGCCAGCGGTGCCTGTGATGCCGGCGTTCCTTCACCCGGTTGAATCGAATCCAGATGCGTCGTGATGTCGAATAGGAGGTTCGGTTCGACGGGTTGCTTCATCGCCGCAAGACAGATTGCCATCGCCGTGTTGGCTCCGGCACGCCCGTCCGATTGTGCTTTTTGCAATCGTTTCAGAAGATCATCTTTCGCATCGATCTCCATCGCCAGTCGAGCAAGCGAGTAGTCGTTCGTCGCGATCGGGAGCGACAGATCAGCAACGGGCGGAAACGGCGGGTAATAACCACCGACCGACGGGGGAATCCAGGTCGGCAACGGTTCGCGTCGGGTCAGCGTCCGGATCGAATTTAGCGGGCCATCGCCCTGGAAGGTCCAATCGGCCAGGATCTGGTAGGCCGCATTGCGATCCGGAAGGGCTTGAATCGATTCCAATGCCCAGCAACCGACCCAGTCATTATCACGGTCGAAGCCTTGGGCGAAGCCGCTTTGACGCATCGCCAGGTACGTCAACGCTTGATCGAGTCGTCCTTTGGGCAGCAACAACTGGGCGACTTTTTCCAATTGGCTCAACCGTCGCGTGACGCGGCTGCTGATTCCGCTATAGCGTTCGTTGTCGTGTGCGGTCAATTCTAGGTAGCTGTTGATCGATGCGGCGACATACTCTTGCTTCATTCCATGATCCAGAGCCTGTTTGGCCAAGTGCAAAGACAACGTATCAAACGGTTCGATGGTGGCGTATCGCTGGGACGGCCGGTTCTGGTCGATCAGCGCCAGACCTAACTCGATCGCACGCCCGCGGCAGTGTGAGTCCTGCAGTGCCATCAGCAACGATTGGATGACCAATTCTTTAGGAAGCGTGTTGAGTGCCGTGGCGTCCACGGCCTCGTATCGTGGCAGTGCTGCTTCGCCCCGTTTGTCATGCAGCAGAACCAGTCCGGCCAAAAGATGCGTTTCGGTATCATCGCCGGGCAGCAACGCCATCAGTTTGTCCGTGCGTTTTGACCAGCTTGCCCGGCGGGCCAATCGATCAAAAACGCCATGGATGACGATTCGATCATCCGCCTTGATCGACACTGGTGTGCACAACGTTCGCTTTCGAGAGCCGGGTTTTCCGAGTGTCAACGCAACGAGTGGGTCGAAAACGAAGTTTGTGTACAACTTATTGACCCGCCAGGCTTCATCGAGATCCAAAATGCGTTGTGCCAGTCGGGCTTCGTCTGGATCCAGATCGTTGGCCGAAGAAGTCGACGAGGTCGTTTGTCGAGGGCGAGCGCTGCCGAGCAACTGTCCCAAAGAGCTTGCTGAGGTGTCCTCCGATTCATCAATCGCGATCGGGCCGGCGGGGGCCGTCACGGCCGTGGCGAATGCGGACGCCGAGATCTCGGGCATCGCGGCATCGATCGCCGCGTGTGATAGATCCAACAACATCCATTGGCTCGCTGCCAATCCAATCGCCCGTTGCCACAACCGCTGCGTGGTTTCCTGATCACTTCGCGCGAGTGCCTGTTTGCCCAACGCGGCGATGAAACAGGTTTGTTCGATTCGGCTGGCGCCCGGAATGGAATCGAGATCCAGCTCAGTGATCTTTTTGCGTGTCGAAATCGTCTCCTCGTCGTCAGAGGTTTCACGGTCGGCTCGCAGCATCAGAGCCATCAGCAACCGCCCCCGCAGACGATGATCCGCCACCGCGGGGGCGTCGGGTGAGTCGCCGATCCAACGGTCGATCAGATCACGCAGCGATTGTTGGCGTCCGGCGACATGAGAGGCGATGGCGTGGGCGGCGGCGGCGGTATCATCGAGTGGACGCTTGTCGGCGAGCGTTTTCATTTGATCGGCCAGCTCATCGAGCGAATCCGCGTTCTTCGGATCATCCGCCGCATCTTCCAACATTTCGATCCACAGCGAGGACACCGCGAGTTCGGTAAACGGTTGATCGCCGAGCGTGATCGCAAAATCAACGGCGGTAGGGCCGGTGGTGGTTTCGTTGACCATCGACTTGACCGTCGCCAGCCCACCGAGTTTGCGGACCTGATCTAACAAGGCACTTTGCTTCTTTTCAAATTCCTCCTCACGTCCCGATTGGTAGCGGCCGGATTTCGCGAACAGCGATTTGTCGAATTCGCGAGCGACCCGAAGGGCGTCGGTGGGATATTCGATTTTCGATAAGAAATCCATCATGGACAGCGTCGATTGTATCTTTTGATAGGCTTCGTACTCGGGATTGCCGTACTGTTGGCCCGGGGTGCTTTTTGCATTCTCGATCGCTTCGAGCGCCAGTTCACGCGCCCGAGCGTTGTTGCCGATGTCTGCCATGAAATTGCAGATTCGACCCTTCAATGAATATTTAAAGTCGCGGTTGCTGCGATCGGTCGTGTTCTCCAACGCGTACTCATAGATCCGTTCGGCCAGCGGCTGCATCGGCGGGTGACTATCGATCAAGCTGCCGACCAGCCAGAGGACATCGTGCGTCGGTAGGGGATTCAGCTTTTTCTGGACCAGGGGTTCGAGCAATTCCTTGGCTTCGTCGTATTCTTTGTTCGTCGTCAACACCAACGCGAGCCAGACCTTGCCTTCGAGCCAATCTTCCTTCTCTTGCAGCTTCGTCCTCAAAAGCTGCTCGACGGCTTTGACATTTTCCTGGTCTTGAGAGACATGGCGGACAAAGTAAGTCGTCACATTGTTGTGGCGTCCGTCACTGCTGGTGGAATAGCCGTTGAAAAGCGTGCCCCATGAATTTCCGTTACCGGACGCATCGATCATGTAACGCGCCGTTCGCATCACGAGATCCCGGTCGGTCAAAATTTTGCTGGCCGACCCCATGATGTTGCTCATCGAGTACATCGAATTGGTGGAGGTCGCTGGAATGTCGAGCATGGCTGAAAACAGCGCGCGAGCCTTGTCGACACCATTCGACTCGCGAATCAATTCTCCGCAGATTTCCGAGACACGATGGTCGGTAAACTTCTGCACGCCGACTTCGATCATCAGATCGGCCAGATCGCCGAGTCGCTGTTGGGCATCGAAAGGGCGTTTGATTTCGTAAAAGTTTTGGTTGAAGGAATCTTGTTTGCGTCGCAAAAGTTTCAAATAGGCGTCGCAGGCTTCGTCCATTTTGCCGGCCGCCACCAGTTGCTCGGCGGTTGACTCCAGGGCTCGCGCGCTGTTGACGTCGGTCAGTTCCATATCGCCGAGCAGCTCCTGCGATTTTGCCGTTTTGCCGGCGGCGACATACAGTTCGGCCAGCTCGGATCGGATCCGTTGACTCTTGGGGGCTTTTTCGAGTTTTTCTTCGGTCGCCGTGATCAGCGACGTCAATCGTCCCGTCGTCGAGAGCGTTTGCAGGGCGTTCCGGCGTCGGACTTGATTGGTCGTCGTGTACCGGTTGCCGGTGCGGCGTGAGGGGGCGCTGCGACGCAGTAACTCCATCGCCACCTCGGCGGCTTGATCGTTTTCGCCTTGCGCGACGAAGTAGGTCATCAACGATTGCAACTGGTCGGTATTGCTGCCGCCGCGGCTGCGCAGGCGGCGGACCAGATCGGAGGCGAGCTGACGCATGTCCAGTTTTCGCATCAATTTGGCCAGTTCAATCTGAGCGTCGGTATTCAGTCGAACGCCGAACAATCGTCGCGCCGCCATTTGCGCTCTGTCGCGGTCGCCGATCGCAGCGGCCAATCGTGCCGCGGCGAATTCGCGAACGGCCATTGTGTTCTGGTCATAGACGGTCAACGCATCAATTGCATCGAGGGCCTCGCGTTTGCGGTCTTGTCGCAGCAGTAAATCGGCGGACATCAGACGCAATTCGGGTTCCATCTGGGGCAACTGGGAGGTTGCCAAACGGTTCGCCTGTTCCAATTGATCGATCGCTTCGTCGACGCGTTTTTCCCAATACAGCACCGATGCCGTGGCGACGTGACGGTGGATCGCTTCGAGCGGAGACTCGGACGCGTCGATGCCCGCTCGCAGCGAGTCGATCCACTCGTCGATGTGATCGTCCATACGTTCCCAGACGCTGTGTTGGGCGAACACGAATTGATCGTCCGGACCGAGCCCGGTCGGGGGGAATTCAACGCTGATTTGGACATAGCGACCCGCCACCACACGCCCCTGGTTCCTTGGGCCACCAATTCCCGTCAATCGAATCGCGCGTCGTTGCAGCGGCCTAGCCGCTTGCTCCTTGAGAACTTCGTCCATCAGGGAAAAGACACGTTGGCGATAGGTTGCATCGCTGGGGCCTTTGGACAATCCATCCTCGACGCGTTTGTCGGCGGTGAACAACGAGAGCAATTGAGCCACGGGCGCGTACCCGTAGGACCGTTGGATCTCCTGTCGACGTTCCATCGCTTTTTGCAGCATCGGCCAGAGATGTTCATCGGTGCCGTAGGTCGACGCGTGTTGGATCGCTGCGACCAAGCCGTCCGAGTCAGCGTTTTCGATGACCGACTTGAGGTGTTGTTGAAAATATTGATCCGCGTCTTCCTCTCTGCCCGCGATCCGAAGTTCGGAACCATAAATCATCTGCCACGACACGCCACGGCCATACTGGTCGGCGAGGGATTCGTCTGGTGAATCCGCTTTCGATTTCAGCCAATCCATCCGGTCATCAGGCAGTGTTTGTAATTCGATGTCGCTCCGTTGGGCGTAGCTCATGCGATTGATGAACAGACTGGCCAATTGCGACATCCCGATCTCGTGGTCGACTTCGGCCAAACGCCAGATCGGCGTCCACTCGGTGGGATTTTGGGGACTCATGAAGGACGTTTGCTGGACCGATGCCGCGATGGTGGCGGTTTCGTACCAGGTCCAAACTTGATCGGCCGTTGCATCGCCGGCCATCGCGGCTTTTTCGAGATTTGCGAGGTGGTCCTTGATTGCCGACCCTTGGGTGGCCATGTGTTTCAGTTGGCAATAGCGTGCCATCAATATTGCGTGGCCGAAGTCCATCGGTTGGGGCAGCGACATCGTCGATTGGTAACCGTATCGATCATCAACGATCTGATAGAATTGATACATGTTCTGAAGTCGCCCGACTTGAATCGACGGTCGGGTGTAGGTCTGGCCCGTGCCGGTTCGCACCGTCCGCTCGTACGGTTTTCCGCCGTCGGGCAGCGTGGTGGCATCAAGGTCCATCGCGATCAAGCGGTCGGCGGTCTGTGCGGCCGTTTCCCATTCACCTTCGTCGGCCTGCAGCACCATCAGCCGGAACCGTGTTTCCCAGTCGTCACTCTGCCGCTCGAGAATCTGCGTGGCGAGCTTGATCGCCGTTTCGATTTCGCCGGCGGCATACAGACGGTTGATGTTGCGCGCCAGTTGCGTGGGATCCGAGCTCGTTTCAGTCATGCGAAACCACAACGTCTGTGCTTCGTCGACTTCGCCGATATCGATCAGCAGCGACGCGAGTCGGGCTTCGTTCTTGCGATCGGGGGCTAAACGCGTCAGTTGCCGTTGCAGTGCGACCGCCTGGTCGTACTCGCCGGCTTGTTCGGCCAGCGACACCAAGCGTTCCAGCAGCAACGTGTCGCGACCGTCTTCGGCCAGCAGTCCTTCGAGGGCCTGGCGTGCCAGTCCCAGGTCGCCCGCTTGCTGGTGTGCCGTCGCGATCAGATCGATCGTGGTGCGTCGATCGCCGGACTCCCGGCCGCGAATTTCCAGCCGCGTGATCAATTGATCCAGCCGATTGGTCCGCAGGTACAGGTCGGTCAGCGTGTTGACGATGTTGCGTCGATCGTCCAGGTCGTTGGCACTGTCCAGCATCTTCCAATACAGCTCGATCGCCTGATCGGTTTTGAAATCCTCGGCCAGTTGGCTGGCGAGCATTTGTTGGGCTTCGTTGCTGCGTGGATTCAGCCGCGCGCAGCGTCGCAGCGTGTCCAGACGTTGATCGACCCGTCCGATCTTGCCGCACAAATCGGCATAGAATCGATAGGCTTCGATGGAACCCGATGACGCCGCCAACAACTCTTTGCCGACGGCGACGGCTTGGTCGGTTTCACCGACTCGCAAATGCAGCGAAGAGAGTTTTTGCAGGTGTCCGTTGCGAAATCGCGAATCGGTTTCGGCCAGCAAGCGACGCTTTTCGATCGCCAAGGGCAGCCGCCCGGAGTCCTCGTACATTCGCGCCGCGATTTCCAACGCATCGATCGAGTTGGGGTCGCGATCGAGTGCGTTTTCAATCGCTTCGAGCGCCTCGGGGATTTTTCCGGCGGCGTTGAACAGGATGGCCAGACGTCGCCACGCGTCACCGTCGCTGCCTTCGGCCTCGGCTTCGGCGCGGGCTTGCTCGATCCGCTGCTCCAGTTTGCCCGAGGCTTGATAGGTTTTTAGCTCGGCGGCGAACACCCGCTCGCGTTCGTCAACATTTTCGGTCGCAGCGGCGGCCAAGGCGATTTGTCCCAATGCCGCATCGTATTGCTCGGCATCACGCAGCCATTCGGAGTAACGCAGGCGATCTTCAATCGTGGGGTCCAACGCACAGGCTTCATCCATCACCTTCAAGGCTTCGGTCGGTTTGTCAAATTGGTGGTAAACCTCAGCCAATCGGATCAAGTTGTTTTGATTGCGGAGCTCACCTTTGACCAGCGATCTCCAAACCTCCATCGCTTCGTCTTCGCGTTTGAGCCCGTGCAGGTACTCACCGAGATACTCCTTGTATTGCGGTTGACTGGGGGCGAGCGTGATGGCGGCTTGGTATTGCGCGATGGCGTCATCGACCAATTCTGCGCCGCGTAACAGATCGGCGACCTGAGACTGAACAACGGCATCGTCAGAGCGGGATTTTGCCAATCGTTTCCAAACGTCGGCGGCCGCTTTTGTGCGAGCTTGTTTGGGTTGTTTGCGGTTTTCGATCAGGATTTGGCCCCACCGCACGAAGTGATCCGGGTTGTTCGGTTCCAACTTGACCAGCGTTTCGTATTGTTGGGCCGCATCGACGTAGTTTTCTGCGGCGACGTGGGCGTTGATCAATGCCAATCGCGGCGCGGGATCGCTGGGCGCAAGCTCGATCGCTTTTTCGAACCAGGACAAGGCTTCGGGACCGCGGCCCTGGATCGACAACGTGCGTGCGAGCCTTATGACCGCACCCAGATCTTCGGGATGAGCGTTGACCCAGGTTTGGTAATACTCCGCCAGACCGGCATAGTCACCGCTGGACAGGAACGTGGCTTCAATACGACGGCGAGCATCGTCGTACAGGTAGCTGCCCGGACGAAGTTTCCCGAGCAGCGTTTCGAATTGGCCGATCGCGGTCGCGCGGTCACCTGATTGGGCGCGAAGATCGGCGGCGCGCATCGCAAACACGATTTTGTCATTCGGCGTGCGGGCGTCTTTTGCCAAGGCGTCGTACCGTGCCAATGCTCCTTGCACGTCACCTTCTTCGATCATGACGCGGGCGATCCGCTGTCGAACTCCATCGTCACCCGGAAAACTTTTCTCCAGTTGCGTCCAGATCCGCAACGCAGCCTGCGTCTTTCCGGCTCGTTGGTACAAGCGACCGAGTTGACCGGCGAAATTCAGATGGTCTTGTCGGGACGGTTTTAGATCGATCGCCCGTTGCATCGCCGCGGTCGCCTCGTCCGTGCGACCGACCATCAACAGGGCTTGCCCGTGGTAGTAGGCAGCCAGCGGGTTGTCGGGCAGCTTTGCTTCCGCCGCCGCCAAAGCCTCGATCGCAGCGGCGTCTTCGCTGCGTTGCAGTTGCAGCAACCCCGCGACCATCCAGTGACGGCCGGACTCATCGTCGTCGGTGGCGGCTTCGGCCTTGTCGGTCAGCCCATCAATCAACTCGCCGATGTCACCGACGCCGATGTGGTACCCGAACACGCGGTCCAGCGCGGTTCCCGCATTGGGCCGTTGCAGCAACACTTCCAAAAACTTGGCCGCGGTCGTGCGTTCACGCTGCTCTTCTGCCGAAAGAGAGGGTTCTTGGGCAGGGCAATGGATGGTGAAACAGACAGCGGACAAGAGCAATACCAAGCAGATGACGGTTTGCTTCCATTGCCCGCCGCTCCTGGCGGCGAGATATTTGACAGCGTTGGCTGTAAGGCAAAGCATCCGATAGGTCTCCTGGCTCAATGAGATCGTGGGTTGTCCCCGTTCTTTGGGAACCACCTTGTAGAGCTACAGGCTATCACAGACCGACGGCCGGAATGGGGCACCGGGAATTGAAACGACAAGAAATTGGGTGACGTCGTCGGATTAAATCATCAAGCCGCTTGCGCGTCGGATCGGTGCAGGGCTATACTAGTATTCCGCCGCACCTTGGTTTTCGGGTAGGCGGTAGTGGACGAGGCGACGAGTCCTCTGTAGTCGGCATATTGGCGAGGACTCGTCGCCTCGTCCACTACCCGAAAATTGAGCTGCGATAGACTACTAGAAGCGTGACGCACGCGTCACGCTAACTCGCAGCCACTTTTCGTCGCATTCCGGTTGTCGCGGAGCTATTCCGTTTGTCGAACTCCTTCGAAGACTCCTCGACGCGTTCTTATCGGGAAGATGAGTTTATCATCTCGGATGAACTCCAGGCTTTGCTCGATCGCTGGGAAGCGATGGTGGCTGAGGGGATCGATGTCACGACCGAGCAGTTGTGTAACGGTGACAATGATCTCACGGAGCAATTGCGGGACTACGTCGCTTGGCTGGAGGTGTCTTCTCGCTTTGAAAGTCCTGCTGCGGCCCCCGTTCCCGAGACGATCGGCCGCTACAAGATTCTGTCGGAAACCTCCCGTGGTGTGTACTCGGTGGTCTATCAGGCCGAGCAGCGGTTTCCGGCGCGGAAGGTCGCACTCAAGTTGCTGCACGACATCACCGCTCGACCGAGAATCAAATCGCGATTTCAATTGGAAGTCGAAATGCTGGGGACGCTTCGCCACCCCAACATCGCCAAAATTTTTGACGCCGGTGTCGCGGAGGTGTTCGGCGCACCGCGGCTGTACTTTACGATGGAATGGGTCGAGGGGACGGATGTCCTGCGTTTCGTTCAGTCCAAACAGAAGACGTCGGATTGGTCGCACCATGACACCATCTCACTTTGCTTAAAGTATTGTGATGCCTTGTCGGAAGCACATGCCGAAGGGATTGTGCATCGGGACTTGAAGCCGTCCAATCTGTTGGTCACGCATGACGGTGTTCCAAAATTAATCGATTTCGGATTGGCACGTCTGCGTCGAAACAATGCGGACGAGCGGGGCCACGAGTCGACGACCGAGGCTTGGATCGGGACCCGCAGCTACATGAGTCCCGAGCAGTTCAATGCGCAGCCGTCACAGATCGATGCTCGGACCGATGTCTACGGTTTCGCCGTGGTGCTCTATCAGCTTTTATCGGGGCAGCTTCCCTACCAGATCGCCAAAAAGTCAATGTGGGAGACGGCGCAGGTCGTCAGAAGTGAAGCGCCCCTGCCGATCGGCCGTCTCGACCGTCGCTTCCGCGGCGATCTTGAACTGATTCTCGAAACCGCGTTGGCGAAAGAGCCGGCGGAGCGTTACGCCTCGATCGATGCGTTCGCCGGTGACCTGCGAAACTACCTGGAAGGCAAACCGATTTTGGCCCGGCGTCAGAGCGCCGGCGACGCGTTATGGAAGTGGTGTTTGCGTCACCGCAGGGCGGCTTCGTTGTCGTTCATCGCGTTGGCGTTGTTGATCACGCTGGCCGTCACCGCAGGCGTCGCCGCCAGGGTTGCCAACCAACGGGCTCGTGACGTCCGCCAAGCGAATCTGATTCTCGAAGCAAACAAAAAGGCTCTGGAGCGGGCGAACCGGCATATTTCCGATTCTGTTGTGCAGCTTCGACGCACCGCATTGAATCAGACGTTGTTGCGGCTGGGGGCGATGGCCCAGCGCGAACCCGACCATGTTGCCCAGCAGTTGGCCGACGAAACGATCTGTCCTCCAGATCTTCGTGGCTTTGTTTGGCGGCTGCTGTACGATTCGACGGCCAATGCGATTACCGGGTGGAACGCCGACAACCGAGGGTTGTTGGACGTGGCCATTTCCGATGACGCTGCGTGGTTGGTGACCAGCGGGCCGTCCGGCGTCTGTGCCTGGGAAACGACAACGGGCAAACGGATCGCATCGATCCCAGGCCAAATCGAGTCGCCGGCGGTACGCCTGGCACTCGATCGTGACTCCCGCAGCGTCCTGTTCGCTCGGCGCGACGGCAAAGCGGTCTGGTTTGATGTCGATTCCAATCAAGCACAGGTGCTGGATAAATCGTCACCGCATCGAGTGACTGCTCTTGCGACCGTATCGGGATCAGACGCCTACCTGGTTGGCGATCAAACCGGGCGGCTGGCTTTTTTCAGTCGCCCAGGCGGCGAGCAAAGCTGGGAACGTCAACTCGATGAATCAGCGATCATCGGCTTGACCGTTGCCGCGGACGGTGAACGCGTCGGCGCCGTGTCGCAGTCGGGTGTGCTGACCATCTGTGACTTGCATCGTGGTGAGCCGATCGAACGTCGGCAAGCGATCCTGTCCGAAAAGCAAACCGAGCCGTTCTTTCGCGGGCGATACTCGTCCGATCTGCGTCTGGCCGCCCTCAGCCGTCGTCTCAACAGCGTCGGCATTTGGGACCTCGCCGCGGACCAGCCGTATCGGATGTGGAGCGACCAGATTTTTCTTCCCGATCTGGACTTCGTCGGAAACGCATCGGGTGCTCCGCGGCCACGGTTTGTGCAGGCCGGACGCGGGCGTGTCGATCTTTGGGGCAGCGACGAAAAACTCGTCACGATCTATCGAAGTGATCGCGCCGGCCGAGTTGGCAATCGCGTGGCATTGTCCGATCAGCGGCAGCGTGTTGATTTGGAACCATTCACGTTGGATGCCTCGCTGTACGGTGGCAAGGTGGCGATCGGACTGCGGGGAGGAGGGGTTCTGGTTGCGCCGCTGACCCCGCCGAAGCTCTACCGAACCTGGACGTCGCTGGGAAACGTGGTGAGACGACTGGCGTTTTCGCCGGATGGAACGCTGCTGGCGACCTACAGCCCCAACGGAAGGATCGGGATCTATGAAACGAATTCGGGAAACCTGCAGCGACAATGGGACACCGGCACCAAGGAAACCTGTCAAGTCATGTTTGCCGGATCCGGCGGCTGTTTGATCACCCGGCAACGAGGACGCAATGTCAAGGTTTGGGATGTCGGCAACGGTCGGCAAATCGATTCTCCAAATGTTCCCGGCGGGACGCGAGAGGTCATGCTGGACGAAGACCGATTGCTGCTCGGATTCAGCGACGGCAAACCGCTCTGGCAACCATTGGTGCAAACCGACGGAATACTGCGTCTGGAACGTTCCGACGTCAATGTCGAATCGAGACTCTTCTTTTCGGTCAAAGACCGTACCTCTGGATTGATCGCCACTGCCGACGAGAACGACCTGATCACGCTGTGGCGGGAATCGGAACTCGGCCACTGTGAACGGATGGCACAACGGCAACTGGCCGACCTGAAGACGATGAAGTTCCAGCCCGGCGGCAAGGCGTTGGTCACCGGCACGCTGGCCGGAGTGATCTCCGTTTGGTCGATTCCCGAGTTGGAGGAAGTGACGCGTCGTCAACCCAATCCATCCCAGTTGGGTGAAATCGATTTCGCCCCCGATGGGAAGGTGATGGCGAGCGGCCACTTCGACGGCGAAGTGTTGTTCTGGGACACCGAAACGTGGGAGAACCAATTGATCGTGCAAACCGACGTTGCACCCATTCGCGATCTGCAGTTCTCACCGACCGGAGATCGACTCGCCGTCGGTGGCAAGGGAGATCACCTCGTGCTGTTTGACACAGGTTCACTCGCGGCCGAAGAACTGCTCTTCCGACGGTAGGGCGACGAATTCCCAACTGGCCGGGAAAAGGCGGACGATTTCACCCGGGCGGTAGCCTTCCAACAGCAGGTCGCACTGAAGCTGAATCTGCACGCCGACAAGGCAACGGCGACTCACACTGCATCGCTGTTTGACGCCTGAAATCCGCAGCGTCCAACGGGCGCGATTTGCCGTCTCGATTTTCAAGTTGCGTTTTAGCGTGCCAAGGTGGACGGAGCGTCATCGCTGATGGTGGACGCCGTGCGAACCGGGGTGTCGTTGAGACTGTAGGTCGTCGACGCGGGGATGACTTCGGATTCCGACGCGAGCATCGGAGAAGCGGTTTCGGTTGTTGCGTCGCTCGGTGGTTCGATCGCCGCGTGGGCGATCGATGCTCCGGCGTTCAAGTCGGTGACGGCGTACTGTGCCGGGACGTTGCCCTTGACGGTCTTGGGCAATTTGAACATCGATCCTGTCGCTCCGTCGACGGCCAATCCTGCGATTCCGCCCAATAGAATGTTGCCGGCGATCCAGGGATCCACGCCCGCTTTGATCTCGTGTTTCTCCGTCGCCGCCTCGCGTCCGGAATAGACGACCGAGTACTTGGCCGGCCAAAATGGAAACGCCTTGGCATCGAGAGTGACTTGTTGAGGCGTGATGCCTTGCTGGATCACTCGATTCTTGCGGTCATGCACAGAAAAGAACGTGGGCGCGGCCGGATTGTCGATCGTCACCGCGTAACGTTTTTCGCTCAAAACGGTCGCGCATCCACTGGAGGCCACCAGCGTGCAAAGCAACAACCCGCAAACAAAGCAACGGGAGGCGTTCGCCCGTCGTGGCTGATCCAAAATCATTGTCATGAGAAACCCGCGTGAAACCGACTCCTGTTGAAAATTCCACCCGCATTTTTGGGTGGATCCGAATTAACACAAGCTTGTCGCATGCGTCAATCGCGATGCGTCAGAACAGCGCGGTGTGAAAAGTTTTCACACCGGGTCTTCGCGCCGATCCCTTACACTGTTCGGCTATCACGCGTGGTCGGCCTGACACCTGGCCACGTCATCATTCGTTTTCAACCCTTCCCTCGATCTGTTGAACCCATGTCAGAACGTATCATTTTGCGGACCGGAGAATCACTCGTCGCCGGCGGACCACCTTTTACCGCCGCCGAACCCGAAGTCGTCATCGGCGAGTTGGATGGCCCGGTAGGAACCGCGTTGGCAACGCTCACCGGCGATCAAACCAAGGGGCACACCAAGGTCTTTGCCATCCTGAATACAGATATCCAAGTTCGCCCGGTCACGTTGTGCGTCAGCAAGGTCACCGTCAAAGACAATCGCTACACCAATATTCTGATGGGGACGGTGCAAGCCGCGATCGCCAACGGCGTTTTGGATGCGGTGCGTGCCGGTGACATCCCCAAAGAGAAATGCAATGACCTGGGGATCATCTGCAGCGTCTGGTTGAACCCCGGTGTCGCGACCGCGGACAAGCTGGACCACAAAGCCCTGTTCGACATCCATCGCAAGGCCATGGCCCAGGCGATCCACAAAGCGATGGCCTGTGAACCCTCCATCGACTGGTTGCTCGAAAACCAAGACAAGATCACCCACAAGTACTACCAAATGGGATTGGACGGAAAAATCTAAGCCGCCGGTGGGGCCGTCTGAACGTGGCCGGTGGAGAGCAGCGACACCAGGCGGGATGGCAGGAAAATAGTGGGCGGGAAAATCGGCGGAGAGACGGCAAGACAGGAAAATAGGTGACAAGAAAATCGGTGGCTTGGGTAGGTGGCGTAAGCTTCCAGCTTGCGGTGCTGGGATCGCAAGCTGGAAGCTTACGCCACCTTATAACACCGCCATTCATTCTTTTGGTGGTCCGTCGAGCGCTGCTTGCTGAAGATCTTGCGCGAGTCGGGTGAGCAGTTCATCCAGTGGCGCTTCTTCGTCGATGTCACGTGCCGTCTGTTGATTTTCGGACGGCCAGTCTTCGAAACGAAATGAGCTCTCGGTTGTTTGGGACGCCGACGTCGAATTCGCTTTGACGTCGGTGTCGACGGGCGGCATTTCGAGATCGGTCGTCCGTCGCCATTCCTGATCGCTTCGGGTGCCTTCCGTCTGCCAGGGATCGGGAAACAAACTCGATGTGGCGATCACGTTGGCGGGCAGTATTTTGTTCTCTTGCTCAATCGCGACGTGGTTGATCACCAACAGAGCGTCGAGCGGTGACACCGTGCCGTTGCCGTTGACGTCGGGGAATGTTCCGTCAGCGGGTAACGCTTCACCGGACGGTTGATTCGCCTGCGACCGGCCGAGGAAATTGATCACGACCAATGCATCCAATAGCCTGACGAATCCATTGGCGTCCACGTCGAATGGCTTGGCAAAGTGATTCCAGCGGCTGAACAGTCCGACGTCGATCGACGTGAGCGATGCACCGGTAACCAGTTCGATTCGTCGCCGCGTCGTCACAGGATCGAGATTGCTGTCGTGGGCATCGCTTCCGGGGCGATCTTGCAGCGTGATCTGGTCAATCGTTTGCGTGACGACTTCCAGGATGTAGGTGCCAGGCACCACGCCGGCAAATTCGAAACGGCCGTCTTGCGGGGTGACGGCTTGGGCGACATGGATCCCGCTGGATTCGTCGATCAACCGAATCGTCACGCCCTTTCGAACGGCTTCCGACGCGTCCCGAAAACCATCGCGATTGAGATCTTGCCAGACGACACCGCTGACCGAGGCAGGCTCGATCCGGATGCCGAAGTTGACGTCATCGATTTGTCCGTCGCTGGCAAGTTCGATCGGCTGTGCGGTTCCATCGACCGGTGCGGATTGAATGAATCCAGCCGGCGTGATCATGGCGATGGTGTGGGTGCCTTGGGGCAACTCGGCCAAGCGGTACTTTCCGTCGGCAGCGGTGATCGCAAACGATTCGTCGTCGTCCAGCGTGGCATTCCCGTTGGCGTCGACAAAGACGACGATATCGGCGACCGGCGACTCGCCCTCGTCCATCACGGCGTTCGCGTTGGCGTCATGGAACACCTGGCCATCGATACGGCGATGGGTGACCGAGACAGACTGTTGCGAATACGCAATGACCGGCGCGTTGATCCCGTCGTCGATCATCAGGTAGACAAAGTATTCGCCGTCGGGCACCCCGGACGTGTCCCACGTCGACACGCCGACCCCGTCGGTCTCCGTGATCCCGGAATCGATCAAGATCCCGTCCAGCCCGCTCGCATCGGAATCGTAGAACAGCGAGACCGCGGCGTCGTTGTCGCTGTCGGAAGCGTTGTAGGAAATCGAAACGGGTTGTCCGAACCCGCCGCCGGCAAGCTGCGTGATTTCCCCGCTGGGAGCGTCGTTGTCGGAAACGACAAAGAACTCAATCTGGCCGGTTCCGCTGTCCGAGTCGACCGTCAGATTCCAAACGCCCGCATCGGGTTGTGAAACGACGACGACGCGCCGGGTCATGTCGGACAACGGTTCGACGATCGCCATGTCCGGGGCGGCGATGATGTCAGCTTCGGTCAGGGTTTGACCGGAGGGAGTGGTGAGCACGATTTCGGTTGCGGTTTCATGTTCCCACTGGGCGGAAAACATCGCCCATTGCTGTCCCGGTTCGAGTTCGACTTGGTGCGAAAGCGTTGTCGCTTGCGCTAGCAGTTCGCCTTCGCCATCGGCGATCAGGGCGTCGATTTCTTCGGCGCCGATCAGGCCGATGCCACCATCAAGCCAGAGGCGGAATCCCAAGCCGGTGTCGCCGATCAGCGGCAGCGGAAAACTGGCATAAGCGCCGGTGGAATCATTGGAGAAATCGCCGTCATCGTTGAACTGTAGAAAGAACTGACCCGCCAGGGCTTGGGTGCCGCCGATCAACGGGAACGATTCGGGAACCGTAAAGGTCGCGCTGGCCGATGCGCTGATATTCAAGCCGCTGTTTGCATCGACGTTTGCTTTGAAACTCGCATCGTCCGACACGATGGTTCCGCTCAGGACATCGAACCCGCCGCTGGCTTCCAAGATCCCGTCGACCCAATTCCAGGTCGTCGTTCCGTCAACGATCGCCAGGTCGTTGAGGATCGACAGGTCCGCACCGACCGTCAGTTGTTGGCTGTTGAAGGATGCGGCGCCGTTGAACCCGAGCAACTTGGCTACCACCGGACCGCCGGCCCAAGACGGCAAATTGACGCTGACCTCGGGCCCGAGCGTCATGCCGATCGATCCGCCAAAGGTGACCGGTACGGGGTCGCTCGTCGCGATATGATTGACGCTGCCGGAAACACGCTGCAACACGGCTGCCGGCAAGACCGGCACCGGAATCCCCAATCCGTCGACGCCGATTTCGATCGAATTCCACTCGCTGTTGAGAAAGCCGAGGTCGACCGCCAAGACAATCCCCCACGGTCTGATCGCCAGTTGTGCGCCGGCGGTGAGCGCCTTTTCAATCGTATTGATGCCGATGTTGGCTCCCTTGACTTCAATGAATCGCGGCACAACGGGGATATCTTCGGCCGTCACCGTGCCGACGAGATCGATCGTGCCATTGGCCAGCTGAATGCGATTGTCGTCGGTGAAGTTGGCCGTGACGTTAAAGAAATCGGGTAAACGCACTTCGCCCTGCAACCACACACTCGGATCGGGCGCGGGGTGGCAGCTGGCCATCATGCCGGTGGCTTCGACGTCCAATAACCCAAGCACACTGAACTCGATGTCCGAAAGCGTGAACGGAACTTGTTCCGGATCGCAAGGTGTTGGCCCGATCGCCGCCAACACGGGCGTTTGGAAATCGTGCCAAACCTGACCAATCACCTGTCGTTGGGCTTCGGTCGTGCTGCGGAACAGCAACGAGGCGGGCAGGTGTCGGTACGGTCGCAGCGTATGCTGGCGTTTGCAACCGCATACATCACCGACAACCACGTCAGGTAGTCGACGTCATCGTGGAAGAAAAGCGGACTGTTGAGCCAATCGGTGTTGTCAAAGAAATCAAGCGTCGTATCCTGTGGCCGATCTCGTTTTTCCGTACGCGTCTGACCGATGAACGTGAACGGCGCGACAATCGGATGGGTGTGGTTGGTCGCCAAGTTGATCGCTGAGAACGTGGCTCGTACCCAGTTGCCCGAGAGGAATGCGTCGCCGGCCATGCTGACCGGGTCACCGTTGGTGACAAAATGAAGCACCTGGTCAGCCAGTTCGGCATTGAACATGGCGGCATAATCCGCGTTGATGCCGGGTGCGTTGAACGTGTTGATGTGGGCGAGCGCGCCACCGTCGCCGGTGTAGCGTGCCGCCATCAATTGTGTCAGCGCGCCGCCCAAGCTGTGTCCGACAATCGAGGGCGTGCCGTGGGAGCTGTTGACCGCAGTCAGCCAGGCTGCGACATCATCGTAGTTCGCCAGGAATTGCGCCGTTCCGACACCATCGGGATGGAAATCGTCGAACCAATCGGTCAAGAAATCGGCCGAGCCGCGGATTGCGAGCACGGGATCGACCGAACCGCTAACCAGAGCGACGGCTTCGAACCCGGTCACCGGGTCTTGAAAGAATTGGTCGACGGTGAATTCGACGGTGGAGACTTGCCCGTAGCCAAGATCCGAGAAGGGGATGGTTTGTCCGATCGTCCAGTCGTGGTAGGCGATGTCCTTGGCCAGGATTTCCATGACGCCGGGCGTGAGCGAGTGTTCCAACGCAATACGATAAATCTCACGCCCCAAAATCCCGTCGTCACCGATCAAAAACAAATTCGAACCGGCGATCGTTAATTCGGCCGGTTCGGGATTGAGGTCATAGTGCAACGCCGCCCGGTGGAGATTCCCGTCGAGATCCAGCCGCCAGAGGCCGCGACCATTTTCGTCGGTCGCCTGGAAATACAGGTCATTGCCGATCACCGTGAGCTCATCGGGATCGGAGGAACGACCCTCCTGGCCGATCACGATCGGGTCGTCTTGATAGAGATCGAACAGCAATTGCGTGCCGGCCGGCGTGCCGTCGCTGATGAACAGCTCACAACCGTGTTCCAGATCGTTTGCTCGGAACACAATTTGACCATTGAATTCGATGATGCCGCCGTCGACGTAATCTCCGAAGCATCGCGACCCATCCGTGCCGGTTTCCAGGTCAATGACGGGCTTGGTTCCGCCGGCAGTCCCGTCGCTGATCCAAAGTTCGTTTCCAATGTTCGTGGCGACCACGCCGTTGAAGTTGTCATCACGTCGAAAGGCTACCCCGTCACCGAATGGCGACAATGAGAAAATCCGCGAGCTGTTGGTGCCGGGGTCTAAGTCCACGACCAACCGGGGATCATCGGAGCCGCTATCGATCACCCACAACTCCGATCCGTGATCGGGATCCTCGGCGATGAAAAACAGTTTCTCGCCGGAAACGACCAGATTTTCCGGGCTGGAAGAAAACGGAAACGCGTTGCCCGGATAGAGATCCGCGCGCAGCATCGTGCCCTCGGGCGTTCCGTCGCTGCTCCAAAGCTCTCGTCCCGTTTCGGGGCTATACGCGGTAAAGTAAAGTTGATTGCCGTAGCGGACGAAATAAAGTGGTTGGGATGAAAGTGCAAAGGGCGGATTGCTGGTCGTCCGCAACGTCGGATCGATGTCTTTGAGCAACGTCGCTTGACCCGTCGTTGCGCTCAGTGCCCAGGGTTCGCGCCCATAGCCTGGTTCATCGGCGGTAAAGTACAGGGTATCGCCGATCGCGATCAAATCACGCGGTGCGTTGGGGCCCGGAACGGGGGTGCCGTCGTTACCGAGCGTCGCAAAAGTGGTTCCGGCCTCGGTGCCATCGCTTTTCCAAAGTCGTGATGCGGTCCCGTCGAAGGCTGAGAAATAAAGCATACCGTTGAACTCAACCAAGTCACTGACCGAAGCACCTTGGGGAGCGTTGCCGACAAAGTCCGGATTGATGTCTTTCACGACGCGGGTGCTGAAGGAGTCTCCGTCAGAGACCCATAACTCCTCGCCGAATTCATGCGATGTCGCAACGAAAAACAACTTGGATCCCGCTCGCGTCAAGTGTTTGGGGGCCGATGAGATTGTCTTGATCGTTTCAACGCCAACCATCTCGGTGCCCGTGGCGGTTCCGTCGGTTCGCCAGACGTCATAGCCGTGGAAAAAGTCACTCGCACCGAAATAGATGTGGCTGCCGAAGGCGGTCAATTCTCTTGCCAAGCTGTGGGTGTTCGGCCCGCCGGGACGAATGTCTTTGACCAGAACCGTGCCTTCGGCTGTGCCGTCGCTCTTCCAGACCTCGCGGCCGTGCGCTCGATCATTGGCGGTGAAGAACAAGGTGTCGCCGAGCGCCGTCAGATCCTCCGGGTCGGAATCGAGTACGCCCGGCGCGATGTTTTTCACCAGAACCGTTCCCTCGGTTGTCCCATCACTGGTCCACAATTCGTCGCCCTGGTCCGAGTCCGCGGCGAAGAAGACGCGATTGCCCACACGCGTGATCTCCGACGGCCAGGAATCCGCCGCATCGGGAAAAATATCCTTGACCAACTGGCTTGTGCCTTGCCCCGGGATGCCTGTTGCACCACGCACGTACAACTCGCGACCCGTCGCGACGTCTCCTTTTGCGGAAAAGAACAACTGGTTTTCTGTCGCCACCAATTCGAGCGGCGACGAATTCCGGGGGCGACGGATGTTGACGTTCGCCCCGGTCACATCCGTGACGGTAATCACCTCCTCTCCCGCGGCTAAATCGCTGGCGACAAACGTGCCGGCAGAGGTTCCGTCGGTCGCCCACAATTCGCTGCCGACGGCGCTGGTGTTGTCTCCGTCTCGCATGCCACCGATGGCAGAAAAAAACAGCAAGCCGTCGAACACGACGAGGTCATGAGGGGCAGACGAAAACGGATAGAAATCCGACGGCATCACCTGGGTTCCGTCCGCTTCGAAGAAGACCCAGTTCTGCGAAGCATCGAGTTGACCCACGATCGGTTTCCCTTGTGCGTTCCGAATCACCGGCTGATTGGTGAGATCAGTCCATTCGACATAAAATGGCGAGCCGTTCGCATGGGTTTCCGGAAAAACGTTCGCAACCAGTGACGCGGCGCCCTGCAGATTTGTTTTGAACAGCTCGCGGCCGATGTTCGGCGATTCTGCGGTGAAGAAGAGTGTGCCTTGATCGATCGCCGCAGCAAAGGTCAGCCGATCGGGGATCGAACTCGTTTCCCCAGGGGCCAGATCGGAAACCAACACCGTGCCCGCTTCCGTGCCGTCGCTCATCCACAATTCGTAACCGTGTGTCCCGTCGTCGGCAACGAAAAAGAGTTTGTTGCCGGCGGCTGTCAGATGAAACGGATAGGATGAATCACCATAGCTGTACGTGACGCCGTCGTATTCGTACGTCGTCACCGTTGGGTTGACGTCGCGGACGCGCACCGTGCCCGCCTCGGTGCCATCACTTTTCCAAAGTTCCTGCCCGGCATCCTCGGTGTAGGCGGTAAAAAAGAGCGTGTCGTTGACGGCCGTCAGATATTGGATCTCGCCGTCGATCGGACCCGGCCCGATGTCTTTGACCAGGACTCCCTGGCCCTCACCGTTGATGACGAACAACTCGTCACCGTGCAGCCCGTCATCGGCGACAAAGAACAGCCGATCACCGACGGCGACAAACTGTTGAGCACCGGTCGCTGGGGGTTGTGGGTTGAGATCCCGTAGAAGTGACGTTTCCAACAGCGCCGCAGCCAGTAGGTGCCGCTTTTCCAACGTCTCGATGCGAAGCCTTCTTCGACCCGAATGCTTGTGCCCCCATGTTTGACATTTCATCGCGAATTCTCGTAAAGCAAATTCTTGTCAACGGCCTGGGTAGGGGGCCATTCTACCACACTGGTGGTGCCCATGCGGAATTTGATTCGTGCGGATGGGATTTCCCGCGCGTGAACGCCATGTGTGTCTGTAACCTTCTGAGTCGAAACGGGTTGCGTCACGGCCTTTAAGGAGGAACGGGCATGCGTCACATCACCGCGTTGATTTCGCAACCTCGATGACGTCAACCGGCCAGTCAGCAATTGGGGGCGACGGTGCGTCCTGTTCGTCACCCGATCCGCAAGCTTGCTTTATCGCGGTCGGCAGCGAACAATGGCGCGACAGATTCGCCGGGCGTGTCGCATCGACTGCCGGCACGACATCGGATTCCCATCAAGACAAACGGTTTGGAGAAGACAGATGAAGGCCTTGATAGTCGGTTTGGCGTTATTGGCGTCGGCGACGTTTGTTTCGAGTGCTCAAGCACAGTACGTGGGGATCGACATCTACACGCCGCGTTACGCCGTCCCGGTCGCTCGCCCCGTGTACGTGCCACCGGTGGTTTACCCCGCACCGGTCGTCGTCCGCCGTCCCGTGGTTGCACCGGTTCCGCCGGTGGTGGTGCCGCGGCCACGTTATCGGTTTTACACGCCCTATGGCGGATCGGAAGTGCGTGTGCCAGGTCGACCGGTGGCAAACACGTTGCGTGCGATCATTCGCTGATCATTTGCTGATCGATCGCGGCACCCACGTTTCGGGCGCATCTAGCATCAGTGGTTCATGGAACACGGTCAGACCATCACCCTGTTGTTTGATCCAGGTGTTGAGTTCGGTATGTAGTTCCTTCTGAACGTCACGCACATGCTCACGACCGGCCAAGTTGTTTTGTTCGTAGGGATCTTCCTGCAAATCAAACAATTCGTATTCAGGCCGACCGTGGTGTCGAGCAACTACGTCGGCAGCCAGCGAATTCGTCTTGGCCGCCTCGGTCCATTCTTTGAAGTAGTCGCCCGAGGTTTCGCGGAGCAGCAAATCAATGTGGGTGGTGAACGCGAACTCGGGATGCGGATTCCAAATCAGTTTGTATCGATCGGTGCGAATCGCGCGACTCAGATAGACATTCATCATCCGGTCGCCGCTGTGCGTCGTGAAGATGCGTTTGCGATGTGAATCAGTGTCCCCGCGAAGGACCGCTGCGAACGAACGTCCGTCGAGATCGTCGGGGATGTCTCCGCCGGCGATGTCAATCAGCGTCGGAAAAATGTCGATCCAGCTGACCATCGCTTCTGTTCGGCTTCCCTTTTGGATTTTGCCTGGACGAGCGACGATCAACGGCACGCGGATGCCTTCGTCGTACAGCGTCCATTTGCCGAAGGGAAATTGGGCTCCATGGTCGCTGGAAAACACAAACAGTTTGTCTTCCGCCAGGTGCTTGTTGGTTAACGCTCGGACTTCGCCCAGGTAGGCATCCAGATCTTTGACTTCCTGCAGATAACGCGACCGCTGGACTCGCGTTTGCGGCGTATCGAGCAGTTTGTGCGGTAGATGCATTGATTCTGGATCGACGGTGGATTCGCTAGGCCAAGGCACGTGGGGGTTGGAGACACCGACGAACAACGCCAGCGGTCTGGAGTCGTCTCGATTGACCAGAAACGTTTTCACCGTTTTGCGCAGCTCGGGAATGTCTTTCTTCAGCTCGATGGTGTCGAACCCGTAGTCCTTCGCACTCTTTGAATGCGCCACCTTTCCGAACGCTGCGGTCTGGTATCCGAGTTGACCGAGCAGACGTGGCAGACGAATGGTCCCCTGGCGCGGATATGTGTGGTTTTCTTCGGCACCATTCCTGGCCGGCATCAAGCCGGTGAGCAGGGCGGCACGGCTGGGGGCACACGCCGGACTGGCCACAAACGCGCGATCAAAGGTCATCCCATCGGCGGCCAACGCGTCGATGGCCGGCGTCTTGATATTCGTCCCGCCGTAGGTCGGCAGGTCCAGCGCGGAAAGATCGTCCGCCAAATAGACCACGATGTCCGGCAGACGACGTTCCGCCGCAAACGAGTGGACGCAAAAAGCGGCTACGGTCAGACAACAAGCTAGAAGTCGATGCGACATTTTGATTCTTCTTTTAACGTTTAGTTTGCTTCGAGTGTACCCGCAGTCGGTTATCGCTGCATCGCTCGATTCGCCGCTTACGCCGGGGGGCTCTATGATAGATGCGGCAGGGCATCTGACGCGGAACAAGTCGAAATGGAGAAAATGGCAGAGTGGCCGGACATCATCGTAGACCACGATGACGTTTGGCTGCCGATCATGGTTGTCGCTGCGGGACGAGCCCGGGGGGCGATTTCGGTGTCTGGAATCGATAATGCGTTGTCCCGTCGTTGCCGACCAACCGAATGTCGGAGAGTTCAATCTTGCCCGGACCTCGCGATGGATCGATCCGCACAGCCAGCAGTGGCGTCGTCACCGTGAATGCGATGGCATACTCATGCGGCTGGCCGTCGTGCTGAACATCAAAGAATTCACTTCGGTCGGCTTTGAAGGGGCCGGCACCCTGTTCCTGCCAGAAAACTTGCCCCTTGCCGGATGAAGTCGAAGCCATCGTCAGGTGCAACGTGAAGGACGTTCCGTCGATTGCCTCGGGGAAGGAGTGACTGAGGTGCGGGTCGCCGCCGGTGCTCTGGACGACGAGCCCATTGTTGGAAGTCGACAGGGTGCAGGTGCCGCCGGGTTGCCACCCAGCGATAGGCTTACCAGACGGTTTTGCCTTGGATTTCTTCGCCGCGTTGGCGCCACCCTTTAGACCGGCCTTGCCCTCTTGAGTCGCGTCGTAATTTGAAGGATCAAACTTCGGATTGGGCAACGGGCGAACCGCGTTGGTTTTGACGAGGTGCTGCTCGATCAGTTGATCCAGTTGTTCCACCCGCTCCGGAAACTTGGTTGCGAGATTGTTCTGTTCGCTGATGTCATCGCTCAGATTGAACAGCTTGTAACGATGCTTTCCGTCTTCACCAGCGTGAAAAAGGCGAATCAGTTTCCAATCGCCTTGATGAACGCTGACCGCAGGCGGCAGCCAATCGGGGACGCCGGGGGCGTGCGGGAAATAGGTGAAGATCGCGTCACGATCCAGTGCCTTTCCCTGCAGTGCCGGGACAATGCTTACGCCGTCAAATTCCTGATTCGGCTGAGCGTCGACCGAAAGCATTTCCAGCAACGTTGGATAGAAATCGCTGCTTTGGATGATTTCATCGCTTCGTGAACCGGCTTTGATCGATCCCGGTTGCACCACGATCGCTGGACCCCGCACACCTCCTTCGTACATATTCGCTTTGCCGCCGCGGAGTGGTGCATTGCTGGTCGCAGTGCCTCCGTCGACGAGGTTGTACATGTTCCCGCCATTGTCGGACGCGAAAATGATGATCGTGTTTTCCGCAATCCCCAGTCGGTCAAGCGTATCAAGCAGGGTTCCGACGGCATCATCCATGCTCTCGATCATGGCCGCATAGGTCGGACTGCGCTGCGGATCGTTCGGGTCGATTCTCTCGCGGTATTGATCGATGAGTTTTTGCTTCGCGTCGAACGGGGCATGGACGCTGAACATCCAATAGTTCAGAAAGAACGGTTCATCTTGGTGTTGTTCCAAAAAGGCGACCGCTTCTTTAGCCATGCGGTCTTCAAGGTGCTCGTCCGGAATGTCCGGATCATGATCGAAGTCCTTGAACTTCCACGGAGCCACATAGCTGCCCGCCGGTCCGGGGCCGGGATGGTGGGGGACGTCCACGTCGAACCCGTGTTCAAGCGGTGAGTAGGGTTCAGCGCCCAGGTGCCATTTGCCGAAGTGCCCCGTCGCATAGCCGTTGTCTCGGAACATTTCCGTCAGCGTGTAGTACTTCGTGTCCAGCCGCGAGACCGACTCGGGAAGCGTGGCCGGGCGATTCGGCGGTCCACTGGTCGCCTGAATCGGCTCCAGAATCACCTTCGGCAGGTGGCATGTCGGTGCGGTGATTCCGTGTCGCGCAGGACTCAATCCGGTCAAGACGCTGGCCCGCGTCGGTGAACACAGCGGGCTGGACGAATAGGCTCGAGTGAATGTCATGCCCCGCTGCGCCAGTCGCTCAATGTTCGGCGTTTTGTACAGCTTCGTCGTGCCATAAAGCGTCGTGTCACTCCAGCCGAGGTCGTCGGCAAGAATAAAGACAACGTTCGGCTTTGACCCTGCGTTCTGTCCCCAAACGCCTGTGCTTGTCACCGCGACAAGGAGCAACGGACACAAGAAGAACTTCAGAAAACCGGATGGTTGAAACGGATACATCGATGCCTCAATGGCGGTACGTGGTTTCGGTTCGTTTGATTTGTGTTTTTTGTTCGACCGTTAGATCTCGACTTCGCTGGCGTCGACCGGCAATGTACGGCTCATCCACAGAGGCGTGGAAATGAACCATCCGATGGTGCCAGCCAGCGCAGCCCACTTCACGGCATCGAGTCCAATCGCGCCGACGAAATACAGCAGGCAGGGAACGACAACGAGGCCGAGGGTGATCAGCGAGATGACTTGGGCGATTCTGTCCATGGTAAGTCTCCGTGGCGGTTTAAGCGGATGCGGTTGCCGGCAATTCACTCGATGCTTTCTGCGTGAACTTACTGAGAACGATGTACAGCGTTCCGCAAGCGATCCAGCACGGGATGACCGCGTAGGCGGCAAACACGCCCTGCTGGAAAATCAGATATAGCCCCACCGCGACGGGAAGCAGCCACGCAATCAACACGGCAAAGTTGATTTGGGTTCCGCTGTGGGAGGCGTACTCGTTTTGCAGACCAAACTTCTTCATCAGATAAAAGTCGACGAAGATCACCGCGCCCATCGGACCAAGCACGGTTCCGTACGTCCCGACGAAATCGAGCAACTGGGCTGAAAGATTTGGAAAGGCTCCCGCGATGGTGGCAACGGCGCCGGCCACCAAGGTCATCGCCGTCCGAGAACTCTTCGGCAAGATGCCTTGAAAAGCGAGTCCGGCACGATAGATCGTCGGATTGGCGGTCGTCCAGCCGGCGATCACCACGCAAATAATCCCCGCCCAGCCGAGCGATTGAAACGCCAGCAGCCCGGGATTTGCGGTGACCTTACCGTCGGCACCGAGTGCCAGGCTCGGTTGAAGTTTGATCAGTGCGGCCAGCAGCAACCCGGCCGCGATCCAAGCCATGTAGTGGCCCAGGAACATTCCAATGGCAGGTGCCCAGCCCGATGCTTTAGATTTTGCGAATCGGAAGATAGACAGATCCGCCATCCCGAAGTGCATCGCTCCGTTACACAACCAAGCGAACACCACGATCTGCCAGAACCCAAACGTTTGCGGGCCATTCTTTTCCTGGACAAATGCGATCGCATCCGACCAAAACTTTCCTTCCGAAAGTGCGGCCACGCTGGTTGCGTCCATCTGTGCCAGCGACACGATCCCGCAAGCGGCAAACACGGCGATCATCCACGGTGCGGCAATGTTGGCGACCCGAGCTACCCGCTCGTAACCTCCCGCCGCAACCACCGCAATGACGACGCCGACAATCGCCACCAGCGCCGTAAACGACGGGTTGCTCAAGCCGAACATGTTTGATGGCACATCAAACGTGATGCCGAAGGGGACGCCCACGGCGGATGCAGAAACCGTGACCATCGCACCGGCAAGAAAACAAAACAGCAGTCCGTTGACCAAATTGTAGAACTTGACCAATGAACCGCCGGCGATGCGTTCGAGTTGATAGTACAACGTCATCCGCTTCGACATTGCGATCGGCACGACGAGGAATCGCCACGTCAAGACCGCTAGGAGGTTGCCAAGTAGCAGTCCGAGAATCAGATCGGACAAACTTGCACCGGCCGCCAGAAACAGCGGTCCGATCATGAACTCCGTTCCCGCAGTGTGCTCGCCCGCATACATCCCCCAAAACTTGCCGCTGCCCAGCAACGCCGAATCCGGCACTGGTTCACGTTCAAATTCTCCACCCGAATTTGAAGTTTGTTCGCTCATGGAATTTCCTGGAAAGTGCTTAGCAAAATTTACGGTTTCCGGGTTGAGTTGATCGAGCGGAAACGCGGTTCAGCACCAGTTGGTGTCTAGCCTTTAGGCGACTGCATGTCGCTGCGCCGCAGCGACCCGCGGCGGCTGAAGCCTGCACACTAACGGTGGCTGAGCCCCTGTTTTATCCCGCAACCGATTCATCGCTTCGACGAGACGTGACTGTGGTTTCGTATTGCCGAACGTTTTCAAGCCAATCCGTACCAACGGGAACGCCCATTGATTCGCAGTAATGGTCCCAAACCGCTCCCAGCGGCATCGTCTTTTGTTCTTCCATCAATGCCAACCGAGCGGTCAAGTCGCCGTCTCGCTCAAGTTGTTGAAGCGTCTCGGTGGGCTCAAGCAGGGCCGCAAGCAGGGCTTTCAGTGCGTTCCGCGTCCCGATGGTCCAAGCGGCGACACGATTGATGCTGGCATCAAAAAAATCCAACCCGATGTGCACTCGATCCAGATAGTCGCCGCGCACGATTTCTTGCATGATCGCCTGCAATTCATCGCTGTAAGTGACGACATGGTCACTGTCCCATCGCACGCCGCGACTGACGTGCAGCAACAACTCGGGGACGTACATCAACGCTGCCGAAATTTTATCCGAGATCACCTCGGTGGGATGAAAGTGGCCGGCATCCAAACACAGCACTTTGTCTCGCGTAATGGCATAACCCATGTAGAACTCGTGCGAACCGACGACGTAGCTTTCACTGCCGATGCCGAACAGCTTGCATTCGACCGCATCCAACGTCTGGTCTCGCGGCAGGTCTTCGGCGAACACTTCATCGAGGGATGCAGCCAACCGTTCCCGCGGCGCTTTGCGGCTTGCGGGGGTATCTTTGAAACCGTCGGGCACCCAGAAATTGTTGACGCATGGGCCGCCCTGTGCTGCCCCCATTGCCGCTGCGATCTTACGGCAAGCGATGCCATGATCGATCCAGAACTGTCGAATCCCGGCATCTGGATGCGACAGAGTGAAACCGTCCGATGCGTTGGGATGAGAGAAGTAGCTTGGGTTGAAGTCGAGCTTGATGCCGCGGTCGTTCGTCCAATCGATCCAGCCTTGGAAGTGTTCGACGTCGATTTCATCACGCTCCGCCGGCCCGCTGAACTCACCGTAGATCGCGTGCAAATTCAATCGGTGTTTTCCGGGGATCAAGGAGTAGGCGAGTTCAAGATCGCTACGCAACTCGTCGGCGGTTCGGGCGCGTCCGGGATAGTTGCCGGTGACGGCGAGCCCGTCGCCGAGCGTTCCGGCGTCTGCTTCAAAACCGGCGACATCATCACCCTGCCAGCAGTGAACCGAAATCGAGAGTTCGGAGAGCCGTCGGAGTGCCTTTCGCACATCAACGCCGAACGCTTGATACCGCTCCGACGCCAGCTCAAATGCCGCAGCAACCCTGGTCGCATTGCTCATGTATTTTATCCTTGTTTCGTCCTTTGGGATCCGATTCATCCGACAGCATGGATTTGGATCGGCACCAGCATACGCTCCCCGAAAACCCTAAACCTTGACGATCGACCCGCAGACTAGCACAATCGTCCCAGCGTGTGTTTTTTGTCCCCGCAGGCAGGATGCCGTTGAACATCGACTCAATCGACAGGCCGCAAGTGCCTTTCCGCCTGCCATGAAAGTGCTGAAAAAACAGGACGGGTTTCACGCCGACGGGTTTCCGATCGTTGTCGAGCGGCGTGATCCCTAGCAGCCATTCGGACTGCACTGCCACGAGTTTTCGGAGATCGTGATCATCACCGGAGGGACGGGCGTGCACATCACCGGCGAAGATTCTTATGAACTGAAAACGGGCGATACCTTCGTGATCGGGGGCGAGCGTCCGCACGACTACTTGAACATGGATCGGTTGAGTCTGATCAATATTCTGTTCGACCCGACCGATCTGCCCATGTCCCTCGGCGACCTGCAGTCTCTCTCGGGTTACCACGCGCTGTTCACGCTGGAGCCTGCATCGCGACAGCGACACCAGTTCACAAGTCGCTTGCAGCTCAACCCGGCCGAGATCGCCGAATCACTTCGCCTGGTCGACAAACTGGACAACGAACTCGCCGCTCGGCAGCCGGGATTCGAAGTGATGGCGATTGCCGCGATGTTGGAACTGATCACGTTCCTCTCCCGTTGCTATCGCCAAACGCGAAATCCGACCAGCAAAACGCTCATTCGCGTCGGCGAAACAATTGCCCACATGAGACGCAACGTGGATCAGGCGATCACGCTCGAAGAACTCGTGCCCATCTCCGGAATGTCGCGGACCAACTACATGCGGATGTTCGAAGCCGCGATGGGAACCTCCCCCATCAAATATCTGATTGAGCTGCGGATCGAAGAGGCCGGTCGGCAGTTGCGAAGCACCGACCAAACCATCACCGAGATCGCGTTCGACGTCGGATTCTCCGACAGCAATTATTTCAGTCGGCAGTTTCGCAAGGTCCATGGTCAATCTCCACGCGACTACCGAAAACGCCATCGCTAAACACCACTCGCGACGTTGGCCCGCCCGTTACGCTAGAATGAATTCAGAGGAATCTAAAGATCGGCGGGTCGCATAGGAACCGGGAGAACGAAACGGATGAGTGAGATCAAAGTGAGCGTCGTGTGTTGTGACGAAAACGCAGCGAAACGATCACAGATTGTGGAAACGACGGTCGATGCATCGTGGTTGTCCGACCGCTTGATCGACTCGGCGGAGCAAGAAGTCGCAGCAGGCGAAGCGCGAGGGTTGCACAACGGCGCGATCCATCCCGAGCACGGCGTGGTGACGTATTTGCAGGAAGTCAAAGAAGGCGGGTTCTCGGTCTTCGTGGGCGACCCAGAGAATCTGCAAGAGACGTTTTTCGGCGCCGGTTCGTTCGTGGCGTTTATCGATTCGGAAGGACCTGGCCACGCTTCCAAGGTCGGCCCAGAGGGAGTCAGACGGACATTCCGATTGCTGAAGGGGCACATTGAAACCTGAGTGGAAACGATGCGATGAGCCAATCTGCCGAATCGTCTGCCCCCAAACTATTGTTGTGGTGCCTGATCTTTGTAGGAGGTTGGTTGGCGATTTCCGGATTGGCCTCGTTCGCGGTGCAATACAGAGCATCCAAGTGGCCGACGGTGGAAGGTTCGATTCGCCGCGCCGAAGTGGTCCCCGAAAATGACTATTACTTTGTTCGGTTGGAATACGAATTCACCGTCGACGGCGTGCAGTACACCAGTGACGATGTCTATCTCCATTCTGGCATCGGCGGCCTCTCCGTTTCCAGCGAAACGATGGGTGCGGAAACGCAAGCGTCCGCTGAGAAGATCCGGGACAATTATCCGGTCGGCAAGTCGGTAAAGGTCTACTACCAGCCGCAAAATCCCAGCCGATCGGCTTTGGTGATCGAAACGACCGCGATGCTCGTGATCGGCGTGTTCGGATTGATTCTTGCGACGATCGCCTTCTTGCCGCTCAAGTTTCCCAAGTTGTTTCAATCAACACGCGAGCGAATCGAAAGTGACGACCGGAATCGTTGGGATAGGATTCCCGTCGTCTACACCGCCGCAGTGTTCGATCGACTTCAACAGGAAGCTGCCGAGGAGAATACGGCGACCACATTCCATCCGGGAACGATCCTGGATTCAGCGGAGATCGAACTCGTCCACTGGCAACCCGGCCAGCGCGTAGAATTCAAGCGTAGCGATGGCGGACTGCTCTCGCGCACGCCCGCCTACCTGGTGTGCATCGATTGGCAACAGCAAACGTTGGTCGTTGGCAAGGAGGGCGAAACCGAGTCGTTTTCGTTCTCCGAGATCAACGAGCTTCGTCTCGGTGGGCTTCGTGAAATGCGCAGCACCGGTGGCAAGCACTCACAACGAGTCGAAGTTTGGGACGTTTGGATTGATGTGATCGTCGGTGCCCGACGGATTCGATTGGTCAGCCAGGGTGGTTGTCGTGATCCCGATCGGGCGTTTTGCCAAGCCTTGCGGCCGGCGGCGCCACTGGCGGTCAGCTTGGGCCGTCAACTGCGTTGGGTGGGGTTCGATCGTCATGCAGCGTATCGACCGCCCCGGTTCGTCCCCGGTATTGAAATCGACGATTTGCATCGGCCCGATGCGGTGCAGGCAGCGCTTCCCAGCGACGAAACTGGCGATGCGGAATCCAGCGGCGAGGAAACGCCGACCGGTAGCCGTCCGGCGGTGGCACAGCAGGAATGGCAACCGCTTTCCAAGCCGGCGAAGACCAAGATCTCGATACAACGTTCGGATGACTTTCTTCATGTCGCGTTGCCGCGTCTGTTTCGATCGTCTGACCTGCAGGGTTTCGGCGTTGCCGTGCTGATGGGCGGATTTGCCGCGATGATTGCTCCGGCCGCATTTCGCGATCCCGAACCGGGGCCACGGATCTTCGTCGGCGTCTTGTGTCTGATTCCCTTGACCGTACTGGTTTATGCGATCACCCGATGGGCGCAAACTGGGACGATCGATGTGACAGGCAATCGACTGACCGTCACCGCGCGGGGGCTGTTGCGATCCAAACGCCGTCAGTGGTCGATCGGTGACCTCCTGACCGTCAGTGTCGTTCCCTGCGGCGAAGAGCGAGATGGATTGCCGATCGAAGAACTGGCTGTCATTTCCGTCGATGGGACGTACCAGCTTTATTTCAAACGATACACCAATCGTGAACTCGCATGGATCGCTGGATCCATCCGTCAGTTTCTCTCCTTTCCCGAGCCGCCCGCAATCACGCAGTCCGACCCCGATAAAGCTGTGCTGGAAATCTCACGCGGCTTGATTCAATCGCAGCAGAAGGTGATGGAAGACGCGCTAGAGGAAATGAAGCGTCAGGCCCGCCGTGTGCACAAAGGACTTGAGCAGAGTGATGCGATCCTCCAGACCGATGACGTCGAAACGGTGATGCCGCAAATCGCCGATGAGATTGTCGAACGAATGGAGCGGGCTTCGCGTTCTCGTACGGACGCCATTCGCGCCGAATTCGGACTGATCGATTTTGAAGTTTGGGATCCGGGGAACTTGATTCGGTACCGAAACACCACGTTGGATCCGAAACAGAATCTCATGAATTCGCTGATCAGCGGTCTCGGGTACGGTATCGTTTTCCTGTTCGTCGTTCCCTTTGCAATTCCGATTCTGGGCGCGATCCTGGTGATCCCGATCGATCTGATGGGATCAAAACGTTGGCATTTTGTGGTCACCGATTTGATGGCTTTCGGCAGCGGGCTGCTGTACTGGATCGTCACGCTGATCCTGTTGGCAGTCGCTTGGACTTATCTGAAACTGGCGGCCGCATTCGCGCCACGAGAAATCGAATTGGATTGGAAACAACGACGCTTGACGATTCGAGATTCACGCGGCGAACAGAGCTACAGTTTCCAAGAAATCCGAGGACTGAATCTGCGCGAGGCTCGACGTCCAGACGCAAAGCAAAAGCACTCAATGTTTCGCCTGGAAGCACAGCTGCCCGGACGCTCCGTGATCTTGTTGGAGGCCGATGAAGCGGATGAGATCGTTGGATTGGCTGAGCCGGAGATGCCATCGCAACAGCGCGTGCGGCTGTTGGCAGAAGAGATCGCGTCACACCTGGAGGTCGCCATCGATCAAGCGGAACCGGTGACGGACCGATTTAATGCCGTCGGCTATCCCGGCGAGGCACACCTGACGGATGTTTTTCGTCTGTGGCGAAACGTCGGTGGGCGCACTCGATTACAAATCTTCCTTGCCCTCGCGGCGATCCTGTTGTTCTGGATCTTTCGGATCGTGCGCAGTTATCAGGCCAATGCGGATGTCGGGTGACTCACGCCCTGCCGCTGACAAATCGTTCTCGGCGGAGGGCTCGGCCTGGGGTGTGCGGCGGAACCTGATGCGAGGCTCGTGACGAGTCGGAGCCCTGAAATGCGCTTGCCGCGTTCACTCGCCTTTCAACTTCCAAATCAGATAGTCGCTGGTCGTTTCGTGTTGCACGTTTTCCGCTCCCGGGTAGACCAACTCACATTCGACGCCGACGTTGCGACAGTGCTGTTGCAATTGCACGCCGAAGTTGGCGGTGTGCGTGGGGTCCTTGGCGGGTTTGCCCATTGCCGGCGGACCACTGTAGAACAGGTGAACCGGTGGGTCGTCGTCGCTGACCAACGCATACGGCGAATACTCGGCGATCCAAGGCAGGATCGAGTCACGTTTGGCAAGGAACTCGTCGAACTGTGAGATCTTTTTTTCCGCATCGCCGGTGAATCCAAACGCGTGGCCACCGTAGCGGCTGTTGGGAGTCCAGGTTTTCATCTGCAGCGGGTCGAGCGTGGTTTGTGCTCCGCGAACGGCGGCGCAGGTCAGTCGCGTCGATTGGCGTGCGATCGGATCGTCGCTGGACGGATCCGCCATGTCGGGATGGAACGCCAGCCACAAACTGGAGCATGCCCCGGCGGAACCACCGGACGCGCCGATGCGATTGGGATCGATGTTCCATGCTTCTGCCTTGCTGCGGACAAACTGCAGCGCGCGGGCGGCGTCGTGAAGCGGCCCCTTGACCGGCGGCACCACGCCATCGGCCGTCGCTTCGGGAATGAAGCGATACTCCACCGAGACGACGGAGATGCCGGCGTCGAGCATCTCGGGCAACAGGTTCACCAGGCCACTCATCCGACCGCCGGCCATCCAGCCGCCGCCGTGGATGAAGAACAACAGCGGGGTCGGAGCGTCGGATTCCGCTTTCCAGAAATGCAACTTTTGTTTGTGATGGGGGCCATAGGCGACGTCAAACTCGGTGGGGTTGGGCAGCAGCGGACGGGTTGCCAAATACCGTTCCGCTTCCTGTTCGTTGATTTCACGAACAAAAATGTTTCGCCAGCGAATTTCGCCTCCGTGCGTCTGCAACATGATCGGACCGGTCGACGGCAGCGGCAGCGCCCGGTCCCAGTAGTTTTCCATCACCGCACCGTCGACGACCAGGCGATTGTTCAGCCAGACCCAGGTGCGGTCGCCGATCTGGCGAATCTTGAATTGATTCCATTGTCCGAACGGCCGATCCGCTTTCACCATCGGGTCGCGGCCCAAGGTGTTGGGGTTGTTATTGAACAGGCCTCCCGAACCGAGGTGCGGGCGGCGGGTGGGACGTTTGGGATCGAAGACCTGGTTGGAATCCCAGATTTGGACCTGCGGTGTACCCCGCAGATAGATACCGCTGTCGGCTGACGGAACCGTTTTGTATTCCAACAACAATTCAATGTCGCCAAACTCCTGGTCCGTCGTGGCATACGCTCCATGGCCGTCGTTGACCAGTTCACCGTTTTCCACCCGCCAGTGGTCGGCGAACTCACGCTGCTGTTCGGCAAGTTTCGCTTCCTTTTTTTCGCCCGTCAGTTTCGCCACTTGGTGGGGATTCAAACCATGCCATCCGGACAAATCGACGCCGTTAAAAAGCGCCCGAAAACCTTGCGGCGGCTGCGGTTCGGCAGCCGAGGCGAACGAGGGGAACGGGATCAGTTGCAGAAACACAAACAGGGCGAAACATCGCGCAGCGACACGAGACATGGTGAGCTCTCTGGAGGGAATGGGGTGGGAAGACCAAGATTGTAACTCGAACGCGGCCTGACGACTTGGTCGTGGTGCATCGGCGGTCTTTCTGTCTTTTGCAGCGGAGGTGTTCGCGGAGCGGTACGAGCGGGCCGGTTTCGGGTCGAAAGCATCTCGAAAGTCCCTGGGAGCTCGCGGGATTCCACTATAAAATGCATCACTCCGTTGGGTGTCAAAGGAGAGCGGCAGCGAACCGAGTATCCCGGAGGGATGCCAGCGAGTAGCCGGAGGTCAGCGCAGCGCCGCCTCCGGGAAGCACGTCCCACCATCCCCTCGACCCCGGACGGGGTCGCAGCGAATCAATCCGCCGGCGGTGCGGCAGTCTGCGTTCGTAACGGAGTCGATCGGTGAGCTTGAGCGTGCGGGCTGGCCGGGTCCGAAGGCGCCGACGTCATTTGCTTCGACACCCTTCGGGGTCGCGTCTGACGGGGGACCGGGTGTCCGGAGGTGTCGCTTCGCTCACCTCCAGCTACTGGCTTGGACCCCGTCGGGGTCATGCCGCGCGATCAATACCGCTCAATCGACAGGGTTTTGGCCAGCGCAGGGCCCGCAGGCCCCGCGCCAAACGGCTGATTATCGTATGACATCAGCCGGTTCGCGCCAGCGTCCGGGCAGCATCGTTGACCCTTGGCTTATTGGTACTGTCGCAAAGCGCTAAACCATTCCGTCACGGCTTGCCGTCCGGTGCGATTGCGGCTCCGAATTGATAGTCCGCGGCCCCGATGAAGGTGTCATCGGAAATCAAAATCGTGTTGGCGTCGCCTTGGCGATCGGTGTCCTGAATGTCATGCCCCAGCTCGCGAAGCTGTTCGACCAACGCGGCATACTCGGGATCGTCGGCGCCCATGAATCGGACACGATTGGGAAACCATTCGTGATCGGTGCGGGGTGCGTCGACAGCCTCCCGCGCGGTCATTCCGAATTCCAGGACATTCAACGTGACGCAGAACACCGTGTTGATGATCGTCCGGCCACCGGGGCTGCCGGTGATCAGGTACGGCTGTCCGTTTTTCAGCACAATGGTCGGCGTCATGGAACTGAGCATTCGTTTTTGCGGACGAACTTCGTTGGCAGCCGTTCCGATCGAGCCTTTCGTATCGGTCACTCCCGGACGGCGGTTGAAGTCACCCATTTCGTTGTTCAGCAGAAAACCCGCCCCGCGGACGACGATCCCGCTGCCGTAGCTGGCTTCCAACGTGTAGGTGTTGCTGACCGCCATGCCGTGACGATCGATCACGGAAAAGTGCGTGGTTTCAAGACTCTCGTCCGGCTCGGTCAACGGCGGCCCCAAAAGACGACTGGGTGTGGCTCGGTCCAAGTCGATGGTGCTGGCCATGTATTTGGCGAAATCGGCACTGGCAAGGTGCTTGGGGATTTCGACAAAGTCGGGATCACCCAGATACATCGCGCGGTTGGCGTACGCCCGCCGCATCGCTTCGATCATCACGTGGTTGGTCTTCACCGACCATCGCCCAGAGCGGCGGAGGTCAAATTGAGCGGCGATCCCAAGCATCTGTGTCAACGTGATGCCACCGCTACTCGGCGGCGGGGGGCACAAGACTTCATAACCCCGGAACCGGCATCGGATCGGCTGTCGCACACGGGCCCGGTATCGCAGCAGATCGTCGGTCGAAATCAATCCGCCGCCGGCTTTCATTTCCGCGGCGATCAAGTCGGCCGTCTTTCCGGCATAAAAACCGTCGGGGCCATCTTCGGCGATCCGCTGCAGCGTCGCGGCTAGATCGGAGAGCACGATTCGGTCACCGGCTGCCCAATCCGCGCCGTCGGGTTTGCCATAGACGCGGCGGAACTCATCGTTGGTGCTGCGACCCAATTCTCGGTTCAGCTCTGCCGCCAAGCCGGCGTGGATCTCAAATCCGTCACGGGCCAGGTCGACCGCGGGCGTGACCAGGGAGGTCCACGCGAGCGAACCATACAGTTCGTGAGCCAACTTCATCCCGCGGACCGTTCCGGGCACTCCGACGTACGGATGGGTGTGCGTGTCGTTGTTGTCGACAAACATCTCGCGGTGGGCCGAAAGCGGTGCTTTCTCACGATAATCGATCATCAGCGGTGGGCTGCCGTCGCCCGGGTGGACCAGCATGAACCCACCGCCGCCGAGATTGCCGGCAGATGGGTGCGTCACGGCGAGGGCGAAGGCGGTCGCGATGGCCGAATCGACCGCCGTGCCGCCCTGCTCCAAAATCTCCGCACCGACTGCCGCCGCGTCGGGCGATACCGCAACCACCATCCCGTCGCGGCTCTCCGCATCGCGACGCGATTGCCCCAGCGCCGGCGAACCTTCAACGGCGAAACCGACGATCACAATCAACAATCCGAACTGACAAACTCGCTGCACGTCTCCACCTCTGCAAAGTACTTCCGTCATTGACCGTCGCTAAACTATAACAGCACGACGTGCGGGCGGTCTGGCGATTTAATCGATCTTCCCAGATCGACGCGATGGTCCCAGACAGCAATTGCAGTTTGATCGTACCCTTTCCAAGGAATTTCATTGGTCACCATTTTCACGCTTGTTATGGGGTTGGTCGTCCTGACGATCGGGGCGGAACTGTTGGTGCGTGGGGCATCGAAGTTGGCACTTGCGGTCGGGCTCTCACCGCTCGTCGTCGGCTTGACCGTGGTCGCGATCGGCACCAGTGCGCCGGAGTTGGTCGTCAGTCTGCAATCCACGTTGCGTGGACAACCTGATGTGGCGATGGGAAACGTTTTGGGCAGCAATATCTTCAACGTGCTGTTCATCTTGGGCGTGTCGGCCCTGATCATCCCGCTGCGAGTCTCTCAGCAACTGATACGGTTTGATGTACCGCTGATGGTCGGTCTGTCCGTGCTGGTGATGGTCTTTTCCCTGGACGGGCGGATCGGCCGAGTCGATGGAGCGTTGCTCGTCGCGGGGCTGATCGGGTACGAGGCATGGGCCGTGATCAAAAGCCGAAAGGAACAGGCCGGGATCACGGCTCAGTACGAAGCGGAGTATGGAGAAAAGCCGGCTGGAGATTCCGCAGGGCAGCTGCTGGTGAGCGTCTTGGTGCTGATCGCCGGGCTCGTGCTGCTGGTCTTGGGCGCGCGATGGTTCGTAGACTCGGCGGTGCTGTTGGCCAGGCAGTTCGGAGTCTCCGAGCTGGTGATCGGGCTGACGATTGTGGCCGCGGGGACCTCGCTTCCCGAGGTGGCGACGTCGATCGTGGCCGCGATGCGTGGCGAACGCGACATCGCGGTGGGGAACGTGGTCGGCAGCAACCTGTTCAACATCATGGGCGTGTTGGGGATTTCTTCACTCGTTTCCACCCAGGGCGTTGCGGTTTCAAGCACTGCGATTGAACTGGATCTGCCCGTCATGGTGGCGGTCGCGGTCGCCTGCCTGCCGATCTTCTTTACCGGTCACCTGATCGCCCGCTGGGAAGGCGGTCTGTTTCTTGCGTACTACGTCGCCTACACGGCGTACCTGGTCACCGCGGCAACCGTGCCCGCGGTCAATCGCACCCTGTCGATCGTCATGCTCGGGTTCGTCATTCCACTGACGGTCATCACGCTGGCAGTGGCGGTCGTCCGGTACCGGCGCACTCCAATTGGGACCGATGCCGACGCGGCAACCCACGGCGGATGATTTTGACGGTCAATCGTTGTCGTTTTGCCACGCAACCGCCGAACCGTTGTTGCAGTCATCGATTGACGTGTAAACTAAACGCCGCAATCCAATACGATCCGCGAGAGGCAATCATGACAAGCGGCCGGTTACAGCGAGAGTTGAAAAAGAAGAAACCGTTTTCGTCACCCGAACAGGAGGCGTTGTTGAACCTGTTGCGGACCAATGACCAGTTCCAGAATCGTTTCGGACGTCTGTTCCGCCAGTTCGACTTGACGGCGTCGCAGTACAACGTGCTGCGCATTCTACGCGGTGAAGGCAAACCGATGCCGTGTTTGGAAATTGCCGAGCGGATGATTCAAGTGGTCCCGGCGATCACGGGATTGATCGACCGGCTTGAAAAACAGAACATGGTCAGCCGACGGCGCTGCACCGAAGACCGCCGCGTCGTGTTCATCGAAATCACCAAAAAGGCGCACGCGTTGCTCAAGAAAATGGACGGCCCGGTCAATGATTTGCACAAGCAGTTGATGGGGCACCTGACCCGCTCGGAACTCAAGGAACTGAGCCGATTGCTGGAAAAGGCTCGGGGGTGAACCCGTCGCCGCCGTTCACGCTTCATCGTCGCGTTCAGTCGTTCGCGTTCAGTCTTCGCCGAATACGGATTCAAACGAGTCGAAATCCAGTGCGGTGACCAGCGATGACTCCATGTAGCGTTGGCGGGCTTGTTCCAGCAGCACTTCGGGATCGGCGGGGCAGTCCGAGTTGACGCCATAAACGTCCAGTTCCAGCAGGACTTCGTCGCGACACTGCAATGCGAGTTCAATGAATTCATCGATCCCGATTTCGAATCGACTGTTCAGGCAACTGCGGCAGGCGGTGATGGAATCATCGGCGACGTCCCACAGTGCATCGGTGATCAACGCACCGCCGTGAACCGCCAGCGACAGGGCATCGTCCACCGCTGGATCGCGATGCGTCCGTACCGCTTCACAAATCACTTCGGGAAACTGCCACTGGCTTAGCAACCGGGCACCGATGTCGGCGTGATCGACGCCGTATTGCCGGCCTTCGGTATCAGCCAAGACGCGGCCCGACGTGCTTTGGTACAGCGTGAGGTACTGCTCGCCTTCGACCTGGGCAAACACCAATGTTCCCAGATGGCTCAGCAATCCCGTCGTGTAGGCATCGTGGGGATCCACGTCACCGCTGCGGGCGGCAAGTCGACGCGCGGCCGTGGCGGTTGTCAACGCCCGACGCCAAAACTCGTTGTACAGTCCACGGGCCGGTCCGCTGGCAAACGAGTTGGCGATGCTGAACGTCATCGCAATCAAGCGAACACTTCGTTCTCCCAACAGCGAGACGGCTTGATGAAGATTGGTCACCGAAGTGTGCAACCCATACCGGGATGAGTTGACGACATGCAGCACGCGGCTGGACATCGCCGGATCGGCCCGGATGCAATCGACAATCTCGTGCAGTCCGAAGTCATCGTTTTTGGTCAACTGCAACAGGGTCTGAGCGACTTCGGGAGGCGAATGAAGCAGGTCAGGGCGGTCAATCAACGCTTCAATGCGCTCAATCGTGTTCGAACCGGTCATGGTTTGGCGAATCATGGCAACGTTTTCCAAAATCTTCTCCAGGTACGGTCATCGATGATCACATCAACCCGCGTTTGTCGACGCGCGTAAGCAAATGTAGATCAGGACTGTTCGCCACGATCGAAGGAAATACGGTAATGCCGTGGATCGCCGGACGACATGGGGAAAACCCTCAACTTTTGGAGGACACGGGCCCTCGTCGAGTCCACGATCCGCTGACAGCTATCCCGACCAAAAACTTGCAAACGGGGTGAGCCACGTGTTCTACTTGTCACGTCCGCAGGGATTCAGCGGTGTCGCCGTGCGTTTCGCGACGGTAGCGTTTCGCCGCCGCTGACGACATGACCACCGACGGTCGTTCTGGGAATGCCTTCAGCGTGATTGCGCTGCAAATAGGCCGCATGAGACCTGGGACCTTCGGTACAACCTTTGACTTCAAGGATTTCATCATGAATATAAAAACGGTCGCGGCTGATCCGCTGGGATTCATCTTCGCATCGATCTTGACGATCATGCTTAGCTTCACTGCCGTGACGGCTTGTGGCGACGATTCGTCCCAAGTGCCCGATTGGATTCGCGGCAGCGGCGACACGCTGGAAATGCGGCTTCGCGGCAAAATCCATGACAAAGACGGCCAATCGGTCCAAGCCGCGACGGTGCGGATCAGCATCAAGTACAACGATCAGGTGTTGGCGACTTTGACACCCGATGTCATTGACGGCGGCTTTGAAGTCTGGCTGCCGGTGAACAAACACCGTTGGTATAGCATCGTCATTGACGCGGCTTGCCAGGGCGGAAGCCGAGCCCACGAGACGATCGTTCGAAACCAATTGCGCGATCGAGTGCTCAACGGCGTGACGCTGCAAGCCGAACGTCCCAGTCGTAGGGTGAAGTTCACGCTGCAGCACGCCGGCAAACGCGTCGCCAAAGCCAACGTGCGGGTGAGGCTCGATAGCGGAGTCGAACTGTCCGCAGTCGCCGACGACGATGGTGTTGCCGAATTCACTCTGATGTCACACGAAACCATTTGGGCCGTGACCGGCTGGTCTCAAAACGAACGAGTCGGCGGATACCAATTCTCTCGCAAGCCAACGCGTGATCCGACTGCGGCCAGTCATACGATTGAGCTGTTCCAGTGCAGGCCGTGCCCGATCACGGTCAAGGATACCGAGGGACAACCGGTCCCTGGCGTGAAGCTACATCTGAACGTCGCAACCGCACCGCCGGAATACAACTTCATCGGGGCTCCCGATGGCGTCCATCTGATCACCGACGAACAGGGCGTTGCCGTCTATCCGTACTTTCCGCAGATTGACGCACCCTTCACCTACGTCGATCTTCACGACGAAGGCTGGCGTCGTGTCGAAAGCAAGTTCGAGGACGATCGATTTGCCTTGACGGTGAAGAAGTCCGTCGATCGAGCAATCGTCGAAGGACGTGTTTCCGGTGATACCGTGTTCCCGGGTGGCTTCGATGTCCGGCTCGGCACATTCCAAGCCGAAGAAGAGGGGCGGCTCGAATACGTCTATGCAATTACCGATCCCGATGGAAGTTTCTCCGTCGACGTGTTGCCTGACGCCACCTATTGCGTCTACGTCAACGACGAACAATGGGTCACGCCAACGATCGATTTGATCCCCTCTCAATCGGATTCGCAAAAACAAACCGCCCTCGCGTTGAACTTGATCAAGGGAATCCCGGTGCGGGTTCGGTTAACCGCTGGACGCGATGCGACACCCATGCAAGACGTACGAGTGCTCTTCCGGTCCCGGCATCAGTTCTCGTGGCAAGAGAACGGCGAAAAGCGTTCAGGAAGCCTTGGGCCAACCTCGGACGGCAACACCGATGACGAGGGAATGGTTCGAAGATTCGTGCCGCCGGGCGAATTGGAAGTGAACGCCATGTCACTCGACTGGCGGGCGAACCAGGAAACCGTCGTGAAGCCTGATGCGGACAACGAAATCCATCTTCATCGAGAACTGGACAAAGCGGTCGCGATTCGCGGAACGATCATCCCGTGGAACGATGCCGTCGAGCTGAACGACGCGAGCGTTCGAATCGGAGCCATCGACGGACAATCCGGTGACGAATTTTCCCTCAAGACCGACAGCGGCGGCAGATTCGACTTCGAAACGAAGGCCACCAAGTTGGCTGCCGTTGCGTTTTCAGCCGACAAACAATTTGCCGGATCGGTTGTCATCAAAGATCTAGAGCAACCGGTTCAGATTCAACTTTATCCGACGAAGTCGTTTCGCGGCCAGATCCTCGACGGCCAAGGTCAGCCGGTGGCGAGTCATCCGGTCCGTGCTTCGATCCGAGTCTCCGACGACGCCGCGTTCGGCAGCGGTTTTCCGACCACGTTTATCCTGCCCTCGATTGAGCACGTCACCGATCAACAGGGACGCTATCGCTTCGATGCATTGCCGTGCAAGACAGAGATCTTGATCAGAACCGATCCGCTCGACCATGCCCCCAATCAATTTCGATCGATTGACACCATTTATCTGTTGCCCGACGACGAACGCGAGGAGGTCGTCACACGGTTGGGGGCGACAGAGTCACCGGCCCAACAGAAGACACTGGCGGAACGCTTTCAAATCACGCAGCGGGATTGTGAACTGGGGAACTATCGTCAAATGGTGATTGTCGCGGACACTGACAACGCTACCGTGAAAACATTTATCGACGACGCTTTATTGGACTATTCACGGCAGCAAAAGATCACCAGCTTCATGCAGCTGCATGTCACCCCGGACGACTTGGATGATCCGCGAAATCGAAAATTTGCCGAGCAAATGAAGTGGCCCGCCGTTTCCCAGGGGGACGTTGTTGTTTGCGTCTACGATGACAACGGCAAAGAACTCGCGCGGTCCTTGTTCGACGCCGATGATGACCAATCCGCATCGGCCGCAGACGAATTGATCGAACAACATGCCCCGGATCAGCAAGACGCTAAATTGAAGTGGGACAAGGCATTCAAATCGGCGAGTGAAACCGACCGCCGCGTGTGGATCCGCACCGGACAGCGTTACTGTGGCCCATGCTTCCGCCTCAGTCGCTGGATCGACGATCACCGTGAAGTGCTCGAAAAAGACTTCGTGCTGGTCAAAATCGATGACGTGCGAGACCGACACGGATCCGAAGTCGCCGCGTTGTTGACGCTGGGCCGACGGGTCGGAGTCCCGTTCCACGCCATCTTTGATGCAGACGGAGAACGGATCACCGACAGCTATGGGCCGATCGGCAACATCGGGTTCATGTCAGGCGTCGAAGGAAAACGACATTTCCGTGAGATGTTGCAGGCGGCCTGCCGCAACATCACGCCGGACGAAATCCAGACGTTGATCCAAAGTCTCGACGACTGACTTTCGCGATCCGTCTCCATCGCTTGACCAACCCATTTTATGACCATTCCATTTTTTGACCATTCCATTTTTGCAGCGGTCTTGCTCGCAGCAGATCGGTTGACGTTTGCCCCAAACATCAACCGACCGAGCTTAAAAGCAACCGCCGCCCTGTCCTGCCAAGAAGACGGGCGGCGGTGGATGGGGTGTGGCCGGTGGCCTCAGCTCTGGGATTCGACCAATTCAAAGTCGACGTTGTTGTCGCCGGCGACGACTTCGATGGTCGACGGTTCTAACGTGACTTCGCCGGTCGGTCTGCCTTTCCCCTTCGGACGAACCAGTCCCGGATCGCCTGGTTTGGCCTTGGCGATTTCGAAACGGATGCGGTGTTTTCCGGGAATCGCGCCCGGCACGTTGGGCAGGTAGTACGCGGTGTATCGTCCCTGTTCATCGGTCAGGGCCAACGAAGGTCGGCCTCCACCGCTGGGAATAAATTCGATACTGCCGTTCTTGATGGGTTCTCCGTCCATCGTCAAGACACCGGTGACTTGACCGAGCTTGGGTGAGGAGTCGCATCCGGTCTGCAGGACAGCCAGGAGCAGGAAACCAGCCGTCCAGCGGAGCGGCCGGCGAAAGGTCGATTGATAGGTCATCGTCGTTCTCTGTGTGGTAGTGATTAAAGTCCGTTCAGTCATCCTTTGCATTGACTACTGCACCCATTCCTGGTCGAACACGTAGCGGTCGGAGCGACCACACAGTGCGGTGAAGATGTTGTCAAAGTCGATGCTGTCGGTGATGAAGCGAACCGAACCGTCGCCCATCGTGAACTGCACGCCACCGACGTGTTGCGACCGGAATCCGTTGTGCAGCGTGTGTTCCATATTCTGAGTCCAGTTTCCCGAGAACAGGCTGTTGTTCGGGTATCGCGGCACGGTGACATTGGCGGTCTTGCCGTGAAAGGCACCCCAGGCATAGTGCATCGGACGGGCTGCCCAGAAGCCTCCCGGTCCACGGCCGGGACGCGAATCTTCCTGCGTGCCGTCGAAGTGCTGGAGCCATGCACCGTGCTCCCCGATGGCGATCGTGTTGCTCAATCCATCCAAGACGCTGGAGAATCGACGCTCTCGGAAACGGTTGTTCAACATCGACAGAAAGCCGTCGTCTTGCAACCATCCCCACGACCAAGTCGCGGTATTAGCGTAGTAGCGATCCCAGGAGAAAACATTGGAACCCGGAGGATTGTAGTAACCGACCGATGCGACGTAGTCGGGAATCTGGACCTCGTAGGTGTCCGGTGCGTCCGGATCAAAGTCTCGGGTCGCTTGGCTGGTTTCCTGAATGCGGAATCGTTCCAGGGCGCTGGAGGGGCAGTTGTAGGTCGGAACGTTGGTTCGAGACATCAGCTCCCAGTTTCGGTTGGGAATGACGGAGTCTTCGCTGAAGTCGGTTCCCTCATAGATGATCGCATCGGCCGCAGACGACTGTTCCAGTTGCGGCAGGATCACCGTCAACCAGGAAACGCCCGAGTGCGGACGTCCCGTCGAGGGAAGATCGGTTCGCAGTCCATGGTTGGCCGGCATCTGACGAAACGTGTCGTGGTAGTTGTGGATCGCCAACCCGATCTGCTTCATGTTATTAGAGCATTGCATCCGCCGTGCTGCTTCGCGAGCGGCCTGCACTGCGGGGAGCAGCAAACCGACCATGACGCCAATGATGGCGATCACGACCAACAACTCGACCAGTGTGAAAGCGGAACGTTTGTGAGTGAGATTTCTCATCGCTTGAAAGTTTGCATTGTGAAGGAGGCAGGATTCGAGTGAGCCGGTAAGCAACGTGCTAATTGACTCTTCGATGGCTTGCTCACTAGGCAAACGACATACCGGTGGCGTGAATTCGACTCGTAAGATTCTGGCTTTCATCCGCGGTGCGGGGGAATCGAACAGCAATGACCTGCAAGGTGAAATGTTCGCCCATATCAACTTGAGTCTTTTTGGGAAATTCTTGAATGAACAACGCTCTTGGTCGGCAGCTCGCTTGTTCAAAAATAAGCATTGCCTTGATCGTGGGCACACACAATCAGCACCCGACCCTCTAGTGGCGTGTGGGCAATGGGTACCGTGGCAGGAGCTTGGTGACAGCAGACAAGAGACGGATTGATCTGCCCGATATCACGGCGTATGCGCGTTCGGTTGTTGCACATTGTCAGTCGCGCACAACGCGATGAAAGCGACGTGTCGATGCATCACAACGGACATCGGAATGCACGTAAATGGTTGACATGACCAATGTTTCTACAAAAAGGGGTTGGGCGGACTCGCCGGCTGTTTGAAATGGAGCTGGGGAACAAAGGGGGCCATCGGGACAAAGGAGGCCATCTGCGTCAGGATTTGATTCGACATCCCGCGGCGATCGACGGCACCAGGCGGTTGTCCGCCGCACGCTGTTGCTGGATCGGGTGGACAACGCGGCCGTCCCGGGAGGTAGAATGTGGGCGTTGGGGTGACACCGCTGAATCAGCGTCCTCTTCGGTTAGGTGACTTTTCGTCATGGGCTCCGTTTTTGGAGATTTTTGGATTGTTTGGTGTGACAGCAGCCCGGCGGCTGTGTTTGGCTGGTAGGAGAAATCGATGTTGCAAGGTCCGGATACACGAGCGTCACTGATCGGCAAGCTGAACCAACCGGCTTCGGAGGAGATTTGGATGGAGTTTGTCAGCATCTACCGACCGCTCGTGGTTCGGGTGGCGTTGGCGAAAGGCCTGCAGCACGCCGACGCGGAAGATTTGGCCCAAGACGTTTTTGCCGCGGTGCGACGGTCCCTGGCGACGTTCGAAACACGTGGTCGGGGTTCGTTTCGGGCTTGGTTGTTCCGCATCACCCGCAACTTGGTCGTCAATCATCTGACACGTCCAAAGGGTCCGGTGGGGTCGGGCGACAGCCAAATGAACCGGTTGTTGATGCAACAACCGGATCGGCAGAACGAGACGGCCACGTTGTTCGATCACGAACTCCGTCGTCAGCAATTCCATGTAGCGGCGGATAGGGTGCGTTCAAAATTTGAACCCGACACGTGGCGAGCGTTTTGGATGACGGCCGTCGAAGGCCAATCGATCTCCACTGTCGCGGCATCGCTCGGCAAGGCCGAAGGCGCCGTGCGGATGGCAAAGTGCCGCGTGTTTGCACGTTTGCAACAAGAAGCTCAATCAATTTCCAGCCTGTGGGAGACCGAAGAATGATTGCACGCATTGGCGACGACCAAAACCAGCGCGATCGATCTCACTACGACCGTGAAACACTCGACGACTTCCTGCACGATCGCCTCGCGGCACGCACCGAAGAAGTCACCCGGCACATTGAGTCGTGCGAGGATTGTCTGTGCCTGCTCGAGGACATGGCCGAAGAGAGCCTGAGCTGGCGAGACCTCGCTGAGTTGCTTTCCGAGCCGGAGGGGACTTTCGTCCATGGCTGTGCCGTTTCCCCGAAAAGCTCCCCAACCAAAGATGCTGCCGCGGACGAGCGCATGCGGCAAGCCGGCGGTGCGTCGTTTCTCGAACCGTCTGGCGATCCTGAATCAATCGGACGTTTTGCGCGCTACGAGATCAAACAAATTCTTGGCCGTGGCGGCATGGGGATCGTGATGCAGGCACTGGATACTTCGCTGGGGCGTCATTGTGCCGTGAAAGTCTTGGCCCCCGAATTGGCTTGTTCCGCCGCCGCGCGGCAACGTTTTTCTCGCGAAGCGAAGAGTGCGGCAGCGGTCGTCCACCCGCACGTCGTTCCGATTCAAACGGTCGATGAACACGACGGGCTTCCGTATTTGGTCATGCCCGTCGTGGAAGGCCCGAGTCTACAACAGCGGGTGGAACAGGATGGCCCGCTGTCACCGATCGAAACCGTCCGGATTGCGGCACAGATTGCCGAAGGCCTTTCCGCTGCCCACCAGCAGGGGTTGGTCCATCGCGACATCAAGCCGGCAAACATCCTGTTGGAAAACTGTGTCGAACGAGTGCAGATCACAGACTTCGGTCTGGCCCGAGCGGTGGACGACGCCAGCATGACGCGCAGCGGCGTGATCGCGGGCACGCCGCAATACATGTCGCCCGAACAAGCTCACGGTGATTCGATCGACCATCGTAGCGATCTGTTCTCACTCGGCAGCGTCATGTACTTCATGCTCACCGGACGCAGCCCGTTTCGTGCGGAAACAACGATGGGGGTGCTCAATCGGATCGGCAATGACGAACCTCGATCGCTGCGTGAAATCAACGCCGACGTTCCAACGTGGCTCGATGCAATCGTCATGCGACTGCTCAGCAAATCCCCCGACCATCGCTATCAAACTGCATCGCAGGTCGCTCGGTTGCTGAACCGCTGGCAGGCCCATCTGTGGGACCCGACGGGAACCGAAGCACCGGAAGCCCAACCCACCCGAAAACCTCGGCCAAGCGTCTCAGCCAAGGGGCGTAAGACCGGCAATCCCTTGCACTGGTTCGTTGCTACGGGATTGTTCGGCTTTCTCCTGTGGGCGGCAACCATCATCATCTTGCAGACCGAGCAAGGCACCTTGCGAATCGAAAGTAAAACCGATGCAAATCTACCGATTGTCATCCGGAAAGGTGACGAAGTCGTCGAGCAGATGACGGTCAGCCGAGCAGGCAAATCGATCGAAATCAAGACAGGCGTGTACGTCGTCGAATTTGCCGGCGACGTCGATGGTTTCGAGATCCGAAATGGTTCGGTGGTAATCAAGCGTGGTGCAACTCAAGTGGCCACAATTGTCGAAACGAAGTCCACCGGCACTGATCAGCCTGATGCGAAGCCGCAACCGCTCGACCGCGCCGTGCCTCCGAAACTCGCGCCGTACACACGAATGGAGTTTCGAGATCAACAGGTCGTGGTCACGGTGGGATCCGAACGCTACGAACTGCTGAAGATCGACCACCTCGCGATCGAAGACCTGGTCAAACAGACCAAGCAGGCGTTTGGTCAGAACTGGAAGAAACGATTGAGTGAGGACTTGGTAGAGGTGTTATGGAAGCTTGGCCATGTCCCCGGTGAGTCTGTGCTTCTAAAGCTGCGAAAACTTGATTCGGGGGAAGTCGTCTCGATCCATGCACCGCTGACCAAAGCGAATCGCAACGCACTCTATCGTGACAACAAGCACAACCAACCGGAGGAGGGCAGTGTTGCCGACTATTACCAGAAGGTTCTATCGGGAAAAACGTCCGTCAAAGCCGATGGCGTACCGCTCGACGACTTCCTGACTCAGCTTTCCAAACAGCATCGGATTCCAATCATCTTGGACCGGAATGATTTGAAGCAAGCCGGCATCACCACGAATACGAGAGTCAGCATCGAAATGACGAACGTGAGTCTTCGGATGGTACTGAACATCGCCCTTGCGAAAGTCGGCTGCAAATACGAAGTGAAAGACGAGGTTCTGCGCGTCTTTGCAGCATCGACGCAGTAGCGCGCCCTTACGCCGAACGGTCAATGCGTCCACGCGCGCGAGAGCGTTGCGACGGCAGAGCGACTCGGTTTGGTAAACGACGTGGCCGTTATTCCAAGTCGCCGATCAACATCAGTGACGATGCATACCACGTGTGGTTTCTGTATTTGTCTGGTTTGCCATCGAAATCGGACCGGTTGCGTTCGAACAGTATCTCCCGTTTGTCGAGCTGCTGAGGTGTCAATTCAATGGTGACGCTGTGCCGCCCGGGAGAGAGTTCCGAGCCGATCCGTAGCGTCGCCATACGGTGGTAGGTGCAATAGCCATCGATGCGGTTGCGAGTGACTTCGTCGCCGTCCAACCGAACGCGAAGTTGGCCGCCATCGGGACCGACCAGATCAAAAATTGCGGCGTTGGTTCCTTCGAACGTAAATGTCAACGTCGCCCCCGGTTCTTCTGCTTGATAAAGCTCGGGCATGTTTCGTTGAAATCGTTTGGCCAGTGCATGATCTGCCGGAAGCTTGGTCCAGTTTCCGGTCAGCATTTCGGGCTCGATGGCCACCATTTTGGCGCGTTCCCAATTGTCATCGCGAAGCGGTGTCGGCAAGAGATGAGGTTGGGGCGCATCGCTGGCCGCGGCGAATGTTGGCCAGCATCGCGCGATCGATTCGGTATAAAGCCGATGCCCGGTTTCGACGTGCGGGTGAACGCCGTCGGTTGAAAAGACCATCGGCTCTGCATCGAGGTCTTTCGGTTTGGGCGCTTTGAAAACCAGCTTTCCCGCCGACTCCAATCGGGCGACTTCGACGCCGAAATGAATCGAGGGAATCGAGTAGTGATCGGCCAGGTCTTCCATGGCGCTGGCTGCGCGAGGCATCTTGCCCGACTGTAGGTCCGACAGCATGGCTTGAGTGAGCGTGTAGACAAAGCAAATGTCGGTCTTCGGATTGGCCGCCCAGGTTTGACGAACGATGCCTTCCATCGATTGATGGATACGCTCCGGTTCGGCTCCGCCATCGTTGACCGCAAATTCCACGAACAGCAAATCCGGATCGTGCCGCAGCGCATCTCGCTGCAGGCGAAACACGCCCAGGTCGGATCCCGTGCCACCGATCGCGGCATGAATCTCGTTCACGGTCGCGTCGGGGTATTGCTGTTGAAGCCACTCTCGCGACTGAACACGCCAACCCGGCGCGGCGGTGATGCTGCCACCCAGGTACGCCACACGAACCGTCTCGCCGGCCCGGACTTTGGCGATGAAGTCGGCAATCCCTGACGCGGAATGCACTCAACGGCATCGCGAAGCGGAAAATCAGCGCAAACCTGAACGGCGGCGGACATCAGGATGATCGTGACACAGAAGATGCGATTCAATGGGAGCATGGCAGTGGTGAAAAAAGGTTGAAATCAATGCCTGGTGAGGCTTCTGGAACGCTGTTTTTCTATATTCCCGAAACGCACAAGTTTGACGTCGTCATCGCTTGCCGTGTCGAAGCATCATTCGTGATCGAAGCCATGGTATGTTGTAGCACTATTTTGCTACGAACACAGATAGCAGGTCCTGTATGTATCGCGTCATTCTTTGTTGTGTCGCCTCGCTGGCGTTCGCCGCTTGCGCGTTGTTTTCGAATCCACTTGGCGCCGACGACGCGACCAATGATCGAGAGCAGGAACGGAAGATGCGTCTGGAATACCTGACGCAACAGGCGAAGGAGTTTAAGATGTTGTCTGCCAAGGAGCAGAACGTGCTGCTTTCGATCGAAGAACGTCCCGTTTTGCGGTACACCAACCCTGTTCGCAACTTTTTCACCGATGGCGTCGTTTTTCTTTGGAGACACGATTCAGAACCGGCCGTCCTCGGGGCGTTGTCCGTGCGCGGAAACGGAAACGTGTTTTGTGAATTCGCATCGCTGACAGCCACGCCCTTGCATTGCGATCTCGGGCTGCAGCGACCTTGGACGCCCGAAAAAAACACTCAGGTCGAAGTGCCCTTGAAGGTTCAGATACCGGTCTCCGATGACGAGAGACGCCAAAAACTTGTGATGCGACAGCTGATTCGACGTTTCTCGGTGCGGATGTATGAAGTCGAAAACCCTGACCAGAAAAAGGAGTTGCGTCTATTGACCAATCCGTTGGTCCAATGGTCGGATTCAGCCGGCAAATCGTCGGCGATGTGTTTCGGATTCGCCGAGACCAATGACCCCGAGGCCTTGGTCCTGCTTCGCTACACGCCAACGTCGACCTCAGGGAACGGGGCGTGGACCTACACGCTCGCGCGAATGACGTCGCGGCCGTTGGTTTTCGAATTGGATCGAAAAGCGATTCATGAGGTCAAAGCCTATTGGCAGAATCCCCAATCGGTCAAAGACGATTACCTGGAACGGGCATTCGGAGAATATCCGACGAATTGAAACGCAACATAAACGGGGCCGGCGCATCGCCAGAGGGTGTGTCACATCTTCGGATTCCCGATCCGATCACAGAAGGTGCCCGGCGGTCGAGCGGGGCGAAAAACATCATGAGACAGAGCATGCGAAATCCAAAGCTTTCTCGGTCCGTCTTTGCGGCCGGCCACCTTGCATCCCAAGGACTGGAAAAATCGTTCCAGATCCGCTGGACGCTTCTGCTCCTCTTTAATCTGCTGCTTCTACCGCAGGTCGCGTTGCATGGGGCTGACCACTCGCCGGATTCGCCAGATGTTGTCGTTTATGGGGCGACACCCGCGGGCATTGCCGCGGCGCTCCATGCCGCAGAATCAGACCGCAGCGTCTGGCTGATCGAACCCACCGGACGGATCGGTGGCATGACGACACATGGTCTGTCGCATTCGGATTTTCACAGCTTCGAAGCGCTCAACGGACCCTTTCTCCAGTTCAGCCAGCGGGTCTTGCAGCACTACCGGAAAACGTATGGCAACGATTCGGAGCAGGCCAACGACAGCTGGCAGGGCACCCACGGTGAGCCTTCGGTCAACCTGCGGATCTTTAAAAACATGCTCGCCGAAACGCCGACCCTCACGGTCCTGACGAACCACCGACTGGTCGAAGTGGATGTCGAAGACTCGGCCATCACGACGCTGCACTTTGCGGTGCCGGGATCAACCCAAACCACGGTAAAGCCAAAGATCGTGATCGATGCGACTTACGAAGGCGATCTGCTCGCTGCGGCGAATGTTCCGTACCGCGTGGGGCGGGAGGCTCGGTCGGAGTACGGTGAATCGCTCGCGCCGGAAACCGCCGATGACCAATTACAGGGCTACAACTACCGCCTGTGCATGACACAGAACGAATCGAACCGCGTGCCGATTCCCGTCCCAGAAAATTACCACCGCGAAGACTACGCGGCGATTGTTCCGCTGGTGACGGCCGGCGAGTTTGATGCCGCGTTCGGGTATCCCGGTCGGCGTTTCATACTGAAAGCGCACCTGCCGGTGATGCCCAACGGCAAACGGGACATCAACGACGTTTCCAAGGGACTCGTCCGGCTCTCGCTGCCGGGGCACAATCGTGGCTATCCCCAAGCCGACGTCGCTACCCGACGGCGGATCGAAAAGAAACACCTCGACTGGCAGCTCGGGCTGATGCACTTCGTCCAGACCGATCCCGCACTACCGGATGCCTTTCGCGAAGCGGCGATGACGTGGGGGCTGTGTCGCGATGAGTTTGCCTACAGCGGCCACATCCCGCCGCAGATTTATGTTCGGGAAGCTCGCCGAATGGTCGGCCAGTACGTCTATACCGAAGCAGACACGCAATACGCGCCGGACGATGCCCGCGCCCGCTTGCATCCCGATGCGATCGCTACTGGAGAATACAGCCACAACTGTCACGGCACTGACCACGAAGGACCGCTGATCGGCGGGCGGCATACGGGCGAGTTCTACAAAGGCGTCGCGCCGTATCAGATTCCCTACGGAGTGCTCGTGCCGAAGACGATGCGGAATCTGCTCGTTCCGACAGCCTGCAGCGCCAGTCACGTCGGCTTCTGCGCGCTTCGTCTGGAACCGATCTGGATGTCGCTCGGCGGCGCCGCCGGTTTTGCCGCCGACTTGGCGTTGTCCGAAAACGTTGGGGTCCAGGAAGTCGACGTCGAAGCGTTGAAACGGCGTGTCTGGTCACGCGGCGGTGCGACGATCCATGTCAGCGATGTGCGACCCGTTCACCCGGATTTCATCGCCGTGCAATGGTGGGGCAGCCTCGGCGGACTCCACGGCATCGAGCCTGCTCCGGCAAAATCAGGCGCCCGCGGCAAACACATTGTCAGTCAGTATTACGAGGCATTTCCCGGACACGCCGCAAAGCTCGACCAGCCACTGGACGAGGAATTAGCGGCGCGCTGGAATCGCCTGGCTCACCAGCACGGCTTGTCCGTTCCCGCCGCCGGCAGCACCCGCGGTGACTGGATCCGAGCTGCCTTCGCGGCTGCGAATGAAGTGGCCGATGGCACGAGATGAGTGCGACTGACCGGGATGGCAGAAAAATGGGTGAGCCGGCAGACGAAACGACAAGAAAATGGGTGACAAGAAAATGAAACACTCGAACAGTTTTCAATGGAGCTGCTGAATCACACACGGCCGCGGCCCAGCTTTTTACCGTCCAGATCTCCCCAGCAGTATTATCTTGTCAGCCATTTTCCTGTCGCCTTCTCCCTCGCAGCCCCATCCCGTTTTCCTGCCATCTAGAAAAGCGTCGCCACCGAGTAAATCTTTCCTTAAGCGATGACGTCGTGGACGACTTGTCCGTAAAGGTCGGTCAGACGGTAGTCGCGGCCGGCGTATCGGTAGGTCAAGCGTTCGTGATCGAAGCCCAGCAGGTGCAGCATCGTGGCGTGTAGGTCATGAACCGAAACGGGGTTCTCGACGGCTTTGAAGCCGAACTCATCGGTCGCACCGTAGACCGTCCCGCCCTTGATGCCGCCTCCTGCCATCCACAGCGAGAAACCCCAGTGGTTGTGATCGCGTCCCTGGCTGGCACCCGATCCGTTTTGTCCCATTTCCACCGACGGCGTGCGTCCGAATTCGCCACTGCACAGGATCAATGTCTTGCTGAGCAGGCCGCGTTGCTTGAGATCTTTGATCAGGCCGGCGATCCCTTGATCACACTGGTTTGCGACAGTGCGGTGGGCGTTTTTGATGTTGCTGTGACTGTCCCATGGCTGGCCCGCACCGTGCCAGACTTGCACGTATCGCACACCGCGTTCGACCAAACGCCGAGCCAGTAACAGTTGGCGATTTTGAATCCCTTCTCCATATAGTTTCAAAATGTGTTCCGGTTCCTGATTGCTATCGAATGCGTCGGTGGCTTCCATCTGCATTCGGTACGCCAGGTCAAAGGACTGAATCCGCGCTTCCAGATCCGCTTCATCTGGACGGCTCGCCAGGTGCCTGGCATTGAGTGCCTGCAAGACATCCAGCTGGGCCAGTTGATCTGATCGGCTGATTCGCTCATTGCGAATATGACGAATCAGCTTGGTCGGATCAGTCTGAGCGGTGTCGACCAAAGTGCCTTGGTAGCTGCCGGGCAGAAACGCAGATTGCCAGTTGCCGGCACCGGCGACCGGCAAGCCGCCCGGACACAAGGCGACAAATCCAGGCAGGTTCTTATTTTCGCTGCCCATTCCCCAGGTCAACCACGATCCGAAACTGGGACGCACCAAACGGGAATGGCCGGTGTTCATCAACATCAGCATCATCTCGTGGCTGGGCAATTCGGCGTACATCGAACGAATCACCGCCATTTCGTCAGCGCACTCGGCCACACGCGGGAACAGGTCGCTGATCGGCATCCCACATTCACCGTGCTGTTTGAACTCAAACGGCGAAGGCAGAGCGACTCCCGTCTTGCGTTCGGTCTGCAGGTTATCAAACGGCAACATCTGACCGGCTCGGCGGGTCAGTTCTGGTTTCGGGTCGAAGGTATCCACCTGCGACATGCCGCCGTTGAGAAAGATGTGAATCACATGCTCGGCGCGAGCCGGAAAGTGGCTTGCGGTCTCGGCCGTCGCCGACTGACCGGCCAGCAGATCGGCCAGCGCCAGTGATCCGACTCCCAGGCCACAGCGCTCGAGAAACTGCCGGCGAGGCGAGGGGAAGGAGTTGTCCATGATGATCTTGCTCGTGTAAGGATCGCTGCGGGACTGATAAGTCATCGAATCGGCAGGCCGGTCAATCCAGGAAAAGAAACTCATTGGAGGCCAACATGGCATGCGCGAGTTGAGCCCATCGATCAATTTCGCTCGCGGCGGCCGCGACGGCTCCCGCTTCGGTTGTGTTGTTGGTTGCGTCGTCAACGGTCGTCTCGCCTTCGGGCGGGGGCCGCGTGACAAAGACGATCGCCAAATCACGTTCTTCTGGATCGGGCTTGCGCAAATAGACCCGCCGGTACAACCATTCCACTCGGTCTTCATTGGTCGCGGCCGCATCGACAGCCAGCTTGGCCACCGCCGCAGCCCGGTCTTGAATGAAGGACGAATTCAGTGCGTACAGCGTTTGCTGGGGCACCAGGGTGTCGGGACGTTTGACCGTGCACGACGTCGGGTCCGCACCGTCAAAGGTGCTGGACAGACTCGAAATGATGTCACGATTGATGAACGCGTACACGCTGCGGCGGGGGACCACCGGCTCGGCTTCCAGATCGAACGGTCGACCGCCCATGGTCGTCGTGTCCAGCTCGCCCGAAACAGCCAGCAACGCGTCCCGCATCGATTCCATTTCCAAACGCTTGCGCGGCATCCGCCACAGCAAGCGGTTCTCCGCATCACGCCGGCGCGCTGCTGTATTCTCCAACGAGGCCTGCTGGTACACATCCGACAGCATGATCCGGCGGTGCATTTTCTTGATCGACCAACCGTCCTCGGCAAACGCGGTGGCCAAGTGATCGAGTAGCTGTGGATGTGTGGGCGGTGTGCCGCGGGTTCCCAGGTCATCAGGCGTACGGACCAGACCCAAACCGAAGTGGTGCCGCCATATCCAGTTCACGATGACACGCCGGGTCAGCGGGTTTTCAGGGTCGACGATGGCTTCGGCCAGGCCACGCCGGCGCTGTCCATCGGTAAAGGGCGTCGGGTTGTGGGGAGCGACCGCGGTCAGAAATCGAGCTTCCACCCGCTCGCCACGGCTGGTCGGATTGCCACGCAGGAACACGCGGGTTTCGGGCGGCGTTTCAGATTCGGCCAGCACCATCCCGCGCGGCGGCGAACCGGGAGAGTTCAAGTGCAGATTGTGGATCGTGCCACGCTTGCCGGACAGTTTATCCGACACCGTGCGGTTGAGCAGTTTGGCGGCGAGCTTGTCGGGCACGTCGGTCGGAGTGCCGGTCTCGTACAAATGTCGCCGCAGCTGTTGATTGATCGAGCTATTGATTTCAGCGTGTCGAGGATCTTCGTCCGTGATCAGATCCCCAGTCGGCGTCGCTTCCAAGGACGCCTCGTGCAGCGCCGTCAACCAATTGAGGTGCACGTCGGCAAAAAGTTTGCCGTAGGCTTCGGCCAGTTCGATCAGCGATGCGGGTTTGGCTTCGTCGAGCGTGTCGAGAACTCGCGGATTCCATTTCGGAGCCTCCACGCTCATGTTGTGCAGATCTTTAAACTTCGCCGGATCGCCGTTCTCTGATTTCAAGGTCTGCACCAATTGTTCGCATGCGGCTTGGAACTGGTCCGCAGGGGTGTCCTGCAGCCGGACCCACGCAAAGAACACCGGATCCTGTTCGCCGAGCGTGCGCAAATAGATTCGCCAACGGTTGAGAACATCGGGACGCACATCGTCGGTGCGGTACGACAGGAACGCCGCCGAGAGATCCTGTTCGGGCACGCCCTTGGCCAACTCGGTCAAGTACAACCCGACTTGGCTGCGCAAGCGGTTTCGCATCACTTCCATCTGATCACGAGCCATGTCGCGATAAATCGTCTGGCGTTTATCCAGTTGACGTTGGTAGTCACGCAGCGGATCCGTCAGCGGTGGTTCGCCCAGCACCGGCAGTTCGCCCGGCGACTCGCTGCTGGCCAGGGTTGCGTACAGGGCGTAGTAATCGGTGGTGGGGATTTCGTCGAACTTGTGGTCGTGGCAGCGGGCGCAGGCGACGGTCACACCCATCAATCCCCGCGTGACCACGTCGATCTGGTCGTCGATCAAATCATGCACGCTACGAAACTGCATCCCCACCGTCAAAAACCCCAACGCCGCCAGGGCAGGATCGTTGGCCGGCAGGTCCAGTTGATCGGCGGCCAGCTGTTGCAGGATGAATTCGTCGTAGGGCAAGTCTTCGTTGAACGCGCCGATCACATAATCGCGATAGGTGTACGAGAACGGAAACCGCGTGAAGCCGATGGCTGATCCGCCGTGCGTGTCGGCATAGCGAGCGATGTCCAACCAATGACGGCCCCAGCGTTCGCCATAACGGTGCGACTGGAGCAATCGATCGATGACCTTGCCGAAAGCCTCATTGTCGGGGGCGGCGTCGTTGACGAACGCGTCGACCTCGGCGGGCGAGGGAGGCAGCCCGATCAAGTCGAAAGTGGCTCGCCGAATCAACCGCCGTCGGTCCAGTCGCGGAGCAAGCGTCAGTCCGTTCTTCTCCAGCGCCGCGACGATAAAGCGATCGATCTCGGTAGACGCGGCGCCGTTGGGCTCGGGAACCGAAGGGTTGCGAATCGGTTGATAGGACCAATGCCCCTCAAACGTTGCGCCCTGATCGATCCAACGACGCAGCGTCTCGATCTCTCTTGCCGTGGGCCGCTTTTGCATTTCCGGGGGCGGCATCCGCATCTCCGCATCCTCGCTCATCAACCGCACGATCAGTTCGCTGGCATCGGGGTCGCCCGGCACGATCGCTGCCGCCGTACTGTCGTCGGCAATGTCCAATCGCAACTCGGCTTGGCGGTGCTGTTCATCCGGACCATGGCACTGGACACAGTACTCCGCCAGAATCGGTCGAACGTCGCCGCTGAAGCTGATCTCGTCCGCCGCGGCCGACGATCCGAGCAAGCTGAGTGCCAAGCAAAACGCAATCGCAATCCAGATCACCGTGCGGCCGATCGGAGCGTGGCAAGTTGTCATCGATTGCCTCATCTTCTTTCAATGCGAGAAACGGCCGGGGCGAGCCCTGCATCGTTTTCGCCGAACGAGGAAGGTGGGTGGGAGGGAGAGCATCTATTGGCGAGCACGCCGGCCGACCTGTCAACGATTCTCGGCGGAAAGGTCCAATGTCGACCGCGGCCAATGCAAGACGACGGGTTCAGCATTCTCCAAGCCGGGGTGGGATCGTTAGTTTACCACCGTTTCCAACCGCCTGCACGCATCGTGGCGTTGGTCGGCGGGTGGAGGCGAGTTTGGCGGATGTCGCCCTTTTCATGGATCGCTCCGCCATCCCCGAGGCAAACCGCATCGCGGAGTCACGGCAGCGGCGTGCCACATCAAAGCTTGGGGTCGCGCCAACGCACCCCAAGATCCGGTTGTGAAGTATCTATTCACTGCGTTTGACGAGGTGTTAGCGGCAGGGCACAAGCCCGCCGGTCCCTCATCGTTCCCAAAACACCGGAGGGCTCGCGCCCTACCGAACAAAAAGGGGTCAGGCCTCTTAGATGGAGAGTCAAGGGGGCGGGGCGTTGGAACGGGACATCAGACTTCGGTGTCATGTCTGTCGGCGGGCGTTTGACGTGAACGCCGGGCCGGGTGAACTTGCGCCGCAGTGTGTGGCTGTCTTGCGTTGCCGATGGTCTGGCCGATCGTGACCGACGAGACCCACCAAATCTATTCTGTCGACAGTTACACCGCAGAGCGCACGGCGTCAATTCTATCGGACCGGGCAAAGCCGGGATAGAATTGGTGATCAAACGCCGGAGACCATAATGCCAGTTTCACGCCGAGAGTTTTGCGCAGCAGTTGGGACGATCCTCGCCGCAGCCAACTCAAACTTGTTCGCTGACGATCAGCAGACCAAGCCGCTTCGCGTCATCGCTTACAACATCTTCAAGCTCACAGGCTGGCCAAGCCAGCGTAAATCGGCGCAGCAAGCTGTCGCCAACGGCCAGATGGCAAAGCGTTTGGCGATGGAACTGGCTCTGCACGCCCCCGACATCATCAACTTTTCAGAATCCCCAAATGCAGAGCTGACCGAAGAAGTTGCTGAACTTTTGGGGATGAATCACATTCGTTTTCCCAGTGGCGGAAATTGGCCGGGAACACTGCTGAGTAAATTCAAGATCATCGAATCTCAGAACGCTCCTCTGAAAGGCGAGAGACCGGAAGAGCTATTCACCCGACACTGGGGTCGAGCCACCGTTGAAATGCCGGCCGACGAACCGCTCATCGTGCATTCGGCACATCTCTTCCCAACCGCAGATCCCACGGTTCGGCTGAGAGAGATTCGAGCGATAATCGAATCGATGAAGCCAGATCTCGATGCTGGGAAGTCGATGCTTTTGATCGGTGATCTGAATCATGGCCCCGGCACTGATGAATACAAGCTTTGGATTGACGCCGGTTGGATGGATACGTTCGCCAAGGTTGGTAAAGGCGATGGCTTCACCATCAGGTCTGATATTCCCCAATGGCGAATCGATTACGTCTTTGCTGCCGGGCCGATTGCCGAGCGAGTGGTTGAATCGAGGCCGCTGTTCGAGGGAGCTTTTCGGCTGAACCTTGACGATGATGAATCGTTCGCCTTGAGCGACCACTTGCCGCAGTTGGCTGTCTTTCGATAAAAGAAAAAGGGGGCAGGCCTCCTCGATGGAGAGGCATGCAATCGTGCTGTTTCTCCGGCATTCATGCAATCCGAATGCAGCAGGCGGAACAGTAGCCCACCGATGGCAGCGCGAACCCGCCGATAGCAATCAGCAGGACGATCCGTGGGTTCGCGCTGCCATCTGTGGGTTCATTCTCTTACCTCCCCAATGGTCTACTTCGATTACCCATTGTGTCAGGATTCGTGCTATTCGTGTGATTCGTGGACAACTCCGTTGCTCCCCACGACCGGGACCAACCGACGGCAATTTGGTGCCACCCACCAAACCAGCATTGCAACGCAGGCGTATACACCTGCTAGCAAAGCAGTGGCTGGGTAGCATCGCCCGATCGTTGGTGGGTGGCACCATTCATCGCACCCATGTGTCGAGGCGGCGGATGCCGAGCGACGTATTTCAATCACGCGAAGAAGTTACGCCAGCGTCGTGATTCCGTCGTGACATGAACTTGCTTTGCCAGTTGTCGCGGGCAATTCGGCGGGAACAATTCGGGCCAATCCGGCAACGCTTCCGGCGGGTCTAAATCAAGTCTCGGACGGCTTGCTGAAGAGGCAAGAAAAGAGAATTGGAACGTACCGAAAAAGCGGTGAATCCATAGTGTTCGTAAAAACGGATGGCGTTCTCATCCTTCGCTTCAACGACGATTGCGTAAGCTGCGATCTCGGTTTTCACCGCCCTGCGGATTCCATCGATCAACAACAGACCGCCCAACTTCTTCCCCTGGTGCGGTTTCGCAACAGCGAGTCGGCCGAGACGCACAACGGGAACGCTGGGATAGCGTGGCAGTTTCTTGGCAACATGTTGAGGCAGGTCTTGAATCGAAACGCCACCCGCCGAGAGCGTGTAGTACCCGGCGATCTCGCCAGACGATTTTTCAATCATGACGAAGCATGCCGTGAATCGGCGACGCACATCTTGGCTGACCCGCTTCGCGAGATAATCGTTGAGTTCGGGCGAGCCACAATCGAAAGCCTTACGATCGTGATTCGCGAGAGCTTCGATGCGGTACGCGGTCACTCGGAATCAACCATCTCTTGATACCGTTTGGCAGCATTCCTGAGCGGCTCTGCAACCGGTGGCGGATTCAACAACGCGTCCGCAAATTGCTGCTGGTCGGCGGCCGAAAGAACAAGCAACTCATGATCAGAGATCGCGCGTTCAGCCGCCTCTCGCGCCGAATTGACCACGAAGTCCGACAGAGTGCGGCCTTGAATCGCGGCCGCTCTACGAAGTAGCTCAAGCACCGGTTCGGGAAGGCGTGCGTCCAGTCGTGCTGACTTGGGCTCAGGTTGAATCATGGCTCGTTTCTCTCCTCACTACTAGCGTACGGCAATTCTACGTACGCTGTCAAGTTTTGGTGTCATTTGGTGCCACCCACCAGGTGCTGTCATTTGGTGCCACCCACCAAACCAGCATCGCAGCGCAGGCGTACGTTCCTGCTAGCCAACCCGTAGCTGGGTAGCATCGGTTACAGTTGGTGGGTGGCACCAGATCACTATTGCCCGTTTCGGGTGATCGTCTGGAAGACGCAAAGCAAGAGCAATATCGACGAGATTACCTCCAGCAACTTCGCCTGCGCTCGTGCCCAGGGTGTGGAGAAGAGGAGCTTTTCTAGCAGACGTCTCCGCCATCAGGTCGGGCGTTGCGCTGTGTTCTGACAGCGGGTTTTAGCCCCCCCAAGAAAAGGTCGGGATGATGTCGCACTGTGCCTCATTACGATGAAACTTGGTCATTCCAATTGCCTGGCGAGTGCAAGGGATGACAAATCGTGGATTGATTCCAGGAATCACGGTTTCCCGAGCATTCTGGCCGAACGCCTGAAGCTCGCGTCGGTGACAGCCACCTCATTCACGAAAAAATATGCGTAACCTGCTTCGGTTGGTCCAACCGATGCAGGTTAGCTGGGGTCGCGGGCATCCACCTAACGGTTGAGAAATCTCCGTTGTGGAGGTCGCCGTCGGCGATGCTGATTCCCGATACGCCTGCAATCGGGTCTTTGCTGAATACCCCCAACCGGGCACGCTTTCCATGGTCGTCTTCGCGTCGAGTGCGCGCATCACCGAGCGAATTGAATCAAAGCGATCGACAATCTGCGTGTATGATTCGCCCACGCGCGCGAGACACGGTTTCGGGGACGGTGGTTTGAGTTTTTAGTGAGTTATCAACAGTCGATTGAAACGAGTTCAAATGGAGCGTGACAGAAGCACCGCTACGTTCGATCGGTGCGTACGATTTGTGGGAGGGGGGCCTTGCACCTGACAAATCGGCCAGGTTCGACGGTGAGTCGTTTCCAGGCTAAGGAGTTAAATGGATCTTCCAAGTCGGAAAGGTGCCGGATAGCGATCGGTCAGGTTGCGGTGTCTCCGGTTAGGTCGTCAGTCGTAGTGGGTCTTTCTGAGTGCTTCAGTTTGGTTGGGGGCGATCAGTCCAATGACCGCCGGTTGAGGCCCCGTCCGTCGAATGACACGAAGGATCTTTATAGGTTCGTTTCGTAGCCGAATGCAAAGAAATTTATCCGGATTGACGGTATCGCGATCAAGCGAATCGACCTCCGTCCCCATTGGCTTTGTTCTCACGCCGTTCGACAATAATCCGGGATCGCCGCAGCCAGCCGAACGAGTCAGCCGATTTCTCGCAACAGTGATCATCAGGCGATGGTCTTCAGTGAAGACGTAGCGGATCGTCATCGCTACGTCTCCGCTGTGCGATTACACGGGAAAGCAAACCGGCTGACGACAGATTCGCACGAGCGGCTAAGAATCATCGAAGCCTCCACCGAAGTCGCCTCCACCGAACTCGGAGCCGCGCCAATCGCCTCCGCTCATGTTGCTTCCGTAGTCGTTGAAGCCCCCTTGGTCGTATTGGAAACCTCCGCCGCCAAACCCTGGCGCAATGCTCGTATCGAAGTCTGCTCCTAAATCGCCCACATCGAGATCTTCGATTCCACCTCCCAGGTCACCGATCTCGTAGAGCACAATGTAGGTCATCCACCAAACCCCAGCCCCCATTCTCGCAAATGCGGCGACGTCAAGCGCGTAGCTGCGCTTGTCAAAAGCGCGGACTGCATCCTCACTGACTCAATGAACCATCAATGTGCATGAAGCACGTTCCCCGGGTTGCCAAAGGATTTTGAGGCACGCGATTACGACGGAGTGAAACGATGAGGAGCAAGTCGACTTCTGTGTTGCCGAAGCTGTAGCTCGCACTTATCGATCCTTTCGTCGCGATACGGAAGCGAGCCGCAGCCGCTGTGGGCAGGTGTGCGCACTCGGGTTGGGCCTCATCCCATGACTTTTGTGAAGGTGAGATTCCTTTACTCGGGCTCAAAAGGCATTCACTCGAGACGGTTTGCGTGCCATCAAACCGCTTATTTGGCACCATTCGAATTGATTTTGTTTTGGCCCTGCGAGCTGAATTACCCCAAACGAAGCCCAGAGCGATTCACGTTCGTGGGCTCGAGACGCCCAATCTACCGATGTACCCCGCTGCACATTGATTCAGTCGGGTGGTTCGGGTATCATCTCCCCCCAGATTGATGTGGTTGTTCCCGCAAATCAAACTTTCTCATTGAACCATAAGTTAAGCGACGTGAGTCGCGACGGCGAAAAAGAGGAATCTGCTATGTCGAGCATGTCGAAACTCACCATGTTGAACCGGTTACGTCAAACTCGACGTCGCACTCGGAAACGTGGAGATTCCGCGCGACGTCACTTGAGACGGCTGATTTCAGAGCGATTGGAAGACCGGCATCTATTGACTGCTTTTCCAGGAACTCATGGTGGTGATGTCAATCCTGATCTCAACAACAACTTCGGTTTTGAGACCGCCGTTTTTGCCTCGCCCGCCTCGAACCCTTGGCAGACCTCTTCGGACGGAGGGACGACTGGCCAGATCGCGTACACGAACACCATTCACCCAGGCGGAAACTTCATTCCCGCGCCGGAGAATGTTTGGTTTGGTTACGGTTATGTGAAGAAGTCCTACAACCCGGCACCAGGGCAAACGGGACATCAACGCGTTGCGCGAACGGTCACGCTGTTTCAGGGAGAAACCCTGCGTTACCAATGGTTTGCAGCGGTCGGGAATGACGGACAAGGCACTGGCACGCGGGATTATGCGTATCCTTACGTAAGAGACGGCATAGGTGGCGCCCACTATTCGATCGCTGGGTCTTCAAAGACGAATCCGGCGTACATTGCGCGAGGGCAATGGACGGGCTGGCGGGAAGTGAACTTTACCGCACCGGTCCCTGGCGCTCACGATTACCGACTTGGTGTGATCGGCTTCAAAGTAAGCCGATCCAATGTCAACAACAGCCAGTACCGTGTGACAGTCGGCGTCGACAACGTACGTATCGTCGACAACGATCGACACGGGCCAACCATTCAAACTTACCAGGGCTCTGCGTCTGACGGGGGCAACAACTATTTCTCATGGAATGTGTCAGACCCGAGCGGTGTTAACTATGTCCGTGTTCGAATCTATAACCAGCGAACCAATGCCTTGATCAAGGACTGGAAGGGCGCCCCCGCCGTCGGTTCTTACAGCCTCAATGCGTACTGCGCCGATACCTACAGAATGCATGTGGAGGCGTGGGACAACGATACGGGGCGTGGCCTGCAAGACAGAGCGTATTCGTCGAGGTCTCACGGGAACTATGTGATCAGTGACGACGATCGCTCGGGGCCGAGCATTTCGACCGGCGAGGGGTCGGGGTCGGATGGTGGTAACAACTATCTCTCGTGGGGCGTGTCTGATTCCAGTGACGTGAGTTACGTGCGCGTTCGAATCTACAACCAACGCACCGGGCAACTGATACGCGATCTGCAGAATACGAACGCCTCAGGACGCTACGACATGAACCATCTGCCTCCTGACACCTACAAGATGCTTGTACAGGCGACGGATAATGATACGGATTGTGGAACGAGCGATCGCTCGTCGTCTAGTAAATGGCATCTGGACTATAGCATTGTCGATGACGATACGATCGCACCGTCAATCGGCTTTGTGAATGCGCGTGACCAGTACGATGGCGAAGACAACACGGTACAATGGTCGATCGGAGATGCGTCGGGGATCGATTGGCGCGACGTCCGACTTCAACAATTCAGCGGTGGCTCTTGGGGCGATGTTCCCGGTTATCGCGATACAGTACGAAACGCCGGTTCATTTGACCTCAATTCGCTTGGACTGGGCACATTCCGAGTTTACGCGCACGCTCGAGACAATGATGAAGATTGGGGTGCTGGGGATCGGACACCACGAACACTGTACAGTACGACATTCAAAATCGAAGATGATGACATCGCTGCGCCGGTGGTTGCGGGCTGGATCAACGCGCCGGCCGTGCAGCCTCTGAGTAGCTCGAACCATGTTGGTTGGAATCTTCAGGACGCCTCCGGCGTGCTCGGATTACCGGCGTCTGGAGTTGAGTATCACGAGTACGAGGTTTGGCGAGATGGGGTGAAACTGGTCGGTGGTTCAGGACCAGGTGAAACGGGCTCGGTGGATCTCGAGCCTTTCGGACCAGGGCAATATGACGTCAAGGTCCGCGGGACAGATGCTGATAATGATTGGGGGGGAGACTCTCAGACTTCTCCCTGGTTTTCGCGGGTCGTTCGGGTGAACGCTCCTCCAACCGCAGGAATGTTTGGGCCGGAGGAGGTCGTTGAAGGAGATGCAATCGATATTAGTCTTCCGGTTCTCGACCCGGATGGAGTGCAAGGGATCGTTGGCTACGAGGACACCGGAGCAAATGGCGACCGGCATTTCGATCCTCAAACAGGTGTTCTGTCGTATGTAGCGACACTCGGGTTTTCCGGCCTGGACTCGTTTCAATACCGTGTGTTTGATGGCTATGATTGGTCCGAGTATGCGACGATCTCGATCAATGTTCTGCCGCTGGACACGCCGCCTGAAGTGGCCGAGATTCCCGATTTTGTGATCGATGAAAAGGTGCTGTTCACTTATCAAGTGAATGCCTCCGATGATGACGGCGATCCAATGCTCTATGAATTGGATTTGGTCTCGAGTACTACGCCGGGCAACATGCCAACGATTGATCCAAACACCGGGAGAGTCGAATGGACACCTGATGAGGCGACGGGACCTGGGACATATATCTTTGAGGTTTCCGTAAGCGATCTGGATGTCGATCAATCACGTAAATCAACCACCGTGAGCAACGCCTTCTCGATCACGGTAAACGAAGTGAACGAGAGCCCAAGAATTCCATTTCCTGATGAAATCACGATTCCGGAGATGCAGCTGTTTCGAATGGAAGTCACCTATGTGGATGACGATATTCCGGTTCAGAATGTAGCGTTGTCTCTCCGCAACGCGCCGACCGGGATGTCCCTTGTCGAGCAGGGCGGTCACTCTTTTCTAGAGTGGATACCGGGGGAAGAGCAGGATTTAGACTCGCCCTATCAGTTTGATATCGTTGCATCTGATGGCGTCGCCGAAACGGTGAAATCAGTCTCGATTGTCGTTCGTGAGGTCAATCGAAGTCCGGTGATTCCAACGCTTCTCGATCGGTCTTTGGTGGAAGGCGATACATTGAGTCTGTCGGTGAATGCTACCGATCCCGACATTGTTGCCAATACTTTAACTTACCGGCTTGGACATAAACCCAATGGGATGACGATTGATCCCGTGACAGGGCTGATTCAATGGACACCGGTCGACAATCAATCGACCGATTACGTGGAGGTCTTCGTTTCTGATAACACCGGCACTGCAAACCACGAGTCTTCTGCCACGTTCAATGTGACGGTGTCAAACGACTCTCCCGATGTTGCCGAAATGAGTATCACATATGGAAACAATCCGTCGCTGTCCTACGGATACGAGGATTCAACACTGGACCTCGATGCTGAAATCGTTGTTGTTGCGGGCACCTTTGAAGATTCAGGGCTGAATGATTCACATACTGTGCTAATCACCTGGGGAGACGGCGCCATCTCGTCGATCGAGCTGAACTCTGGTGAACGCTCATTCTCCGCGTCTCATACGTACGCAGATGATGGCCTTTACCAAATCACATCATCTGTTTCCGACAATGACGCAGCATCTGGTACGCCAAAAAGCTCGGGTGCGGTGATTTACTCGGTTAACGAGTCTCCGATTGTCTCGCCCCAAGAACAGCAAGGTTTCGAAGACATTGAGATCGAAGTTGACCTTCGAGACTTCGTGACCGACGTGGAATCCGCGGATTCTAATCTTACGTTCGCTCTGACCGGCGCGAGCAAAGGTTCCGCAATATTGCTTGCCGATGGATTTACTGTGCGATTTTCGCCGAATGAAGATTTTCACAGTGACGGCTTGCAGGGCGAAGGTGCATATTTTGATTTCACGGTAGAAGACGAGGGAGACCAGCCATCCAATGGTCTGCACGACGCATATGGGCTACTCCAATCGGCTTCCGCCAGGATCCCGATGCGATTCAGCGGGATTGTCGACGTTGAAGATGACGCGATAACAACAGTGGAAGACATTGCGGGGGCGGTGAACGTGCTGGCCAACGACAGTTTCGGACCCAACGCGGTGGTTTCGGCAGTAACACAGGGAGCTAATGGCAGCGTTGTGTTGAACGGTGACGGAACCGTCACGTACACGCCTAGTGAAGACTATCACGGGGCAGACCGTTTTTCTTATACGGTGACCACCGCCGCCGGTAACCATGAAACGGCCGACGTCGAAGTGACGGTCGAGAGTGCCGTCGACATCGCTGATGATGTGATCACGACCGAAGAGGATGTTGCAAGCACGATCAACGTGCTTACGAATGATGGTTTCGGCCCCAATGCAGTGGTCTCCGCGGTGACGCAGGGCGAATTCGGCGTTGTGAGCTTCCTTGATGACGGGACAGTGACGTACACGCCAAATGATGATTACTACGGTCCGGATGAATTTACGTATACGGTGACTACCGCCGCAGGTATTGCGGAATCCGGACGCGTTGTGGTATCTGTAAATAACCAGGTAGACATCTCGGACGATCTGATTGCGACCGCCGAGGACAGTGCCGCGAATATCGACGTGCTGGCGAATGATAGTTTCGAGGATGCAGCCGCGTTCGTCAGTGGTGTCACGCAAGGTGCCAGCGGTGCGGTTGCGATCGAGGCGGACGGTACGGTCACGTATACGCCGGATGCTGATTTCCATGGCAACGATAGTTTCACCTACACGGTCACGACCAATGTGGGCGGCGCGACCAATACAGAAACGGCGACGGTCAACGTGACGGTCGCTTCCGTCAGCGATATCGTGGGTGATAGTGCGACGACCAACGAAGACACGTCGATCAATTTGAACGTCCTTGCTAACGACAGCTTCGAGGATGCAGCCGCGTTCGTCAGTGGCGTCACCCAAGGGGCCAGTGGTTCGGTGGCGATTGAGGCAGACGGAACGGTCACCTACACACCGGATGCCGATTTTCATGGAAACGACAGCTTCAGTTACACCATCACGACGAACGTTGACGGTGCGACCAATACGGAAACGGCGACGGTCAACGTGACGGTCAACTCGGTCGTCGACATCGTGGATGACATCGCGACGACCAACGAAGACACGTCGATCAATTTGAACGTGCTCGTCAACGACAACTTTGAGGACGTCAACGCCTTTGTCAGTGGTGTCACGCAAGGTGCTAGCGGTGCGGTCGTGATCGAGGCGGACGGTACGGTCACCTACACACCGGCGGCCGATTTCCACGGCAATGACAGTTTCAGTTATACGGTCACGACGAACGTCGACGGTGCGACCAATACGGAAACGGCGACGGTCAACGTGACGGTCAACTCAGTGAGCGACATCGTTGACGATAGTGCGACGACCAACGAAGACACGTCGATCAATCTGAATGTCCTCGCCAACGATAGTTTTGAGGATGCGGCCGCCTTCGTCAGTGGCGTCACCCAAGGGGCCAATGGTTCGGTGGTGATCGAGGCGGACGGCACCGTCACCTACACACCGAACGACGATTTCCACGGCAGCGACAGTTTCCAGTACACCGTCACCACGAACATCGGCGGCGTGGAGAATACCGAGACCGCCACGGTCAATGTCACGGTCAATAATCTCGTCGACGTAGCGGGGCGTGTCTTCAATGATCTAGACAACGACGGGACATTCGACGGCGGACAGGATTCCGGATTGGCAGGAATTTCGGTAGCTGTTTTCAATGAGAGTGATGATATTGCAACAGCGATTCCGATCGGATCGACGACCAGCCAGTCCGATGGCACTTATTTCTTGAATGTCAATCTCAATGCTGGTAACTACAAGATCGTCGAACTGCTCGACGAGTTCGTGGACTTGGCTCTGTTGGACGGAAATGAAACGGCCGGGAACCTAGGGGGAAGTGTCGATAACGGCCGGGACAGCAATGAAATTAAACTGACGGTTGGTCCAGCCGGCACGATGACCGACGCGATTGACTATACATTCGCTGAGGTGGAACCGTCAGACCTGTACGGGCGCGTTTGGCGTGACTTCAACAACGACGGAGAGCTCAACTACGGAGAATACGATATTAATGGGGTGGATGTCGTTCTAGAGGGCGTCGATGATCGTGGAAATATCGTGAACGCGTCGTCGCAAACGAGTGACGAGATGGGATACGCATTCACGAATCTTCGCCCTGGAACCTACGTGCTTCGTGAAGTACAGCCATCCAATTTTGACGACGGTGGTGAGTCACTCGGGGAGGTGGTGGTCACCTCCCGCGGCTTGGCAACAGAATCGACGTCCGATGGTTACGTTGATGGAAACGATAAGTTCGCCGGTATAAAACTCGCCCCCGGATCACTCGGGGACTACTACAACTTCGCCGAACTACCCCAAGCGACGGACCCCGCGCCCCTGGACTCGCCAAGCGGACTCGGGTTCTGGCACAACAAACAAGGCCAGGCACTAATCGAACGGCTTAGCGACGCGGCGGCTGCAAACCAAGGCAGTGAGACGCAACTGGGAGACTGGCTTGCTGCGACGTTCCCAAGAATGTACGGGGCAGGCGCGTACTATGATGCCGCGAAGGGGGAAGGTCGTGACCTGAACTTTGCCGGAAAGAGTGACGAGTATATCGCGGAGACGTTCGCTTACTTGCATCGTCGCAATGCAAAGACGATGGTCGCAAACGGGGGGGCACCCAAAGTTGACGCGCACGTTTTGGGCGTGGCTCTGTCTGTGTTTGCCACTAGTGAAACGCTTGCCGGGACCGTTGCACAGGATTACGGGTTCTCGACCTCCGCCGACGGAATCGCCTATGCGACCATTGATGTTTTAGATGTCCTTACGGTCGACGAGTCCGAACAATTGGGACTGTCAGAAACGATCGGGAATATAGATGAGAACGGAAACGCAAAGATCATTGATATCCTGATCGCTACCGACAAACTCGCGACGATGGGACTTTTGTATGATTCTGGAGATGAGACAAACGGAGATGGCGACGGGTCAATCGACAACGCCGAGCAGCTCTTGCGAAAGCTAGCCCATAAACTCTACGGTAGCATCAGTTGATTGCAGAAACCGATTGTAACCCGCGACTGGGCAGGTTCGCGGGCGTTTCAGGACCACGGTGATTTTGAGGCGAGCCAAAAACTTGCCAGAGCATTCTCAAGATCCTCGTAGTCTGTCGCCGATCGCTCCGCGATCGCGGCGTTACGATTGCGGTACAGTTCGCGAATTCAATTCGCTGCAGTCATCGAGAGATCTCGGACCGCGACGTGCGGACACTGCATCGAAACGGCGAATCTGTGTGGTGCCTATCGGCGGTGGACACCGAGGCACTGAAGCAAAGTGTCTTATTGGAGCAATCGCGCATCGGGTGCGTCTTTCGCTCCTACAACTTCGACTGCAAAGGCGTTGTCCCCGCCCTTGCTCGCTTAATGATTCATCCGCGCAACTCATGGCGGTTGCATCGACCGCTAGCACGAACGAATTCTCATTCGGCGCGTCGGTGAAACAGACCTCTGTCAGAAACAGGGCGTTGATTATCCACCCGTTGGACGGGCGGCAGGCCCCAGGATCGCGACTCACAGAACAATTTTCCAAGGCTGGGAAAGCATGCATGAATCAATGCACGGAGCATGGAGACATGGGGTGAATTGGTGGGAAATGCGGAAAGGCATCAAGCAAGAACGTTCGCTACCATGTAAACCCCAGTCAAGATTAAGGTAACGACCGAGGTTGTATCGTGAATCGCACATCTCCCATCCCTCAGCCCGATGCTCGTCTTGCCTGCTCAAGCATGTGCTCGGGATTGTGCGACAAATGCTGATAGACGCGGGCGAGGGTACTGGGGTCTTGATGGCCCATCAGGATCGCCACGGTCAGCGCATCCAAATCTCGCTTGAGGGCGTTTGTCGCGTACGAATGGCGAAACGCATACAGCGAGTACTTGGGCGCAAGCGTCGCAGCACGCTTTCGCATCAGACGCTGCTTGGCTTCGACTTTCAGATCAGTGGCAGACTTTGCGACCAGGCGCCCCTTGCTCTTCTTTTTCGGTTTCAGACGTTTGATTTCTCTTGCGACCGCTGCGTCGCTGATTTCTTCGCCAAGACGTTTCATCTCAGCCTGTCCCATCCGCCAGCGGAGTGCGTTAAAAGCGCAATTCACAGATGCCGGCTTCCACGGCTTGTCGCGTGAGTTTCGAAACAGTGGGCCTGAAGGAAACTCTTCCAGTCGGCGTTTGGTAATCTCGAAAGCTTCCTCGCTGAGATAGACAATGCGCGGGGCCTTCTTGCCCTTGGCCTCCGATTGCGGAAACACCCAGCGGCTGTTCGTTAGGTCAACATGACGGGCCTCCACTCGAAGCGACTCTTGCGGCCGGCACCCGCACTTGTAGGTCGTTGTGACAAGCTCAAGAAAAGGCTGGTTTCGGATAAAACCGCAGAGTCGCTCAAACTCGTCTGGCGGAACGTAAACCTCCTTTGCTTCACCAGATGGAACCTCTAGATGCTCAATCGGGTTCTTCTCGATGAAGCCTTGGCGGGTTGCCCACTTCATGCAGCGTTTGATGCTGCGCAGGTAGTTTCGGTGACTCGTTTGGCAGTTGCTTAGGTTGCTTGCCCACTGCTCGGCGTGGTGCGGCCTAAGCTCGTCCGTGTTTAGCGTCGGGTAGGCTTCAACGAAGCGCTGCAGGCGATAGCGATACCACTCGTAGGTTGCTTCCGCACGATTGCGCTGAGTCCACTCCAGAAAGTGATCGCATAGGACTGCTACCGAGCGACCGCCTGAGGGGGAAACCGAGGGGACTTCCGGCTGAGAGAGAAGCAGGTGGTACTGACGAAACGCCTCGTCCTTGTCTGGGCCGAGGTTGATTTGCTTGCCGTGTAGCTGGACGTACCACAGGCCGCGAGCGCGGCGAAAAAACGGCCTAGGAAAATGAGGCATGGTGTGCTCTCCGGTTTGAGTAAACAACCGGAGCGGGCCGGAAAGCACGCCGATTTGCCGCATTGTAGCAGCAAGTTCTCTGACACGACGATTCCAATCGTCGTAAGTCGAGTACACCCCAGAGGATTCGACGCCACCCGGCGATTTGCGGGACGAAACCGATTTGGCGTGCCCTGGCGGTAACGCGGGCGGTAACATGGATGACGCGACGGCCGAATTGATGCGGTTGTGGGCGGCGATGGACGACGGCGCTCGTGCTCGCCTGCTGTCGCTGGCGCGGACGATCGTTGTGCCGCACTGATCGCTACCCCCGCCCCCTTTCGGGTCCTATTGGGCCGATCCGCCGGTTTGCGAGGCACGTTAGCCCGCATAGTGAAAAACAGAGTCCGTCCGGTAGCTGTCCCGCGGGGTAAGGGGATTTGCGGTTTGGCCGGATGGATGGCTGCGGATTTGCCCGCAATCGGCGTGGGACACCGCACTGGGATGGCTCCGAAAGGACCCGACGCAACGTCGCGGTCCCAGGGGGGCTTGGGGGGCCGGTTTGCAATCGCGGCGCGGGGTCCTTCCCAGGGGAGCGCTGGGGTGCCGCGGGTGTGTCCTCGCATGGAATCCGCGCCCGCACGTCTGCGCATTTATCACCACCACCACCACCCCCTACGACGGGTCCTTCGCTGCTGTGATTGTGCAGGACACTATCCCGCCATTCCGGCGTTCATACGTGGATGGCGCATAAACTCCTACTACCCCACCACCACTATATCCGTCGGCGTGACGGGTCCTTCCTGACCGCCGCTGATTGGCACCTACAAGGGGAACAGTCACGTCATCATGTGTTGAGGACCCCGCAATTCGAAAATCGCAATAAAGGTGATGCATTCGTTGCCAGCGGACGCGACTGGGCAATTGTTTCATCGGGCTATAAAGCATTCACTCTGCGACGCGTACGGATTCCAGCGATGCACAGTGCCCCTAGTCCGAAAATCACGGAACCGGCTGGTTCGGGGACCGGGGCCGCGGTAATTACACGAAACTGGTCACTGGGAAATCTTGCCGCCATTCCGAAACTGACTGTCAGACGATCTGCGGAAATTTCAACAAAGTCGAAACTAAGGTCTGTTGCGTCCATGCCTCGTGCGCCTGTCGATACCCCTTCAATCGGATAGATAGTTGTGGTTGAACGAAGCCCGAGGTTTTCTGAATCGTAGAGCTGTCGATCTGCGGTGATGATTCCGAGAATAGGTGTTTCGAATCTAAGCGCGCCGTTTGCGGTCCAAAACGGATCTAATCCGCCCGGCCTTCCAACGGGATCGAAACTTACAAAAAAACTGTTCACTCGCTGGCTTGAAAGGTTGAAGACCGACTCGAGCGCATTTCCAAAAATGCGCCCTGGCGAAAGGACGTTGACATCCAGATCAGACAGCAAGAGGAAATTCTTGCGTTCCGCGAAAACCCAAGCGACATCGTTGGATTCCAGCGAATCAGCGAAGACAGAAGGCGGAGCAGCTGCAAGTAATGCGGCGTCACCGGACACCATGACACCGGCGGTTGAGTGGCTGGCCCCGATCAAGTGGATTGCTGCAACAACCAATGCGATGCCTGTCCATCTTGCTAACACGATCCGAGTCCTCTGTGGGGTAACAACTTGCGCTATATCGAGACTGATGCTAGCCGCGGACCAACACGTTGGCAATCGAATCGCAGCAATTGCACCACAATAGGGGGTGGTTAGTTTCTGACGATCGCCCCGACCACGACCTACCGCTCCCGGATCTGTCTGTGCATGCGGCAAAATGAGTTTTGGGTCCTTTCTGGCGAATCCCTGATTGCGGGTCACTTCCGCGCAACGTGTCTCTGATTGCGAATCCCGAAAACTGGCTTCCCTTCGCTGGTCGATGGTTGGGCCCAGTTGGATGACACGTTGAACGACGTGCGATTCAGCACCGACTCACTTCGACGGTGGCATCGCGGTCGCGGATTTGCGAAACGCATCGGTGCGGTGCACTGTCTTGGTTCAACGGAAATTGGAATTTGCGGTCCGGCGAGTTGAACAGTGTGGCGGCGTCCTGCCGGTAAGATCGGGCATCGTGCCCGAAGGTTTTTCGCATTGAGCAAACATCGAAGGGAAGAGG
>WCIL01000038.1:0-85403 GCA_033042175.1 Phycisphaera sp. RhM
ATGGGTGCAAGACGATGGGGGCAAGACGATGGGGGCAAGACGATGGGGCGGGGGGTGTTCGCTTGGCTTGCTGCGTGTTATCGTTTTGCCCCCATTGTTTTGCCAGGTGCCTCTCCTAGAAACGAGGTGGATTGATGCCCATTGAAGTGGACTCACAGATCCGGGTTCTGGATCGCGACGAGTTTCAAAAACTCGCTCACCGGATTATGGGAATTATCTTCTCCACTCATAATGAGTTCAGTCGTCTACTTGAAGAAACACCGTTCAAGAATGCCATTCGACGACGGTGTGAACGTGCGGGTGTGCTGCCTGCAAGGCGGGAAGTAGAAATCACTGTGTCACACAAAGGCTTTCGCAAATCGTATTTTATGGATTTGCTTCTAGCTAACGCGATAATGGTTGAAGCAAAAACGGTCGAGTGCCTCACGCCGGCTCACGAAGCCCAAGCGATTAACTACTTGCTCTTGTCGGGCATGAAGCATGGTCTCCTGGTGAACTTACGAACCCCTCGGGTTCAAAAACGATTTGTCTCGACCAACCTGGATTCTGAGGCTCGACACCGGTTTAATGTTCATGCCCAGAGGTGGCGGGCCGTCAACGAAGCTAGTGTTCGACTGCGGAATGTCTTTGAAGATTTGTTGACGGATTGGGGGGCGTTCTTGAGTGCATCACTTTATCGCGAAGCACTCGTGTCTTTACTCCAAAGTTCCCGGGGGGCCTTAAGGCGTGTACCGATATTCGATGAACGTTGTCAGATCGGGATGCACGATATTTTCTTGATCGATGACCAAACCGCGATGTCAATTACGTCGCTGACAAGCGGAGCACCGGAGATGGAAAGGCAACTAAGGCGACTGCTGCTTCATACCAAACTGCCTTGTCTGCAGTGGATCAATCTAAAACACCACGACGTTCACCTCACGACACTTCAGTGTTGAGTCCAGTCACCACGATCGTTTTGCCCCCATCGTTTTGCCACCACGTTAGCCAATTCACCGCTTCGTCTTGCGGCGTCGGTCTAGCCAGGTTTTGTATTCCCAGCGGTCTTTCCAGTCTTCCAGGTGGGGTTGGTAGTCGGGGCGGTCGACCCAGAACATGGGTTGGGGATGATCCGCCGCGACGCGGCCTGAGGGGTAATCCTTGCCCGCTTCGCTGGCGTCGGTGGATTCGAGCCAGTTGCGAAGTTGCCGGCGGAGCGTTTGGAAACGCTGGGGATGTTGCTCGGCGACGTTCGTGGATTCCGCCACATCGTTCGCCACGTTGTAGAGTTCAAAGGTGTCCTTCTTGAAATCTTGGGTCAGCAGTTTCCAGTCGCCATCGACCACCGCCGCGGCGGATTTGTAGCGAAAGAAAATCGGTTCGGGGCGATGGCGCTGAGCGTCCGACGGTCCGCGAAACAGCGGCGTCAAACTGATGCCGTCCCGCGGCCGCTCGGGGGCGGGATGTTCGGCGCCGGCGAGCTCCAGGATCGTGGGCATCATGTCCATCACGCTGGCCGGATAATCGGTTTGTCGTGGAGTGACGGTTCCGGGCCATTCGATGATGCCCGGCACCCGCAAGCCGCCTTCGAAAATCGTGCCTTTGTTTCCACGCAGACCGCCGGTCGTCGGCGGTGTGATCTTGGGTAACCCGCCGTTGTCGCTGCAGTACCAAAACAGAGTTTGCTTTTCGATGCCCAGCGTGCGCAATCCGGCACGCAGAGCGCCGATGCTGCGATCCAGCGCGACCAGTTCACCGTAGTGGTGCATCGATGTTTCGTCCAAGTCCGAAAACGCTGCGTTGTCTTCGGCCGACGCTTTAAAGGGAGAGTGGGGCGTGCCGTACCAGATGACGGTAAAGAACGGTTGGTCGGATGCGGATTGGCGTTCGATGTGCTTGAGCGCCTGCTCCATGATCACGTTCGACGAATCGCCCCGGTAATCTTCAAACTCTCCTCCGCGGCTGAGCAACGGATCGCGGTCGAAGAAGTTGGTCACCGACAACCAATGGTCAAAGCCGAATGTGCCGGGATGAAATCTGTCGCCCCGCAGGATCGGCGCGCCGGGACCGCGCAATCCGTTCAAGTGCCATTTGCCGAAGTGGGCGGTCTGGTAGCCCGCGTCGGACAGCACTTGCGGCAACGTGATCTCTTGGTGACGCAAGGCGTAGCCGTGTTCGGGGACGCCGACTCGGTAACACGACCGTCCGGTCAACACGGCGGCGCGGGTGGGCGAGCAGACCGGGGCACCGGCGTAAAACCGATCGAACCGCAAACCAGACTCGCTCATCGCGTCCAAGTTCGGTGTTTCGAGCCGCGGGTGCTGGTTGTAACCGGTTTCGCCCCAGCCTTGATCGTCAGCCATCACTAAGATGATGTTCGGTCGTTCGGCTTGGGCCGCAACGGGAAACAACGCCAGGATCAACAACAGGTAACGCATCACGGGCTCCGGGGCAGGGTAGGGCGGAGCCGTAGTTTAATCTCTCGTGCATTGTCGCGATTCAATCGCCGGGCAGGCATCCAAATTTCACGGCACGGGCATGCGGGAAGCACGCGCCACTACGGTTCCAACCCAAATTCAAATCTAAACGCAGCATTCCCGCAATCGAAAATCATACCCACGGATGGCAGCGCGAACCCACGGATGTGACGCAGCCAGGGATCCGTGGGTTCGCGCTGCCATCCGTGGGCTCAGTGGTAACTTCTTTGCTCTGCAAGTTACCGCCTGACCCCATTTTCGCTTCACAACCGTAGCCCAAATTCAGATCTGGACGGAGCCCTAACGTGACCGGAAGCCGAGGATACGGGCCCGCGGGGCGAGTCCGCCGGTGGCGATCGGTTGGTCCAGCAAGTAGCTGCCCGTGTTGCCCGCCTGATCGGTCGCATCGACACGCAGATAGATCTCGTGTGGCAACTTCGGATCGGCCGGCCAGACGTAGAGTCCGTCGTTGCGAAGCCCGGCGGCGATGGTCGTCCACGGCCCATCGATCGAATCACTAAACGCGATCGCGACGGGGCGGTTCATCAGGTTTTCATCACTGCATTGATAGCGAATGATCAACGACCCGGTGCGATCCCCTTCGCCGTAGCGCGCCGAAGTGATTTTGATCTCGGGCAACGTTTGGTCCACGATCACCACGATATCGGGTTGATCACCGGGCAACGGGCGTGGGCTGGCCAAGCCGTTGTTGCCGAGCACCACGATTCGAAACGCGAAGACGCCTTCGCCCTTGGTTTCGATGTCAAAGGGACTGGTCCGATCCGGGTCGGCGCCCCATCGTTTCCAAGTCCGCCCGGCATCCAGACTGCCGTACAATTCGACCGCTTCGACCCCCGACGCACCGACGGCTTCGAGTTCGTATTCCAGGCTAAAGCGATTGGAGTTGCTCCAGCGAAACGCGACGGTGCGGGCCAGTTGAGCTCGATCGTAGCGTTGTTGTTGCTCGCGGCTGAGTTGTTCGGCACGTTCGGCCCGGTAACGTCGTTGATCGTCCGGCGTGCTGCTCGGTGTCGGCGTCGGAATCTGTTCCGCGGTGGGACGGGGTGATTGCTGGTTCGGCGTCGTCTGGGATCGCGGGGTGATCGGCCGCAAGGCTTCTTCGAGTGTCCGCGATCGCTGGGACGTGGCTTCGTCGTCCGCCTCCGCGTTTGGCAGCGGGATCGACTCGGTGATCGGGTCGCCGGGCGATTTCGGTGGGGCCAGGTTCAGCGTCGGCGCGTCGGTCGTTTCCGGCGTTGGTGCGGGTGTCGGCAATGCTTCGGGCGTCGCCGCGGGCGCTTTCGGGACTTCGGCGGGGGCTGGTTCGGGTTGTGGTGCCGGCAGCACCTCGATGCCTTCGGGCGTCAGTTTGGCGGTCACGCCCGACGCGGGCAACGTCATCGGACGCGACGGATTGCCGGATGGTATGGCCGCCGGCGAGTTGGCTGCCGGTGTTGCTGTCGTGCCCGTCGGTGTGATCGCGATCGGTTTGGTCACCGGTGGGGTGCTGGCGCCAAACGCCGCACCGAAGGATTGCAGCGAACGTCCCGTGGTCGGGGCGGTGGCGGGTGCCGTGCCGCGGACAGGCGTGCTGGCGCTGCCGGTCGATCGCAGCGGACCGGATCCCGGTGACTGCAACGCGGCGCCGCGCGTGGACGATTGCGGGAGCGACTGCGGAGAGGACTGGCCAGACGGCGACGGTGGTGGGTGGTTGTCGGCCGTCGGACCGAGTCGAAAGCTGGGTGGATCGCTGGGGCCGGCGACGGTTTGAATGCGTAGTTGGTTGGGTGACGCAGCCATCCGCGGCAGTTTGGTGGCCGCCACGCGGGGACGGCGGAACGTTTTCGCTTGGACCGACGCGTTGCCGATCGAGTCGGTGGCTGTGACGTGGACGGACATCTGTTGCCAATCGTCGGCGGGGCGAATCGAAAATCGGCCTTCCTGATCCATCGACGCGTTGGGGAACGTGACCCACTGACGTCCGACATCGGTCGCGTACAGCACGCGGAGCGTGGCGACTTGATGCGGATCGGTCAGTTTTAATTGAGCCGAAAGGGTACCGTCGACGTCGGCGCCGGCTTGAAGATCGATCGCCGGTCCGGTCGTGTCGATGAAGATCTTGCGTTCCGGCGAGAGCGTTTCCGTCGGCTGGGGGGGCGTGTCCAAATCGGTCGCGTGGGTGAACCAGTAATCCCCATCGGCGGTCGCTTCGAAGTGGAATTGTTGGATCGGCAGAGGCTGCTCGGCCGCCTTGGCCCACGTTTGTCCGCGGTCGGAGGAGACGTAGAGCCGCACCATCGTCGCTCCGCTGTCCCGTTCCATCTGAAATGGGATATCAAAAACCCGAGATGTGAGGACAATGGCGTCCGGGTCAACCGCGACCGCCGGATTGGCAAAGATGGCAAACAGGGTCCACAGCGAGATCGACAGTGGGACGCGATGGCACTGCAATGTGCGTACCGCTGGCCTACGGCGGGATGTCGCCGGGATGAACGGGGGGCGATGACTGATCGCCCGGACGAATTGGCGGAAAACGCCCATCGGATATGCCGGAGTCGAAAGAAACGGGTGTACCTCATCTTCCGGTTCGGCAAAATGAAGGGCCAATCTTGATGGGGAAGCAGGAAAAAGTGCTGCATCGATCGTTTCGCCGCGGGCCGCAAGGTTCCGCGCGGCGGTCAGGGCAGAGTGACGGGTCAGGCTGATCGAGCCAAGGCAAATGAGTAAGAGTTCATGATTCAATATCAATATGATGTGGTGGTGATCGGGGCAGGGCACGCCGGGACCGAGGCGGCTGCCGCGGCGGCTCGCTTGGGCGCGCGGACGGCGCTGCTGACGACCAATTTGGATACCGTCGGGCAGATGTCCTGCAATCCGGCGATCGGTGGCGTCGCCAAAGGCCAGATCGTCCGCGAAGTCGATGCGCTCGGCGGATTGATGGGGCACGCGATTGACGCGACCGGCATCCAGTTTCGACTGCTCAATTGCCGCAAGGGGCCGGCGATGCACAGCCCTCGCGCGCAGGCCGACAAGAAGGCCTACCAGCAATACATCAAACACGCGATCGAATTGCAGAGCGACTTGGATCTGCGTCAAGAAACGGTCGAAGACTTGTTGACCGAGAGCACCGCCGAGGGCGAGCGGATCGTCGGGGTTCGCGTGCGAGGTCAGGCGGAGTATCGCGCGGCGGTGGTGGTGCTGACCACCGGCACGTTCTTGTCAGCGATCATGCATACCGGAGAATCCAAAACCGCCGGCGGCCGCGCCGGAGAGGGAACGACGACGGGGATCAGCGGCGCGCTGAATCGACTGGGATTCCAAATCGATCGATTCAAGACGGGCACGCCGGCCCGATTGAATCGCCGCACGATCGACTATGCCAGCTTGGACGAACAGCCCGGTGATGACCAACCCCAACCGTTTTCGTTCCTCAACGATTCCTTGTCCATCGATCAGGTGCCCTGTCACATCGCGATGACCAATGATGCGGTGCACGATCTGATTCGCGCCAATCTTCACCGCGCCCCGATGTACAGCGGACAAATCAACACGCGCGGACCACGCTATTGTCCTTCGATCGAAGACAAAGTCGTTCGCTTTGCCGACAAAGACAGCCACCAGTTGTTCCTCGAACCGGAAGGCCATCACACCGAAGAGGTCTACGTCAACGGCATCTCGACCAGTCTGCCACGCGATGTCCAGGACGGGATGTTCCGTCTGATTCCCGGATTGGAACGGGCAACCATCATGCGTTACGGATACGCCGTGGAATATGACTATTGTCCGCCCACGCAGCTTTGGCCGCACCTGGAATCCAAACGGGTCTCGGGGCTGTATCTCGCAGGCCAAATCAACGGCACGACCGGATACGAAGAGGCGGCCGGACAGGGTTTGATCGCCGGTCTCAATGCGGCACGACAAGTTGCCGGAAAATCGACGTGGGTTCCGACCCGGGATCAAGCTTACATCGGCGTGTTGGTTGACGATCTGGTCACCAGCGGCACGGACGAACCCTATCGAATGTTTACCAGCCGTGCGGAGTATCGACTGCTGCTGCGGCAAGACAACGCCGATCGCCGATTGACGCCCGACGCCGACTCGTTGGGATTGATCGATGCCCAACGTCGCGAAAAGTTTGCGACGAAACTGGCCGACATCGATCGGGCGATCGAGTTGCTCGGGTCGGTGCGGATCAGCACGCCCAAGGGCGATGTCAAAGGCGACGTCTACCTTCGCCGCCCCGAAGTCGATTGGGCGAAGATGTGCGGGTTCATTCCCCAGCTTGCAACCATCGGCGACCAGGCCGCACAGCAAGTCGTTTACGACATCAAATACGAAGGCTACGTCAGCCGGCAACGCGACGAAGTTGCACGCCAGCAGCGGATGCTGAAGAAGAAAATTCCCGGCGGATTCGATTATGCCGCGATTACCGCGATGCGTAACGAAGCCAAGGAGAAACTCAGTCACATTCGGCCGGTCTCGCTCGACCAAGCACAGCGGATCAGTGGGATCACGCCGGCGGATATCGCACTATTGCTGGCCTATCTCGAAGCCCCGTCGTCAAGGTGATGCGATCGTTCTCCGATCGACCGCACTGGTCGCTGGCCGCTCAAAGTTCGCTGGTAACCTATCTTGACCTATCCTGTGGATTCGGTAAGATTCGTTGGTCGGGCAAGATCGGCAAGCTTGAGGGTTTCGGAGTTTGCTGTTACTTACGTTTTTGACGCAAATTGGCACTGAAATGCTCTTGTGCGGAAGCGTGGGGGTTTTGCTAAAAGAAGCCTGTCGTGCTGGTTTGGTGACCGGCACAAGAGTGTTGGCGAATGCTAGCACGGAAAGACATGGAACAGGGTGAGGCTTCGACGAAGGCTCACTCGCGACAAACGCACAGGTTGGGAAACGGCTCGTCCTGCAGGGAGGATGGTTTCTGCGATGACCACGAAGACGGTCTTTACGACAGGCGAAGCGGCTAAAATCTGCAAAGTCAGCCAGCAGACGATCATTCGTTGCTTTGACAATGGTTCGCTGAAGGGCTTCCGGGTGCCGGGAAGCAAATTTCGACGTATTCCGCGTGAACAGCTTTACCTGTTCATGAAGGACAATGGGATACCGACAGACGCGTTGGAGAGCGGCAAGAAGAAGTTGTTGATCGTCGATGACGACCAGGATCTGGTCGAATTGATGAAAGACGGCTTTGAACGCGACGGGCGATTCGACATCCGCACGGCCAACAACGGCTTTGATGCCGGCATGGGCGTCAAGGAATTTCGACCGGATCTGGTCGTGTTGGACGTGATGTTGCCCGACATCAACGGCAAAGAAGTCTGCCAGCGGGTCCGCAGCGATCCGGCCTTGGACATGGTCAAGATTCTTTGCATTTCCGGGATGGTGGAGCACAACAAGGTCGACGCGCTGCGTGCGGCCGGTGCGAACGATTTCATGCAGAAGCCGTTTGCGATCGACGACTTGGTGTTGCGATCTTGTGATCTGCTGGAAATGGAACGCAAAGTCCCGAATTAGATGAATGCGGTGACGAGTCTCCGCGACCAATCGAATGAATTCCCGTTTCCGGGCTCGGTATTGGAGCTCGGCTGGTGGGGCGTTCTGCCGCCGATCTCGCGCGCGGGCAAACGCTGGTGGTTGCCGTTATCGGACACCGCCATGGTCGCGATCTCGACGGCGATCTCGTCATCCGATGCCGGCTGGGGGGACGTCAATCCGCTGGCCGTTCGCCGGGTGACCTCGGCGTTTCGCGAAGATCCGCCGTTCTTGCTGTATGCCCTGTTGAGCTGGCCGGGTGATGAATTTGTGTCCGCGACGGAGTTGGCGGAGTGGTTCATCGGTGCGTCACCGGCTGCATTTGCCGACGGCGAGTGGATGCTTGCGGCGCCGGAGATCACCAATGCGCACCAGCATCGTTGGTCCCGTTTGTTGGCCCGCTGCCGAAACACTGAGCCGAACGATTGGATCGCCGGAGCGGCGGAGTGGTTGCAGGTTTTGGGGCCGGCGATCGATTCGGACTGGATCGAACACGTCCCGGCGGTGATTTGGGACTGTGTCGCCGAGCCGAAACGAAAAATCGAAGGCAGTCGTTTGCTGCAGCAATTGGCGCGGGCTCGGGAGCGGGAGTTGGTGACTCAGTCCAGCCTGTCCGCCCTGGCAGAGAAACGGAAGTTGGCCGCCGCGAAGCAGTTGGCTTATGGATTGAGCCATGAAATCAACAACCCGTTGGCAAACATTTCCGCCCGGGCACAACAGCTCGCGCGTGAGGAAGCCGATCCACAGCGTCAGCAATCGCTTCAGCAGATCGTCCAACAGGTCTACCGGGCCCATGAGATGATTGCCGGGTTGATGTTTTTCGCCAACCCGCCGGAGGTCGATCGGGAGCGTGTCGATTTGAATGCGCTGGTCGAGGCGGCTGGGGCGGAGTTTTCCGCGATCGCTGCGGAATTCGACATCCGGTTGTTGGCTGAAACGTTACCGGAGCCGGCGATGGTGTCAGTGGATCGGTCGATGATTCTGGAAGCGATTCGAATCTTACTGCGAAATTCGATCGAGGCGATCGGCAGCGGCGGCACGGTCGTGTTGTCGATGGAACGGGTGGATGACCGATCGCGGGATCCGCAGTGGTTGATCCACGTCGCCGACAGCGGACCGGGGCTGAGCGTCGAAGCGTCCAAGCATGCCTTTGATCCGTTTTACAGCGGTCGCGAGGCCGGCCGTGGGTTGGGATTGGGGCTGTGTCGAGCCTACCGAGTCGCCCAATTGCATGACGCCACCATTCGGCTCTCCGGCGGTCTGGCCGGTTGCGTCGCCACGATCGCGATTCCAGATCCGTCCACCCGCGTCTGAAGGTTAGACGGCTACGCGCTGGTGTGCAGGCTTCAGCCGCCGGTTTCGCTGCTTTGCAGCGAGTGGGATGCGCCTGAAGGCTGGACAGCCACCTGCGCCCGATTCCCCCTTCGATGCCCGGTGGTCGATCGGCGGAGGATGGTCGATAATTTGTGCCTGTCATCCATCTGGTCGTAACGAGTCACCCCCTTCATGCTTGATTCTGCTTTGGAAGTGCTGCGATTGCAGGCTGCCGGTGAGGCGTCGGCGGTTGAAATCGCCCAGCGTGCCCTCGACGCGATCGAGGCGTCTCAGTCGACGCACAACGCTTACACCCACGTCGATCGCGACGCGGCGCTTGCGGCCGCCCAAGCGATCGATGCCAAGCGTGCCTCCGGAAAACCACTGGGGGCGTTGGCCGGTGTGCCGATCGCCGTCAAAGACGTGTTGTGCACGTCCAACATGCCGACGACCTGTTCGTCGGAAATGCTGCGTGGGTTTCGTCCGCCCTACGATGCGACCGTCGTCGAAAAGCTCCGCGCCGCCGACGCCGTGATCGTCGGCAAAACGAACATGGACGAGTTCGCGATGGGCGCGAGTACTGAGACGAGTGCATTCGGGATCACCAAGAACCCCTGGGATACCTCACGCACCCCCGGCGGCAGCAGCGGTGGCGCCGCCGCGGCGGTAGCTGCCGGGACCGTTCCACTGAGTCTGGGGACCGACACCGGAGGCTCTATCCGTCAGCCCGCGGCGTTTTGCGGCGTGACGGGATTGAAGCCGACTTATGGTCGGGTCAGCCGATACGGGTTGGTGGCGTTTGCCAGCAGTTTGGATCAGATCGGTCCGATGGCGTGGTCGGCCGATGAATGCGCGTTGTTGATGAACGTGATCGCGGGGTTTGAGCCGCGGGATTCGACGTCGCTCGACCAGGCCGTTCCCGATTTCACCTTGGCGACCGAATCGAATGATCTCCGTGGCATGCGGATCGGGGTGTTGCGTGAATCGTTGCAAGCCGAAGGCATCGACGAATCGATCCGAACCGCGGTCGCCCATGCGATCGGCGTGTTTGCGGAACTGGGGGCCGAAATCGTCGATGTCGATCTGCCGCACCGTGAGTATTGGGTGCCGACGTATTACGTGATCGCGCCGAGCGAAGCGAGCAGCAACCTGTCGCGTTACGACGGGGCGCACTATGGACATCGCGCCGGTGAAGAGGCGAAGGATTTGGTGTCGATGTATTGCCGCAGTCGTGCCGAAGGATTTGGCGCGGAAGTCAAACGCCGCATCATGATCGGGACCTACGCATTGAGCGAAGGGTATGCCGACGAGTACTACAACAAAGCGCTCAAGGTACGGCGGTTGATTCGCGGCGATTATGACGCCGCGTTCTCGCAAGTCGATCTGTTGTTGGGGCCGGTCACACCGACGCCGGCGTTTCCGCTGGGCGACAAGATCGACGATCCGATCCAGATGTATCTGTGCGATCTGTTCACCGTCGGCGCGAATCTGTCCGGTGTTCCCGCGATTTCGTTGCCGGGCGGATTCGATCCTTCGGGATTGCCGATCGGGATTCAACTGCAGGCCCCGACGTTGGAAGAGAGTCGCTTGCTGTTCGCGGCATCTGCTTTTCAATCGGCGACCGATTATCACACCCAACGACCGAATCAATAAACGATGTCACAGCTACCGACCACGACGATCATCGGACTGGAAGTCCACGTCCAACTGAAGACGGCGACCAAGTTGTTTTGCGGTTGCAGCACCAAATTCGGCAGCCCGCCCAACACGCAAGTCTGCCCGGTTTGTTTAGGCTTGCCCGGTGCGTTGCCGGTGATCAACGAGCACGCGATCGAGCTGGCGATCCGAGCCGGGTTGGCGATCAATTGTGACATTCCGCCGCTGACCAAATGGGATCGCAAGCAGTACTTCTATCCCGATTTACCCAAGGGTTACCAGATCAGCCAGTTCGATCTGCCGATCTGTGCCGACGGCTGTTTGGAGATCACCGATCCGGCCGATGATGATGCCACGCGAAAGATCGGGATCACCCGCGCCCACCTGGAAGAAGACGCCGGCAAGAGCATGCACGACGAGGCGGCCGGCCGCGCCGACAGTCGCATCGATCTGAACCGTTGCGGAACTCCGCTGTTGGAGATCGTCAGTGAGCCGGATTTGCGAACGGCTGAAGAGGCGTTGGCGTATCTGACCAAACTGAAAGAGATCATGACGCACTTGGGCGTTTCGGATTGCGAAATGCAAGAGGGCAGTCTGCGGGTGGATGCCAACGTCAACTTGCACATCGACAAACACGGCGAGCGGATTGCCACGCCGATTGTCGAAGTCAAAAACATGAACAGCTTTCGCAACGTCGTTGCGGCGCTGCACTTTGAAGTTGACCGACAGTATGCCGAGTGGGAGGAAACGGGGAACACGATCGAGACCCACGGCAAACGCACCTTCGGCTGGAATGACGTCAAAGGCGTGACGTATCCGCAGCGTGAGAAAGAAGAATCCGCCGACTACCGCTATTTTCCGTGTCCCGACTTGTTGCCGATCCGAATCCCCAGCGAGCGCGTCGAAGAGATCCGCGCGTCACTCGGGGAGACTCCGGAAGAAACCCGCGAGCGATTGCAGTCGCAGTACGGCATCAAGGCCTACGACGCCGACGTGATCGTTTCTCAAGGCCGCGGCATGGTCGAGTATTATGACGTCGTCGCGATGGCCAGCGGTGACGGAAAACGCGCCAGCAGTTGGATCCAGCAGGACGTGATGCGTACGTTGAAAGAGCAGGGCGGGGACATCGAGTCCTTCGGCGTGACGGCCGAACAACTTGCCCAACTGCTCTCCAAAGTCGGCGGCGGAGAACTGACCAACGACCGCGCCCGCGACGTGTTCAAACACCTCAGCGAAAACGGCGGCGGCATCGACGAGGCGATCAAGGCTTTGGGGATCGAGGCCGTTGACGATTCGGAAATGGAAACGTTGGTCAAAGAGCTGCTCGCGGCCAACCCCAAGGTCGTCGACGATGTCAAAAACGGAAATCAGAAAGCCGTCGGTTCCTTGATCGGTCAAGCCCGCAGTAAAAACCCCAACGCCAATCCGCAAAAAATTCGCGAGATCGCACTGCGGTTGATCGAGAATGCGTGAGTCGTGGTGAAAGGCCCGTCGCGGTCCGTTGATGGATTGATGGGCAATTCCGGGAATTCTGCAACGGTTTAAAAGCCCACGGATAGCAGCGCGAACCCACGGATGCGAATCAGCCAGGGATCCGTGGGTTCGCGCTGCCATCGGTGGGCTATTTTTTCAGCTTTGCCATTTTGAGGTCGAGCAGTTTTTGCATCGTTGATCATCAAAGGTATTGGCCACTCTCCCCCTGGCATTGGTATCTGCACAAGTGGCTTTTTGCCCAAAGGGCATGCATATCCATAGCCTGGGGCAAGCAAACCGAGCATCTGCGAGGGTTGCGCCGCCCCAGGAACCTCATCGCAATGAGGTTCAATTTGGCCAACGGCCATGCACAACCTTTGCTGATGGAACAAGCCGTGAAATCGGCAGTGGTTTACACTCGCGGGGATTCAGGCTTCCTCCGCCACGAGTACGGTGCAGGGGAGCGGTTCGATTTGCCGATTGAAAATCTGAGTCTGGAGCTTGATCGGGCGTCTGAGGATTTGGCGATTTAAACGATCAGGCAGGTTGCGTCATCCCTGCTCAGAAGCCAAGTGGGATAGGCTTCCAGCCTGTCGAATCTGGACCGTCAGGCTGGAAGCCTGTCCCACGATTCAGTAACAATACAATCGAACGTCGCATAGCTGCGGAGGATGCCATGGACACCGAAACTCGCCGACCGCGTCGCGATCCGCTGTTCGTGCTGATCCTGCTGGGCGTCTGCGCGGTGACGGTTTGGTTGTTGCTGACGCCGTTTTATCCGGCGATCGCCCGCGTGACGATGAAGCGTTTTCATTTGTCGACCGAATCGTTTGCGTGTTGGGCCATCCAGGCGCCGGTTCCGGCGATGTACAACTTCGGCAATCAATACGAGATCCGCGATTTACCAGAAGGTTTGATCACGCCGGTGCTCGACTCGAGCCGACCCCGCTACATCAACCACTTTCCCACTCGAGTGCTGACGTTCGCCAACGGACGCTACTCATTGCTCAGTCCCGGCCAGGATCGTTGGGTGACGGTCAGATCGTCTTATCGAGGGCAGACGTTGGAAACCAAAATCCACGCCAAGCCGATCGGCGACGGAAAATTCGAGTGGATTCGCGAGTCGTCTGAGATGCTTTCGCCCGGGGGTGACCGGTGATGTTCGGCGGCAAGGCAACAGACGGCAGTGAAGAGGAGGTCGAGGTCGCGGCGCCTTACTCGGGACGGGTGTTGTGGGCGTACTTGATCGTTCAGATCAGCGTGTTCGCGGGACTGGCATGGAAGTACGAATTCTTCCTGCTGGCCGATCAGGTCTATCATCGGCTGCCGCTGTCGGATCCGTTCTTTCCGGCGTGGCTGCAATCGGCCGATGTGATCCGTTGGGCTTATCTCGGATCACTGACCGCGATCGTCTTGGGCGTGGTCGGCATGTTGCCTTGGATACGCATGTTGTGCGGGTTGACACAGGTCGGTTGCCTGGCAGTCATGTTGCTTCACCAGGGCAGTCACAACGACATGACGTTTGCGACCAGTTTGTGGGCTTCGATTTGGGTGTTCTGGTTTGCGACGCGGATGGACCGTGACGAGCCCGCGGATCTGCTGCGTCGTGGGGCATTTTTAGGCCGCGCGATCGCATCGATGATTCTGCTCGGCGGCGCGGTCGGAAAGTGGACACCGGAGTACTGGTCGGGGGAAGTCTTTTACGACATTTATTTTCGCGAACGCGATTTCTGGGTCTTCAACTATTTGCGAGAGACCTACGACGCCGAGACGCTGCGCGGCATCGCGACCTGGTACAGCCGCAAGGTGATTGCGGTGGAAACATTGTTCGGGTTCGCATTATGGTTACTGCCGCCGCGATGGGCGGCCGCTGCGGGCGTGACGATCTTTTTTTCGATCGCGTTCTTTTCCAACAACCTGCTGTATTCGGTGCTCTTGGCCATGATCGGATTGTCGGCGGTGGGTTTTTTTGTACCGAAATCGATGAACGACTCATCGACGCGCGCCACCGGCTGACGCGGCTTGCCGCAATGTGACGGCCAGCGGGAAGGGGCGAAGGAGATGACGAAGAGCCGGGGGAGTAAACATCGGGGCCTGTCTGCCATGCGACAAACGTCGATTTGACAGCCGACTCCGATCGCCATAGAGTGGCTTCGGAATCCCCTTCTTTCTCACGCCGCCGAATAGACGATGAACCAGGAATTGCCACCCGGACAGGAATCCGACGAAATTCAAGGCTTGGCGGAGGTCGTGGCGAAAAGTTTGGCCGAGGGTGAAGACCCGCAATCGATCTCGCAAAAGTTAGTCGACAGCGGATGGGATCCGGATGAAGCGGCCGGCTTCGTCGGTTCGATTGAGCATCACATGATGGAGGCGCAACACGCCGGTGGCGGTTCGGAAGTGCAGGGATGGATGATCTGGGGCGGCGGGTTGATCGTGATCAACTTGCTCAGCTGGATGTTCAACTGGGGATTCTGGATCTACTAGTGCCCCCGCCGCCGCGCCTCGTTGACATCGCGATCGGGGTTTCGATCCTGAGCTGGGCCGGTGCGGCGACGTGGTCCAACCTGGGGCAGCGCCCGATGGCGATCTTGATCGCGACGTCGCTGTTGCACGTGATGGTGGGTGTGCTTTTTCTGGTGCGGCGTGGTGTTGAAAAACAGGGTGATTGGGCAACTTGTTTGATTGCAATCCCGGCGGTGCTTGTCGGCGGCTGGGTGTTCGGGTGGTCGCCCGACGATTGGGGTGTTGCCGCTCAAATTCTGTTCGTTTCCGGCTGTGGGCTGGCGATCGTGAGTTTCGCCTTCCTCGGTCGCTGCTTCGCGATCTTGCCGGCGATTCGCGGCACGGTCGTGCGCGGCCCGTTCTCGATCATTCGGCATCCCGCCTATCTCGGTGAACTGGTGATGGTCGTCGCGTGTTTCGTCGCCGCCGAGTTGCACTGGAAGCAACTTGCGATCTTCCTGCCCATCGTCGCGCTGTTCGCGATCCGGATCCATGTCGAAGAACGGTTGTTATTGAGCAGCGAAGCCTACCAGCGTTACTGCCGGCAAGTCCGTTGGCGTCTCATCCCGCTGATTTGGTAGCCCGCAACGGCGAGAGGATGATTCTTGATGAAATTTTTTCATTGCGCGTGACAGTTGAAGCACGAATCTGCCAACAATGGAAGAGGACTGAGTTGAGCCTTTTGGAAATTGAAATCTACCGGTGACGTCATGTTGAAACATCAGTCACGGTCTCGAAACGCCGCGAGATCGGTTCGAATGCAACCGTTGGAGCCGCGTTTGCCGCTTGCCGGAAGTGCCGGGGGCGTTGAGTTCGGAGACTGGCACAATCAGAGCAATGCGTATGACGTCAACGGCGATGGGTACGTGCGTCCGATCGACGTGCTGCAGCTGATCAATCTGATCGGAGACTATGAATTGTCGGCGATCGAAACGATGCAGTCGGCGTGGTCGGACGACGATCCCGCGGCGATGGAGCCCTACGCCGGGTTTCATCCCGACGTCAGCGGAGACGGGGTGATCGGGCTGGTGGATATCTTGCGGGTGATCAATCGATTGGCGATTGATCAGGCTGCGGAACCATCCAACGGAACGGTCGCGGTGATTCCGGATGGTCAGGGGGAGCCGACATCGGTGGTGTTCACGGCGGCGGACGGACGATCGAAGTCCGTCGAGGTTGTCGATGCTGGGGTGACGGTGATTTGGGACCAGGGGAACGTGTATCTTCGCAATCGAGATGGCTTGCCATTGATCATTGCGAAACCGGCAAGCGGTTTGCTGAGCGCCGAGTATCTGGAGGGGGATGGATCGGCAACGGTCACGCGTTTGGGATCCGACGGGAGCGAAACAACCGAGCAGTATGTTTGCATTCCCGGTTGGACGAGTGATGTGTCGAACGTCATCACTCGCCCAGTGGATTCAATTGTCTGGCCGCCGAGATTATTCGATCCCGATGACATCCGTCGACCGATCGAGGGATTTGAAGAGACCCTGGGAGCGATCGTGTCGCGTCACACGCAATACGCGGACGGTTCCTCGATTGAATTTCAATACGTAGAGGCATCGGCGGAAAACCTGATTTCTGTCACCGCAGGATTGGCGACGGGAGAGTCGTTGACGGTGAATGTGGACGGGGCGACAGTTCCGACCGACCTGGCACAGAGGATCTGGATGGTGCTCCGATCGGACAATCCGCCGGCGTCACCGATCAGTCTGACAGAACTGTACAACATGAGCCTTTAAGCGATTGCCGGTCGCTGCGGAGCAGCGACGGTGGGCGGCTGAAGCCTGCACACCAACACGTATGCCCGTGCCATTCGTATCACTTCATCATGTCGTGCAGCGTCGCGAGGTCTTTTTTGATTGCGGTGAGGTGTTGGGGGACGAGTTCCGGTTTGCGATGATCCAGATATTCTTCGTGCAGTGAAATCGGGCCGGTGAAGTCGGTCGCGGCCAGCATCTTGAAAAAGGCTGGGTCGACCCGGCCTTCGCCCAGCGGCACGTTCTTCATTTTGGCCCCTTCCCAGACGAAGTCTTTGACGTAGACCGTGTCGATGTGATCGCGGATCATGCGGAAGGTGGTCGGCCAGCTTGTGCCTCCCTCGACGGTGGCATGTCGAATGTCATAAGCCATCCCAATGTCAGTCCGCGCGATGCCGTCCAGGACGCGATCGAGATCCCAGATTGCCGCGCCCATGTATTTGTTGCCGGCGTGGTTCTGGTACAGGCCGGTGATGCCGAAATCGTGATTCAAAGCCGCCAAATCGACGAATTGATCGTGCCAATCGGCGAGCTGGTCGTTGATCGCCAGAGCCGGGGAATAGTGGACATATTTCATGCGGTATCGCTTGATACCCACGGTCGCGGCGGTTCGTAGCACCCGCTCGGTCAGCGGGTCGTCCGGGTCATTGATGTCGGACGTCATGACGGTGATTTCCAGGCCGCACTTGGCGAGTGCTTCGACCAATTTGGGCAGTTCATCGGCACACTTTTCCGGTTCGATGTGTCCGCCGCGACGGATCGGGGCTTCGATCCCGTCGTATCCGATTTCCGCGATCTTTTCGGCCAGTTCGTCAAACGTCAGGGAGTTAAACGGTTTGGTGAAGACACAGATGGTATTCTTATCAGATGCGGTGTCGTCGTTTCCGAGCGCCGATTGAATCGGGGCGGCGGCGAAGCTGGCGGCCACACCGGCGGCGGACGCGGCGATGAATTGACGGCGGCTGGTGGTCATCGATGGTGAATTTGGTTGGTGTAGTATCCGAGGGAAAGGCTGACGGCCTGAGGAACGCAGGGGGATGACAGGCTGGACGCCAATCCCACGGTTCGGTGCCGTGATGGGTGCCGATGGCGAGAGACCGAAGGACGATACCCATGATAACTCAAACGCACTGGTACACGGAAACAGAAGACGGGCGAATTCTGTGTCAGCTGTGCCCGCGGGCGTGCCGGATGAAAGAGGGCGACCGGGGGTTCTGTTTTGTTCGCAAGAACGTCGCCGGACAAATGGTGTTGGACACCTATGGCAAGAGCACCGGGTTTTGTATCGACCCGATCGAAAAGAAACCACTGAATCATTTTTTGCCCGGCACCCCGGTGCTCAGTTTTGGAACGGCCGGTTGCAACCTGGGGTGCAAGTTCTGTCAGAACTGGGACATTTCCAAGAGTCGTGAAGTGGCTCGGTTGAGCGATCGAGCGATGCCGAACGAAATCGCATTGGCGGCCCAGCGATCGGGTTGTCGAAGCGTCGCGTACACGTACAACGATCCCGTGATTTGGGCCGAGTATGCGATCGATACGGCGCTGGCCTGCCGCGAAATCGGAATCAAGTCGGTCGCCGTCACCGCCGGCTACATCACCCCGCAGGCTCGCGGTGAGTTTTTCGGCGCGATGGATGCCGCCAACATCGACCTGAAAGCTTTTTCCGAAGACTTTTATTACAAGGTCACCAGTTCGCACCTGCAACCGGTTTTGGATACGATCGAATTCGTCTGCAATGAAACCGATTGTTGGGTCGAATTGACCAATCTGATCATTCCCGATGCGAATGATTCCGCCGACGAATTGCGGCGGATGTGCACCTGGGTGATGGAGCACGTCGGGCCGAACGTGCCGATTCATTTCACGGCCTTTCATCCCGATTTCAGGATGACCGATCGCAACGGGACTGATTTGTCGACGCTGGTCATGGCCTATGACATCGCCAAACGGTGTGGATTGAATTACGTCTACGTCGGCAACGTGCATGACATCGCCAGGCAGAGTACGTACTGTCACGGTTGCGGTGCGTTGTTGATCGAACGTGACTGGCATCAATTGGGGCGGTACACCTTGTCGGGGAATCGGTGTTCCAAGTGTGACGCCACGATCCCTGGCGTGTTTGAGGATGTTCCCGGGGATTGGGGTGGGCGACGGCAACGTGTCCGCATCGAGCCGATCGAGCAACCGATGCAGACCGTCGCGTCGCAGCAACGGCTCGTGCAGATCGAAGACGCGGGCTCGCGCGCAGACGAAACCAAACGGCAACCAGCAGTGGAGGATAAAGCAATGGCGACGACTCAATGGAACGATCTGACGAAGCTGACGGACGCTCAGAAGTCGACGATCTTAAAAGCGGCCTCGGCGATGGTGCAGGCCGCGGTCGGCGGACTGGATCAGTCCGTTGCGATTCGATCGCTCGGTGAGCTAGCCGAGCTACCGATCGACGGGGTGTTTGTGACCGTCAAACGCGGCGAGACACTCCGCGGTTGTTGTGGCCGGCAGGGCGGGTCGATGAAACTCGGGGAAGCGATGGCGGATTCGGCGGCGCGGACGGCACGCGATCCGCGAATGGCGCCGCTGTCGATGAGCGAATTGCCGTATTTGGATCTGTCGGTTTCGCTGCTCGGGCCGCTGCGGCCCATCGGTGTCCCGGGGGAACAGCGGGAGCAGGCGGTCCAAGTGGGGACGCACGGCTTGCGGATCCAGTTCGGACACAACAGCGGATTGTTGCTGCCGCAGGTTGCGACCGAGCAAGGCTGGAATGCGCGTCAATTTTTGGACGCGGTGTGTCGCAAGGCGGGATTGCCGGCCGGCGTGTGGTTGCGCGACGATGCCCAAGTGATGTTGTTTGATGGAGTCCACTTCGGTTGCAAATTCGAAACCGATCCGTCGCTTTTGCGGCATGAAAAACAATTGTTGACCCGGCATGAATTGTCACTCTGTCGCGATTGGGTTCGCAGCAATTTGATCGCCCTGCAGATCGGCGCCACGCCGATGTATTACGCGATGGGGGTCAGCGATTTGGAGGTCTTGGGGCTGATCCTTTCGGTCCGGCATCCCAGTCACGGTTCGCACCAGTGGCTGCAACTGAGCATCAAAGACACCCGCCCGATGCAGACATCGCTGTATCAAATGACCGAACAGGCGTCGCTGTGGTTGGATGAACGCGTGTTTTCGGCAAACGAATGCGACGTCGAGTTGGCGGTCTTGAGTGATTGTGTGCATCACGGCCCGCTCGAGGATGCGGACATGCGGGGAACCGATGGCGGGACGCGGGCAATGGTGCTGACCGATGGCCGGCGTTGGGCGATTCAATACGGACAGGACCAACAGCCGCAGGCGTTGATCGAAGCGGCACGGTCGATGGAACGGTTTCGCGGCGGCGAACAGTTGTATTCGATGCACTGTGACTGTTCCTGCGACGCGATTTCGGTGTCGCTCGGTCCCAGGGCCGATGCGGATTTCACCGTCCGACGGCCCGCCGTGGCCGGGGCGTTTTACCCCGCCGAGGACGGCGCCCGAGAGGCGGAGGTCGATGGGTTGTTGGATGGATTGCCGGATTGCGAAAAAAACAAGGCGTTTGCCGTGATGGTCCCGCACGCGGGGCTTCGATTCAGCGGCCGTGTGGCGGCGGAGATTTGGCGGCGAATTGATGTTCCCGATCGCGTGTTGATCATCGGTCCCAAGCACACCGCCGAGGGAGTCGATTGGGCGGTCGCGCCGCATCATCACTGGCAGTTGAGCGATACGGTTCAGATCGCGGGCGATGAGGAGCTGGCCCGCGAGTTGGCCGAACAGATTCCCGGCATGGAGCTGGATTCGCGTGCCCATGCGCGCGAACATGGGATCGAAGTGCAATTGCCGTTGATCAATCGCCTGTGCCCCGACGCCCGATTGGCCGCGATCGCGATGCACGGCGGGGACGCCCAAACTTTGGATTCCGCCGCGTCGGCGTTGGCCGAGTGGATCAAGGAGCAGGACGAACCGCCGCTGCTGGTGATCAGCAGTGACATGAATCATTTTGCCGATGACGAAGAAAACCGGCGGCGAGACCGATTGGCACTGGACGCATTGGCCACCGGCGACGGCGCCGAATTGTTACGGGTTTGCGGCGAAGAAAGCATCAGCATGTGCGGCCAAATCCCCGCGGCCCTGGTGTTGATGGTGATGCGAAAACTGGGCAAAACGGCCAAAGCGGAGGAGATCGCCTACGCGACGAGTGCAGACTACGGCGGTGGCAAAGAACGCGTGGTGGGGTATGCCGGGGTGATTTGGAAGGATGCGTAATTTGGCTGCCGTGAAAAACTCACGGTGATGAACCTTGCGGGCAAGGTCGGATTTTCGGTATGGCGTAAGGTTTCACCAGAAGATCAGCCACGAAAAGGATTTTGTGCCGATGCGATTGTCTCGTTTTCATTCCTCGGGCAAGGGGACACGCCTGGTCGCAAGCCTCGGCTTGACGGCGGTCGCTTGCATTCTTGTTTCCACCCAAGCCGGCTGTCTCGGATTGCTGTCGAACCTGATTCACGCCTCCGGCGCTGACAAGGTGCCGGCGGCCTATGAGGGGTTGGAGGATTCGCGCGTGGCGGTTGTCACGTTGACCGAAAACAGCCAATACAGCGACGACGTGTCGGCGCGGATCTTGGGCCGCAATGTGATGCAATGGCTGTCCAAAGAGGTGGATGACATCGAACTGATTCGCGAAGACAAAATCGCGAACTGGCGCGACACCCACGGCTGGGACCAAGTCGAATTCGCCGAGATCGGCCGCGGCGTCGATGCGGAAAAGGTGCTGGCGATCGAAGTGATGAATTTGAAGCTGCGCGACGGAGCGACGTTGTATCGCGGCCACGCCGACGTTCAAATCACGGTGATCGATGCCAAGACCGGCGAAGAGCTATTCCGCCGTGACATCGACGATTTCACGTACCCCAACACCGCCGGGGTCTATACCAACGAGACGACCGAAGCCCGGTTCCGAAAACTTTATCTGGGGATTCTCGGCAAGCGAATCGCACGGCAATTCTATCCGTATGACGCTCACGAAGACTTCGCGCTCGATTCCATCATCGCCCGCTAAAGCACGCCCTTGGTGCTCGGCACGCTGTCGCTGCGCGGGTCGGATTCGGCGGCCATTCGAATCGCCCGGGCGACCGACTTGAACACGCACTCGGCGATGTGGTGTGCGTTGCGTCCGTGATGCAGCACGACATGCAGATTGCAATTCGCATTGGCGGCAAACGATTGCCAAAAGTGCTCGACGAGTTCGCTGTCAAAGGTGCCGATCTTGGACGCCGCAATCGGGGCGTTGTATTCGAACGCGTAACGCCCGCCCAAGTCCACCGCCGCGGTGACCAAGCATTCATCCATCGGCAGCGTGAAGTGGCCGTAGCGACGAATTCCGGCGCGGTTGTCGAGCGCTTGATCGATCGCCTGTCCCAGCGCGATCCCGATGTCTTCGGCGGTGTGATGGTCGTCGACATGCAGGTCTCCCTTGGCTTCGACGTCCAAATCGATCATCGCGTGTTTGGCCAGCAAGTCCAGCATGTGATCCAGAAACCCGATCCCCGAGTTGCGCGTCCCCGAGCCGTCTCCGTCGAGATTGATCGAAAGGCGGATATCGGTTTCACCGGTGGTGCGTTGAATTTGAGCGGAGCGTGGCATGGTGGGTGTGACGTGATGGGGATGGGATCGACCTGTCGTTGGCAGAATATAGCGGCCCAATGGGACCAAGGGGACCGATGGGACGCATGTGTCCTATCGGTCCTCTACCTCCCATTTCCTCGCCGTTGGACCGATGCGACCAATGGTGCGATTGTGACCGATCACAGGATCGACCATTCGGGATCGAACGGGTCGACGGTTTCTGACGGGACGTTGGTGGAGTGTCGTTCGATTTGGATGCTGGCTTGTTGGCCGGTTGCGGGTAGTTTGGCTTCGACTTGCATCAACCCGTCGCGGTCGTAGCGAAAGGTGACGTCAACGGGCGTTCCTGCGGGCAGCTGGGCGGGCAGATGACCGAGGACGCATTTGCCGATGTGTGTCCCGTATCGGCCGCGTGAGTCACCGCCTTCGACGATTTCCACCGCGACGCTGCGTTGGTCATCACGCAGTGTTTGAAACCGTGTGGTTTGTTTGACCGGGATGGGTGTGTTTCGCTGGATCATCACGTAGTTGCACGACAGGCGGGTCTCCAGGTCGATCCCGAGGACGCCCAGGTTGTGGGCATTGACATCAGAAATGACGAGTCGGCCGGAATCAGGTTCACCGGTTTTCTTTGCCGCGGCACGTGACTGGATCGTCGAAGCGTAGATGGCCGCACCATGGGCGATCGCTTCATCGGCCGAGATCGACCGATTGGGTTCCATGCCCGAAAGGGCCGTGATCATCTCGGCGACTTGGGGCAGCCGCGTCGAGCCACCGACCAGGATCACTTGATCGATCTGCTCCCATCGGGTTGCGGAGTCCTTCATCAATTTGCGGACGGTGAACCGCGTGCGATCGAGCAAATGTGCCGTCAGGTCTTCAAAGACACTTCGCGTGATCGTGGTGATTAACGTCGAAGATTGGAAGGTCAGACGAATCTTGACTTCGGTTCGCGAGGTCAGGGCATGTTTCAGTTCGGTCGCTTCCTGCATTAGCCAGGCGGCGCCGGTTTCCACTTCGGACGGGCGGAATTTGCACTTTTGGGCGAATTGATCGTCGAGCCACTTCACCAAGCATCGGTCCCAGTCGATGCCACCGAGCATCGCGTTGCCATCGGTCGCGACGACGGTGATGTTCGAATGATCGACTTTGACCATGGACACATCAAAGGTGCCGCCGCCGAGGTCATAGATCAACACGGTTTGTGGACCGAGAATCTCACTGTGTTTTTCGATCCCGTAGGCGATTGCGGCGGCGGTCGGCTCGTTGATGATCGACAGCACATCGAGCCCGGCGAGTTCGGCGGCGCGAATGGTCGATCGCCGTTTCGGTTCGTTGAAGTAGGCGGGCACGGTGATCACGGCCTGTGTGATCGGCCGCCCGAGTTTGGTTTCCGCGTCACGTTTCAGCCGACCCAAAATCAACGACTCGATGACTTCGGGAGCAACGCTGCGGCCGTCGACGGGATGCGACAGCGTGGGCTTGCCGATGTCGCGTTTGGCAAAGGTGGCAACATTGCCCGGCAGCGTGATTTGTGCTTTGAGTGCGAGTTTGCCGATCGTGACTTCCTGGTTTTCGATCAACGCCGCCGACGGTGTTGTCAGATCGCCTTCGCTATTGATGATCGTGTGGGGCTGGCCACGGTCGTCGACATAGGCAACGGCACTGTAGGTGGTTCCCAAATCGATGCCCACGACCAACGGCTTGTGGGGCTTGGACGTCGGCGTTTCGGACCCTTGAATGCTCAAACGTTTACTCAGAATCGAGAGGGTTGGATCGGGGCTGCCACGCCACGGTTGCCGTCAACATGCGATTCATGCCCGAGTTTTGCATGTAGACGGAGAACCAACACCTGCCATCCCAATTGCTGGGCGCCCATTTCTGTAAATCGAGCGTGTATTGGGAGCTGACGGGCAAGAAATCACGGTCGTCGGGCACTTTGCCGGTGCCCCAAGGAGGATTCGGATAGAAGTAGTTCGGAGTGTTTGTGCCGAAGTTCAGGAACACCCGCTTGGTGTAACTGGAACCGGTGTGGTAATCGATGACGAAGCCGATTTTTGAGGTTGCCGAGGAGGTGACCATGGTGGCGTGGGAGGGCGTACCTTGCACGCTGATCGTTCCGACGTTTTCAAACTCGATTCCGGCTGCGGCTTCGCCGGTTCCCAACGACGTGTTGCCCATTCCGACGACGATCGTGTTGCCGCGGATTCGGGCAAAATCCGTAGAGGCGGTTGAATCGTAGGTGCGGGATTGGATGACTTTGGGTTGCGCGGCCAACGCTCGGTTCTTGGCATCCAGTTTGGCCTTGGCCGCTGCCTCGCGTTGTTCGGCGCGAATCCGCGAGGCGCTGAGCGGGCCGGGCGTTCCCAACGCGTTGAGAACGATCAGACGCTGATCGATTTTTCGAACTTCCAATCCGGCGGTCTTGAGTCGGGCCGATTGATAAAACGGTTTGGCGTGATTGGCCAGCGACCGTTTTTCAAAACTCGATTCGGAACTGTCGATGATCTTGAACCAGCCGTCGGCGACCTGCAGCTCCGTCATGTCTGCATTGGCGAGCGTCAATTCATTCGCGGCGGCTTCGCGGTAGAGCGGATCGGAACCGGCGGTGAGTCGCGGCAGCCCATCGGCCCAGCGGTTTTCGACCAGGCACAGGTACTTGCCGACGGACGCTTGGGCGTCGGCGTCGTCGGGAATCGATTCCAACGTTGTCAGGCCGCGTTGGGAAGCACTGAACAGAGTTTGCGCGTCGGCGAGCTGTTGTTGAACATCCTTCAGTCGGCCCAATTGGGGCGTCGGAATTCGTTTGACCGCTTCGAGCAGCGTCTTACAGATCGCGATGCCGTCATCGAGTCGGCCGGCGTGCAGACAGTCTTCAGCAACGTTGATCGCCGCGTCGGAAAACTCGGTCGTGGGGACACCTCGGCCGGCGACACTTTCGATGACGTCACGTTTCAGGCCCATCACATCGATCGCTTCGAACGATTGGTCGAGCAGATCGACCATTTCAAATGCCGAATCAAAGTCGCTTTCGCCGATGTAGATCTCGCGGGCGACGCGGTACAGGGCGAATCGGCCTTCGGGATCGTTCCTCGTTTCGTCGGCGGTTTCGCGCATCTGGTCTGCGACCGCAATCCGCTGCTCGCGCTGCCTGGCCTGCAAGTATTCCGGTTGGAACAAGTCCCTGACCGTTTGCATCTTCGCGGTGATCGAGTCGGCCGAGGGAACCGGTTGTTTTCCCGCCGGCGTCACGTATTGGGCCAGACTGGGAGAGACGGGCGGAGTGGTCGTCGGGAAGAACGTGCCCGGTGGAGATGCCGGGTTAGTGGACGCGGCCGATGGGGGCGTCCGGTTGGGCGACGGATCGAGCGCGGGTGGTGCGGGGCCTGATGAAACCGCGGCCATGGCTTGGTTCGATTCGGTCTGGTTAGGCGGCAGTGACGCGGCGATTTTTTTTGGCGTGCCGGAGGGGGCCGTTGCATCCGCGTCGTCGGACGACGCTTCGGCTTCGGCGGGGACGTTGGAATCAGCGGCAAACTTGGCCGCTTGTTCGGCGGGGACTCCAAGACGTTCCAATTTGTCCGGATCCAGATGCAGCTCGCCGTTCCAGATCGAAAAGAGCAGGTATCCGAGCATGATCAATGCGGGCAAGACGCCGATGGCCCAGAACAGGCTCAAGCGTTTTCGACGAGACGTTTTGGCGTTCGGCCGCGCGTGGACCCGCGGAGTTGGCGGTGCTTCGGGGCGGGGCGTTTGAGCGACCGCGACGGTGGTCGGGGGTGTCGTTGGAGGCGTGGTCGGGGCCGGCGAAGCGGCTGGAGTGCTCGCCGCCATCCCCAAGACGGCCGACGCATTTTGCGGTGCGGCCACGGGCTCGGATGTTTCGGCCGGAGTCTGTTTGGCTGTGCCGAGAGAATCGATGACGGAGTCGATGTCGATCTCGCCCTCGTCGAGCAACTCACGCAACTGGGCGTCATAGTCCGCTTTTTTTTCGGCGTTGAGCAACCGCAGGCGCGCCGCCGAAATCCGATTGGAAAGCTCCTCGGCGGCCTCGCCGTGTTCGCCGTTGGTCAGACCATGCAGAAACGTCAGGTCACGATCGGCGGCCATGTCGATGACTTCCGGATCGTCTTCAAAATTGGCCAGCCCCAGCAACCGATAGTCATTCGGCGGCTGTTCCGAGGGCGGGATGCCCAGCCACTTGTGAAGTGGGTCAAACATGGCACATTGTGGGGCGGCGAAAGCGGTCTTAGAGCGATTGCAGAAACCGCTCGATCATCATCATACACGCATCGGATTGTTGGTCGGTTCCCACCGAAATGCGTAAACCATCGCCCCAGTCGGGGAAGTCCATGTAGCGGATCAAGATTTGTTGCTTTTTGAGGAACTGGTGCAGGTCCGCATGCCGACCGCTGGGATGTTGGCACCAGACAAAATTCGCGTGCGAGGGCGTCACGTTGAATCCCATCTCGGTCAATTGAGACTCCATCCGGGCCCGCGTGGCGTTCATTTTTTTCACCACGTCCTTCAGCCAATCTTGCGAACCGATGGCCGCCGTCGCTGCGACGGTTGCCAAGTAGTCGCAGTTGTAGCTGTCTTTGATGTTCGACAACTTCGCGACCAGTGACGGTTGGGCGACCAGGAAACCGAATCGGATGCCCGCCAAGCCGTACGATTTGCTCAGCGTCCGTGTGACCAGGATGTTGTCGTGTCGCCGCACTAGATCCAGGCAATTGAAATCGGCAAAATCCACGTAGGCTTCGTCAACGACCAGCGGACAGGGCAACGAGGCGGCGAGTTGTTCGATCTGTTCGGCCGACACCACGGTTCCGCTGGGGCTGTTCGGATTGGGCAACAGCACCAACCGCAAGTCATTGTCGCCTTCGCCAAACATCGCCGGCAGATGCCAGCCGTCGAGAAAGGGAATCTGTTCCCACGACGCGCCTTGGATGTCCGCCAGCGTTCGGTAAAGGATGTAACTGGGGTAGGGCAGTCGCAGCTTTTGGCCTTCGCCGACAAAGCCCCGGACCAGGATGGTCAGGATTTCATCGCTTCCGTTGCCGGCCAGAATCCAATCGGGACCGGGCAGACCGAGCACTTCCGCGGCGGCGCGGCGAAACACGGTCGCGGTCGGGTCGGGGTAGCGGTTGAGCGGACCCGAGGCGGCATCTCGGATCGCCGAAACGACCGACGGTGGAGGCGGGTAGGGGTTTTCGTTGGTGTTGAGCTTGATGAATTTGCCCGGCGGTGGTTGCTCGCCGGGCGTGTAGGGCAACATCCGCGAAAGGGCAGGGCGGAGGTCGGTTTTTGACATGGGGGAGATGGCAGAAAAAGGGAGGGCGGAAGAATGGAAGTCGGGAAGGGAAGACAAGAACATGGGTGACAGGAAAATGAACCTGAAACCTGAAACCTGAAACACCTACCTCCGAATCGAGACGCTGCGGGCGTGGGCGGTCAGGCCTTCTTTTTCGGCCAGGCGTTCGACGTCGGGGGCGATCTGGTTCATCGCCGATTCGTCGAACTCGGTGATGCTGCCGCTGCGGAGGAAGCTGTTGCTGCACAGTCCGGCGGCCCAGGTGCAAGTGCCCCCGGTCGGCAACACGTGGCTGGGGCCGGCGGCATAGTCGCCCAGCGCGACCGGCGTGTGGTGCCCCAGGAAGGCGGCGCCGCTGTTGTTGATTTTGGCGATCTGGTCGCGCGGGTTGGCCGTTTGGATGTGCAGGTGTTCGGGGGCGAAGGAATCGGTCAGTTCACAGGCTTGGGCTTCGTCGCGGACCAGGATCAGCGCACCGAAGGCTTCCAAGCTGTCCAGCGTCAACTCGGCTCGCTCGAGCAGCGCGAGTTGTTTGGCGACCTGTTGGCTGACCGCGTCGATCAATGACTCGTCCCACGTGATCAGAATCGCGCTGCCGGGTGAATGTTCGGCCTGGGCCAACAGATCGGCGGCAATGAAATCGGGGCGTGCGGTATGATCGCCGATCACGATGACTTCGCTGGGGCCGGCGAAGGAATCGATGTCGACGGTGCCGTAAACGTGTTTCTTGGCCAATGCGACGAACAGGTTACCCGGGCCGACGATCTTGTTGACCGCCGGGACGACGTCGGTGCCGTAGGCCAGCGCCGCGACGGCTTGGGCGCCGCCCATGCGATACACCTCGGTCACGCCGAGTTCATGGCACGTCGCCAGCATGTCTTGGTTGTACGCGCCGAACGGTGTCGGCGGTGCGACCACGGCGATCTCTCGGACGCCGGCGACTTGGGCCGGGACCACCGTCATCAAAACGGTCGACGGATAGGCCGCCGCGCCGCCGGGGACGCAAACACCGACGCGACGCAGCGGCACGTAACGCTGCGTCAGTGTGACACCCGGTTTGGGCTCGATCGTGACGTCGCGATGCAGAATCGCTTGCTGAAAGGTCGCCACGTTGTCACGAATGCGTCGAATCGAACCGATCAATTCCGGATCGGCCGCGGCATGTGCGGCGGCCAAGTCCTCCGCGGGAACACGGAGCTGGTTGGCGGTCAGGTCGGCCTTGTCGAGCTGTTGATTGAATTTCAGCAGCGCCTCGGTCCCGTCCCGTTGAACCTCCGCACAAATTCGCTGGACCACTTCGACGGGAGTCAGTGGGGCGCCGAAGACCTCTTCGGTCAACGCCCGTCCGCGGGGGGAAACGACGTCGCCTTGGGGGCTGAGCTTGTCGCGGAGCTGTTGCAGGATTTCGGCAGACCCGACGCGTGCGTCGACGCGTTGCAGGTTCAACGTGGGGATTTCGGGAGCGGACATCGCGATTTTCTTTCGACTCGTTGGAAGGCCCAAAACGGTTGGGAAATGCCTCTCGGAGCAGACCTTTCGGGGGGGGTGGCGGCCGAGGGGGCATGGCGATTCGGGCAGAGTCCCTATGATAGCGCCGATGCCCAATCGTAGCCATGTGGCGGAAAGACACGACACGGCGCGGATTGGTGCGGTGCGGGGGGCGAGCACGCGAGCGGGCGTCCGGGCCGGAAAAAGATGTGAATCGATACGGATGAATGATTTAATGGAGACACGTGCGGCAGCGATCGGCGGGCGGGCGACGTTGTTGTTGGCCGTCGTCGTCGTGGTGTCGCTGTCGCTGGCGTTCCGGTTGCCCTCGTGCCAGGAGAGTTTCTGGCTCGACGAACTGCATTCGGCGTGGGTGGTCGCGGACGGGTTTTCCGACGTCGCACCGCGGGCGGCCGCCGGGAACCAAACCACCGGCTACTTTCACCTCTTGTGGATCTGGTCGGCCCTGGTCGGGGCCGGCGAATTGCCGATGCGGCTCAGCAGCGTGCTGGCCAGTGCGTTGGCGTCGGCGTTGCTGGTCGTGGGAGTCGCCCGGCGGACCGGAAACGTCTCCGCCGGGTTGGTCGCCGGGGGAGTGCTGGCGATCGATCCCAACGGGGTGTTTTTTGGATGCGAGCTGAGGGCCTACGCCTTCGTCATGCTGTACGCCGTGCTGGCCGTCTGGTCGATGATGACGTGGTTGGGAAAGGCCCCGGCTACGCACAGTTACGGCGGTGCGCGGTGGCGATTGGCGATGCTGTTTTGGATTTGTGTCGCCGCCCTTGTTCACCCGACGTCGCTGGGGGTGTTGTCGTTGCTGGTCCCCTGTGCGTTGTGGGTTGCATGGAAACGTGGGCGATTGCGTTGGTGGCGGGCCGATGTGATTGCGGGCGTCGTCGCGGTGGCAACCCTTGCCGCGCTCGCGATGTCGTCGCTGCCGGATTCATGGCAGCGGCGTCAGTTATGGAAAGCATTCGGGCAGGCGACGTCTTGGTGGCAGCTCTGGTACGCCTGGGCGTGGGTACCGATTGTGCTGTTGCCCCTTGGCGCCGCGCTCGGCATGTGGGTGGCAAGCCGTCTGGTGAAGTGGTTTCGGTCTGGTTCGGTCGAGGTGGACGGGCAGCAGGCTGATCGTGTGGATTGGATCGGAGTGATCCCCGGTTGGGTTGCCGCGACGGGAACGACGCTGTTCTTTTGCGCGTCGTATTTTGAGTGGGTGCCGCTGTGGCATCGCCGCTACTACGTCGCCGCGTTGCCGTTGTTGGCTTGGACCGCCGGTGAGATGGTCGCGATCTTTGGTTCCGAATTGGTTCGCATCGCGCGCGGATTCTCTAGCACGCGTGCGGATGGCAAATTGTCGCCGTGGTTACGCCGGGGATGCGGAATCGCGGCCGTGGTTTTGTTTCTCGGGTTTGCGCTTTGGTACCAGGGCACGTTGCGATCGTTGGCCGCCGGTCGCTGGCCGGTTCAGCTGCGCGGTGAGCAATGGCGTGATGCGGTGGAGGCGGTTCGTGGCGAGATCGGCGAAGGCGACGTGGTCTGGTTGGACAGCCAGCTGATTGAAGCGAGTTTTCTTCGCCGGCCGATCTCCGAGGCCGGCTCGGTCAGCGAGGACCAGTGGGACTACCTGGCGTTTCCGCTCCGCGGGCCGTACGCACTCGATCCCGTGGCGGTCGTCGGCGCGCTGGAGCACGAAAGTTGGGTCCGGCATCATGTGGAAAACCTGCCGCAGCCCCAAGCGAGGGTCTGGTTGGTCTCGCGATCGGGCGAGCCGTCGACCAGGCGATTCATCGACCGGTTGGAACGTTTTCGGCCCGTTTCGGCGGTCAAAACGTTTCCCGGTCGGCCGGTGGTGTTTCGATTGGATTTCGGCGAGTGAGTGAATTGATTTGCGGTCATGCGGTTGATGGCGCAGACTACAAGGTCTGCCGCCGCTCGGGGCTGGGCAGATTCGTAGGGTTCAATGTTGGTGTCCAGGCTTTCGCCGCACCGTCTCGCTGCTCCGCAGCGAGCGGGGAGCGCCTGGAGGCTGGACGGCAGCGAAGCCTGAAGGCTAACAGGGGAGCGCCTAAAGGCTGGACACCAACGAAGCCTGAAGGCTGGGCAGCAACGAAGCCTGTTTCCGTCATTGTTCGCCACCTCATTGCAATCTCAAACAACTGATGAAATCGTCGTTCATTGCCGCTTGGATCGTCGCGTGGGGGATCGGTACGGTGTGCCAGTTTCCGGCGAGCGTCGTTGCCGCTGATTCGGAGGCGGCCGCGCGGGGGTATCGGTTTTTGACCGAGACGGCGGTGCTGCCGAGTGATTTCCGTCAATCGACGTTTGACGCCTTGTGGACGGTTTGGCCCGAGCCGCTGCGCGGCGAAGCGGAGAAAGCGTCGCTGCAGCAGCGTCGTGAGATGGCATTTGAGCGGTACGGATTGACGACTCGTCGGGGCGATGATTCGGGCAAACCGCTTCAGTATGTCGTCGACTCCGACGGCGACTGGACGATGAACTGTTTCTCCTGTCACGGTGGGACCGTTTATGGCAAACCCACGCCTGGGGCACCCAACAACCGTTTCGCGCTGCAAACGCTGACGGAGGAAATTGGTAAGGCGAAACTCGGTTTGGGGTTGTTGCCCGGACGCATGGAACTCGGCGCGATGTTCATTCCGCTGGGGACGACCAATGGGACGACCAACGCGGTCGTGTTCGGGATGGGATTGATGAACGGTCGCGACGAGCAGTTGAATCTGGTCGTCCGGCGACCGAGGTTTTTTACGCACCACGACATGGATGCACCGCCGTGGTGGCACTTCCACAAGCGGCCCAACATTTACATCGACGGTTTTGCCGCCAAGGGACATCGCGGGCTGATGCAGTTCACACTCGTGCCCGAGAACGGCCCCGATTTTTATCGCGAGCACGAGAAGGATTTTGAAGACGTGTTCGCCTACTTGAGTTCGCTGCGGGCACCGGTTTATGAAGGATCGGTGGATCGGGAATTGGCGGGGCAGGGCAGGGCGGTCTTTCGGGCCCATTGTGCCGAGTGCCACGGAACCTACGGCGGCGAGTCCCATTATCCCAATCGCCGCGTGCCGATTGACGAGATCGGCACCGACCCCGTCCGATTGAACGCGTTGACCGTCGAAGGCCGCCGGAAATATGCCCGCAGTTGGTTTGCTCATGCCGGCGAGCCTGATCAGCAGGAAACGGTGATCGATCCCGACGGCTACGTCGCACCGCCGTTGGACGGCGTTTGGGCCAGTGCGCCGTATTTTCACAACGGAAGCGTGCCGACGTTATGGGATGTTTTGAATCCCCTGCAGCGGCCGACGGTTTGGCGACCCACCTCGACCGAGATCGACCCGCAGAAGATCGGGTTGACGGTGGAGCTGGTCGACGGGGTGCCCGAGGGCGAAACCGATGTGGCCGTCAAACGCAGTTATTTCGACACCAGAAAATTCGGCAAGAGCAACCGCGGGCACGACTTTCCCGATGCCCTCACCGAGTCGGAAAAGCGGCAGGTGCTCGAGTATCTGAAAACGCTGTAGCGGCGGAAACGCAAGCTGGAAGCTTACGCCACGGGGGATCTACTCCGATTCGTGGTTCGGGCGTATAACAAGCCTCCAATTCAGAGCTTTTCACCGCGCTTGCGCGGGACAATCGGAGTAAATCGATGAGCAAAACGCAGATTTTGGCGGCGCAGGCAGGTGAGATCACTCCGGAGATGGAGTTTTGCGCAAAACGCGAAGATCTGGCGGTCGAATTGATTCGCGACGAGGTGGCGGCCGGTCGCATGGTCATTCCGGCCAACAAGGTCCATGCCGCCGGCGCACTCGAGCCGATGTGCATCGGTGTCGCGGCGAAGTGCAAAATCAACGCCAACATCGGCAACAGCGCCGTGACCAGCAACGCCGGCGAAGAGTTGGAAAAGCTGCACACGGCCGTCCACTTCGGTGCCGACACCGTGATGGATTTGTCCACGGGCAAGGACATCGACAACATCCGCCGGCAAATCATCGAAAAGAGCCCGGTGCCGATCGGAACGGTGCCAATTTATCAGATGCTCGAAGAGCTGGGCGGCAACATCGAGGACATGAATGCCCAGCACTTTTTGGACATGGTCGAGCACCAAGCCAAACAGGGCGTCGACTACATGACGATTCACTGTGGCGTGAAGCTGGAGCATTTGCACCTCAGTATCAATCGGGTGACCGGCATCGTCAGTCGTGGCGGTTCGTTGATCGCCAAATGGATGATGGCGCACAACAAACAAAATCCCCTTTACGATGCCTTTGATGATCTGTGTGACATCATGCGTGAATATGACGTCACGTGGTCGCTGGGGGATGGATTGCGACCCGGGTCGATCGCCGACGCGTCGGATGATGCCCAGTTCGCGGAACTGGAAGTGCTGGGCGAGCTGACCAAACGCGGCAAGAAGAACGGCACCCAAGTGATGGTCGAAGGGCCGGGGCACGTGCCGATGCATCAGATTCAAATGAACATGGAAAAACAGGCGGAGCTCTGCGAAGGCGCGCCGTTTTACGTGTTGGGGCCGCTGGTCACCGACATCGCGCCTGGCTACGACCACATCACCAGCGCGATCGGCGCCGCGATGGCGGGTTGGCACGGGGCGGCGATGCTGTGCTACGTCACGCCCAAAGAGCACCTCGGTTTGCCCAACGAAGAAGACGTCAAACAGGGCGTGATCGCCTACAAAATCTCCGCCCACGCCGCCGACGTGGCACGCGGCCGCAAAGGCGCACAAGATCGTGACGATGCGTTGAGCAAGGCACGCTTTGAATTCGATTGGAACGAACAGTTCCGGCTTTCACTGGACCCCGAAACGGCACGTCGCTACCACGACGAAACACTGCCGCAAGACACCTTCAAAAGCGCCCACTTTTGTAGCATGTGCGGTCCCAAGTATTGCTCGATGAAGATCACCGAGGACATTCGCAAGATGGCCAAGGAAAAGCAATTGGTCGGGCTTCCGGTCGCCGAGTGAGTGAATTACCGGTTGTCGATTGCGAGGGTTGCGGTGTGTGCTGTTTGCACATGGGCTACCCCGCATTCAATTTGACGCTCGATCAGTTGGCGGACGTGGAAACCATTGATGTGGCGTCACTTTCCCCGGTGGCGCAGGCTGATCTGGCGCGTTGGGTCGCGATGCCGCCACGGTTGCGCGACGGGATCTTGCAGCAAATGGCGGACTACGTCGCGCCGATCGGCGCAACGCTGGACGGACCTTGCACGTGGTTGGACCTGGAAACCAAGCAATGTCGCCATCACCAGCATCGACCACAGGTCTGTCGCGATTTTGCCGTCGGCAGCACCGGCTGTCTGCAGTGGCGGGCGGCATACGTCGACGTGCCGTGAAATGTTTTGTCGGGCATGCTGTGCATACGAGTGCTCCGGCTACATTCGATCTTGACGAAACACTCCAGCAATTTCACCGGGCGAACGATCGAAAAAAATACCCACTATTCCGCTGCATCCGGCTTGTTCTGCCGCGCTAACCGTTCGGTTGGTCGTCGGGTTTTGATCCGATCAGGATGCCGGTGCCGCGCAGCTTCCACAAGAAGAACAGCGCCCCGGCCAGCATCAGGCCGCTGGAGACGTAGAACATGCGTTGGGGGCGAGTGTTGAAGGCCGGCGTCGACATGACGACCCAGTACAGGAGTCCGGCGACGGTCATGAAGGCGAAGGAGACGGCGTTGGCGGTCCCCAGGAATTGGCCGCGTTCATCATCCGGCGAAAGTTTTTGCAGCAGCGCCTGCAGCGGGATGATGTAAAACCCGGCGAAGAAGCCGGCAAAGAAGATGAAGAATGCGACGTTGCTAAGTGCGACGCGGATCATCGGTCGCATGTCGGGCATCCAGGGTGGGACGGCGGCCAGCAAGAAAAAGAAAATCACCAGGCCTGCGGCGCCGATCGTGGTCAGTCGGGGTTCGATTCGGTCGCCGGAGATAAATCCGGCGGTGGCACAGCCCAGGCCGATCGCAATGCCCAGCACGCCCATCAGGACGCTGGCTTCATCGTCGCCCACGCTGAGTACCTCGGGGTAGCGAAACAATGTCGACAGGGCCAGCCCGGCGAGCAGGTAAAAGTAGCCCCAGGCCATCATCACGGTCAGCAACCGTGTGCGGCCCATCTTCTTGATCGTTTCCACGTAGATCACAAACGGGTTGTAATTGATGTCCAGATCGCGCTTGCCGGGCTGCAGGCGGGTGATCAGCAAGCTGGCGAGGAATCCAAACAGCGCCGTGGCGACAAACAACACGCCGGGCAGCCAAGCCGCCCGCGCTACGTCTTCGCTGCCGTGGTAGCGGACGCTGGCCGAGCCGGCGATCACGGTTCCAAGGATCACGGCGATGTTGGTCATCATGTTGATCGAGCCATTGGCGCGGCTGAGATTTTTGTCGCTGACCAACTCGGGGATCATGCCGTACTTTGCCGGGCCGAAGAACGAGCTTTGGCACGTCAGCGCCACCAACGCCAGCAGCGTCAGGTAGAGATTTTCGAAGTAGAACCCGATGCCCGCGAGCAAAGCGATGGGGATCTCGGCGATCTTGACCCACAGCGTCACCGTGCGTTTGGAATAGCGGTCGGCGATCTGCCCGGCGAATCCCGACAGCAGCAAAAACGGCAGCGTAAAACAGACGCTCACGATGCCTTCACCGCCGTCGCCAAGCCGGCCTTCCCAAACGCCGCGCACGACGGCGAATGCCAAGATGACTTTCAACAGGTTGTCATTCATCGCTCCAAAGAACTGCGCCACCATCAAGCCCAGGAAACCGGCATTGAACAGCTTGGGAGAGGGTTCTTTCACGGCTGGTGTTCAACGGGGTTGGGCGATGCGGCGGGGTTGGGCGATGCGGCGTCGCCAGATTCTAGCATCCGACCGATGTCACGATCAGACCGGTTCGGGCATGCCGCTGGCGCGTCCCGGCGGGGGTGCCGCCTTTCAGCACGTGGCGTGAGCCAGTGGCGCGAGTTGGCTGTGGTTTGATCGCGCGCCGGTCGCTGGCGCGTCCCGCTGGGGTGACGCATTCCAGCACGTGGCGTGAGCCAGTGGCGCGAGTTGGCTGTGGTTTGATCGCGCGCCGGACGCTGACGCGTCCCGCTGGGGTGGTTGGGCTGGCGCATCAAAAACCCTGCCCGCGGTGAGTCGGGCAGGGTGGACGGTCAATCGGCTCGTTGGAAGCCGAGTCCGCGTTATTGGTTGAGCGACTCCTCGACGACTTCCTTGCCGGAGCGTGTGCCCAGGGCGCCCCACAAACCGTAAGGGCTTTCCACGCCGGGGCCGGGTTGCGGGGCGTTGGCATTGCCCGATTCCACCGAGTCGGTGATAAAGACGACGGCACCGTCGCCCATCAGGACATGGCATCCGCCGGGGTGTCGGCTACTCGGCGGCGCGATCGCTTCGTTTTCGGCGAACGAGTTGGTGCACAGTCCCTTGTTCGGTGGCAGAATGCAATTGACTTCGTGGTAGATCGGGCGGGCATCGCACCAGCGAAAGCCTCGGCCTTCTCCAAACCCGGCGGCTCGTGGTTGATCACCCGGGAAATTTCCGGAGATGACACCGTCGGGATCCAGCCAGAACAAAGGGTTTTCCGGGTCGATGAAGTTTTCTTCGCAGTAGTTGGGGTTCAGTGCGATCGTGCCCGAAATCGTGATCGCGGGGGTCGTTCGCTTGTCGCCGTCTTTCAGGTCGGTGGCGATTTCGCCCATCGCAATGGTGTTGGACAATCCGTCGAGGATATCGCGGAAACGCGTGAATTCGCGCGGCATGAAGAACCCGCGGTTGAGCTTGCCGTTTTGATCTTCGATCTGATTGTTCGTCGTCAGGTCGGGAAACTTGGGGCCGAAGGTCATGCTGCGGTTGTCACCGCACTGCGCGCCGTAATTGGAACGCCCCATCGCGGGCCGTCCTTCGCCGGGGTCGCTGGGGCAGCGAAACGCCGGCACGTCGGTCCACCACGGGTCGTAACTGTTGCGCGCCGGGTCGGCTCCGGTGCCGGGGGTCGGAGTCGGGCCCATCGGTGGAAAGGTGAAGGCGACCGGGGTGGTGATGGGGAACGGTTGGCTGATCGATTCCCAGAGTGCTTGTTGCTCCATGTAGGGAGTCAGCGGGACCAGGATGCTGAGCAGTTCGTGGTTGCCGAAGTTGTTGCTTTCCCACCAATTGGTCACGCCGCCGGGACCGTTGACCAGCGGCGCGACCGGCGTCGTGCCGCCGTAGTGCATCGGAAGCCGTTGATAGGCGGAATGGTAGTTCTGCACCGCCAGGCCGATTTGCTTGAAGTTGTTGCTGCAACTCATCCGTCGGGCCGCTTCACGCGCCGCTTGGACGGCCGGCAGCAGCAGTCCGACAAGGATCCCGATGATGGCGATTACCACCAGCAGTTCGACCAGCGTAAAGCCGGCACGTGCTGTGTACCTTCGCATTGAAAACTCCAAGGTTACCGAGACAAAAGAATAAGATCTGTATTAGACGAGCAAATGGCTCTCGTCGCTCAAACTAATTTTCCATTTGCTTCGCCATTTCTTGATCGTATTCTGCTTTTTGGGCGTCCGACATCGCGTCGTAGCCCGATGCGATCGTGTCGGACTCGGTGGGTTTGTCGATCGTTGCCGATCTGCCGCATCCCGCGATCGCAAACGTACCAAGGATCAAGGAAAGCAGAAGGATCGCTGATCGCGTCATGATGTATCCGGAGAGCAGACGAGTCTGGCGAGGTGAATCGTTGCGACGACTGGAAGAAGCAGAATCTGAAAAGTTCGATCGGAAGAACGTGCCGAACAGTGAGCACAAAGCACAGAATTCCTCAGGTATAGACTACACCTTGCCAAGTGGAGATTCAAGGTTCGGCCAAGGGCGGTTCAGCAGGGTCACCCGACGGTGTCGCTGTTTCGATACCGGATCAACGAGGGTGATGTCGCCCTCCCTGTGGCGATAAGTGTCTGCACAAGTCCCCCTGGCTCCCTTCTCCCCCCAGCTGTGGAGTGTCGTGCAGTTTTCACGATTCACCCTCCAGGCAGAAGCGTTCCACGACGCGAGGGGCATCGGCCCTGTTTTACTTTGAACGGTAGGCTTCGATGGCCTCGGGCAGCGGGTATTGGGTCAGGTCTCGATCGCCGGGCCAGTGATTGATTTCGTGCAGCCGTTGGAAGCCCCGTGTGACCAATTCGCGGCGCTGGGCGACGAAGTCGGGGTCCAGGTTGGCCAGTCCCATCGGACCATCGACGACCACCGGTTCAAAGCGTGGGTCGTCGATGAACTGGGCCAAGATCGGATTGCAGCGGAGGTGGCGTTCGGCGGTCGTGTGCAGGGTTTCGGGGTCGAGTTGGCCGATGACGTAGCGCAAGTACAGGTCGCTGTCGATGATGGAGGTCACGTCTTGGCCACAGACGTCACATCGATAACCCTCGTCACACTTCATTACATTTCCAGCACGTCGAACATGTCGTACATGCCCTCCGGTTTGTCGCTCAGCCATTTGGCCGCGGCCAGGGCTCCGGCGGCGTAGCAATCGCGGCTGCTGGCGGCCACGTTCAACTCGATCCGTTCGCCCAGCATGCCGAACACGATGGTGTGTTCACCGGGATTATCGCCGACGCGGACGGCATGGTAGCCGATTTCGTTGCGGGTGCGTTGGCCCGTGTGGCCTTCGCGTCCGTGCACGTGTTTGGTGTCGTCGCCGAGTTTTTCGGCGATCAAGTCACCGAACTTGAGCGCCGTTCCACTCGGGGCGTCGGCTTTGTAGCGATGGTGGCGTTCGATGATTTCGATGTCCAGGCCGCCGGGGACATCGAGCAGTTTTTCGGTGATCTGCTGAGCGAGTTTCATCGACAGGTTGACCGCCAGTGACATGCTGGGAGCCCACACGATCGGGATGTTCTCGGACGCCTCGTTGAGACGTTCGACTTGTGCGTCGGTCATCCCGGTGGTGGCCACGACCAACGCGGTTTCGTGCAGTTCGCATTTTTCGATGCAGCGATCGATCGCTTCGGGCAACGAAAAATCGATCACCACGTCGGCATCGTTGGGCCACTTGGACGACAGCGGGACGTCCATGGTTTCCACGCCCGCCAGATCACCGGCGTCTTGGCTCAGCAGCGGGTGCTGGTCGTTTTCGATCGCGGCAACGAGCTGGAGCGTTTTGTCTTCCGACGCCAGTGCCACGACTCGGCGACCCATGCGACCCGCAGCTCCGTGGACGGCAATTTTCAGTGGAGTGGACATGATGGATGGGGAATCTCGCAAGGGAGGCGGCTTCGATGGGGACACGGCCACAATGTAACCCCTGGGACCGTCGCTTGGCAGGGAACTGCTCGGGAAGGGAGGGAACGGGCGGATTGACGCGTCCTGCTGGGGTGGCATTGGGGGGCCGGTCGCTGACGCGTCCCGCTGGGATGGGGACCGGCGGTTTGTGCAGGTTGACCTGGGCAAGCGGGGCGAACGATTCTACCGTGTAGGCGTTCCCATCACTCCCACGCAACGATCGCTGGCGGCGCCCCAATCGGGCCAGCAGAACGACGATGAATCAAGCTGAACCGACAACCGATCACTCCGAAACCGATCACTCCGAAACCGGGCGTTCCGATGATGCGACGCTTGCCTCGCTATCGCTGGTCGGCCGATTCTGGATTTTTCTTTCGATCGCGGTGGTCGGCGGAGGACTGGATTTGTGGAGCAAAGCCGCGGTGTTTCGCTGGCGAGGCTTGCCGACCCAGAGTGACATTTGGTGGGTCTGGGAGCCGTATTTCGGAATCGAGACGGCCGTCAATATCGGCGCCGTGTTCGGCGTCGGGGCAGGGCAGGGGACCTTTTTTGCCGGCATGAGCGTCATCGCGGCGATCGGGATCGTGGTCTGGTTGTTTTGGTTCCGGGCGGCCGAGTCGATGTGGTTGACCGTGGCGTTGGGGATGGTCGGCGGCGGGATCATCGGCAATCTTTACGATCGCTTGGGGTTTTGGTGGCAAGCCGGCTATCCCGATCAATGGCGCAGCGGCGTCCGCGACTGGATCCTGTGGCGGATCAACGAACAGTGGACGTGGCCCAATTTCAACATCGCCGATTCGCTGTTGGTCGTCGGGGCCGGGATGCTGCTGTACCAAAGCTTCTTTCCCGGACAATTTGCCGCTCCAGCGGTCAGCGATGACGGCCAAGCGGACCCACCGACAGCGTGACCAACAGACAACGACAAACACATGACGGATTCAAACATGGGATCGACGGAATTGACTGGGCCAGACGCTTGGTCGTCGCTCGAATCCGGCCGGCTTTCGGCCATGATTTCGATCGCACGCGCCGCTGGGGAGCACACCCTGAAGTACTTCGGCTCTGGGGATTTGCGTGTCGACGCGAAAAAAGATGACTCGCCGGTGACGATCGCCGATCGCGAAGCCGAGCAGCTCGTCCGCGAGCAAATCGCGGAGGCCTTTCCCGAGGACACGGTTCAGGGAGAAGAATTTGCCGAGACGGTGGGCCAGTCACGATATCGCTGGGTCGTCGATCCGATCGACGGCACCAAGTCGTTTGTGTGTGGGGTGCCACTGTATTCGACGTTGCTGGCATTGGAAAAGGATGGCCAGCCGATCGGCGGCGTGATCTTCATTCCCGCACTCGGTGAAATGGTGGTTGCGGCACTCGGTCACGGGTGCTGGCATCAGACGCGATCGAGCGATGGAACCCTGCAGGACTGGACGCAGACTCGGGTCTCCGGGCGGACCGAGTTGTCTCAAGCGGTGTTTGTGACCAGCCAAGTGGACTCCTTCGACGCCCGCGGCGCAGCCGAAACGTTCAAACGGATCGAGCGGGCGTGCTGGATCACCCGCACTTGGGGCGACGGTTACGGTTATTTGTTGGTCGCGACGGGACGGGCCGATGTGATGATCGATCCGGTCTGCAACGCCTGGGACGTGGCCGCGATTCTGCCGGTGATGGTGGAATCGGGAGGCCGTTTCACGGATTGGAAAGGCGTCGCGACAGTCCGCGGAGGCGACGGGCTGGGCACCAACGGGCCGCTTCACGACGCGGTTTGCCAGATTCTGGGTTGCGAGTGATGCCGGCGGGTTGGTAGCACGGCGGATGCACGAATCAAGTTTTAGGAGACTGCAGGATGCATTGGCGAATCGGATTGCTGGGAATGGGACTGCTGTCAGCCTTGGTCGTCGGCGGGGTTGCCGACCAGCCGTCGCCGTATGGGATTCCGAAAAACACCGGGGCCGGCGGTTACGAAGCCGCGCTGCCCCCCGGACAGGCGGTCCGCGGCGTGGGAGCGTCCGCGATGCAGCTCGGCGGACGTGAAAAGGGGCCGCAAGTCGCGGCGGCGGGGGAGTTGATCGGGTTTAACGGATTTGACGGCTCGGGAAGTCAAACAATTACGCTGGTTCATACCGGAAAAATGCAAATCGCCGTGTATCATATCGATAGGTCGGGCCAGATCCGCTTGGTCAGCAGCCGCCCGATCGATGCCGACTTTTCCTTATCGCTCAATCTGACGAAGCCACTTCCCGGTCAAATCCGACTTCTTGGCAGTCAGGTGAAGTAGCGTTTGCCGGCGATCCGAGCGATAGGGAAACGGGGCACCCTTGTACCCTATGTTTCTTCCCCCCGCTCGAATCAATCTTCGCCCATGTCTTATCTGTCACTTGAAGAAGCTGCTGCAAAACTTGGGATCAGCACCGATCGTCTTGTTGAACTTCGCAGCCAAGGCCAAGTCCGCGGTTTTCGTGACGGTTCCAGTTGGAAGTTCCCCGACACCGAAATCGACCGATTGGCAGATGAATTGGCCGACGGATTCGGGTCCGGGATTCTGGTCGGTGAATCCGGCTCGGGATCGGGCAGCGTGATCGGTGGCGATTCGGCGGACGAGGGTGACGGCAGCGATTTGGGCATCGGTTCGGAAACGCCCGGCGATGGCAGCGACGTCAACTTGGTGACGGGATCCAAAGAAGAGGGCAGCGACGTCGAACTGGTGGCCTCTGATAGCGGCAAGCTGGGCGACGAGTTGGAACAGGATTCGCTGTTCGAGAGTGACGAAAACGCACTGCAAGAAATCGACTCGGCGGAATTAAAACTCAACGACCCGGCGTTGATGGACGACAGCGTTGATTCGATCGACGTCGCTATCGATCCCAAAGAAGGCAGCACCGGGCCGGTCGCCAAGGCAGAGATCCAGGCCGAGGCCGACAAGATTTCGATCAGTGACGTCGATGTCACCGATGGCGCCAGTTCGGACGATGAATTCGCTTTCGCCGGTTCATTGTCCGAAGACGACAGCGATGATTTGATGTTGGGCGAGGATTCGGACAGCTTGGATTTGGATTCGCTGTCCGAGGATGAACTGCAGGTCAAAGCCGCCGGGGCCAGCAGTCTGGAATTGATGAACGAACTCGATTCGCCGGATTCTGGTGAACAGCTGAAGTCGTCCGGTGCGGACGTCTTGAGCGAATTGGATCTGCTCGGTGCCGAACAGTCCGGCAGCGGAAGCGGTCTGATTTCGGGCGACAGCGAAAATTTGTTGACCTCGTCGGGCCTGGGCAGCGGGCTCGGTTCCAGCGTGATCAACGAGATGGACGACGCGTTGGACGAGGACGATGACCTGGTGATCGCCGATGACGACGCCGATTTGATGCTCGACAGCGTCAGCGATATCTCGGTCGCCGGCGACAGTGGAATCAACCTGATGAGCCCCAGCGACAGCGGATTGTCGCTCGAGAGCGAGCCCCTGGATCTGGCCGGTAGCAGTTTGTCGGCGCTCGATTTGGGTGCCGAACTGACCGACGGCAGCGGGATTTCTGGATCCAGCGGCAAGAACGCCGGAGGCAGCGGGTCGGACGAGGAATTCCAGCTTTCGCCATCCGGCGTCGGCTTGGACGCGGATCTGGAAAGCAGTTCGCAGGTCATCGAAGTCGAGGATTCAGAACTGGTCGGTGAGGCCGTTGAATTCAACGATGACTTCGCCGACGACGCGGGATTTGCCGATGCCGGGTTTAGCGATGCCGAACCGCTGGAGGCCGATGCGTTCGATGAAACACCTGCCGGCATGGACGGGGACGTCCTGGGTGGTGAAGCGATCGAGCTGGACGAGGTCGACGAATCGCCTTCGGTCGGCGCGGTCTCCGGCATGGGGGGCTACGAAGTTCCCTTTTCGATGCTGCAATGTCTCTCGCTGATGTTCATCATCCTGACGCTTTCGTTGGGCGGCATGCTGATGACGGACTTGGTTCGCAACATGTGGACCTACAACGATATCTCCTCGCCGGTGAGCGCCCTGACCGATTCGCTGATCGGATTGATGGGCTGGGATTCCTGATCGGCTGGGATTCCTGACTCGGGTTTGGCCCTGGCGGGTACGAAGAAGGGTGGTGGCGCGTCTATACTAACCACGTACGGACGCCACGGTCCCACCCCGAAACGGACTTCACCCTCCCGCCTGCCCCCGCTATGACCGCGCCCATGATTCCGGATCTGAGAGAGAAAGTACGCCACCACGGTGGTGGGATCCGAAGACGGCTTGCCGCGACGCCGGTGCTGATGCTGGCCACGCTGATGGTCGCGACGCTGATGATCGGTGGGTGTGATCAACCCGAAGGAATCGTCACCTACAAGATTCCCAAGAAGGTCCCCGAGCAGTTGTTGCCGGGCAAGGATCGGTTGCTGGCGGTGATGGTCCCTCGCGGCGAGAAGGTTTGGTTCTTCAAGATTCTCGGCCCCGAAGACGCGGTGGCGCTGATCGACGACGAGTTTCAATCGTTTGTCAAAAGTGTCCAATTCGATTCCAGTGACGAACCCGTGCTGGAATCGCTGCCGGAAGGATGGCGTCGCGGCGGAAAAAAGCCGATGCGTTTCGCCACGATCGATATCAACACGCCCAAGAAGCAATTGGACCTGAGCATTTCCAACCTGTCGGTTCCCGGCACAATGGACGAGGCGGCGTGGAACGATTACGTCCAGCAAAACGTGAACCGTTGGCGCGGCCAAGTCGGCTTGAAGCCGTCGTCGGAGAAATGGTCCGGCGGCGAATCGATCGAGCTGGCTGCGGCCGAAGGCCAAGCCGTCTGGGTGGATCTGGTGGGACAGCCCGGAGCCGCCACGGCCGCTCCGATGGGAATGATGCCCGGTGCCGGCCCGATGGGCATGCCGCCGGCCACTCGATTACCCGTCAACGCGTCGTCCGGCAACGCGTCGTCCGGCAACGCGCCACAGGGCACGTCGACACAAACGTCGCTCCAGTCGGAGACGCCCGAGGGTTGGGAACGCTTGGACGTCAGACCCGGCGGGATGCGTGAAGCGGCGTTCAAAGTCGGCGAATCGGAAATCACGGTGATCACGGCCGGTGGAGACCTGCGCAGTAACGTCGCACGCTGGATGGGGCAGGTCGCCGGCGGAAAGCCCGAGGAGTCCGCGGTGGATGAAATGATGGCCGGCGCGGAGAAATTCGACGTTTCCGGTCGTCCCGCACAGCGGTTTATTATCGCAGGCGACGCCGAAAAGGGACAGAAATCGATCGATGCGACAATTGTTGAAATGGAAGGTGGACGCAGCAAGTTCATTAAAATGACGGGTGATCCCGAAACCGTCGCAGAGCAGTCCGACGCGATGAGAGCGTTTTTGGATTCGCTTTCGTTTTAAATCCCCGTTCAGCCGAATTCCCGTTCAGCCGAATTCCCGTTCAGCCGAATCAAAACAAACCGTAGAAAGCAAATGGCGACCATTCCCAATCCGTCCGGCCAGTTTCCGAAAGAACGCGAAGAATCGACCGTGATCTCGTCGGCCGATGTGCTTGCGGCACTCGGTTCGCTCAAGCTGACCGTCGGCCTGTTCGCCGCCTCGTTGATCATCGTCTTGGTCGGCACGCTGGCCCAAGACGAAATGAACATGCAAGACGTCAAGGAGCGGTACTTCGTTTCTTGGATCGCTTGGATGCACTTTGACGATTTCTTCCCCCAAGCGTTTTTTCCACACGCCAATCCGATCCGCGGGATCATCCCGTTTCCCGGTGGTGCGTTGATCGGCGTGTTGCTGATGATCAACTTGATTGCGTCCAAGGCGACGCGGTTCCGAGTATCGGCATCGGGCGGACGCTTGGCCGCGGGGATCGTGTTTGTCCTGGCCGGATTTGTCGTCGCAGGATTGATCATCGCCAGCGGACACAGCAGCGACGGATTGCAGGGTGCGCCACCGATCTCCTATGAGTCCCTCTGGTACGTCGTGCAGGGCATCGGGGTCGCCGCCGCGATCGGTTTGACCGCCGTGTCGACCAATGTCAAACATCGCTCACTTCGCATCCTCGGTTACATCACCGCGGCACTGTTGGCGGGCATCATCGCGTACACGTTCTTCAGCGGCGCGCGGATCGGTGATCCGGGTTTGCGAATCGTTTGGCAATTGACCAAGGGACTCGGTGCCGGCGTCATCTTGTTGGTCGGGTGTTTGCTGATCTTCGGACGCCAAGGCGGCAATCTGTTGCTGCACTTCGGCGTCGGACTGTTGATGTTCGGGCAGTTCGCTTTCGGCGATCGCCAGTTGGAACAGCGGATCAGTCTGGTCGAAGGCGAATCGACCAACGCGTTGATCAACCTGGACAAGGTGGAACTGACCTTCATCGTGCCCGGCGAAGAAGAGGACATGGTGACGGCCATTCCCGGCCCGCAAATCGGTCAAGCCTTGTCCACGGGCGAATTGATTCGCGACGATGCGTTGCCGGCCGATGTGAAGGTGGTCGCGTTCTACGAAAACTCGGATCTGATCAATCCGAAACCGACCGGCAACCCGGCAACCAAGGGTGTCGGTTTGGAAGTCCAGGCCATCGAAGCGCGCAAGCGTGGCGGGACGGACGGGGAAGTGAACGTGGCGGCGGCCTACATCGAATTGATCGACAAGGAGAGCGGCGAGTCGCTGGGCACGCATCTGGTCAGCCAAATGCTGTCCGATCGCGAGACCTTGGTACCGGGCGGAACGGCAAAGGACGTTTACGACGAAGTCACGATCAACGAGACGCAATACAAGATCGGACTGAAGTACCATCGCGAGGTGAAGCCGTATTGGGTTCACTTGGAAGACGTCCAACGCCGCAATTACAGCGGCACCGAAACGCCACGGGACTACAGTTCTTACATTCGCATCATCGACACCGAAACCGGCGAAGACCGTCGCGAGCGGGTCTGGATGAACAACCCGCTTCGTTACCGCGGCGAAACGTTTTTCCAATCCAGTTACACGCCGCTACCCGGTGGGAAAGAACTGACGGGGTTGCAGGTGGTCCGCAACAGCGGTTGGCTGATCCCCTACGTCGCTTGCAGCATCATGGCGCTCGGCATGCTGGCCCACTTCACCGGCACGCTCAAGCGTTTCGTCGGACGTCGGGAACGAGAGCGAGCCAAGGAGATGGCCGAACTGAGCCAAGAGGATCGACAAGTGTTGACGTCCTCACGACCGGCCGTGATCGCGTTCAACATCGCGGCCGTGCTTGCCCTGATGATGCTCATTCCATTGCCCGCGGCGATGACGTCGCTGCGGCCCGATTCGCGTGACAAGGACTATGACTTCTATACCGCCGGCAAAATCCCCGCCCAGTTCGGCGGCCGGGTCTTGCCTCTGGATGCCTTCGCCCGCCAGACGCTCAAGGCGATCAGCAACAAAGAATCGCTGCCGATGGAAAACGCTCCGGGGGCCATCAAGAGCCGCGTCGACAAGAAAAGCATGTCGGCGATGCAGTGGTTGATGGAAGTCGCGATCGACGACCCGGCGCTGCGTTACTTGCCGATGTTCCGCGTCGATGCCGAAGAGGTGCGTAGCCAATTGAAATTGGAACGGCGTGAGAGTCGGCTGTACTCGCTCGATGAGTTGTTGACCGAATGGCCCAAGGCCGACGCGCTGATCAAGGCGGCACGCGGCAAAGACGAAGCGGCGTTGTCGTTCAAAGAAAAGAAGCTGCTGGAGCTGGATCGTCGAACCCGTCAATACATGTTGACCGCCGAAGCGTTCCAATTGCCGCGTCCGCCAGAGATTCCGACGGACAATCTGCCCGAAGGCATCACCGAAGAGATGGTGCGGCGGTTTGCGATCGATGAATTGCAGCGACGGATGGCATCGATCCAGAACATGCCGACCGCCCGGATCGTTCCTCCGACTCAGGACGAGGCGACCGACGCCGTCAATGATCCCGATTGGTCAGCCTTCGCACCCGCGTTCTTTGCCGATGCTTCCTTGGGGCCGTCGGAGGATCCCGATCGCCAACTGGCTTCGGATCCGTTCAGCCGGATGATCGAATCCTACAGCGACGAAAAGAAAGACTTTGAAGGGTTTAACCAAGCGGTCGATGACCAATTGGCACTTTCGGCCGCGTACCCGATCCCCGGGCTGAATTCCAAAAAGGTGGCGTTGGAACGTTGGATGGAATCTAATTCACCAGAGGTCCGCGCGACCATCTTGTACATCCTGTCGATGGTGATGGCGTTGCTGTTCTTGGCGATCGGGGACCACCGCCTGAGAAACGCGACGTGGGGCGTGTTGCTGGTCGCGGCACTGATTCACTCGGTCGCCATTCTCAGCCGCATTTACATCACCGGCCGGGCACCAGTCATCAATATCTACTCGTCCGCTGTGTTCATCGGCTGGGCGGCGGTTCTGGGCGGGCTGGTGATCGACCGAATCTATCGACTCGGATTCGGCAACCTGGTCGCCGCGACCGCGGGAACGCTTTCGCTGTTAGTCGCACGCGGGCTTAGCAGTGGCGACACGATGCCGGTCTTGCAAGCCGTCTTGGACACCCAGTTCTGGTTGGCGACCCACGTGATCAGCGTTTCGCTGGGCTACGTTGCAACGATGGTGGCCGGCATGCTGGGGATCGGTTATCTGATCAGTAACTGGATCGGCGCCGAGGAACGCGCGGGGCGATCGCTGTATCGAATGATCTACGGCGCCGCGTGCTTCGGGATCCTGTTTAGCACCGTCGGGACCATCCTGGGCGGGTTGTGGGCCGATGACAGTTGGGGTCGCTTCTGGGGCTGGGACCCGAAAGAAAATGGCGCGTTGCTGATTGTGATTTGGAACGCGTTGATGCTGCACGCCCGCTGGGACGGGATGGTCAAGGCGCGCGGCTTCGCGATCCTCTCCATCGGCGGCAATATCGTGACGGCGTGGAGTTGGTTCGGGACCAACGAACTGGGGATCGGGCTGCACAGCTACGGCTTCACCCAAGGCGTGCTGATGTGGCTGACGGTCTTCATGGCGACGCAGTTCGCGTTCTTGATCGCAGGCCTACTCGCTTGGCGCAAAGTGGGGTAAGCATCCTGCTTGCCGGAAAGTGGGGTAAGCATCCTGCTTGCCATCCAAGCTGAATCGCAAGCTGGAAGCTTATGCCACTGAATCGCAAGCTGGAAGCTTACGCCACTGATCGCAAGCTGGAAGCTTACGCCACCGGTTGCCGGCGGCCGAGGTTGCCGTAGCGGTGGTAGTCGTGGGAGATCGATTGCTCGTTGAGGTAACGCAGCATCTCGATCTCCGCGTCATCGACCACCGTTTCCGCGATGATGCTGATGAAAGCCTGTCGGCAGGCGTCGTGCAGCAGCGTCGGCAGTTGCTTCGTCGCGGTCAACACGCGTAGACGATCGACGCGGCCGTCGGAAATTTCTTCCGCCAACGCTTCGTCGGATTCTTGTACCCATTCGCATCGCCACGAGCTGACCGCGTTGTCGATCAGGTGTTCAGAAATGCGTTCCAGTACCGGGACCAAATCCGAGGATTCGTTGCAGAGCGAGTAGGTCACCGGGCATTTCGCCGCCGCCGCGGCGAGCATGGAGACGGCCAGGTCGTCTGCCGTTTCGTTTCCCTGTAGCCGTACGCGAAGTTGTCCCACCGGCAGATAACGTCGCCAATTGTCTTGGCCGATCAACCGAACGTGATCGTGCATCGCCCCGGTCAATTGACCGGCGGCGCGTTTGGCGGATGCTGCGAATCGCATCGCACGATCGATGTCGATCACGTCTGCATCGAGCCCGCCGATCGCTTCGAGCGCGTCGTCGACCGGCGTGGTTTCGGTGGCCGTCGCCGGGTTTTTGGCAGCAACGTGAACTTCATTCGAATTCGTGGAGTCGGTGTTTTCGAGTCGCATCAGCGGCAGCACGTAGTGCGGGCCACCGGCTTTGGCGCCCGGGCCGTAGCCGCTGCTGCCGATGCCGCCGAAGGGTTGTCGCAGGACGATGGCGCCGGTGGTGGGACGATTGATGTACAAGTTGCCGGCGCGGATGTTGTCTCGCCAAAGTCGCTGCTCGCGATCGTCCAAACTTTCCAGCCCGCTGGTCAGGCCGTAACCGGTCGCGTTGACCATCTCGATCGCTTCTTCGAGTCGCGTGAACGACATCACGCCCAACACTGGACCGAACAGTTCGGTGCGATGGGTAAAACTTCCTCGACGCACGTTCCACTTGATTCCCGGTCGATACAACTGGCGGTTGTCACCGACCCGGCGCGGCATCACCAGCCAGTCTTCACCGGATTCCAATTCCTTGATGCCTTGTTCCAGCACGCCGCTGGGCGGACGAATCAAGGGGCCGACCCGAGAGGACAGATCCCACACCGAGCCGACCGGCAAGCTTTCGGCGGCATCGGCCAACGTGTTTCGAAAGTCGGCATCGTTGTAGAGTTCTTGATCGAGCAGCAGCAACGACGTCGCGCTGCATTTCTGTCCCGAGTGACTGAAGGCACTGTGCAAGACATGTTTGATGGCCGTGTCACGATCCGACAATGAGGTCACGATCGTTGCGTTCTTGCCACCGGTTTCCGCAATCAGCTGCAATTCGGGACGCTGCCGCAGCATTGTTTTCGCCGTCTCGGTCCCGCCGGTCAGGATCACCGCGTCGATTCGCGGATCATCGACCAACCGTTTGCCCGCACCGGAACCGCTGCAGGGGACCAGTTGCAGAGCGGTTTCGGGAACGCCGGCGTCCCAGAAACACTTCGCCAACCGATAGGCCGGCAAAACGGTATCGCTGGCGGGTTTTAGGATCACGGTATTGCCCGCGGCCAGCGCGGCAACCACGCCGCCACAGGGGATCGCCAACGGAAAATTCCAGGGGCTGATCACTGCGACGGTTCCACGCGGCGAGGCCGAGAACGGGCTGCCCGGCCGTCCGGCACGCTGCTGATACGGCCGGACGGTCAATGGATAAAACTCGGTGAAATCAATCGCTTCGCTGACTTCCGGATCGGCTTCGGAGATTAATTTTCCGCCGTCGATCATCATCGCGCCGATCAATTCCCCCCGCCGCGCCCGCATGTTCTGTGCGGCCTTGCGAAACAATTCGTACCGGGCGTCCCAAGACATCTGGCGCCAACGAGCCGGATCGTCGCTGGCGCAGCCGATCGCATCGTCGACATCTTGCGCCGTCGCTTCGGTAAAACGGCAAGCCACGTGACCGGGCCGCGAAGGGTCCATGGATTCGCGCAGCACACGGGCGTGGGGAGCGGCGGAAGAACCGGACGATGCATCGGGGGCGCGCGTCTGGCCGGCGATGTTCAAGGGGACGTGTTCGGCGGCGTCATCGCAGCGGGGCTTCCAATCCGCCACAATCGATTCGGCCCACTCGCTGTGCTGCGTGAGTGCCCAATCGGTGTCCGGTTCGTTGACGTAGGACCTCCAGTTTGCCGCGGCGTCCGGTTGGCTGGGAGGCGTTCGTCGGTCTTGGCCGCGACGAGGCGCCGTCGCGACGCTGTCGATCATTGCCAGTGATTCGCGAAAGCCGTCGGCAAGCCGGTTCCACGTGTCCGAGTCGGGTGTCAGGCGGAACGAATAACGCAGGAAATTGTCTTTGCCGGTGTTCTCATCCAAACGGCGGATCAGGTAGCCGATCGCGTTGATGAAGTCTTCGCGGCGACAGGCCGGGGCATAGAGCAGCATTCGGGGAGCGGATTCGAACAGCGCGCGTCGTTGGTGATTGGCCATCCCTTCAAGCATTTCGAATTGCATTCGGTCCAACACCGTCGCTTGCAACGCGTCGTTTGTCTCGACACCGCGGCGTTGGGTGCGAGAGCCCCAGAGCATTGCCAGGGCGATGTCGAACAGGTTGTGCGATGCGACACCGATCAGCAGATGACCGTCGGCGGCGGCCCGGATCATCGACCGCAGCATGCGTTTAAAGTTTGCGTCGGTCTGTGTCTTCTGCGTGTACGGAGTCTGTGGCCACCCGCCCACGGACGCTTCGACGCGTTCCATTTCCATGTTGGCGCCCTTGACCAATCGGACAGTGATCGGCACGCCGCCGGCGCGGACCCGTTCGGCTGACCACTCAATCAGATGGGTCAGCACGTCGAAGGAATCGGGGATATAGGCTTGCAAGGCGATGCCGGCACGCACTTGTTCCAGCCCCGGTCGGCCGAGTGTTTCGGTAAACGCGTCAGCGGTCAGATGCAGATCGCGGTATTCCTCCATGTCCAGATAGACGAACTTGGAACTGACGGTTCCGTCGGCACGGGTGAATCGTTCTCGCGCCGCGGCGCGATAGAGTAACTCCAATCGATCCGACACGACCGCGACGGTGTGGCGACGCGCGATCGTCGAGATCTGACTCAACAGGGTCGAGAGCTTGACGCTGATGCAAGCGATCTCGGGGATTTGCAAAGCGCGCAAATAGTTTTGCAGTCTGGCGTTGGCGTCGTCTTCCCCCAACAACGACTCACCCAAGAAGTTCACGTTCATCAGCACGCCGGAATCCTGACGCGCGGCCAAGTGCTCGCGCAGCGGTTGTTCCTCCGCCGGCAAAATCACGTTCGCCGTTTCCTGCCGCATCTTGTCCTTGACCAGCGGCACCGCGACTCCGGGCAAGTAGCCGCCGAAGGTTTGAAACCCGCGGAGCATCGTTTGTTCGAGCGGGCTGAAAAAACGCGGCACTCCCTGGACATCCAAAATGTGAGTCAATTGATCGGCCACCCGTGCGGGGCTGTGCGTGCGAAACGCCTGGTCGGTCATTTCGACCAGCGTTGCTTTGTCGCCGGGGCGACTGATCATCCGATCCAGTTCGGCTTGTTGATGGCGTTCCTGAGGGGTTTGCAGGGCACGCGATCGCAGCAGCAGCGCCTTGGCAATCTCGATCGCCGCGTCGGCATCGTCGTCGAAGTGGTCGTCTGCGATTGCCAATAGCGTGGCGAGGTCCAGCGGGGTGTCACTCATCGCACAAGGTTCCCAGCGTGAAGGTCGAGAGAGAGTGGAATCGTTTTATAACAGCAAACGAAGGTGTGTCGCCCCGTCGCTGGTTCGAACCGGCGAGGTTGGTTGGTGATCGGCCGCTCTCCGCGATCCTACGGCGCAGGGATGACCGTACGATGAGTGCAAACGCAGGAGGCTGCGCCATGCGTGATGGCGGACGGACAGAATGACTTGAAGTGGCAGAACGATACGGGGCAGAATGATGTCCCGGCCGCTCCGGTCTTAGACCCAGGAACAGACGGCTAGCCCATCATTGTGAACCGTATCGCTCTGCCATCCCCCGGCTAAGAAGGTTGCGAAGAAATTCGATAACGGCTTGTGACAGACGCTGCAAAGAAGCCCCATCGACGCTCATCAACGACCGATTCGTTGATGCGACAACGTTGACGCCGCGTGCGCGGCTTGATCACCCCCGCAGGGTACCGTAAGATCGGGTGGTGGGAGACGTTCCTCGTTCCGTTCGAGAATACTAAGCGTTCGCCGACTAAGTCCAACGCAGCTTGACCATCAACTCCGATCCTTATCGCCCGCCATTAGATCAGGTACCGCATCAAGGCGTCAGCCCGATCGTGACCGTGCTTGACGTGGCTGGCTTGGTCTTCGGCGGTTTCTGGTGTGCTGTTGCCACACTGATCGTTGTATACATGATCTCCATTCCGATCCTGTACCTCGGCTTCTCCGATCCCTCGGTTTCATACTCACACTGGCCTTGGCTCAATTTCGTATACTCTGGATTCTTCGGCACCATCGCAGCGATGCTTGGATTCCCTTTGGTCGTCTTTCTCATTCGTCGACGTCGGCGGCTGGCTGCTTCACCCGACGAAGAGTGATGGTTGCGGATAACCATGGCATTCACACGGAGCGGGGCTTGCGCTCGAATTTGAAATGGGCACCTTTATTCTCCCCGCCCGGTTACGGCAGGCGTTGAACTTAATCGAATTGCTTTCCGCTTCGACGGTTGATGTGCGGTCGCGGTGGGCTGAGTTTGCGTGAGACTTGCAACCGTCAGGCTGACGCCAGCTTCTTGAATCCTCTGGCCGTAGGTCGTCAGCGTTTTGGTGCGACAAACGTCTTGATCTCTTGTGGCCCATCGTGTGATCCAGCGGCGCATGACTCCCCCGTCACTCGCGTTGTGTGGTCCGAGGTGGTTTTCTTTGACTGAAGGACGAATTCGACCGAACACACGACGCGCGGATCCTTGGGAGTCGAGCGCCTTGGGATGTTTGCAGTGCACCAATGAGATCAAAACGCGGTTTGCCCCACGAGGTCCGACGTTCTGCTCGGCAGACTGCGCTACAATGTCCTCACTCGTGCAACCTCAACGGTTCGGTCGGGATCGCTGACCGAGAATACGGCACGAAGGGGCGGGGCATCATAGACACGCAATCCCTCACTCAGCGATTTGCCCTTTGCCGTCGCATCGCTGGCGAGTTCGCGATCGATTTCCGCGGATGTGGCCGTGACTGCATCTCGATCTTGGGCCGCCAGCCAAATGTTACCCAACTCGTCGATGGCGTCGCGCAACCAAACGACCGTATAGCGGGTCACGATGCTTCGAGCCCGCGGAGATGATCGAGTACATCGGTGTAAGATAGCCGCGGCTGATCGGAATCGAGACGCTCCCGAGCGATGCGGACGTCCTCCAAATCGATCTCCCTGGCGAGAATTCCCAGCCGATTCCCTTTTTCGTCGACTAACTCAATGCCATCGGTCGCATTTTGCAATTGGCGAATCTGATCGGCGGTTGCTACTATACGAATCATCTACATGACCTCCACGATTGCCGTTATTTTACGCCAGGACGTCAACCGATACAAATACGAGCAAAACCATGCGTTGATACGAAGCGGCGGTGGTCAGTTTGACAAAATTGACAATCATCCCCCCGCCACCCGCATATCGCCAACGTTGAACTTAATCGAATGGATTACCGCGTCGACGGTTGACATGCGGTCTCGGCGGGGCGGGGTTTTATGGGACTTGCAACCGAACGGCTGACGCCAGATTCTTGAGTCCTCTGGCCGTAGGTCGTCAGCGTTCTGGTGCGGTCGCCGTCTCGATCTCTCTTGGCCCATCGAGTGATTCAGCGGCGCATGACTCCCTCGTGACTTGCGTTGCGTGATCCGAGGGTGTTTTTCTTTGACTGAAAGACGAATCCGACCAAACGCACGACGCGCCGATCCTTGGGAGTCGAGCGCCTTGGAGTTTTTGAAGTGCACCCATGAGATTAAAGCGTGGTTTGTACCGCGACGCTGATGAACTGTGTGCAAGAGACGTTAGAAGCAGACGGTGTTCGGGGTGGCGGATTGATCGACGTGATACGGCTATTCGCTGTGATCCCTCCGGGATGTCAATTGTAGCAGTGACGGATTTGATCGTCGCGGAAGGCGCCAAGACGTTCGCGGCGTGGGCCCTCTCTGGCGTTTGCTTGCTGGGCAAACGCCGTCTCTCTCAGAGGGAGAGAATCTAAATCGGTTGCCAAAGGCTGCCTTTACACAATCGATCTCCCCAGGCGTACCGTGGACGCCGGGCGTCACTACCGCTGACGGATCGAGGCTTCGCCATCGAGGTTGCGGACGCTGCGGAACGTGGCTGCCGGCAAGCCGTCGGAGGCGGCCGCGGGTGAGGACGGCAACAGCACCGAATTCCAGGCCGCCATCCAGCGACTCGGCGGTGCCAGCATCGCGGTGATCCGGGCGGCGTCGATCCGCTGGGCAGGCGGCGCGGCGATCGGGCGACCGCGCGAGTACAACACGACGTTGTCGCCGATGCCGGTCAGCGTCATCGTTTCATCTCGGATGTCGAAATCGAGCGCCAGTTCACATTCGATCCCGTTCGGATTGGGAACCAACTCCCGCTCGTCGACCGCCATCGCCAAGTGGTCACGCATCGCCATCAGCAGTGGGGTTTTGATTCGCAAATTCGCGGGCTTGGTCGATTGCAACGTGCCGACCAAGTGCACCGACTCGCCCGGATCGATCACGCAGCGACGGAAATGCAGTTCCGCCTGGCCGATCACACGGTGCGGCAGATGGTCGGTCAAGTCGTTCAGGCTGAGCTTGGTCAATGAAGACGAACCCAGGTCAAACGACCAGCCATGGGAGGTTTGTCGGCATGCGATCACGCCGGTGAATTCTGCCCTCGGACCGAGGTGCTCGATCGCCGGCGCGTACTCGGCCAGCGCGGAGCAGGGCAGGGCGGTGCCGTCAGTCGACAGCACCAGTTCAGTCGCCGGTACCTCGCGGTCGCGATCGCGAAATAACTCGACCCGGATCCGCGGTCCGACCTGACGGGCGGTGTTCTCCGCGCGGGCGATCAACCGCACGCTCTCGCCTTCGGGCGTGATCGTTGCCGAAACGTCCAGCGGAGGCATCGATCCGGTCCGGCTGAGAATGCTCACGTCCGTCGCTGCAATCGAAATCGGCAGCACCGTTTGCGCCGGCCGGCTGATCAGACGGTCGTGCAGCATCGTCCAAGCATGGCCCAGACCGGCCGACTGAAATTCCGGCTGGTGCAGCACCATCGCCACATGATCGCGTTCGTGAAGGTAGTCAATCAATCGGATGGTCACGACGTGTTGCCGAGTATCCGGATCGCGGACCCGTACGTTCTCCAACACGTATTTCCCCGGCGCGATCCGCCGGCAGGTGTCGATTTGAAACACCAAACCCGTCTGCAAATTAAGGCGGTGCGTCAGCTCGGCCAGCTTGCGTGACTGGTACCACGACGTCCAAGTGACCAGGATCGAGAACACGACGATCGAGGTCGGGACCGCGCAGCAGAAAACGAACAGCAATCGAGCGACGGCTCGCTGGGTCCGTTCATGCATCCATGCAATCCCCTTTGGTGACGACAGTTCACCCGAGATTCTAGGTGGCAGGCGGGGGACAGGGGTAGATCGGTTCGGTGGCCGAGAGAGATTCGCGGCAAGAGAGTTTTGCTAGCAACTGGTGGGTTGAGAGAAGGGGCGGGGAGATGGCAGGGAAACAAGCAGAAAAGAAAATGGGCGACGGGGGGATGTGAAGGATGACGCGGGCGGCGTCTCAAATCTCAAATCTCAAATCTCAAATCGACGACTCATTCCACCGCCGTCTCGTAACTCCAGACGACGGTTTCGATGCCTTGGTTTTTCAGCCAGGCGTGGACGGTGGCGTAGGCGGCGGCGGCGTCGCGGGTGGGGGTCAGTTGCAGGTAGACGAGTGATCGGCTGTCATATTCCAGTGGAAACGTCTTCTTGAACGATGCGTCTTCGGCGTCCGGCGTCCATTGGTACGCCTCGATGTTGACGCTGGTCGCGCGGAGTGGATGGTCGGGGTGCAGGAAGCCGAGTTTGGGCAGGAGAGGTTTGAGGTAGTCCGGCAGCGTCGGCGGCGGTCCTTTTTGCTCGTAGGGTCGTTCGTCTTGCCGCCATGCTTGAGACTCGGATTCGAAGTCGAGGAATGCACTGTAGAGTTGGCGTGCGGTACCTTCGCTGGATTCGGCTTGTTCGCGGATCCAGTCGAGACGTTTCCGTTGGATCTGTTCAAAGCGTTCGGCGGACTGCCGCATCAGATTGCGAAAGTCCGCTGGTTTGTCTTCGTCTGCGGAATCGTCCTGGTCGGGTGGTTGGACAGAGTCCCAGGGGAGCGGATCGGATTTGCCTTGCAGGACGAGGAGTTTGGTTTGCAGTTCTAATTGAGCTTCCGTCGCTTTGATCTTCGGGGTCCAGGGGGAAATCGCTACCGAGTCTCCGATGTTGTAGGGAATGCTATCGGTTGCCTGGATCAGGTCGTTTGCCTGATCGGCGGAGACGACAACGATCAATTGCGGGTTTGCACCGAAGAAGGAGCGTCGCCAGCGGGCCCCTGAGAGCAGGTCGAGTCGCGGGTCGTTTTCGGCAAAGGCTTCGAAGTCATCACCGAAGTCGTCGTCGATGACTGCTGCGTCTCCGGAGTCGACCACCGTGCTGGTGAAAACAAAGTCGCCGAGCCGCGCGACGGAGTCATCGGTTGATTCGGTCAATTTGTCATAGGCCACTGTCGCCGCGTCGGCATCGGGGAATCGCCAAGCCAGCAAGTGCAGTTTCGTTTTTTTCGGGTCCGCGTCCGGTTTGCCGAGTCGAAACTGTCCGTCGTCGGTTTCGACGGTTAGGTAGAGCGTTTCGAATTCGGGGAAGTCGTCAAACATCCCACCGCCGACGGTTGCCAGCGTGATCGCGAACATGCCGACCACACCGACGAACAGGCCGCCGAAATACAGTGCCCAAATCCCCAGGGTCGCCGGCCAGCTCGGGGGCCGGGCGATCACGTTTTCGTAAACCGATAGCGTCAATTTGGCGAGCGTCGAGGTGCCTTGGGTCGGCAGGTTGGCTCGTTGGATTTCATCGACGATCGCGCGGATCGCTTCGTCGGGCATGTGGTCGTTGTCGGGTTCAGGCAGGTCTCGGCGGCGAATCGATTCGGTGACCGTCATCGTCCGCCAAACCGTTGGCAATCCGAGTGCCATCGCGATTCCGATGCCAAACATCAGCTTGGCGTCCAGCAGCCATGCGACCAACATCAAAATGACGATGGTCCCGATTCGAAACAACAGATCGATGACTTTGGAGCGAGAGAACAGTGTCACGTGTGCGACTTGGCCGCCGTCCAGGGGCAGAAACGGTGCCAGGTTCAATACGTTCAGGATCAACGTGATCACGGCGCCTTTGGCGCACCATTCGTTTTCGAACCAAAAGCCGACGCCGCCGAGCACCAGACCCAGTGCGATGCTCGGGAGCGGGCCGGCCAACGCAACGATCGACTTTTTCCAACCGCTGACGCGATAGTGACGCCCACTGACCGCGGCACCCAACAACGGGATGAAGAACATGTGGATGTTCTTGTACCCGAACGCTTTCATCGCGACGTAGTGTCCCAGTTCGTGCACCAGCAGGATCGGGACCAAGATCAAGACGAGTTCCAGTTCCCATTGCCAGGCGCCGAGTCCGATGAACAATCCGATCGAAACGGCCAGGATCAACAGTTTGCTGAGCCAGCCGGACTGTTTCGTTTCCTGTTTGCGGACCGCTTCGATGATCGGCAGCGTTTCATCGACAGCGGGCGTTTGCACGGCCACGTCATCACCGCCCGCAGACTCCTCGACGCGTTCGGCATCCTCGACCAGTTCGGCGACCACCTCATCGTGGTCGACGGGAGACGCGAACGTTGCATCGGCAAGATCAGAAGAAACGACGTTTGCCGCCACGGCCCTGGACGTCACGCTGCTGGGCGTCGCTCGAACGAACACGCCGCGATCGAGTTGGAATTCGACGAACTCGCGGTGGGTGTGTTCGAGTAGATCGAAGGCCGATTCGGTGTCGCCGGCGGTCATCGATCGGGCGTTTCCCAGCACGCGGCGGACGTGTTGCTGGTGCAGGTCACGCAGCCGATTCGCGTCGACTTTGGGATGGTATTGGACGTGCCAGTCGGGCGGATCGAGCAGGTCGCGGGTTGCCGCGGTCGTCAGGATGATCTCGCCGGCCGGTCCGAGCGAATACAACGCCAGTCGCGGGAATTTGTTCCGTCGTTCCAGGTTCGGCCAGAGTCGATAGCGGATCCAAGCGACCGTTTCGCCGTCGGCCGAGCGGTAGGCCGCACCTCCGTAACGCGTGTTGTTTTGTCGGTCGTTGATGCCGATCAAGTCGATACGGGTGAATCCCAGTTCGTGGACTTGCAGGTCCAGGTCCGTGATTGCTTTGAGGATTTCCGGGTCGACTTTTTCGGCGGGCACGCGAAACGGTTGCAGCGATTCGACGGCCGGGATGTCGGTGGATCCGGGGATCGGAATGCGTAGCAGTTTGACGATCACCGCGATCAACAAGACGATCGGCATCGTGATCACGTTGCCTTCGTACATGTATTCGCGAATCGAAACGTGCGGGGCGCTCAGTTTAAAGAACATGATGGGCGAGTGCTTTGTCACGGTCACGGTTGCGTTTGACGAGCGGAAAAGGGGTCAGGTACCAAAAATGCGAAGCACCCTTTGGGCCATTTGGTTTTTGGTACCTGACCCCTTTTCCGCGGCACCCTAGATTTAAACGTTGACAAAGCACTAGGTCCGGCCGGAGAACAGGGCGGCTTCTTCCAGCGTGATCATGCCTTGAAAGGCTTTGCTGAGCGCACTGACACGCAGCGTCCGCATGCCTTCCTTGATCGCTTGTTTGCGGAGTGCTTCGACCGATGCATTTTCAAAGATCATGTCGCGAAGTCTTGACGAGAGCGTCAGCATTTCAAAGATGGCGACGCGGCCGCGACAGCCTGATCCGTTGCATTTGACGCAGCCCCGGCCGCGATGGAAGCTTGCCTTGGCGGCCTGTTCTTCGCTGATGCCGAGCGATTTGAGTTGTGCGGCGGAGATCGTGACGGGGGTTCTGCAGTGTTGGCAAATTCGTCGCACCAGCCGCTGTGCGACGATGACGTTCAAGCCGGCGGTGATCAGGAACGGTTCGATTTCCATGTCGCGCAGCCGCGCGATGGCCGACACGGTGTCGTTGGTGTGCAGCGTCGACAGCACCATGTGGCCGGTCATCGCCGCTTGGAACGACGTCTTGGCGGTTTCGGTGTCGCGGATTTCACCGACCAGAATCACATCCGGGTCTTGGCGCAACAGCAACCGCAGGACTTGGGCGAAGTCCATGTTCAGTTCCCGTTTGACGTTGATCTGGGTGATGCCGAACACGTCAAATTCGACCGGGTCTTCGATCGTCGAGATGTTGCGGTCCATCTGGTTCAGGCGGTTGAGCGCCGAGTAGAGCGTCGTGGTTTTTCCGCTGCCGGTCGGTCCGGTGACCAGGCACATGCCGTACTGTTGGCCGGTCGCCTGGGCCATCAACTGGGCTTCTTTGGGGTTCATGCCCAGCTTGGTCAGGTCGGCTTTCAGCCCGGTCGCGTCGACGACTCGCAACACAATTTTTTCACCGAATCGGGTGGGGACCGATGACACCCGATAGTCGATGCTGCGATTGTCGATGACCAATTTCAAGCGGCCTTCCTGGGGCCGCCGACGTTCGGCGATGTCCAGTTCCGACAGGACTTTGACGCGGGAGGAGAGTTGGGGGTAATCGGCAGCGGGGCCGGCGGCGATCTGGGACAGCACACCGTCGACTCGCATGCGGACGCGAAACGCTTGCTCGAACGGTTCGAAGTGAATGTCCGACGCGCCCGCTTTGAAGGCTTTGGCAAAGATCGAGTCGCAAAACGCAATGTTCTCACTGCCTGTTTTGTCGCTCTGCAGCTCGTCTTTCATGGAAGGCGTCGACGGCGTGACCTTCGGAGTGATTTGCGGGGGCTGGTTCATGGAGAAAAGCGGGGGTCGGGTTCCGGAACGCTGCGTCTTCTGCGATTCTGTGGCGATGGACGCGAACGATTTTGAACGATACGAGGGCTTGATTTTTGACTGCGACGGCACGCTGGCCGATTCGATGCCGCTGCATTATGTGGCGTGGCGCGACACGTTGATGCGGTACGGGTTGGAATTCAAGGAAGACCGATTCTATTCGATGGGAGGGATGCCGAGTGCCAAGATTGTCGCCCTGTTGGCCAAAGAACGCGGTCTGCAGGTGGATGCCGAGGCGGTCGCGGCGGAAAAGGAAACGCATTTTCAGAGTTTGATCGATCAGGTCCAGCCGATGCACGCGGTGTGCCAGATCGCGGCGGCGTTTCGGGGGAAAAAACCGATGGCGGTGGCCAGCGGCAGCGGCCGAGTCATCGTCGTCAAACAATTGGTCGCCCTGCAAATCGATGATTGGTTTCCCGTCGTCGTCACGTCCGAAGACACCGAGCGTCACAAGCCCGAGCCGGATGTTTTTCTGGAAGCGGCGCGGCGAATCAAGGTCGCTCCGGAAAACTGTGTCGTTTTTGAGGATTCTCCGCTCGGATTCCAAGCCGCCGAGGCTGCCGGGATGGATTGGGTCGATGTCCGCTAGGGCTGCAACCCTAAGATTCAATTTTAACGGAGCACTCCAGCGATTTCACACGCTACCCATCAAAAATAAAACCCACGGATAGCAGCGCGAACCCACGGATGACAGGGTGCAAAAATCCGTGGGTTCGCGCTGCCATCCGTGGGCTCTGTCTTCGTTTCATCGCTCCGCAAGTTTCAGCCTGCCCCCCTTTTCCGAGGCCCCTGAACTAAAAGTTGATGGAGCGCTCGGCCGCTTCTGGCGTGCTATCCTTTGTGCATCGCTCCGTCGCCCCGGGGGAGCGGCGTTCCCTGCGCCCGGATCGACCCGTTTTCACGCCTGAGCCGAGATGATTCGCCACGACGTCAATCGTTCTGAATTCTCGACGCTCGACGCGGGCAAGCTGCTGCCGGGATGCTCGCTTCCGATCTCCGGGGTTGAGACCGACGATGGTCGCGCGGTCCATGCGTTTCGCCAATTCGACCCCTTGCCGATCGATGGGCTGCCGCAAACGGCTCTGCGGTCCTTGGCCGATTCCTGGGTCGACGTCGCCCGATCGCTCAAGACGCTGCATGAGGCCGGGCTGTGCTATGGGCGGATCACGTCGACGGCGTTTCACAATCGCGGATCCGAAACCGAGCCCGCCGCCACGCTGTGGATCGATCCGTCGCGGGCGGCGCAAACCGATGCCGTCCATCACGGTGATCCCGAATCGATGTACTGGACCGCCGCGCGACTTCAATCGGGCAAGCCACCGCAACCGGCCGACGATTGGTACGCGCTGGGAATCGTCTTGGCGGAAATCGCACTCTCGTCCGCCTCGGTGCACAGAATCTGGGAACTCAGCCGCCAGGACGGGAAGTTCGTCGAGAGTCTGATCAAGAATCTGAAACGCTCGCGGAGTGATCGGCGTCTTCGCAAACTCGCGATCGCCTTGATCCGTGAAGGGGCGACGGGCAAAGTCGATGACGCCACGATCGGCAAACTGACGATGCGTTCCGCGTCCGGCCATCGCACCTCGACGTTCGTCTCCGTCGCGGTCTTGTTGTTGGCCCTGGTCGCCGTTGGCGTGACGCTGTATCGCAACATGAATGCACAGCACGATCGACAGATCGCGATGCTGGCCAGTCAGGTCGACGAGTTGCAGCGCCGGGCCGAAACCGTGGAACACGCCACGCCACAGACGGTCGCGCCGCCCGTGGCCGTCGCGGTCCCCGAACCGGCGGTCGTGCGTCCCAATGATCGCGGACGGTGGACGACGGATGTTGCCGGTCGGTCGTTGGAACAAGCGATCGATGCGTCTGTCGATTTCCAACCCAGTCAGTGGCGCGATCGATTGATCGGCCTGCAGCAACTGCCCGGTCAAAAGCAATGGCGGACACTCGATGAAACATTGCGTCGACTGATCCAACGGGCCGTCGATACGCCCTGGGATGATGATGCCGTTCAAGACGCTCAAGATCGGATCGCATCGCTCGGCCGAGCCCATGCCCGCTGGACCGAGTGGGCACGTAGCAATCGCAGCATTGAGGAAATCAGGACACAGCATGATCTGATGCCGTCGGGTTTGGTGAAAGAGTTCCTGGGGCAATGGCTGGCCGAGGCACTGGAACTCCGGTCCTTCGATCTAAGGACCCGCGTGGTCAAGGTTGGGGAAGAAAATTCGTTCCTGGCACACGTCATCGGATTCGAAACGCCATCGGATTCTGAATCGGTGGATTGGACCTGGGAGTCGACTGACGGCGGTGATGCATCGATTGCCGTGCAGATCGATGATTACCATGCCGGCCAAACGCTGTCGTACTGGCTGAAACAAGACAGTTCGATCCCGTATTGGGACAGAACGGTGATCAAGCACACGTTTGACAGCCCGCTCTTGGCCTGGCAGTTGGCCAAGGGGTTAAGATTGGAAAACAGCGAAAGCGGGTACGCCGTGCTGCTGTCGACCAACGTCCGTTTCGGACCTCCGGTGAAGCTCGATGCGTCGTCGGTCGCGGTGGTTGAAGCGGAGAAACGGAAAGTGGTGGACCCGATGGATGATCTGCCCTTCGGGCTGGAGTGATGGGGGCAGAATATGGGGGCAGAATGATGGGAAGGCAGGATGTTGGGAGTGACGTGTAGAGGAAGCGTCTGGAATTGATTTGTGTCATTCAACGGTGCGGACTATTAGCACATATCGATACGACCATCGCTCCGCTGACAAACCTGAAACCTGAAACCTGAAACCTGAAACCTGAAACCCCCGCTCAACGTTCGAAATCGCTTGGAGACCACACGAATGCGTTATCTGCTTTGTTTCTTGATGGCCATTGCCGCGGCGTCGTCATCGTCGGCGATCGATCCGAGCGATTGGCTGTCGTTGGGTACGGAAAAGTCGGCGGCGCCGAAGCGGGCGAAGATCGACACACGTGAATTGTTGCGGCGCTACCCGGTCGGTAAGTCGTGGGCCGCGTCGAAGGTGTTGCGGATTCGCGGGTTGGCGGTCAATGAGAACTGGGGCATCGAAGGCCGCACGAATGTGGTTTATACGAACCGCTATTCCGGCAAGACCCGTGTGGTGGCCAACCAATTCGGCGACGTGACGTTCGAGATCAATGTTTTGGAAGCGTCACAGCAGCGGATCACGAGTGAGAAACGGTTGCGCGTGGCCGACTTTAGCGAAACCTCTCCGATCCTCAAGATCGGCTTGGAGCAATTACTCGACATCACGCGCACGACGCTGCCGCCGGCCGACGTCGCCTACAAGTTGCTGATCACCTACGGGAAGGTCGACCCGAGGTACGAGCGGGCGTTGACGCGGTTGGCCGAAGTCAGCGGATTTGATGTGGAGCGATTGACGCAAATTGATGAAGCGCAACTAGTCGAGGACCCCGCGCAGTATTCCGGATGCACGTTTGAAGTGGTCTGGTCCAATGGGCTGGGCGTGACACGCGTCCGGCAAACCGATGGCCCGGTGACCGTCAAGCTCGATGACATTCGACGATGGGCCGAAGCCGCCGATCCGCTACTGGATTATTACGTGATGGAAAACGTCGATCGTCCCGTCGGCGATACCTGGGACGTCGATGCGAAAGACGCCAGCGGCATGATGGTGCACCAGCAAGGCGGCCAGTCCGACGGCTCGCTGAAACTCAAGTACCTGCGTGATGAAACCTACGACGGCCAGATCTGCCGTCAGTTGGCGATTCAACGCGGCGAACTGACGATGTCGCTCGACCAGAACGCCAAGAAGTATGACGCCCGCGTGCGGGGGATTCAGGGGCGTGTGTTCTACGGCAAGAACGACTACCTGGTGTTGCAAGCCAACGGGACCTGTGACATCCAGGCCAACGTTCGGAGCAAGAACCACTTGTTGTTCGGAACCAAATGGCAACGTGACGTGAAGACCGATTTTCGATACGAGGCGAAGTTGCTGTCCAAGGGGCAGTGATCGGGAAATGAGTGGGCGGGAAAGCGGGTCAAAACATTGAGTGGTCAAAAAATGGAGGAGGATTCGCCGTCGTGCCCACATTGTGATGCAAGCGCCGGGGCAGGGCAGAACGCCGGGGCAGGGCAGAACGCCGGGGCAGGGCAGGGGAGTTGTTCGCGATGCGGATTCCCGATGGCCACGTACCGGGCGCTGGACGTTGGGCCGCAACGGAATCGGTCGACTGCCACTCGGCCACCGATCGAATTTCAGAATGCGGGTGCGTTGATTCGGTTGGCCGATCATGACGGAGTGATCGTTGGCCGCGGCGATCGGGCGATGGACGGATTTGATGTCCAGGCGTTTCGCCACCGTGATCTGCAAGAGCGTCACGTGGCGTTCTTGTCCGGCGACTCCGACGCGATTTGGCTGATCGATTTGCGTTCCGACCGGGCGGCAGTGTTTGTCGATGGACGATCAACGCGTCTTTGCCGGTTGGTCGACGGCGCGGTGGTACAAATCGGTCCACTGGCGTGGAAGTTCAACCAGACCAAACGCATTTTGACGCCGGTCACGCCGATCGCCGGGTTTGATCTCGCCGTGGATGCGGAAGTCGAAGGCCGTTTGACTGCGACCAATCTGCACCTGGCGCGTGGCCAGATGACGGCGTTGGTCGGTCCGAGCGGTTGCGGCAAGTCGACGTTGTTGGAAACCATCCGCGACGGCAGCGGATTGGCCGACGATGTTGACACGGGCGGACGCGTGTTTTTTGTGCCGCAGCGTGATTTGGTGCACCAGGATTTAAGGCTCGGCGATGCGTTGCAGGCGATCGCAGTTTCTATCAACGCGACCTGCTGCCGTTTGAAATCGATGCGGCACTCGATTCGGTGGGGCTGCCGACGTCGGCCAAGGATAAGTTTCCGGCGGAACTCAGCGGCGGACAGTTGCGACGGTTTCGAATCGCCGGCGCGCTGTTGTCCGGAGCCGGCGTGATCGTGCTGGACGAGCCCGACAGCGGACTGGATCACGAAACGGCCGGCGAGGTGATTGCGCTGTTGCACTCGTTGGCCGTCCGTGGGGCGACCATTGTCGCGGTGACCCACCACCGACATGTGCTGGAGTCGTTTGATCGCGTCATCACCATGCGGCCGACGCCGGAGGGAGGTGCCGTCGAAGATCCGGGTGACGGGGCGACGCCCGCGGCGCAGCAGGCGGCATCGACGGACGACGACGATGATGTTCCTTCCACGCTGTACCGCGTCGCGAATCGGATGGCGATTCTGCTTCGCCGCGAACGGCAAAAACTGACTTCGCCCAAATTGTCGCGTCTCTCACTGGGACCGATTCGCATCCCGCACGTCGTGATCGGCATGGTGTTGGTTCCGGTCTTGTTTGCCGTGGCGGTCGCGATCAGCGTGCCGACGGATCCCGATCGGGACGTCGCCGATGGGTTGTACGGCGAAATGGCACCGATCAACCGATTGGGGTTTTTGGCGGTGGTGTCGGTGATTTGGATGTCGGCCAGCGGCAGCCATCTATCGATCACCCGCGATCGAGAGCTTTATGACTACGAACGTTGCTACGGTTTGACTTGGGGGCAAGTGGTGGCGGCCAAGTCGGTGGTGCTTTCGCTTGCCGGGTTCTTGCAAACCTTGGTGTTTGCGGGATTGCTGTACGTCATCCGTGACCGCTGGCTGACGCGTTCGTTTTTTGTGGATGAGCGGGTGACGCAGCTGCCCGGGGTGGTCGTCTGTTTGTTGGGCGTGTCGGTCGCCGCGACGATGCTCGGATTGCTGATCTCGGCGGTGGCCGGGCGGGCGCCGTTGGTGGCTGCCGCGATCTTGCCGGTCGTGATGATGTTTCAGATCCTGTTCAGCGCGCCGTTTGCGATTTCGGATCCCGACGGCTACGAGCCGCTGGCCGACTATGATTACTTGACGGTGTTTCCGGTTGAATCGGACGTCGATGAAGAAGAGGAGGAGGATTGGGAAGACGAGTGGGAGGACGATTGGGTGGAAGAACAACGACCGCTGTGGGCCACGTCTCTTTTTTCGTATGCGACGCTGTCCCGTTACGGTGACCAGTGGTTGCGTTCGTTCGCGGTGACCACTGAGCCGCCGGAGCGAGCGCGGTCGGTGCAGTGGGCATCGGCCGCCGCGTTGGCGGTGATCTCCGGGCTGTGTTTTGTGGCGTCGTGGATCGTGCTGTGGATGCAGTCGACGCGGTTGGGAATTCGTCGCGTTCGTGTTGCGGCGACGCTGGTTGCCGCCCTGGTGCTGGCCGTCATCCCCGGCGCGGCGTGCTGCCAGCAGCCCACCGCGCAACCCGACCCGCCAGTGTCGACCACGATTCGATTGCCGTTGGTCGACGGGCGTTATGACGAAACCAAGTTGCGCCGCGCCTTGGGTGGACGAGCCGGTGACGCTCCGCGGTGGAGAGAGCTTGGCAATCAAGATCGCATCGGGTTGGTCGCCTTGGAGCTGGTCGGCAAGATCGAGTTCACGCTCAACGACCGCGAGTTGGTGATCGAATTGAAGCAGACGCCCAAGTGGGAACTGATGAAACAATTGGCGCCGCCGCGGCTGATCGGGCGCGAGGACGTCGGCGATTCCGACGACGTCGTGGTGTTTGTGCACGGATTGGAGGGCAGCGAGTCCACGTTTGACCGTGCGGCCGATGCGTTGGCCGAGCGTGAGGTCGTGTCGATGCGGTTTGAGTACCCCAACGACGGGCCTCCCGATGAGATCGGCAGTCGGCTTGCCGAGCAGTTGGTCGAATTCGGGCGGGACCATCCTGGCGTGCGCGTCCACTTGGTGGCCCATTCACTCGGCGGTCTGGTGTCGACGTGGGCGGTCACCGAGCCTGATTTTCCGGCGCGAATCGTCCCCAACGTGGTGACGCTGGGGACTCCGTTTCGCGGTTCGGCCTTGGCGGCGTTTCATGACGAGCTGGAGCTGTTCGACGTGGCGTTTCGGCTGATCACCGGCACTCCGGGGGCGCTCAACACGATCGCCGACGGGCGCGGGGAGGCGGCCGAGGCGTTGGACCCGCAGAGCGAATTCCTGGTGCGCTTGCATCGTCGGGCCCGGCCGGCGGGGATTCGATTCCACTTGGCGGCGGGGACGAAGAGCTTTCTGACCGCGTCGCGGCGTGAGCGTTTGGCGGCACGCCTGCCCGGTGAACTGGCTCGGCTGGCGGTTTCTCCGGCCTATGCCGCCCGGGTCGAGGCGTTGATGAAGGCGGAGGAGCTGTTTGAGGGGTGGGGTGATGGTGCGGTGACGGTGGAAAGTGCGTTGGGGTTGCCGAATCCGGCGAGCAGGAAGACTTTTTCGCTGACTCACACCGGTTTGGTGTCCGCGGCTGATCCACTAGAGTGGGTGTTGGCGGTCACCGGGTTGGCCGAACCGGAGAAACCGCTGGCAAAGTAGGGGCTTTCTCCATTTACAAAATGGCACTGCCCCTCGTACACTGCCGGGCTTTCCCGCGCCCGCTATCGGTGCGCCCGTTGGGTGCTTCGGAGGGTGCATGATGCTTTTTACACTCGTAATTTTCCTGTTTCAGCGTGTTTGATTCCCTTTCAGACGGATTGCAATCGGCATTTAAGAGCTTGCGCGGCAAAGGCAAGCTGTCCGAGGGCAATATGCGCGAGGGGCTGGAGATCGTTCAGCGGTCTCTGTTGGAAGCGGATGTCAGTTATCCGGTCGTGCAGGAGTTCATGGGGCACGTGACCGAGCGGGCGCTCGGCAAAAAGGTGCTGCTGAGCCTGCGACCGGAACAAGAGCTGGTACGAATCGTCCACGACGAGCTGGTTTCGATTTTGGGGCCGGTCGACCCGTCGATCCATCTGAAGAAAGATGGTGCGACGATCATCATGTTGTGCGGCCTGCAGGGGAGCGGAAAGACGACGACCTGCGGCAAGTTGGCGCAGTTGTTGATCGAGCAAAAGATCAAGCCGACGTTGGTGGCCGCTGACCTTCAGCGACCGGCGGCGATCGAGCAGTTGAAGGTGATCGGCGAGCAATTGGGCGTGCCGGTCTACAGCGAGCCGGACAACAAGAATCCCGTCCAAGTCTGCAAGAACGGCGTCGCCAAGGCCGAAGCGGACGGTTCGCGGGTCGTGATTCTGGACACCGCCGGGCGGTTGGCCATCGACGAGGAGTTGATGGCGGAACTGGCGCGGATCGATAAGAAGGTCGGCCCGGATCAGGTCTACCTGGTCGTCGACGGGATGACCGGCCAGGATGCCGTCAACAGTGCCGACGCGTTCAATCAGTCGCTGGAGCTGGACGGGGTCGTGATGACCAAGTTGGACGGCGACGCCCGCGGCGGGGCGTTGTTGTCGGTCAAGCACGTCACCGGCGTCCCGATCAAATTCATCGGAACCGGCGAGCATTTTGACGCACTGGAGCCGTTTCGTCCCGAGGGGATGGCCGGCCGAATCCTGCAGATGGGCGACATCGTGGCCGCCGCCGCGGAAGCCCATCGGATCGTCGACGAGAAGGAACGCGAGGAGTTGGAAGCCAAAATGGCTTCTGGCGACTTCACGTTGGACGATTTTAAGAACATGATGGAGAAAGTCAGCAAGCCTGGCTTGATGGGCCGAATGATGGGCTTGATGCCCGGCATGGGCCAGTTCAAGGACGCTTTGGAAAGCGAAGAGGCGGCCGGGGGCATTCGGCAGACGATCGGCGCGATCAATGCCATGACCGCGGAAGAACGCCGGAATCCCAAGATCATCGACGCCTCGCGTCGGACGCGGATTGCCAAGGGTGCCGGCGTGCAAACGCCGGTGATCAGCCAGTTGGTCAAGCAGTTCGACATCATGAAACCGTTGATGCAGGGCATGGCCGGCGGCTCGATGATGGATCGGGCCAAGATGATGCAGCAGCTGCAGGGGGCGATGGCCAGTGGCAATGGCAGCCTGGACGGTATGCGTGTCAAAAAAGGCACCGGCAAGCGATTGTCAAACGCCGAACGTGCCAAGTTGCGAAAGCAACGTGACAAGTTGAAGCGTCAAAAGCGACGAAACAAGAGATAGCAGTTCACCAACACAATTTGTTTTTTCCTGGAGTGAGTTTGAAATGTCAGTTCGAATCCGTCTGAAAAAGATGGGTCGCACCCACCGACCTTTCTTCCGAGTCTGCGCAATGGACCAACGGTCGCCGCGCGACGGTCGGGTGATCGAAGAGTTGGGATATTACGACCCGATGTGCCCCGAAACCGATGCCCGCGTTCAACTCAAGAGCGATCGCGTCGACCACTGGTTGAGCGTCGGCGCCCAGCCGAGTGAAAAGGTCGCCGTGCTGATCAAAAAGTACGGCACCGACGGCACGCACCTGGAAGCCCAAAAAGAAGCGCTCGCGCGACTCGGAAAGCGAAAGGAATACACCCCGGCACCCGCCGAAGCTCCCAAGCCGGTGGCCAAAGAAGAACCCGCCGCCGAAGAAGCTCCGGCCGAAGAAGCTGCCGCCGAAGGTGAGTCGGTTGCCGAAGCTGAAGCGACCGCTGAGTGATTTCGGATTGCTGATTCGTCCGCTTCTCATCGGTCACCTGCTCAACGGCAATTTGGATCCCGGGAGAGACACGAGTGCGATTTGACATCGTCACGCTGTTCCCGGCGATCTTCGACGGCTACCTGACGCAAAGTCTGTTGGAAAAAGCGATCGCCAAAGGACTGGTCGAAATCCACCGACATGACCTGCGTGACTGGGCCGCCGACACGCCGCACCGAAAAGTGGATGATCGGCCCTTCGGGGGAGGCCCGGGCATGCTGTTGCAGGTCGATGTCACGGTACCTTGTGTGGAAGACATAGAGCGGATGGCGGAAACGCCGTCGCGAAAGATCATGCTGACGCCGCAAGGCGAGCGATTTGACCAACGCATGGCGGAGGACTTGGCACTCAGCGACCGAGTCCTATTGCTGTGCGGGCGTTACGAAGGGTTCGACCAACGAGTGGTCGACATATTGGAACCAGAGGAAGTCAGTGTCGGCGATTTCGTCTTAAACGGAGGCGAGGTCGCGGCGATGACGATCATCGACGGCGTCGTGCGGTTGCTGCCCGGCGTGTTGGGTGATCAAAACAGTCATGTGGATGATTCCTTCAGCCGCGGAAATCGGTTGTTGGAGTTTCCACAGTACACGCGACCGCGAGACTTTCGGGGGCACCAAGTGCCCGAAGTCTTACTCGGCGGAAACCACGAAGCGATCGCCGCGTGGCGGGCCGAGCAAAGTCGAATCAGAACGAAACAACGTCGAGCGGATTTGCTCGATGAAGAAGAGTAGACAGCACCAGACAACCGGATTCGCCAGTTTCCGGGAACTTGAATTCCACGCCCGAAGTCTGGCGACTTCGGCGATCAGTCAGACGAAGAGAGTAGTACGATGAGCCAAGCCATTCTGGACAAGGTCGAGCAGACCGCGATCAAAGAGAACCCGCCGCAGTTCGAAATCGGCGACACCGTTGACGTTCACTTGCGAATTCTGGAAGGCAACAAGGAGCGGATCCAGGTCTTCACCGGCGTTGTGATCGCGATCTCCGGTAGCGGATCCAAAGAGATGTTTACCGTCCGACGGATCGTCTCCGGTGAAGGTGTGGAGCGAAAGTTCCCGCTGCACAGCCCCCGCATCGAGAAGGTCGAAGTCAAGCGGAGCGGTGTCGTGCGTCGCGCGAAACTGTACTTCTTGCGTAACCGCGTCGGAAAAGCCGTGCGTCTGAAAGAACGCCGCCGATCGTAAGGCCGCTCGTCAACTTTCAAACTGACGGTGCCTGGCCCCAAAGGCCCGGGCATGCGTGTTGGTGTGCAGGCCTTGGCCGCCCACGGTCGCTGCATCGCAGCGACCGGGAATCGCCCGAAGGCTTAACACCAACGGTTCACGGCATGGCGGCTGCCGTAGGGCATGCTGTGCATGCCAGCGGGCCGTCAGGCACTGCCTGACCTGCGAAACGACGGATGCCTTTCTCGCTCGTGTTTGCCCATGACACGTCCCACGTCCTCGCATTTCATCCGGCGACTTCAGCATCGTTATTCCCAGTGGCGTTACGGGCGGGTCGATCCCGATGCCCCGATCGGCCGACAGGGCGAGCAGGTGGCGGCACGGTTGCTGCGCCAAAAGGGATTCGTGGTGGTCGCCGAAAGTGAGTCCGACCGCGGCGGCGAAATCGATTTGATTGCCGCCCACAAGAAATCCCGCACGGTGATCTTCGTGGAAGTCAAGACGCTGCAAACGACCCGCCCGGGGCATCCGGCCGATCGGGTCGATGAAAACAAACAGGCCCGGATCACCCGGGCGGCGCTGCGATTTCTCAAACGTCGCAAACTGCTCGGCGCATCGTGCCGTTTCGATGTGATTGCCATCTGGTGGCCTAAGGGCGAACCGGTGCCGGCCAAGATCGAGCATTACGAACACGCGTTCGAAGCCGCCGGTGATTTTCAGATGTGGGCCTGAGGCGAGTTCCGCGAAACGCATGCTCGCGGTGGCAAGATTCTCGATCACCACGCGAATCCCATCGCGAGCGCGCTCGTCCGGTTCGTCGATGAATTAGACTTGAAAGGGCGCTGGTCAGATTCTGCCTCCCACCCCGCAGTCGAATGAAGATGCTTGTCAAAATGCTGGTCGTGATTGGCGTTTTGGTCGGCATTGGTACAGTCGGATACAAACCGGCGCGGACGTATTGGGAAGAACGTCATCGGGTGAAGTGGGAAACCGCCGCGATCGTCCGCGGCGATGTGACCCGCTATGTCAACTCCACCGGCTCGGTCCGGCCGGTCCAATCGGTCTTGGTCGGTTCGGTCGTCTCGGGGCCGATCGAGGAGTTGAACGTTGATTTCAACGACGAGGTCAAGAAGGGAGACGTGCTGGCGACGATCGATCCGCGGCTCTTCAAAGCCGACGTCGCCAGAGACGAAGCCACCTTGGCCACGCGAAAGGCGGAACTGGAACGGATCGAAGCGGAACTGGTCCAGGCCAACAACAGCTACGAGCGCGGTCAGAAGTTGTACACCAAGAAAGTCGGCTTCCTCTCCGATAGCGAAATGGACGCGTTGGTGTTCGAAGTGAAGTCGTTGGAAGCGCAGTTGAAGGTCGCGCACGCGATGATTCAGCAGGCCGAGGCATCGTTAGAAAACTCGCAGGCGAACTTGAATTACTGTGAAATCACGGCTCCGGTCGACGGCGTGATCATCGACCGCAAGATCGATCCCGGCCAAACGCTTGCCGCTTCGTTTCAGACGCCGGAACTGTTCATTGTCGCCCCTGATTTACGTGACAAGGTTCACGTGTTCGCCTCCGTCGACGAAGCGGACATCGGGCTGGTCCAAAAGGCTCAGGCTGAATCGCGACCGGTGACCTTCACCGTCGACGCTCACCCCGATGAGTTGTTCAGTGGTGAAATCGAACAGATTCGCGTCAGCAGCGTCGCCAACCAGAACGTGGTCACCTATCCCGTCGTCATCGTGACCAGCAATCCCGACTTAAAACTCTTGCCGGGAATGACAGCGAGCATCTCGTTCGAAGTCGATTCGATCAGCGACGTGCCGAAATTGCCCAACGCGGCGCTCCGTTTCTTTCCCGAAGATGTCCAGTGGGTGCGCGAGTCCGATCGGCATCTGATCGATGGGTCGATGTGGAACACGAAACGAGATCGCGATGACGAAGAGGGGCAACTGCCGGCCGCGGAGAAAGCGGAGAAGCGAAGGGTGCGGAACAAACGCCACGTCTGGGTCGTCGATGGAAAGTGGTTGCGTGCCGTGGAGATCGAAACCGGATTGAGCGAAAGCGGTTTCACCGAGCTGAAGTCGGCGGCGCTTTCGGTCGGCGATCGGTTGGTGACCGGCAAGGAAGTGAAAAAGTAATTCGCCTATGTCTTTCTTCGATACCATTCGGATCGCGCTGAGGGCCTTGTTAAAAAACAAGATGCGCGCGGTGTTGACGATCGTCGGCGTGGTGATCGGGATCGCGGCGGTGACCACGATCGTGTCGATCGGTCAGGGCGCAAACCGTTTGGTGCAAGGTGAGCTGGAGAATCTCGGCACCAACGTGATCTTTGTGATTCCGGGGCAGACCACCGACGGTGGCGTTCGCCAAAACGATGCGCCTTCGTTGACCGCCGCGGATGCCGCAGCGATCAGCATGGAATGTCCGGCGGTCTTGGCCGCATCACCGCTGGTGTTCACCGGCGGGCAGGTCATTTACGGCAATGAGAATTGGAGCCCCAAGGAGATGTTGGGTGTGGGCACGGACTTCTTGCAGGTCCGCAATTGGAGTCTTCAGGCCGGGTCGTTTTTCAGCGAAGCCGACATCGAGTCCAAGGCCAAGGTGTGTGTGATTGGTCAAACGTTGATTCCAAAATTGTTTCGCACCACCAATCCGCTCGGCGAGACGCTGCGGGTCAACAATGTGCCCATTCGCGTGATCGGAATCCTGTCCAAGAAAGGGGCCAACATGGTCGGTGATGACCAGGACAATCTGTTGCTGATGCCGCAGACGACGGTGCGGAAGCGGTTGCTCGGGTCACCGATGGATAACATTCACGCGATCATGGTTTCGGCGCGCAGCACCAACCAGATGAGCACGGCGACGCGACAGATTCGCAATCTGTTGCTCGAGCGACATGACATCGCGCCGGGGGAGGAAGACGATTTCGACATCACGGACATGGAAGAGGTTGCCGGAACGTTGGGGATGATCACCGGGACGCTGACGCTGATGTTGTCGGCGATCGCGGGGATTTCGTTGGTCGTCGGGGGCGTCGGGATCATGAACATCATGTTGGTCTCGGTGACCGAACGGACGCGAGAGATCGGCATCCGGATGGCGCTCGGGGCGCGGGGCCGCGACATCTTGTGGCAGTTTCTGATCGAGTCGGTGGTGCTATCGAGCATCGGCGGGGTGATCGGATTGGCGCTCGGAACGGGCATGTCGATGGCGGCCACGATGTTGATCAACGCCTACAAACCGGGGACGGAATGGCCGACGGTGGTTTCGTTTCCCGCGGCGCTGGTCGCGATGGGGTTTGCCGCGGCCGTCGGCGTGTTTTTCGGTTTTTATCCCGCTCGGCGGGCCAGCAAGTTGGACCCGATCGACGCACTCAGGTACGAGTAACCCATCGTGGCATTGATCGAGCTTCGAGATGTCAGACGCGTCTACGACTTGGGGGAAGTCCAAGTGCACGCGCTCCGCACGGTCAGTTTGGAGATTGAACGGGGGGAATACATCGCGTTGGTCGGTCCATCGGGCAGCGGCAAGTCGACGTTGATGAACACGCTGGGTTGTTTGGACCGGCCGACGCACGGCAGCTACTTGCTCGACGGCCAGGAGATCGTTTCGATGAATCGCGACCAGCGGGCCCGGATTCGAAATAAGCAGCTCGGTTTTGTGTTCCAGAATTTTAATCTGCTCAATCGGACATCGGCGTTGGAGAACGTCGAGTTGCCGTTGATGTACGGTCCGCGTCTGTCCGCCCGCCAGCGGCATGATCGGGCGCGTGAGGTCTTGGATCAGGTCGGGTTGGGGGACCGCTACCATCATCATCCCAGCCAGCTCTCCGGCGGTCAGCAGCAGCGCGTGGCGATCGCCCGGGCGCTGGTCAATCGTCCGTCGATCTTGATGGGGGATGAACCGACCGGCAATCTGGACTCCCAGACCAGCCGCGAGGTGATCGCGTTGTTCCAAGAGCTGAACGAAACACAGAAGATCACGGTGATTCTGGTCACGCACGACCCCAACATCGCGCGCAATTCTAAGCGGACGATCGTGCTCCGCGACGGCGAGGTCGTCGAGGACACGACCGATTTTTCCAAAGCCAAAGCGGCCCTCGATGCCGAGGCGGACGAGTAAGGGGGACGCGGCTTCCTGTCCGGCCATCATTCTGCCCCGAATCATTCTGCCACCTCTCTTTTCCGGTACGGCAAATTGGCAGAATGATTCGGGGCAGAATGATATTGTTTGGACGAGCGGTTAAACTGGCTTGCTGTACGCTATCCCGTTGTCTCTCAATCCATGCTTTCGATGATGCGTTCCTTTGCCACCTCACTCGCGTTTTTCGCGGTCCTGTTTGTCTCCACGGCCAGCGCCGAAACCAAGCCCAATGTGATCTTCATCCTGCTCGACGACATGGGGTGGGGGGACTTTGGAGTGTTGCATCAAAATGATTCGACGCATTCGAAGCGTCACCACACGCCGATGTTGGATCGGATGGCCGCCGAAGGGATGCAGTTGCGTGACCATTATTGTCCGGCGCCGGTTTGTGCCCCCAGTCGTTCGTCGCTGTTGACGGGGGTGCATCAAGGCCATGCGGTGGTGCGTGACAATCAGTTTGACAAGGCGCTCGAAGACAATCACACGCTTGCGACGGTGATGAAGGCGGCAGGATACAAGACTTGGTTGGTCGGCAAGTATGGTCTGCAGGGTGCAACCAACGGCCAGGACGACGATTGGACTCCGGCCGATTGGCCCGCTTACCCGACCAAGCGCGGGTTCGATGCGTTCTACGGCTATGTGCGCCACCGCGACGGTCACGTTCATTATCCGGCGGAAAACTGGAACCTGGGCGATAGCGAATCGCATCGCACGCCCAAGCAGATTTGGCACAACGATCAGGAGGTCAGCAAGGATTTGGCCAAGTGCTACACGACGGACCTGTTCGCCGCACGGAGTAAAGACTGGATCGCCAAGCATGTGCAAAGTGGTTCCCCAGAGCCGTTCTTTTTGTATCTCGCCTACGACACGCCACACGCGGCGCTTCAATTGCCATCGGTTGCGTTCCCCCAAGGCTACGGTCTGGACGGTGGATTGCAGTGGCTCGGCAAGCCGGGGTCGATGATCAACACCGCAGTCGGGACGGTGGACGGATATCGGCATCCCGACTACACCGGCAAGGGGTGGTCAGATGTCGAAGAACGTTTTGCGACGATGGTCCGCCGCATCGATCACAGCATCGGCGACTTGTTGCAGACGTTGCGTGATCTATCGATCGACAAGAACACGCTGGTCGTCGTCAGTTGCGACAACGGTCCGCACCATGAGTCGTATTTGCGTGATGCGCAAGACAATCGCGTCAACTACACGCCACAATCCTTTCAGTCGTATGGTCCCTTTGACGGAACCAAACGGGATGTTTGGGAGGGTGGGATTCGTGTCGGCACGTTGGCGTGGTGGCCCGGACAGGTGGCACCCGGATCGATCGATCGGTCACCCTCTCAGTTCCACGATTGGATGCCGACGTTTGCGCGTGCCGGCGGGATCGCACCGCCGGCAAGAACGGACGGGGTTTCGTTATTGCCGACGCTGACAGGCAAGGGGACGCAGCGCCAAGGGCAGGTTTACATCGAGTATTTCAACGGCGGCAGAACACCCACGTACGGCGATTTTGATGCGTCGAAACGGAACCAGCGACGCCGGCAAATGCAGGTCGTGTTTGTCGATGGCTACAAGGGCGTGCGGGTTGATATCCAGGATCACAGCCAGCCGTTCGCGATTTATGATCTCAAAAACGATCCCAAAGAGCTTCATGACCTTGCCGGCACGGGCGATAAATTCGCCGAGTTGCAACAGAAGATGCATGACCGTGTGCTGCAGCTGCGCCGGGCCAATCCGTCGGCACCGCGGCCTTATGACGATGTGGCGATTCCGGCGGTGAACGTGAGCCAACAGGAAGGTTGGACGTATGACATTTACCCCGGGCCGTTTCCTTACGTGCCGGATGTCGACGAGCTGCAGCCGACCCGAACCGGGCGATCGGATGAATTGTCCGTCGACGATGCCAAGGGAGCGGTTCGCTTTCGTGGCGTTTTTGTCGCCCCCGAAACCGGGATGTACGAAGTCACGTTGTCGGCCGGTTCACGAACCTTTGCGCGGATTCATGACGCGGAGTTGATCGATGCCGATTTCGGTTTCGATCCCGGCCGAACGTATTCCACCACGATACGACTCGAAAAAGGCATGCATCCGGTGACGGTCACGACGCTGGCTGACGGCGACGTGAATGTCGGCTTGGAGTGGAAACGGAAGTGATCTGGCTGGCGGGAAAATGGGGGCCGGAAAATTGTTTGGGGGAGATCAGGCAGGAAAATGGGTGACAAGAAAACGAGAAGGACCTCGCCTGATTGTTATGTCAGGCGGGGTCCGTCGTTTCGCTGCCCCCATGTTTCTGTCGCTGAGATCTAGCGGCGGAAGATGCGTAGGGTCAGCAGCAGTTGATCTGAATCGAGATCCACGTTCAGGTTGCCGGCGGGGGCACCGCCAGCGATCGTTGTCAGGTTCGTGTTCGCATTGCCGAGATCGACGCGGCGATAGCCGAAATCCAGTTCGACGTTGGACAGCAGCTTGCACGTCAGTCCGACACCGAATTGGTAGGCGAGGTCATCGTCCTCTTTGACGCTGGAGACGACACCGTCGTTTGCGGCGAATTCAAAGTGCGACCAGCCCAGGCCGCCACCGGCGTAGACTTCGAAGTTGTCGCTGATCGGTTTGTCGATCCAAATGTTGCTCAGTCCGCTCCAGCGCTCGGTGAACGCACCGCGGTAAAAGAACGTGTACGGTCCCGGAGGTCCGGGGAAGCTGTTGAGCGTGAATTGCGAATCGTCGTAGAACGTGTATTGGGACTCCAGGCGGATCTGGTAGTCACAGTGGTCGTATTCCCGTCCATAGGCGAATCCGTACCCTTCGTTGGTTTCATGTTCGATTCCCGACGCGTCGAAGTTTCCGTTGGTATTGCGTCCGGAGCCTTCCATGGTCAGGAAATCGCCTGCGAAGGAACCCGACAGGTAACAGTTCGTGAAATCAAACATCTGTGCGGAGGCCGACGAGAGTCCGACGACGGACATCACGAGCGTGAGAAACAGTTTTTGTCCGAGACGCATGTCCGAATCCTTTCGATGGGGGAATTTCGATGTGGGAAAGCAGTCACCAATCTGTCCGCAGGAAAAAGCATCCCAGCTCCCCCGCACTAAGGGATTTCGGGCGTTGCCCCCCCCTGGGTTGGCGAAATTAATTCTGCCCCGTCTAACGTGGACCACCGCGTCGCTTTGACCAATCGATACGGTTTACCGCCCAGACCGGAGAATCGCCGACAGGCCGGTGATTTTCGGGGGGATGACCGTCCGCGGGTTCGCCTGCAGGCGGTTTGGGTTACACTAGCGCGACTCGAATCGGACAATGGGAAAAGGGGGGGCGTCCCCGTGCAAGCCGGTCGCGCACGGCTGAGATTCAAGCAACGCTAACGTGACACGATCGTCGACGAAAAGGTTACATGTCTGGACAACTTCAATCAGCAGCACAGGATCACACGGCACTGAATCCCCCACCGCCGAGTCACCCATCACAAGGCGATCTTTCGGGTGATGATGTCAACGCGATCGATCGGTTGCAGCAGGCGTATGCCGATTTGCGCCGCGAGCTGTCTCGCGTCATCGTCGGTCAAGCCGAAGCAATCGAACAATTGGCGATCTGTTTTTTCGCCCGCCGCAATGCGTTGCTGGTCGGGGTGCCGGGGTTGGCCAAAACGCTGTTGGTCGGCAAATTCGCCGAGACGTTGTCGCTGAGTTTCAGTCGGATTCAGTTCACGCCGGACTTGATGCCGATGGACATCACCGGGACCGACATCCTGCAAGACACGGCCGAGGGACGGCGTGAATTCCAGTTCGTCCGTGGTCCCGTGTTTGCAAACGTGGTGCTGGCCGACGAAATCAACCGGGCTCCGCCGAAAACTCAGGCGGCGTTGTTGGAAGCGATGCAGGAAGGCAACGTGACCGTGCTGGGCAAAGAGTTTGCCCTGCCATCGCCCTTCATGGTCTTGGCGACCCAGAATCCGGTCGAGCAGGAGGGGACGTATCCGTTGCCCGAAGCGCAGCTGGATCGTTTCATGTCTTTGATCGAACTGGGCTATCCCAGCGAAGCGGAAGAAATCCAGATCGCACGGATGACCACCGGGGAGCGTCAGCCGGTCTTGGATTCGCTGCTGTCGGTCGAACAAATCCTAAGCCACCAAGAAGTCGTTCGCCGCGTCCCGGTGCCCGATCACCTTTACGAATTCGCCGCCAAACTGGTGCGTCAGACGCGGCCCGATGGCGGCACGGCACCGGATTGGCTGATCCCGCTGGTCGCCTGGGGCGCCGGACCACGCGCGGTGCAGAGTTTGATTCTGGGGGCAAAAAGCCGAGCGGCGCTCTACGGCAGCTACATGGTTCGCCAAGAAGACATCCTGGCCGTCGCATCGCCGGTGCTTTCGCACCGATTGGTTTTGACCTTCGCCGCACAAGCCGAACGCATCACCGCCCGTGAGATCATTGCGAAGTTGATTTGAGTTTCAAGTTTCAAGTTTCAAGTTTCAAGATTTGTTGACGGGGTGGGGTGCGGACTACTGAACCGAACGTCTGGATGTTTTTACTTTTGTCACACGCATGATCGAACCCGGTTCTGACCCCGATGCCGTAACGGAATCGTTTTTCGATCCCGTGCTCGCGGAGCGTTTGTCGGCAATTCCGTTGACGACGCGGCGGCCGATGTTGGGCACCGTTTCGGGGCGGCACCAGAGTCCGCATCGCGGATCGAGTGTTGAGTTTGCCGAGTACCGACGTTATCAGCCCGGCGATGATTTGAGACGATTGGATTGGCGAGCTTACGGGCGCAGCGACCGTTACTATGTCAAGGAATTCGAAGCCGACACCAATTTGCGTCTGGTCTTGGTCCTCGACGGCAGCGGATCGATGGGGTTCGGAGACAAGCTGCAGGCGGCGCGGCAGATCGCAGCCACGCTCGCCTACATCGCGATTCGTCAAGGCGATGCCGCGGGATTGATCTGTGCCGGCGACGCCGGATCGGAATTGTTGCCGCCGCGGCGGATTGCCGGCCAGGTGTCGGTGTTGTTCGAGCGGTTGCGCAACCTGCAAGCCGACGGGGTGACGACCCTGGAAGAAACCCTTCATCAGTTGGCCGAAACGATTCGTGAACGCGCCTTGATCGTCGTGATCTCCGATCTGTTGCTCGAACCGCCCACGCTCCGCAGCGCGGTCGAGCACTTGGCATTTCGCAAACACGATGTCGCCGTCTTTCATTTGATGGATCCGCTCGAGTTGCAACCCGATTGGGATCGACCGATACGATTGGACGACATGGAGGGCGATGAGTCGATCTTGGTCGATCCCGATGAGATCGCCGCCGGCTACGCCGAGGCCGTCCAGGACTTTCTCGAAGAAGTCGAACGGATCAGTCGCGAAACGGCGGTCGACTATCACCGTGTGATGTTGGACCGGCCGATCGAAGAGTCGCTGATGGGTTTTTTGGCCGGGCGAGGAAGAGATTCGGCTGTATGAGCTTTCTGAGACTCGGAGCACTGTGGGCTCTTCCGCTGGTTCTGATCCCGATCGTGATTCATCTGATTCACCGTCGCAGGCATCCCACTGCGCCGTGGGCGGCGATGATGTTTCTGCGCCGCGCCAACCAAGCACGTCGTGGTCCGGCAAAGCTGAGACGATGGTTGATTCTTGCCGTGCGAACCTTGGTCGTCGCGGCTGTCGTGTTCGCACTGGCGCGTCCACTTTCCAGTGGCATGTTCGGCGTCGCGGCCAGTCGTGTCGTTTCCGGGGCGCCTTCGGTCGTGGTCTTGGATCGCTCGGCCAGCATGCAGCGTCGAACCGAGTCTGGGTTGACCCACCAAGCCGCCGCACTGCGCCGCGTCGCGGAGACCCTGCGGACGTTGGGCGCCGAGCGTGTGGTGGTGATTGACAGTGTCAGCGTCGCACCGATCGAGTTGACGGATGTCGATGCGTTGACCGATCCACAGCTCACCGGCGGGGCGGCGTCCGCGGCAGACGTGCCAAAAATGTTGCGCGTCGCGATGCAGTACTTGATCGATCACGATCATCCGGTCGCCGACGTTTGGGTCTGCAGCGATGGTCAAGTGAACGATTGGCGTCCCGATGCCGAGTCGTGGAGCCGAGTTGCCCAGGCGGCCCGATCCTTGGGTGACGGCGTTCGTCTGCATCTGGTGGACGTTGCCGATGATCCACGCGTGAACACTTCGGTGGTGTTGGCTCGCCAACGCGTCATCGATGCAGGTCCAGGCAAGGAACTGGCGGTTTCGGTGCTCGTCGAGCGACAGGACGACGCGTCGGTCGTCGTTCCGCTGCGTCTGGTGATCGGGGGTGTCACCCAATCCTTCGAGGTTCAGGTCGACGGTGGACGCGGGGAATTGATTGATGCACGCGTCCCGGTGCCGGAAGACCAGGACGTCATCTACGGCCAGGTTTCGATTCCGGCGGACGTGAACGCCGCGGATGATGATTGGTTTTTTGTCGCGGCTGCCGACCAGGATCGTCCCATCGGGTTGGTCACCGAGTCGCCGTGTTTGGCCTTGGAGGTGGCCGCGGACGTGCTGGGCAACGTGGTGCCTGCCGAGGGCGGGGCAGGGCAGGGGAGTCGTTTGCAACAACCGGGACAACTGCCCGGCGGTGTGGCGTGTTTGATCTGGCAGGGACAGCTGCCCGTCGGCGACGATGCCGCGGCGGTCACGCGGTTTCTCGGGAGCGGCGGGAGCGTGGTTTTTTTTCCACCGTCCGATGTCGACCGCGGGATCGAGTTCCAAGGCGTCCGTTGGGGGCAATGGACTCGGGGCACCGTTCGGCAGGCAAGCTTTGATCAGTGGGAATTGCCGATCGCCGCCTCGTGTTCCCTCGACGGCCAGACGGTGCGATTGGCGGAGATCGAAGACGGGGAACTTTGGATCGGAAAGATTCGCGTCGGCGGTGGAGCCGCTTGGTTTTGCGGAGCCGACGTGATCGACCCTGATAGCTTGTTCGTCAAGGATGGATTGGTGCTGTATGGATTGGTGTCCGAAGCGATTGACGCCAGCCCGCTGCAGATTGCCGGCGATGGCGGAATCGTGGCGGGAACAGATGACCGCCGTCTGCAAACCGGGGCGGATGCATTGAGTGAAACGGCAGACATCGAAACGCTGCTTGCCCGCGACGAAGCGATCGGCATGCCACTGGGGCACGGCGCCGGGGTGTTTGCGATGAGGCACTTCACCGAAAGTGCACCGCGTTTGGTCGCGGTCAATCGGCCCGCGGCTGAATCCAATCGCCAGACGGTCTCCGACGCGCAGCTCCAGGGGCTGCTGGGCGATGTTCGCTGGAACCGCGTGGTCCTACGCGGTCCCCAAGCCGACTCCGACGGCGGGCTGGTGCATGAGATCTGGGGCATGATCTGGGTGATGATGATCATCGGGATGTTGTGCGAAGCCTGGTTGACATTGCCGGGGCGGGTACGAGGTGAGTCGCGATGGTTTTGATTTCTGCTGCGGCGATCATCGCTGTGATTTGGTTCGCATTGACCGCCTGGCGACGAAGTGGTCATCGTTGGCGTGTCGCCGTGGTCGAGTGCTTGCGCGTCGTTTTGGTGACCGTCGCGATCGCGCTGCTGTGGCAACCCGAGACGACGTACCATGTTGATTCGGATCGCAAGGGAGAAGTCGTCTTGTTGATCGATCGCTCGGGCAGCATGCAAACACGTGATGTTCCATCCGAACTCCGGTCGGCCAGTCGTCAAGAGATCGCCGACGGCATCGACGAGGACGCGGCGTGGGCGCGGTTGGACAGTCGATTCAAGAAAGTTAACGTCGCGCTCGACGAAGGCAGCGGCGGCGCGCGTGATGGGGGCAGTGACCTGGGCGGTGCGCTCGATCGGGCGGCCGAACGTCATGAATCAGCGGTCGCATTCGTGTTGGTGTCCGATGGCGATTTCAATCGTGGGCGTTCGCCGGTTCAGGCGGCGGCGGAAATCGCCGCCCGCAGCGGTGGTCGCGCACGCGTGGACTCGATTCCCATTGGCAGTGCCGATCGCTTGCCCGACATCGAACTCGTTTCCGCCGACGTTCCGACCTTTGGTGTCGTCGGCAAACCCGTCCGGGTTCCGTTCACAATACGGAACTGGTTCAGCGAGACACGCGACGTGACCGTGTCGTTGCTCCAAGACGATCGCGCCGCGGACGCCCAAACCGTTTCGATCCGCGGCGGTGCGCGTTTCGACGGGGCATTTGTGTGGCAATCCGACCAGGCAGGCACCTATACCTTGACCTTCCAAACGCCCGTGATCGAATCGGAGATGAATCGGGAAAACAATCGGCTGAGTAAAACGATTGAAATTCGCGAAGAGAAACTGCGTGTGTTGGTCATCGAAGGGATTCCACGATGGGAGTATCGCTATTTGCGAAATGCGTTGTTGCGCGATCCGGGAATCGACGTTTCGTGTTTGCTCTTTCACCCCCAGTTGCCGGGGATGGGCGGCGGCGGAGAAGATTACTTGGCGTCGATGCCGGAGGATCCCGCGGAGTTGGCGTCCTATGATGTGATCTTCTTGGGCGATGTCGGCATCGCGGAGGGGCAATTGACCGTCGAACAGTGTCGACAGATTCGAGGGTTGGTCGAGCAACAGGCGGTGGGCTTGGTGCTGATGCCGGGAACACGCGGACAGCAAGCATCGTTGTTGCCCAGTGAACTCGGGGAATTGGTGCCTGTCGTGATCGACCCTGCCAGGCCGTTAGGGGTTGGCAACGGCGCGCCGGCATCGTTTGCGCTGACCGGGGCGGGCCGACGAAGCCTGTTGACGGCCCTGGACGATGACCCGCAGACCAACTGGGCGGTCTGGGAATCGCTGCCGGGATTCTATTGGCACGCCGCAGTTACCCGCGCCAAAGCGGGCAGCGAGGTGTTGGCGGTGCATGCCGAATCAAGCAACCAATACGGGCGTGTGCCGCTGCTGGTCACCCGTCCGGCCGGCGCCGGCAAGGTCCTGTTCATGGGCAGCGATTCGGTTTGGCGTTGGCGGATGGGTGTCGAAGATCAATACCACTATCGTTTTTGGGGCCAAGTGATTCGTTGGATGGCCTATCAACGCAACATGGCGGTCGGAGAAACCATGCGATTGTCCTATCGACCCGATCAACCGCAGATCGGAGAAACCGTGACGTTGAGGGCCAGCGTCATGACCAGCGACGGGACACCGTCCCAGGCCGACGCGGCGATGCTGGAAATCGTTTCGCCAACCGGTTCGAGCCAGTCGCTGCGACTGCAACGCGAAGATTCGCAGTGGGGGGTGTTCACCACGCAGACCCAGTTGGACCAGTACGGCGTCTACGCCTTGACGCTCCGGCACCCCACCGAAGACTCGACCGTCACGGCGCGTGTTGCGGTGCAGGGCAGGGGGGGGGAACAGGTCGGTCGGCCGGCGCGGCGTGATATCATGATGGAAGTGGCCAAGGTTGGCCGCGGCCAGACATTCGCGCCCGATCAAATCAATCAACTCGTCGATCAACTCAATCGCTTGCCGCCAGATCCTTCCACCATGCGACGCATCCAGTGGTGGAATCACCCCGCGGTGTTGTCGGCCATGATCGCCGGATTGGCGCTCTTTTGGATCGGAAGAAAATGGGCGGGAGGGGTTTAGGTTGAGTTTCAGGTTTCAGGTTTCAGGTTTCAGGTTTCAGGTTTCAGGTTTGCTGACTCTAACGTTTTCCATGTACCAAATTTTACCGGATAGGCGACGTCCTTCAGGCCCCGAGGGCCGGCAGAGTGGATGCCGAGGGCGTGAGCCACCGGGGATGATTGCAAAGAGTCCCTGAGGCCCAGCGGGCCGACACAATTCCCCAGCTTTTGGCAATACCCGCGGTTCATGAGACCGATTGTGCCGGCCTTCCAGGCCTCCGTGATCGAGGTCTTTCCGTTCC
>WCIL01000039.1:0-85037 GCA_033042175.1 Phycisphaera sp. RhM
TGTCCCCAAGCTGGCGATAATCCCGGCACTGCGTCGCTCCGGTAGCGGGCCATGCGCCGGGACCGAATCTAGACGGTTTTTCTCACGTTGCCGGAGCGATCGCAGTCTTTCCGATCACTTGGCCCCACGGTCCCGCAAAGCCTTCCTGGCGAGTTGTTCGACGATCCGACCGCCGGTTTTTCGGTATACCCGGTATACCCGCAAGGGTTGAAAAGGGTGGTTTTTCGCTGCTTCCCGCTTGCTAGCCAATCTCGTTTCATGCGGTAAAACACGGGATAAAACGAGCTTTGGCGAATTTGCTGGATACGCTTAGAAGTCCGATGCTCTATCCAGCTGAGCTATGGGCGCGGGTGGGGCTTGGGGCGGTTTAATCTGGCGAGGCGTGTGGTTCGTGGCAGGCTTTGCCGGAATGCGGCCGCGTTGCAAGAACCGGAAGTTTATCGATCCGGCCCCCTGTCGGCAATGTCACGCGCTGCCGCGGGAAGACTGACACCGGCTGGTGCCGAACGGCACCGCCGCGCTGGCCTCGGGGGGCGGGTACAATTCAGGCATGAATGAATCGAATCCTTACACGCCGACGACGGACCCCCACATCAAGTCGACGACCGGTTGCTTGGTGGTCGTCGGGTGGACGTTTTTTTGGCTGCTGTTGCTCGGATTCGCCCTCACGTTCTTCGGGATTCTTGCACTGACGCTTGGTGCGACAGCGTCACCACCCGAGCCGGTGACGGTGGCGTCGCCGGAGTGACGCCGGTTGGTGATGCACTCTGCCGGTTGAGGCGGCGGAGGCATAAAAAAACCCGCTCGCCGAGACCAAGGTAAAATCTCGACGAACGGGTATGTATCTCGCGACCAAAAAGATGATCTCGAGTGGGGAAGCTGACCCATAAGCGTCAGCCCGCCGACATGGTCTACGGGTTGCTTCCCCGTTGGCTAGTACAGCAATAATCCACTTGATCACCTCCTTTTAAAACTTTGGTTTGACGCATCCGACCCTTGCGCCAACAAGAGTGGTGCCGGAAGCGTTCGGAAGTAGTCCGTCGCACCGCGTCAGTGCGACCCGACAACAGAAGTATCCTTACTCGGTAAGTAAAAAGCAAGAACAATCTGACTGTGCTCTATGACGCACGCCCCTGCTAAAAGGTTCGCGGGGCGATGGAAAGCACGAAATTTCCCTATCGAGCGGACGCATTTTGCCATCTGTGCCGATTCGGATCGGGTTGACCTTGCCGCTGACCGGTGCGGTCCGTATCGTCAACACCAGCCGAGTTTCACGGTGGACAGTTGGCTCTGATTCGTGCAAGGGAAGGCACCGGCAGCGATGCGAAAATGGAAAATCCGTACCAAGATGATCGCCGGTCTGTGTGGCTTGGCGTTCGGGATCGGGCTGCTGGTCTTTAACAGCTGGTCACAACTCGCCCGGGACCGCTACTTGGCGACCGAGATCAGCCTCTTGGCCGACGAGATCGAGCACGCCCATGAGCTCAATCAACAGGCGGAATTGCTGAGACAGTCGTACGAGCAATTCATCGATCTGAAGGCCCGCATTGAGTCCAATCAAATGATCGGATTCGAGGGCATCGAAGGATCCCTGCTCGGCATGGACGAGATCAGCATCGACGACCGGCTGATGCATTTCCGTCGGCACCTGGCACCTTACCTGTCGACCGTCCTGGCACGCCCCAGCGAACACGGTGAAACACGACTGCTGCTCGACCGCGGCCGACAAGGCGTTAGCCTAAAAGAAATTGACACGCTGTTGACCAACGTCACCGACTCCTGGTCCCAACGCAATTTTCTGCAGGGAACGTTCTCACGGTACGACGCCAAGCAGTTGGAAATTGGAAAAGGCATCGACCAACTCGCTCGGCTGACGAACACGTACTTCGCCGAAATCCAAGGCAAGATGAAGACGTTTCGCGACAGCGTTCACACCGAACAGAGGGCGAACCGAAATGGGTTTCGCGTCTACACGGGATTGTCCGCGTTTCTGATCATCTTCATGGCCTGGCAGTTCTGGACGCTGATCGTCGTGCCGTTTCGAACCCTGTTCCGTGGCTCGCAATTGATCGCCAGCGGTCATCACCAACACAAGATCCTGTTGGGGACCAACGACGAAATCGGATTGATGGCCGACACCGTCAACGACATCACCGACCGATTCAACCGCGCGGTGGCCAACGAAACGCTGGCCAAACAGCGTGCCGAGCAGGAGGTCCGCGAACGAACCCGCGAAGTGATCCAGAACGAGCAACTCGCCAGCGTCGGGTTTCTGGCCGCCGGCGTTGCCCATGAGATCAACAATCCGCTCGGTGCGATCGCCTGGGGCGCCGAGGCGCTCGAAGGCACGCTCGAAGATCTGCCGGCGGAGGAGAGAGAACGATTCAACCAGGAATTCCTGCAAGAGCTACAGACCAACCTGGGGCTGATTCAATCCGAAGCGTTTCGGTGCAAGGGCATCACGCAACGCCTGCTGAACTTCAGCCGCCTGAGCAATTCCAGTCGCAATTCAGAAGACCTCGGCGAACTTGTCGCGGGAGTCGTGTCGATGGTTGGAAAAGTCGGTGAGTACCGCTGCAAAACGATTCGCACGCACGCCGACGAGACCGTCACCGCGTACTGCAATTCCCAGGAGATCCAACAGGTGGTCCTGAACCTGGTCTCCAATGCCCTGGAGTCGGTGGACACCGACGGCAAAGTCGACGTGCACGTGCGGCACGAGATCGACCCGTTCAGCGGCATCAAGGAAGCCGTCGTCGAAGTGGAAGACGACGGATGCGGCATGGACCAGGAAGTGATGGACCATCTCTTTGAACCGTTCTTTACACGCCGCCGCGACGACAGCGGCACCGGATTGGGTTTAAGCATCAGCTATCGAATCGTGTCGTTGCATCACGGATCCTTGACGCCGCACAGCGAAGGGGAAGGCCGTGGATCAAAAATGATCTTGCGGCTGCCGACCGAGCCCGCCAAGAAAGAGTCTCCTGCCGATTCGACGTTCTACACGTCGCGGGAGATGAATGATCACGATGACCTGCCCTCTTCGACCAAGTGGAATGATGTCCAAAAAGTCGCCTGAATGTGAATCCATGCACGTCCTGTACGCCGACGATGAAACGTCGCTGCAGACGCTGATGAAGACTCAGCTTGAGAAACTCGGCCACAGCGTGGTCGTCTGCCCCGATGGAGAAACAGCGATCGCGGCACTCGAGCGGGAGCCGTTCGATTGCATGATCGTCGATTTGGACATGCCGGGCATCAAGGGTGCCGAAGTGATCGCGCGGGCGCGGAAGATCCGCCCGGAGATCGAAGCGGTCGTGATCACCGGCAAACCCGACCTGAAGTCCGCGTTGACCGCGATCGAAAACCACGTCTTCGCCTTCATCAGCAAGCCGTGCAGTTTCAAACAAATCAAATCCTTGCTCAGCGAAGTCTATCATCGGCTGTCCCAATCGAGACGGCTGGCGGCGCTGGAACATCGCGTCCGACAAGCGGAGGGAGATTCCGAATTGGTGGGCGACGGCAAGTCGATGCTGCAGGTCCGCAAGGTGATTGAAAAAGTGGGCCCGACCGACAGCACGGTTTTGATCCTGGGCGAAACCGGATGCGGCAAAGAACTGGTCGCCCGTGCGGTCCACCAGGCCAGTCTGCGGGCCGGCGAGCCGATGGTTTCCATCAACTGTGGTGCCCTGCCGGAAAACCTGATCGAGAGCGAACTGTTCGGACACGTCAAAGGCGCCTTCACGGGCGCCGACAACGCGCGGGTCGGATTGTTCGAAGTGGCCGACGGGGGCACGATCTTTCTGGACGAGATCGGCGAGTTGCCGATGACGATGCAGGCGAAACTGTTGCGGGTGCTGGAAACCGGCGACATCCGGCGATTGGGCAGCAACCAATCCAAACGCGTCGATGTGCGAGTCATCTGCGCCACCCACCGCGACCTGGAAAAGATGGTCGGCGAGGAACAGTTCCGCGAAGACCTGATGTTTCGCATCAACACCTTCGAAATCCATGTGCCGCCGCTGCGAGAACGGATCGACGATCTGATGCCGCTGGCGGTTCACTTGCTACGCCGCCACCGCAGTGACGGCGAGGATGACGCCTTGTTCACGCCGCAGGCCACCGCAGAGCTGCTGGCCCACAAGTGGCCCGGCAATGTCCGTGAGCTGGCCAATGTGGTCGAACACGCCGCGATCCTGTGCGATGCCCTGCCGATCGATGCGGAGCACTTGCCGCGACACTTCAGTCGGCGTCAGTTGCGCAGCGAGATTCGTGACGCCGGTCCGATGACCATTCGAGAAATGGAAATGATTGCGATTGAACGCGCGATCGAACGAAATGATGGTGACAAAAAGGCCGCCGCCGAGGAATTGGGCGTCAGCGTCAAAACGCTGTACAACAAACTCAACGCCGCCGAAGAGAAAGCGGCCTAGCGGTCGGTGACAAAGAGTCTCTGGCCCGGACGAGCAACGCCGCCACCACAACGCGTTCGGACTGATCTTTCACTGCCCCGCCGACTCTTCGTAGACTGCCGCGTTCAGGGACGAAAGTGCCAGGGTGATACGAACCAAAGAGGGAAGTGAGATGTTTCGGACGCTTGTGATTTTGGGAGTTTTGGCGGTTTGCGCCTTCATGGCCGGATGGTTCACGATCCAACGGGATGAAAACGAGACGACCATCCGATTCAACCGAGAAGAAATTCGCGCCGATGCCTCCAATGCGATCGCCAAGGGCCGCGAGCTGCTCGATCGCGCCGAAGACCTACCGGAAACCGACGAGCTGATTCCCCAACAGGCGACTCGCCCAATGACCCCGCCTTGGGAACAACCGTTCCTGGACGATGCATCGGCTGCGCCGCGGCAGTACTAATGCTTCGTCAACTCTTCGATTTAGGGTGCCGCGGAAAAGGGGTCAGGTACCAAAAATGCGAAGCACCCTACGGGCCATTTGGTTTTTGGTACCTGCCCCCTTTTCCGCTCCAGCTAGTTCACCGGACCAACGTTCGGAAACAAAACCACGGATGGCAGCGCGAACCCACGGATTTTTTTAACCGCTGTCATCCGCGGGTTCGCGCTGCCATCCGTGGGCCCAGTCATCGTTTCATCGTTCCGCAAGTTACAGCCTGCCCCGTTTTCCGCTCCAAGTTTCGAATCGGGGAGCTGATTGCGATACAATCTCAACCTGGTGGTTTCCAGTTTGCGGACTGCAACGTTTCGCGTGCCGATCGTTCCGTTTGTCTGATGCCGGGCTTTCTTAGTCCCGATGGCGAGCGTCGATTCCGTTGGAGTCCAGTCTGTTTGAGATTGAATTTGAGCAGGAGTGTCGATCGTGTCGAAAGATCCCTTCGCGGTGCCCGATGACGAGCCCAATCCGTTTGCGATTCAGCGGCCGGTTGCCGCAGACGCCGCGCTGAATCCCTACGCTCCCACGTCGCACGTGTCGGAGACCGAAGGGTTTGAGTCGGACGTGGAATCGTTTCGGCGGCGTTATCTCAGCCACGAGGCGTCGATCAAATCGATCGGGGTCCTGTATCTGATCCCCGGCGTGCTGATGCTGGTCTTCTTCGTCGGCATGGCAGGAGTGGCGGCGGTTTCGCTGCTGGTCGACGGCAATGGGATGCAAGGCATGGGGTTGGTCGAGGCGGCGTTGGTGGTCGGCCTGTACGGAGGTCTGGGGGCGGTGCAGATCTACACCGGCCTGGGACTGCGACGATTCAAGATCGCCGCGCGCCGATTGGCGACGGTGTTCAGCACTATCGGACTGCTCATGTTTCCGATCGGCACATTGATCAACGGTTACATCCTGTACCTGCTGCAAAGCCAGAAAGGGAAAGTCGTCTTTTCCGAATCGTATCAGGATGCGATCCGCCGCACACCGCACATCAAGTACCAGACGTCATTGATCGTCAAAGTCTTGGTCGTGATCTTGATCGCGGTGATGAGCCTGGGGATCGTCGCGATGTTTCTCGGCACCTAGTCGTCTATCGCAGCTGAATTTTCGGGTAGTGGACGAGGCGACGAGTCCTTGCCAAGATGCCGACTACAGAGGACTCGTCGGCTCGGCCACTACCGCCGAGCCGAAAACCAAGGTGCGGCGGAATACTAGGGGCGGCGAGATTCGAGCCGCGATTTCGAGTAGACCATGATCATTTTGAGGGTGCAGGAGAGGAGTACCGCGATCATTGGATCAGTTTCCTAGAAAGGCGAGCGAAGGGAGGGGGGAGGGAAAAAGATCCGCTCATTCTCGTCAGGAGGAGGGAACCTGTGAGAATGAGCGGACCTGGCAGTTAGAGTCCGAATCAAAGTGCCTGCCGGCAGGATGGAGAAGACCGGCTTGATTCGTCGTGTTTACCGAAAGCGTTCTTGACGTCTTCGTTTATCGCCGATTCGAGTCGTCCTGAGTTCCACGATGAAGGGCAACCTCAGTCACGTCGTTTAGGCGATCGGAAAGATCATCTAGAACACTTTGGGCCACGCCGACCCACTGCCTGAACATGGCGTCTGCCTGGGCGAGCTGTTCTGGCGTGAAGGGCTTCGCCGTGCCCTCCGCCGGTAACTGCTCAGCGGCCTCGGCTCGCGCCAACAATTTAGCTCCACTACCCGGGATCGGTTTCGCGGGTTGTGCGTTCGCCGGCCATACCAGGGCCAGTTCGCTTGCCACCCGCGTTGCCACTCGGTCACCGCCCACCACCAGCGATGCCAATCGTTTCCCGACCCGGTTGGGGCGGAGCCAATGGTCAGTCACGTTTGCGTCTTCCATCGCAACACTGACCTGCCACATCACATCTTCCAACAAACAATCCGGAGACCCGACATATCCGGGCACCTCGTCGACGCTCACCTCATCTTGGGGAAGAGAGGGATTCGCGACAACCAACTCCATCGACTCAGCCGGTGGCTCGGCCTGCTCGACTTCAGCGACCACTTCGTCCTGCATCGGCTCAGCGTCCGCGGGTGCTTCGACCGCGGCGTCGGCAACGAGCATTTCCACTTCGACCGGTGGCTCGGCCTGCTCGACTTCTGCGACCACTTCTTCCTGCACCGGTTCAGCGTCCGCGGCTGCTTCGACCGCGGCGTCGGCGACGAGCGTTTCCACTTCCACCGGCGGCTCGGGCTGCGCGACTTCTGCGACCACTTCGTCCTGCATCGGTTCAACGTCCGCGGGTGCTTCGATCGCGGTGTCGGCGACGAGCGTTTCCACTTCGACCGGTGTCTCGGGCTGCTCGACTTCAGCGACCACTTCTACTTCGCTTGACAGGGCAACGGGTTCGGACGAGGAGAGCGTCTTCTGTGCCAGCGGACTCCAACCAGGTTTTCGCATCAAATCCAGTGAGTGGATGCAGAAGGGTTGCAGCGAGGGCGAGAACAGCCCATCGGTCCAGACGATCTGGCGATCCTGGGGCTTGTCGCCCGCCGGCGTGTCTTCGGGATCATCGGCATCGAGGTCGCTGGATTGCGATGCTGCGGCCAAATCTTCGGCGGCCAAGTCATACGGCTGATACGCCTCTTCGATGGTCGCGATGACGGGGGAGCTTCCGATCAAGGGCTGGGCGACGGTCACCGGCTGGGCGATTTTATTGTCCAGCACTGCAACCGGCTCATCGGTCGGGCCGGCGACCTTGCCGTCGAAATCGACGACGGGAATGAACCCGTTGAAGTCTCCGTTACCGAGACCAGCGACGAAGGCTTTCCCGTTGTCAAACCATGCCTGAAAGGCTTTGATTTCTTGCGGTGTATGACTGCCATCGGGTCCGATCATGGCGAAGGGTTCGGTCCACTGGCTGAGCGGGATCGGGTTCCCCGCAGACGCCGCTGCGGCGATCGTCGCAAGTGTCGAATTGAACTGGCTGGACGTCCGCGAGGCGTTGGATTTGGCGAGATCGGACGTTTCGGGTTCGATGTTTGGCGGAGCGTCGGCCGGTTTGCTTTCCGCCGGCGGCAAGATGCCTGCGAGCCAAGTGTCAAAGTTGCACGTGTCGATCGTCAATTGATCTTCCGCGGAGACCGTCAAGAACTGGGGTGCGGGGGCCTGAGACGCGAGCCTCTCAATCGCAACCGGTTTTTGGCCGAAGGAGCTTTGCGAGAGGTCTTCGACCCAGCCTCGCAAGTCGCTGCTGTCGTGCGTGTCCTCGGCGACCGAGGTCTGCGAGGTTTCGAGGAAGCCTGCGGTGGTGGCAGTGATTAAACAGAGCAGCGCATATCGGCGAAGCCGTTTTCGTAGCGATCGAGAGATTGTCATCGTGACTTGCTCCTTCCATAAGAAGGACTCCATCCGTACTGGATTGGGAATTCCAATGGCGAATCGCGGGAGAACGATCAAGTGTGGGGGCATGCACTAGTCGCGTCTGGAAGAGACGCGTTCCATCCCTACTGCCTTGCCATCCTTCGGGTGAAGGATACTGACCGAATCGCGATCGCGTTTAACTGGGAGTCCTTTCCTGAATGAAACGGGGTGTGGTTGGGCGGGAAGTGGTTCGCGGTGAACCGTGTTCATGAGGCCTGCCGAAGCAGGAGTCGTCCGAGTCAGCGACGGGGAAGCATAGCCGCTTGGCGACATAAGCCACTATCGGGAACTTTGCGTTCTGGGTCCCTTGTTGTGACTGGTAAAAGAGTGAGATTCACGTGACCGCATCCGGTTGTGCCGGTGGAACGTGATGCACGGAAAACGAGGGAGAGGAGTTTCAGGTTTCAGGTTTCAGGTTTCAGGTTTCAGGTTTCAGGAAACTCGCCGGAAATTTCCCTGGCACCCATGCTCTTGTCTATTCCCCCTTTCCCCCTCATTTTCCTGCCCCTCATTTTTCTGCCAACTGCCAACTGCCAACTGACTTGGAACTTGGAACTTGGAACTTGAAACTTAAAACCCAACCCCCGTTTTTGACTTCCAATGGGACATTGCCTATCGTTGACTTGCCGCCGTGAAGTGCGGCTTAAGGAATCTGAGGCCATGGCAGCGACTGAGTTGCTTTCTGCGTAGGGAACGCACGATGGGCCGCGACAAAATCGAGATCAAACGGATGATTTCTTTTCGTCGCAACTTGACCGACCGGCTTAAACCGAACGCTTCGTGTTAATGCGTAGCGATCGCAGCGCCTGACCCGGTTACCCATCAGACGGTTTTTTGACCGGGCATCTTTTGTGTCCTATATTCGCGTGGCCGCCCGCTGTGGGTGTCTTACGCGGCCGTTTGACAGATCGCCCCCTCCCGGCGTCCCTGTCGTCCTTCCCTCCCCTCCTGAAGACACCCCATGGGCCGAATCGGTATGCCAATCATTGCACGGGTTTTTCAGTCGCGACCGGTCTGTCGACCATCAAGCACAACCGGCAAGTGGACATCGTCGATGACACTGCTCTGCCTGTTTGCCCTGATGTTCCAAAGCGGGCTGACGGCGACGGCACAGCAGCCACTGGCCGCCGAGCCTGCGGCCGAAGCCATCGAGCAGGATGGTCTGAGTCGAACGATCGCCCGCGGCGCGTCGTTGGAGCGGGAACGACGATGGATTGAAGCGGTGCGTCACTACGAGCAGGCGTCGCGCGAGTACCCCGATTCGCGACATCTCTATCAGCGGTTGGTGATCAGCCGATTGCACTACGACGTCAATCGCCGCTACACGGACAAGAGTTTCGTCGCTTCGGCGCATTCGATGAGTGTCTCGCAGGCCTTGGACCTGTATTCCGAAGTCCTGGCGAATTTGGACACGCATTACGTTGAAACGGTCGACTGGTCTCGAATCCTATTGCACGGAACCGCGGCGCTGGAGATCGCGTTGACCGAAGACCGATTCGTTCAAGACGCGCTGCCGGGCAAAGACTTGGGCATGTTGCACGAGTTTCAGCAAACGATCCATCGCCGGATCGCCGATCGGCCTTCGGCAAACCGATTTGATCTGCGAGCGACCGTGGCTTATGTGGCGGAACTCGCCCGCCAGGACATCGGGATCAACCCGACGACCGTCGTGCTGGAATACGTCAGCGGTGCCATCTCGACGCTCGACCCCTACACGCGACTGCTGTCCGGCGACCAGTTGGACGACATGTTCTCCAACATCGAAGGCAACTTTGTCGGCTTGGGCATCGAGTTGGAAACGGATGAAAACTCGCTAAAAATCTTGTCGGTGATCCCGGGCGGCCCGGCCGAAGAAGCGGGGCTGCAACCGGGTGAGCGGATCGTTCGGGTCGAGCAGGCTGAGACTCACCTTTCGGATCCCGAGATCGCCGCCGACCTGCTGCGAGGCCCGGAACACACCTACGTGTCGATCACGTTGCAAAATCAGCAAGGCGAACGCCGCGATTTGAGAATCCAGCGGCGTCGCGTCGAAGTCCCCTGCGTCGAAAACGTCCACATCGTCGACCCGGCCACCCGGATCGGTTATCTGCGTCTGACCAATTTTCAAAAGACGACCACGCGAGACATCGAGCGTGCCCTTTGGAGTTTGCATCGGCAAGGCATGCGGGCGCTGGTGCTGGACGTCCGCGGCAACCCCGGCGGTCTGCTGTCGGCCGCGGTCGAAGTCGCCGATCGATTCCTGAGCAACGGACGCATCGTGACCACCCGGGGACGCAACTCGCGCGAAAACTTTGACTACGTCGCACACCGGCCCAACACCTGGGACGTTCCCCTGGCGGTCTTGATCGATTCCGACAGTGCCAGCGCCAGCGAGATTTTTGCCGGAGCGATCTCGGACAGCCGACGCGGGATCCTGATCGGCGAGCGGAGTTACGGCAAGGGCAGCGTCCAAGGCATCTTCAGAATGCAAACCGCAAAATTCGGACTGTGCCTGACGACCGCAAAGTTCTATTCGCCCAAGGGGACCGCGATTAGCCAAAATGGTGTAACGCCCGATGTAAAAGTCGAGTCTCCCTACATCGCAGCACGCCCCAACGATCGCGGGCAAGTGACGCTGGACCACGAAGACCTGGTGCTTCAACAAGCCATCGAAAAGCTGTCCTCGGGCAACAACCTGATCAGCCAGCGGACGCCCTGAGCCGGGTCATTGTTGAGCCGGGTCATTCCCGAGCACGTTGGTGTCTAAGCTTTGGCCGATCTTCGATGCAGAAACAAAGGGCCGAAATCGCCTAAAGGCTACACACCAACATTTGCGGAACGGATGGGACCGACAGGCTGGAAGCCAATCCCACATTCGGTCACTTCACCGCAGGGTCATGGCCAATCGCAGCATGAAGCGGACCGAGCGGAAGGCTTCGGCGAAGGTTAATTTGCTGTGGCCGAGTTCTCGTTCGGTGAACGTGATCGGGACTTCCGACATCTTGCGTCCGTCGCGGTGCAATTTGACCAGCAGTTCTTCGAGCACGGCATACCCGGTGCATTGCAGCGAATCCAAGTCCATCGCATCGAGCGCCGACGTGCGATAACAACGCATCGAGCCGCTGCAGTCCTTGACCGGCAATTTCAGAAATGCCGTGGCAAACCGGTTGACCAGTTTGCTCATCACTCGCCGCCGCAGCGGCCAACCGACAATCTCGCCACCGGGCACATAGCGTGATCCGATGACAACGGCGAGGTCCTCATCGGCCCGCGCCCGTTCGACCAGATCGGGCAACTGGGCCGGGTCATGACTTTGGTCGGCGTCCAGATTGACAAAAAAACGATAGCCCCGAGCCACGGCGTACTTCATCGCGTCGACGATGGCGGAGCCCAGTCCGCGTTTATCGCGCCGAACGATCAGTTCAATCCGAGGATCCGATCGCTGGGCTTCGCGAACCAGATCGGCCGTGCCGTCGGGCGAGTTATCGTCGACCACCATCAGGCAGGCTTCCGGGAAGGCACGTCGCAAGCCGACCAGCATGGCCTGGATATTCTGTGATTCCTGATAGGTGCAAATCGCGATCAGAAGGTCGCTCGGAATCGATCGGCTGTTCGTGGAGTCGTCCAAGACGAGTAGCGATTGGAAAAAAACCGGGGACGGGTGGATTCATTGCAGATTAAAACCACCGCGTTGGTCTGACAAGGGAGCGGGGCCGAGGGACGGCAAGTTCGCCGGATGGGGCGTCCGCCAGGCGTGCCCCAGAGGGTGTCGAAGCGTCCCGGGCAACCTCAGGCTTGATTTCGCATCTTTTCGAGCATTTCGCGATAGTCGACCGACAACTTCGGCGCGTCTTGATCGGAGGCCTGGTCGATGCGATGCGAGCCACCCGCGGAGGCGGGCTTGATGATCTTGCGGTCCACGTCGATGTCTTCGGTGATCCACAACAGATCGGTGTCATCCAGCACGGCGGAATCCTCCGCATCGGCACCCTGGACGGGTTCGTCGTACCAGACCACACTTGGATAATCTTTGCCGGCTTCGGCAACCGGTTCTCCCGCCGTCTCTTCCGACAGTGCGTTCGGCGATTCCTCCAGCAGTTCGGCGGGTGCCGAGTCCTGGATCATCCCCGGCTCTTCGAAGACTGCCAGCGAATCGATCTGGGAGTAGCGCGAAGCCGTGTTTTCGGAAACAAACTGGCTGAGCCCGACGATTTGGGAATGCAACATCGTCTCCAAGTCGACCTCGGACGACTCGTTCGGCTTCGCTTTGACCTGGGCGACTCCGACTTCGATGTTTTCTTCGTCCTCGAATTCGCCGAACAGCGAGACCGGGTCAGGAACGACCGACACGGCGGCATCGGTCGGCTCGGATTCGATCGATTCCTCTGGTTCGTCAACCAACTCTTCCGCCTCCGCAACGTTCGCGTCGGCAGGCGTGGATTCGATCAAATAGTGATCGTCGGCGTGGACCGCCCGATCGCTCAGTTCTCCGAACTCGACGACCGAACTTTCCGGTTGCATGCGAGGCTCTTCGATCATCGGGCTGGGCAATTGTTGCAAGCTTGCCCATGCCTTGTTGACGGTGTGTTCATCGATCAACGTCTCGCCGAACTCGGCGGCGCAATCGATCGCTTCGGTCATCAAGTGATTGATCAACCGGGGGACGCCGCTGGTGGCATGGTAGATGGCCGAGATCGCATTGTCGGCGATGGTGTCATCAGACGATGCGTCACAGACTTCGATCGACTGGCGGATGTACTGCCGCGTTTCCTCGGCATTGAGCGGATGCAGATAACAACGTGCGGTCACACGTTGCACGAACGGTTCCAAGGAAGGTGCCGTCAGCGTTTCATCGAGTTTGACGCCACCTGCGACGACGGCGCTGACCATCGGTTGTCCGTCGCGCATCAGATTGGTCAGGCGTCGAATCGCTTCCAAAACGTCGGTCGTCAAGGAGGCGGCTTCGTCGATCACCAACAGCGCGCCGTGTGGTTTTGCGTCGGGGCCGCACAGACGGTCGTGAATCATCAGCTCGAAATCGTCGCGTTTGCCGGTTTCCAAGGGCACGCCGAGACGGTGCAGCAGAAATCGATAGAACGCGGTGTCATCGGCGATCGGTGTGTCGCCGAGCGCGATGACGTCATGGGTGGCGGCGAATTCTTTGGCCAGCAACGCACAGACAAGCGACTTGCCGGTGCCGGGCGGTCCGATCACCAACGAGATCGCTTCACGCGCCAGGACGCTTCGTGAAACGCGTGAAAAAGTCTCCAGCACCGGCCCGACGGGGACGAATCGACTGGCGGACGGAAAACCCGGGAAGGGAGGCAAAACGAAATCGTGCTCGAAGTTTTTCATCATTCGATCGTGTCCGAGAGGCTTGTGGGTGTGGGGACGGCTTGGCGAAAGCGATCCCTCCAATCGGAATAATCGGCAGAATCTAACGCGAACGTGAGGACTATCTTGGCATTCCGACCAGAGGGATCAGAGCCAGACGGCGACCGCGCTGAGCATCGCCACGACGATCGCGCCGGAAAACGTTCCGATGCGTGCCAGCACGCCGATCGGTTGTTCGCCGAACGAGGCTCCCTTGCGCAACGGGGCGTGCCGGAGCCAGTGCATGTAGCCGCAGGCCGCCGCAATTCCCAGCAGGAAGGCAAAGTGAAATGCCAGTTGCGGCCAACTGGCCGGAGTGACTTGTGCAAACACAACCGGGACGTTGGCGCTCCGCATCTGGACGGCTTCCATCGACGCAACCGCCGACGCCTTCACCGTCGACCAATACTTCGCATCGGTCGGACTGGTCTCGGGCTGGTCGGCGATGGGTTCGATGGATTCGATCGGCTCGGCGTAAGCCGCCTGTTGAATCACTTCGGCCGGGTCGTTGATTTCCGTTTCGTACGACGCGGTCGTCACCGTGTCCGAGATCGTCGCCGTCATGGGTCTTCGATCTGCACGCTTGACCGGACGGGGGACTGAGTCGTTTTGAGCACGTGCCGGTTGGCTCTTCTCATAGAACTCGGCCACTTCCTTTTGCCATTTCGCGGTGACGTATTCGGGATGCGACTCGGGCATGCTCCAGGTGCGGACCTTTCGTTTCAGCTCATCCAGGCTAGGATCGTCGATCGCGATGCTGTAGGTTTTCCAACCTTGATCGGTCAGAAGGCATCGGACGATTTGCCGCGGCGACTCGCGGGGCCAGACGGCCAAGGTAATGACGAACGTGGCGGCAAAGGCGAGTGCCAGGTCGACGATGTTGGATCGATCTCTCATCGCTGTGATGGCTCCGAGGTCTGTTCGCGAAAAAGAAGAGGGCTCCGCCGATGGAGCTCGCTGTTTTCGGGTTATCGTCATCACCCGTTGGAGCGGCCAGCGGAATTGGTGCAGTTTGTCTGGATTGAAGGGATCACTCGGGTGGCAACCGTGTTTCGTACAAAAATCTGTGGCGTTCGACTGGAGCAAGACGTACGTGCGGTCGAGCAATCGGGCGGCGACGCGATCGGGTTGAACTTTTTTCCCAACAGCGTTCGCTACGTCGATCCACAGTCCGAAACCACCCAACAACTGTCCCGGCTGGCCAACCAGCTGGGACTGTTGCGTGTCGGCGTGTTCGTCAATGAGTCTGCCGAAGGCATCGCCGCAATCGCCGCGACCGTGGCCCTGGACGTGATTCAGCTGCACGGGGACGAACCGATCGAAGTGGCCGAGTCGTTGCGTTTGATGGGGTGGCCCGTGCTGAGGGCCATCAAGTTGCCTCGGGGCGCGTTCGCTCCGGAGCTGATGCAGGACCGATCAGCCGCCTGGGTCGCGATCGGCTGCCAGCTGCTGTTGGATGTGGATGCCGGTTCGGCGCATGGAGGCAGCGGCAAGACGTTGGACTGGCCCTCTGTGGCGTCATGGGCGCACGACCATCCGTCGGTCGGCTGGACGCTTGCGGGTGGTTTGAAACCGGAGAACGTCCGCCAGGCGATCGATGCCACCGGAGCCGTTTCGGTGGACACCGCCAGCGGCGTCGAATGCCCACGAGGCGTCAAGAACGAATCCCGAATCAAGGCCTTCATCGCCGCGGCGACCGGCTGACCGCGATGGCAGATCCCGACGAGGTCCGAGCCAGTAGCCGGAGGTGACGCTGCGCTGACCTTCGGCTAATTGCTGAAATCCCTCCAGGATAGAGAATGTGCGGGCATGACCCCGACGGAGTCAAAGCCAGTCGCCGGAGGTGAGCGCAGCGACACCTCCGGACATCCGTCGCCAGGCCTGACGCGACCCCGGAGGGTGTCGAAGCAAGTGGGGTTCGAACCTTGTAACCCGGCTTGCTGCCTTGTGTGAACGATCATCTCTATCAGCAAGGCGATCTGGGGCACCGCCGGCGGATCGATTCGCTGCGACCCCGTCCGGGGTCGAGGGGATTCGGCAATCCGTATCCCGGAGGTGGCGCTGCGCTGACCTCCGGCTACTCGCTGGCATCCCTCCGGGATACTGGAATCGCGGACGCTCTCGGTGGACTCAAACGGGGTGGTTGCTGTTGCCGGCAGGCCGCGAGCCCTCTGGTACTGCAGACCACGGAGGCCTGACACGCGGCGCCCCTCGCCGATGCGTCGGCCGACCGCCAGGGGCTTTTCGGAGTCTTTTTATCCAGGCCCGGTGCCCAAAAAACGATCCCTCGCTAAACTACGCGGTTCAATCGAGTTGAAAGGTCCGGCAGGTGCCGGCGCTCGATTCAGCCGTTTTCGATGGTTCGAAGACGGTTTGCAATCGCGTTCGGGGAGCGCGTGCCAGCGGGAGTCCCTGTGGTAGGTCCGTAGCCCCTCATACGTGAGTGAATTTGATTCACCACACTTTAGGAGTTTACCCGTGTCGCAAGTCGATACCGAACGATTGCCTTACAAGGTCAAGGACATCTCGTTGGCCGAGTTTGGTCGCAAAGAGATCAATCTGGCCGAGACCGAAATGCCGGGCCTGATGGCGCTGCGCAAGAAGTACGGCAAAGAAAAACCACTGGCAGGGGCCCGCATCGCCGGCTGTCTGCACATGACGATTCAGACGGCGGTCTTGATCGAGACGCTGATCGAGCTCGGCGCCGAGGTGACTTGGAGCAGCTGCAATATCTTCAGCACCCAGGACCACGCGGCTGCCGCGATCGCCGCCGCCGGCATTCCCGTCTACGCCTGGAAGGGAATGACGGAAGAAGAATTCGACTGGTGCATCGAGCAGACGCTGACGTTCCCGTCGGGCGAAAAGCTGAACATGATCCTGGACGATGGCGGTGACTTGACCGCGATGGTTCACGACCGCTTCCCCGAATTGCTCGATGACATTTACGGCATCAGCGAAGAAACGACGGCCGGCATCCACCGCCTGGAAGTCCTCAATCGCTCCGGCAAGTTGCAGGTTCCGGCGATCAACGTCAACGACAGTGCGACCAAGAGCAAGTTCGACAATCTGTACGGCTGCCGCGAATCGCTGGCCGACGGCGTCAAACGAGCCACCGACGTGATGTTGGCCGGAAAGGTCGCCGTGGTCTGCGGCTACGGTGACGTCGGAAAGGGTTGTGCCCACAGCCTGCAACGCTACGGCTGTCGCGTGCTGGTGACCGAGATCGATCCGATCAACGCCCTGCAGGCTGCGATGGAAGGCTTTGAAGTGACCACCATGGAAGAGGCCTGCAAAGAAGGCCGACTCTATGTCACCACGACGGGCAACAAAGACATCATCTTGGGCGAGCACATGAAGCAGATGCCCGAAGACGCGATCTGCTGCAACATCGGCCACTTCGATACCGAAATCGACGTGGCGTGGTTGGAGAACGAAGTCGAGCAGGGCCGGGCGACCAAGGACGAAATCAAGCCGGCCGACGTCGGTGCAGTGGACCGCTACACCTTCAACGATACCGGTCGCAGCGTGATCATTCTGGCCAAGGGCCGCTTGGTGAACCTGGGCTGTGCCACCGGCCACCCCAGCTTCGTGATGAGCACCTCGTTCACCAACCAAGTGCTCGCACAGATGGAACTTTGGGGCAGCAAGGACACCAAGAGCTACAGCGTCGCCGTTCACATGCTGCCCAAAAAGCTGGACGAGGAAGTCGCTCGACTGCACCTCGATCAACTGGGCGTCAAGCTGACCCGGCTGTCCAAAGAACAAGCCGAGTACATGGGCGTCGATGTCGACGGCCCCTTCAAACCGGATCACTACCGGTACTAACGCAAGTTCAGAGTTGATCGTTCCAAGTTTCAAGTTGACTCGCTGCGGGGCGTCGCCCCGCAGCGAGTTTTTTAATGCGCCGGCATGCCGCGGAAGATGCGAGAGTCGTTGCCAACCGGCGACGACGAGCACGCCACGCGGTTCGCCAGCGGTGGTGGAACGGGGAGAGGATGGCTCTCGCTCCTTGGGTGGAGGGTTTGCTTGGGTGGAGGACTTGCTTAGGTGGCGGGTTTGCCGCTGCGATCGTTGTCAGTACCCAGGACTCAGTACCCAGGACTCAGGAACCTGCCCCTCACATCCCAACTTCCCGCGTCAATCCCAGTTTCTTGTGAAACCGACCTTGTTTCACCAGAGTGACATTGCCTAGTTTCCCGCGAAACGAGAACCGCTGTTCGGTTCGAAGCTGTTTCTTTTGGGAACTTGAGCCGTGGGACGAATCCTTTGCGTTGTGAACCAGAAAGGCGGGGTCGGTAAGACGACCACCGCCGTGAATCTGGCGGCGGCGCTCTCGATCGCCGAACAGTCCTGCCTGTTGCTGGACATGGACCCGCAGTGCAACGCGACCAGCTCCCTGGGTCAGGAGCCGACCAATGGACACGCCCTGGTCAGCGACGTCTCGATTGCCGAATCGATCGTCCCGACGAGCCAGGCCAAGCTTTCGCTGCTGCCGGGCAGCCGCACGTTCCAAGACATTGATCTGCTGGCGACCTCGGACGACCAGCAATCGATGCGAGTCCGCAAGCACCTCGACAGCGTGCTGGACGAGTATGACTTTGTCTTGATCGATTGCCCGCCCAGCGTCGGCGAACTGACGCAAACGGCTCTGGCGGCCAGCACCGAAGTGTTGATACCGATCCAGTGCGAGTACTTCGCCATGGAAGGGCTGACCCAGCTGATCAAAACCATTCGCAAGGTCATCGTCGCCACCGACGGCAGACTGACCTTTGGCGGGATCCTGCTGACCATGTACGATCCCGGCCTGGAACTGACTCGCGAAGTGGACCAGGAGGTCCGCGAGTTTTTCGGTGATATCGTCTTTGAATCCGTCGTGCCGCGGGACGTTTCGCTCAGCGAAGCCCCCAGTCACGGCAAAAGTGTTTTCCACTACGCCCCGCGATCCCGCGGAGCGTTCGCTTATACGCAGTTGTGCATGGAGGTGCTACAGCGTGACTAGTTCATCTGCCGGGACAAAAGATCGTCGCTTGGGAAAAGGGTTGGCCGCATTGCTCGGCAGCCCGATGGACGAGGATGGCATGCTCTCCGAAGGCGACTCTCCGCGAGGCACGTCTCGCGAGGGTGATTCAGCCGGCGTCCAAACGCTGTCGTTGCCGGTCAACGAGATCGAAAACAATCCCTTCCAGCCTCGACGCGAATTCAATCCCGACGAGATCGCCTCGCTGGCCGAGAGCATCAAGAGCCATCAGCAGCTGCAGCCGATCCTGGTTCGCATCGTCGACGGTCGCTACCAGCTGATCAGCGGCGAACGGCGATTGCGGGCAACGATCCACGCCGGCATGGACACGATCCGTGCAGAGGTTCGCGAAGCCGACGATCGTCTGGTCGCGGAATTGGCCATCATCGAGAACTTGCAACGCAAGGATCTCAACCCGATCGAAAAAGCACTTTCGTTCAAACGTTACATCGACGAGCACAAATGCAAACAGGATGACCTGGCGCGGCGGCTGAGCATCGACCGCAGCACGATCGCCAACCTGATGCGTTTGCTCGAATTGCCCGAAAGTGTGCTGGATTTGTTGCAAGCCGGTAAAATCACCGCCGGGCACGCACGTGCCCTGTTGCCGATCGGCGACGAACAGGTCCAAATCACGACCGCGAAAAAGATCATGGACGAGCGGATCAGTGTCCGGGCCACCGAAAGCCTGGTCGCGGAAATGCTGAAGGCCGAGGAGGACCAGGAGACCGGGCGCAAAGTCACCAACGCGACGCGGCAAAAACGCCGCCAGACGTCGCCGCACATCGAAGCGATGCAACAGGAATTCCGAATGGTTTTCGGCACCAAAGTCGAAATCAAAAGCAGCGCGCGTGGCCGCGGCAAGATCACCATCCACTTCAGCGATGGAGAAGAATTCGAACGGCTCCGCGCCATGCTGACCGCGGAGTCGCGCCCCCAGCTGCGGGTAGCCGGCTAGGGCGTTGCCGCGAACAACAAAGACGACGATTCTCCGCGGGACCTCCCCTGGCTTCGCTCGACCCTCCCGCACGCGGGAGGGTTCTTTTTTTGGGGCGTGGAGGAGCCCGGACGCTGGTGCGAACCGGCTGAGGTCAAACGAGGATCAGCCGATTGGCGCGAGCCTTCGGGCCCCGCGAGGCAAAACCGGAGGGCTCGCGCCCTTCCGCTAAAAAATGCTTCACCGTAGTACCTGCCAGGGAGGGTGAATTGCCAAGCGTCCTGGCAACTTTTTCTGCGGCAAGCCGGCAATCCCCTCCCCGCGACCGTTAACGACCTCGTCTCGGGGCATTCGTGCCCTATAATCACTCGAGCGTCGTTTCTGTCGTCTTTGGAGTGGGTGTCGTGACCTTACGAGCGTGGCTTTCGTTTGTCTTTCTGGCACTTCTGTGCGTCTCGCCGGGATTCTCGGCCGATGCCGAGAATGGGTACGTGGTGGATGTGCCCGTCCCACTGGGCGGCCAATCGGCCACGGCGCTGATCGGGCAGCTGGAGCGATTGGCAAAATCCGCGCCACAAGACGGGCGGCTGGACGTCGTGCTCCGCTACGATGCGGAGTCCTCCGGAGGCGAAGCGACCTCGTTTGAAGACGCGCTCAAAGTCGCCCGAGCGGTCACCGGCGATCGACTCCGGTCGCTGCGAATCGTGTCCTTTGTCCAAGGCAGTGTGACCGGTCATTCACTGCTGCCGATCCTGGCATCCGACTCGATCCTGCTCTCATCAGGCGCCCGACTGATCGATGCCTCCGCCGGCGAAAGCGACCAGGACGAAACGATCGCCTTGGCCTACCAAAGCATCGCCGCCCGCCGCGGCTTGTTTCCAAAACCGGTCGTCGCCGCGCTGATCGATCCCGACGTCGAACTGGCTTGGGTCAGCAACGTCGGCGGCGGAAAATCCTTCGCCGGGGGCGAAGAACTCGTGAAACTACGTGAAACAGGCGAGGTTTTAGAAGAAGAAGTGTGGAGCGCGGCGGGCGTGCCGGCCACCGTCTCGGCCGATCAACTGCGGTCGGCGCGGATCGCCGCCGGCATCGTCGAGACACTCGAAGAAGCCGCCGAAGTGCTGGACCTGGCACAGATCATTCCCGTCGAATCGGACGCCATCGGGGGAGTGACCAACGGTGTGCTGCTGGAAATCACCGGCTCGATCTCTCGCAGTCGGGTGCGGCGCTGGCAAAGCAATCTCAACGGGTCGCTGGTCGAGGGCTCGGTCAACACGTGGCTGATTGCACTCGATTCGATCGGCGGCGACCTGGACCAAAGCGCCAGCTTGGCCAGCTCATTCGCGATGCCCGAGCCGCCGCTGCGAACCGTCGTCGGGCTTGTCAGCAAGGAAGCTCGCAGCGACAGCGCGCTGCTGGCGGTGGCGTGCAAACCGCTATACATGACCCCCGATGCGATCCTGGGCGGGACCGGCGCCGATGAAATCTCGCTGACCGACCTGGACAATCACGACGAGCTGATCGACACCATCGCCCGAGCCACCAAACGGCCCGTCGGATTGATCCGGGGCCTGTTGTGCAGTGACCTGGAAGTCTATCGATACACCAACAAAAAGACGGGCAGGGTCAAGTACACCACGCCGGCTGACCTGGTTTCCCAATCCGACGATCCCGACTTGGAACGCGATCGCTGGGAAAAAGGCGAACGCATCGAAATGAAAGAAGGACTGACCGCCGACAGAGCCATCGAGCTGGGACTGGCCGACGGTCGCAGCGATTCGCTTGACGATGTCGCCCGTCGCAGCGGCATGGATGCGGTGCCCAAACCGGTTTCCGATCGAGGCTTGGTTCGTTTCGTCGAACGACTCGGTCGCAGCCAAGGTCTGATGATGATCTTGCTGATGGTCGGGTTTGTCGCCCTGTCCGCAGAAATGAATGCACCCGGTATGGGTGTGCCCGGTTTCCTGGCCATGGTCTGTTTCGGACTGTTCTTCTGGATGAACTACTTGGCCGGGACCGCCGAATGGCTGGAGCTGGTTCTGTTGATGCTCGGACTGTGCTGTATCGCACTGGAGATCTTCGTGATTCCCGGATTTGGGATTTTCGGCATCGGCGGGCTGATCATGACGATCGCATCGATCGTGCTGATGAGTCAGACCTTTGTCTTGCCGCAAAACTCCTACCAGCTGGCCGTCATCACGCGAGGGCTTTGGGCAGCCCTGGGAAGCCTGCTAGGCCTGTTCGGGGGGTTCGTATTGATGCGGCAATTCTTTCCCCATCTGCCGCTGTTTCGCCACTTGATCATGGAAACACCGGACGCCGAGGCGATCCACCAAGCCGAGAAACTCGCGGATTTTAGCGCGTTGTTGCACCAAACCGGTCAAACCACGACGCCGCTGCGACCGAGCGGAAAAGCGCGTTTCGGCGACCAAGTCGTTCAGGTGGTCAGTGACGGGTCGATGATCGACAAAGGGGTCTCGGTGACCGTGATCGATGTGCAAGGTGCCAAGGTGGTCGTTGAAGAATAGCCCATGCCGCTGACTTACTCCCTTGCTTTGCTGGCACTCTTTTACGTCCTGCTGGTGGGCGAGTTTTTCATTCCCAGCGCGGGGATGGTTGGTTTTGCCGCCGCGATCGCCGCGACGACATCGATTGTGATCGCGTTCACGCACAGTGCGACGGCTGGTTTTGCCGTGACGGCCACGGTCGTGCTTTCCACGCCGGTGGTGCTGGTCATGATGATCCGCTACTGGCCGCACACGAAGATCGGCAAACTGATCCTCAACCGTCGCCCCGGCCAGCTCGACGAGCCGACCGAAAGCCGCTTACGCAGCGGCGAGAAGCGGAAAGATCTGGTGGGACGCTCCGGAGTCGCCAAAACCAACCTGCTTCCCAGCGGGTTGGTCGTCATCGACGGCAAACGACTCGACGCGGTGTCCGACGGAAGCCCGATCGATGCCGGCACGGAAATCGTGGTGATCAGCGCGGTGGCGGGCAAGTTGCGGGTTCGGGTTGCCGAGCGAGCCGACTTGCATCCCGAACAAGTCGACGTCGAGCGGCGAACGGAATCGATCGAAGCGACGCTCGAGTCGCTGGATCTGGATGAGTTGGACGAGTAACCGCGGGACGGTTTGTCGACGGGTGTCGCGGGCCGCGATCGGATCCGGTACATTTGACAAAGGTATTGTCGGTCCAAGGACGTGGAATCATCACACGGGTTGGCGTGACAAACTGATCGGCTGAACTCGATTCGCACGGACAGGATGCAACACAATGGTTTTCGGGTCGTCAACTCCGGCTACTCTCATCGCGTGGTCATCGAATTTACTTGCCGTTGAAGCAAGTGATTTGACCGTTCCGGCGCTCGTGGGCGCCTTGATATTGATCGGCATCGCGCTGGTCGTCTTTTTTGTTTTCGCCAGCTACTTCGGCATCTGGGTGCAATCCTGGTTGACTGGCGCCGGAGTGGGCATCGGCGACTTGATCGGCATGACATTCCGAAAGGTGAATGCACGATCGATCGTCCGCAGCAAGATCATGGCCGTCCAAGCGGGCTTGGATGACCCGGCGATGACCAGCGAGGCATTGGAGGCACATTACCTGGCCGGCGGAAACGTGCAACAAGTCGTTCGTGCGGTGATCGCGGCCAAAAAAGCCAAAACGATTTCGTTGACATTCCGCGAGGCCGCCGCCATCGATTTGGCCGGACGCGATGTCTTGGAATCTGTCAAAACCAGCGTGTACCCCAAAGTGATTGACTGTCCGCCGCGTGGCTCCGTCAAACCGTCGTTGGATGCCGTCGCCAAAGACGGAATCCAATTGAAGGTTCGTGCGCGAGTCACGGTCCGAGCCAACTTGCAGCAATTGATCGGTGGTGCGACCGAAGAGACCATCATCGCACGCGTCGGTGAAGGGATTGTCAGTGCGATCGGCAGCGCGGACAGTCACGCCGCGGTGCTCGAAAACCCCGACGTGATCAGTAAAGCCGTGCTCGCCAAACGTCTTGATTCGCAAACCGCGTTTGAAATCGTTTCGATCGACATCGCGGACATCGATGTCGGGGCCAACATCGGCGCCCGGCTGATGGCGGACCAGGCCGAAGCCGACACGCAAGTCGCCCGGGCTCGCGCCGAAGGCAAACGTGCCGCCGCGGCGGCGGAAGAAAAAGAAATGGAAGCCAAGGTCGAAGAAAGCCGCGCCGCGCTGGTGATGGCCCAAGCGTCCGTCCCGGAGGCGATGAGCGAAGCGTTCCGCACCGGAAAGCTGCACATCCTGGATTACTACAAATTGCAAAACGTCAGCGCCGACACGGAGATGCGTAAATCGATCGCATCGACCGGCCAGTCACGCAATAGTTCCGACAGAAAAAACGCATGATCGATGCGTCCAATGCGACTCAGACCAACACCCGAGTGAAGCATGGCTGGAGATCTAGAAGACTTTCTTAAACGCGCCGCCGAACGCCGCGCCCAAAAGCAACAACAGGCCGGTGGTGGTGGTGCAGGCGGCGGCAGACCGGCAAGGTCGGCGCCGAAACCGCGGCCCAAGCCGGAATACAGCGACGCCAGACGGGAACGTCAGGTTCGCCAACGCTACGAAGAACCGATCCCGGTGGCGGAACTCGTCGAACCGGTCAACCCGCTTGCCGAACAACAACGCAAGTTGGCCGAGTCGAAGAAGAAAGCGGCCGAAGCACGCGAAAAACTGGCGCAGCAACAACGCGACATTCACGAGCCTCAAGAAGCCGATCGCGGAGTCATCTCCATCGCCGGCGGATCACCCGCGGAGCAATTGTTGGATCTGATCCAACGTCCCGGCGGGTTGCAGCAAGCGTTCCTGCTACGCGAAATCCTGGAACGCCCCGAAGACCGCTGGTAAGCCGGCCGCTCTGCCCCACTCAACGTCGGGCATGCTGTGCATGCCGGTCGTGCTCCGTCAACGCTACTGCGACACGAACTCGCGAACGCAGTACAACGCGGTGAGGGCACCGAGCACGATGCCGAGCATCAGGCCGCCGACAAAGCTGACGGGGAACGGTTTGCGTCGCTCTCGCGGCATCGACGGATCGATCGGTTGATCCAGCACCAGCGGCATCGATGAATCCGAGGGGACCATTCCGACCTTGGACCCCTGCGTACCAGAACTCTGGTTGCCGGAGCCCTGGTTGCCGCTGCCCTGTAGGCCGGAACTGTACTGGCCCGAACCGATCACCGGTGGCCCATCGGCGGCGACCGTTGGCCCCCACTCCGGTCCGTCGTCCATTCCGATCGGGGGCGCCGTCCATGCCTGACGCTCGATCGGCCGATCGACTTCGAACGAGGTCGTGCACCAAACCTCCAAACGCTCGGCCACTTCGTTAGCGGTCGCGATGCGTCGCGAGGGATCCTTTTCCATCATGTCGGCGATCGTGTCCACGAAGTCCTCGGACAAATCCGGGGCAAATTTTCGCGGATGCCAGGGCGTCTGCTCGCAGTGTCGTTTGCATTTGCTTTTGGAATCGCCACCGGGAAACGGCACCTTGCCCGTCACGGTGTAATACAGCGTACAACCGAGCGAGTAGAGATCACTGGCCGGTCCGATGGCCCGGGGATTGCGAATCTGTTCGGGAGACAGATAGTCCGCAGTCCCGACAATCTTTCCAGCGCGTGGATCATCATCCAACCCCATGCTCCAAGCGGCCAAGCCGATGTCAGAGACCTTGGCGTGGCCTTCGGGGGTCACGAGGATGTTTCCCGGTTTGACGTCGCGATGCACCAGCCCCAAGTCGTGAGCGTATTGAAGCCCCCGTGCGGCTTGCGAGATCACCAGAGCGGCATGATTCATGCTGAGCGGGCCGCCGCGACGCACCAATTTCCGCAAGTCGGTTCCGGGGACGTATTCGGTGACCAGGTAATGCACGCTGCCATCTCGGCCGGCGTCGTAGGCGCGGACGACGAAGGGGCAGTCCAACCCGGCCTGCACACGGATTTCACGGGTGAAGGAATCTCGCGAGAGGGCCGTCGACTTTTCCAGCGGCAGCACTTTGACGGCACATTCGCGGCCCATCACCTTGTGCACGGCCTTGAAGACCTGCCCCATTCCTCCCTGGCCGATCCAGTCGGTGATCAGGTAGGGGCCCAACGTCAACTTGGTCCGTCCGGTGTGTAATTGTTGTGCCTGGTACGCGGTCAGCAGTCCGCTTTTGACCAGGGTCGCAGCGATCAATGCATCATCATCGGCGCCGACTTTATCGATGACCTTGGCCATCTGACGCTGGGACACCAAGCCGCTGCGGATGGCAGATTCTTTGAACACGCTGCCCATGTTTAACTCTCCAACTTCATTCCGCCGCCGCTTCGCACCAGCGCGACCCGTGGTAAGTCGCCGACGAGTTCTTCCAGGTGCATCAGAAACTCCGTATCCTCGCCTTCGGCAGGAATCGCAAGGCCCAGATAGACGAACGCGGCATCATGGCTGGTCGTTTGGATGGCGTGCGCCGCATGATCGCTGACGACGACTTTCGTTTGCCCGACGATTCGGGCTTCCCTGAGCAAACCTTCCAAGTGGGAGTTTACTTCATCGATCGCCGAATCGCTTTGCACGACCCGCAACAGTCGCAACTGCCGCCCCTGCCAGGTCGGGTGGGACAGCATCAGATGGGCCAACAACACCATCAATTCACCGTTGGCACGTCCCCGCCACCAAACGTCGACGGTCCCGCTGGGCGCGACGTCTTCGCCTTGGGATTCATCGATCTGGCGCAGCACCACCACGCTGCGATCGAGGCCTTCGAGATTTCGCAGCAGACCGCCAAAGACGCGCATTCGATCGGCCGACAAGGGACATCCCATCAAGACCACGTTCGGTCGCAACCGCCCCAGCCCCTGGCACTGGACCAGCGCCTGAACTCCGGCGGTGTAGTCACTGGCCACGACCACGGCGGGAAAGGCGGCCAGACGGCGTTCCTTGATCATCGCGTGCAGAATCGATTCCTGAGTCGCCAGACGTTCGGATTGGTCATCCAGTCCACCGGGGATCACCTGCGCAAGCGCCAAAACCCCCGTCTCCCGCGACAACCAACTGCCGAACACGACCAGGTGCGGCCGCGAGAATCCGCTGCCACTGAATGCCAGGATGAACGGTCGCCAGTTCTTGGGATGGTACAGACTGTCCTCCAGCTTCAACAGATTGCGACGGGTGCGTTCGAACAGCAACCCGCTGCCCAAATCGCCCCAATCGGCGTTCACATCCGCACGGGTCAGGTAGGAGTGCAAGCCGGCGACCAAACCGCTAGCCACGATCGCCCAGCGCCAATCGATCAACAACATCACCAGCCCACAGCCGATCGCACCGGCGAGGGCCGTCACCCAATTGCTGTAACGGAACTGGGGCCGGTAACTGGGATTGTTGGTGATCGATTCGTAGAACGTCGCCAGATTGAGAAGCCCGTAGGTCAGCAGGAACGCCATCGTGATTAGGGGCGCGATCGAATCGAGGTCCGCCGCCATGATTCCGGTTTGAGCGATCAGTGCCGTGACCAGGATCGCCCGCCGCGGCTCTCCGTCGTCGCCGCTGACGCCCAGGGGTACCAGTTGCAGGAAGACACGGTCGCGGGCCAGCGATTGCAAGATCCGCGGGGCCCCCATCATGCTGCCCAGCGCCGAGGAAAGCGTCGCCGCAAAAACGCCCAACGTGATCAGCAACGGAAACATCGCCACATCGCTGACGACCATGTTGCTGCCGATCAAGGCTTCACGACTCGCGCTGCCGCCCAGACAGACCGCCATCGATGCATAAATCAACATCGTGACGACGACGGCCGAGAGCGTGCCGACCGGAATCGAACGCGCCGGATCACGAAGATCACCCGACATGTTCGCCCCCGCCATGATCCCGGTGACCGCGGGAAAGAACAATGCAAAGACGGTCCAGAATGACTCCGTCCCCTCGAACCCGGTGCCCCAATTGGACGCCAGATTTTGAACGTCGAAGTTTGCGGCCGCTCCCCCGAAGAACGACAGCAGCGAAATCACCACGCTGGCCAAGATCACAAATTGAATCTTGATCGCCCAACTGGCACCGACCCAAACACAAACGGCCACCAGCAGATTAGTCAGTGACGCGACCAAAATCGGTGACGTTCCCTCGGGCAGCAAGACCAACAACGCTTCGGAAAAACCGATCACGTACATTGCCACCGAAAGCGCCTGGGCGGCAAAAAAGACCAAGCCGATCGCGCCGCCAAACTCCGGCCCCAGACTGCGGCTGATCAGAAAGTACGCCCCGCCGCCTTCGACACGGGTGTTGGTGGCGATCGCCGAAAGCGACAGACTGGTCAAGGTGGTGATGGCGTTACTGGCCAAGACGATGACCAGGGCAGCAAACACGCCGGCCTGTCCCACGACAAAGCCGAAACGCAAAAACATGATGACGCCCAGGATCGTCAGCACACAGGGTGTGAAGACGCCCCCAAAGGTCGAAAATGAATTCCCTTTCTCTCCACCCTTCACAGCGGACTCCGGATCGCTTGACGGAAACACACGACCGGTTCGAACCCAACCGGCCGGTCACCGCTGTGATTCTACCCGCGTGGGGTGAAATTGAACTGCTTGCTTTTGGAAAAGAATTCAAGCGGGTTGTCGTAAACGACTTTGCGGACCAGGGATTCTGGCAGACCGCGACGTCGCATCTCGAAGATCAGATCCGGGACCGCGGTCGGTTTACTCGGCCCCCAATCGCCGGCCGAATTGACCAACAACCGCTCGCCGCCGGTCTGCTCGATCATGTCGACCGCTCGCTCGGGCGTGCATTTGGTGACCGGGTAGAGCGTCATCCCGCCCCAGAACCCGCGATCTAACACTTCGCCGATCGTGTGCTCTTCGACGTGATCGACCAATATCCGATCGCGCTGCAGGCGTTGGTCATCACACAGCATGTCCAGAATCATCCGCGTCCCCTGGTATTTGTCTTCCAGGTGCGGCGTGTGGATCAAAATGGATTGGCCGTGCTCGGCGGCCAGATCCAGATGCTCCAAGAAAATGGTGGCCTCGTTTTTGGTGTTCTTGTTCAGCCCGATCTCGCCGATCCCCAGCACATTGGGCTTGTCCAAAAACTCGGGAATCATCGCGATCACGTCGCGCGACAGCTGGACGTTTTCGGCTTCTTTGGCGTTGATGCACAACCACGTGAAATGCTGGATGCCGTATTGTGCCGCCCGAGCCGGCTCGGTTTCGGTCAGCTGACGAAAGTAATCACGGAACCCGTCGACGCTGCCACGGTCATATCCGGCCCAGAACGCCGGTTCACTCATCGCCACACAGCCCATCCGCGCAAGGGTCGCATAATCATCCGTCGTGCGGGAAACCATGTGGATGTGCGGGTCGATGTAGTCCATACGTCATCTATGAGAGTGAAAGTGAAAGTTGACCGCGACGATGCACCACTGGCCGGGGCATCGATCGATAAAAGTCATCGCGCGACTCGTTCGGCGACCTGCATGAAGTTTAACGCAAGGTCGACGTTCACGCTTCTGTGATCCCCAGTTGTTGACGCCAATCGGTGTCATACTTTCGCGAAAACAATTGCTGCAACCGCTCCGCCCGACTCGGCTCTTCGGACAACAAAATCTTCGTCGCCTCGATCAACAGCTCGCGTTTCGATCTTGCCGACTCGTCGAGCGGCGCTGTTTCACACGCTCGGTCGATTCGATCCAGCGTCGCAGCAACTTCCAACAGCTTCGCCCGGACCTCCAAAAACGATTCCGCGACAATTTGGTCGCCGTTTCGCACGTTTGTCATAAAATTGCTCGATGATTAAAAATGCCGGCTCTGTCGTTCATTCGGTTCGCCCCTGCAGCGCTGCGTCACCCGACCGTCGATCAGACGATGACTTCGCTTCGCAACAAACGGCAATTAACGGTTTCACGTTGGGTAGCTGCCGTCGCCAGACGGCGGAACGCCCACGCTCTGGCGGGCGTAGCTACTACAGCTGTCCACTACAGCTGTTTTCCGTCAGTCGCTTAGTATAACCCAGACGACGACCTTCGCGCGACTCCCCCCAGCGTGTACTCGATCACAGCCCTCGGTATTCCAGCACCGCGATTCGACGCAAACGATGCCACAGACTGCTCGCTTCCACGCTGATTTCCGCCAGCGCGACCGACCGCAACGGTAGCGGTGGCGTCAAAGCCGGGTCGAGCGTGATGCGGACAAAATAATTCGCCTGCGAAACATCCAGCCGATCCTTCGAATCCGCGGCATCGGCGAGCAATTCCGGGGGGATCGATTCTACGGCGGCACGTTCGAAATGTCGCACCGTGTTTTCAATCACTGAGTCTTGAGTCACTGCGTTTTGAGTCACTGCGTCTTGAGTCACTGCCCCTTGCATCTGACCTCGCGATCGCGACGCGTGGCGAATCCGCACGTGCTGTCCTGGGCGAATCAGATCCACGTGACTCTGGTCCACCAGCGCGACGCCCTTTCGATGCTCGGGGTGTCCGACCCAACCCATCAACGTGCCCGACGGAACCCATTGTCCGGGACGCCACTTTCGATCCCGCGCATCGACCGGAGGCGGGATCGCATGCGTGAAGCGGCCGGCCGATCCGGCGACCAGCGTCAAACGTTGCTTGCGTTGGGCGATCAACCGACGATGCTTCTCCGCCGTCTCGCTGCGTTTCAATGCAACGGACAACGCCGCGGAGTTTTCAGCTGGGGTGCCCTTGCGTGACTGCCATGCGGCGACGAGCGCCGTGGCCACGGCGAGTTCCGCATCGGCCTGCGCCAGCTGGTCGTCGAGTTCATCGTTCCGCAGCCGAATCAGCACTTGGCCGGATTCAACAATCGTCCCCGACTCGGCCAGCTCGACGATGCGTCCCGATTCAATCGCGTGCAATTCCTGCTGCTCGGCGGCCACCACCAACACCGGCACGACGACTCGCCTGGAAAACGGAATCACCATCCCGATCCACAGCAACCCGACCACAGCCGCGACAAACGCGATCGGCCGGCGATGATTCCACCATCGTCGGCGATGCGGTGCCGACGGCTGATCGGTAGAAACTTGACCCGACCGCGGCCGTGCATCGGGAGACCGCAGCACCGAAATGATGGCCCGCAAGAGCATCGATCCCAACAACGCCGCAGCAAACACGGCGCCCAACCAGCCCAGCCCGACATCGACGGATCCGTGGTAGAGCAAGAGCGTCAGCAGCCCGACGACGAACAAACGATACGCCGCGCTAGCGACGGCATAAAACACCAACGCCGTCGTGGGCACGGCACGCCCGATTTGCGGAACCACGTCGGCGTCGGCCGCCTCGCCCCACACCCCTTTTCGTACCACGTTTCGCATCGCCTGATTGGCTCGTTGCGAAAGGTTCGGAACACCGATCCAATCGGCCAACATGAAATAGCCGTCGTAGCGCAACAAGGGGTTGCCATTGATCAACACCGTCGAGACACAACAGACCACCATGACGACGAGCGCCAAATCGTGAACGATCGACGCATCGGTCACCGCCCACACGATGGTTGCCAGTCCGGCAAGACACAATTCGGCCATCATGCCTGCGGCGGAAACCAACACCCGCCGGCTGCGACGCGGAACCCGCCACAAGTCGGAAACATCACAGTACAAACAGGGCGCCCCGAACAACAACATCACGCCCAACTCACGGCATTCCGCCCCGACCCATCGACACGCCACGACATGCGCCAATTCATGAATCGATTTGGCCGCCGCGATCGTGACCAACACCCAAACAAACCAAACAGGATCGCGGCGGCCGAAGGCGCGCGAGAGTTCGCCGGCTAACACGTCGAACCGGGCAACCAGCAGCGCGAGGGAAATCACTGCCAGGCCGATCAAGCCGATCCACATCGCTTTGGAGCTTGACCATCGCTTGGCTGTCTCGGGGATCTGGCACCAAGCGTTCGGGTTCAGCCCCGGCAATCGAAACGCAACCATCTTGCCCAGCCATCGGCCCAACCGATGAGAGAAAAGCGACGCTGCGTTTTGCGCCGGCGATTGATCAAACACAGCCCGATCGATCGGCCCGCCGTTGCCCACCGTCACCAGCAATCCTTTTCGCCGAGCCTGGGCGTAAAACGAAACCAACGCATCCACGCTGGATTCCAACGGCTTGATCGTCACGGCAGCGATCCGGCAAAGCTCACGAACCGAGCGACCGCCATCGGCAAGCTCCAACAAACGCTTTTCGATCTTCGAAAGGCAAAACCATTCACCGGCCAAGGGATCGTTCACGACCCAATAGCCTTCCGCGGCCCCGATTCCGTCGACCCAACGGAAGTGGAGATCGCCGCGAAGTCGCCAGACGTCGCGATCGTTTCCATTGGCCGATGTCGATCCATTGGCCGATGTCGATCCATTGGCCGATGTCGATGGATTCACCAATCAATCTCCACTTGATCGCCTGGGAAAAAAACGCCGCCGTCGAAGCGAACCAAAAACCGAAATTCTCCGCTGACCGAATCTCGCTCGGAGCTGACGAAATCGACCGTTCCGTCGACCTCGCGATCGGCGGAAGACAGTCGCACCTGTTGACCGCGTTTGGGTCGGACCCGCCCGCTGAAAAAACCTTCCGCATGCAGTTGATCAAGGTTGATCACGCGCACCACCGAGTCTCCGGGTCGAACCCACTCACCGCGGCGTTTGAAGATTTCGACGACCACACCATCGATCGGCGACGCGACCCGATGCCGTGCGACGGTGAACTCCTGAATCTGAAGCGTCTTCTGTTTTGACTCGATGTCCAAACGCAACGACTCCGCGTCGGCGACCGCAACGGATCGTCGCAGCTCCGCCCGTTGGGCCGCCAGTTCGGCGATCTTCACCCCCTGGGCTTCCCCCTCGGCCGAAAGCTGATCCATCCGCCGCTGAAACTCCGCCTCCACGCGTTCCAAACGCGAACGATCGTATTTCAGCCGCAGGTTTTCCAGCTCGGAATCGGAGACGCTGTCGGCGAATTGTTCACGCGCACCGATCGCACGCGACCATTCGTTCTTGGCCACCGCTTCCGCTTTCTCGGCAGCCGACACGCGAACCTGACTGAGCGATTTTTCGGACGCGATCTTGGCCAGCAATCGTTGTTGCTGCAAAACGGCTTCCTTCTCGTTGGACTCCGTTTCGGCGATCTTGTCGTCGCGGTATTGGCTCGATCGCTGCCGACTGTCGCCAACGCCGTCGCCGCCAGTTCGCGCTGCGCGTCGCTGATGCGGTCATCGATGCGGGCGATGACTTGCCCCGCTTTGACGGTGTCACCCAAGCGAACTTCCAGACTCTCGATCGGACCTGGCTCCAGCGCCGGGACCTCGACTTGATCGATCAACTTGATCACCAGCGGGCCGACCACTTGCGGATCGTCCGCCCAGATCGTCGGCAGTGGCAACACCAACATCAACCACGTATGGACAAGCGTGACCCTCGCGGCCCGCCCGATGCCCCCATGAAAGTTGATCCAAATCGCATGACCGCGCCGCGTTAACGTCACGACGCCAGGCAGCGCGTCGATGACACGCCGACGGTCCACTCGCTGCGCGCCGGTTCGGTTTCGATGTCGATTCACAACCATCCCCACAATCTGAGTTGTTCGATGACTTTGCGGCAGAGCACGAACCCCGCCGCCGCTCGATCGCAATCGATCCAGCCGACGACGCCCGCCTCCGCAGCGAACGTTGTGTCCTGTTCCTTGGGCTGGATCGACGCGGTGACGACCAACCGGCCGAAACGGTCCAGTGACGCCGCCTGGTCCAAGCCATGCAACGTGCCCTGCCGTTGACGCTGCGGTTCGGAACGGATTCGAAAGTGACACTCGACCGGGGCGTCGTCTTGCCGCTCGGCGGCCGCCATCACATAGCCGAACTCCTGGTCCGGCACGTCCAATTCCACCCGGTACCCATCCTGGTGATTGATCACGCGAATCACCGAATCCCCCACGCGTACCGGGCGTGGCGTTTGCAGTTGCCCGACGTCATCCGGCGTCACCAACGTCACCGTTCCGTCGATCGGGCTGTGCACGACCAGGTCAGCCTGGCGTTGCTGCAGCAGCGTGATCTGCCGGTCCAGTCCCTCGAGTCGAGCGACCAGGACGCGGCGATCGGAGGCAACGTCCTTGGAGGAATCATCACCGCGGCGCGTCGCCGCAATTTGCAACTGTTCCTGCACCGCGACCGATTCGCCGCGCAATCGAGTGATTTGCAAATCCAATTCGTGGCTGGAGAATTCGCAAAGCACCTGACCGGCACTCACCTGCATCCCCGACTGGCACGCCATCCGCCGGATTTGTCCGGTCACCGGCGCATACAACGTGTGTTGGGTGCGAGGGACAATGCGACCGTCGGCGGCAACGCGAATCGTCATCGGATACCAGCACAGCAATGCCAACAGTGCGGCCGCCGCAGCAACCCGCCATCGGATGGAACGCTGCCCGAGCCAATCCCGTCCCCGCCGCAGGTAACCGTGGCAGCGCGATCGCAACACGTCTCGGATCGCCGCATCAAATAACTGGGTTTGCGCCGGTGTGAGATCAGCTGAAGGTCGCTGGTCGGCATCGAAGACTTCTCCGATCACCAACATCTGGCCCGCCCCAAGTCGTGCGGCCAGCAACTCATCGGCGTGACCGGTTTGTAGAAACGTCGCGACCGCGTCGCCGTCTTCTCCGCGAAACGTGACGGCGGCGTGTCGCGCTGCGTCGAACGATTGATCGAGCTGCTGGTCGATCGTGGTTGCGATCGCCTGGGTCTGATGGACTTGATCGGCGCGGGGATCGAACCGAGCTTGGACCGACGATCCGACTAGTTGAAAGGCTGAACCGCGACGCAACAGCAAACTCAACCGATCCACATGCATCGATGATCCCAGTTCGATCGCGATGCGATGCAATCGCTCGCTCCACTGGCCATCGTCGAACAGCCGAGCGCTCAACTGGGAAACCGAATCGAGTTCATTTTCAGTTTCGTCCAGACGGATTCGGGCGATCGCACCCACCAGCAACCCGCCAATCGCAGGCAACGCTTCTTCGATCGCCCGCCGAGTGGTCGTGTCCGACGCCGAGTCGCGACGCAGCCAGAGTTGAATCGACAGCGCCGATGCGTCCGTCACCGGTGCGTCCCATTGAAGATCCGCGGTTCGTGAAGGCCGATCCCCGACCGTGCAAAGCGGCTGGTCCGTCGGATCACCGAGACGACTGATCTGGACCGCCGCCACCGCAGGCAGCTGCTCCACGAACTCGCCGCCTGTCCGTGGGAACACCTCCCGATCAATCGCGGACTTCAATCGCGTCTCAAGCCTCGCGATGACCACCGCGCAAGCGTCCCAGGGATCATCGGACATGGCAGAACCACCGGCCTGGCATGCAACGTGGTGAAGCATTTTTTAGCGGTAGGGCGCGAGCCCCCCGCTGTTTCGGGAACGATGAGGGACCGGAGGGCTTGCGCCCTGCCGCTGACACCTCGTCAAACGCAGGGAATAAATGATGCACAGCGTTGCCTGGCATGATAGCTAGCCCTCCCGCACAGCATTCAATCGCTGTTTCAATGACGCGAACCGATACATGCCGATCACTCCGACGATCGCCCCCGCCGCGATCAGCCCCCAGCCCATCAACACAAAACTGAACGAAACGTCCAAGAATTCGACCAGCGAAACACCGGTCGCGACCAGCATCAACGCGCTGCGACCGTAGGCCAACAGCGTGCGTTCGTTGGCAAGGTCCGTTCGGATCAGGCCGAGGTTGGGGGCAGGCTGTGCACTCGTCGGAGGTGGCGATTGTTCACTCTGCGAACTCATCAGCGTTTCTATGGCAGTGGGGATCGAGCGGAAGTGATGTGTCGGACCGTTTGGAGAGGGATCGGCTTCCAGCTATCCCACTTGTTTTCCGCTCGATCTTTGGCATCCCGCGGAAACATCTATCCTAGCCTCGGTCGCTGTGAAAAGCAGACAGGAAGACGCCGCTGATGGCTACCTTACGCCGAGGTGCTGTGACCCAGGGAACCCTAAATCTTGCGGATTGGACGGCCTGTACGCTCGTCAAACCTTCCCCCTACTACCCATCCCACCCATCCCCCCTGTTGATTCGAGTCCAGATAGAAAAGTTTTTGTCACGCACATGTTTTCCACCAAGTTCCCACCCAACCACGGAATCTTCACTAACCCTTCATCTCGCCTAGGCTTACGTCGACGGCCGGGTGACACGTCGGCGGCAGGCGTCGCCGTGAAGATCCACGTAACCCATTTGCAGGCAAAGGGTTGCAAATCGTCCAGGAATTTCATTGACACCCCAAAAGCAATCTCTAAGATTCTTCGCGTCGCCCATATTTAGTGCTGACCGCGGCAAATTCCACTACCGGTAGTGACATCATTGCTGATATTGCTGGATTTGACGCGAGTGGCCCTTAGGAAGACTAGCACGGTCGGGAAGGATCCCAGGAGGACTTCTTTGCCGCTGTCTCGGCATCCTCATATGGGCTGACGTGATTGGTGTGTTCTTATTTTCCCTTTTTCACGGACGACCAAAACCATTCAATCAGTGCGATGAATTCCCCCCGGGCAGAGCCTGCCGGTGGAGTATTCATGCCGACGAGGCGGCGCACGATGCGGGGCACAGACCATTCGCGTCGGGCCATTCGCATCGGACGACCTACTGAAGGATTTTCGAATGGAGTTGGTCCCACGGACGATTCACGGAGTTTGTTTCAACGATGGCAACTGTTCTCCCCACTCAATCTCAGTCTTCGGCCGGTGGTGACCCTGACTTCGAAAAGGTCAACGAGCAACACGGCTTGGAGTACGCCACGGGCGTTTTTGGCACAACGCTGCGTGGCGGCCGATCCGGCCTGAAGATCGATCCGGTCTTCTGCCCCGCCGACGGCAAGACCCCCTTTGCAACGACGCAGTGGGAACTGCGTTCGGCCGCGATCAAGGACGAAAATGGCAAGGCGCTGTTTGAGCAGCACAATTGCGAGGTGCCTGCCAAATGGAGCCAATTGGCGACCAACGTGGTCGTCAGCAAGTATTTTTACGGTGACCCCAAGAAGATGGAGGAGCGTGAGCGTTCGGTGCGTCAGTTGGTGCACCGCGTGACGCGGACGATCGCCGACTGGGGTTTGGCCGATGGCTACTTCGACACGCCCGCCGATGGCGAAAATTTCTATCGTGACCTGACTTGGTTGTGTCTGCATCAGCACGGCGCTTTCAACAGCCCGGTCTGGTTCAACGTCGGGCTGCATCAGCAATACGGCGTGACCGGTGCCAAGTGCAACTGGGCCTGGGACCGCACGGCCAACGAAACGTTCCAGCCCGAGAATCCCTACGAGTTTCCGCAGGGCAGTGCGTGCTTCATCCAGGCTGTCGAAGACAACATGGAAGACATCATGCGTCTGGCCTGTGCCGAAGCGATGTTGTTCAAGTTCGGTTCGGGAACGGGGACGGACTTGTCGACGATCCGATCATCGCGTGAAAAACTCTCCGGTGGCGGAACGCCGTCGGGCCCGTTGTCCTTCATGCGTGTGTATGACTCGATTGCCGGTGTGGTCAAAAGCGGCGGAAAGACGCGCCGTGCGGCCAAGATGCAGTCGCTGAAAGTCTGGCACCCGGACATTTTGGAATTCATCGAAAGCAAGTGGTCGGAAGAGAAGAAAGCGCATGCCTTGATTCGCGAAGGCTACGATTCGAACTTCAACGGCGAAGCCTACAGCAGCGTTTGCTTCCAGAACGCGAACTTGTCGGTTCGCTTGACCGACGACTACATGCACGCGGTCCGCGACGGCCAACGTTGGCAAACCCATTGGGTCTCGGACAAGGCGTCCGGCGACGCACCTTCGTATGACGCCAAAGAACTGCTCAACAAGATGTCTGAGTGTGCCTGGCACTGCGGCGACCCCGGCGTCCAGTACGACACGACGATCAACAACTGGCACACCTGCCCCAACAGCGGGGCGATCAACGCATCCAACCCGTGCTCGGAATACATGTTCCTGGACAACACGGCTTGCAACCTGGCGTCGATCAATCTGATGAAGTTTGCCGGCAGCGACGGATCGTTCGACGTGGCACGTTTCCGTGCCGCCGCACGGCTGTTCTTCATCGCCCAGGAAATCCTGGTCGACCACGCCAGCTACCCGACCGAGCCGATCGCTCGCAACAGTCACAAATTCCGCCCCTTGGGACTCGGTTACAGCAACCTGGGCTCGCTGATCATGTCGCGTGGCATGCCATACGACTCCGACGCCGCACGCGGGCTGTGCGGATCGTTGACGGCATTGATGCACGGTGAAGCCAACCGCACCAGCGCCGAACTGGCGGGAGTGGTCGGACCGTTTGACGGCTACAGCGAAAACGAAAAACCGATGCTCGGTGTGATGCGAATGCACCGCGAGGCCGCCGACAAGATCAACGACGAAGGCCCTGCGGACCTGAAGCAAGCCGCCCAAAAGCTGTGGGACGATGTTCTGGAAATCGGCGAACGGTATGGTTTCCGAAACGCCCAAGCGACCGTGCTGGCCCCGACCGGAACCATCAGCTTCATGATGGACTGCGACACGACGGGCATCGAGCCGGACATCGCACTGGTGAAATACAAGCAGCTCGCCGGCGGCGGCATGCTGAAGATCGTCAACCAGACCGTCGCTGCGGCACTGGAAAAACTCGGCTACTCCGCCGATCAAATCGAAGCCATCCTGGCATTCGTCGATGTCAACGATACGATCGAAGGTGCACCGGAACTGAAGACCGAACACCTGCCGGTGTTTGACTGTGCCTTCACCCCGGCCAATGGGGTACGGAGCATTTCCTGGCGCGCCCACATCACGATGATGGCCGCCGCCCAACCGTTCCTCTCCGGAGCGATCAGCAAGACCGTCAACATGCCGCAGGACGTGACCCCGTCGGACATCGCCGATGCCTACTACTGGGGTTGGGAACTGGGACTCAAAGCGATCGCCATCTATCGTGACGGCAGCAAACAATCCCAACCGCTGAACACGTCGTCCGACGAAGGCGAAGAGGCCAACGGCAAGCAAGTGGTCACCAAGACGGTCGAAAAGATCGTCTACAAGCCACGCCGCGAACGGTTGCCCGACACACGCAGCAGCGTGACGCACAAGTTCACCATCGCCGGACACGAAGGCTATCTGTGCGTCGGTCAATATCCCGACGGACGGCCGGGCGAAGTCTTCATCACCATGGCCAAAGAAGGTTCAACCGTCGGCGGCATCATGGACAGCTTCGGCACCGCGCTTTCGATCGCGCTGCAATACGGAGTCCCGTTGGAAGTGCTGGTCAACAAGTTCAGCCACACCCGGTTCGAACCGATGGGCCACACCAGCAACAAGGACATCCGCATCGCCAAGAGCGTCGTGGACTACATCGCGCGGTGGCTGGGGCTGACCTTCATGAGCAAAGATTCCAGCATCACCGCCGATCCACTGCCGACGGTGACCAGCGATCCGATCAACAGCGGCAACGGTCCCGAAGTGGCCGCCGCCGAGTCGTCGATCATCGCGTCCGAACGAGCCGGCATCCTGGCCAGCTTGAACGGTGGCAATGGCAACGGTCACAAAGAAGGAAACCGGCAGGACCAGTTTGCCAGATTCCAAATCGACGCCCCGAGCTGCGACAACTGTGGCAGCATCACGGTGCGAAACGGAAACTGCTACCTCTGTCACAACTGTGGCGCCAGCATGGGTTGCAGCTGATCGGCTTCCGCATCGCATTGCAAAACGACGAAAGGCCCACGCGAACGCGTGGGCCTTTTTTTGAGTGCAACCGCTCGGCCCGCGGCCAATCGCGGCTAGTAGTCTATCGCAGCTCAATTTCCGGGTAGTGGACGAGGCGACGAGTCCTCTGTAGTCGGCATATCGGCAAGGACTCGTCGCCTCGTCCACTACCGCCTACCCGAAAACCAAGGTGCGGCGAAATACTATTCGTCGCCCATCATCTCGTCGGTGATGTTCAAATTGGTGCTGACGTTTTGCACGTCATCGTGGTCATCCAACTGCTCGAGCAACCGCATCGTTTTCTGTCCGGTGTCGGGATCGACGTCGACGGTGGTTTGCGGGATCAAGGTGACTTGTTTGACTTCCGTCGCCAATTCGGCTGCCTCGAAGGCGTCGGCGAGTGCATCGAATGCGTCCGGCGAACAGGTCACTTGCAGTTTCCCATCGTCGGTTGCTTCGACGTCTTCGCCGCCGTGTTCGAGGGCGATTTCGGTGACGCGTTCTTCGTCGATCGATTCGGCATCGAAGACAAACAGTCCCTTGCGATCGAACAGGTACGACACGCAACCCGTCTTGCCGAGTTCGCCACCGAGTTTGGAAAAGATGGAGCGTAATTCGGGAGCGGTCCGATTGCGGTTATCGGTCAGGCTTTCGCACATGATCGCGACACCGCCGGGACCATAACCTTCATAGACGACTTCTTCGACACGATCGCCGCCCAGTTCCCCGGTTCCGCGTTTGATCGCCCGAGTGATGTTGTCCTTGGGCATGCTGACGGCTTTAGCGTCATCGATCGCCTTGCGCAATTTGAAGTTTGCCGTCGGATCACCTCCGCCGCTCTGAGCGGCCATGATGATCGCCTTGCTCAACTTACTCCAAAGTTTACCGCGGGCGGCATCCACACGACCTTTGCGGTGCTGAATGTTCGCCCATTTCGAGTGACCTGCCATGACCGTGCTCGGAATCGAAGATTGAAAGAGGGATCGGAACGTCTAACGAGGTTTTCGTTTCGACAGTTTTCGGTTGGTGGATTTCTTGGTCGGCGTCGCCTTGGTGGCTGCGGACTTGGACGAACTGGCAGCCTTTTTGGACGTCTTCTTGGTGGTCGCTTCGGCGGATTCTTTGGCGTCGGTCTTTTTGGCGGTCACCTTTTTCTTGCCAGCTTCTTTTGTTTCAGCTGACTTGTCGGCGCTTTTTTTTTCCCCACTCGTTTTCTTCGCGCTTGCGGGCTTGGTTTTACCCGCGCCCGCGTCGGCGCTAGCGGCCTTCGCATCCGACTTGGACGTCTTGGTCTTTGCGGGTTCGGACTTCGCTGCCCCCTTCTTCGTCGACTTTGCGGCCTTTGCCTGTTTGGCCGACTCGGCTTCGGCTTCCGCCTCTAGCTCCGCCGCCTTTTCATCGCGTCGGCGTTTTTTGACGCGCCGAATCGCGGCTTTCTTGCTCGCTTCCCACTCGTCGTATCGTTCCGAGGACCCCTTGGCGACGGCATCGATCAACGCACGAGCTTTCTTGTCGTTGTGGTCCATCAACAGATCGACGCCGGCTTGATGCAGCAGCGCAGAGAATTCTAGCGCCTTGTTTTTGGGGATCGCCCGTTCCAGCCCCGGGATTTTTCCTTCGGCGGCTTCGTTCTGCGATGCGATTCCGGTGGCCAACATGATCACCATACCGGCGTAATCGACCGGAATGGAGTGGCCTCCCAAACCATGTTGGATGGTGTAACTGAGCACGAACGGCGTCATGACGGGCATCGATTCGAATCGTGCGACCGCCTTGCCCAAGTTTTCTTTTTTGAGGTGGTCGAGATCGAACGCGTAAAACTCCTCGAACACGGCTTGCAGGATTTCTTTCAATCGCCGCGCCGTCTTGGCCGGGTCGGGCATACCCGAAAGCACCTGCGTCAGTTCCGTGACCGTGGTCACACGGACTTCGTTCCAGTCGAAGAATTCCTGTTCGCACTTGGCCAGCCCTTCGTCGGCCAGATCGTAGGGCGCATCCTGAAGCAAACAGGCGTACAAGAGATGTTCGAGCAGCGGACGTGAGGGTTGAGATGGTGGAAGCGTGTACTTCTTTTTCAGCTCGGTATGCAGCTTGGTAATCAGCTTGGCTCGGTTGCTTGCAGCCATCGTTTTTGTGGTTAGGGAAATTGTGTTTGCGGAAGTTGCGGCGTACGTTGAATCGCTGCGTCGCAGTCTTATCGGAGTGGAATGTCTTGGTAGGTGCTGGCAGCGAGAATCACGAAGATTCTGTGACACCGCTATCCGCAGCGGGGGGATCGCCGTCGGCCGGCGTCACCTCGCCGTCGGATTCATCAATCGTTGCCGGCGGATCGCCCTGTTGTTCGCGGCGAATCTTGCCCAGCAACTCGCCGACGACCATGGCGTTTTCCATGCCTCGGTTGAGTTCGAACTGCAGGCGGGGCGTGTAGCGGGTGTCGATCCGGTTGGCGATCTTGGACTGCAGAAAACCGGCCGAGTTTTGCAACCCTCGCAGCGAGAGTTGTTTCTGCGCTTCGTCTCCCATCACGCTGATCGAAACCGTGGCTTCGCGCATGTCGGGAGTCACTTCGACACCGATCACGGTCACGTCTTTGACGCGTGGATCTCTAATTTCGGTCAAGATAGCCGACGCGACGACCTCGCGGATCGCTTCGGCGGCTTTCAACATTCGACGACTGGTCACGATGAGCCTGAGCGGGGAATAAACGATAGAAACGGTAGCTGGACTTCTCGATCGACTCGGGCGTGGCAATCATCCCACGCCCTGGTCGATAGGGATCTGGATCAATCCAACGTTCGGGCCACTTCTTCGATTCGGTACGCTTCCAACACGTCATCCTGTTTGACGTCGTTGAAGCCTTGCAAACGAATCCCGCACTCCATTCCACGAGGCACTTCTTTGACGTCTTCTTTGATACGTCGCAGCGAATCCAGGCCATAGTCGCCGATCGTTCGACCGTCGCGATTGACGCGGATTCGGCAACCGCGTTGGATGGAACCTTGCGCGACGTAGCAACCGGCGATCGTTCCGACGCGGCTGATCGAAAAGACTTGCTTGACGAGTGCCCGTCCGAGTTCGACGACGCGTTCTTCCGGTTTCAGCCGGCCTTCGATCATCGCCCGAATATCATCGGTCAACTTGTAGATCACATCGTAACGGCGAATCTGGACGCCGCGTTCATCGGCCAACGAACGAGCTTGCTCGTCGGGAATCACGTTGAATCCCAGGATGACCGCCTCGGACGCACTGGCCAACGTCACATCGGCCAGGGTGATCCCGCCGACGCTTCGTTGCAGCACTTTGATCTCGACTTCGGGATGATCGAACTTGCTGAGTTCTTTGTCGATCGCTTCCAACGAGCCTTTCACGTCGGCACGAATGATAACGTTCAACTTGACTTTCTCGTCGCTGACGCCCAGTCGACCGCCTTGCAGCATCTCTTGGAAGTTCTCGAACGAAACCGCCGTGGTGTTACCTGAGAGCGATTGACGGCTGGACGCATCGGCACGGGTAGCGGCGATTTCGCGAGCGTCGGTGATGTCCTCCAGCACGTGGAATCGGTCGCCCGCACCTGGCGGCTCTTCCAATCCCATCACATTGACTGGTGTGCTCGGCCCGGCTTCGGTGATCGCCTCGCCGGTCAGCGGATTACTCATCGCACGCACGCGACCGTAGGTCGGCCCGCACACCACGATATCGCCGACTCGCAGCGTTCCGTTTTGCACGACCAATTTGGCGACCACACCGCGGTCGCCCTGTTGTTCGGATTCCAGACAGACGCCCAACGCATTGCGATCGGGGTTGGCCGAGTACTCGTTCAACTCTGCGATCGTCAGCAGCGTTTCGAGCAAGTCGTCCATGCCGGCACCGGTGATCGCACTGGTCGGCACGACTTCCACGTCGCCGCCCCACTCGCTGGGTGTCAACTGATGTTCGGTCAACTGCGTCATCACACGGTTTGCGTCGACGCCTTCCAGATCGATCTTGTTGAGCGCGACGACGATCGGCACCTCCGCCGCTTTGGCGTGGCTGATCGCCTCTTCGGTCTGTGGCATGATCCCGTCGTCGGCCGCCACCACCAGCACGGCGATGTCGGTGACGTTGGCACCACGCGCCCGCATTTCGGTGAACGCTTCGTGGCCCGGCGTATCGACAAACGTGATACTGCGGCCGTCTTTTTCAATTTCATACGCACGGATGTGCTGGGTGATCCCGCCGGCTTCGCCGCTGACCACGTTGATGCCGATCAAGTAGTCCAGCAGACTGGTTTTACCGTGGTCGACGTGCCCCAGGAACGTCACGATCGGCGGTCGCGTCACCAGCGCTTCCGGATCGTCGGCTTGCTCTTCGATCTCCGTGATCAACTCGTCTTCGAGCGTCTCGGATTCTTTCAGCTGCAGCTCCAGATCCAACTCCGCGGCGATCAACTCGGCGGTTTCAAATTCCAATTCGGCGTTGATGTTGGCCATGATGCCCATGCCCATCATCGCCTTGAGCACTTGGGCGACACCAATACTGGCCGCTTCGGAGAAACTGCGGACGGTACATGGCAGCTCGATTTGAACCGGTTCCTTCCGCGGTGCGGCGGTGTTGGTCCCTTTGTGCTGCAAGGTTCGGCGTTGGCCGCGATTGTCGTCACGTCCGTACGACCGCGAGAAATCACCGGATCGTCGACGTTTGCCGCTGCGGTCTTGGCGGACGCCCGCCATCCCCGACAGGCCTTTCTTGCGCGGTTTTTCTTCTTCTTCGACGCCCCGTTTGCCTTTCTCGGTGAACCCTGACAGGCCACCGCGTTTTCCGGCTGGACGTTTCGATTCGTCGGACTCGGCGGCCAGCTTTTCCAGCGGCGCCTTCATCCCCTGCTTGTGACCGGCGATCAAATCGGGACTGAGCTTGATTTCCGGTTTCTGAGCCTTCTGCTCTCCCTTGGCCTTTGCGGGGACCTCCGGGGGTGCATCGGGCAGCGACGCCAGATTGACCGCGATCCGCGGCTCGCGACGTTTGGGCTTTGACTCGCCCTTCTTTCCTTCGCCACCGGCGCTGGCACGTTTATCCAACGAGCGCACACGTCCGGCGCCGGTATTGCCACGAACGGCCAGTGGACCGGCGGGGCGATCGGGCAGCGGAGACCGCACGGGGGGCGCGGGTCGATCCGGCGAAGCGGGCTTGCCGGGCGGTGATGAGTCGGGTTTCCGTGTCGGCGGTTCGGGCTGACGCGCGGCCGGTTTCTCGGCGGCAGCGGGCTTCGACGCCGGTTGCGACGGTGGCGCTGGCGACTTGGGCGAACTGGGCGAGCCGGGCTCTTTTCCACGGGCGATTCGTGCGGACAAACCACCACTTCGCCGACTGGTCGCCGGCAAACGCACATCGGGCGTTTGGGCCGGTGATTCTTCGCTGGCCGGAGCCTTCGGCTCTTCAACGGGCGGCAGCGGAGCGGGCGCGCGGACTTTGGGTTCGGTCTTGGCGGGGGGCTTGGATTCTGCCGGAGCCTTCGCTGCTCCGCCTCCCGCCTTGGGAGCGGCCTTGAGATTCACTGGCTTCCGTTCCGGGCGCACGGCCTCGCGGACGGCGACGGGCTTGCTTTCTTTGACTGCCGTCGCGGTTGAAGCCGGAGCGGGTGCTTTTGCCGTCTCTGCACCACCACTTAGATGATCGCGCACACGTTGGGCCTCGTCATCGGTCAGACTGGCAAGTGCCGAGCCCTTTCCGGTGATTCCAACTTTCTTAACGAGATCAACCAGATCTTTACTATCGAGATTAAGTTCTTTTGCGAGCGCGTAAATGCGTGCCACTGGGTCCAAATCCTGTCAAATTGGGCGGAACCTGCCATGCCTCTCGTGCATTGCATGCTTTTCTCATGGCGGCGTTCCAAATATTTTTCTGCAAAGGTCACATAAAAAGCTCCTCCATCGGCCGGGTATCAGCACACGCATTGGACGCCAGGCGCCAAGCATGCAACCGTACCAAGTATCCATCTGACGCGGTGAAAGGTTAGACCGCGATAGGATGAAACGGGGCAGACCGGGATGGTTTTCGTCTTTCAGTTAATGGTGGAGTCACGGCGAGCAAATCGCTGTGACCCGCGTTGGAAGCAAAGGATAGCGAAAAAACAAGTCTTCGCAGAGGTCTGACCTGGGGGCAAGAGTAGATTTCACTCGACTTTTTCCCCCGGCCTCCGCTCGTGTGCCTCCACCAAGCGGCGTTTCGTGCCAACCGAGCACACTGCCGACATTAAATGTGGCAATCCACTAGCCGTCCTGCTGCGACTTCACCTCCGACGCTTCGGAAGGCTCGGAGTCGCCACCCCCCCCTACGGGCGAATCTCCCTCGTCCGCAACGGACTCAGAATCCTCGTCCCCCCCGGCGTCGGTCGCCACGGGTTCAGGTTCGGCTGCCGCTTCGGGTTCGGCCGCCGCTTCAGCTTCAGCTTCGGCTGCTTCAGGTTCGGCTGCTTCAGGTTCGGCTTCGGTTGCTTCAGGTTCGGCTGGTGTTTCGGGTTCGACCACGCCGGCCGCTTCGGCTTCCTTGTGCAAGCGTTCCCGCTCACGGCGAGCCTGACGTTCTTGCGCCGCCGCCTCTTCGGCTTCCTCTGCCTTCTCCTCGGCAGTGTTGACGATCAAGTCGACTTGCTCCTCGGTCAGCCCGCTCATTTCCATGAAAGCGTCGGGCTCGATGACGGACAAATCATCATAAGACAAATAACCCTGCTCGACCAACACTTGAGAAATCTCGGGGGTCATGCCTTCGAGCTGGCTAAACGCCTCGACGGCACGTTCGATCTGCTCTTCCAGCTCACCGCCGGTCATGATTTCGATGTCCCAACCGCACAACTTGCTGGCCAGGCGGACATTTTGGCCGCGTCGTCCGATGGCGAGCGACAACTGGTCTTCTTGGACCAACACGATCGCGCGGCCGATCATGTCGCACAACAAGACCTGTTCGACTTCGGCCGGCTGCAAGGCGTTGGGAATCAGCACCTCGGGGTCTTCGCTGTAACGGACGACGTCGATGTGCTCTCCGGCCAGTTCTTCCCGGACGGCTTTGATTCGGCTACCACGATAACCCACGCAAACCGCGATCGGATCGACCTGACTGTCTTCGCTGCTGACGGCGACCTTGCTGCGGTAACCCGGTTCTCGGCTGATGGAGTTGATCGCGATCACCCCTTCGCTCAGCTCGGGGATTTCTTGTTCGAACAACCGCTGAACCAACTGGGGCCGGGTCCGGCTGAGCACGACACGGACGCGGTTGCCGGTCGCTTTGACCTCAAACACGACCGCCCGCACACGCTCGCCGGCGTGCAGGGTCTCGCCGGGGATCTGTTCGCTGCGTGGCAAAATCGCTTCCACGTTACCGAGATTGACCGTCGCGACACCGCCATCGGCACGGCCGATGATTCCGGCGACGGTGTCTCCGATCTGTTCGCGATACTCTGCCATCAACGAATCACGTTCGGCCTCGCGGACCTTTTGGATGATCACTTGCTTGGCGGTTTGGGCACCGATTCGCCCGATTTGATCGTCGCCGAGCTGTTCGCCATCGAGGGTTGCTGCGATGCGTCCGTTTTCGCGATTCAGCTGGACTTGGATGTCAGCGTCTTCACCATACTGTCGTTTTGCAGCCGTCTGCAAAGCCGCCTCGATTGCCGAGAACACGAGTTCGGTGTCAATATTTTTTTCGCGATGGAGCGAATCGACATATCGCAGAATGTCTTGTGGGTTCATAGCGAGCGTCGCGGCATGCGCTGGTTGGGCGGAATCGGGCTTGGTTCAGGGCTTAAGCGAGCAATCGAGCACTGATCCTACGGCAAAAAATAAACCCGGACCTTTCGGCAGGACCGGGCAGTTGCGTGAACCAGTGCTGAGAAGTGTCAAGTTACTGATAGGGCCAACGAGTGTCAACCAAGACCGAGGGGCGCAATGCGATCGGGGTGACCGCATCAAAAACCCCTTCACCGGGCACCGAAACCCGAATTTTCAGTTGTCCGAAACTCGCCATCCCGATCGCCGACCACGCGGCCGATCGACTTTGAGCGTCGTTCAACGCCGTCCGATCCTGGAATGCCGACGTGGTGTGGCGAATGATCCCACGCCGTGATGAGTGGAAGCCACCGGCCCGGCCGACTGCCGGATGTGAGGTCGCGGGCCAACCGATCAACGGCGCGATCGGCTTTCGCAACGGCAACCGAACGGTCGCCACCCCATCCTCGGCGAACGTCAACGGCACGTTCCATTGGATCGGCGTGATGTTGGCATCGACATAGCCGGTGAAGTCGTGGGTCGGAAGCCGCGGCGTCAATTCGAATCGTGCCGTCGCCCGGCGGACTGTGATCGGCTGGTCATCGCTGCCCATCAGCATCACGCTGGCCAGCCAACCGTCGGGATCCGCATCGGAATCGAACTGGGCGATCTCGGCAGAGACAAAGGCAGACTTGGGACGCGTCGACCGCACCGGCTTGGCATGTTCCCGATGCGGCGAGGACGCCGATTCGGCCGAGGCCCGTTTGACCAGCACCACACGATCGCCGATTCGCATTTCGGTGTAGTCGGCCGCTTCGTCCGGCCCCATCCCCGGGTCCGCTGAGATCGCTTCACTCGGCGGCGTGGCTTCACTCGGCGGCGTGGCTTCACTCGGCGGCGTGTCGGCAATCCCTTGGCCTTTGGTCCGCAGCGCGATGCTGGCCAACAGAATCGCAAAGATGATGATCCAGAGGGGGCGTTGGTTCTCGTTCAACGGACGTCTCGGCGGTGGTGTGTGGTGATCGAACATGATGCCCGAGAGCATTAGCAACTCAGGGGCCAACCGAACGCGGACCGATCAGGATCGACTCCAGCGGCCGGACCCTTGGCGGGTGAAGATTCCGTTTAGAGGCTGCCAAATCGTGGTTCGAAGCGGTACACCCCGGCAACGCAACAAACTTCGGCTCCCTTCTGGTTGGCGTTGACCGTCTGCCAATTGAATGTTGCTCCGGCGGTGCATGCGCTGCATCCCGGCATCATGACGGTTCCCCCCGTGCAACGCCTGTCGTATGACCGCCACCGGCGATCAATCATAACGGTGGTGCCGATCGCACAGCGGCGGGGCACTCTGCAGGGTGGCCGAAAAAATCAGAAATCGCACACTCACGTCATCATTGCGACAAACCCGTCCTAGTTTTCAGTGCGTCACCAAGCGAGCCAGAGCACCAAACACGATCTCACGGGGAGTCGAGTGCTGGATCGCCGTTCCACACACCCTGCTGACGCTTCAGCAATCAACCAAAAAGGCAAACGGACATGACACGCAAAAAGCGTCAAGGTTTTTCACTGATCGAGATGGTCATCGTCATTCTCATCTTGGGCATCATCGCAGCAGTCGCAGCACCACGGATGTTCGATACCGCCGAACAAGCGGAAATCAACACCACCCGTCAGCAACTGGCGGTGCTTCGTAATGCGATCGAAATGTACCGAGCCCAAGAAGGCAGCTATCCGGCCAACGGCGATCTGCAAACGGCGATGGCGGACATGCTCAATGGCCCGTTTCCGGAGCCCACGATCGGCCCGGTCCGAGGGCTATCGGATGTCTACTACGACACCACCACGACCTCCGCGCCGGTGGTCCCTTCGCCCGACGGCTCCAGCGGCTGGGCATACAAACCTCACAACGGCAGCTTGAAATTGAACCTGGATCCGGCCGGAACCGACATCGGCAAGGATTGGTAAACCGGGTCGCCGTCGCGGCAACCCATTCGTTTTGCGTTCCAGATTCACGACACCCAAGCCAGCCGTTCGAGACTGTCTGACTATGCCCACCACACCGACCGTACTGATCATCGAGGATGACCCCGTCTTTCGACGGGTGCTGAGCTTTACGGTTGCCAAAAGTGGGCTCGCCGTGGAAACCTGTAGCGATGGCGAATCGGGCTATCAGCGTCTGCTGCAGGGCGGCATTGATTTCATCGTGACGGATTTTCAAATGCCCGGCTGTGGCGGTGTCGAACTGCTCGAGCGGCTCGACGAACTGTCCGATTACCAACGACCGCCGGCGATTCTGTGCACCGCCAAAGGGTTGGAACTTGACAGCGAAAAGCTGCGGGTGGAGTTTCGACTCGCCTGCATCATGCACAAGCCGTTCAGCCCTCGTAAATTGAGCGAGGTGATTCACCGACACCTCGAACAAGACGGCTGCACGAATTCCGCTGACAGTGTCAGGGCCGAACCCGAATTCCCCACCCTGCCGCCATTAAACCCGCTACCGGATGTTTCTCAACCGTCCCAAGGCTGTGGAGATGCCTGATTCTCAAGCGACAGCCGCGGTGGCCTCAGGCGAAGGCGTCTCCTCGGCGTCGGAGACCACCGCATCGTCCGCCAATGCGAATGCCTCGGGCCGACTGCTGGTCACGACCCGGATCGGAATCCTGTTTTGCGTGACGGCATTGTGCGCGCTGCTGTGCGGCGTCGCGGCCAGTTCCCTTCCGCAACTGCGATCGTTCCAGTCCATCATGTGGGTGGCGACCGTCGCGGTTTGTTCGTTGAGCGGGTTGATGTCGATGCGATCGGTTCGCACGCTGCGGACCATCGAAACCGAGTTGCTCAACAGCGGTGGCCAACCGGAACGTTGGAGAACGGTCCGTCCGATCATCGGCCAAGAAAGAATCACCGAGGCCTGGAACGAACTGCTGCGCGAAGCCGAATCGGGCTGCACCGCAAGCGACGAACGCGCGCCGGCCTCATTGGATCAAGAAGCGATCACGCTGGCCCGCGCCATGCGTGGGTTGCCGGCGGCCTGGGTGATCACGGACCTGGACGGACGGTTGTTGTTCATCAGCCCACCGGCTTGCAGCCTGTTCAGTCTCACCGAAGACGCCAACCACATCGGACGCGACCTGCTGGACCTGTTGGGATTGCGAGCCGGCGACGACTCGGTGATCGCCAAACGCCAACGTTTGCTCAGCAACGTGCGGATGATCCAAGAACGCCATCAAGTCACGATGGCCGGGGAACGCATTCACCTCCGCATCGCTCGATCAAGGCTGGACGGCCGCAGCGGTGACGGCGAAGGGATGGCCTGGATTCTCACCGACGTCACGCAGCAAGAACTGGCGACCAAATCTCGCGACCAATTCCTGTTGACCGCCACCCACGAACTGCGGACCCCGCTGACCAACCTGCAAGCCTACGCTGAGGCGCTTGAGGCCGAAGACCAACTGGAAATCGATCAGCAAAAAGAGTTTTGCAACGTCATCGTTTCCGAAGCACATCGGTTGGGCCGCTTGGTCGACCAGCTGTTGACGGTCGGACAAATGGAAGCCGGGTCGATGGTCGCCAATCGGCACGAGTTGGAACTGTTGCCGATGGTCGAATACGCCGCCGACCAGATGAAGGCCCAGGCCGAGAAGAAACATCAACGACTGGTCACCGATTTTGCAGCCAAACTGCCGACCGTGTTCGGCGACCGCGACAAATTGCAGGCGGCTTTGGTCAACCTGGTCGGCAACGCCGTCAAATACACGCCAACGGCCGGCGAAATCATCGTCCGCTGCGGTGTCCAAGACGACTGGATTCGAATCGACGTCCAGGACAACGGGCCGGGGATCGAAACCGAAGAACAAGACAAGGTGTTTGACAAGTTCTTCCGCGGCAGCAATGCGGCCAATAGCGAACTGCGCGGCAACGGATTGGGGTTGGCGTTCGCCCGCGAAGTCGCACGCATGCACGGCGGCGAAGTCGAATTGGAAAGCGAAGTCGGCCGAGGGTCAACGTTCATGATGCGTCTGCCCATCGGCGGCCATTCGCGCAGCGGCATCTAAACAAAGGCGTCCCACCATGGCCCGACTTGATAAACACGGCAGCGTCTACGTCGTTCGTTCCGAAGGACCGCTGCGTGCCGAATCGATCGGCCCGATCAAAGAAATGATCGGCAGCAAACTGACCGGCGGCGTTCCCGCCATCGTCGTCGATTTCAGCGACACCCCGCTGATCGACAGCCGCGGATTGGAATGGCTGCTCGGACTCAGCGAAGAATGCTGCCGACGTGGCGGATGTTTGCGGCTGTGCAGCGTCGGCGAACTCTGCGACGACCTGTTGCGGATCACCGGTGTCGGAGCCCACATCGAAACGTTCCCCGACCTGACGACCGCACTCGGCAGTTTTGCCTAACCGGAGGATTCGATAGCGATGAAAACGATTTCGAACCCGTCCTCCGATGCCGCCGGTCTCGGCCCGCCGCGGATCGTGCAACCGTCCCGCCGCCCCGACGCCGAGCACGGCGTGGTACCGCTGGGAAGCCGCTTGATCGAAGCCGGGTTGATCCGCGAAGACCAATTGGAAACCGCGTTGGCCCACCAGGCCAGCGAAGAAGACCGGTTGCAGGCCCTGGCCGCCCAAGAGGGCACCGAATCGATCGGCCGCGTCAAACGGAAACACTTCAAACGACTCGGCGAGGTCGTGGCGGAACTGGGCTTGGTCGATGAGGCCAGCTTGCTGCCCATGCTCGGCGAACAATTGGGCGTCGAAGGCGTCAAGCTGCGCGAAGGGCTGATCGACCCGATCGCCGTGACGCTGATCCCCCGCGAAGAAGCCGAACGCTACCGCGTGCTGCCGTTGATGCGCGTCCGCGATGAGTTGACCGTCGCGATGGCCGACCCCCAGGATCTGGCAGCGATCGATGCTTTGAGCGACATCAGCGGATGCCGTATCCGGCCCGTGCTGACCCTGGCCAGCGGCATCGAAAGGCTGCTGCCTCGCTGCTACGAAGATGACTTCGCCGTCGATTCGGTGACCGCGGATCTGGACGTCGAACAACTGGAAATCGATGCCGAAACCATCGATTTGGACCTGCACGGCACGCAACAGTTGGCCGAAGGCAGCCCGGTCATCAACCTGGTCAACTACGCGATCATCCAGGCCGTTCGTCAAGGCGCCAGCGACATCCACATCGAAGCCGGCAAGAAGTTCACCTCGATCCGCTTTCGCATCGACGGCGCGCTCCGCGAAGTCATGAAACCGCGCAAAGAAATGCACGCGGCAATCGTTTCGCGGATCAAGGTCATGGCAAAGCTGGACATCGCCGAACACCGCCAGCCGCAGGACGGGCGACTGCACGTGCGAATCAGCCGCCGTGACGTGGACCTTCGTGTCAGCACACTCCCCACCGTGCTGGGCGAGAAAGTCGTGATGCGGGTGCTCGATCGCAATAGCGTCACGTTCGATCTCAACTCGCTCGGGCTGCCCAACACCTCGCTGACCTCCGTCCGCCGCATGCTCTCACGACCGCACGGTTTAGTGTTGGTGACCGGGCCGACCGGCAGCGGTAAAACCACGACACTCTATTCGGCCATCGAACTGATCAAAGGCATCGAACGCAACGTGATCACCGTCGAAGATCCGGTCGAGTACCAACTGGAATTGATCAACCAGGTTCAAGTCGCCAAAGAAACCGGGATGACGTTTGCCCAAGCCCTGCGGAGCATCTTGCGGCAAGACCCCGACGTCATCATGGTCGGTGAAATCCGCGACCGCGAGACCGCCGAGACCGCGATCCAGGCGGCGCTGACCGGGCACCTGGTTCTGAGCACCTTGCACACCAATGACAGTGCCGCAGCGATCACGCGTTTGATGGACATGGGCATCGAGAGTTTCAAAATCGCCGCCAGCCTGGTCGGGGTGATCGCGCAGCGTTTGATGCGAAACCTGTGCCCGCACTGCAAGGAAACCTACTACCCGTCGACCAAGATGCTGGAAGAACTGCATTACGTCGGTGACCCGCGTCAGGGGTTTGCCCGCAGCCGTGGCTGTGGCGAGTGCTACGAGTCGGGCTATCGCGGCCGCTCGGGCGTTTACGAGTTGTTCGAAATGACACCCGACATCCGCACGCTGATCAACGACGGCGCGGACCTGGAAACTCTGCGTCGCTCTCGGACCGGCCCGTCGTTGCTGAGCGAAGGGATCGAGTTGGCAAAGAACAAGGTGACCAGCTTGGAAGAAGTCGGACGCGTGGCACTGGTCGATTGAAATCATGAAGGCGTTCACCCCACTCCCTACCGTGTCGAGCGAACGAGAAGACCTGTCCGGTTTTCCCACGCCGCCCTCGTCGCCCACAGGCGGTGCACGCGGATCGTCCGACATCGGGTACCGCGGCCACGGCAATCCGGCCGCCGGCCATTCCGCCGCCGTTTCGTTACCCTCGCCGACTCGCCAAGCGGGATCCGGCGGTATCTTCCTGTTCCCGGTTTCGTCGTCGACGGTGTTGTTGAGCCTGAACCAACTGGCCGTGATGAGTCAGAACGGTGTCGAGATCGCTGAAGCGGTCGGCCACGTCGCGGACCATTGCCAGGACCCGCGTCTGGCCGAGGCCCTCGATGCGATCCACCAGGCGCTCAGCGGGGGCAGCCGATTTTCCAGTGCCGTCGCGGCACACGGACAATACTTTCCCGCCTCGTTGCCGCCGATGCTTGCCGCGGCCGAAGCGACCGGCGACGTCCCGCAAACCCTCGGCAACGTCGTCGAACGGATGCGAGGCGAATTGGAGATGCGGGCGTCGATCATCGGCGCGATGATCTATCCGGTGATCTTGATCGCCGCTGCGTCGGTCGTGATGACCGCACTGATTCTCGGCGTGCTGCCCCAATTCGGACGCGTGTTCGAATCCACCGGACGGCCCGTCCCGGCGTCGACACAATTCTTGTTGGACGTCGGCAGCTTCGGTCGCGAGTACTGGATGGTTCTGTTTCCCATCGGCATCGCCGGTATCGTGGCGTTGGTGATGCTGCGCAAACACCCCTTGATCCAAGGACCGATCGGCAAACTGTTGCTGTACGCGCCGATGATCAAAGATGCCTATCGTCCGCTGATCGCCGGTCGATACTTTCGCACCATCGCGGCGATGGTCCGCGGCGGCGTCCCGATGTTGCAAGCGGTGCGGCTGACTCGCGATACCGTGCAAGACCGTTCCTGGCACGATCTGCTCGATCGCGTCGAAGCCAACCTGATCGATGGGCTCAGCGCCAGCGACGCGATGGCGACGGCCGACTTCCTGCCGACCGAAGCGACCCAGATGATGGCGACCGGCGAACGGACCGGGCGTGTCGCAGAAGTCCTCGACGACATCGGCCGCTTCTATGAACAGGAAGGCGGGCGAAAAATCAAACGGCTGGTCATCGCGCTCGAACCGGTGATCATCCTGGTGATGGGTGTCTTTGTCGCGGGCATCGTGATGTCGGTGATGCTACCGTTGCTAGACGTTTCGACCATCCAGGGCGGCTGACGGATCCGAATCTGCCAATTGCAACGACAACACTAGTCCCCATCGCGTGTGGACTGGTTCGGCCCGGGCACACGGGCTTGCATTCGTTTGAACAGTCTGTCTCCGTGACGTACATCCATGGTGCCGAGTCTTGTGCGGATTCTGGACCGGCCCTTCCACGATGCGATCCAGTTATGACGTCCAACCAGTCTCTCACCTCGCAGATTCGTCCAAGCGTGAAACAGCGCGCGCCGGCGATGACGTTTTGGCGGCGATCGAGACAGTTGACGCAACACGGAACGGCCTACATCGGCATCGACATCGGCGAACAAAACGTGCGTGTGGCGACACTCCGCTCGTCCAACCGCTCGTCCAACGAACACGCTTGGGTCAACCGTCATCAATTCGCATTGCCGACCGGTCGCGACCAAGAGATGACACCGCAGTGGTTGCGGGGAGTCCTGACGGCGATCAAACAGCGACTGCCACGCTGTATCGAAGGGGAAACCAACGTCGCGGCCATCGCGTTGCCGATCGCCTGGACGCACTACCAAACCGTCGTCGGCAATGACATTCCCCAGATCCGTCAACGCTGCAGCGAAATGTTCGGCCAATCGGTGTTCCAAAGCGCCGCACACCTGTGCCATTGGCCGGTCGTGGGTGTCCATCACGGTCACCCCTGTGGAGACGATCAATACGTGATCGCCGCCACGGCGGAACGGACCGCCTGTCAGGTCACCGACATCGCCAGCGCCAATGGTTACCACGTTCAATCAATCCTACCGCACGGCGTCGCCCTGGCCCACGCCGCGGAATCCTTAACCGGCATCGATGCCCAAGCGGTGCTATGGCTCAGTCACGCCTCGGTGCTGATCGCGGTGCGTCACCAGACGGGCGTCGGTTTGACGCGAACACTTCCTTCACTGCCCGAGCAGATTTTGGCATCGGACCAACCCGATCGGCCGCTCGATGCGCACGCCTTGCGTCCCTACCTGAGCGACATTGCGACCGAATTCAGGGCGACCGCCCGTTACGCCGCCCGCGCCGACATGGGCGGCGTCTCCAGTAAACCGATCCTGATCGCCGGGCCGCTGGCGGAAATTTCGGGAGTCGATGAAATCATCGCCACGCTGACCGAAACCCCCGTCGCGACTTGGTCCTACTGTGGTGCCCAGCGCCCCACGCCCCTGGCCAAGCACCTCGATCGCGACGTCGAATTCGTCCGTCGACTCGATTCGTCTTACGCCGGAGCTCTCTCGCTGGCGTGGGCCGCGGGGCGCTGTTCCAGCCGAGGTTATGGACGATGATGCAACTGGAACAACACGCCGCCACCGAGCGTGATGACCTCGGATCTGTCGGCATCGATTTTGTCCCCGAACCCTCCGACGCGATGGCCCCGATGCCATGGACGCCGGAAGAGTCAACGCCGCCGGTGCCCTGTGAAAATGTGATCGACAGTCTGGGCGGATGGCAGGACTTCGAACTGATGCCGCCACGCTACCGCGGCAAACGTCACGCCGAACAGGCCTTTCAGAAATGGTCGGTCGTGCTGCTGGTGCTCCTATCGATCACCATCGGATCGTCCGTCACGCTGTGGCTGCGCGGCCGTCGGACCATCGCCAAAAACGCCGTGCTGGTCGAACAGGCCCAGCCGATCGCCGAACTTCAACGCGCCACCCGTCTGCTGGAAACCGAAAACGTGCTGCTGGAAAAATGGTGCACTTGGGTCGAATCGGCAAAGCCCGACGACAGCCTGGCGCAAGTGCTGGGCGCCGTGACCCGGGCGACACACCCCGGCCCCAAAGTCCCGGCGACGCAACATCTCGATGTGCAGTCGATCGAAATCAAATTGCCACTCGAATACGACCCGACACTGAAAGAGCCCCCGTCCTGGGCAGCGCCTCGAGTCTCGCTGGCCGTGGTCTCCAACAGCCGCGATGTCTTGATGCCCTGGAACGATCGCCTGGAAAAATCCGGTCGCTTACAAGACGTCCAATTGACCACCCCCGCTGGCGCATGGCGCGAAGCCCTGATTCAAGTCTCCGCACAACCGCTCTCGTCGACGTTGGTGCCATGAAAAACCCAATTCATCTCCATCGGTCCAAGGCGGGCTCGGGTGCCGAGTCGACTTCGCTCCTGCGCTGGGTCAGCACACCGCTGCGGTGCCACGTCGTCTGTGGGATCATCGCCTCGGGGTTGATCGCGCTGGCGAGCACGATTTGGATCTATCCCGAAATTTTGGCCGCCGACCAGCCCTATCGACCACAGCAAATCGCCGAAGCGATCGAGTTGATCTCCAGTCGCAATCGCCTGCAGAATCAATTCAATCAGGCCGATCAACGTCGACGCCTGACCCAAGAGCGTATCGAACAGATCGCGGCTTGGTTGCCACAGGACCGTTCTTGGGAAAACGTTCGCTCGAGCCTACAAAACGAAGCCGCTGCCTGTGATGTGCAGTTGACAGCGCTGGATCGTGGTCGCGCCCATCAGGGAAAACGCATCGCCGTGCTGGATGCGGAATGTGAAATCCGAGGGTCCTATCCGGATGTCTGCCGATTCTTGCAACGGATCGTCACCGCCGACTTACCGATCTGGTGCGACGAAATCCGTCTCGTTCGCGCCGACCACGACCATCATGCCGCGGCGACACATGACGTTCACCCGGCCCCGGTTCGATGTCTCGCCACCGTTTCCCTACGCATTCCCTCGGCAGGGAAAGACACGACCGCCGCAAAATTGTTGAAGCGGAGGAGCGAAGATGAAACCTGAACCAAGCGGCTCCGCCGGTCCGCGACCACGTGCGGCTGCCCCCAACGACACAAAAAAGAAGAAACAACTTGCCCTGGTCGCCTTCCTGCTGACCGTACTGTTGATCGCGTTGGTCTGTTCCCCGTCGGACACCTCGCCAACCGGCGACGCGGCGACGTCGGTCAAAACCTCCCTGGTCTCCCTCAAACCACCCGCGGAGCGAACTTCGGAGGGCACCCAGGACGAATTGATGGAGCATCTGGTCACGGCTGTCGAACTGCCCGCCCTGACCTTCGACGAAATCACCGCGACGGATTTGTTTCGCGGTGCGGCCATCGAAGTCGTTCAAACCACCCCCGAACCGACTTCGCCGCAAGCCGAGCCCGCGTCCACCGTGGAATACACCTTGGGTGCCGTCTACGGGGCGTACGACGGAACCGACCGAAAAGCACTGATCGATGGGCAAATCGTGCGATCGGGTGAAAAACTGGAAACCGGCGTCGTGGTCATCCAGGTCTCCGATGAGGGGGTCGAAGTCGCTCCATAGGGCTTCGACAATTCTCCCTAATTGGATCAAGTTCACAGGTTTTGCTTCGCTGTCACGCCTCAGAGGCCGATACGACAACAGTGTTAGTCTGTGCCGATTGTGTCGGTTGTTCGGATTTTCAGTTCATCCAATGTGCAAGGAAGCTCTCCGGATGCGGATTTTGTCTCTGGCGATCATCGGAACCCTCTGCCTGGGGATGATGCCGTGTGCGCAAACCGCGGATTCCAACGATGACCGCGCAAGCACAATCGCCGCCGCCGAAACCGGCGGTCCCCCAGCTGCTCGTCTGCCGCAAAAACCCAGCGACTCGGCGTGCGAGAACCCGCCGGCTCTGATCCTCCGCGGAAGATCCAAAACCGTGCTGCAAGCGGAAAACGCAGCGACTGGCGTTTTCCAAGTCGACATGGCGACCGCGCATCAATTGTTCGCCCTGCCTGCAGAGATTGACGCCTCGGCAATTGAACTTCTCGCAGCGTCGGACAATCTTCTCCAGGCAGCGGTCACCCAGGTGGCGTTCGAATCAACCGAGTCCCCGTCTGCTGCCGACTCCACTTCACCTGCCACCGATCCGTCACAGTGGCAGGTTCGCGGGCGGTCGCGGTCCCCACGGACCGACGAAAACGCTCCGCTCACCGCACTGCCTTCGCCGCCGACCGACGTGAAACCGCTGACCGAGTTGTCCGATCCATCGTCTGTCGATCCATCCAACCCCCAGGCCGACGCACCGCACGTGGCAGCGGGCATCCGTCCCGCCACCCGCCGGCGAAAGACCAGTGGTGCATCGAAAATCGCCTCGATCGTCGGCAAGACCCCGATCGCACTGCCCGTGCCCAACCGCCCAAGCCACGTTCGCTCCACCGGGCACAGCACGCTCCCGACGGCATCGTCCGGCGGCACGACCAACCGTCGGCCAACCCTACTTTCATCGCAGCGCCTTCCAGACGCCCTGCGTCCCGTGGCATCGGCGCAGTTGCTCGCCGCACCCGACCCGGTCGGAACGATGCCACAACCGCTCAAGGCGAGCCCCACGCGTGCGGCCTACACACCGATGGCGCCGTCCCACCCGACCGACATCGGCAATCTGCAATCGCTCCACGTCGCCGCTTCATCGACAGATCAACGATCCACCGCGGAGAACACGACCGATCACCGCGGGAGCATCGACTACGTCATCCATCATGCCGAACCAGACGCCGCGCAACGACGTGACGTTCAGATCGCGGACCTGATTGTCGGCTCGCTTCCGCAATCGACTCGTCGGGTCGCCCAAGTCGGCGCCGAATCCGACAGTGCCGAGTCTGACGAGGCCAAAGACCCTGCTGTACCGGCGGAATTGCCCCAGCCGGCGGCGGATCGAAAAGGTTTTGCGATCCCCCTGAAGCCGGCTCCCGGCACCGATCGCGCAACACTGGAAAAACACGCCGACCTGGTCACGCTGATCGCCAACGATGCCGACTTGCGTAGCGTGCTGCGCATGATCGCCGATCACCACAAATTGAACCTGGTGATCGGCCCAGACGTGAGCGGCCCGGTCACCGTCAGCATCCGTGGCGCGCGGCTGGACGAAGTGCTCGATGCCATCCTGGGTGTCGCCGGGTTTCATTGGCATCGCTCGGACAACCTGCTGTATGTCACCGGAGCCGACTCGGCGGCCCTGGATCGTAAAGTCCAAGGACGCAGGCTTCAGGTCTACCCGCTCAACTACGTGGCGGCCGCCGACGTTCAGTCGGTCGTTACCGGGCTGCTCTCACCGGTCGGCCAGGCGTACACCAGCGAGGCGGATGAGTTGGACCAACTGAAGACGCGAGAATTGTTGATCGTCGAAGACAACGAAGCGGGACACCTGCGGGTTTCGCAGTACATCGCCCAAGTCGATATCCCGCCACGGCAGGTGTTGGTCGAAGCCCACGTGCTTCAAATTGACTTGAACGACGAAGAACGACACGGTGTGAATCTGCGTGCCCTGGCGCGGGTCTCGGGCGCCAAAGTTGTATTGGACGGAACGGGATTTGCCGAAGAGAACCCCGACGGCCCGTCACTGGCGTTCCGCATCGATGGCACCGACATCGGCCATTTGATTGAAGCGATTCACGTCAACACTAACTCACGCACCCTGGCCTCGCCCAAGGTCAGTGTGGTCAACCGGCAAACCGCCAAGGTGCAAATCGGGCAACGATTGCCCTACGCCGTAGCCACCACCACACAAACCGCGACGATCCAAAATGTCCAGTTCTTGGACGTCGGAATCGTTTTGGAAGTCACGCCCGTGATCACCCAAGACGGCAACATCCTGATGACCGTCCTACCCAAGGTCTCCGGCGGCAAGATCACCGAAAGCGGTTTCCCCGAAGAAGACACGACACAGGTCTCAACGACGGTGCTGATGCCCGACGGCAGCGGCCTGGTGATCGGAGGACTGATCCGCGAAACCGATTCCCAAACCGAAGCCAACATTCCGCTTGTCGGTAACATTCCCGTCATCAAACGGCTGTTCAACAAACGCGCCGTCGAATCCCGACGCAATGAATTGGTCGTCGCCCTGGTGACCCATATCATGCACGACCAAAATCCGGTCCGTGAAAAAGAGTGCTTGGACCTGCAAAAAGCCCTGCCCCCGCACGCGGCCAAGGCATTGCACTATTCGCCCGAGATTCGCTACTCGAATCATTGATCGGCCACACGCAGGTGTCCAGCCCTCAGGCGCATCCCCACGCGCTGCGAAGCAGCAAGACAGGCGGCTCAAGCCTGCACATCGGCGCACGTTTCAGCTGCCCACTGGCGCGGCGACCAGGTCATAGCCTTGGCTGGCGACGATCTCGCATTCGACGATGTCGCCGACTTGCGGCTCGGAGCCCGGTTCGACACCACTGACGTAGACCACCCCGTCAATCTCGGGCGCTTCCGAACGGGTTCTGCCGATCCAGACTCCGTCTTGCTCTTCAAACTTGGAGTCGATGATCACCTCATCGAGTGATCCGACGCGATCCGCGTTCCACTGAAACGCGATCTGCTGCTGGACGGCCATCAAGTCACTCATCCGCCGCTCGGCGACCTTTGCCGGCACCCGGTTCGGCAACTTGGCCGCCGGCGTGTCTTCTTCGACCGAATAGGTGAACACGCCCAAATGCTCAAAGTGTTGCTCGGCGACGAAGTCGACCAACTGCTCGAAATCATCTTCGGTCTCACCCGGGAACCCCGTGATCATTGTCGTCCGCATCACCAGGGATCGGATCCGTTCGCGCAAACGCCCCACAATCTCTTCCTGTAGCGAACGCGTCGTTTTACGGGACATACGTTTTAACATCGCGTCACTGGCGTGTTGCAACGGCATGTCGATGTACGGCAAAATCCGCTCGGCTCCGGCCAACGTTTCCACCAATCGATCGTCGATGTACATCGGATAAAAATACATCAAACGGATCCAATCGATCGAGTCGATCTTGTCCAATTCCGTCAGCAATTCAGTCAGCTTCGGCGTGCCGTAGAGATCCTTGCCGTAGTACGTCGTGTCTTGAGCAACGATGACGACTTCGCGAACGCCACTGTCCCCCAGCCGTTTCGCTTCATCGACCACTTGTTCAATCGGCTTGCTGTAGTGTTTGCCGCGCATCTTGGGGATCGCGCAAAACGTGCACAGCCGATCGCATCCTTCGCTGATCTTGAGGTAAGCAAAGTGGCGCGGCGTGACGGCCGAACGAACTGCATCGGAAAGCGGCCGGATCGGCGCGGGACGAAAGACGCGCTGTTGTTCCTGAATGCCGCTCTTTAATCGGTGGGCCACGTCCACGATATCGTTGCGTCCAAAGACGCCGACCATCGCATCAATCTCCGGACGCGCCTCCAACAACTTGCCCTGCTGGCGCTCGGCCAAGCATCCCGTCACGACCACCCCGCGTATCTTGCCCTGGCGCTTCAGGTCCAACATTTCATCGATCGCACCAAGCGACTCTTCGCGCGCCGAGTCGATGAATCCGCAGGTGTTGACGACGACAAAATCCGCCGCATTCACGTCACCCACCATCCGGTACCCGTCCTGGTCCAGCCGCCCGAGCATCTGTTCGGTATCGACCAAGTTCTTGGGACAGCCCAACGAAACCACGGCGTAACTACCGCGGGCATCCGCCCCCCCCTCCTGCGGTGCGGGAACCGGGGCGGAATCAGATAAATTGACGACGGGAAGTTGCATTGAATTCAGGGTAAAAGGCTGATGGGGCATTCAATCGCTCGGCGCAGCCGATCGAAGCGAAGCATTGGAACCGAATTCCTCCAAACGAGCAAATGGTTCAGGGATCATTCGCGGCAATACTTCAGCGCCAGCAGCGCGTAGGCCGTCACCAGATTGCGGTTGCCTTCCATCCAGCGGTCGTTGCCGTCATTGACCCAAGACCCGTCGGCCTGCTGTGCGTTGATCAAGGTCGCGGCGAGTTCGCGTCGCCAATTGTGATTTTCGCCATCCGCGTCGGTCAGCACGCGGATGTCCGCCGCCGCCAAGGCCTTGCCGAAGGTGTGGTAGTAGTAATACAGCCCGGCTTTGCCCATCCCCGGATTTTCGTCCAAGGAGTAGGTCTTTTGGATAAACTCCATGGCGGCCGCGACGCGTGGATCATCGTCGGTCAGGCCGGCATAGATCATGCTCTTCAGCCCCGCGTAGGTCATCGAGCCGTAACTGCGAAGCCCACCGCCGTTGTCCCCGTCTTCGCCGACGACCTTGGTTTCACCGCCGGCGGCCGGCGTGTAATAAAACCCGCCGTCGCCGATCTTGTCGGCATGCTCGGTGTCGTTTCCGTGGCCGGCCAAGTTCTGCGTCCGGCTGATGAATCGCAGCGCCTTCTGGATCGCTTCGTCGTCCGCGTCGTTGCCCAAGTCTTTCAGGGCATCGACTAAAAAGGATGTGTTGGACAAATCGGGACGAGCGTGTTTGCCGTAGCCCGCACCGCCATACGCCGTGTCCGACGACTCTACGCCTTCACCCTCGTCCCACTGAATCTCCTTCAAATACGCTTCGGCGCGGTTGAGTTGACTTTCGTATCGATTGTCGCGATTGGCCGCCACCAAGGCACCCACGGCGACGGACGTTTCGTAGTTTCGGTACATCGATCCCGTCGCGTGGATCCCACCGCTGGGACGGACATTGTCCAGAATGAACTGAATCGCTTTTTGGACGACTGGCGAATCGACGTCGGTAGGGCGATGCTCCAGAATTGCACGGACACACAGCGACGTCACCGCCACGCCGGTCTCCGGGCTGAACGCACCGTCGCCGGTCTGGCCGCGATTCTTCAAAAACCCGATCGCCAACTCGACACTCTTGTCGATCGCCGCATTGGTCTGCTCCGGTGTCTGAAATTCCGCCACCTCGCCCCGGGTCGTGCTGCCCTTTGACGCCACGTCGTCCCCGGTGACCCCCGACGGCAGCAATGCGACGCCGACCAGGAAAGCTGGGATCAGTCGGGAAACAACAGCGCGTGACCCTTTTGAAACGTCGGATAGATGCATCCCGGTTCGAACCCCTAACAGTGGAAGATGGACGGTGGGCGGTTTGAACGTCACAACCGCTGCGATGACGATAGCTTACGCCCCATTTTACGCTCCAGGCGGACAAGCGTGCAGGTCTCTTGGCCGAGAGTGACGAACCAAGCGTAGGGGGTCACACCCTGACTGCCGGTGACGAAACAGCCTGTCGATTGAGTCGATCTGCCAATTTCAACGCGATCATGTCAGGTTCGACGCGAAACCGCGGGGCGCCGCGTGGCCCCTTGCGCACGCGTGCGGGCTTTCATCGACAGGCCGGAAAGAACATTCACCCGCTTCCTCCAATCCGTCGTCCGATGCCACCGACCGTTACCCCCACAGCGTTGCAGCGAAAGATCACGGACGGCGCGAGGATTCGCCGCCGGTCGACCGCATCGCTGCCTCGACCGCGCGCTGTCGCAACGGCTGCGGTCGCCCGGGTCCACAGTCATTCGATCGTCGGCGGTGCAGCGGCAACGACGGCAAACCGGCCGGGCGTTACACCGCCCACCTTGTTCCGGCTGATGACGCTGCGCAAGACAACCACGCGTGCCGAACAACGGCTCGCGTCGCTACAGATTCGGCGGCGATCGCCCGCCGACGGCCGACCTGGAACCACAGATCAAAATGAGTTGATCCTGCGAATCGATCCTCCGCAGCCCGCCGGAACTGTGCAATCGGCTGACCGCAACGCTCCGGTCAACGTTCCCGTCAACGCATCACCCAAACCGCCCGCTCGCCCCAAAGACCTGTTCCCCGATCACACCGGCGACTTGATCGCCAGCCTCAGCCAGTGGTCCCTTCGGCTCGATCGACGCGAGGCCGAATTGGATCGGCGTGAACGTGAATTGAACCAACGATTGCGGTTGTTGCGGCAACATCAGTTCGCCGATTGATCTGCCGCACCCAACAACTGGTGCAACGCACCAGGCGGTTGATAACCGACCTTGTGTGCGAGAACCTTGCCATCGGGATGCCCGATCAAGGTGGTCGGATAGGCCGGCACATGGATGCGCCGCAGGACTTCAGCGTTGCGTTCCGGTGACAGACGAATCGCGACGAACCCATTTTTCAATCGGCTTCGAATCGTGCTATCGGTCCAAGTATCACGTTTCATCGCATCGCAATAGCGACATCGACTGGAGGTGATGAAGATCACCATCGGCCGGCCCGACTGTTTGGCCGCACGCCAGCCGGCATCAAGCTGCTCGTGCCATTGGATCGCCGAGACCGCCGACGAGCCGGCAGGTCCGACTGAGTGGGGATAATTGCCAACGAGATCAGCCGCGGGAGCTGCAGATGAAGAGACGGCGAACAGGACGACGATCGCCAAAAGGGCATACTGCCCTGTGCAAACCATGAATCGTTTCACGGCGGTGCTCTGTGGTGATGAGGAAAACAGCGTAGAAAAGTCCGAATGGGCAAATTCTAACGCGTCTGTTCATCAACCACAGGAAGTATCCACTACACCCGCCAAACAGTGGGGCACCAAGTGAAGCGGTCGATTCGCTATTAAAGTGAAGTCACCCTCCCTTTGGGCATTTGTATCTACGCAAGTCGATTCTTGCCCAAAGGGCATGCATATCCGTAGCCTGGGGCAAGCAAACCGAGCATTTGCGAGGGTTGCGCCGCCCCAGGAACCTCATCGCAATGAGGTGAAATTTGGCCAACGGCCATGGACAACCTTCGCGTTTGACGAGGCATTTGTGTATGGCCGTCGGCCAACCCCTCTCGTTCTCGTTTGGGGACCTTGGGCGATGCCCAAGGCTATGGATGTAAACGGCCGTTGGCCGAAACCATCCACTCAAAACCGATCTGACATGCAAAAGTTGTGCAGATACCAATGCCCTTTGGGAGGGTCGCGAAGGCTACCCCACTCTTCTTCGCTCGCCCGCTTAGGCTTCGCCGGCGCGTTTGACGACCTTGTCGATCAAGCCGTACTCGCGGGCCTCTTCGGCGCTCATGAAGCGGTCACGATCGGTGTCGGTTTCAATTTTTTCCAGCGAGTGACCGGTGTGATCGATCATGATTTCGTTCATGCGTTTCTTGATCCGCCGCAGTTCTTCGACGTGGATCTCGACTTCCCGCGCGGTGCCTTGCATGCCGGCGAGCGGTTGGTGAATCATGATCCGCGCGTTGGGCAGAGCGTAGCGTTTGCCGGCGGCACCGGCGGTCAACAGCACGGCCCCATCGAAGCGGCTTGACCGATGCAGTAGGTGGCAACGTCACAGGAGACGAATTGCATGGTGTCGTAAATTGCCATGCCGGCGGTGATGCTTCCACCGGGGCTGTTGATGTACAGGTGGATGTCCGCCTTGGGATCGTCGCTCATCAGGAACAGCATTTGAGCGACGAGCGAGTTGGAGATCTGGTCATCGACTTGTTGACCGAGAAAGATGATTCGGTCTTTCAGCAGTCGGCTATAGATGTCGTAAGTGCGTTCTTCGCGTCCGCTCTTTTCAACGACGTAGGGAATCAGTGGCATATCGGTATTCTTGGTTAGTTTGACGGGAGAGGGAAAACGAGACGGGCGACGGCTCAGTTGGCGTCTTCGTCTTCGTCTTCGACCGGCGGCTTGGTCAGGATATCGTCGACCAATCCGTATTCTTTGGCTTCGTTGGCCCCCAGAAAAAAGTCGCGATCGGTGTCTTCGGCGATTTTCTCGACCGGCTGTCCCGAGTGGCTGGCGATGATCTGGTTCAGCACATCGCGATAGCGGAACATTTCGGCCGCTTGGATTTCGATGTCGCTGACCTGTCCGCCGACGCCGCCCATCGGCTGGTGCATCATCACGCGGCTGTTGGGCAGACAGTACCGTTTGCCTTTGCTGCCGCCGACCAACAAGACGGCCGCGCCGCTGCAGGCTTCACCGACGCAGTACGTCGCGACCGGACACGAGAGAATCTGCATCGTGTCGTAAATCGCCAACGTCGCGGTGACGCTTCCGCCGGGAGAATTGATGTAGAAATGAATGTCTTTGCGGCGATTTTCGCTCTGCAAGTACAGCAACTTCATCACCAACTCGTTGGCATTGCCGTAGTGAATTTCGCCTTGCAAAAAAACAATGCGATTTTCAAGCAGCAAATCCCCGAGCGTCAGTTGGCGCTGGCGTTGGTAACTCTGGTAGGCGTGGCTACCGGAAATCGGGTTACCGGAGAGCTGGCTCGCGGCAAGCGGGTGCGTTAACGGTGAATCCATAAAGTGTCTTTGGGAGTTAAAAGCAACGAAATCGCAGCGGGATCAGACCGAACAATCGATACGTCGGTCTTGCAATGACCGCTTAGTGTTCGCATCTGGGGAGAATCTGACAAGACCAGTGCCACCGACCGCAAGGCCAGTCTGCCCGTTCCAGGCCGACACCGGTTGCATCACAGCGGCAGCATCAGACCATTTGCAAATCGGATACCAAACCGCCGCGGGCGTCGCAAGATTCACTATCTTGACATTTTGCCGTCACACTGGCATCAATAGCATGTCGCGGCGGATTTCGTCCTGCCAAGCTGGCATGCAAACGGAGCCCGTTGACGTGCGCTAAAATGACGTCTCTGCTGACCCGTCGACGAACAAAACGCGACAATGCCAGCGCGACAATGCCAGCGCGACGCGTTAGCAAGGGGCGCGGGTGCCACCTCGCTAGCGCGTCGGGCTGGGATCCGATCGGTCAATACTGTGCCGCCACGGCCTACCTCGTGTCCCACTCGAATCCTCCCCATGCCCAACGAACCCCGTGACAAATCGAAGTGTCCGACCTGCGGAAAACGCTTCCGGATGGACGAAACCGATGCCCCACCGTTCTGCTGCGAGCGCTGTCGGCTGATTGATTTGGGCCGCTGGCTGGACGAGGACATCGGCCTGCCTTTTGAATCCGACGAGTCGCCCAAGACGATCGACCCGGACCTGACGCGTTAAAGACCTTTACATTAACGAAGAAAGCGGCAAAACTACCCGAACAAGCAACGAAGCCTTTCCCGCCGTCTGGGTGGGGAAGGTTTCTTTTTTTCAGTGACCCGTGGAGAGTGTGATGGTTGAATCGGTGCCGATGACCCGAGAGGGATACAACAAGATCAAAGCCGAAATCGAGCATCTTGATCGCGAAGTGATGCCCGAGATCGCCGACAAAATCGCCCTGGCGCGCGAAGAAGGCGACTTGAAGGAAAACGCGGAATACCACGCCCAGCGTGAGAATCAAGGTAAAGTCCAAGCGCGGATCAACCTGCTCAAAGACAAACTCGCCCGCGCCACGATCGTCGACATGTCGGAACTGCCCCGCGACGAAGTCGTCTTCGGATGCACCGTCACGGTCGAAGACCAGGACGACGGCATGGAAGAGGAATTTACGTTCGTCGGCGCCGGAGAAGACGACTACAAGTCCGGCAAGATCCTGGTCACCAGCCCGATCGGCAAAGGTCTGATCGGGAAAAAAGTCGGCGAAATTGCCAAGATCGAAGTCCCCGCCGGCATGATGACACTGAAAGTCATCAAAATCGAGTTCCCCGACGTCTAACGTCTGTTCGCTGCCGGTTTCGCTGCTCCGCAGCGAAACCAGGCGGCTAAAGCCTGCACACCAGCAACCGTTGGTGTCCAGCCTTCAGGCGCTTCCCCCACGCGCTGCGAAGCAGCAAGACGGGCGGCTCAAGCCTGCACACCAGCAACGTTGGTGTCCAGCCTTCAGGCGCTTCCCCGCGCGCTGCGAAGCAGCAAGACCGGGCGGCTAAAGCCTGCACACCGGCTGCCCCCCATCGTTTTGCCCCTCCCCCTCTCCTAACCCCACCAGCCCATGTCCGCCGACGCCACCCAAGATCCCTCCGACGCCCCAGGTGACGAAGGCCCCGGTTGCATGCCGGCGATCCTGGCGTCGATGGTCTTGATGGGCGTCGTCGGGTTCCTGACCTGCGGCGTGATGACGTGGCTGATTTTCGACAAGCAAGACGAATTGGCGTTGCGTTCGATGCGCGGCAGTTTCATTCCTGCGGTGGAGCAGAGTTTGCTCGAACCGGAGGAAAAGGCGGCGACGGTCAAATTGCTCAACACGTTTGCCGACGAACTCGAACGCGGTCGACTCGAAGGCTGGCAAGCCTCCGGCGTGATGCAACGCATGACCCGGTTACCGGTGCTGCAGTGGGGGCAGATCCGCCGCATCGAAAAATTCGTCGACGACCATCCCGATCAGTTTGCCGCCGGCGATTCCCTGCAATTCGTCCGTTTGCGCAAAGGCGTTGAACGAAACAAGATCACCACCATTGACTTCGTTCATATCCTAACTCCGGTGCTCCAGTCCGATCCCGGCAACGAGGAGGCACAGCTGGTTGAACCGTTGACCGTCGATTCGGTCCGCGAAGTCGTCCAGCGGGCTCGAACCTCGGCCGACCGTGGCGAAATCGAACTGACCCCCAAAGATGACGTCGGCATCGACACCCTCGTCCGCCGACAGATCGAAGCTGGAATCCAAAAGGGAACGTATTAGCAACCGTTGGTGTCCAGCCTTGAGGCGCATCCCCACGCGCTGCGAAGCAGCAAGACGGAGCGGCTAAAGCCTGCACACCAGCACCGCTACCATTCCCAACCTCCAAGGAAAACGCCAGTGTCAAATCGAAAGGTGGTCGTGGTCGGTGCCGGCCCGGGTGGATTGGCCGCTGCGATGCAACTGGCCCACGCCGGCTGTGACGTGACGGTGTTGGAACGTCGCGACCGTCCCGGCGGTCGAACGTCGGCCATCGAAATGGACGGGTATCGATTCGATTGCGGCCCCACCTTCTTTTTGTACCCCCGCGTGCTCAAAGAAATCTTCGCCGGCTGCGGCTACGACCTGATGAAGGAAGTGCCGATGGAGCGGTTGGATCCGCAGTACCGTTTGACCTTCGGTGGCGGCGGACAACTCGATTGCACCCCGGACCTGACGGAGATGGATCGTCAGATCGCTGAATTGTCGCCGCCCGATGTCGGCTCGCTCGGCCGCTACATGGACGACAACCGGATCAAGTTGGAAAAATTTCGCCCGATTCTCGAGTCGCCGTTCTCATCGATCGCCGACCTGATGCGTCCCTCGATGATCGGTGCCGCCAAACACCTGCACCCGTTTCGTTCCCTCGGCCAAGAATTACAGCGGTACTTTTCCGATCCCCGGCTGGTCATCGCGTTCGCATTCCAATCCAAGTATCTGGGCATGTCGCCGTTCAATTGCCCCAGCCTGTTCAGCATCCTGTCGTTCTTGGAATACGAACACGGCGTCTGGCATCCGATCGGCGGGTGCAGCCGGGTGAGCGAACGGATGGCAGAAATCGCCGAAGAGTTGGGCGTCAAGTTCCGTTACGACGAACCGGTTCGCGGCGTGGAGATGGAAGGCCGGCACGTCCGATCCATGACCACCGATCAAGGCAACTATGCGGCCGACGCGTTCGTGGTCAACGCCGACTTTGCCGACTGGATCAGCCGCACCGTTCCCAACGAGAAACGCAAGCGGTGGACCGACGAAGTGATCGCCACCAAACGGTTCTCCTGCAGCACGTTCATGTTGTACCTGGGCATCGAAGGTTTGTACGAAGACCTGCCGCACCACAGCATCCACATCAGCGAAGACTATGAAAACAATCTTCGCGAAATCGAGCAGACACACACGCTCAGCCAAGACCCATCGTTTTATGTCCAAAACGCCTGCGTCACCGATCCCTCCTTGGCTCCGGCCGGTCACAGCACGTTGTACGTGTTGGTGCCGGTGACGCATCAGACCGGATCGATCGACTGGGAAGCCGAAGCGCCGGCGTTCCGTGATTTGACGCTCGATCGAATGGCCGCGATCGGTTTAGAAGACCTTCGCAGCCGGATTCGGACCGAGCACATGATCACGCCACAAAACTGGAACGAAGACTACGCGATCCACAAAGGCGCGACGTTCAACTTGGCGCACAATCTGGGACAGATGCTGCACAACCGACCGCGAAATCGATTCGAAGACTTGGGCAGCGTTTACCTGGTCGGCGGAGGCACGCATCCTGGTAGCGGCCTGCCGGTGATCTACGAATCCAGCCGCATCACCACCGGACTGGTCCTCAAAGACTTTTTAAGAAGAGTTCCAAGTTCCAAGTTCCAGGATCCAAGTTGAGAGGAGTTGCGTGCACGGACGCAACCTCAGCGGGAAGCGTAAGCGAGCGGCGCGTGGTTGCAACACCAGTCACAAGACAAAGCGATGGGCAAGAAGGTTGGTCAAAAAATTGGTTGGTCAAAAGAGATGAAATGAGACACCGCACACGAGTACGATGGGGTTTCCGACGAGTGAACTCTGGCTCCCCCTAGCGGATCTCTTCATTTTTTGACCACCAAATGTTTTGCCCCTTTTTCTGTCGTCCCTCAGGCGTATGAACTGAGTGTGGTGGGGTTCAGCGAGACGTGTCGGGAAGGGGTCGTCACAGCGAGTCCTGCGCACGACGCCCCACACACCACATCATTGTGCCTCTTGATCCCCAACCACCAACCACCCCCACTCAGCCGTCAAATACCGCTCCGCATCACGCCCCGAATCGCACTCAACGAACCCACCCTTTGAGATCGCGAGCGTACCGGGTGTATCGAGCGCAACTTGGTACCCCGAATCGGCCGGTCCCAGGCATTCATCATCACTACCGACGGCGCCCGTTTCACGACGGTCATCGACGACGCCATTGAGGTTGTCATCCACTTCGGCTTGACCGGGTTGTCCGTCCTGGCCGATGGTCAGCAAGACGGCAACGTCATCGGCAAAGCAATATGGCTGAACCTGATCGCCACCTTCGCTGACCGCGCGGTCGACGTCTGCACGGTCCAGGCCCGCGGTGGGCGGAGCAAAACGGCGGGTCTGGTTGAGCATCACCAACCGCGCGGCCACACCGCCGAGCAACAGAATCACGATCAATAGACGAATCACCATCACGTCGAATCAAAACTCCTGGATCACCGTCTGCTGCCGAATCGTCTCGGCACCAACGTCATTGATTCGGATGCTAATCTTGATCGCGCGAAGCGGATCGCGAATGGGTGGACTGAGCTCGATCGGAGTCGTCGACAGGTTTTCGGGAATCTGTTCGTTCCCGGCGTTCTGATCGGTGAACTCACCCTGGTTACCGATTGATCCGTCGAACGAACTCCAACGGCGGACACTCACCGGACGTTGAAGGTTGGAGACGGTTCCGGAGTTGTCCTGGGCAACGCGGCTTTCCAGGTATCCCGGAACGCCTGGGGTCGCACCGGCGACTGCGAAGGCAAATTGGAAGGTCGGCACGACGCCAAATTGCGCCGCTGCAAATCGTCCTTCTTGATCCATCCCATCGGCCGCGTATCCGTCGGTCCAGGTGTCATAGACCGGTTGATAGAACGACGAGAGCGTGTTGGATCCCCCGGAGCTCGACACGATAAAGCGCCCGCTCTGCTCCCACGATTTCGGGAAGAACGAGTAGTACGCCGTCGGTGGAGATCCATACCGGACGCTGGGGCTGCCGCTGTATTCGAATCCGCTGTACGGGCTCGCAAAGTCTTCGTAGCGTGAATTGACCGCCGTCGGCGTCGGCGGCTGGGCGATGATATTGCCGGATTCGTCAAACTGAACCAATCCACGCATCGGCCCGCCGGCCAAACGCAGGTATCCCAAGTCCACAAAGTCGCCGCGGTCGACGACATCAAAGACGGTCGCGGGCGATTGATTCCAGTTCGTTCGAGAGCGATTGCCGTTGTTGACGAGGACTTCATCGATACGCGGATCGTTCACCGTGACGATTTCATCGTCGGATCCAGGCCATCCCAATTCTTCTTCCGTCTCCGCTGCGACGCCACCGACGGTCAGGCCATCGTCATTTCCGACACTGCCAGGCACGCCGTCGGGTCCTCGCCAAACGAAACGAGGCGCCGAAGGGTCGAAGATTTGAATGTCAAAACCGACCACGTCTTCTGCGATGACATCGGATCCGCCGCGGTTGACCAGCGCGACGGACGTTCCCCCCGCACCAACATCGCTCACGCGATCCGCCAAATTGAATTCCGGGCGAACAAAGGTCGTCATCGTAAAACGACCATAGGTATCCAGGTAAGGCGCATCGCCGGGCGCAGTGCCCACGACGTGATGGGCCTGGGCCGGAAACGTCGTCGGTGTCGTACCAGCGGCCATCAGCGGGTCATTCGGATCCGGCAGAGCAGGCGGAGTCGAATAGCGTGCGATCAGATAGGGATGGGGCGGACAAAGCGCGATCTGAGGCATGGACGAACCCTCCGAGCCCGAGATCAGCGACTGCGGAATCCGCACATGAGCAAATCGATTCTCCGGCTTCGACAACTCGCCCAAGGAGTTCGCCTTTAGAACCGCCGTCGGCATCCCATACGTCGGAGGCACTCCCGGCGCGACCGTGGTCGCCGGCGCACTCCAGCGATCTGAAACACGGCTGATCGACAGGTCCATCGCTTGTTGAAGCCGGGCGATTCCGGTCAACCAGTTCGGAGATGCGTTGGCAGGCCCGGCGGACCACAATCCGGGAGCACTGAGGAAGGTATTGTTGGGAAACAAAGACACGTTCCCACCGCCTTCGTTGGCGATCGGCACAATCTCCACGTCTGTCCCATTGCCGACCAGGAAGGGGATCGTCGGCACGTTGCGTGTGCCTGCCGATGTGGTCGGCACGCTGCTGGATGGATTGGCCAACCGATTGATCGCGTTCATCTCACTGGGCGTCATATTCAAATCGGGACGGATCAGCAGAACCCGACGGTGCAGTTGCAAACGGTCGGGCAGCAAATCGCCATTCCTGTCTCGATACACGGGATAAAGCGAGACGGCACCTCCGGCATCCGGTACCTGGTTTTCATAGACCAGCGATCCGTCGGAATTGCGTTCCCATTGCGGCGAAACCCAATAGGCGATTTCGGCAACATCGGAATAAAACGGAACCAGCTGAGTCCCGTAGCCGGGCGTGCTGTTGTAGGCCGTGACTTCGGAAGGATCCAATTGGCGATTGGCGTATCGCTTGGCGTCCAAGATCCCTCGCGGAATGAAGCCGACAAACGGTGCGCCTTCTTTGGCGGTCGATGTGAATGCCAAGAAGTCATCGAAATCACCAAACCGGCTATCGGGAAAATACTTCTCCGCCAACGGGGTCGGATTGGCAACACTTCCCAGGATCGTGGTGGAATCGGTGAACGGCCCTTCGTGATACACCAAGTAACCTTCCGCGGCCCCCTGTTTGGCCGGCGGAACCATGTCACAGGTCGCCCGTCCGAGTTCATCACGCAACCGCAACGCGACATCACGAAGCCGACTGCTCAAATCCAACTCGGACTGTCGGTTGGTGATTTTATTGCTCAGCAATTTGTAGGCGCGGGCGAGACCGAGCATCAACAACAGCGAAGCCGTCAGTGCGATCAACACTTCCAGAATCGTGAATCCGCTCGCGGAGCGCCGAAAACGTCGCGCGTCTTGGTTTAGATCATTCGTCATGAGTTATCAGCTGTGTATTGGAGACCAGCGCGTCCCCTTTCAGGGACGGTCCTAATTTCGAAAACCTCTCCGGTAAACGCGACGCTCACTCCACGATCTCGGAGTAGAGAATCATGCGTTCGGCGCCCATGTTTTTCCCACGCAGGAATCCGGTTGGGATGGTTCGGTCGATGACATAGTTGGCACGACTGCGGATGGCCTCTCCGGTTTCATTGACGTATTCGCGCCCCACCGCCCCGGTCGTCGGGTCGACGACGAAGTAACCGAGTGTCAGGCGAATCTGGAAAACGTTACTGTGATTGGTCGTCACGCCCTGTAGCCGTGCGGTGTTTTGATTGCGGAAGAACGAATCGCGATCCAGATCACGCAAGTTCTTATGCAATTCAGCCTGCGGGCGTTCAAACAGTGCGCTATTGACCAGCGGAATCTCGAGCTGCGCGATATCCGGGTTCCCCGCCGCGAGCGTCGGCAAGGTGACCGACCCGCCGTTGGTCGCCGCTTCCACATCCAAGGCAAAGTTGTCCGGTTCCATCGCGCCGGTTGCCACCGCGTTCCGCTGCGCCGCGGTCAACATGCGTTCGTCCCAGTCGGGATGCGGTCGCATCAGCATCATGTCATGCGTCCGCCGCGGAACACCGAAACCGGTCGGGTCGTGCTGACGCATCAACCGTTGCACCGACGGCGTCGCTGCCGCCCGTGCCGGCCCAAACACTCCGGCAAATCGGGTGGGATAACGCCAATCCAGATCGGGATTACCGTAGAACGTCGATCCATTGATGAATGCGTCACCACGCAACGTCGTGGGATAGCCCCGTCTGGCTTCGATAAAGCCCTTGAAGCTGAGACCAAAACCTGAATCCACAGTTTGCTGGAACAGGTTGTTCTCGCCCATCGTGGCGGGAGAACCGTAGGTATTGTCCAGTTCGTAAGGCGTCGAAATGCCCCAGGCAAAGGATCGATAGACCGAACCGTTGGCGAACAACTTTGAGTTGCGGAACGCGGTCGTGAAGCCGTTTCCATCGGGCTGTTGGTTGTAGGGGTCCGAGTAGATCTCATTTCGAGTCGCTGCGGCGGGCTGCTGGTCGGGGTTAGCCGGATCCTCCCCGGCGTCCAAGAATTGACGCCCCACCAAGCGAGGATTCGTATTGCCCGCATCGGGATCCACGAAGTTTCGCCCTTTTCGAATGTAGTCCGGCGACGTGTTGACGTTGATCTTGCCCGGTGTCCGGTGCAATCCGACGTAGTTATACGGCGGTTGCAACGTCTCCACGGCGCGGTTGAACATTCGGTGCACCTGCACCTGGCTACCGCTGTCGAACTCGACATCCCGTCGGAACCGAATCTTGCCGGGGTCAAACCAACGTTGGCTGTCAAACCAGATCGGGCCGACATCGACATAGTCAAAGATCTGTTCGAATCCCGCACGATCTCCCGTGAAATCATCCGTTGCATCTTCGTATTCGTCCGGTGCGTCTTCGATGATTCCCAAGCTTTGCCGTCCGGTCGTGTCGGCACCGCGGTTCTGGGAATACCTGACATCAAATCCGAGCAGATGCCGGAACGGAACCGGTTGTTCGAATTCGGGGTTGGCGGCATTGCGTATCGTCCCGGGACTAAAAGTTTCCAATAGCGAAGTCCGCGAAACCGCTGGCACGTCCGCCAGGCCGTAAGACGACTGGTACTCGCGATTCATCCAGGGAATCGTCGTCAACAGGACTTCATTGGGGCTTCCAATCGTGAACCTCGGACTGCCGAAATCGTCCGGCACAATTCGGGGCGACGTGTTGCGCACCGGATAGCCATATTCGCGGTTGACGAATCCAAGCGTTTGAACAAACGGTTGAGCATCGAACGAGTTGCCGGTGTAGCGTTCGGCATCGTAGTCGGTTCGCAGTGCCGTCGCAGTCGGTTCCAACGTGCCATTGTCTTGCCACATCGAACCAAGCTCATAAGGCCAGCACGATCCACTCGGATTCGTACTCTCGGCAACCGAAATCGCCGTGGGACGCAAAATGCTCGTCGTCATGCTCAATGGCGAGCGTTTGGCCACCACGATTCGCTCGTAGTCGGCCAAGGTGCTGGGTGTCGTGTTGAGGGGCACGAAAACCGTTGCACCGCGATCGTTGGCGATGTCCGGAATTTTACGACGCGTATCAAATCGAACCAACGGCTCAAACTGATTGGCATTGGTATCATCCCAATCCGATTTGTCATCGACCGAATCGTCTGTGAATACGGCTCCACCTGCCATTCGATCGACCGTTTCGCGAACGTCATGTTCCCCGTTGAACGTGGTCAAATCCATGGGCATGAAGTCGACGGTGATGTAGGGGTTGTCGATCGGATGCCAAGGCGTCGTCGGGTCAGCCAGTCGCTGCACAAACACCGTGGCCGCTTCTTGATGGGTTCCGACCGCCCACCATTCGTTCGTCGCCAGCGGAGCGGTGGGCAGGTGGTCCAGCGGGACGTCTGGGTGAGCCCCGGTCGTGGGATCGACCACGAAAGGCGGGTTGCCGGCCGGCGGCTCGGCCTCTTGATCGTAATCGTGATAACCGTCGACCAGAGGGTAGGGCCTCGGCGCGGCACCCGACGGCGTCGTCTGGGCACCATTGGCGATGCGATGCGTCGGCGGAATATAAAAGTTCTCGTTCGGCAATGGGGCACTGATGTTGAACCCCATGTCCACATGCTCGGCCGCATTGAAGTTCGTGAAGTACTGTTGCCACCCCGCACGATTGCTGCCGGGAGCGTACGGTGGGTCGCCAGAGTTACGCGCCTGATGGGGGAACAGTGACTCGCAAATCAGTGGCAGGACGCCGCCGACCTCGTAGTACCCATCGGCCGGCTCGTCGTCCGCATAACTCGGCGAGTTGGGATTGGTCGTGTTATTCCCCAGTGCGTAGTAATCAAGCCGGAAACCACTTCCTCCCTGAGCACGAAGTCGTAGAACCTGGTCCGTCGGCTGGTAGGTCATCGACGTCGGATCGGGACCTTTCTTCTGACCAAAGTACGTTTCAGCCCGCGGGGCAACGACCGCGTATTGCCCCGGCAATAGATAGGGATTGACGGCATTTCGTCGATTGTAAACGTTGTCCGGTCGCATCCCGCTTCGATCGTCCGTGACGACCGCCAAGTCGACCGGTGAAAGGTTCGTGAACCAAACAAATCGCTTCAGCTGGATTCGAGCTAGGTTTCCCGGTGCGGTGTCGGTAAACGGATTCAAGTCATCATCGGACAGCGTGACATATTCCTTGCGATCTCCCGCCGGCGGCGTGTCGAATCGAATCGACGGTCGGATGTCGGCCGTGTGACGCTGGAATTCCTCCCAGGTCGTGACGTTGGCGTCCTGAGCGTTGGGCGTCCAATCATCCGTTCCCGGGTTGCCGTCCATGTCCAAGTAATTGGGGGCGTCGATTCCACGGTTCGTCAGATCTCGCAACCGATCGGCGTCAAACGTCCAACGCGTGCTTTTATTTGCGGCACCCTTGTCCGGGTTGCTGCCAGCGGATTCGCCGATCGCCAATCGCCAGACCGGGCTTCGTCTTGTCCCCACACCCACGACACGTCCCAAGTCCAATGCGTTGTTGGTGTACAAGTCACCTGGCAAACTCGGTTGCGTCTCGCCGTTGCCCACGACGGGTGGTGCGAGCGATTGCAATTCGACGTACGCACTCGCTTGCGGCATGCGAAACTGATCCATGTCACTGTCAGAATCCACCGTCGGATCGGACTGATCATCATCGCGCGGGTACTCACCATCGGGTGTCACTGCAGATCCCGAACCGGCCCCACCAGCGGGCAGTTTGACGAGGTTACGTTTCAATCGTTTGTCGTGGGTCGCAATCGTCTCGGTGATCTGCACCTCTGGCCGCTCCATGCCCCAGACCGTGTTACGTGCGGCGATCGTCAAATCGAATCCGTTGGAATCGAACGGGTTCCAGTCATAACGCAAACGGGTGCATTTTGAATCAACATCGCGATAGTCGACCGCATTGACCGCCCACTGAGCCAATCGTCTGGCAACGAAACGGTTCTTGATGTCGTCCGATGCGTTGGAAATGTCACCTGGGTAGGGAAAGTCCGGTACCAGTGCAGTCGACCCTGTGTCCGCGATCAGGGCGAACATCAGGCAATACAAATGCCTGGCCAGCAACTCGGCACCATCGGCCATTTTCACGCGTACCGACGGAGTGGTCGCATCGTTGTCCAAATCGAGCCGCAGGTCACCCTGGTCCAAGATGCCATCGCCATCGGTGTCCAGCCCGTCAAAATCAGTCGGCGTCGTGGCCGATGGACGGTACACCGTGTTGGGCCCGTAGTGCGCCTGTGCGTTGGCTTGACTGGCAAAACCATCAGCGATTTGCGGGAACGCGTCTTCTTGAGAAAACCGATTGTTGGCCAGGTTCGCTTCCCGGACGACCGGTCCCGTCGATCGAACGGCCAAAAACGTATCGATCTCCGCCGCTTCATCGCCGATCCCTTCGCCGGTGTCATCTTGTTCGTTGCCGATCTGGCGATTCAAATTCAACTTTGACCCTTTTCGCAATTCCAACGCCAACATTCGGTGCAGTTGAGCATTGTTCGCGGAGGTACCGAGTTTGTCGGCCAGGAACTGAACAAATCCGTCTTCACCGGGCAGTTCAGGTGAGTCCACGCTTCGGCTGTCCGAGACCAATAATCGCCGCAGCGCCTCGTTGCGGTTCGCGGCGTCGCGCAGCAACTGCGAAAGTCGACCGTTGAGTTCTCCACCGTTTTGGAAATCAATCAACTCGGCCGTCGAAAACGGTTGATCGTCGCCACGAATCTCGGTCGCACCAAACTCATAGGGCTGGTTTCCGATATCGGTTCCCGTCGCCAGCTGGTTAAAGGTCTGTGTGCCGTTTCGAGGGTCCTTGCGAGTCTTGATCAACCCCGTCATATCCACCGGTCGTCCCGCGACGGAGTTGGCTTGATGATCGAAGGTCCGCCCCGGAAAGGGAATGCGTGACAACAGATCGGCCGCCGGATTGGGGCTGACCGTGAACACGCGCGGTTCGAATCGCGTGCCCGCACCGGGGTAATGAAGGAAGTTGGCCAGTGCGGAATTGGGCGCCGAATAGGGATACGGATTCGCGTAGTTGTACGGTTGGCCTCCGTACCGAACGTTCAGCAGGTTGCCATAGCGGGTCAACAACACTTGATCGATCGAGATCGGTGCACCGACTTGATTGGTGCGGATCGGGCCGAGGAAACCGCTGCGAATCGGCAGCCGCTCCAACGCAAACAGATGCGAAAAGTCGATTTCGGCCGGTCCCAGTCCGCCGCCTCGCCCGAACGAGTCAAGCGCAGTGTTGACGGCGAAGTACTCGGCGTCACTGGTGTAGCTACCCGGTCCGGTCTCGAACCTGCGATTGATCAGTTGGTTGTAACTGCCGGCATAGTTGACGTTGATTTTGCCATCCCAATCTTCGATCAGCGCCGCGACCATCGGTTTCAGGACCAGTCCGTCCGGCGCGGTGACGGTGGGCAAACTCAGGTCCACCCAAACGCTATCCGGCAATCCATCCCCGTCGTTGTCCACATCCCAAGGCCCGTTGATCAACCACGTCGCCAACTGCTCCACCTGGTTGATGATGCTCGGCAAAGAACCCGACAAGTCGATCGGCCGGGCCAAGATCGAGACCGGGTTGGATCCCGAAAACTCTGGTGCACCGTCAAACGGGTCACCGTCACTATTCAAGTCACTGACGACGGCGTCGTAATAAAAGTGTGGGAAATTCAACGGGCGCAACGTCGCTCGCCGAATTTGAGTCATCAACTTCTCTAGCCGCGCCGGAGCATTCGGATCCGTCGGATTCGCTTTGATTTGCGCAAACGTTTGCCCGGCACCCACCGGCTCGCCCGCAAGCCGAATCGGGGCATTCATCAAGTAATTGATGATCGAAGGTCGATGGAACGACGGAATGATGTTTTGGCCCAGTTGCCGATTGAGTTCGGCCGCATTGTTTCCGTTGTAAATAGGAACGAAGGAGGCTGATCGGGTGTCGACCCGACGATGATCGCTGGGTTGCCATGCCAGAAAGATGTTCTCCATGTCCGCCGCGTCCCAGGCTTCGTCCTGCTGCGGGTATTCGCCTCCGGATGTATTCCCGCCCTGGTAGTCCGAACCGGTCAACCGTGCGTTGAGCGTAAATTCGATGTTGGCCGTCGGGTCGATCACCGCCCCGTTTCGGCGCAGTCCGGTCACACCCGCCGGATTGAGGCCTGCTCCGTTGAACACCAATCCGTTGACCACAAAGCGATAACCGTAGTCGTCGCTATTGGGCGCCCCCAATTCACCCGCATCGTCTTGACCATTGATCCCATCGTCATCCACCCCGGCGCGGCCGGGCTGGCCGTCGGGTCCGGGGCTGTACAGCAATCGATTGGGAAAGTTCTGAGCGACGACATACAGCCGCTCGGAAACGCCATCCAGGGTGATGACCTCGTCGCCGAACTCGCTCAAATCGATCACCAAGTTCCCGGCCAAGCTGTATTCCGTGTTGTCACTGATACTCATTCCCTGGTCCGGCGTTCCGTTTTCGGTTCCGAACGACCGAACGATTCGAAACGGCCGATTCTGCAAGGGACCTTCGTCGAAGGTCACGATTCGACCCGTCAGTGCGTCATCCAAATCCGTGTGCAGTCGATTTCGGAACGGTTGCGTGACCGGGGTGACCGTACCCGGTGCCGGCGGGACACTGATCAGTTGGCCCGGCAAATCGGGATTCGGGTAGTGCCAGCGGGCCCAGTTCGTCGGGAACTTGAACAACGTCGATTGTGGTTCTTGTTGGCCGTTGAGCGGCAGCAGTAACTGCCCGCCCGCTCGCGGAGGCACCGGGTTCGAATTGATCGCCGGTGATGGCTGAGTCAAACGATGCGCCACCCGCATTTGCAGGCCGTCGACACCGTAATAGTCCTCCAACAGACTCGCCCCAAATGCGGCGCTGCGGGAATCATCGGTTCCGATCATCAGCTGCAAGACCGCGCTCTCGATCGGCGGTACGGGCGACAATTCCTGCTGACGTCGCTTTTGACTCGAGTACGACGACTCCGACATCTGCGAACTGAAGACCACAAAACTGATCACCAACACGGTGAACAACGACAGCATTCCCAACACGATCAACAAGACAACCCCTCGCCGTGATCGGTTGGGAGATCGAGTCGATTGAGACAATCGTCGGTTCATAGGCTTGTACATTGGCATCAAATTTCGTCCCGCGATTCCGGGCCCCTGTTGAACGAGGTCGCTTTTGCCACGCTCGCCCAACAGTGCGATCGCTGTGTTGAAAAGAAAAGGCTTTCGACGCATCAAGGTCGAAATGGCTGAATTGGCATTCTTGCTTTGTGAACGAAATGCAATTCTTGCATTTCCAATTGAACGGGTCGGCCCGCATTCTGCCGGGCAACTCGATTGAACGGAGTACGGCGGTGGCACATCACAGTTGAACCTGGAATGGTTTCACACTGACCACCTCGGGCATGATCACCACCACCGTCCCATAGTCTTGTTTCTTGTATCCCGTCGGATCCGTGGCAGAGGAGTCCATCATGTTGTCGTAGTCAAAAGCAGGGGCATTGCCCCAGCTGGGCTGCGAGGGCGCGCCGTAATAGGGTGCGGAGTATGTCGTTCCAAAAAACTCCATTTGGGTCGGATGAAACATCCAATCGGGACCGCGGACCGAGACCTGAGTTTCGTAACACACGACGTTGTTGGGATCGGTGATCACGGTCGGCTCGCCGGTCACATCAGAGACTTGATACCAGGCGAACTTCAAACCTCTCGGTTCCACCGCCCCGGTCGCCGGATTGGTAATGTATTCGCGCCGCATCAGCATCAACCAATCATTGTTATCGAGATCCGGCAACACAAAGCGGCTGGTGCGAAACTTGAACTCTCCACCACCTCCGCCGACGAAAGGCCGGTCCGAAACCGACACGTATCCGATCTGCTCGCCGGGGAACAGCAACTCGTTCTCCGGTGGCGGCGGTGCATTGACGATGCTGGGATCGGTGGCCGTGTAGGGCGTCAGTTGATGCGCCAGGGCCGGACCGGCACCGGGCACCGTCACGACTTGACGATCCTTCATGGTCACCACCGCCGCATCAAACAGGTTGCTACCAGGTTTGCTGCGCGACATCAAAACAATTGAACTGAATCGCGAACTGACCGTGTTGCGGGTCAGCGAATGTGCGGCATTGGCGCTTCGTTGAACGAACAACCCCGGACCACGCGTCGAATCTTTCGGCGAGAACAACGAAAACTCGTCGCTACGCAGCGTCAATGCCCGTGCCCCCGCAGCCGAGAGCAAACCGGAACTCCCGTCAAACGGAAGCGCCAATCGCGTAAAGCGAGGCAGATTCCAAAGCGTCGGACTCGCCGCAGATCCCGGCAGTGGGATGTAGGCACTCAGCGGGTCCGACGGCGAATAGGCGACGCAGTGATAACGCGGGTCATAGCAGGGAAAGACGGTGCGGTCATATCCATTGCGCCGCTGATTGGGGTTCGTGTTATCGGTGTCGTCGCGCAAATTATTCGTCGCACACAGAAACCAGGGATCGATGCAAAACGCGTCCGGCATGCGACCCTGGTTCGTCGGCCCGCCGGTGTCGACGGTATACCGCACGTCGTATTGCGAAATGTGACTGCCGAACTCTTGTGTACTGATGCTTTTGAAGCGTGCGGCCGGTGGCGCGTTGAACGCGTTGGTATTGTTGAAACTTCCCGTCGGCGAATTGAACTCCCGAAGCGAATTGTTCGCGACGATGACCTCCGTGAACGAACCCTCCAATCGCGCCATGTCGGTCGCGACACGATTGTTGATCTCTTCGATCGCTCGATCCATCTGCAGCGCATTGGCGGCGTTGTTGGTTGCGACGGGCAAGATCGACGCCACCCCCAACAAACCGATGGTCAGCACCGCGATCGCAAACAGCACCTCCATGATGGAAAGTCCGCGCCGAAACGATCGTGGGGAATTCAACAGATTGAACCGTTTTGTTGGGTTGATGGGTAAACCTCCACAGACTGCAGCGGCTCGTACTTGATCTCGTTCGGAATGTCTCATTGCACGTCTCATTGCACGTCTCATTGCACAGCGCCCCCGGAATTGAGCCGTCGCGATTGATGGATGCGAGCGCCAACAACCTGACGTGCGGTCGGATTGGTGCCGAGGCCGTAGTACGTCGTCAACACACCGACCGGCGGCTGCGTCGCCACGGTACCCAAGCTGATGGCACCGCTAAGCGGCTGAACGCTAACCCAGGCACAATCCGGGTTGGCAAAGTTCGGCACCTTGGTCGGCTCGAGCGCCAACGGCGGCTGAGGGTTCGCCAGGGGCGGATCATTGGTGGTGACTTGATAGTCGGTGCCGCCGACCGTTTGCGGGTAGCGTGCCGCGTCGTCGATATTTTCCAGAATCCCATCGACGTAACCGACGTTAAACGAGACAGTCGTCGAGGGGTCGAAACGCGTCAGAACAAAATTCTCGATCAGCCCGGATTGGACATCTCGCACGTCGGTATAAACACCGTTGAGCCGTCCGTCGGCGGCGAACATCACCACGACATCATTCAGCTCTCGATCCGACTGCACGTTGGGGATTTGCGTCCCCGGGCTGGAATCGACGATCACCTGAGAATTGAATGCGATCGGATTGGTCGACGGCCCGGAAATCGACAGGTCGACAACGGTGCGGCCGACCAGATTCACCGGCGCCAGCGGGGCGCGGATCGGATTGACTTGGAATTTGAATTCATAGGGTTGCGTCAGCGACAACGCCATCGGAAACTCCCACTCGCTCGACGGCCCCCGCCAATTGCCCGCGACCATGTTGTTGTCCGCCGCAACCGTCAAACAGTTGAACGTCAACAGCGTTCCGTCGGTTCCCGACGGCAGCACCGGTGCCAGTGCCGCAATGTTGTCGCTAACCTCGGTCACCGCGGTCTCCAGCACGAACACATAGCCGGAACCGTTGACGGAAAATCGAACGCCCGGACGGATCAGACGTAACGCCGCGGAATTGACGCCGGACGCGAGCGCGTACAACAGGCCGGACGAACTACGCGGGATGAAAAACTTTGGCTGAATCGGAAACAGCGGCGAATTAGCCGGCGGAGCCGGGGAGGTGGTGTGCATGACCGGATAAGCCACCGCGCTGTCGACATCCCCGCGGTACTCCATCGGCGATTGCACGTAATAAAGCCGCGTCGCATAGTTCGCGCTGAAGTAGTTGAGATTGGCGGGGTTGCCCTCGCCGATGTCGCTCCGTCGTCGTTCGATGACCAGACCGTACGGACGACCGGTGCGAATCGCTTGAGCTCGCGCGTTGATGAACGCCCCCTTAACGAGCGACGCGCTACGGCTGAGCGCGGTCTGGCGCATGCTGTCTTTCAACGTCGGCAATGCGATCGCGGTCAGTGCCGATGCGATCGTGATGGCAACCAACAGTTCCACCAAGGTGAAACCGCGGCCCAATCTGCGCAGGTGGTCGGTTTTGATTCTCATGTTACAGGTCTCCACCAAGCGACGTAATGTTATCACCAGCCGTCTCGCGATCGAACGTGCCGCCTAGCCCACCGCCCTCGCGTGCGTTTCGAATCCCGAGAGGTCCGGAAAGCGTGAAATCGTGTGACGTATGGCTGCCGGAAATCGTTGCCATCGACACATTGAAAAACGGATCGGGATAGCGATACGCCATGTTGAATCGTGGCGATGGCGTGTCTGTTGCGATCCGCACCGAGGACGCGCTGTAAAAGTCTTTCACTCCCTGCTGAAGCCCGTCTTCATCAATCCAGAACGTGCGACGGATCCCAAACTCTCCGTCCTGTCCCGCACTGATCACCACCGGCGGCAAGTAATACGGATGGTAGGCCTGTTGGGGAGCGGGCGGCGTCGTTGCATAGTTTGCAGCGTCGTAGCGATAGTCGCTCAGCAGGAAATCAAACGGATCGGGATCCGACGGATACTGTTGCGGCAAACTGCCACCACTGGCAACGAAATTGCGGAGCGCCGTGGAATCCAAACCGGCGGGGTTGCGAATCATCTCGTAAGGGTTGCCCCAGGCATCGAGAATTTCGAGAAACCCGTCGCCGTCAGTATCACCGATGCTGGTGCTCGGAATGCGGTCGATCGCCTTGGTCCCGAACATCTCGGTGGTCGCCAAGATCAGATACAGACATTCGGCCGATTCGTTGGTGCGCGACCAAAATCGATCCAGCGGGTCGGCCGGATC
>WCIL01000040.1:0-82947 GCA_033042175.1 Phycisphaera sp. RhM
GGTAGATTTTGGAGGTAGGAAGATTTTGGAGGTAGGAAGATTTTGGAGGTAGGAAGATTTTGGGGGTAGGAAGATTTTGGAGGTAGGAAGATTTTGGGGGTAGGAAGATTTTGGAGGTAGGAAGATTTGGGGGGGAGGAAGATGTGGGGGGGAGGAAGATTTTGGGGGGAGGAAGATTTTGTGTCGTGCCATGACTCATCGTTTTCTCAATTTTCTTACCTCCAAAATCTTCCTACCTCCATACGGATCCCCAGCCTAAGACCGTTTTGTCATCCTTTCATTCCACCTCATCGTTCTTCACGATCCCGCGCCTCGTCCCGATCACGCCTGTTCCTCCTCGAGACGAAATCACCAAGGGCCGTCTGACATGCACGCACGTGACCTGATCAGCAGCGAGCAAACGTGGGAGCTCGGTCATCACGGTCGGTACGTCCGATCTTGGTTCGATCCCGATGCGCGGTCGTCGGTGTTTCCGCAAGAAATCGTGTTGGGGGTCGTGCATGGTTTGGGGGACCATTCGGGACGATTCGATGCTTTGGGGCGTTGGTTTGCCGGTCGCGGAATCCGCGTGTTTGCTTTTGACCAGATTGGACATGGCAAGAGCCCGGGACCGCGGATGCGGATCCCCAGCTACGACGCACTGTTGGACGACGTCGAGATCTTCTTGAATCATCTCAGGCAGCGGCATCCCGACGCATCGATCGGTCTGTTGGGGCAGAGCATGGGAGGCAACTTTGTGCTCAACCATCAGCTTCGGCAGTATTCCAAGGTAAAGTGGATGATTGCGGGATCGCCGATGTTGCGTTCGATGAAGCAGCCGGGACCGATCCACCTGTCTCTGCTGCGACTGTTTGCGAAAGTGCGACCCGACCACGTGTTGAACACGCCCGTCGACCCGTCCCAACTCAGTCGTGATCCCGCCGTGCAACGAGCCTTTCTTGACGATCCGCTCGTGCAGCAACAGATCAGTCTCCGTCTCGGCCGGGCCTTGATCGACTCCGGCCGTTGGGCGCTCGATCACGCCGACCGACTCACCACGCCCACCCTGATCACCCACGGCGACGCCGACCAGATCACCTGCCATCAAGCCTCCATCGAATTCGCCGATCGATCCGGAGGCCGAGCGATCACAAAGATCTGGGCACAAGGAACGCACGATCTGCATCACGACATCATCCGCGAAGACTATCTCAGCAGTCTGTACGACTGGATCGTCGCCGAAGTAACGAATCGAGGCAGGTAGTCGCGCGCCCTGCCGCTAACCGTAGCACTCCGGAAGGTGTTAGCGGAACGGCGCGAGCCATCCGGAGTCAGCGTGAAAGACCGGAGGGCTCGCGCCCTGCCGCTAAAACGTCGATGTTCGGATTGTGGGCGTGCCGTCGCCTTGGTGGTTGTGTGGACAATCGGTAGCGCGACGAGGAACACGGGAACAATGAACTCTCCAATAAACGGTCTCCTGCGACGGAACCATCAAGACGCGGACCCGCCATCCGCCACCGACCCGATGCCGTCTTTGCGACTGAGTCGATTCGATGCGGTCAGTTCGTTCTTGTCCGCCTTGATGATCTTTCTCAGCATGACGGTGTCGATGTTGTTCCTGCTGTGGTGGTTGGCAAGCGGTCCAGCCACGCAACCCGGGATACAGATTGAGCGGACGCTGACCAGCGCCAGTCCGATCGGTTTTACTCAGGACTTTGAACCGCCGGCGACGGAGGAAGTCGAGGACCTGCTGGATCCCTCGTTGGCGGAAACCGTTGACGCCGTCTCCACGACACTTCGCAGGATGTCGCCCGTGGCGACGGCCATCGCAACCCACGCTCAAGCATCTTCCGATGGATTCGTCGACGGCACGTTGGACGCTCGGTCAACCGGTCCCGGCGACGTCGACGCGATTGGCCGCTGGGAACGCTGGGAGATCGCCTTTCACGCCCGTGGAATCAAGGACTACGCTTCGCAGTTGGATTATTTTGGGATCGAATTGGCGGCGTTCGGAGGCGGCGACAACGCGATCGAATCCGCCTCGCATTTGGCGACGCAACCCGTCCGTCACGTCAATCGCCAACCCGGCACCGAGCAGCGATTGTATTTTTCTTGGAAACGCACCAACCCATTTGCCCAGTTTGATCGCCAGCTTCTGGCGGCGGCCGCCATACCCACCGCGGGACGGAACGTCGTCCGATTCCTACCCCGCGACCTCGAAGACACACTGGCATCGATGGAGAAGGAATTCTGCGAAAACAACGGCAAGTCGTTTCCGGGCGACATCGCCAAAACCACTTTCCAGAGCGACGCGACGGAAAACGGATTTGCGTTCCAGGTCGTCAACCAACGGTATCGGTCCGACCCTGATCGGTAAGCCGACAAGCGGTCCGATTCACGTGGCGGCAACTACGGTTATTGCATCGGGGCGAGACGGTGTGGCAGGCCGAAGCATTCCTGGAACGGGACCGCGTCGAGCAACGTACGCCCTACCTGACCGGACTGACGGACGTCATTCCGCAGTGAAGGGTTAGGGACGGGAGCACGACTTTAGTTCATCGTGACACAACTCGCGTGGTGTTTCGGTGTAGGTCAGGCTGTGCCTGACGGCTCCTCGGCATACCTAGATCCACGGTCGCTGGAACGCGTAAAACCACCGTCTGGCGACGGTGGCTACAACGTTTCGGGACAGAGCCTAGCATTCTGGTCCAGAATGGGTGACGATGGATACAGCGAAAAGACGTTGTTTCGCGATGATCTAAACACCAGGAGCGGATTGATGACAGTTGTCCCTCGCATCGTAGGCTTCTCGTTGTTGCTGACAAGCTTGGCGGGTTCGATCAAACATGCGGCGTTTCGCGTCGCCGGGACCAGGCTGCTTTGTATCGACAGCCCCGTCGATCACCAGTTTGAGTTCACGCCGTCGGTTTCTCTTTTCGTGGACCGCGAAAGCAAACAACAGGTCGAATCGATTTTTAAGAAACTTGCTGACGGGGGAAACGTTTTGATGCCGTTGGATGACTACGGTTTCGGTACCCGGTTTGGATGGGTGACGGACTCGTTCGGCGTGTCCTGGCAATTGAATTTTGGCGAATTGAAGTGAATCGGGGTAAATGGTGATGGAGGGCGTCTGCCGCAAATGGGGAGAGCAATCATGTCCAAATGTTTGATCGCCGAATACAAAACGCACGCTGCTGCGAAAGTCGGCCTGGAAGAGCTCGAACAAGAACATTACACGTTAAAAAATATCTCGGTGGTCTCCAGTTCCACCGATCCGGCCGCGGTGCACCTCAGTGAGCTTCATGAGGAGCACGAGCACGGTTCGGGCAAGCACGGACCCGACGGGCGGAGCACCTCGTTGGGAATGCTGATCGGAGGGACCGTTGCCGCTCCGATCGCGGCCGGAACCTTGGTCGGGCCGTTCATCATGGCGGGACCCTTGGTGGGAATGGCGATCGGCGCCGCCATCGGCAGTCTGCTCGGCGTGATGGATCGCTGGGGTGTCGACCACGACGTCAGCTCCGACTACGCAGCCCGCGTGAAATCGGGATCGGTGCTGGTCATTGTGCACGATGTCGACAACAAAGCACTCAACCACGCCGAGAAGGTGCTCAAAGCAACCGACCCCAAGACCCTTGAGAGATACGAGATGGACTAGTATTCCGTCTCAGCTCAATTTTCGGGTAGTGGACGAGGCGACGAGTCCTCTGTAGTCGGCATCCTCTGTAGTCGGCATCTCGGCAAGGACTCGTCGCCTCGTCCACGACCGCCTACCCGAAACGCAAGGTGACAAGGAGGACTAGCTTTATTCGTCTCCGACATCGTCAAGACGCTCGGCGATCACTGGGGCGAAGTGTCCATCGGCAAACTGCGTTGGCCCAAGCTATTGTCAAAATCTAAAACGGCCGCGGGATCATCGGCGATCATCTTGATCCGCGCCAGGTTCGTCCGGGCGGTTTTTTCTTCTTCCACCTGTTCGGTCACGAACCATTGAAGTTCCACCAGGGACGCGAATGCCTTTTGTTCCATCGCCATGTGGAACAGCTCGTCGATCCGTTTGGTGTTTGCCTGTTCCTGCTGCAGCGCACACTCAAAGATTTCGACGATCGAATGGAACGTCTCACGCGGTGCGTCGAGCGGTGATAGTTTGACTTCGACGTCGCGATCGAGCAGAAATTCGTAGATCTTCATCGCGTGTGTGTACTCTTCCTGAGCTTGTGCACGAAGCCAGCCCGCACAACCGGAAAGTTGTTCGCGAGAACACCAAGCACTCATCGCCAAGTAAGAATACCAGGACGCAAATTCTGAGGCGATTTGGCCGTTTAAGGCGTCGTTGATTTGTTGGTTTGACATTTTTGAGGGGCCTTTCGTGTGAATGGGTAACAACCTGAATCAACAGGTCGAGAACCGGAGTCGCCAAGCATCGGTTTTCGCAGCGCCGCCGCGTTCTGTCGAGTCCCGGTGCGGGAGAAGGGCTCGCAACGGGCTGGAACACCCGCACCCCGCGGTTTGTCGATTGCAGACCAGCGGGGACGCTCAAGTGCCAAGCGTCCGCTCTTGGGCAGCCGCGTCCATCGGTTTTCCCCCCCTGTCTGTACCCTCCTAGTAGTCTAGCGCAGCGCAATTTTCGCGTAGTGGACGAGGCGACGAGTCCTCTGTCGTCGGCATCCTCTGTCGTCGGCTTCCTGGCAGGGACTCGTCGCCTCGTCCACTACCGCCTGCCCGAAAACCAAGGTGCGGCGGAATACTAGAGGGCGACCAAGACGTTGGCTGGAAAGTTTGCCTGACGACCGCGATCGACGGTGATCGATCGCGGTCGGGCATGGGGCGTTCGACACATCGGCCGTCGCGAGCGATCATTCGTGCGAAAGGTTGGCGCGCCGTTTGCAATTGTTGCCGTTTGCCATTGTTGTTGTCCAACGCGATGGTCACGCGATCAGCGACGTACGGCCATTGGCGGAAAGCATTGAAGTCAGGAAGCCATGTGGTGTTTGGCGGTGAGGCTGCCGCCGGTTCTCGCATGACAAACATTTTTCAGCGGTGGCGAAAGCATGCTCGACTGGTTCAACGAACTCGATCCGATTCTGCAATCACTCCTCGCCGGTGGTTTCACCTGGCTGCTGACGGCGGTCGGGGCGTCGCTGGTGTTTGGTCTGGTGCGAGTCCATCGATCGCTGTTCGATGCCATGCTCGGGTTCGCCGGCGGTGTGATGTTGGCCGCCAGCTATTGGAGTCTGCTCGCGCCGTCGATCGAAGTCGCGGGCGAATTGGGATGGCCCAACTGGTTTCCCGCCGCCATCGGCTTTTTACTCGGCGGCCTCTTTTTGTATGTGCTTGATCGTACGCTTCCACACCTGCATCGCGGCTTGCCCGACGCGTCGGCCGAAGGCGTCAAGACGGCTTGGCAGCGAAGCGTGCTGCTCATCCTCGCGATCACGCTGCACAACATTCCTGAAGGCCTCGCGGTGGGCGTTGCCTTCGGGAGCGCGGGGAGTGATCTTTCCATCGCCAGCATCGGCAGCGCGACGGCATTGGCGTTTGGCATCGGTTTGCAAAACATTCCCGAGGGCCTCGCCGTGGCTGTGCCACTGCGCGGGGAAGGCATCAGTCGCACCAAATCGTGGCTGCTCGGTCAAGCCTCGGCCGCGGTCGAACCGGTCTCGGCCGTGATCGGGGCAGCGGTCGTTGTCTACGCCGCGCCGGTGCTGCCCTTCGCGCTCAGTTTCGCCGCCGGCGCGATGGTTTATGTCGTTGTTGAAGAGTTGATTCCGGAGACTCAACAAGAAGGCAATGAGGATCTCGCGACGTTGTTTCTGATGATCGGCTTCGTCGTGATGATGATACTCGATGTCTCGCTGGGCTAAGCCCAAGCCCACAAGACAAGCGTTCCTTCAGTCGGCCGTTCCGATCGGAACGAGAGTCACGTCAGGCGGGATGTTGATCCCACTTGCCTTCGCTACAGCGTGGGCGGCGACCAGTCGGGGATCCCTTTGTCGGCCAGCTGTTTTTCGTAACGCACTTTTTGTGGCTGTTGCTCGGCATAGGGGGCATCTTCGTTGACCATCAGCGGCACCGTCTCGGCCCACCACTGGTCGTATGCCTTGCGCAATTCCGCGATGACATCGGGGTGATCCGCCGCGACGTCGTTTGCTTCATAGGGATCCACCGAGATGTCGTACAGTTCCTTGTTGTTGACAAACCGCCAACGCTGCGTCCGCACGGCACAGTTCTTGAACTTGCTGTCGTTCGGATCGTCACCCTTTTGCCAACGTCCTTGGTGGACGAACAGTTTACGATCCGGCCACGGGGCTTTGGGGTTTTCCAAGAGCGGAATCAACGATCGTCCGTCGATCGCTTGGATGCCGTCGGGGATCGAGACGCCGGCGAGTGCACAGAACGTTTTGTACAAATCGATGTGCGCGGTCAGCGCCGGGATGTCGACGCCTTCGCCCAGTTTTCCCTTCCAACGCCAAAACGCCGGCACATGGGTTCCGCCTTCATATGGCGAACCCTTCCCGGTTTTGAAACCGGCCGTGAAGACCTGTTGTTGTTTGCCGTTCTTCTTAGCAGTGCGTCCGGCTTGGCCATTGTCTGTCATGAAAATCACCAGCGTGTCGTCCCACAGGTCCCACTGGTCGAGCTTGTCCATCAGGATGCCGAAGTTGTCGTCAATGTTTTCGATCATCCCGTAGCGGCCTTGCAGATTCTGGTCCCAGCCCAACTCGCGGAATCGCTTTTTGTACTTTTCCGGAGCGAGCATAGGCCCGTGCGGGGCGTTGGTGGTGATGTAGGCAAAGAACGGCGTGTTGGATTCATGTTGGTGTTTGATGAAGCCGAGTGCTGCTTGAAAAAACACATCGGTGCAAAAGCCTTCGGTTTGCACAATCGTGTCGTTGTGCAGGATAACGTTGTCAAAGTATTTGCCGTCGGCGACGCGATTGGGCGGGAAATCGGCGCAACTGCCGGGATACGCTTGTCCGATTCCGCCGGCTCCGTGAATGAAGGTCTCGCTAAAGCCGCGGTTGTAGGGCTGGTAGGCGTCTTCATCGCCGAGGTGCCATTTGCCGAAAATCCCCGTGGCATAACCCGATTCTCGCAACAGCTGGGGGAACGTCGTCGTCGACAGCGCCATCCGCTCGCGTTCTTTGATCGTGTGCGTGACGCCGTTGCGAAATTCATGGCGGCCGCTGAAGATCGCCGATCGGGTCGGGGCGCAGGTCGGACTGACGTGGAAATCAGTGAATCGAGTCGAGATCGAATGGAACCGATCCAAATGGGGCGTCCGCAAAAGCTGGTTCCCCATGCAGGACAGGTCGCCCATCCCTTGGTCGTCGGTCATCACCAAGATGATATTCGGTCGCGAGCCGGCAAGTGATTCCGCGGGCAACCGGGCAGCCAAGAGGCAACTGACAAGAACGCTCAGTAGGCAAAGGGAAAACCGGATCTTCATCGTTGGACAGTGGGGGTGCGAGCAAGGTGCAGTCAGAGCAGAAGATTCTACCCACGGTGGGTTCTCAACGCCAATTCACTTGCCTTGGTAGGTCCGAATGTTCCGCTGGCCGGCCGCCAGTTCTTCCAGTCGCCGCTGGAGATACTGGTGTGAAATCTCGCGTGCCTTGGCCTGATCCGCATCGTCATAGTCCCAGAATTCTTGCACGATCGCTTCGCACGCCGGGTAATGCGACCCGTCATCACCGACACGCTGGCGGGTCTCGGCCAGCTGTGATTTCAGCTTCGCGGCCAATTCCGCGTGCTCGGGATCATGGTACACGTTGCGCGTTTCATGGGGATCGTTGACCAGATCGTACAGCTCCCAACCGGCGGGCGTTTGGTAACCGCCGTCGTAATTGCAGCCATAGTAATAGATCAATTTGTGCGTTTTGGTGCGAATGCCCATGTGGCCGGGGTTATCGTGATGGGCCATGTGCATCCAGTAGCGGTAGTAGGCCGCCTGCTTCCAATCGTCGGGCTCCTTGCCGGATTCCAGCATGGATTTGAACGAGCGACCTTGGACGGTTGCGGGGATTTCAGCGCCGGCGAACTCCAGCATCGTGGGACCGTAATCGACGTTTTCGACGATCGTGTCGAAACGTTGACCGGCGGGAACGGTTTTGGGGTAGCGAACCAGGAACGGCATCCGCTGGGATTCCTCGTACATCCAGCGTTTGTCTTGGAAGTCGTGTTCGCCCAGCATGAAGCCTTGATCGCCGGTGTAAATGATGACGGTGTTGTCCATCTGGCCTGTCTCTTCAAGGTGATCGAACAGTCGCCCCAGGTTGTCATCGATGCCTTTGACGCAGCGCAGGAATTTCTTCAGGTACGCGTTGTACGCCAGTCGAGTGTTTTGCTCGTCGGAATAATCCGCCGGGTCATAGCCTTTGGGGAATTCGTTGGGATACAACTTGGGCAAATCCAGCAGGTAGGATCGGCGTGGGTTACGCGACCCGATCGACGTGCCGATGTGGGGAATCAACTCGTCGTTGTCGCCGCGTGTCGCCAGGGATCCGAACGACTCGCCACGATTCCACAGCGTTTCGGGTTCGGGAATGTCGACATCGGCCAAATAGGATTCGTAACGCGCCGCATTGTCAAAGTAATCGTGGGGCGCCTTGTAGTGATGCATCAAGAAAAACGGTTTGTCTTTGTCGCTGCGCTCGGAAAGCCACTGCAGCGACAGGTCGGTGATCGCATCGGTGACGTGTTTGTCCTGAAAACGGATCAGGTTCTTGCCCCACGGCTTGTCGCCCCGCACGCGAAAATCAGGGTTGTGGTATTTCCCTTGTCCGGGCAGGACGCAGTAGTAATCAAAGTCGGCCGGCTCGGCTTTCAGGTGCCACTTGCCGATCATGGCGGTTTCGTAACCCGCCTTGCGCATTTCAATGGCCAGCATCTGTTTGCCCGGTTCAACACTGCCGCTCAGGTCGAACGATCCGTTGACGTGGTTGTATTGACCGGTCAGCACGCAGGCCCGCGACGGCGAACAGATCGAATTGGTGCAGAACGCGTTGGTCAACAGTGCGCCTTCCTCAGCCAGACGGTCGATGTTGGGCGTCGGAGCGATCTCGGCCAGGCGGCCGCCGTACGCGGAGATCGCGTGCGCCGCATGATCGTCCGACATGATGTACAAGATGTTCGGACGCTCGGCCGCGTCGGCATCCCGGACCACCAAACAGAAAACCAACAAGAAACAAAGCAAGCACGCAACGGGGCGAAGGGTCATGATCAAATCAAACGTGGGGGAGATCGAGTGGGGTGTGATTCAAGTGGTCAAACCGGCTACGCAGTATAATGCAGCCACTGATGATGATCACCGATCGTGATCAGATTGTGGGCGATGTCGAGAAAGTCCTTTGCCGATCGTTGCCAACGCACGCCCGAATCAAAACAATTTTGCGCAAGCGCGATCGCAGTGATCCCGCCAGCCTTGTTCATCAACCGGAGTCTAGCCGATGAAACCGACCTGCCTGATGCTCTTGTTACTCGCGATCCTGGTCCCGCCGAGGGCGTTGGCCGAAGATTTACGACAGTCGGTCCGCGCCGACTATGAAACGCATCTGGCGGATCTGTTCGATCACTTTCACCGCAATCCCGAGTTGTCGTTGGTCGAATACAAGACTGCCGCCAGGATGGCGCGGGAGATGCGTGCCGTCGGGTTTGATGTCAGCGAAGGCGTCGGAGGCACGGGAGTCGTCGCGCTGCTGCGCAACGGCGAGGGGCCGACGGTGATGATGCGGGCCGACATGGATGGATTGCCGGTCGAAGAAAAATCTGGACTTCCCAACGCGTCGAAAGTGACCCAGCAGAGCCCGATCACCGGTGAGGTGGTTCCCGTGATGCATGCCTGTGGGCATGACGTGCATTTGACCAGCTTGGTCGGTACGGCACGCTACATGTCCGCTCACCGCGATGCCTGGCAAGGCACGTTGATGTTGATCATGCAACCGGCCGAAGAGCGTGTGATGGGCGCCCGTGCGATGAAACAAGATCGATTGTGGGAACGATTCGGCGTCCCCGATTATGCACTCGCGTTGCACGTCACCTCACGCGACCGATCCGGATTGATCAATGTTACCGAAGGCAGCCCGTATGCCGGTTCCGACACGGTCGACATCGTCGTCCACGGTATCGGGGCGCATGGCGCGAGCCCGCACCGGGGAAAAGATCCGATCGTCCTGGGCAGTCAGATCGTGTTGGCGCTTCAAACGCTGGTTTCCCGCGAGATCGCGCCGCGTGTTCCGGGGGTGGTGACGGTCGGTTCCTTTCATTCGGGAACGAAACACAACATCATTTCCGACAGGGCACATCTTCAGCTGACCGTCCGTAGTACCAGTCCGGAAACGCGAAAGACACTGTTGGATGGCATCCGCAGAATCGCAACCAACATGGGACGCGTGGCGGGGTTGCCGGAAGACAAGTTGCCCGAAGTCAGCGTGTCCAAAGAAGGTGTACCGCCGACAAACAACACGCCCGAACTGGCGCGGCGACTGCGAGCCGCATGGCAGAAAAACATTGGCGAAGATCAGGTCATCGACGAACCGTCCAAGGGGATGGGGGCCGAAGATTTCCCGATCTTCACCAGCGATCCGACCATTCCGTCGGTCTATTGGTCTGTCGGTGGTACCCCGCAATCCGCCTTCGACACCGAAGCAGCCGGCGGCGCCGCGGTGCCGAGCCACCACTCGCCGCTGTTCAAGATCGAATCCCGACCGGCTGTCATTCGCGGCGTCGAGTCCACCGTCGTTGCGCTGATGACGCTGATGGGCGGCGACGAAGCCGGCGCCCGAAAACCCGAATGATTCGTTTGCCGGGATGTTTCGATCGCGCGTTGCAGCCGGCTACTCCATTTCGCCGTCACTGATCACCACGTCATCGACGCTCCTGGCAATCGTGATGGCGTCCTTGATCGATTGTTTCAGGTATTTCGTGGTGTCGTCGTCGGAAACTCGCCCGCTGGTGATGTAGGCGGAATAAATCTGGGCCGCGGCCTGCACGATGACGCTCTCGCTGTGCTGCAACGTGATGTGCTTCTTCGCCATGTCTGAAGGGTCCTTTAGAAAAATGTCTCTGGTGGAGAGTTCAGTCGATCGCGTCAGTCTATCACAGGACCAACGCTTCGATTGGCCCGGTCGTTGGCAACAAGCACCCCGTTTGTTGTTCATTGAGAGCGATCGCGAACCGAGTATCCCGGAGGGATGACAGCGAGTAGCCGGAGGTCAGCGAAGCGCCACCTCCGGGAAGCGTCAGTTGGCAAATTGTGATTTGATCACCAGATAGGGCTGGTCGGGCCGATTGACGGCCGGCCACGGCGGAGCCAACTTCGGGACGTCCCAGATCAACTCGCCGTTTCGGTACACGATAAAGCGAAGGCTGTTTTGTCTGCCCAGTCCGTAATACCAACGTGTTTGGCCGTCTCGTTGTCGGGCTTCGAGCAACAGCAGCACTTCCGGGTTGTTCGTGTTGCCTTGACAAAACGCGAACATCGCCCCGTCGACGATGCCCCGTTTTTCGCTCTGATACCGATAGATGGGTTTAGGCAAGCGACGCAAATTCCAGGTCGACGTCGGATCCGAGCGATCTTCCGCTTGGGCGACAAATTGTTCCGCGATCGCGTGCATCTGTCTGGATCGCTGAAACGGACGATCACTCGGCGCGGGGGCATCGGCAAGCAACTTCATCTCAAGCCCCTTTCCGGTCGACCAGGCCGTCGCTCCGTAACGCGTCATCGTCAACTCCGACTCGCTGAGCGATTGCAGTTCGGTCGCCTGGTGCGTGTGAGGTGAGAACCACTTGTAGATCGACGCGATCGCTTCGGGGCGGCCGTCCAGCGTCCAAATGTAAACGTCGCCATAGATTTGGCCGGAGACCGGGTTGGTCCAACGCAACAGCGGTTCGGTCTCCCACTTCAGTTTTTGCGAGCCCTGGAACAGTTCCAACGCTTTCGCTTCCACCTTGGCCAGTTCGATCGCCCGCTTGGCTTGGTCTTCTGACGCTTCTTGGGCCACGCCCCAGCCTGAAATCAAACACGACATCATGACACAGAAAGCACGCATGGTTCACCTGATGGAACGAGGGAGGTTTGCGTTGCGGTGCTCTGATACCGTTCCGCAATGGAGAAAATGTCACGATAAGACGTGGTGTCTATCGCGTCAAGCAAAATGAAGTGAAGCGGGTGGGATCTGAGGTCGAATGGCGTCTACAATCAAGGATGTTGAGATTCCTGCACTCATTTGGGCGATTGAATTGAGAAACATCATCATTATCTCGCTGAGCATCCTCCATTGGCTTTCGATCGCTTCGATTTGGGCCGATGATCGGTCGCCTGTCGTGATCGAAGATGCGTTGCAGCACGTTCGGACCACGGCAGAACGCGAATGGGCATGGTTTCCCGAGTACGCCCCGACGCAACGCTTCGAACGAGAATTTGAATCGTCCGCCAACGCCGAGGCCTGGACGCTCACGCTCCGTCAGCAGAACGTCAAACAGGCGTGGGACGTGCGGCTCAATGGGGCGTCACTGGGAAGACTCGTTCGCGACGAGAGTGACATGCGGGTCGACTTCCCGGTCCCACCGGGCAGCCTGATCGACGGCAAGAATCGGTTGGAGATTCGCCAAAATGGCACTGACGCTGATGACATTCGAATCGGCGAAGTTCGGCTTTACCCGATTTCGGCGGAGTCACGTCGCAATCTCGCCCATGTCGAGATCTCGCTGGTGGATCCCGCTGGTGCCCCGATGCCGGGACGAATCACGATCACCGATCAAGCGGGCGCGTTGATTCCTGTCGGTGCCGTGTCCAACCACGACACGGCCGTGCGCCAGGGCGTGGTCTACACGCTCAGCGGCAAGGCTGCCTTCGGTGTCGCGCCCGGTGAGTATCGAATCGTTGCCACGCGAGGTTTCGAATACTCGTTAACTGAGGTGACGGTTCAACCGACGGCGGGACAACGAATCGCGAAAACATTGGTGTTGTCGCGCCAGGTCGATACACGCGGCTGGGTCGCATGCGACACCCACGTGCATACGGTCACGCATTCCGGTCACGGCGATTGCACCATCGAAGAGCGGATGGTGACGTTGGCCGGTGAAGGCATCGAGTTGCCGATCGCGACCGATCACAACAAAGCTATCGATTACCGACCGATTGCCGAGTCGATGGGCGCCGATGCCTACTTTACGCCTGTGATCGGTGATGAATGCACCACGAAACAAGGCCATTTCAACATCTTTCCGATCCGTCCCGGCAGCGAGCTGCCCGATCATACGCAAACCGATTGGAAATCATTGCTGGCTGACATCGCGTCGACGCCCGATGTCAAGGTCGCGATCTTAAATCATGCACGCGACATTCACAGCGGCGTTCGGCCCTTCTCGCCGGCCCGCCACAACCGTTTGACCGCCGAACGACTGGACGGACAAGCGTTGGATTTCAATGCGATGGAGATCATCAATTCGGGAGCGGTGCAAACCGAGACGTTGGAATTGTTCCACGATTGGTGTGGCTTGATCAATCGTGGACTGGACATGACCCCGGTCGGTTGCAGTGATTCGCACGATGTCGCTCGTTTCATCGTCGGTCAAGGCAGAACCTACGTTCGCTGTGACGATTCAAACCCTGGGCAGATCGATGTTGCCGACGCGATCGACGCGTTCGTTCAGGGACGTGTGATTGTCAGCTATGGCTTGCTTGTGAATTTGACGGTCCACGACGACACGGGGCCGGGCGATCTGGTTTCGCTGGATCCCGATCAGGGAGATCTGGTGGTGACCGCGCGGGTGACGGGACCGGCGTGGACACGCGCCGATTCGGTCGCGTTGTACGTTTGCGGCCGCGAGAGGTTTCGGCACCTGGTCGCCCCTCCATCGGGTAACGAAACCGCGGTCGATGTGCGTGTCACTTGGCGTCTGCCACGTTCCGAATGCAGACAAGATCTGTGGCTGACTGCCGTGGCCACCGGTCCGGGCATCACCGATCCCGCCTGGGCGACGGCTTTGCCCTACCAGCCCACGTCCACTTCGTTTTCCCCCACGGTCTTCAGTTCAACGGGTGCCATCCGCGTTGATGGAGATGGAGACGGAACGTTCACGTCGTCGTTTGAGTATGCGCAGCAGTTTGTCCGACGGCACGCGGGGGATGCCGCCGGATTGCTGAATCGTTTGCGTTCCAGCGATCCGAGTGTGATTCATCATGTCGCGTCGCTGTTGCGAACGTCCGGTGATGCGCTCGCGGAATTGGAGGCATTGGCTCAGGGGAAGGTCGCCACGGCGTTGAGTGAAGCTCGCCGGGCTGATCGCATGTCTGTCGTCGCCAAGCTTGAAGGTGTCCAATAGCCGAGCCAGGGGACGACTGTCCCTTTCCAGTCACTTCAGAGACTCGTAGGATCAGGTGGATCGCATTTTTGAACCGCATTCGATTGGTTTTGGCGCCCCGGTGACGGCAAGAATTTGCCAGAATAACCGAATCGTCTCCCGCCAAGCCGCGCTCTTCACGTGAAGGACAAAACCGAAATGTCTAATTTTGTCGATCCCCAGACTCCAGGTAGCGAACCGCAAGTGCAGAGTTCCGGATCCGGCAACGGCTGCCTGTGGGGCTGCTTGATCGCAGGCGGACTGTTCATCGGATCGATTCTATGCGCCGGATTCGGTGGCTATTGGCTGATCAGTAGCCAGATTGCCAAATACACATCGGACACGCCGGTTGAACTGCCGACGGTCGAATATTCCGAAGAAGAACTCGCCAAGCTCGATGCGCGCGTCGAAACGTTTCGAGAGAAACTCGATGCCGGGGAGACGCCCGAAGAAGATCTGGTGTTGACCGCCGATGACATCAACGCGCTGATCAGCAAGAACGAAGACCTGAAAGGAAAGGTCTATGTCAAGATCGAGAACAATCAGGTCGAGGGAGACGTCAGTATTCCGTTGGACAAACTGCCGATGGGTAAGGGACGCTACTTCAACGGATCGGCGACCTTCGACGTCTCGATGGACGGCGGCGTGCTGATCGTCACCGTCGACCAAGCAGAACTCAACGGCGAACCGGTGCCCGAAGAATTCATGCAGGCAATGCGGCAAGAGAACTTAGCCAAGGACGTCTACAAGGACCCCGAGAACGCCAAGTTCATGAGCCGGTTCGAAGACATTCGAGTCGAAGACGACAAGTTCATCCTGCGCGTCAAACGCGGTGGCGAAGGCGGTGTCCAGACCAACCCGATGGTCGAGCCCGCTGACGAAGCCGCCACAGCCGAAGCCGCCACAGCCGAAGCTAGCACAGACGAAGTTTCCGAGGTGGAAACCACTGAGGCAGAAACCAGCGAATCGGCAACCAGCGACGACGAAGCCGCGACCGCCGAGGCGGTAAGCGAGTAGTCTCGCGGGAGCAAGTCACGCGATGGGAGAGCATGAATTCGAGGGTTCGCGAGCCGAATTCCTACAGATGTTGGCCGAGCAAGGCGAGGAGCCGGCGTTCATCACCCGCCATCGACGTCTCGAGGCGGCGATGGAGCAGTTGCGGTGGGCGTGTCGGACGCATCGGCAGACGTTGTTACGCGGTCCGCGATTGCACCTCCGAAAGATCGCGTCGATGATTCGCGGTGACTGGTCCAAGCTGTCGCCGTGTCTCGCGTCGCCAAGCCAATGGCGCGTCTTCGCCTCGCTTCATGAAGAATGGAATCGGAATTCGCCGACTCCTGCTTGGGCCAACCAGGGGCTTTGGTCCGAGCGACTCGACCGGCCGCTGCGAGAGCTTCGCCGGTCCGTCGATCGATTCAACCGTGATTGGCAAAGCCATCTGGACACGATTGACTTGGAACCGATCAACCGGACGATCGCCGGCTTCAACGACTACTACGTCTTAGAGAAATCCTGTGCCTTCGGAAGCGAAGATATCGCGCGTCGGGGCTTCGAACCGGTCTCGCCCGTGACCCCACAGTCCTTGTTGGATGAATTTCCCCTGGTCGACTTGCCGGCGCTTCGGTAATACCACATCCCCCGTCCGGCTTTCGTCTCGCCGACGTCCCTTGCCGGGGTTTCGTCTTGTTATACTTCCTGCTTTTCCTCAAAACAGCAGTTTTGATTCCTCAAGGCGGGCGAGACGGATGATGAAAACAATGGAGCGTTTCCCTGTGCTCCGAGCAATGTTGGTGGCGCTCGGGTTCGCCATCGGTTGTCACAGCAGTCATGCAGAAGACCCCCCCGGCGTTCACGTCACAAACATCCGCCGCGTCTTCCACAACGGCGATCACAATGCGTTCACGGATCTGGTGCGTTTTCGCGGTAAGTTTTACCTTGCGTTTCGAAGCTGCCCCGATGGGCACATGGTGCATCCGACCGCGTCGGTCATCATCCTGGCCAGTGACGATGCCAGAGAGTGGCATCAAGTCCACCAGTTCAGCGTAAAGCACCGTGACACGCGCGACCCGCACTTTCTGGTGTTTCAAGACAAGTTGTTCGTCTACACCGGCACTTGGTACAGCGGCGAAACAACGATCCCGGTCAGCGATTACGATCTCAACATGCACCTCGGCTATGCCGCATGGAGCGAGGATGGCCGCAATTGGCACAGCCCCGTTCTGCTGGAGGGAACGTTCGGGCATTACATTTGGCGTGCCAATACCTTTGACGGGAAAGCGTTCTTGTGCGGCCGCAGAAAAGCCAACTTCGAAGCCGGTCCACGCGGTGAAGGCAAGATCGTCGAGTCGTTGGTGCTGGAGAGCGACGACGGATTGATCTGGCGCAAACGCGCCGTTTTTCAAGACGTCCGCGGTGACGAAACGGCGTTTCTGTTCGAACCTGACGGAAGCGTGATCGCCGTCGGACGGCGGGGCAGCGACACGGCGCAGCTTCTGCGTTCCGCACCACCCTATCAACAATGGGATCGTCGCGAATTGGATCGTTACATCGGCGGTCCGTTGATTGTGCGGTGGGGCGATCGATATGTCGTTGGCGGCCGCAAATCGATCGGCGGCAAAGGTCCCAAGACATCGATGTATTGGCTGATCGATGATGCATTGCACGAATTCGCCGAGCTTCCCAGTGGGGGCGACAACTCCTACCCCGGCTTTATCGCATTGAGTCCGACGAAAGCGATCATGTCGTGGTATTCGTCTCACGAAAAAGACGACGACGGCAATCCGATTACCGCGATCTATCTGGCCGACCTTGAAATTGCTCCGGTTCAGAATCCGGAATGAGAACCTGTGGGATAGGCTTGCAGCCTGTCACTGCAGCATGGTCGATTTGACATTCTGGAAGCCTCTCCTACCTCTCGCTCGTCACACGTCCTTCCCCCCCCCTTTCCCCCTCCCACCTGATCTCTCCCCCAATCACTCATGAAACGAATTTTACACGCCGTCGGCCCAGCCATCATTGTGGCGGCGGTGGTTCTCGGTCCAGGATCGATCCTGACCAGTTCCAAGGTTGGTGCTTCGCTAGGATTACTCGGTCTGCCCGTCGTTTTTGCGGCGTCGGTGTTGATGATCGCGATGGTCGCGTTGTCGGCCCGGTTAGGGGCGGTCTACGAGAACAGCCCCTGTGATGAATTGGCCAGTCGGTTGGGACGCCCCGTGGCGGTCGTGATCGGCGTGACGCTGTTCACACTGGTCGCGTTTTTCCAGTCCTCCAACAACATCGCCTTGATCGGCGGCGTGGAGCCGATGTTCGGCGACGATCCGCTGCCGCTGGCTGCGCGAGCGATTGTGTTGCTGGCCGTCAACGGTTTGGTGATCGCCAGTTTGTATCTGTTGAAAAATCTGTATCGCAGCGTCGAAGGGTTGATGAAGATCCTGATCGGTTTGATGACGCTGGCGTTCTTGTTTAATTTTGTCGTGATCTTCGTCAGCCCTCCGGATTTCGAGCGTGTGGTTCCCGAGGCTGCGCCGGATGTGTTTGCGTTGTTGGGCATGATCGGCACCACGTTTTCGGTCGGCGGTGCCTTTTACCAGGCCTATCTGGTCAAAGAGAAAGGCTGGGGGATCGGTCAAGTGCGACAGGGGATGATCGATTCGATCGTCAGCATGACCGTGTTGGGATTGATCACGTCGATGATTCTGGTGACGTCATGGCGGGTCTTTTACGGCAACCCCAACGGCGTGGCATTGTCCTCGGTCGGCGATGTGGCACGGCAATTGGAGCCACTGTTTGGGGCGTCGGCCAAGATTATTTTCTGTACCGGAATCCTCGCCGGCGCGCTCAGTTCGTTCCTGGTCAACGCATTGATCGGCGGGACGGTGATGTCCGACTCGCTCGGCAAGGGATCCAAGCTGGACGACAAATGGCCGCTGCATTTGACGACCGCCGCGCTGCTGGTCGGGATGTGCGTGGCGATCGCGTCGCTGGCCCGCGAAGGCAGCACGGTGCACCTGATCACCATCGCCCAGGCCTGCACGGTGTTGGGCATTCCCGCGTTGGCCGCGGCGTTGATCTACCTGGGCACCCGCAAGGAATTGACCGGACCACGCAAGGTGCCACGCTGGATCATCGCACTGGCGGTGATCGGGTTTGTCGTTTCCTGTGTGTTGGCCGGTCTAACGGCCAACAAGGTCTATCAAAAAATCAATCCGCCAGCGGCAGTAGCTGAATTGCATCAACGATGACGTGGCCGTCGGTGTCGTGGTTGTTGACTTCGACTTCGGCTTGTCCGACCGGAAAGGAAAACTTGCCGATTGTGGCGAATGCGCCGTGTTCGGGCTTGCTTCGTTGGTCGACCTTCACCGTCTGCGTTGATCCGCCGGCACGGATGGTGACCGGAACATTGGTGGCGCGATTGGCGTTGGCCGAGTACGCCAGACGCAACTCGTATTTGCCCGCGTTTTTGATCATCACCGGAAATCGAATGCTTTGGTGCCCCTTGTCCGTATCGCCGTCGTGACGATAACTGACGGCGACAAAGGGACCGACCACCTGACTGGTGGCGTGAAAGCCTGTTCGTTCGGCGGCTTCGTCATCAACGACGATCCCCGGCAGCGACTTCGGGTCGACCGACGCCGCCGCTTTTCGCACGGGGCCTGTCCAAGTCAAGATCTGTCCGTCGGCCAAAAGACGTTCCTTCAGTCCCGTATAGTCGATCGCTTGAACCGGGACATCGGCTTCGATCGCTTGCATCGCGGCCGTCGCCGATGACTGGCCGAGGACCATGAACACCGGTTCCATCCGGATTGAGCCGAAGGCGATGTGCGTGGCGCTCAAACAGACCGGGACCAGCAAGTTTTCGCAATGCTCGGTCTTCGGCGTCAACGAGCCATAGTCGATGGCGTAGGGAGAAAAGCCGCCGACTTGGACGTCCCCTTCGTTTCGGGCGTGTCCTTCGGCGTCGACATAACGCTGGACGTTGTGGGAATCCATCGTGTAGGCCGCCAGCCCGATCGGTGCTTCGGCAACTCTGCGACCTTGGCAATGATGTTGCGTCATCACCGTTGCGCCGATCATCCGTCTCGCTTCACGGATGTAGAGCTGTTCTTGCCAGCCGTCTTCTCGCTCGAATTCGTCGCGGCACGTTCCCCACCGGGCGACGTTGCTTCGGATCGGCTCGGGGACGCGCGGATGATTCGCCAGCGTCCACATCAATCCCTGCTGGTACTGTCGGTGACGTTCGATGATCGCCTCACGTTCGGCATAACTTGCTTCGGGATAGTCATAGTTCTGGCCGATGAAATCCGTCGAAAATCCCGTCCGGTTGTTGGTGTCTGTTTTGCGATTGGGCATGCTGGAATTGATCCACGGCATGCCCCGCTCGCCGGCCTCGAAGTTGCGCAGCAATAATTCATAGTCCAGCGGATCGTAGCGGTCGGGTTTGGCGAACGGGATGCGGTTTTGGGGGTGATCGGTCAAACACATGCGAAAGCAGAAGGCCTGAACGCGGTGATCCCCACTGCCTTCTTCGCCCGGTCCGTCGGGGTCGATGCCCGGCAGCAATCCACTGCTCGCGTCGCCTGGAATCACGTACGCGCCGACACCCGGCACGATTTGATGGTGCCTGGCCTGGCGGGTCTGAACGCCATTCAAGGTTTCGTCGTACTCGGCATTGCTTTCGCGTCCGACGGTGTACGCGACGCCGGCACCGGCCAACAAGTCGCCTTCGTACGTGGCGTCGAGAAAGATGCGTCCTCGGTATGTCTGACCGCTTTCGGTTCGGATCGACACGATCCGTTTGCCGTCGAGCGTCACGCCCTGCACCCGACTGGTTGAATCCGTGAGCGGTGTCCGGTCGAGCCGCTGGTTGTAGATCACCGGGATGTCGTACTGGCGGACAAAGTCCTGCATGATCGAGAGCGCCGCCGAGGGTTCGAACGTCCACATCGTGTCTTCGCCGGATCCCGTTCGCGACTGACCGCTATCGCGAAACTGATCGCTCCGCTGCCACTTCCAATGTTCCGGTTGCTCGTAGTACTTTCGCACCCGTTGATAGAACTCGCGTGCGATGCCACCGATGGCGGCTTTATTGCCGATGTCGGTTTGACCGAGCCCGCCGGTCGTCAGGCCTCCGATTCGTGTTCCCGGTTCGATGACAACCACCGAGCCACCCATGCGTTTGACTTGGACCGCCGCGGCGATCCCGGCGGAGGTGCCACCGTAGATCACGACATCATGGACGGTGTCATCGGCGGCATGGACCGTGACAGACGTTGTGCCGAGGCACAATGTCAGGATCAAGATGACGGATAGCGGGAAGAGAGCACGATTTATCATTGTTTTTATTCCTTTGCGGCATCGGAGATTTCTTCGCTCAGTTCGCCAACGGCGATCAACAACATAGCCCGGGGTCGCGAGAGCGCACCCCGGGATGTGGACAAATTGGGTATGGAACGCCAGCGGCGTTCAACAAACGCTGCCGAAGGTTCGACGGACGCGTTGGTGCGTTGCCGCGTCGACCGGGCGGACTTGTTCAACCCCGTTGGGGTTGGCGGTCTGGGTGTGAATACAACTTGGGGTGCGCCAACGCGACCCCAAGCTTTGTTGTGGCACGCCGCTGGCGTGCACCCCCAAGGTTGTCGCGGATTTGACCCACCCTGCGTGAATCACCCGGGCCTTCATCAACACTACTGCGAAACCTGATCGAGCAAGTCCAGCAAGGTCTGACGCACCTGCGGTTCGGCATCGGCGGCCAGATAGCTGGACTTGGCACGCCAGGTTTCGTAACCGCCCCAGGTGTGTTGCTCCGGAGTCGGCAGGTAGCCGTTGTATCCGTTGGCCAGTTCGATGGTGAAGGTCGGTTTCAAGGGGCTGTGCTTCTTGATCGCCAAGCCGGTTTCGACGAACGTTTCACAGGGGCTGCTGACAATCCCCAACTCACCGATCCGGATCGCTTGAAGCTTGACATGAACGGTTTCGGGGTACTTGGCCAAATCCAGCGTTTCGTTGGCATAGATCAACCGGCGGTCTCGCCACGGGCCCGGTCCGGCTTCCGCGATCAATTCCTCCGCGCGGGCCAATTCCTCAGCGTCGGGGCGGCGCACCCCGAGTTCGATTTCGGTCTCCCGCATTTTCAGCGGCACCCAATCCAGATACTCGATCCGCTGGTACGCGACGAGTGCGGATGCCGCGACATCGGCGGCGACCAGCCGGATCTGTTCGAAGGGCTGTTGACGTGCGGCGCCTTCAAAGAAATTGATGTTGTTGATGTCACCGCTGGTTCCGTTGGTCATCGCGGCGACAAACGGGGGCTTCGTGTCGTCGGCGTCGATCGATCGCGAAAACTGACGAGCGAATTCGCCGAAATAGTCCGCCGAAAGCGAGTTGGCCGGCACGCCGCCGACGTAGTGCAGCGAGTAATTCGCCCACATCGCGATCGGGCGACCGTCGACGGCCTGGACCGCCAAGACGGGGACTTGGGGATCGATCGGGCCGGCCGGTTGCAGCAAGCTCTTGCTGTTCGCGGCGGGATTCATCCGGACCTTGTCGGTGCCACGATCGAACGGATCGGCAAGCGGATTCCCCGGTCGCAAGAACCAGCGGCGGTTGAACACTTGTCGCGGATTGTTCCCGATCGCCCAACCCACGCGCGCCGGTTCCAATTGCGAATGGGCTTGGACAATCCCTTCAGCGATCCGCTGGGTGAGGAATTCGAGGTAGTCGTCTTGGACGATGCTTTGAAAGGTGGGAGTCGCCGTGACCGCGGTGTGCGTGTGCGTGGCCGAGCAAAGGATGTGATCGGTTTCAATGCCGGTCGCTTCGGACGCCCGCTGTTTGGCTGCGTCGTAGATCTCACGCGGAATCATGCAACTGTCGCAGGTCACCAATGCGATCGTCGTTTGGCCGTTGTCCAGCACCAGGCACCGTGCGTGCAGCGGATCATGTGCTTTGTCGGCCATGCGATGCGTCATGCTGCCGGCCGAGCTGACGGGGAACTTGGTCGGGGTGATATCGATCGCGAACGCACCGGCGCGAAGCAGTTTGGTCGGTGTCTCCGCAATGACGGTCAAGCTACCAAAAAAGAGGCTCAGGGAACCAGCAAAGGCGGCGGCAAGATGCAGCCTGAAACGAAGCGACGAATACATGGATGGATGCTTCCGTGGGAGGTGCGTTGCGTCGGCCGGTGGGCAGAAGCAACGTGCATGGGTGGTGGGCAATGATCTCGCGTGGTGAATCGCGAATCATGGTGCAGGCGGGCGCAAATCTGTTTATCGACAAGCGATTGTCGAGATTATGCTATCTTGTCGACGGGGCAGAAGCAACTAAATCTCGACTTGCCCCACGCCAGTGTGCCATTGAAATCGTGCTTGCGATGACGATTCTTTCGAACGAGAAAGTCGCGGGTAACTTTCTGCAGCGATCCCCATGACGATAACCAGACGCAGGCAGTTTTCGATCGCTTCGTTACTTGGCATGACTGCGATTGCAACCTGCGCTGTCGCATTTCTGCATTTCAAGTACGAACGGGCAATGGCTCAGCAGGCGCTCAATCGATCAACGTTCTACGACCGTGTCGTCGAAGAACAGGCAACTGTCACCGGGACTCCACTGGCCAAGGTCGTTGCGATGGATAGCGGCGAACCGGTCGCAGGTGTGATCATCGGAATGACTCTGATTGGGGCCGACGGCGGCGATGGTGGTTTTCAATGCTTCACGACTCAGCAAGCCGGGATTGCCTTGCGGCACCTCACACTCGCGCCCGGACGCTACCAGTACCATTTGGATCCCGATCCCAATTCACGATATGCTCCTACCCTATGGCGTCGAGGCCAGCCCTATCTCGTTGTCGCAAACGATGGCACGACAGCCGTGCCGGTCTTGAAGCTCGATGTTCACGCTGGCCGATAGCCATCGAATCCACCGGGAACGCATGATTTACCAGGCTCAGCGTTTTGCTGCACTGAAAGGATTGGTTGGCGTCAAACGGCTGATCTCTCAATCCGTCGTCGTCGGATTGGACCGCAGCAGCGCGATCAGGTCGGCGACGTCTTGTGGCGAAAGTTCTTTTTCCAACCCATCGGGCATTAGCGATTTTCCCGATGCCCGCAACTCTTGGATCTCCGAACGCAACACGGTTTCCCGTTTTCCTTCATTTGACAACAGCGTGATGCTGCTGCCGGTCTCGGTGCCCAGCAATCCGTTTCGGACGCGACCGTCATCGCTCAGCACGATGTACGTCAGGTAACGTGCTTCGACCGCAGCACTGGGGTCCAAGATGTTCGACAGTAGCACGTGGGGACGTTTGTCGGTGATCGACGCCAGGTTGGGGCCGACTTCGTGGCCGATGTTTCCGAGTCGATGGCAGGCGGCGCAGCTTTTGGCAAACACCTTCTTTCCCCGTTCCAAGTCACCGGCCAACGTCAATGCGTTTTGGTAGTCTTTGATTACCTTTCTACGGTCCGGGCTGGTCGAAGACGCGAAGGCTTCTGTCCAGCCGGCTTGAAGCGTTTTGTCCTTGGTCGCCAACAGCCGTTCACGCATCGCGGGACCGATTTCGCCACTGGAAAGTTTTTCCGAACGCACCGCCGCCAACAGCGCCCAACTCCACGCCGCGCGACCGGACAGAACGTCGAGCACACGTGACCGAAGCGCCGGACCGTAGGACGGCCAGCCGGACAGCAAGACGTTCCCAATTTGCGGATCGGATTCGTTGGCCAATCGATCCACCACCGCCAGTTGCAACTCCACCGTCGATTGGGGAACCAGCAACTCGGCGAGCAGTCGCAGGTCATGGGTGTAAACGTCGGGTTGTCGTAACAACAGACGCAACCCACTGTCGACCATGGGGGACAACTTTCCCGACGCTTCGGAAACCATGTTTCGTGCCTGTTGGATCGATCCGGCAATCAACTGTTGCTGAGCATCCGAAAGCCGTGTGATGGAAAACTTGCGTTTTGCCAAACCATCGAGCAGCTCGGCCAATCCGGACAGCTGCCATGCCTCTGGGGGCACGTTTGACTGCCCCGCGAGGCTGGCGATGGTTTGACAGATCGCGTCGGCATCCCCCAAGGCCGCGACCTGCGCGAATAGCAGTCGTTGCAAAGGGTGGTCGATTCGGTCGTGTGCTGATGATTCTGACGCGATCGCCGTGAAGGCATTCAGCACATCGGTAAGGTTGCGACCACTCAGCGAACTCATCACATTGGCAACGATGTACGCATCATCGGCTGATTGCCACGCCAGATTTGCGAGTGCTTGGGACGCGAGCGGATCGTCGTAGGCACCCAGCGTGGCCGCGAGCTGTAATCGCACCTTGGCGTCCTTGTCCTCGACCAGCGACGCCAACGTCTGTACCTCGACCACATGGCTGGCAGCCAGCCGCACGGCTTGGCGGCGGACTCCCGGATGCGGGTCACGCAACGCCGTCTGCAAGACTTCGGCGTTCAGCGCCTGCAGCCCGTCGAGTATGCACAGGGCTTGCAGTCGCTGGCGTGGACGGTCGTCGGCAGTTGCCATCGATCGAAGCTGCGGAACCGCTGCGATGTCCTTCTTGCGAACCAGATTGCGCTGTGCCACGTCTCGTTGCCAGCCGTTCGAGCTGGCCATGGCACGCAGCAAGCCTTCAGTCGAATCGTCGATCTTTGGCATTCCCGCATGCTTGCCGGTTGGTACGACGCGATAGATCCGACCATGGTTTTCTCCCAGCCGATAATACGGTCTCAGCTCATCTTTGCCGTTTTGAGGCAGCCATTGGGGATGTTCGATCATGTAGCGATACATATCGACGACCCACAGCGCACCGTCGGGTCCGGTGCGAACCATCACCGGTCGGCACCAGCGATCTTCACTGGCAAAGAAATCAACGGCATCCTCGGCAGGGTCTCGGTGGAAGTCAAAACTGACGCCGTCTTCGGTGATGATGTTGTGTTGAACCAAATTGTGAAACGGCTCGCAGGTAAACGCGTGTTGCTGGTCGTCGGTCTGCGGAAACAGCACGCCGTCGCGATAGATCATTGCCGAGCAGGCTGACGTGAAGCGTCCGGATTGGTTGAAACTGTGAAACCGCTTTTGCAGTTGTGCGGCGGGAAACACCGGAGGATTCACGGGTGTGACGACCAGATGCTTCGGATCCGGCGGTGCGAAGTGCGGATTGCGGCGGATGTCTTCATCGGCCAAGACGTAATGCCAAAGCGGGCGGCTGTTTTGCACACCGAACCAGTTGCCCCAGTCGTCTCGGTTGCGTCCGTATTGCGAGGGGCCGCTCTGCGGATCGATCTCTCCGGTGTCAGGCCGAATGCGAAAATCGCGGCTGCCGATTTGATGACTCTCGCCCGTGACCACGGAAGTGATTTGGTTGCCTTTGCCGTACCCCGCGTGATGGCTGCCGCTGGCGCAATGGACCCAGTTGTCTAATCCCCAACGCAACCCGTTGACACGCAGTTGCTGATTGCCTTCCAGGAACCCCTTGAAGACCGTCCGTTTGACGTCGGCTTTGCCATCCCCGTTGCTGTCTTCCAGATACAGGATCTCCGGTGCGGCGGTAATCAGAACGCCGTTGCCCCAGACCAGAATGCCGTTCGGAAAGCTGAGTTGGTCGGCGAATAACGTGGATGTTTCATAGTACCCGTCCGCGTTCCGATCTTCCAAGACGCGGATCCGGCCGCCCGGTTTGCCCTGGCCATCGATGCCCAGGGGATAGTCGGCCATTTCCACGACCCACAGTTTGCCATCGAGCCCCCAATCGATCGCAACGGGATCCTGCAGCTGCGGTTCGCTGGCGACCAACTGGACGTGGTAACCCTCGCGAACATGAACCTTTTCCAGGGAATCGGCCGCTGCGGTCGGCGTCGGTTCCGCTTCCTGTTGGCTGTTCGTTGTCGTGTTTTCAACCGGAGTCGATTTCACGCCGGCGGCGACGAAATGAGATTTGGCTTCTTCCGCTGTGATCGCTCGATCGTACACCGCCACCTCGTCGATCATCCCTTGCAGATTGGCGAAGTTGTCATTGCGGCCACCGATTTGAAATTCTCCGCAGCCGTCGGGATAGGTCCCGGGAAGCCGATCCTCGATTTCTATCTCGCCGTTTAAAAAGACCGTCACCTTGGCTCCCTGTCGCGCCATCACCACATGGTTCCAGCCACCGGGAACAAGCAACGTCTTGCCAGTCACCGATTCCCCGCGTTCGTTGCCGTTGAACACCAGCAAGCGTCCCGTGGCAGTATGCGTTCCGCCGAGTCCCAGGTTGTCTCCGGGGGCACCGTTGGCTCCGTCGACGCCACGGGTGAAGAGATAGGCGGTGATCGGGCGGTTGGTGATCGGGAGATCATTTCGGAACCAGAACTCGACGCTGTATTGATCGTCCAGCTTCGGTACGCCCGCCAAGACTCTGCCGCCGGAAAAGTTCGGCGTCGCGGTGCCAGGTTTTCGGGGACCGGCATTGGGTTCGTAACGGGCGTGGTTGCCGCCCAGTTCGTCTCGGGCGGAGTGGCGGTCGGCGTCATGCAAACGCCAATAGGCAATCGGTTGCGAAGTCCGAACCGCTTCGGCGTACCGTTTCAGCGCATCGTGGTTTGACGGTTTTTCGCTTTGAATGAACGGCCGTCGAGGACGCGGCGGGGGTTGCATTTCAGAGGTGCGATACAAATCGCCAATTTCGTTTTCGGAAAGCGTTCGCGCGAACAAGGCAATGTCATCAAGCTTGCCGTCGAATCGGCCGAATGAGAATTCATTTGCCGGTGAGCCGTCCTTTGCCGGGTGTTGCAGTTGCAATTCCGGCTTTGGGTTGCCGTCCAAGTAGATCTTGACCGAATCGACATCACGCACCAACGTGACGTGATGCCATGCTTTGGTCGACAGGGGTGTCGCAGCGACGTGCCGTATCGAACCGTCGCCGAACGCCAGCAAAGTCATGCCCTGATCGTCACTACTGATTGATAACGATTCAGTCGATTCGTCGCGGCCACGTGAAAACAGCGTGTCCGTCCGGTCATGTCCATCGGCGGGCAAACCGTTCCAAAACCACATCGACACGCTGAATGAATTTGGCAGCGTGTCCACGGTCGCTTCTAACGAGCCGCCGGCAAAGTAAACGCTGCGGTTGAGCGTTCCACCGAATCCGCCGCCGCTCGGTCCCAGCAAGTAAAGTGCGACACCGCCCTGGAACGTGGCGGGATGATTTCCCGTTGCATCGGTCGCACGGTCGACCACCATATCGCCCAATCGCCAGTACGCCGCGGGCTCGGCATGGATGATCGCGCGGGAATACGCGTTCGGAGGATCGACCAGCGGGCGTCGCTTCTTTCCCGAAACGGATTCCAACAGCGACAAAACGCGGTCGACGATCTTCGGTTCCGCATCGATTTCCAATCCAGCGGTACGTGCCGGCCAGGTTGTGTATCCGCCTAAGCGGTGCTGCTCGGGCGGCGGGATGTAGCCTTCGGCGCCGTTGGCGAGTTCCAGGTTAAACGTGTCGCCGAGCGGACTTTGCTGTTTCAGTTTCAATCCCGTGATTCCGTAGACTTCGTTGGGCAGTGCGGTGATGCCCAGGTCGCCGATCCGTACGGCTTGCAAAACCACTTCGGTTTCCGGATTCTCGTCAATCCATTGGGCCTGTTGCGCGTAGACTTCCGGACGATCTTTGGGGGGACGCTCACCCCGTTGTTCGTTGAGTGTCTTGGCCCACGCCAGACGTTGGGCGTCGGGAACTCGCCTGCGGAGTTTCATCCGTGATTCGGCCATCGCGATCGTCAGATCCGCCCGATGTTCGATTTGTTTCCACGCCGCCAACGTTTTTTCGGCGATCTCTTTGGCGTAGTCTTTTCGATTCACAGGTTGATGCGGTTCGGCGTAGTTCATCCAATGCAGATCACCGCTGGTCCCTTGCGACATGATGCCGACGAAGGTGTGATCGGATGCGTTATCAGTTGGGGCGATTTGCGATTCCAGCAAATCGGCGACTTCACCGAAGTAGTCCGCCGAGAACCCGGAACTGCTGCCGAAGTAGTGCATCGAATAATTCGCCAACACGCAGATCGGCGTGTCGTCCTGGGCGGAAACGACACTCAGCACGGACAGTTGAGGATCAACGGGGCCGGCCGGACTGACGTAATCCGGATTCAAGTACCCCGGATGCATCATGGCTCGCACCGTCGTTTCGCCGAAAGGATCGGGCCGGATCCGATCGCTGCGGGTGATCCAGCGACGACAATTCGTGTGTTCTTCTGCGTCCACGGACGTCCAACCGAGTTTTGCCGGTTGCAGGTTCCGATGCGCGGACACGATCGCCTGGGCGATTTGCGGCACGACGAATTCGACATACGCTTCATCGCGACTGGTGCCCAAGCAGTACGACATCACCGACGGCGCTGAATGGGTGTGGGTGGCGCTGATCAGGATGCGTTGGGGCGGTAGCGAAATCTGATCGGCCACTCTCGCTTTGATGGCGTCGCAAATGTCGGTGGGAAGCATGCACGAATCGACGATTGCGATCGCGATGGTTTCGCTTCCATCATGCAACACCAGGCAACGGGCGTGCAGCGGATCGTCGACACGATTCCATTCGGCTTGTAAGAAGCCACCGTTGCGAATCGCCGGCAGGCTGCGGGGGGAGATGTCCACCGATGCCGCACCGGCACGCAATCCAGCCGCCCGCACTCGATTATCCGCTGGCGATCGGGCGACACAAAGAAGGACGAACAATAAAAAGACTGGGCAGAATCGATTCATGACGTTTTTCGGTGCAAGTGATCGTGTGTAAAACCTGGTCTCCGCTTCCAGCCTGTCGATCCCGTTTTCCGTCGTTGTCGGGCGTTGGATCGCTGCCGGCGTCTTGCGTTCGACCACATCCGATTCGTGCCCGTATTCGGCGTGAGCTGAGGAGGGATTGCGAGTTTGTTGGCGGAGTGGAGATTCGGTCAGCGCGGTGGGTTGCCGATGCAGTACAGGCTGCCGCCGCTGCGAATGAAGAAATTGCCTCGGGAAACTGCGATCGATGCCATTGTCTTACCGTCGAGCGTGTTTCGGGTGAGCTCCTTATATTGCATCCCCGGCGCCAGCACGGTGGTGACACCTTCTTCCGAGGTGAGATAGATTCGGCCGTCGGCCAGTAACGGCGACGCCGAGTAGTTGCCTTCGAGTCGTTGCTGCCAGACGACCTCGCCTGTCTTCGCTTCGATGCAGTGCAAGATGTTGTCGCGCGTGATCGTGTACAAAAATGGCTCGACATACAGCGGCGATGGCAAGGCCGGCACACCGCGTTTCTGTTCCCAAACGATGTGCGTTGCGGTCACATCGCCATGACCGCCTGGGCGAATCGCTCGAATCGTCGGTTCCTCGAAACCCGATGACGTGAAGATCAGGCCCTCCCCCAGCACCGGCGAGGGTGTCACGCCCTCACCCTGGCTATAGACCGACCAGATTCGCTCGCCCGTTTCAACGTCGTGTGCCTGGACTCGGTCGCCACCAGCACTGACCACCTTCCGCCCGTTTTCGATCGTGATCGCGGTCACGTGTCCGACCCGCGACTTCCCGCGTTTGCCACGCCACTTCGTGTTGCCGGTTTCCTTGTCGACGGCCAGCACGACGGCTTGGTCCCACGGTTCCTTCCAGCCGACACGCTGCTCTTCTCGACTGCTTCCGTCGAATGGCATGATGATCAGTCCGCCGACAAGAATCGGTGATGCACCGAGACCATGCAGACTATGAAAGTCCACGTCTTGATTCTTCCAGACCAACTCTCCGTCGAAGTCGACGGCAACCATCGTTCCATCGTAAAACGTGGCGTAGACTCGCGTGCCGTCGGATACCGGCGTCGGTGTGGCGTAGGAGTTCTGGGCTCGCTTAGGACCGGGGGTCTGTCGGTGGACTTCGGTGTTCCAAAGGATGCCGCCACTCACGCGATCAATTGCGATCACTCGACACGACGCACCATCTTGAGTTGCAGTCGTCAAAAAAATGTGGTCACCAGACACAATCGGAGACGACCAGCCTTGACCGGGTATCGTGGTTTTCCAGGCGACATTGCTGTCTTCGGACCAGTCAAGCGGCAGGTCTTTTTCAGACGTTTTTCCCTGGCCGTTCGGTCCCCGGAAGCGAGTCCAATCTTCACCGCTTAGCGAGTTGGACGTCGATGACAAACCCGCGGCGACAATCAACGCAACCAATAGCAAACGCATACGACAATCTCTCTCAGCGGTTCGGAACAAGACGACTCATGATAACGCAATCTAGCACCAGCGCCGGGCTTCAGTTTTCAGCTTTTTTTACTCAACGGCCGACTGACAATCTCGCTCGAAGAAACACCTCGATGGAGAGGAACGATGAGTGGCGTTCGTATCAGTCTCGATGCCAAGGCCCGATCCGATGTCGACACGGATGGATCGGACGTTCGTTAAGATTCGAAGCGGACTTTGGCCAGGTAGATGCTCGTCTTGCCTTCGTGTGACGAATAGTAACTGATCCACAACATCTCATCATGCCAAACCAGACCTGCGTAACTGGTGTCTCCGCCCGATGGCAGTTTGAGTGCTTCGGTCAGCGTGCCGGTCTCCGGATCGAGCCAACAGAGAGACGTTCGGACGGACGAATCGTACAGACGGACGACGGCGACGAAACGACCGTCGGGAAGCTGGATCATGTCGGGACCGCCGATCCGCACGCCCAGGCTCTTCCAATCCCAATGCGTGTACGGGGGACGCGACGTGCCGAGGTTGCCCGAATTGGGTTTTCCGTCCTGTCGCAACAAGCAGTACGCCGTGTCGTCGGGAAGAAAAACGATGGACGTCTCGTTGGGGTACGTGCCTTCGACGTCAACGTTTTCGATCAGCGTTTCATACGTCTTGCCGTCGGAACTTTTGAACAGCCGCAGGCATCGATCGCCCTTGCCGCAACCGTAGCCGAAACCATACGCATTGCCCTTGTGCCAAGTGATCCGCCAGAGCCAGTTATCTGGATCACCGACCGCGGTGGGGGCACTCCAGTGGGTGCCGTCGTCGGAAAACCAGACCAGCGATTGATGGTGTCGTCCCTCCGGCGTGTCGGCCGCTCCGGCGCCGGCGAGCATCAGCCGGCCATCGGGAGTGACGGTGATTTTCGCATCGCGCAGATCGTAGTCTTGCGACGTGACCAGAGCCGCCGACTTCCAATGTTCACCGTCCGACGACGTCAGAACTCGCAACGCGCCATCGGGAGAGACGTGTTTTTGACCCTCGCGAAAAACGCAGTACCAACGCTCGTTGAACCGCACCAAATCAGTGAACGCGTTGTGTGGCGCCGCGTCCCAAATACGCTGCGAGTCGACGAGAACGGGTTTGGGATAGTCGTCGGCCGCCAACAGTGCGACGGGGAGCAAAAGCAATGCAAAAAGGGAAGCGGCACGGTTCATGATGCATGTCCTGGGTGGGCTTGGGAAGGTGGGAGGCGTGCATTCTAACGAAACGGGACAGCCACGGGGGAAGATGGACTTGGCGAGCCCCGACTGCCATCACAACATTGCCCCCATCGTCCAGTTCTGCCATCCGAGCCGTCCCCGGATCCCAGCCTGCTAAAGCCTCTTGAGAAAATTCAAACCGAAGCGGCCATAATCTTGTCCATCGACATCGCCATCGCCGTCGGAATCCATGAAAGGGTCGTAATTCGCGTCATCGAATTGGCTGAGGAAGGCCCGTCCGAAACGTCCATAGTCCTGGCCATCGACGTCGCGGTCGCCGTCGGTATCGCCATAGAGTCGAAAGAACTGATCGAGTGAAGTTTGGCCGAACTGATAGGGGGCCGTCATTTCACCCTCGGTTGCCGCGCGGACGTTGCCCGCGGTGATCTCCAGTCGATAATTTCCGTCGGCCAGGGAGTTTTCGAACAATCCTGCTCCATTGCGTGGCACCGTTGAATCGCCGGCAAAGGTGAGTGTCGCAATCGTTTTGCTAAGCCCAGGATCGTCCACGGCAGACACATGGATCACACCGACACTTTGCAACCGATCGAGATTGACCAGTTCGAACGCATCGCTCAGCAAGCCATGCTCCAAAATCGTATTGAATTGAATCGTCAACGACGTGATCTGGGAGCGATTGTTCGTTCCATCGTTGACCGTGATTTGCTGGACACCGGGCATCACCGTGATCGCTCCGTCGACCGGATCGTTGGCGCCGTTGGTCGGTGACGGAACCAGCAACAACTCTTGGACGTCGGCGTTGGTCGCATTGGTCGTCGTCCGGCTGATCGTATCAGCAAAACTGGCCCTCAAGTTGATCGTCGAAGCGCCGATCAACGCGTCGCTTTTGACCGTCATGTCGAACACCAGCAGCGACCCAGTGGTCCCGTTGGCAAGCAGCGGTGTGCTCGCGGCGGTGGACATCGTGACCCGGATCATTCCCGGACGCTGGACATTGACGGCGGGGTCGCTAAACCCCGCATCTTGGACCAAGTCTCCCAGACGGAAGTTTCAACATCGAATTGGTCGGGATCAAACTCGATGACCAAGTCGACACTGCTGAGCGTGATGCCATCACTTTCGGTCACGGTCAGCATCACGGGTGTGGCGACGGTCGTCGTCGGCGAGGCTTTCAGGTCGGTCGGAATGAAGATCAGCGGATCGGGGCCGTCGGCCGCTTGCGGTGTGATGCCACTGGGGATCGCCGGCACCACGTCGACCGGAATGCCGATGATCATGCGTTGCAGCAACGTCGCATCGCCACCGGATAAGTCGCCGCTGTGGTTGAGGTCCGCGATCACCCGCGGATCGGCAAGTTTGTAGTCGGCAAAGCCCGAAGCGCTGCCCACCACCACGCGCTGAAGCAGGGTGACGTCGCCACCGGTGTACGAACCGCTGGCGTTGTGGTCGCCGACATAAGCCGCGACGTGCAATCCATCATCGTCACGAGTCGGACGCAGCGCAGGCAACGGGGCGCTATCGCGGACCTCGACGGTCCGCAGGTCCAAGACCTGCTTGGCGGTGTAGGGTGCGGAGGCGGGAACCGATGCGGCGAATCGTCCGAGTTCCATCACACCCTCCACGGCCGCAAACTCGTTCGGACTGCTGACGGTGACGCGTGCCAGTCCGGGGTTGACCAGATGGAACGCCGCAGCCGCGCCGGAGATGTCGGTGGAAAACCCACTCAGCGTCAACAGGTTGGGATCAAATGCCAGTTCAAAGTCGACGCTGGATACATCGTGCCCGGTGCTCAGCGTCACAGGAATTCCGAAGTCGGCGTTGCCGGGCAGATTGACCGTCTGGCCGGCTCCACGGGCGAATTCGGGGATGGCGATGGTCACGTCATCGACCGCCGGCGTCGCGATCACAAAGCCGCGAATGAAATCGTCCCCCGCGGTTCCGTCCTCGTTGCCGTCGAGCCGTTCGCCCTGGTCGTCTATGAATCCGTCGGTTGCACTGCGCAAGGTGACAGTGTAGTGGTCCGGTTCCAAGGGACCACCGGTGCGGACAAAGGTCACGCTGCGCCCGGTTTCATCGACGACCAGTGATCCACTCACGATTCCCGTTGCGGCACCTTGCACGACGACATCCGCCGGCCCGAGGGATTGGGCAAAGTCATCGTACAGGTTTAAGTCGGTGTCATCGAGCGAGCGATTGAAGTGCGCGACAAAGCCGTTGTGGTTGGCCATGAAGTGCGTGACCACCAGCGTCGGCGTTGCTTGGTGATTGCCAAAATCGATGGCGCCAACCACCTCGTCGTCGCCAAGATGCACCAGATGCGACTGATCGTTCGCAGTGCTGGTGAATGTGAATTGATCTACCACACCACCGGTAAACACGATGCGTGAAATCGGATCGGCCGGATCGAGTGTGGCAAAGTTTGCCGGATCGGCATTGACCGTTGCCAGCCGGCTGGTGACCTGCCCCAACACGGTCCCGTCCACACCGTAGGCCGTCGCCGTCGCGGCGGTGGATCCGGCATGAACGAAGAAGAACCGCGTCGAATCGATCGGGCGGTTGAACTCCACGCTCCCCTCCGTGTCGTTGATTTCGTAAGCGAACAGCCCCGACGCGTTCAATGCCGGCATGCCCGTGTTGAGGACGGTTCCGCCGGCCAAGCGCGCCCCGCCAAGACTGAAATCAGTCACGCCGGGAAGCGTGATGCCCGACTCCGGCCCCGTCGCGTCAAAGTCAATCGTATTAGAAACAGTCGCCGCGATCGGAAAGGTCTGTTGAAATCCTGTCGGCACGACTTCGCGAATGACATGACTTCCTTCGATCAGGTCGATGATCGTGTACCGGCCGGTTTCATCCACGTCGCTCGTCGAGGGGTTGTCCGCCGATGAGACGGCAAAGGGCTCACCGACGTCGTACTGTCCGTCACGGTCCACGTCGACGTACATCCGGACGCCCCCGAGTCCCGGTTCGCCGGCGTCGCGTTGTCCGTTGTTGTTCAAATCGTTGAACTTGGTTCCGGTGACTTCACCGAAACCGGCTCGCGGCGCGGGCAACGGTGGCATGTACACAGCCAGCGGGCGGCTGGGATCATCGACCTTGTCCAGGATCTTGGCGTCAATTTGTGCCGGAGTCGTCGTGCCCCAGAAATTGTAGCGCAAGTCGACTTCCGCATTCGAATCGCCGACCAGCACGATGCCGGTATTGTTGGACGCCAGATTGCTGAAGTCATTGATGCGAATGTCTGTTCGGGCCGAACTGTCGATTTGCAGCGGAGTGTAGAACTCGTTGCGATCAAACACGACGCTCGCTGCCGGATCGATCTCGATCTTGTCCCAGGCAAAAAGCGACTTCTCGGCAAAGAAGTTACCACGGACAAAGATCCGAGCGATGTCTTGGAGGTTGCCCGTGCTGATGCGGGTGAAATCGGTCTTGATCACGTCCAGCGTGCCTGTCGCGCTGACCGAAATGCCCGAGGTTTGCCCGCCGTATCCATCTTCAAGTACCAGGGACGCGGCGTTGTCGAATCGCAAGGTGCCATTCACATTGAATTGCTGATTTTCCTTGAGCAGTGTTCGCACATCATGATTGACCGACAGTAACGCCTCCTCTTGGATCGTGAACCCGCTCGGGAATACGTAGCGCTGGTTAACGGTCGTCGCCGTGCCGATCAGATTCAGATTCAGCGTTTCCCCGGTCGGTAGTGATCCGGCCAGGATGTTGATGTCTTCAAAACGCAGGTTGTCCGCAAGTCGTGAGGCATCTTGCAGGTGTTGATAGGGCACCGAAATCGGTTGGGTGAACTCGTTCCGCAGGACCCAAGGCGTAACACCGTTGCTGATCACACTGCCATCGCTCAATCGGATGGAATCCCAGTCGAATTGCGAGTCCGTTGCTCTGAATTTTCCACCGGCGGCGACGTCGATGCAAATGTCGTCTTGAAAGTTACCGGTGTTGGTACGCGTGAAGTCCGTGTTGATCACGTCCAGCGTGCCCGTTCCATTGACCGAAATCCCGGCGAATTGTCCGCTGTAACCGTCTTCGGCGACCATCGATGTCGCGTTGTCAAACTTCAACGTGCCATCAACCGAAATCTGTTGGTCTTCTTTCAACAACACCGAGACGCCCTGATTGACCGACAGCATCGCGTTGGATTGGATCTCGAATCCGCTCGGGAACACGTACCGCTGGTTAACCGTCGTCGCCGTTCCGATCAGATTCAGGTCCAGCGTTTCCCCGGTCGGTAGTGATCCGGCCAGGATGTTGATGTCTTCAAAACGCAGGTTGTCCGCCAGATGCGCGGGGTCTTGCAGGTGTGTGTAGGAGACAGTGATCGGTTGCGTGAATTCATTTCGCTCGACCCAAGCGGTAGAGCCGTCACTGATCTGGCTGCCATCGGCCAGCGTGAGCGAATCCCAGTCGAATCGGGAATTGGTCGCCATGAATTTCCCGCCCGCCTCGACCGCGATGCGTGTGCGGTCGAACGCGTTGCTGATCGTGCGACGCGTGAGATCGGTGTCGTCGATGTCCAGCGTCCCTGTTCCGTTGACGACGATACCGGAATTTTGCCCACCACTTCCATCGGTGATCTCGACGCCGGCGGAATGGTTGAACTTTAACGTTCCATCAACGGTGACGTTAACGTTTTCAGAAATCCTGACCGGGACGCTTGCTCCGACCTCGACGATCACCCCCGACGCAATTTGAGTGTCCGCGACGAACTCCACCGGATCGGAAGGGTCGGTGAACGTCAGGTTGCTGGTGATCAGCCCTGAAACTGCGGCCAGTACTCGGCGATTTTCCAGTCGTTCCAAACGGGGACGCAGGGTCGGGCGACGCAGTCGTTTCGAAAGTGCAGTGCGTTGACGCGTTGACCGGTGTGCATTTCGACGTCTCATGTCATGTTTCCCCGATGCGTGTGCAGATCAAAAAATGTCCCAGTGTTGGCTGCTCGCAAGTGAAATCGCACCAACACACCGACGGCGTCCTCGTCGCCCTCGCGACGTCGGGCCGGCAATCCGTTGATCGACTCCCAGGGGAGCATGTCGAGCCCCCCAGGTAGCGTCCGCCAGGCAAGAGCTTATGCTGGACAGGGGGTGTTGTCTATGCTCTTGCGAGGGGATGTTCAATGGGATTGATTGAAGAAATGCCAGGGCTGAGCGGATCAATCAGTCTGGCGTCCGAGGCGTCGAACTTGTTCAATGCAGCCTGCCCCGCCATGCGGTGCGGGTGAATACCCCTCGGGTAGGCTGGCAATTGGCACTGCGTTTGCTCTTCAGAGAAACTGCGATGGAGATAGAGAGAAGGAGAACGAGAACGAGAACGAGCAGGAGTGCCCGTTCGACAAAAAGTCGTCGATCCACCGATCGGCGTTCCCCGCAGACCACGTTCAGCATGCCCATGAATTTGAAAACAAACTCGACGGTCACGACGCTCGCCACCGACCTGGATGGAACGTTCATTCCAGTTCATGAAACTCCGCAGCAGCACGCGGCGGTCAAGCACCTGGGCAGTCTGGTTGAAGAGCATTCCCTGCAGCTGATCTTTGTCACGGGACGTTCGTTCGAGCTGACGTTCGAAGCGATCACGCAATTCGACTTGCCGCATCCGGCTTCGATCCTGTGCGACGTCGGGTCCACCATCTGGCATCGCGGCGAGGATGGCAGTTACGAGCAGGACCGCGATTACGAACAGGCTTTGCTGGATCGGATGGGACGCTGGACCAATGAACGCATCCAATCCGCGCTCTGCGAGCGCGTCGAATGGTTGACGCCACAGGATCCGCGTCAACAGACGCCGCTGAAGTGCAGTTTCGACTTTCCGCACCGGGCCGTTTCGGCGGTCCGCGAATCGGTCGCGATGTGGATTGTCGAATTCGATTGTCCGCTCGCGTTCACCATCAGCCGCGATCCGGAAACCGGTGACGGTTTGTTGGACATCCTTCCGATCAATGTCAACAAGGGTTCGGCAATCCATTGGTGGGCAAACCGTCGTTCGATCGATCCCGCATCGATCGTGTTCGCCGGGGACTCCGGCAATGACACCGCGGCAATGACCAGCGGGGTTCGAGCCGTGCTGGTGGGGAACGCGGACGAACAATTACGTGCCGAAACCAGGGACGCGATGCGGGATCAACAATGGCTGTACTTGGCCAACGGAATCGGCCCCGAAGGCGTCCGAGACGGATTGATGTATCACCTCGGTCGACGCGAGGCGTGATTGGTCAGCACGCGAGTCTGTTGAGCGGAGCCACACACTTTGGCAACGAAGGCGTTTGGCGAATCGGCTAGGTCCCAATATCGCTAAATCGACATTGGTGGGCGCCGCTCGCGCCGGCGCGAACCGGCTGATCTCAATTGATGATCAGCCGTTTGGAGCCAGCCTACGGGCCCAACCCGAGGAAGCGACGCTTCACTTAGCGGTATTGGGCTAAATCCTCTTGAGCCACAACAGCTCGTACGGCTGCAGCAGCACGGGTTCGGCGGTCCCGTACTCGACATCGTTGAGCAGATTTTTAAAGAAACGACCGAGTCCGGCGGTCCGCAATCGATTCGCGTCCAAGACCTGGGCGTGTTCGGTGAAGTTCGCCACCACGACGACGTTGGACGCTTCGTTGGAGCGGACGTAACCGAGCAAGTGATGGTTGCCGGTCGGAAACAGCTTCATTTCCTGGCCGGCGAAGGCCAGCGTGCGTTTTCGGATCGCGATCATCGATTGCAGCGAACGGAAGATGCGTCGGCGGATCGAATCGCGTCCGGATTCGTCATCCAACTCCTCCAAGTACTCCCACTTCATCCGCGGCCGGTGGATCCAGCGGGAATCGCCGGCTTTGGCGGGGTCGGTGGTGAAGGAGTAGTCGTTCAACATGCCCCACTCTTCGCCCATGTACAACAAGGGGATTCCGCCGATGCTGAGCGTGACGCCGTGCAGCAGCATCATCCGTCGAATCGCAAGCTCTTTGCCTTCTTCGTCTTCTTGTTCGATCGCCCGTTCTAACCCGGCCAGCGACGCCATGGTTCCCGAGATCCGCATGTCGCCGGTCTCGTGATTGTGCTGGAACGGAACACCCCTGGCGAAGGAACCTTCGAACTGACCTGAATAGAAGGCATTAAGGAAATTGCGATGGTCGTAGGCGTTGATTCCAATCGACGCCGCGTCGTCATCATCGAACGTCCAGCCGATGTCATCGTGGCAGCGCAAGTAATTGACCCACGATGTCCCTTCGGGCAATGAAAAACGTCGCGAGAGTGTTCGCACCAGCAGATCGGTTCGCCGGGTCGCCAGGGATTCCCAGAGCAGAGCCATCAAGGTCGGGTTATAAGAGACCTGGCATTCGTTCTTGTCGATGTACTTGACGACTTCATCGGGGTGCACGATCGCTTCGGATTTAAACACCAACGCCGGCGCGGCCAAACGCACCAACCGATTGAACGCGCGGATGACTAGGTGTGCTTGGGGCAGATTTTCGCAGCTGGTGCCCATCTGTTTCCAGATAAACGCCACCGCGTCGAGACGCAGGAAGTCGACGCCCAGGTTGGCGATAAACAGCATCTCATCGAGCATCGCTCGAAACACGGCGGGATTACTGTAGTTCAAATCCCACTGAAAGCTATTGAACGTGGTCCAGACCCAGCGCCCCATCCCGTCGTGCCAGGTAAAGTTACCGCGGCGAACGGTGGGAAAGATCTCGCGCAGGTTTCGTTCATATTGTTCCGGCACCGTTCGATCGGCGAAGGTGTAATAGAACTCTTGGTACTCCCGTTGCCCGGCCTGGGCTCGCTGAGCCCATTCGTGATCGTCCGACGTGTGGTTGAACACAAAATCCAGCACCAGACTGATGCCGGCTTCGCGAAGGTCATCGGCCAGCAGCTTTAAATCTTCCACCGTTCCCAGACTGGGCGCGATGGTTCGATAGTTGCTGATCGCGTAGCCGCCGTCGTTGTTTCCCGGACGGACGGCAAACAACGGCATCAGGTGCAAATAGGTCAGCCCCAGATCTTTGAAGTACCCGACGTGCTCGCGCAACCGGCTCAGATTGTCGCTGAACAGGTCGACGTAGAGGGCGCCGCCGACCACATTTTCGGACTGGAACCAATCCGGCTCGATCACCCGATGGCGGTCGATTTCACACAGGTCCTCGCTGCGCTGGGCGAAGGCGAGGGCGCAGGTCAACAGCACCTGTTCGAGATGATAGAAGAAATCGTAGCGTCCGCTGTAGAGTTCATGCAGCTGCGCGAACAACGGTCGCCAATGCTCTCGCAATCGCGTCTCGAAGATCTTTTGTCGCTCATCCGATGTCGAATACTGTTCCCAAACCTGCTCCAACCGCGGCTTGAGCCGTTGCAGTGATAGATCGGCCTGAAAAGACAGCTCATCAAGCTCTGTCTGGGTGTCCGTACCGTAGTCAATCAATCCGATCATTGGGAATTACGATTTTGTCCAAAAAGTTGTAGTACTCGATGCCTTCCAGAATTCCGCCCGCGTGCGGAGTGTTTGCGAAATAGATGCGCGGTCGATTCTTCAGTCGATCCAGTTCGCGGCTGTGATTGGCGACCACGACCCCCAAGGTTCGCCCCAGCAACATGCCGGCATCGTTGCCCGAATCACCGGCGACCAGGACATGATCCGGCTGAAAGCCCCATTTCCAGAGCACGTGCCGCATCGACAGGTCGCTGCCACCCCGGACCGGGATTACATCTAAAAACATTCCGAGGGACAACACCACCTTAGCCCTCAGTCCGGCTTCTCGCAGTTTCTTTTTGACGTTTGTGAGCGTGATTTTACTCGGGTCCATATCGAAGCTGACCTTGAAGTCGGATTGTCGGTCTTCCGACTGCGGGGTCAACCCTTCCAGGTCCTCCAGGCAGGCGAGGATCCCGTCCCGATCCCAGGCATAACCGATCGATTTCTGCCAGGTCCGGTCAGGGGTCATCGACTCCCCGTAGTGCAATTGAGTCCCCGCATCGGTGTCGAGCAGATCCGGTTGCGGCAACCCGAGCGACTCGATCAATTCCAACGCGCTGTCGCGTCGCCGTCCGGTCGCGATGCCGAATCCGATGTGATCGTTCTCGCGAATCAGGTCCGCAAACCGTCCCAGGGCCTCGTCGTCGCCGGTCAACGTGTTGTCCAGATCGGTGATGATCATGCGATCAAATTGCGGCAGCCGACGTACCGGACGGTTCACAGAGCTGGGGTAGGTTGCCCGTTCGAGGATCTCTTTCACGTCGCGGAGATAACGCGAGGCGTGATTGCTCCAGGCATAGTGCTTACGCGTCCCCGCGATCCCCGCCTGCGAGAATTTCTGCCAGACGTCTTCTTCGGTCAGCACCCGCAACAACGCCCGTTCGATCTCGCCGGCGTCGAGCGGATCGATCAGCAGCCCGTTTTCACAGTTGGAAATGATGTCCCGCGGTCCGCCATCGTTGGTGGCGACGATCGGCAGCCCGGTCGCGCCGGCTTCCAGCAAGGTCAGCCCGAACGGCTCGGTCAGGGCGGGATTGATGAAGACGCCCTTGGACTGCGCCGCCATCCGGTACAGATCGGGCACGTCGGACGGGCGATGGGTTTTCGGATAGGCCACCTTGCCGTACAAGTTGTACTTGTCGATCAAATGCAAGATATTGGTGATGATCGTCTGCTGGCCCTTGGGAAGCTCCCGCAAATCGTCTCGCGTTCCCAGGATCAAGACCAGGTTCGCGAACTTCTGCAGTTCCTCGCTTTCACCGTAAACCTGGACCAGCATCTCCAGATTCTTTCGCTCATCCGGACGAGCCATCGTCAAGATCATCGGTTTGTCGCGATCTCGCAGAAACGGCTCCAGGGCCTTGTGGATTTCCGGTTCGTGATTGGGGGCGGCCTGCGGAGAAAAATTGGACAGGTCGACGCCCGGCGGGATCACTTCCATCCTCGCCGGCACGTAATGATCGTACAGCTCGTACTGCTGCTTCACTTCCTGATTCGTACTGGTGACGACCATCGCGGCCGTCTCCAACGCCGTCTCTTCCGCCTCGATTCGCTGCGTGAACTTGTACTTCTTTTCCAACGCCTCGGGGTTCGTCTTGCCCCCCGACAACCGCTGGCGTTTGACGCGGCCGAGCGAGTGACCGGTAAAGATGTAAGGCAGATGCAGCAGCTGCGCCAGGTGCGCCCCGGCGATGCCGGCGTCGGCGTAGTGGCCGTGAATCACATCGGGGATCCCGTGGCGTTTGAAATGCGCGAGCGTCTGGTCGATGAACATCTCGATGTAGGGCCACAGCGATTCTTTCTTCAAATATCGTTTCGGCCCGAAGGGGATGCGAACGATCTTGGCGCATTCACCGATCGGCTCTTCCAGAACCGCATAGTCCTCCGAGACCTTGGGGTCGATAATCTGTCGGGTTAAAAGTTGCACCTGACGGACGTTCGACCGCGCTCCCAGCTCGCGAGCGAGTTCCAGGACGTATTTCACTTGGCCACCGGTGTCGGCGTCGCAGCCGAGTTCGGGGTCGGTGCCGCGGATCAGCCCGTGCAAGCTGATCAGGCAGATGTTCAATTCGCCGGCCGCCTCAACGTTCAAACTCTCGCTGGGCGGCGCAAGCACCTGAGGAATCGTGTCATTCGGTTGGGGATGGTTTTCAGATTCGATGATCGAGCTCATTGATTCTTGGATCCGTGTCAGTGGCCGGGCAGAGAGCCCGCCTGTGGTAGGTACAAACAACGCCCTAACGAATGGCAAGTGGTATGCCAAAGAGAATCGCGGCGGCGTCAGACACCCTTAGGCGTCGCTAAGGTGCTTGGGAACCGTTCGGGACGACTGCCCCACCCGCCGGTTCGGGGGACTCTGATGGGACCTGGGCCTGAAATGCAAATCCGTCTTCACGTCGATTGATTTGACTGCATTGAAGACCTCGAGAGGCAAACACGCGTCGTGAATGCTCGGCCGCTTCCTTGCCTGCGGTGCGAATCCGCCAGCTCTGTATTCCGGTCGTCGTGACGACAATTTTCGGCGTTTTAATCGTTTTCCTTTTGGTTAAGGGCACATCGAGTAGACTCCGGCCGGCGCGATCCTCCGCGGGTGAACGATTGACGCGCGCCCTGGGGCGATCCCCATCACGCTGGTCGATTACCGACCAGCGTGGTCAGTTTCCGGCCATTGCGGCGAAGGCTGTTCAATCGCCGACAAAGGTTCGCTTCCCATCAGATCATTGGGGCAAGCTCGCCGCCTGTTGACCCGCCAATGACGGGTTGGAAACCTCTCTCACGCGCTTCCGCTGCAATTGCGTCACCGGAGAGAACGGCTGTTGTGAAGCGTCAAGATCGGCTGACCGACGTGGTGGTAGCAAAGCGTGCAACTGTCATTCCAACCCGGGCCGCTCACTCGGGCAAGAAAACGGCGCTGACGTTTTTCGACGTCAGTCCCGCGTCCCCGGTGATCGTCGCAAAGGGGACATCGGCGGCATCGCGACCGGTCGCGATGCGGACCAGACCGTCGACGGCGGCCAGCTCGGTGGGATCAAAAAAGTACCACTGACCGCTCAAGAATACTTCCATGAACCCATGGAAATCGGGTGGCTGCAACTGGGCGGCGTAGCCCGACACGTACCGCGCCGGTACGCCGATGCCCCGGCACAGCGCGATCGCCAAGTGCGCGTAGTCGCGGCAGACCCCGGTTCGTTGCAAGACCACGTCGGCCGCCGTGGTCATCACGCCGGTGCTTCCCGGCGTGTAATCGAGATGTTCGTTGACCCAATCACAGATCGCTTGGATTCGCAGCAGCCCGGGTTGAACCTGACCGAACTCTTCAAACGCGAATCGGCCCAGCAGATCGCTTTCGCAGTACCGGCTCGGGTTGAGGTAGGGCAAGACCTCCATCGGCAGACTGCCCACGTTCGATTCGGGAACATTGCCCAGATCGGTCGGTTGGGAAATTGAGACGACCTCCGCTTCGTATTCGATCGTCAGTTGGCAAGGTTGCACGGAGAGACGCTGCATCGTGTTCCCTTCCAAGCCGACGTCCAGCGTTTCCATCTGGATCTCCGGCTGGACCGTCAGACGCTCATTGCGCACCTCCTGCCGATCGGTGCGGGCCGCTGCGATTTTAAACAACATGTTGGTCGGCTGACGCACGTCGTACTGAAGCTGGCTTTCAACTTTGATGGTCGGCATGGCACGCTTAAATCTGAGATTGATCTTGGTTGGTCGGATTCGCCAACCCCGAGGGGCCGGCAGCATCAAAGCTGGGAGCGTTGAGCAATGGATCGGCCCAGGACATCGGCAGTTGCTCAAGGATGGCTTTGAGCCCCTGTGCCCAGCTGTCTGATGTTTCGGCAAGATCCGCCTGCGTCAAACGTTGATAAACGGGAAGCCGACTTTGGGTTGAAATCACGGCAACGTCGATCGGATAGCCGACGTCGGTGACGCTGGCACGCGTCGCATCAAAGGCCAGAAAGGCGAGCGCCAGGGCGGCACGCAAGGGAGTCTCGAACGTCAGCAGGCGATCCAAGATGGGTTTGCCATAGTAGGTGCGTCCGATCATGAAGTACGGCGAATCGATCGCACACTCGACCCAATTCCCTTCCGGATAGACATAGAACAACTGGGGGCGATTGTCGGCGGGCAAACAACCGCCGATGATCGCGTGCAGGTTGAACGAGTGCCCGGTGGAGGAGAGGGATGGGCCGTCTTCCTCTTTCACCCGCCGCAGCTGTTGGCCGAACAGGTTGGCAAATTGATACAGCCGATCCTGCGTTTCTCCGCCCCCACGCAGCGATTCTTCGACGTACACCAGCGTCTTGTCGCGGACCGATCGCAGTCCACTGGTCATCGTGAACAGGGCGCTGTTGCCGTGTTGAAACGCGGCCAGCTTTTGCTTGTTGACCTGCTCGCTGCCACGAACGATGCGGGTGTCGGCCAGGGCGATGATCCCTTCGCGGACTTGGATTCCGATGCAGAACGTCATCGTTCGGTTAACACGTCGGTGGATGAATTCAATGATCGATCTTCCACTTGCGGCGCAACGCCGGCACCGCGAGGATCGCCGCCTTGGTATGATTTTCCTGGTTGTCGGCCCGCTTGGCAACCGCACGACCGGTTCACGCCCCGCGGCTGGACCAACTCGCCGCGTCAGGGGCGTCCGACGAGCCCCCAAGCGTGCGTGTCGGTCGCGTCTCTTTTTCTCTGTCGCGTTTTCTCAATGGCGGAGGCCGTCATTGGCTAAACGGCCTGTCGATCAAAGCCCGCACGCGTGAGCAAGGGGCCACGCGGCGTCCCTCGCTTACGCGCCGCGCCTGGGCTAACGCGCCGCGCCTGGGCTAACGCGCCGCGCCTGGGCTAACGCGTCGCACCCGGTGTCATTGTGTTAGATTAGGAAGATCGATCTGATCGACAGGCCGTAAAGTGAACGGTCGATCGACAAACGGGCGCCGCTGAACGTTCAGCGACGTTTGACCGCCGACTCCGCCGACTCCGCCGACTGAGATGGGAAACCGACCGATGAATCCTTCGCTAGACCGTAGACGCTTTGCAATGGGCAGTGGGGCGCTGATCGGTGGATTGCTGCTCGCCGATGATCGCCGAGCCGCGGCGGAAGAACGCAGCTTGACCGAGAAGCGTCTGGTGCGGCTTGGCGTCAACGCCCTCGCCCGAGCGCCCGAAATGAACTACTTCGCCGACGGTCACCGCGGCGCGTCAATGATCTCGGCGCACCTGATGTGTGTCGACAACGGCTTCGACGATGCGGCCGCCGGCAGAATCGTCCAACTGTTCGACCTCAATTGGGCACCGTCGAAGCTGTGTGAACCGTTCCCCGACCAGGATCCCGTGCCCGACGCGGTCGAACAGGTCGGCAAGGCGCTGGCCGAAGGCGGCGGGGTGTTGCGCGAAGTCGGCCACGACGCGATCTTTGCGATGCACGCGATCAAAGCGTTTCGCATGCTGCCCGAGACCGCCACGCCCGAGCGGGTTGCCGGAATCTGCAACCTGATCAAAGCCTTCAAACCCTGGCGCGACATCCAACCAGACGACGCCGTTGACCCGCCACCTTTCGATGATTCGCAGGCTGCATCGCGATTTATCCTGCAAGAAGCCAGCGATGCGATCGATCGGTTCGTCGGCTATGGACAAGGGTTCGCAGGGCACATGTTGACCTTCGGTCAGTCGCTCGTTGAACTCGCCGCGATGGGAGATGTCGAATGGGCCGAGAGTTGTCGCATCGCGTTTCGGAAATACGTGACGGTCACGCGGTTGGGCCCCCAGCCGGGCGACCGCAAAATCAAAGATCACCCCCTCAGCCCGCTGCGTCCCCGAGACGCGGAATACTGGCAGAAACGCGGCGACAAATCCTTGGGCATCGGCCACGTGTTCAAGTATCCCTACGGTTACTATGACCTGCTGGCACGTGCCAATGATCCCGAATTGGCCAGTCGCTTGGACGCCAAGGCCTATCATTTGTTTTAGTCCCGGTGGCGAGACGGGGATGGCAGAATGATTTGGGGCAGAATGATCTGGGGGGATCTCGACAATCCGTTGACGGGTTTTTCCCTTTTTCGAGGCCTTGGGGTTAGCAGAACGGCTCTCAGTGGCGACACTACACGACGCTTTGCTGATTTCCGTTTCACGTCTCACGCCCCATCGAGCGTCCCATGTCCATCCAGTGGTTTCCCGGCCACATGCATAAAGCTCGGCTTGAAATGCAGGCGACGTTGCCGAAAGTGGACGTGGTGATCGAGATTCTCGATGCGCGGATTCCGTATTCCAGCGAGAACCCGTTGCTGGCCGAACTGCGCGGGGACAAGCCCTGCTTGAAGGTGTTGGCCAAGAGCGACCTGGCCGATGAAGCGATGACGGCGACCTGGCAGGCTTACTTTGAGCAAACCGTCGGCGTACGCAGCCACGCCGTCACCACCGACGACGTGCCGACGATTCGACGCTTGAAACCCATCGCGACCCAGATGGTGCCCCACCGCAGCGGCCGAACCGTGACGGCCATGGTCGTGGGGATCCCCAACGTCGGTAAATCGACGATCATCAACTATTTGGCGGGTCGAAAGATCGCCAAGACAGGCAACACGCCCGCGGTCACCAAGCAACAACAACGCGTCACCATCGGCGACGGCGTCACGCTGCTGGACACGCCCGGAATGCTGTGGCCCAACGTGCTCAACGCCAATAGCGGTTACCGGCTGGCGCTGCTGGGTTCGATCAAGGAAACGGCGATGGAGTATGCCGACATCGGTTTCTTCGCCGCGCGGTACATGCTGGCCGAATACCCCGACAAGCTGACCGAGCGTTACGAGTTGAATCTCACGCCGACGACGGAATTGGAAGCCATCGAAGCGATCGGACGCAAACGCGGCTGTTTGGGCAAAAACAATCTTGTCGACATCGATCGCGCCTCACGAATCCTGGTGACGGAATTGCGATCAGGCGCCTTCGGCCGATTGACGCTGGAGACGCCCAAGATCATGGAGCGTGAGAAAACGCAAACCGCAATCCTGGCCGCCGAGAAAGCGGAAAAGGACGCCACCAAAGACGCCAAACGCAAGAAGCGATTTCGCGATCAACAGCGGGCCAAGCGAAAAGCACGCGACCGGCGCTGATTCCCGTCGGCTCGCGCCAAACAGCGGATCATCGTTTGCCATCAGCCGGCTCGCGGCCTGCCGCCATCAATTGCTTCACCGCGATGTACCCGCCCCGCACGTCCGATCTCCCTCAACGAGGGCGTGCACGTGACGGTCCTGAGGGGAATCCTTCGTTTGACGGGTTTGCAAATGCGGCTCCTCAAATCGCGGTCTACGCTCCCCACACTGGCTAGAGACTGTCTTTGCCCCGGCGAACGATTTAATGACCCCGAGACCTTCCGACGACCGCGACGCCCCTGCCGGCCAGGGAACGGCGTTTGACCAAGTGTCGCGTCGCCCTCGTGGGTGGACGATCCCCGTGTTGGTGATCGCTTGGAGCGTGATGGTGGCGGCCGGACTGGGCATCGTCTGGCGATACGAACACACCGCCGGCCCGCTGCACGTCGCACCGGATCATTGGCCGATCGCCTCGCAAATCGAACGGTCACCGGAGCGTTGGACGCTGGTCCTGTTTGCCCATCCCAAATGCCCGTGCACTCGCGCCACGCTCGGTGAACTGGCCCGAATCATGACGCATGGTGCGGACCGGGTGCAGGCTTCGGCGTTGTTCGTCAAACCCCCGGCCTGCTCGCTGGAACCCGGTTGGGAATACTCCGAGCTTTGGCAGACCGCCGAACAGATACCGGGACTCAGCGTGTGTGCCGATCCCGGCGGCGTGGAAGCGAATCGGTTCGCTGCAGCGATCTCCGGTTTGGTCTTGCTGTACGACCCGGCCGGCCGATTGAGATTTCGCGGCGGCATCACGGCCTCGCGCGGACACAGCGGCGACAATCTGGGACGCTCCACGATTGTCCAATTATTGAACCAAGGCTCTGGCGACGTGGACAGCACCAAGGTCTACGGTTGCGAACTCGGCACCAACCTTCAGGAGACCCACCGATCATGTCATCAACCGTAGCTGCCACGCCGGATGCAGTCGACCGCCGCCGTGCGGACGAATTATTGCGAGAACAACAACAGCTCATCCACGTTCGCACCGATCGACTGTTCGCGGGGCTGATGGTCATCCAGTGGGTCGCCGGGATCATGGCGGCCCTGTGGATTTCACCACGGACCTGGTCGGGCGCGATCAGCGAAACCCACGTGCACGTGTGGGCAGCGATCCTGCTGGGCGGAGTGATTACCGCGTTGCCCGTCTTGTTGGCTTGGAAACTACCGGGACGAGTTGTCACGCGGCACATCATCGCGATCAGCCAAATGCTCACTTCGGCATTGTTAATCCACTTGACCGGCGGACGTATCGAAACGCACTTTCACATCTTCGGTTCTCTCGCGTTCCTGGCCTGCTATCGCGACTGGCGGGTGCTGTGCACCGCGACGGTGGTCGTCGCCGCCGATCATGGGCTGCGCGGTTGGTTGTGGCCCGAATCGGTCTACGGTGTGATCGGCGGAGCGCCGCTGCGTTTGATCGAACACGCCGGTTGGGTCGTTTTCGAAAACATCTTTCTGATCGTCACGATCCGACAAAGTCTGTCCGATATGTCGCGCAGCGCACGCAACCAAGCGCAGTTGGAATCGACCAATTCACGAATCGAAGCCGAGGTGAATCGACGGACCGAAGAGCTCCGCGAGTCGATGGAGGACACGGCGCGAGCGAGCCGTCAATTGGTTCACGCCAACAAGGCTCTCGAAGAACAGAACAAAGAACTCGATCAGTTCACGTACATCGCCAGCCACGACCTCCAAGAACCCGTTCGCAAACTGGTTTCATTCAGCCGCCTGCTGGAACAAGACATCGACGGTGACTTGAACGAGGACGCCCAACGCGACTTGCAATTCATCGTCGATGCCGCCAAACGGATGCGTAGCCTGGTGCAGGCGTTGTTGGAGCTTTCTCGCGTCGGACGGTCGGCGATGAAACAGGAGTCGGTCGATTTGGAACAATGTGTCGATGACGCCCTCGATTCACTGGAACTGCGAATCAACGAGACCGGCGCCGTGATCACTCGGGACAAGTTCCCCACCGTCATCGGCGACCGAACCATGTTGACGCAGCTGTACCAGAACCTGGTCAGCAACGCGCTCAAGTTCACCGACCAAGAGTCTCCCACCATTCAAATCTCCGTCACGCAAAACGAGGATCACTGGGTACTCGGCGTCCGCGACAACGGCATCGGCATGAAGCCCGAATACGCCGAGCGAATCTTCCAGCCGTTTCAGCGATTGCACAACCGAGGCGAGTATGAGGGTACCGGCATCGGACTGTCGATCTGCAAGAAAACGGTGCAGCGACACGCCGGCGAGATTTGGGTGGAATCCGAACCGGGCCAAGGCGCCCATTTTCGGTTCTCCTTGCCGATCGCCGAATCGCAGATCGAAACCCTGGACCGGACCGAATCGATCGAAACCGAATCCGTTGAATTAGCGATTGTCTAACCCCGCCTTCCAATTCCCGCCTGCCAATCCCCTACCCCAATGGAACTCTGATGAACGACCAACCCCAACGTCGAAAGCCGGCCGTGATTCTCTTGGTCGAAGACGACCCCGGCGATCAAGAACTGACACGCCGCGCACTCAAACACGACTCGATCCATGTCGATCTCCGGATCGCCAACGACGGTGTGCAGGCGATGGAGTACCTGACGCGACAAGGCGAATTTGAAGATCCGGCATCCTCCCCCACACCGGATCTGATTCTGTTGGACTTGAACATGCCGAAACGAAACGGACGCGAAGTGCTCGGCGACCTGAAAGAGCACGAGCATCTGTCTCGCATCCCCGTCGTTGTGCTGACGACCAGCGAACAGGAAGCTGACATCCTGCGCAGTTATGACTTGGGATGCAATTCCTACATCCAAAAGCCGGTCGACATCGATCAATTCACCGAGTCCGTTCGTCGGCTCGGCACGTACTGGTTTAACGTCGTCACCTTGCCGTCGGCAAGCGTCCCCGCCTGAACCCAATACCGCTGAGTTAACTTAGCGACATTGCGTTTGAACCCCACTGCAATCACTCCCCGTCGCCAAGCCGATCCACATGGTCCACACCTCCCATGACGCCGTCAAGATTCTGCTCATCGAAGACGATGACGTCGACGCGTTGCTCTTCCAACGGACGCTTGCCAACTGCTCCGGTCGCTACGAACTAGAAGTCTGTGTCACCCTGGACTCGGCGATCCAGTGGATCCTGCACCATGAATGCGACGTCGTGTTGCTCGACTATTCGCTACCCGATTCCTTCGGGATCGAAGGTCTGCGCAAATTGCAATCTCGATTCGCCGATTTGCCGGTCGTCATGTTGACCGGATTGGACGATCCCCAGACGTCGCTGGATGCCCGCGAAAGCGGCGCCCATGATTACGTGGTGAAAGGCCAGTTCGATTCCGACGAGTTGGATGAAACGCTGACCAGTGCGATCCGAAGCGGCCGACCGCTTCATGGAGATCAATGGAGGAACCGCTCGCGCCTGCGAGAAACGGAAGATGCCAAACGGTAGTCCGCCGCACCTTGGTTTTCGGGTAGGGGGTAGTGGACGAGGCGACGAGTCCTCTGTCGTCGGCATAGTCGCAAGGACTCGTCGCCTCGTCCACCACCCGAAAATTGAGCTGCGATAGTCTACTGCGGTAGGTTAAACAATGCACGGCACTCTTGCCGAAGCACGCCGGGATAGACGGCGATTTGATCGTCGCTGCGATCAAAGATTTGACGGCTCGGTAATTGCAATTCCGAAAACCCCGCCTCCTGTGCATCTTCCACCGATGCACCAAAGACGACGTGACGCAAGCCCGCAAACACGGCCGCCGCGGCACACATCGGACAGGGTTCACAGGTCGTAAAGAGCCAACAGCCCGACAGCGTTCGCTGGTCAATCAAACGGCAGGCCAATCGAATTGCAAAGACCTCCGCATGGGCGGTCGGATCCAACATCTTCCTGACTTGATTGTGCTCCGCAACGATCAATTCACCTTGTTCGGTGAAGATCGCCGCACCGAATGGAGCTTGCCCGGCAAGGATCCCATGCCGTGCCGCGTCCACCGCCGCGCGCATTCCGCCGACGCGTCCTTCTTCGGTTCGAAGCATGTTTTCGCTGGCGGGCATAAAGCAAGCGTTGGGGAAATCGAAAACGGAAAGAGTAAGCCGCACACATTGTCCGAGCCCGGTCTAACGAATCATCCAGTACAACAGGGCAAAACCGAGCGCTGCCAGAAGCAGTATCCCTAAGTAAGAGAGGGCCACCAAAAGGAAGGGGCTAGAAGGTGCCTTTTTGCTCAGCGGTGCGTCTTGATTGGTCGTATCAGTCGAATTGTGTGTCTTTGTTGTTGGGTTCATCGGAAAGCTAGTCGCAGCATGGTCAAGGGATGGGGCCGGGAAGAAGTGGTCCTCGCGGCCGTATCGGTATGTCGCAGCAATCATGCCAAACATTTTCGGCGCTTCGGAACACCCGCTAAAAGCGTATCGCCGGGTCAACCGGGCTCCGCCATTGGTCGCCAGGGCACCACGCTGTTCAATAAGCCAGCACCCCAATGGCGTTAAGTTGACAAGAAAGAGGAGACCGCTCGCGGGCGCGCGAACCGGCGGATCGCAAACGATGATCAGTCGTTTGACGCGAGCCTCAACCGTTTGCTGTACGCCAACGGGCTGCCAACACGTGGGTTGGGTTTCGTGCTCAACTCGCCTGCGGGCGGAGTTCCTTGAGCGTCATCCGCAACTCGCTTCCCGTCTCGTTGAACAAGACTTCGTCCATAAAGGTTCGGATCAGCAGCAGACCGCGACCGGATTCCTCGTTGATCCGGTCTTCGGCAGATTGGGGCCAGATGCTTTCGACATCAAATCCCGATCCGCCGTCACCGACCACCAATTGGGCTCGGCTGCGATTGAAATCAGCCGCCACGTGGATCTTTCGACCGGCATAAGGTTGTTCACCACGACGCTCTTCCACAATCTCCGACGTCTTGCCTTCGTGCAGTAGATTGCGGATCTCGAGCAGTTTGTTCGACGGCACTTCGAGGTTGCCGTGCAGCATCGCATTCAACAACGCCTCTTCCAAGGCGATCCCGATGTGCATTCTCTGCGTTGCCGAACAGAGTTGCATCGCGATCATCCCTTGCTGGATGCGGTCGATGACCGGAGAGATCAAGGTGGGGTCGTTGTCGAGCACGAATCGGTAGCGTGTGTTGGTCGTCAGCTGAACGACTCGCTCGTCATAATGATCGGCATCGCGGACCGCCAACACCTGTTCGACGGTTTCCAGCAAACTCTCGGCGAGCTGCTGTTTGGGGACAAAACTGGCGGCGCCGTGACGCAGCGCCTTGAGTGCAATTTCGGAATCGTCTTCACCGGTCACCAGAATCACCGGCACTTCGGGAAAAGATTCCGCCATGTGCGAAACCAATTGCAAACCGTCCATCTCCGGCATGTTCAGGTCGGTCACGACGACGTCGGGCAGCGCATAGGTGACCATGTCGACCGCTTCGACTCCGTTCTTGGCTTGGGAAACCAACCAATCCACGTCGGTACTGAGCAGCCCTTTCATCAACAGGCGATCAACGTCCGAATCGTCCACGACTAAAATGATCGGCATCCGAGTCACCCGCCTTTTTGCGCGCTAGAGAAGTTTCAACACGACTGAAACTAGCATCTCGGCTGGCGCAATTCCAGTTCCACGCAGTTTTCCGATCCTGAAACAGCAAACTTCATCTCTGCGACGTGCTCTCCCCCGCTGTCGCGACCGCTTCGTCGCACGGCAAAAACCTATCCATGCGATCGGCAAATCGTGTCGAACGTTGTCCGCCGAGTGGGCAATCCGGGGCCGTGACGACGACCGCCAACCGGTGAGCTTGCCCCCAAAAGCGTGCTCCTGGACAGACGCCGGACCGTTTGCCGCCCTTCGATTCCTCCGCCTTTGGCATGAGACGTGCAATTCCCATCACTTCCTACCGCCCAAAAATGCTCACAGCGTTACCCACATCCCAGCCAGAGAAACAATGATCGCCGTTGAAGGAGTCAAGAGGGATTCCATCCGCAGCCACTACCAACTCGGCACGCTGTTCTACCGATTGCTGTGGGGCCCGCACATTCACCACGGGCTGTGGGACGAAAACGTTTCCGAGGACGAAACGTCTGCTTACCAAGCCCAATGCCAATTGACCGACACCCTGGCCGATTTGGCTAACATCACGTCCGCGGACCGGGTGGCGGATATCGGTTGTGGGATGGGCGGGTCGGCGATTCGGCTCGCCAAACTGCGGGGATGCGATGTTACCGGCGTCACGCTCAGCCCGGTCCAGCGGAATTGGGCTGCGTTATCCTCACGCCTGAAACGGGTCGCCGGCCAGACACGGTTCTTGGCCGAAGACGCCGAGCGTGTGGTTTTCCGGCCGGCCAGTTTTGACGTCGTGTGGTCGGTCGAATGCACCGAGCATCTGTTCGACAAACCCCGATTCGTCCAACGCGCCGCCGAGTGGCTTCGGCCCGGCGGACGTCTGGCGATTTGCGTGTGGTTCGAAGGCGAAGACACGACGCAATCGGGGCACCGAAGGCAATGTGAAGAGGTTTGTGAACGTTTCGTTTGTCCGTCCCTGGCGACCCGCAGCGACTACGCCGAGTGGATGGTCCACTACGGATTAGAAATTCGGCACAACGTCGATTGGACCGCTCGAGTGGCTCGCACGTGGGAAATTTGCAAACGACGTGTACAGCGGACCGGCGTTCGACATCTGGCACGTGTCCTGGATCATGAACAAGTCGACTTCATTGACGGTTTCGATGCATTGCTCAATGCCTATCGAAGCGGTGCGATGCAATACGGCGCAATCGTCGCGGAAAAACCGGTATGAGCGTGCTGCCGTGGACGGCCGCTCTGGATCACGTTTTGGCGGGTTCGCCCGCCGGTTTGCTGCGTCCGCCGATTAGGGATTCAGCGTTTGCCCCTGGGAGCGAGACGGCGTGTCAAGTAAAACGGACTGACGTGTTGGAACAAAACGATCGGACGAAGTCGGTCACCGATCAACGTAAGATGAGTCGAATAGGAACATGAGCATGATCATTGACGGCCTCGGTACGGCGACGCCGGCTCATGGAATCTCCCAGAGTTCCGCCGCGGAGATCGCGCAAACTCTGTGTTGTGACAACGCCAAGCAAGCGAGGTTGTTGTCGGCCCTGTATCAGCGATCCGGGGTGCGGTATCGCCATAGCGTTGCCCTGGAATCCTCCGAACCACGGTTTGATTCATCCGCCTCGCAAAACGGTGACTTCGGCGGGGGGGAGCTTCGCGTTCCGGCGGCAACCGAGCACGCCACAACGACACAACCGGTGCGGCAAACGTTTTTCGCGCCCGCGTCGAGCCCCGAGGATTGCGGGCCGACGACCGCACAACGCATGGAGCTGTATGAGCGTCACGCCGGACGCTTGGGTGCCGAATCGGTCCTGCAAGCATTGGATCGATCTTCGTTCAATGCCGGAGAAATCAATCACTTGATCACGATTTCCTGCACCGGCTTTTACGCACCGGGGCTGGACGTTTCGATCATCAAACGGTGCGGTCTCGACCCGTCGGTTGGCCGCACGCACATCGGCTTCATGGGCTGTCACGGCGCCTTGAATGGGCTTCGTGTGGCCGAGTCGCTCGCGGCATCGAATCCCCAGTTGCGGGTTCTGATGTGTGCCGTTGAGTTGTGTACGTTGCATCAACAATACGGATGGCACCCCGAGCGTGTGGTTTCCAACGCGCTGTTCGCCGATGGAGCCGCCGCGTTGGTCGCCAGCGCTTCGCCGTCGTCGTCGCGCGGCCCAACAGTGATCGCGACCGGATCGACCATCCTGCCCGACAGCGAAGACTTGATGCGTTGGCGGATCGGAGACCACGGATTCGAAATGACACTCTCGCCGCGCGTGCCGACGATGATCGAGCGGACGTTGGAACCCTGGCTACGGGATTGGCTTGGAAAGCATCAACTGACGATCGGCGACATCCGCGGCTGGGCGATTCATCCCGGCGGCCCCAAGATTTTGCAGGCCTGCGGCGACGCGTTGCAATTCCGTCGCGGAGAACTCTCGGTCTCGCAGAGCATCCTAGCTGACTATGGAAACATGTCCTCACCGACCGTGCTGTTTATCCTGCAGCGGCTTCTTCAAGAACCCGAATCGATGCCCTGCGTGATGCTCGGCTTCGGCCCCGGCCTGTCGATCGAAGCCGCTTTGATCGGTTAAGGTCTTCGGCAAACCAAATCAACCCGAGCGGCGGAACGAGCAGGATCAGCATTCCCGGAATTGCGGCAGGTCCAGTCATCGCCACTGCGATTGCGGTGTAAATGAGCGCGAGACTCAGTGCGACAATCTTACTGATGGTAATCATGTTTTCTCTCGCCGGCTCACCAGCCCCATGAACCTGGCCCGCCTTTGAACGGGCCAACGATGTTGGAGGTGATCCAGCCGCCATAGAAATCTCCCTCCTGCGCCTGCACGTGCTCACCGTCGACCAGACACTTGTCCATCTTGCTGGGATAGAACGCCAGAAAGCCCGCGATCGCCGCGAATCGATCGGTGGGAATTCTGTAGCACCAAGCGACGTCTGGAATTTCCCGCCCATCGATGGTTAGCGAAAAGTAGTAGGCGTGGCCTTTCCATTCGCAATACGATCCGTGGCTGCTCGGTCGCAGCAGGTCCATACGGATGTCTTCCGGCGGCAAGTAATAGACCGGCGGATGGCTGGTTTCCAACACACGAAAGGCCCCCTTCGTGTCGGCGATCGTGATGCCGCCCGAGACGATTTCGATCCGGTTGTCGCACGCTTGAACTCGAGGCGGGCGAGGATAGTCCCAAACCGATTCCTGTCCGGAGCCCGGTTCAATGCGTTCTCTCATCGGTCGTTTCCCTTGCTGTGGTATCGATCTCAGCACTCAGATCGGGCAGTACGATCCACCACCCCGCGTTGCGTTTGAACCGCAAGAACGCAGTGTAAGCAACACCGACCGTTTTCGCGTGATGTTTTTCGGACTGCCGGGAAATCCGCATTGGTTTCAACGCCTTGTCTTCAACGCGTTGTCTTCAATACGTTGTCTTCAATACGTTGTCTTCAATACGTTGTTCAGCCAAGTCTTTCCTGCAGGTGATCGATCACGGTCTGCAAGACCTTGAGGCGGGCGTACTGCTTGTTGTTCGCTTCGACGAGTATCCAGGGGGCTGTTTTGGTGCTCGTGTACTGGATGATGTCCTGGCCGTATTGTTTGTAGGCCTGCCACAGTTCGCGGTTGCGCCAATCTTCGTCGGTCAGCTTCCAGTGCTTGTACAGTGATTTCTCGCGCTTCTTGAAACGTTTCAGCTGTTCATCCTCATCGATGTGCAGCCAGAACTTGAGCAACAGGATGCCGTGGTCGACGATCTGGTGTTCGAAGTCGTTGATCTCGTTGTAGGCGCGCCGCCATTCGTCTTCGGTCGCGAATCCCTCGGCTCGTTCGACGAGCACCCGCCCGTACCAGCTTCGATCGAACACCGAAACATTTCCCGCACGTGGCAGGTGACGCCAAAAACGCCACAGGTAGTGATGTGCCCGCTCTTCTTCGGTTGGTGCGGCGAACTGGTAGATGCGGTAGGTGCGGGCATCCAAGCTCCAGACCGTGCGGCGGATCGCGCCGCCTTTGCCGCTGGCGTCGGGACCTTCAAACACAAGCACGGTCGACTGCTCCATGGACTGCGCCTTGCGACCGAGTTCCCCGAGTCGAGCCTGACCGGTCTTGATCTCTTTCTTGTATTCCGACTTCGGCACCGAGCGTGACAGGTCCAGCGCATCGAAGACCGTGTCGACCTTCGGCATGTCGGGGCTGGCGACCCGCACCGGCGCCGTCTGATTGGCCGCTTTCTGCTCTTGTGCATCCAGATGGCGCGACAGCTCGGCAGCGATGATTTCGCCGACGCGGAGGTGTCGGTAATTCTCGTTGCCCCCTTCGACGATATGCCAGGAGGCGGCGCCGCGGTTGGTGCGAGTGATCAGCCGCTCGGCCGCCGCGATGAAATCGTCGTAGTGCTCGTGGTTGTTCCAGTCTTCCTCGGTGACCTGGTAGCTCAGCAGCGGATCGGCTTCGAGTTCGCGGAGTCGCTCTTCCTGCTGGGTTGCGCCGAGGTGCATCCAGAACTTCAAAATCAGTGCGCCGTCGTCGACCAACGCGTTTTCGAAGCGGATGATTTCGGACAGCTGATTGTCGAATTCCCGCTCGTCGATCTCGCCGTAGACCCTGCCCAGCAGCGGCTCGGAGTAACGCCCACTGAGGTACAAGCCGATGCGGCCTTTGGGCGGCATGTCGCGCCAGTAGCGCCAAAACCGTGGTCGTGCGGCTTCGACGTGCGTCGGTTTCTGGTACCCGATCGTCCGGATCCAGCGCGGATCCATCCACATGTTCAGCATGTTGATCGCCGTGGTCTTGCCGGCCCCTTCCACGCCGGCAAAGTCGATCAACACGGGAAATCGTGCGAGTTCGTTCGTGCGATACTGCAACGTCAGCAGCCTGGTCCGCAGCTCAAGCTCCCGTTCCTTGAATTCTCGCTGGCTAACACGCTGCCCCAGCTCTGCCGCGTCGAACATGACTACTCCTTAAGCTCCCGTGATCCTAACCATGATGTGCCGATCCTGAGCGTCGACCGATCACCGGTCCGATCCCTGATTGAAGGGCCAAGAGTACCCGATAACACCGATTGCTTCCACTTGTCCAGCGCCATCTGGTGGCGTTTTGTGCCTCAATTGACACGTCCCGCGAAGTCGGGGCAACGCCACAAGGATGCCGGACCGCGTGAGCTGATTCTGCTCTTTATCATTCATCCGAATCTCACATCGACAGGTTGGAAAGTCCCGTTGCGGAACAAGGACAGTCAACGCCGGACATGCACATTCGATCGGCGGAGACGAGTGATCTCTGTGAGTCTTTCGCCGATGAGACTATGAGGAAGTAACGAAAGGCGGCTTGCCGTTACCTAATTCCGCCGCACCTTGGTTTTCAGGTAGGCGGTAGTGGACGAGGCGACGAGTCCTTGCCAATCTGCCGACTACAGAGGACTCGTCGCCTCGTCCACTATCCGAAAATTGAGCTGCGGTAGACCACTGGTGCTGGCTTTTCACGGGCCACTCGCCGCGGTGGACAGAAACTGTCCAATGCCGTGGCGAATCTCTGTGCTTTGGACGGCCGTGGCCATTCAAACTTGACGAAAACGGCCCCAAAAACCTCGTCTTCTCGCTTCTGTCGCACTCTGGCACGGTGCGTGCTTCTGGATTCTGGCAAGACCCGATTCCCGTCCCTCCGAATGCTCCACGATGACCGATCCAACGAGCCCCGCCGCCAAGCCGAATCTTTTGCACACACTCTCGCAGGGGCTTCCCACACTGCTGGTCTTGGTCGTCATGGCTGGAGGTTGGCTGGCGATCCACAAAATCAACAACCCCGCAGCGATCGAATCACAACCCGAGGAGGTTCAGGAGCCCGTCGACCCGGATACCGTGATGCTGCCCGAGGGGAAGCTGGCGGTCGCGCGGATCGAAACCATTCCGGCTCAGCAGCAAATGGTTCAACATGTTCACACCGTCCCGGGCCGATTGCGTTACGACCAAACCCGGCACGTCGACGTCAAAGCCCCGATGGATGGGATTCTGTCAGAGATCTTGGTGACGCCCGGCGACCCCGTCGCCAACGGTCAGTTGATCGCCGTCGTGCGAAGCCCCGAAATCGGACAGGCACGCGCCGAAATCTTGAAACGCCAGAAAGAGCGTGAGATCGCTCGGCAGGTGCTAACGCGTGAAACGACACTGACCAAGAATCTGCAACGGCTCTCCGAAATGCTCGATCGGGGTGAAACCGTTGAGGTGATCGAAGCCGCGTTCGCCGACGAGGCCTTGGGCAGCTACCGACAGGCCATCTTGTCGAGCTACTCGAAAATGAAGTTGGCCGACGCGTTGATCGCCAAGATTCAGCCGTTGGTCGAATCGGGATCGGTTTCTGGACGGACGATACGTGAACGTGAGGGCGAGCGTCAACTGGCCGAGACGGCGTTCCGAACCGCTCGCGATCAGGCAACGTTCGACGCCGAACAAGCAAAGCTGCAAGCCGAAGCCGGGTTGTCGCAGGCCGATCGTCAACTGAAATTGGCATGGCAGTCGCTCGAAACCCTGCTCGGATACAAGGAAGACAAACGAACCGCGAATCTGAGCAACGAAGAAGCGCTGTCGCGATTGGAAGTCCGCGCCCCCTTTGACGGCACGGTTGAATCGCGGATGTTCGCCGACAAAGAACGGGTCTCACGAGGCGACTCGTTGATCGTGCTGGCCAATACCGATTCGTTGTACGTCGAAGCGAGTATTCGTGAAAGCGATTGGTCGGCGGTGTCGCTGCGACCCGGGACCGAAATCGCGGTCCGCGTTCCGGCGCTGGAAAACCAGACCTTCAGCGCGACGATTCACTACGTCGGCCGCGAAGTTCAACCCGACACCAACTCGGTCCCCTTGGTGGCGAGAATCGACAATCGAGACGGCCTGTTGCGACCGGGAATGTTTGTCCGTGTGACGATTCCCATCGGTCAATCGCGGCAGGCGTTGTCGGTCAAACCCGAATCGGTCATTCAACACGACAACCAGCAATTCGTGTTCGTCGACGTCAATGGCGGCGCGTATCGACGCGTCGACGTGACCACCGGCGACGTGTCGGACGACTGGGTGGAAATCACCGAGGGATTGTCGCCGGAGCAACGGGTCGTGACCGAAGGGGCGTTCTTGCTGAAGTCCGAACTGTTGCTACAAGGCGAAGCCGAGTGACCGCCTATGGCTGCGTTGGCATTTTAGAAACAAACCTGCCTCGCGGTTCGTCAACGGCACGGGAAAGAGTGTTGGTGTGCAGGCTTTAGCCGCCCACTGTCGCTGCGTCGCAGCGACCGAGAATCGCCTAAAGGCTAAACACCAACGGTTGACACACCTCTGAATCTCCATCAACTCGCGCAGCAACTCCGACCCCGGCACCATGCTCACTCGCATCATTGAACTCTCACTGACCAACCGTGGTCTGGTCATCATTCTGACGTTGTTGATGGCCGCCGCGGGAATGTACTCGGCGCTGCACCTGCCGATCGACGCTGTGCCGGACATGACGAACGTGCAAGTGCAAGTCGTCACCGACGCCGGTTCGCTTTCGCCGGTCGAAGTCGAACGCTACGTCACGTACCCAGTCGAGAACACCATGGGAGGGTTGCCGGACGTCGAAGAGCTCCGTAGTGTCTCCAAGTTCGGGATCTCCGTCGTCACGATTGTGTTCACCGAAGGCACCGATATCTATCGTGCCCGACAACTTGTGACCGAACGCTTGGCGGATGCCGCGGCCAGCATTCCGCCCGGTTACGGATCACCGACCGTCGGTCCGTTGACGACCGCACTGGGAGAAATCCTGCAGTTTGAAGTCCGTAGCGGCCGGCACACCCCGATGCAGTTGCGCACGCTGTTGGAATGGGACGTCGCGCCGCGCTTACGCGAAGTCAGCGGCGTGACGGAAATCAACACGCACGGCGGATACTACAAGACGTTCGAGGTGCAACCCGACCCCGACCGCATGACCAGCTATGGCATTTCGATGGAATTGCTGTTCGAGCGTCTGCAGAATAACAACAACACGTCCGGCGGCGGCTACGTGATCCACCACGGCGAACAGCGGTTCATCCGTGGCGTGTCGTTGTTGGAAACTGCTCAGGACATCGAAGAGGTGGTGGTTCGCCGCGAAAGCGACGGCAATCCGATATTAATTCGCGACATCGCCGAAGTCTGTATCCAGCCGATGACGCGTCAGGGTGCGGTCACACGCGACGGACGGGGCGAAGTCGTGACGGGATTGGTGATGATGCTGATCGGCGAAAACTCGCGTGGTGTCGTCACCGCGGCGAAACAGCGTTTGAAAGAGATTGAGGTCACGCTGCCCGAAGGGGTGACACTGGAAGTGACCTATGATCGCGCCGCGTTGATCGGCCGGACGCTGAAAACGGTGCTGACCAATCTGACCGAAGGCGGCATGTTGGTGATCGTGGTGTTGTTGCTGATGTTGGGCAATCTTCGCGCCGGGATCATCGTCGCTTTGGCGATCCCGTTGTCCATGTTGTTTGCCACCAACGTGATGGCTTACACCGGCGTCACCGCCAGCTTGATGAGTCTGGGTGCGATCGATTTCGGTTTGATCGTCGACAGCAGTGTCATCATGGTCGAAAACTGCATCCGCAAACTCTCCCACGACAACGGTGACGCCAAACACGAAGACGTGATCCGTGACGCGGCGGTCGAAGTCCGCAAGCCGACCATGTTCGGCGAATTGATCATCGCCGTCGTCTTCTTGCCGATCCTGCTGCTCGAAGGCACCGAAGGAAAACTATTCCGGCCGATGGCGTTGACGGTGCTGTTCGCGTTGGGAGGATCATTGGTTCTTTCCTTGTCGTTCATGCCCGCGATGGCCTCGATCTTCCTTCCCAAAAAGATGAAGGAAAACGAAGTCTTTCTGGTGCGGGTGGTGAAGTTCTTCTACACACCACTGGTTACCCGGGCGATCAAACACCCCATGGTGACGATCGCCTCGGCCCTGACGATCTTTGCGGTCAGCTTGCCGATGGCGCGCCATTTGGGGGCGGAATTCATGCCGCGGTTGGAAGAGGGCGACTTGTTGGTCGAAGCGTTGCGGTTGCCCAGTGCGACGCTGGAGGGATCGATTGAGATGTCGACCCAGATCGAAAACATCCTGAAAAAGTACCCCGAAGTCCAAACCGTGTTCTCCAAAACCGGGCGGCCGGAAATCGCCAACGATGTGATGGGCGTGCACCAGACGGACGTCTGGGTGCTGCTCAAACCCGTCGCCAGTTGGCCCGAGCCGAAGACACGTGACGAGTTGATCGAACAGATGTCCGATGAACTCAACGCAAACGTTCCCGGTGTGGCCTTCGGATTCACTCAACCGATCGAAATGCGTGTCGATGAATTGGTCGCCGGCGTCAAGGCCGATGTCGCCGTGTTGTTGTACGGAGACGACATGGAAGAACTGGGGATCAAGGGCAAAGAGATCGAGTCGGTGCTGCGATCGATTCCTGGGGCCGTGGACGTCAAAGCGGATTACCAAGCCAACCTGTCGACGCTGACCATCAAAACCAAACCACCAGCGCTGGCACAATACGGCATCGATGCCCAAACCGTGCTCGACGTCGTCTCCTCGCTCGGCGGGCATCAGGTCGGACAGATCTTTGAAGGCCGCGCACGCTATCCGATCATGGTGCGTGTGCCGGTCGATTGGCGGGAGAACCTTAAACTGCTCGAACAGGTCCCGGTGGCCGATTCCGCCGGCCGATCGATCCCACTGAAGGAGCTTGCGGACATACGGCTGGAAGAAACACCGCCGACGATCGAACACGAAGGCCAACGGCGGCGGACCTTTATTTCCGCAAACGTGCGTGGGCGTGACGTCGCGACGTTCGTCAACGAGGCACAAACCGCCGTGGAAGAGAAAATTGAATTTGCACCCGGCTACGAGATCCGCTGGGGCGGTGACTTTGAAAATCTGCAATCGGCCAGCCGCCGACTCGCCATCATTCTGCCGATCGTGCTGATCATCATCATGCTGCTGTTGCACACCAGTCTGGGATCCCTACGTTTGGCGCTGCTGATCTTCTTGGCCGTCCCGATGGCGGCTTCCGGTGGCGTGATCTCGCTGTACTTGCGTTCGATGCCCTTCAGTATTTCTGCCGGCGTCGGCTTTATCGCGCTGTTCGGTGTCGCGGTCCTGAACGGGTTGGTCTGGGTCAGTGCCGCGGAACATCTGCGTCATACCGGGATGCCACTGCGTGAGGTCAGTGCCGAAACCGCCCAAGTGCGTCTGCGGCCGGTGCTGATGACCGCCTTGGTGGCGAGTCTGGGGTTCTTGCCGATGGCGCTGTCAACGAGCGACGGTGCAGAGATGCAACGTCCGCTGGCAACGGTGGTGATCGGGGGCTTGATCACATCGACCCTGTTGACTTCCTTGGTGGTGCCCGGCATTTATCCTTGGTTCGCGCGTGGGTTGAAGAACATCGAACTGACGCATCATGGCGAACCGGAGACGACATTGCACTGACGGATCGTGCATCGACGATGCCTGGAAGCCTATTCCACTCGCAAACTCTTAGGTGAACCGATTGATGTCGATGCCCAGCGATTTGATCTTGCTGCGAAGTGTCACCCGTGAGATGCCCAGGATCGTCGCCGCCTTGAGTTGATTGCCCGCGGTGTGGGTCAGCACTTGCGTGATCAGTTGCCGTTCCGCCATTGCGATCGCTTCGGCGTACAGGTTGTCCGTCCCCTCGTTTAAACGTCGGGCGACAAACGGTTCGGACAGAAAACTCGACGTGCCGGCCTGCGAGTCCGCTTGCGAGTTGCCGGCGCTGAGTGCGGGTAGGCTGAGCGGCGGCAGAAAGTCGGGCAGCAGGATGTTGCCTCGTGCCGTCAGCAGCGACTGTTTCATCACGCTTTCCAGCTCTCGAACATTGCCGGGCCAGTGATATTGATCCAAGATCTCAAGCGTCTCGGGGGCGATCGTTCGGATGTCCTTGCCGAATTCGTTGCTGTAGCGTCGCAGGAAATACTCGGCCAACACCTTCAAATCATCTCCACGCTCGCGTAACGGAGGCAGATGGATGGTCACGACGCTGAGCCGGAAATAGAGGTCCGATCGAAACAGGCCTTCGGTGACGAGCTTTTTCAAATCATGATTCGTCGCCGCGATGATTCGCGCATCGACTTTGATCGGTGTGTTGCCGCCGACGCGTTCAAATGTCTGGTCTTGCAGCACACGCAGAAGCTTGGCTTGCGTCATCGGCGACATGTCACCGACCTCGTCCAAGAACAACGTGCCGCGGTCAGCCTGTTCGAGTTTGCCGATCCGCTGGCGATGGGCGTCGGTGAACGCTCCTTTCTCGTGGCCAAAGATCTCGCTTTCCAACAGCGCGTCGGGAATCGCCGCACAATTGATCGCTTGAAACGGTCCGCTGGCTCGGGCGCTGTGGTGATAGATCGCTTGGGCGACGACTTCCTTGCCGGTTCCACTTTCGCCCAACAGCAGGACGGTCAGGTTTTGCGACGCCACGCGGCCGATCGCCTTGTAGACTTCTTTCATCGCGTGACAACGACCGACGATCGCATCGGCAACCGAGTCACCCATCGGCGCATCTTCAACGGCCAGCACGGGTTGGACTCGCACCATGCGGCTGAGGTTAAACGCCTTTTCCAGCAACGCACGCATCTCATCGAGCTCCAACGGCTTGAACAGATAGTCGTACGCCCCCAGCTTGGTCGCTTCGATCGCGGATTCGACGGTGCCGTGACCGGTGATGAAAAGGAAGGGGATGCGGGGATCGATCTCGCGCAGCCGCTTGAACAATTCCAATCCGTTGGTGTCGGGAAGGCTGAGGTCCAAGACCACGACATCGGGTTTGGCCTGGATGAACAACGCTTCGCCGTCGGCGCCGTTTTTTGCGGTCATGACCGCGGTGGTTTCCGTCGTGAACGCTCGCTCAAACGCCTTCAAAATCGAGGCTTCGTCATCGATGACTAACAGGCTTTGCATGATTCCTCGCTATTCGGCGTGTCGCCGCAATCTCGGCCCGCTTCGTCATCCATTTGGCCGGCGGTCTGGCCGGCGGTCTGGCCGGCGGTCTGACCGGCGGTCTGACCGGCGACCGGCAGCGTCAATCGAAACTGTGCCCCCCGCGGGATTCGGTTGGAACCGACCAAGCTGCCGTGATGTGACTGGGCGATCCGGCGACAGATCCCCAGCCCCAGACCGACGCCATTGGGCTTGCTGGTCGCAAAGGGCGTAAACAGTTTGTCCAGCATCGTCTCGCTGATCCCGTCGCCGGTGTCAGCAACGGTTACCTCGACCTGTGACTGATCCGACGTGACCACGATCGACAGTTCCCCTCCGTCCGGCATCGCATCGAGAGAATTGAGTGTCAGGTTTAAGAGCAATTGTTGAAGCTGAGCGACGTCACCTTCGATGGCGATCGGGGCATCGGGGCAGTCCAGTTTCAACCTGACGTTTTGCGTGCGGCACCGTCCTTCGATCAATTGAACAGTGCGACTGATGGCGTCTTGAATCGGGAACGGCTTCGTTTCACCTTGCTCGGGGCGGGCGTAGTCGAGCAGACCATTGACCGAGCGTTCCATCCGCCGAATCTCGTGTTCGACCAATTCCAGATCGTCGGTCGGTAGTCCCTCGTCGGCGAACTTGCTGCGATGACCTGGATCAACATTTTGATGGACGTCAGCGGATTGCGGATCTCGTGTGCGACGCCGGTGGCCAGTTGAGCCAACGTGGCCATCTGTTGTGCACGCAACGCTTCGGTTTCGCGTGCCATCAGCAATCGTTCTCGTTCGGCCCGTTCGAACTCGGTCAAATCGCGGATGATCGCGATTCTTAATTGGCCGGTTTCGGAGGGGTATTCGCTGACGGAGACCTGGGCGGGAAACGACGTCCCGTCTTGCCGCTCGACGTTGATTCGAAACTCGCAGGGAAGCGTCTCGAACGAACGGGGAAAGTCCGGCATCCGCGATTGTGTTGTTTTTCCGACCCAATCGGCCGGGTCGACGCCCAACAGTTCCGAACTGGCGCGATTGCACGACGCGACACGCCCTTCACTGTCAAACGTGATGATCCCCTCGCTGGCGTTGGCCACGATCGTTTCGGAACGTTGATGTTCTTGGATCGCGATTCGTCGCAAGGGGCCGATGATGACCCACCACAACACGGGCGCGCAAACCATCGTCAGCAACACCGCATCGAGCACTGCGGTCCCCGATTCACCCAGAAACTCGGGCATCACGTGGGGCAACAGAAACATCACGCCGACTTCCGCAGTGAAGACCAGCATCAAGACGATCCCCAGGATTCGCGTCGGTGAACGCAGGATCGATGACAAGGCGGACACGCGGTTGGACATGCGCAAATGCTGACGAAAGCTGGGAAATCGAGGCACCGACTTGACCAGACGCCAGCCGCCCTCCGGCTCGTGTGCTTGATTCAAGCGGTTGGAGAGTCCGCATTCTATCAGTGATTTCGACATCGAACATCTCGGCACACGCGGTAGACAGCTTCCCATCGGCATCTCGACGGGTTCGCAAGCGATGTGCCAATACGACTGCGCGGCGATTTCCCCAACGTTTCGATGCAGAGCACGCGAATGCCCGGCGTTTCTAATCAGAGTGCCAAGCTGTGGCGGAGAATGTCTTGGAAAGAATCTGTCCATCACGTGAACAACTCTTGCCTTCGGTGCGTGTTTGCTGCTCAGAGCGGGTGGCAAGACAATGCCGAGGGGAGGTGAGGAGAAGGCAGAATGATGAAGATGGGATGGGGAGATGGGGAGACACGGAGATGGCGAGGATCGGTACAGAACGGCAGACTGCCACCCCATTATTCTGCCACCCCACTATTCTGCATCTATCGTTTTGCCCCCATCGTTTTGCCACTCAGCTCCGACACCATTCACAATCACTGTCCGCCGAAGGACGCGCCGCGGATTCCATCGCCGTCGGTGTAGTCCGCCGGAGCGTCCAAACCGCCGGTCAATAACAGTCCTTCGACTCGGGCGTTGGCCTGTGCCAGTTGACCTTGGGCGGTGATCAAACGAATCGCCGATTCGAAATAGCTGCGGCGAACGACCAGGACTTGCAAGAACTCCAATTCACCCGCTCGGTAGGCTTCTTCACTCAGGTCCAAACTCTTCTGCGTCTGGGGAATGATCTCCTGCTCGTACTTTGTGACCGCCGCCAACGAGGAATCGAACGCTTGTGCGGTTCGTGCCAGTCTGGCCTTGATCGCTTGTTCGATGCGTTTGACCTCCTCCAGGGCTCGCGTGTAGTCGGCGTAGGCTGCGGAGATGTTGCCTGCGTTCTTGTTCCAGACGGGAAGGGGCGCGTCGAATTGCAGATTGATCATTCCCGAGTCGGTGGCGTTGTCATAGCCGGCACCGAACTGAGCGGTCAGGTTGGGAACCATCTGCACGCGTTGTCGTTTCAGTAACGCGTACTTTTCACAGACCAACGCGTTGGCGGCGGATACTTCGGGACTCTCGGCCAGAATCCGGCTGTAGGTGGCGTCCCAATCGTGGGATGATTGCGGTGTGGCCGACGCGTCGACCAGTCGCGCGGGGTCGGCATCGCCCAATCCGGCAACGGCGGCCAGATCCTGCCACGCACCTCGGTATTCGATTTCTGCTTGCTCGGCGGCAAGCATGATTTCACTGAGCAGCGTCTGGGCCTGCAAGACCTCGATCAAGTTGCCCTCTTCGGCTTCTTGACGCTCCTTCGCGATCTGAACCCCGCGACGGGCAACCGTTTCAAAATGACGCGTCGCGTCGGCTCGTCGCTGTGCCGCAACGGCCTCGAAAAAGCGAACGCGAACATCCGTCAGGACACGAAACCGCTGGGTCTGCATTTCCCAACGTTGGGCCGACATCGTGTGGCCCAAGACTTCTTGGTTGAGTTCTAACTTATTGCCGCGAACAAATTCCTGTTCCACAAACACGCCGTGCTGGTCGGTGTTTTCATCGGCGAGTTGTTGCCCGAAATAGCCCAAGCTCGGATTCGGACGCGTCCCCACTTGGTTTCGTAACCCGGCGGCCTTGGCGGCCGTCGCACCGGCGGCGATGATCGCCGGATTGTTGCTCAACGCGAGTTGCTCGAGTTGTTCGAGCGAGTAGACGTGCGCGTCGACCGTTTGCGGCCCGTCGGCCGTCACCAGATCGCTGAACGATTCCAATCGCGATTCGACCGCCTGGATATCGACCGGCTGCAATGCGATTCGTTCCAATTGATCGGCAAAACTGATCGCTTCTTCGTCCCCGTCTTCCGCGTAGGCGACCGTGTCGACCCCACTGACCGGTTCACCGTTTGCTTTGGATCTTACCGCCGTTGCGGCGCCGGATTGCATGCCGCTCAATGATGCGGGCATCGAGGGTGTCAGGGGCGATGTCTTGATTGTCGCAGTCGCCGGCGGATCGCGACGCGGACCGAGTTGGGCACAACCGACGAAGGACAACAAGCAACAGGCCGATAGCAACATCTTGCGACGTCTGATGGCATCCGTGCGCACCGCTCAACTCCCAAATGAGAAATGATCAACGGGCTTCCCTGCCGAGCTGATCCAAAGCACATCCGATCGACATGCAATACGAACACCTTATCGGAGCGATTGTCGCGATGCTCCGTCTTGTAGTGGGGCTGAGCCTCAAAAGCATGGCAGACTTATCGGGTAATCCGTGCAACCGGTAGAGATTGACAGGGTGTGATAAACTCTCGTCGGAACAGTGATCTACCGCGGGAGAGAATGCTTTTAATGGACAGGTTTCTATTGCTGCAAATCCGTAACGCGGACGACCTGATGCGCGATCAAGAGATCGGGTGTTTTGCCAGGGCGTTGAACTGCGACCGATCGCAAATCGGGGTTCACGATCTGCTGGCCGGCCCGCCGACGATTCAAGAACTCGATGCCGTCGATGTTGTTCTGCTGGGGGGCAGCGGTGACTACTCGGTCGCCGAGGGCGGAGACTGGCTGCCGCCGGCTCTGCTGGCGATGTGGGAGCTGTATGAACTGGGCAAGCCGACGTTCGCGTCCTGCTGGGGATTCCAGGCGATGGCCAAGGCGCTCGGCGGTGAAGTCGTGACCGACGCCTCGCGGGCCGAACTCGGTTCCATCGAAGTTCAATTGACCCAGGCCGGACGTGACGATCCGCTGTTCGGGCCATTGGGGGACCGCTTTCTTGCCCCGATGGGACACCAGGACTGCGTCGTCCGGTTGCCCCCACAAGCCGTCTTATTGGCACGGAGTGCAACGAACCAAAACCAGGCGTTTCGAGTCAAAGATCGACCGATCTACGGGACTCAATTTCATCCCGAGCTGGACCGCGTCGCCTTCATCCAACGAATCCACGCCTATCCGGCCTACGTCAAATCGATCACCGGCGACTCGCTGGAAGTGTTCGAGGCGAGCGTGCAGGACACGCCCGCCACCGACCAATTGCTCGGCCGGTTCATGCAGTTGCTGCGCGAAACCTAGGGCATGCTGTGCATGCCGGATGTCACGCACAACGTGACCTACCGGCCGCGATGGCAACTGCAACCGACCGACTCGGACGCCGTCGCCAGCACGCCCGCACCGGCGTTGGCTTCCCAAAAGAACTCCGCCCGGGGCGCGTTGTCTCCGATGCGATTCATCCGATCGGCTTCGAACAGGTTGCCGTTGGCGATCACGAATTGGATCTTTTCCGAATCACGAATCTGCTTGGTCGGATCGGCGCCCCGGCGAATCACGATCAGGTCCGCCAACTTGCCCGCTTCAATCGATCCCAGATCGTCATCCAGCCCCAAGTACTGTGCTCCGTTGATCGTCCCACAAGTGAGCGCCTGCATGGGAGTCATTCCTCCCTGCACAAAACTCCACATTTCCCAGTGCGTGCAGATTCCCGGAAGCTGACCATGACCACCGGTTTGGACCAGCCCGCCCTGCTCGACCACTTGTCTGGCGATTTCCGCGACCTTGATGTGGTTGTAATCTTCCAACGGTAATTTTTCGCGGCGGCGGGCGCGGGGGTTCAAGATGTGGGGTGGGATGAATGTTTTCAACCGCGTGTGCAACCACAGGTCGTCGATCTGATACCAATAACGCTCGCCCGAGAGACCCCCATAGGCGACGTTCAACGTCGGCGTGTATCCCACGCCGGTGCCTCGCCATAGATCCATGACGTCGTCATAGGCCGTTTGCACCGGCAAGGTGTGTTCGATCCCGGTGTGTCCATCGACGATCATCGTCATGTTGTGCATGAACGTCGAACCGCCTTCGGGGACGACCAACATGTCCAGCTTTCGAGCGGCCGCCAAGACCTGTTGTCGTTGATCGCGTCGCGGTTGGTTGTAGCTCTTCACACTGAACGCTCCCACGGCCTTCATCCGTTTGAGATGAAACTCGGCGTCGGCCAGGGATTCGATTTCGGCTTTGTAGGAGCCCGTCGCACCGTACAGAATCTTGCCGGTCGAAAACGTTCGTGGGGCATGGATCACGCCCGCCTTGGTCATTTCGCTGGCCGCGAAAATACTGTGCGTGTCGTTGCTGGGGTCATGGATCGTGGTGACGCCGAACGCCAGACGGGCGTAATCGATCCAGTTCTGTTGTGGCGTGATCCCATCGGTCGCTTGGGCTCCGTGGGCGTGCGTGTCGATCAAACCCGGCAACACGATTTGGCCTTTAAGATTCGTTTTGATCGCATCATCAGGCAACTCGACTTCCTCGCGACTTCCCACGGCAACGATTCGATTGCCGCGGATCAGGACGACGCCGTCTTCGATCACTCCAGCCGGGCCCATCGTGACGATCTTTCCGCCGACCAGTGCACGCGTGCCCTCGGGTTTGGCGTGGGAATGGGTGAAGCCGATGTGGACGTTCTGGACAGCCGGCGGGGATTTGCTTTCGGTCTCCTCTGCCTGGGCATCTGCATCCGTATCCGCCTGCGCTGCTTCCGCCTGATCCGATGGAGCATCGTCCGGTTCGACACCGACGCTTGCCAACTTGACCATCGCTTGAGAAACGTCGCAGGTGAACAGTTCCGGTCCAAGGGACCAGTGCAATGCCGAACCGTCACCGGAAAAATGCACAAAGTCGCCGGCTTGTTCGCTGACCTTGGCGATCGGCAACCCCTTGCCACCGGGACCGACTTTGATCGCCGACGGGGCGTGAACAAAGGGAGTGACATAAACATGAAACCGCTCGATCAGCGCAAGCGACTTGCCGTCCGGCGAGATCTGCATCTCGGTCGCCCAGTCACTCGTGTAGTGATCGCGGGCGTGTTGGCCGGAAAGGTCGACCGAATACAGAGTGACATTGTCGGATTCTTTTCCGCCGCTGCGTCGCGTCAAAAAAATCCGATCGCCCGAGGCGGCGAACTGTGGATCGCTCCCCGATTGGGTGATCTGCTCTGCCACTCCGTCACGCCAATCGATTTGGTAAATCCCTTGCTCGCGTGACCACAGCGCCGACCGCAGGTGGCCGCCGCCGCCGCGTTCAAACACCACCCGTTTTCCATCGGGCGAAAACGTCGCCTTGGTGTAATGCCCCGGTTGATCGGTCACGATCCAGTTTTCGTCGGCCGCCGGATCGGTCGATGCGATTCGAATCGTTCCGAGATCACGATCGTTCCACGTGGTGTAAACGATGTAGTTGCCGTCACGAGAGAAACACGGTGCAAATTCAAAGTGCCGGGTTTGTTCGGTCAAACGAACGGGTTCACCGTCGGGCAAGGATTTGACATAGATGTAGCCGAGTGCTTGATAGGCAACGCGGTCACCGGTCGGCGATACACAGACATCGCGCAACATCTTGACGTCGAAATCGTCTTCGCCGACCGGCGTCTTGTGGCGAACGACGGTCTTGACGGTTCGCTTGTCGCGGATGCGGAACGGGATGATTTCGGACTCGCCGCTTTCCAGATCGATCCGGCGAATTTTCCCTTTCGCCCAAATCACGATGGATCGACCGTCGGGGGTGAAATCAAACGCGCTGTAGACGCCGTGGATCGCCCACGATTCTTGCATGTCACGTTCCAGGTTGTCATCGACCAATCGAATCGCGCCCGATTCCAAATCAAACAAATGCAATCCGGTCTTCGCCCCGACACGGCGAACGAATGCCAGAGTTTTTCCATCCGGCGAAGGTGTCGGGCGGCAGGCTCCGCCGGGGCCGCGGATCAGGGTTTCCGTCGTGCCTTCGATCAGGTCCAACCGCTTGATCGCGTAAATGCCCTGGTGCGAATTTTTGTCGTATTCAAAGGTGTCGCCCGGCGTCACGTCTTGGCTGTAATACAGGTAGCGTCCGTCGGGTGAAAAAACCTGCTCGTTGACATCCTTTTGGTCGTTGGGTCGCTTGGTCAGTTGCACGCCCGCGGTCGCCCCGCTGGCAACCGCGTCGCGGTGGTACATCCAAAACTCGCCGGCACCGAGCGACCGCCGGCTGGTGAAGTGTTTGCGACCGACCAGATACTGACCGTCGGGCGACCAGACGGGATTGGAAAGCAGCCGATACGTTTCGCTGGTCACCTGGGTCGGCGAGGATCCATCGAGAGGGAGGATCCACAGGTTGTCGCCGCCTTTCTTGTTTTTGCCGGTGCGGTCGCTGGTCATCGCGATCTGGCTGCCGTCCGGGCTAAAACGTGGTTGCATTTCCCAAGCGACGCTGTTGGTCAAATTCTTGGGAAACTGCTTGCCCGTCGCTTCGGTCCCGTCAGCCCCCGTGATCGGCATCAGGTACAGGTCGCCGAGCAGATCAAAGACCACCTGGGTTCCGTCGGGACTGACATCCAGGTTCATCCACGTTCCCGTGTCGCAGTCGATCGCCTGTTGGCGACTCGGGGCGGGGTAGTCCTCAACGGCCCATTCTTGCGACGTGTCCGGGTCGGCGGCGACGGCGGGGAGTGTCACGACGACGAACAAAAACGTGAGCAAGCGGGCGAGCAGCATCTTAAAGCGGGGGGGCATGGTGCAATGAATGTTCAAGGCTCGGGTGGCAGGACGGCAGGACGGCAGGGCGGCGCCGGACGCGAACGAGTGCTGCCGACGGACGATAGTGTAGCTGGAGCCCCGTCGTCTTGAAGGATCACCCGTCGCAATGGCTTGCTGTTCCGCGTCTCGGTGCGCGACGGGCACGCCAGTTGCATAGGCGAAGAATCCGATGGAGTCATCGTCGCCTGAATGATCTCGGCAACACGTTTCCTTCCCCAAAGCATTGCAGATCCCAATTCATCAAGATTTCGTAGAACATCTGCAGGCTGCTTGTTGACGCGAAATCAACCAGTTTGGCCGATCAACTGCAGTCAACTCGCTTGTGGCGTGGGAAGGCGAATCGAGACCTACAACGCAATTTGAACAACTGGAGCACTGAATCATGAGACCGAATCCTTTCACGCACGTGTTGCCCCCGGTCGCACTGTTGGTGCTGACAATCTCCCCGCTGGTTGCCGAAGACACTCCGCCGCAACCGTCAACCCTTTTGGTTCGCTCCAACACCATCAGTTCCAATACCATCAGTTCCAATACCATCAGTTCCCATCAGCCGCGTGTCGGGATCGAAAAGGCCGCCGCCCGCAAGACCGATTCATTGAACCCGCTACGTGCGATCTTGATTCAGGGACAAGAAAGCTTGGAACGCTGTCGTCGCGACATTCAGGATTACACCTGCACGCTGATCGCCCAGGAACGGATCGACGGACAGCTTCAAAGCGTCAAGTGCTGCCAAGCCAAAGTCAGACATCACGATGAACCGGGCGCGGACGGCAACGGATCGGTCAGCATTTACCTTAAGTACAAATCACCCGAATCAATCAAGGGCCGAGAGGTGCTTTGGGGCGCCGGTCAAAACGACGGCAAGATGCTTGTACGCAAAGGCGGATCGCGGCTGGCGTTCATCACCGCATTGATCGAACCGACCAGCGAGATGGCAACGCAAAACAGTCGGTACACGATTCACGATTTCGGAATCCAACGTCTGGTCGAACGGATGATCGAGTTCGGCAGCATCGAATTGGCCGGCGGCGAGTGCCAGACCAACGTGGTCGAAGATGTTGATGTCGATGGACGTCCATGCAGACTCTTCGAAGTCATCCACCCCGAGCGCCGCGACGATTTGCCGTTTCATTGCGCCCGAGTCTACATCGACAAAGAGCTGCAATTGCCGACTCGGTTCGAAGCCTACGATTGGCCCAGCGAAGACGACGGTCAACCCGTCTTGATCGAACGCTATGCCTACTGTGATCTACAACTGAACGTCGGTTTGACGCCGGAAGACTTCGACAAGAACAACTCCGAGTATCGATTCCGGTAGTCAATCAGCCAATCCAATTTCACCCTGCGAACAAGGAACCACAGGCAACCACGATGGCAACCAACGTCGACGAGCGGATCCAGTTGGTCGATCCGCGATCAATGCACGCGCAACCGCCGTTTGATCAGCAGTCAAAATTTGATGTCCCCGGATCGACGGCCCAGATGTCGCCCAGGCCGGATCACGGAGAACAGTCCTACCAAGGGTCGGGAAAACTACGTGGCCTCTCGGCGTTGATTACCGGTGGTGATAGCGGCATCGGACGTGCCGTTGCGATTTGTTATGCCCGCGAAGGAGCGAACGTCGCGATCAATTACCTTTGCGAAAACGACGATGCCGAGCAAACGGCCGAATTGGTGCAGCAGGCAGGCGTCCGCGCTGAATTGATCCGAGGCGATGTGCGGGATGAGTCCTTTTGCGCGGATTTGATCGAGCAGTCGGTCAGCAAATTTGGCGGGCTGGACATTCTGGTCAACAACGCGGCATACCAGCAGACGCGGGATGAAATCGATGACTTCTCGACCGAAGTGTTTGACCGCGTTTTTAAGACGAACGTGTACGGGACGTTCTGGTTGTCGCGGGCGGCGATGAAACATCTGCCACCGGGAGGAAGCATCGTCAACACGGTGTCGATTCAAAGCTTCCAGCCAGCCGGTTATCTGCTGCCATACGCGGCAAGTAAATCGGCACTCGCGGGCATGACCAAGGCGATGGCAGAACTGGCCATCAAAGAGGGCGTGCGAGTCAACGCGGTCGCTCCCGGACCCGTCTGGACGCCATTGATTCCCAGCACGATGCCTGCGGAGAAATTGGAAGAGTTCGGCGGCAATACGCTGTTGAAACGTCCCGCCCAACCGAGTGAGCTCGCGCCGCTGTATGTTTGGTTGGCCAGTCCGGAGGCAAGCTACGTCACCGGAGAGATCTTTGGTTGCACCGGAGGCCGCACACCGCTGTGATGGAGCTGTGATGGAGCTGGGATTTGACTTGGGGGGTGGGAGAGAAGAAACTGTCGGCGGGACCGTGTTCGGTTCCTTGCCGTCAGAGACACCCGCATTGAGACCAAATCGGATTCGACATGATTCAATTCCTTGCTTCGAAGCGGGCCGGTTACCGCCAGTCATTCTCGCGTCCTTTGCGAAACAGAACCACTGCTCTGGCTTGGATGACAGTTGTCGCTCTGTTGACGCAAACTCTGTCTCTGTCCATTGCAAACGCGGAGTCCGCCACTCGCCCGAATATCCTTTACATCATGTCCGATGACATGGGCTATTCGGATATCGGATGTTACGGCAGCGAGATCGAGACGCCGAATTTGAACGCGCTCGCCGAACACGGCCTGCGGTACACACAGTTCTACAACACGGCGCGGTGCTGCCCCACGCGGGCAAGTCTACTGACGGGGTTGTATCCGCATCAGGCAGGGATCGGTCACATGATGAATGATCGCGGCTACGACGGATACCGCGGCGATCTGAATCGAAACTGTGTCACTTTGGCCGAAGCTCTCAAGCCGGCCGGTTACCGGACCTACCTGTCGGGAAAGTGGCACGTCACCAAAATGATCCGACCGGAAAATGAGGCGGACAAGCACAACTGGCCTCGCCAACGCGGGTTCGATCGCTTTTACGGCACCATCCACGGCGCCGGTAGCTTCTTTGATCCCAACACGTTGACCCGCGACGACCAATACATCTCGCCCGCGGCCGACCCCGAATACGGACCGGAGGAACAAGCCAACGGCACGTATTACTACACCGATGCGATCGCCGATCACGCCGTTCGCTTTATCAACGAGCATCATTTCGAAACCGGCGACCAACCCTTTTTCATGTACGTCAGCTTTACCGCCGCCCACTGGCCGATGCATGCCTTGGAAAAGGACATCGAAAAGTACAAGGGGAAATACGATGCCGGTTACGACGCCACCCGCGCGGCGCGTTACCAAAAAATGATCGATCTTGGCGTCATCGATCCGAAAGCGACGACGAATTTCCCCGTCCCAGAAGGGGCCAAAGAAACCGAGTTCTGGGAGTGGGACAAACGCAACATGGAAGTCTACGCTGCGATGATCGACAACATGGACCAGGGCATCGGACGGATCGTCGAAGCGCTCCGCGATACCGGCGAGTTTGAAAACACACTGATCTGTTTCTTCCAAGACAACGGCGGCTGCGCCGAAGGCTACGGCCGTGGCGGCAACGGTAAAGAACGCAGCGAAACGGCACCCCTGCCCGAATTGCCCGACGATTATCTGCAGCCCGACATGCAACCCAAACAAACCCGCGACGGATTCCCGGTCCGGACGGGCAAGGGGGTGATGGCGGGACCGGCCGATACCTACATCGGCTACGGACGCGCCTGGGCGACCGTCTCCAACACGCCGTTTCGTGAATACAAACACTGGACCCACGAAGGAGGCATCTCGACGCCGTTGATCGTCCACTGGCCGGCAAAGGTCACCCGTCATGGCGAACTGGAACACACGCCCGGGCACTTGGTCGATTTAATGGCGACCGCCGTCGATGTCTCCGGTGCAGAATATCCGACCGCTTTCCACGGCGGTCACAAGATCAAACCGATGGAAGGCAAGAGCCTGGTGCCGACATTCGAAGGCAAAACGATCGACCGTGAAGCAATCTACTGGGAACACGAAGGCAATCGTGCGATTCGCGTCGGCGATCACAAATTGGTCGCCAAGGGTGCCAAGGGGAAATGGGAACTGTACAACATCGCGAACGACCGCAGTGAGCAGCACAACCTTGCCGACGAGCAACCCGAGCGCGTCGAAGAGCTGGCGGCCATGTGGCAGGCCTACGCCCAGCGGGCCGACGTGTTGCCACTGAATCCGAACAAGAACACGACGAAGAAGCATTAGATTGTCGTGTCCGGTGGACGATCCGGACACGCTGTGGGGCCGGAAAGGGTAGGAAGATTTTGGAGGTAGGAAGATTTTGGAGGTAGGAAGATTTTGGAGGTAGGAAGATTTTGGAGGTAGGAAGATTTTGGAGGTAGGAAGATTTTGGAGGTAGGAAGATTTTGGAGGTAGGAAGACTTTGGAGAAGTCCACCATCGAGCCCAATCCAATTTTCCTACCTCCAAAATTTTCTTACCTTAGATCTCGCTCCCGCCCGACCGGCCCATCGACGCACTGAAAAAGCCGATCGTCGATTCGAACAGTCGCTCGCGGGTGGCACGCTGGTCGTCTACCGAGGTGTCCGGATTGAGTTCGTCCAGGTTGGCTCGGCAAAACGAGCAGCCGAGGGTTCGGACGTGAAAATCGACGTACTCCGCCCGCGACGGTGGCAGAATGCCGAGCGTGAATTTGCCCAACGTACTTCGCTTGGGGCAACTCGGACGCTGCGATTCCCAGACGCGACTCAACAGGTCACTGGCCAATGTCATGTCGTTTCCCCAGTCGCCCAATGGCTCCGCCGATCGGCTCAAATCGTCTCGCAGCCGCCCGATCAAGCGTCGTTTGACCACGGCAATTTCGTTTTCGCTGCTGTTCATCACCGCGGCCAATTCCCGGTTGCGTCGTCGCGCGAAGAACAAGCCTTCGGCGATCTGCAACTCTTTAAATCGCTCGCCCGATTGAAGGAATAGCGCCAGGCGACGCACCGCAGCGGCCAGCACGCTGATGGCTCGTTCGTCTTGCTCGTCGCGGCGGACGTACCAACTGACGCCCGGTTCGGTTGACACCGCGTCCGTGACGACATCACTTGCATCGGACCCGATGAAGTCACACACGGGAATCTCCCGATGGATGCCGCTGCGACGGAAATGGTCGATGATGCGATACCGCAAAATCTGAAACAGAAACGATTCCAATTCACCGTCGGCGCGATAATTTTCCTGCGACGATAAAAACGAGACAAACGTCTCTTGGACCAGATCTTCCGCGGTGGCCACTGATCCAACGCGTTTGACCGCGAACGCAATCAACCGTCGCTGGAAACGATCAACGAACTGCCGCCATCCCTCTTGATCACCGGACTGGACTAATTGCAAGAGATGCCCGTCAGCTTCGTTCATTGCTTGACTTTACGCGATCATCAACGCGGCGAGCAGAAAGCCCATGACCAGGACGCCGGCCAATCCTAACACGAGCTGGCTGCGATAATAGCCTTGGGTGACCCAATTGAGCGCAAGGCACAACAAGATGGTCACAAGGACTAGCACCATCATCCCAACGGCTTGCGTTAGCTTCCCCCACCAGGACCGTTGAAAGGATTCTTCGACTGTCATGCGTGCAACGCTGACCTGCTCCTGACCAGGCACTTCGACCAACACGGCTTCTCGCCAAACGTCACCGTAGGAACGCGAAAGTCGCTGAGCGAATCGATCGATGACATGCCGCTCGTCGATGATCGCATACGGCTTGCCGCGAAAATGGATCGCGGCCTGGCGAACCGCATCGGACAACGCCTGTTTGCGCGCTTGACCCTCGGAGGATTGAAGTTCACCGGAGTAGCCGACGACAAAATGGCGTTGCGGATACATCGAAACGAACTGATCCCACGATTCAACCCAGGGCTTTTCGGTGACAAAGCACTGAAACGACGTTTGTCGCTGGGCGGCTTGAATGGTGCAGGTCAACAACCCGTTCTCGATACGCTGTTGACGATCCCATGTCGCCGGTTGCGAGCTCGCCGCAGAGACGATCAGATGAACCGAAAGCTGATTCTCGAGGGGTTCCGGTGGCACGGTGCCGATCGACCGGACGACGACGCCGGGAAACAACTTGCTCAGCTGTTCGGTGATTTGAGGGGCCAGAGACTCGGCGCTCGACCCCGACGCGCTGACGACAATGGATTCGGGCTCGATCACGTCGTCGTTCTCGTCGCGCCGGAGCACTTGTTTCTCAGCGAGTTTTTCTCGCAGTCCCACAGTCAGCGGCCTGATCGCCGCGGAGTAACTGGGATACACGTTTGCCGTGAACGCGTCCGTGTCAGTCGTTCGCCATTGCCCCGGCGCCGGTTCGCTGGTGGACGGTTCCCCGGCCAACTCAACGATCGGCGGCGGCACGGGTTGCTCGGGTGCGGACGCCGCAGCGGCGGGAATCGGTGCCTGGGCCGCGGTGGGAGCAGCCACCTCAAACGATGGTGGCGACGGCACGGACTCCGCCACGCCGGTCACCGTCGAGACGCTCCGTCGGGGTGGCTCTTGGTTGGATTCCATCCGCAGGGTAAACGTGGCGACCAGAAAAAACATTGGCACCACCAACAGCAAAAACAGTCCGGCCAAGATCGATCCGACGCGACCGGCGGTCGATTTGGCGTTGACGGCAAACACGATCGTCAAGATCAAGACTGCGAGGTACAAGCCGGCAATGATCAACAGGGCAAAGGTCGCAATCATCATGAGACTCGCTCGGCAGGTGGTGTTGTGGCGGAAGTGGATTGATCCAAGGAATGCGCACGCGGTGCCGTCCCGTTGACCGATGCAGCTGTCCCGGTCGCATCACGTCGGTTCAGCGGAACTGGGGCCGGGGGGATCCATATCGATGTCAATTGAACCGTGATCGCGGCCGTCATCGTTGCCGCCATCGAAAGAATGACGTTGTCCAGAACGGCAAGATGCATGCCCAACGCCCAACCACTCAATCCGGCGACCACACCACTGATCGCACCCGCGATCAAGGTTCGCGAGATGATCACCCGTTGGGTTCGATGTGGATCACAAAAGCAACGCCAATCGACCAGCATCGTTGCCGCGAACCCGCCGAGCCAGCAGCCGACACACACGTCGTAGTGTGGCAAATTATTGAGAAAGTTGGCGATGAAAAAGTAGGCGACCGCCCAGACGCCGAGCAGCCAAGTCCGCGAGACCAACGCCGTGGACAGTCCAGGTTTTTGAGGCACGACCAGAACAAGCGTGAGAGCCAACACCATCGAAATCAGCCAGATTCCGGCCAGCATCATCGAGATCGTCGCGACGTCCAAGTAAAAATTCATGTCGGACGTGAAGATAAGAGCCAGCGCCATCAAAACACAGGTTGTGATGAGAGTGAGTGCAAAACGAGACAAAAAATGCAGGTTGGCCATCCGCCGCGATGTCGAGTCGACCATGCCGCGGGGGTGGTCTTCGTCGGCCGACGCATTCGATTCGGCGGTATCGCTGATGGCGTGTCTTGCACCGACGGTGTCGGCCAGGTCTTCGACGCCGATCGATTCAATTTGCGGCGGCGTCTGGCGTGATGAAGCTACCGGTTTTCGTCCCACCAGTGACAGGCTGGCCGGAATGGAATCGTCCGTCACGTTCTTCGTGTCGCAGCCCAGTGCGGTGGCCATCTCCCGGGCCGACTGAAATCGTTTTGCCGGATCTCGGTCCATGGCTTTTCGCACCACGCCGGCAAACGGTTCCTGTAATTCACTGACGTCGACTTCGCCCGTAAGATGTTTCATCAAGATCTCGCCGACACTTTCTCCGACGAACGGAGGTTTGCCGGTCAGCATTTCGAATAGCATGACGCCTAACGCGTACAAGTCGACGGTTTTGTCGTACCGTCCCATGCTGATTTCCGGCGCCATGTAGTGCACGCTTCCCACGGTCATCGTATGACCGCTGGCGTGACTGACCGTGATCACTTTGCTCAAACTGTAATCGCCGATTTTGACGATGCCGTCTTCAAAGAAAATGTTGTGCGGCTTCAAATCCCGGTGCACGATCCCTGCCTCATGCAGGTAGTCGATTCCTCTGGCCAATTCGCGAACAAAGAACAACGCTTGCTCCGGCGTGATTCCTTCCGGCGACGCATCCAAGATTTCACGCAACGACGCGCCCGAGACAAACTCCATGATCACCCAAGGCGTTCCGTCGAGTCCCTCTTTGACATCGAAAATCATCACCAGATGCGGCGACTTTAAATTCATGCAGTGCCCGATGCCACGCAGTTCGATGTCTTCGTAATTCTGCACCGCCTTCAATGCGACTTCGCGGCCGGCATCGCTGGTGGCAAAGTAGACTTCGCCGAATCCGCCACGGCCGAGGGCGTGCCCGATCGTGTAACCCTCCAGCGGCCGATCGCCCGGTTGATAGTGAAAAGCTGCCATGCGGCGATCCTAAGACAATTTGATTTGATTGAGTGTAAACCGCGTCTCGCCGAGCAAGACCGAACGATCGGCCTCCAATTGCCGGACGTCGCCACCGGATCCGGCGTACTTGATCGCGTAACCATCCAAAGCGCGAAAAACGACGATCGGGCGTTCGCAACCGGAAATCGAAAAATGTCCGCCCTGCGGGGAAAACAGCAATGAATCCGCCATCAGGGCCGCACAGCGAATCTCTCGTTTGGCCAGCCCCGCGCCGGACAGTTGCAGCACCGCTGATCCGCTCGCGGGCACCGGCTTGCGGAACTTCAATCGACCACGCCGCCCAAAGCCGATCGAGTCGCCGTTTGCCAACAGTCGCCGTTTCGTCGGCTGGTCATTGACGCCAAACTCGGCTTCCGACTCGGCAAAGTAGTCCTCGCCCGCCCGACGGATGAACAAGGCTGCCGAGGGACCTTCGGTTTGAAGCGGCAGATCGTAGCGTTGTGATCGGGACGAGGAACCGACCGAAATCCGATCGGCATCGAGCAGCAAGATCGCCCCCAAACCATCCACCCGCAATACCCAGGCCCCCGAAAAGGTGCCGGACACCTTTTCGGTTGTTTCGGGGGCTTGGGTCGGATGGGAGGCGGGTTCGGGTGCAGCAAGCGAGAGGTTGCCGTCGAGTAATCCCAGCGGCCCCGATCGCACGCTGGCGGCGTGACGGGAAAGTTCCGCGAGGGTCTGACGCGTCTCCGAAATCCATCGCGGCTGGCCGATGACCTGTCCGACCAGTGACAACTGATGATCGGCATCGGTGTACTTTGCCTGGCCAATCCGCTCCAGCGCGGTGATGCATCGATTGAGACTGGTTCGGAGTTCCTCCAAACGAGCATCGGTCGGTGCCAGCTGGAGTGCCTCGTGTAAACATGCGGCGGCGCGATCCAATCGACCGCTTTCCAGGTCACCGACGACACGTTGGACAATCGGGGGAATCATCGCATTGAGCTTCTCGGCCACCAGATGATGGCGTCGGACATCGGCGTCAAGCGACTGAACAATCGCGATCCCGGTGCTCCAATCGTCTGAATCCATCGCCCGCTCGATCCGAGCTGCTGCGTCGACCGCCAAATCGCGTTTGCGTTCGAGTTCGGCGGCGAGCCTGGAATGGGATGGACCGGTCGGCAAGAGATTCTGTCCCAAAGTGAAGTGCCCCAACTGAGCCTGGATTCTAGCTGCTTGGGAGAGTTCTTGCTCCGTCGCGTCCCGCGAATGCTGTTCCGACTGCATTCGATTGATTTGCTCAGCCAAATGAGCGACTTGTTCCGTTCGTCCCGCCAGGATTTGTGCTTTGGCACAGTCGGCGTGGGCATCGGCGTAGCGTTGTTGAGCAAGATGCTGTTGTGCACGGCAGACCAGTTTCTCGATCAGCAAGTCCGTCAGACGTTGTCCCTCGCGGTGCTCTCGTTGTGGCGTCGCCACGAGTCTGTCAAACGCTTCCTCCAACCGCCCTGCAGCGATCACGGTTGCGATACGTTTGAGTTGAACAGGAAGCACGGTACGGGTGTCCCATGAAGGGAGGGGCGGACGGGAGGAACGAGCGGCCGGGGAGGGATCTTTGTGGTTGGGAATTGCTCAGCGATGACCAACGACCCTCCCCTTATAGCATCTCCTCAGTGTTCGGCGTTGAGCGTCCTTGCCATCGCGCAGCCCTTTCCGCAGCGCAGCTTTGGCATGGCGGATTCTCAACGCCGCGCTGATTATTATTTGAAGCGG
>WCIL01000041.1:0-79772 GCA_033042175.1 Phycisphaera sp. RhM
CCCAGGTTGACGCGCCGGCGGGGCGGAAGGGGCGGCCCCATTCTGTTGAGCCTAAGCCGAGGTCAGCTCCACCCAAAAAAAGCACGCGTCATCACGCTCAACGCACTTGACATTAAACGTTACATCTAACGCGTCCCGCTGGGCGATGCGTGGGAAAGAAACCAGAAGTCACCTTGCCTTGGAGACCGCGCGGCGGCTATAGCCAAGGTCAAAGAAGCGGACGGGAGGAAACCGTTCGTCACGTCTTACAGGGATGGTCTGCCATGCGTTTTTGTCCGAATCGATCCATTGCGAGTCATGCGACAGCGATCGCGTCTTTTCTCCTCGCCTTTTCCGTGTCGAGCGATCCGGTTCATGCTCAGGGGATGCCGCTGCCCGGCACGGGGCCGTCTGGTCCTGCCGGAGCTGGCGCTGCCGCCGGAGGCATGCCCGACAACGCTGGGACGCCACCGAGTTTACAAAACCAACCGATGTCGCCCCCGAACCGGCCGGTACCGCTTCCCGGTGGGCAAGCCAGCGGAGGCGGAAATCTGCCGCAGACTGCCGGCCAGGAGCACCGCATCTATGATCTGCGACCTTACACCGGCTACCTGACCAAACACGACCATCCCGAGCAGGCGATCGTCGACTGGGTGCTTCGTGAAACGGGAACCGACGTCTGGTTCACGTCTCCGTTTGGTTTTTTGAACGCCGACCGCGATCAATTGTCGGTGTATCACACCCCCGAAATGCACCAAGTGGTTTCGGGGATCGTGGACCGGTTTGTTGCCGGTGAGAAAGATCCGCAGGTGTTGTCGTTGCGGGTGATGACGGTCGGCAATCCGAACTGGCGATCGCGGGCGCACCTGTTGATGCAGCACGTCAACGTCGACTCGCCCGGCGTCCAAGCCTGGTTGCTGAGCAAAGAGAACGCGGCGCTGGTCTTGAATCTGCTGCGTCAGCGGACCGACACCCGACAAGTCCAGGCGCTTGATCTGATCACCTACAACGGCCAAACCGAAAAACTGGCCAGCACCCGCGGTCGCAATTACGTGCAAAACGTCAAACCCGCCGCGACGGGCTGGCCGCCTTATGAGCCCGAGACGGGGGAAATCCAAGAGGGCTACCGCTTGGAAATCAGCCCGCTATTGAGCGTGGACGGTTCGGCGATCGATTGCGTGATCAAGGCGTCGATCGATCAAGTCGACCAGCTCAAACCGGTCGAATTGGATCTTCCGCTGCCCAACGCCCAGGTCCACCGCACCAAAATCGACGTGCCCCAAGTCGTCAGCTGGCGGCTGCACGAGCGGTTTCGCTGGCCGTCGGACATGGTGCTGTTGTTGTCGTGTGGGGTCATCGCCAGCCCCGAGCGGCCCCAGGCGGCGATGCCGCTGTTCAACTTGGAAATGCTGACCGGGACGACCGCCGGCCGGGCCGACGCGTTGATGTTCATCGAGTTTCGTGGCCGGGCGTCGGACAATTTGACGACCACCCCCCTGGTCCCCCAGATTTCTGCCGGTTTCGGGGCGCCCCACCGCGGTCGTTACTGAGATACACCCCCTCTTTGCTAATTCCCCCAAAGCCTAGAATGCGGACATCCCGTATTCCTTCTGCTCCGCGTCGTTCGGCTGATTCATGGTAAATGTCACGTCCAGACGAGTGGTCATCACCGGTGTTGGTGTGGTCACTCCCCTCGGAAACGACTCTGATCGTTTGCTCTCCGGTTTGCGTTCTCGCCGCAGCGGGATCGGTCCGTTGACCCAGGTCCCGCAAGGCGTCCTGTCGGTCGACTATGGTGCCGAAGCGTCCGAGTTCACCGGCGACATCGCGGACTACGGTCCGATGGACAAGAAACTGCAGCGGACGATCCGCAAGGGCAGCAAGGTGATGTGCCGCGAGATCGAAATGGGTGTCGCGGTCGCACAGTTGGCGCTCTCCGATGCAGGACTGGAAGTCGACCAGCGTGATCGCGATCGGACCGGTGTGTTGTATGGCTGTGACTACATCATGTCACAGCCGATCGAGTTTGCTTCGGGCATCCAGAAATGCATCGACGCCGACGGGAACTTCGATTTTGACCGTTGGGGTGAACACGGCAAACCCGAAGTCAATCCGCTGTGGTTGTTGAAGTACCTGCCGAACATGCCGGCCAGCCACGTGGCGATCTACAACGATCTCCGCGGAGCGAACAATTCGATCACGTTGCGCGAGGCGTCGGCCTGTGCGGCGATGGCCGAAGCGTATTCGACGATCTCGCGTGGGCAAGCCGACGTGTTGCTGGTCGGATCGACCGGTTCACGCATTCACCCACTGCGGTCCTTGCATGCGGACATGCAGGAGACGTTGGCGAAAAATCAATCGGATCCGTCCACGATGAGCCGACCGTTCACGGCCACGCGCGACGGCAGCGTGCTCGGTGAAGGTGCCGGCGCGATGGTGTGTGAAACGCTGGAGCACGCCCAGGCTCGCGGGGCGACGATCTTGGGTGAAATTGTCGGATACGGCAGCAGCGCCGTCGGTCCGGCGTTCGGAGCGCGTTATTTCCAGGCGGCGATCACCAACGTCTTGCGCGCCGCGTTGGGCGACGAAGACAAAGCGAACATTGGACACCTGCACGCCCACGGGTTGGGAACGGTCGAATGTGATGCTCAAGAAGCCGCCGCGATCAACGACGTCTTCGGGCCGGTCGATCAGCAGCCACCGGTGACGACCGCCAAGGGGCACATCGGAAATCTGGGCGCCGGCGGCGGCATGGTCGAAACGATCGCCAGTTTGAAGTCGCTCGGCGAGAACCTGTTTCCGATCCTCAATTGCGACGCCCCGGCGGACGATTGTCCCATCAACGCCTGCGTGGACGACTCCACCGCCGCCGGCAAGCAGTTCATCAACGTGAACGTGACGCCGCAGGGCCAGGCCAGCGCCATTCGCATTCGCGCTTTCAAATAGAACCGAGTCCTTCATCAAGCATGACGCATCACAGCCCTTCGTACGCCATCACCGTCCGCCTCCGTTACCGGGACCAGCCGGGGCTGCTCGGGAAAATCACGACTGCGATCGGCGATTCGAACGGTTTCATCGGCGCCGTTGATATCGTCGGCGTGTCGGACGGGTTGATTTCGCGCGACATCACCGTCAACGCCACCAACGTCGAGCACGGTCAACGGATCGTTGAAACGATCCGGCAAATCGCCGGCATCGAAGTCGTCAATGTGTCCGATCGTGTGTTCTTGATGCACCTGGGCGGCAAGATCGAAGTCAATCCAAAGATGCCGATCAAGACCCGCGACGATCTATCGATGGCCTACACCCCGGGCGTGGCGCGGGTCTGTACGGCGATCCACGAAGATCCCGAATCGTCGTTTGCATTGACGATTCGCAAGAACACCGTCGCCGTCGTCAGTGACGGCAGTGCGGTCTTGGGGCTGGGGAACATCGGCCCCCGCGCCGCCATGCCGGTGATGGAAGGCAAGGCGATGTTGTTCAAAGAGTTCGGCGAAGTCGATGCGTTCCCGATTTGTTTGGACACCCAGGACACCGAAGAAATCATCGCGACCGTCAAGCAGCTGGCACCCACCTTCGGCGGCATCAACTTGGAAGACATCTCTGCACCGCGGTGCATTGAAATCGAAGAACGGCTCGAACGCGAGCTTGAGATCCCGGTGTTCCATGACGACCAACACGGGACGGCGATCGTTGTCCTGGCGGGGCTCAAGAATTCAATGCGTTTTTTGAACAAAGATCTCGCCGGGGCACGCGTCTTGATCAACGGTGCCGGTGCGGCGGGCACCGCAATCGCAAAGTTGTTGATGCAAGCCGGCGTCACGGACATCGTCGTCTGTGACAGCAAAGGCGCGATCCACAAGGGACGCACCGACATCGCTCGTAACTCGATCAAGGTTTGGTTGTCTGAAAACACCAACCAAGACGGACAATCCGGGACGCTCTCGGACGTGATCCGGGGCAAGGATGTGTTCGTGGGAGTCAGTGTCGCCAACGTGTTGACCGGTGACGATGTCGCTTCGATGGGCAAAGATGCCATGGTGTTTGCCTTGGCCAATCCGAACCCGGAGATCGACCCCAAGGTCGCCGACGAGCACGTGCAAATCGTCGCGACCGGACGCAGCGACTACGCCAACCAGATCAACAACGTGCTGTGTTTCCCCGGGCTGTTTCGCGGCGTCTTGGACGTTCGCGCCAGTGCCATCAACGACGCGATGAAGCTGGCCGCTGCCGACGCGATCGCCGACGTGATCTCGCCGGAGAATCTGACCAACCACTACGTCATCCCCAGCGTCTTTGATCGTCGTGTTTGTGGCGAGGTGGCCAAAGCCGTCGCCCAATCGGCGTTGGACACCGGTGTCGCGCGGCGACGCACCAAGCAGGCCTACCGAGTGGTTTGATGCTTCGTCGAGGATCAAAAGTGGCGTAAGCTTCCAGCTTGCGTTTCACGAGTGAAACGAGACGGCAAGCTGGAAGCTTACCCCACTTCCGCTGCTCAGAGCACCGGCGGGTTATCGACGCTTGCGACGTCGGCGTTTGCTACAATCGTGCGGTGGTTCTTTCCTCCGACGAGCTCTGGTCCGGCAATGTTGAATTCATCGTTTTGGCGTCGTCTCTCCCTCACCGCCGTGTTGCTGTCCTCGCTGATCGCGTCTGACGGGGCGCAGTGCCAAGATGCGGCGGCAGCACAGAGCGACACCGGTCCGCCTCCGAAACAGTTGTTTCGCTGTGTGGAATCCAAGGATCACGTGATCGTTTATTGCGGTCGATCCGAGGTCTTGCGATACAATATCGCTGCACCCAAGGCGCCCGAAGGGATCGATCCGACGTACCAGCGCAGCGGCTACATTCACCCGATCTATTCGCCGGCCGGTCGAATGGTCAGCGGTGACTTTGCCGCCGATCATCCGCATCAACACGGGTTGTTCGCCGCGTGGACCGACACCAGTTTTCGTGGCAAGAAGGTGGATTTCTGGAATCAACTCAAGCAGCTCGGCGTGGTGCTTCACGATCGAGTGATTGCCGTCGGCGACGAAGGCGAAAGCACCGAGTTTTCTGTCGCGGTCAGACACTCAGCCATCGATGACCAGGGAGTGCGTGAAGCGATTCTGGACGACGTCTGGACGGTCAGCGTGACCGGGGTGAACACCGGGGTGAGCGGCGGGGTGAGCGGCGGAAACGATTCCGGCGAGGATCAAAAACCGGCTCGTTATCTGATCCAGTTTTCGACCGAACAAACCAACATCACCGAGCACCCGCTAACGATCAACGAGTATCACTACGGCGGAATCGGATTTCGCGGCAACAACGCCTGGTTTTCCGGTCCATCGGCCAAGGCCCTGGCTGCGTTCGTGAAACAACCGCAGGCCGACGCGCCCCCGTTGGAATTGACGCGGCATCGGTTTCTCACCAGCGAAGGCCATGATCGTCGACTCGGCAACCACAGCCGTCCCGAATGGGCCGCGCTGTTCGGAATCGTAGACCAGACGCAGGGTCAGAACCACATCGCCGGTGTCCGAGTCACTCCATCACCGCTCAATGAGCGTTATCCCGATCCGGTTCGACTGCATCCGACGAAACCGTATTTCAGCATCTCGCCGTGCGTCGTCGGTGCGTTTGACATCGGGCCGGGCCAGACCTATCGGGCACGCTATGACTTTGAAGTGTTCGACGGCATGCCGTCATTCGACGAAGCCGTCGTCGAAGATGGCTTCGCCCGCTAGCGTCTGCAAGATGATCGGGCAGCCCTCTTCGAGCATGTCCAACACTTCATCGAACCCTTCTGCTTCGCCGTAGTAGGGATCGGGTACATCGTTGGGCCAGTTGTCATCCAGGTAGTCGCTGAAGACCCGGATGTGCTGGGTCGGCCGACCGGCAAGCGCCGTCAGGTATTCGTAATTGGCGTTGTCCATCGCCAGCACCAGATCGAAAACACCGTCGGCGAGATCGTCTTGGGTCACCTGGCGACCCCGGCTGGTCAATTCGTACCCCCGAGCTTCGGCGGCTTTCAACATCCGTGCGTCGGCGCGTTTGCCGATGTGATAGTCGTGTGTCCCGGCGGAATCGACCTCGACGTCCAGCCCGAATTCCTCGGCGAAACGCTTCATCACCGCTTCGGCAGCCGGCGAGCGACAGATGTTGCCCATGCAAACAAAAAGGACGCGTTTTGACATTGTGACGATTCGTGGATTGAAGGCTGAAGATAAATCGGTGCGGCACGGGTACCGATAGATTATTCGATGACGGACGTTCAGTTCAATGCTCTCGTCAGCGACAAACGCGCCGTTGAACGTCAAAACCTCGCAAAACACAGGGAATCGATGCTTCACAACGATACTGTGTCGGATCGCTGCGGCGCCGACCGCTACGGCAGGATCTGCAGGCCCGCCGTCGAGGGCGGAATGATGCCGGCCAACTTGGCTTTTTCGTTCAATCGGTCGAGTGCTCCGGCCCCGATGTCACCCAGATCAACCGTCCATTCGTTCACGTATAAATGGACATGCTGCATCAGCACCTCGTCGTCGAATTCTTGCGCGTGGTGCCGCATCGTTTCCAAGGCACCCTTGGGATCGGCGAGCGAGTATTCGAGCGAGTCGCGAACGACGCTCTGGGCTTTCCACAAAACTTCATCGGGCAGCATTTTGTCGCCGACCAATCCGCCCAGCGGCAGCGGGCACTGCGTCTCGTTCTCCCAACGCGTCCCCAAGTCCTCCACCAATCCCAGCCCCTGGTCCTGCCAGGTGAATCGGCCTTCGTGAATACAGACTCCGAAATCGGCGGTGTTCTGCACCAGTCGCGGCATGATCTCGGAAAACACGACCTGTTCGATCGACGTGGTGTGGGGATAAAACAAGCGAAACAGCAGCATCGCGGTCGTGTGTTGCCCCGGGCACAGCGTGATTTGGTCTGCCGTCACGGGCACGGCGCCGGTCGAGGCGGCAGATTTCGACGACAACAGCAAGGGGCCGACGCCGAAGCCGAGCGCCGAGCCACTCGGTAAGACCACCATCGAATCCGACAACAGCAGCGCGGCGTGGAAGCTGCATTTGGCAACGTCGAATTTGCCCGCGAACAATTCGTCGTTGAGTTGTTGGATGTCCAGCAAGCGGAGATCGAATTCCAGTCCGCGCCAATCCACCAAGCGATTCATCAACGCATGAAAGGCGAACGTGTCATTGGGGCAGGTCGAAATGCCGAGTCGAATCTTCTCGCTCATGATGTCTCCCCGTCGAGGTGCTGTTGCAGTTGTTCGGCGACGCTCGCCAGTGCCGGAGCGATCTGCCACGCGGACTTGTCGCGGTTGCCGACGCGGTTGGAAAATCCACGCACGACCCGCAGTGGCACGCCGACCGACTGACAGGCGCAGGCGACCGCATACGCCTCCATGTCTTCACCAATCGCAGCGGGAAACCGTTGCAGACGGCGCGCCGCATCGTCGTCGGCCGTCGACCCCGAGCAGACCGTCAGCAACAGGGCCGGCCGGGCAATCGATGCTTGACTCTGGGGCGTGGTTGGTAGGTGAATCGTCTCTGTCGGCCCGGCCTCACCTTCGGCGCGCCAACCGAGGTCCGACGCGTCGACAAACGCGTCGCCTTGTCCCACACCAATTCCATCGATCGCGACCGAGTCGAACCAGATCGCATCGCCGAGTCGAAGAGACGCGGTGTTTGGGCCGGGAAACAAACCAGCGATCCCTGCCAAAATCACTTGGCGGGGCCGTTCGCCCAGCAACAGACGTGTCGTTTCGATTCCCGCCGCGATCACTCCAAAACCAATCGTCTTGACGGTCCACTGGTTGGACTCGATGCGGAGAGACGACTCGATCAGGCGTCGTTCGTTGTCAGTCGGAACCAGGATCAGACCGTTCAAGGGAGTTCACTCATCCACAATTCGATGGCGTAGCGGTTGGACGGAAACGCCATGTTGTCCAGGTAATCGTCGGTGGGATGAACCCAGACATAGTCGTCCAGTTCGGCCGGTTCCAATTCCACGTGGCTCGGATCGACGGCCCGGCAGACATAAAACAGATCGATGACTTCGGTCACGACGCCTCGATAGTTGTATTGGTTGGGACGGGTGACCAGCAATTCGCGTGTCTTTAACCGCAATTGAGTCTCTTCGTAAACTTCACGCTCGAGCGCTTCTTCGGCGGTTTCCCCGCGATCGACAAAACCGCCCGGAAGTCCCCATTGGCCCTTGCCCGGATTTCGTGCCCGCCGTACCAGCAGCAATTTGTCGGCGGGATCAACGATCAAGCCGCCGACGGCGGCGACCGGACCGAAGAACACGGCGAATTGGCAGTGGTCGCAGCGAAAGGGAATCTGACCGACATCGCTCTGCTTGCAGCCACATCGCGGGCAATGCAAGTACGCCTGTTCAATCGGGATCGACATCAAAGAAACCTTGTCGTGGGAATCGAGAATTAGTGGCCGCCGGCAAAGCTGGCGGCGCGGAGCACGCCACAGCTTTGAAAATGTCGGCTCAGATTGGCCAATTCGTGCGGCGATTCGATGACGCCGAGCCCGAGTGGTTCGATGACTTCGCGGGGAAGGTTGCTGTGCAACATCAGGCGGTGTTTTTCCGCCACCCGCTTGAGCGTGCGGGCCAGTTCGGAAAATCGATCGCGGGGCGGCAAGGTTTCCGAGTCGTCGCCGTGTTGTGTCGTCTCCGGTGGTGCTTCGTCGTCATGGTCGATCGCCAGCAATGCTCCTTCGGGCGGCTGATCCAACGACGACCAGATCACGATCGTCGCGTCGGGCAACGCGTAGGCCAGCGCGGCGTCGGCGGCCCGGGCCACGTTTTCCCAGGTCTGTTGCTGGGCATCCCCGTCAAGCGCCGCGACGACCAACTCCGCCGCCGGCGGAACCGGGTCGGGGCGACGAAGCGTGGGCGTGATTCGTTTGGCGAGCGCCTCCAAGGTTCCGGCGTGGATTTCTCCGGCCGCTCCATCGGAATTGGCCGTCACGCCCAGAATCAACTGCACGCCCAGCAACCAAGGCACTTCTTCGGCGATCGTGTTTCCCGACTTCATCGCCGGGGACGAAGCGACGCCGGAGGAAATCTTGTCGGCAAACCGGGTCCGCGTGGCTGAATCGCTAAGCGAAGGAAACACGCCGGTCAAATCGCGCCGTTGGCTGAGGTTGGAGGGGCGAATCGCGACGATCGGCAGGACGAAGTCGGCGTCCACCAATGCCCGGTTGAGATAGATCGGTTCCGCATCGACATCGGCCGCCAGATAACACAGCGATTCGCGAATGTCGCTTTGATGCGGGATGACCGTGTGCTCACCCGCGGCGGCGCGGATCCGCTGGAGGGTTTGTTCGGTCGCTTCGTCCCACACGACGATTTCGATGTGCTCGGCCGCAGTGCTGTGAAGCATCCGCAAGACACCTTCGATCACCGCGTCGACATCCGGGACGTTGGGATCGACCGCCAGCGCGACGCGGTCCCCGGCTACAATCGCGGCTTCGATCGGTGGGAAATCGTCGGGCGCGGCGAGGGCCCGCAGCGTGTCGGCGACCACATCACGGCTGGTCCGGTTTGTCCCCGCGTCGTATTCCCAGATCTCAACGGAGTTCAGGCCGGTCTTTTTCGTCACGAAATGGACGCCTCCATCGGCCGATGCGGCTTCGAGAGCGTCAGATGGTTCGGTTTGGTTGTCGGGCATGCGACGTTCCAAAGTGTCGGGAAAAGGTTCGGTGGGTAAAGCGGACGCGCGACGTCATCCGGGCAGGCGACGTCGGCCGGCCAGGCCGCTCCGGGCAAGCTCAAATCCGGATGCGGCTCCAGCGCGGTTATCACGCTTTCGGGCAAAAAACGCAACCGCCTCGCGTCCGGCCACGCAATGTTGTATGGGAGTCGTTATCAGACGCGGTTTGGTGCCGTCCACTGCGGAACTCTCACGCGGCCCCCCGCCATTGCCACAGAAATCTTAGCCGGCCAACCCCAGAAAACGATGAAGTCCTCTGTTCGATCGCTCCCGAAACTCCTCGCGATCGCGGCTTTGATGGCATTTTCAGGCTGTGGTGGCAAGGAACACGCCCCCTCGCCGGCGGCGGATTCAGCGGCCGAGGAGATGAGCATTTCGCTGCCCGAGATTCCCGCCGCCGATTATCTGAAGCGTGTCCTGACGCGATATCAAAACACCCGGTCCTATCGTGATCGCGGCGAAGTGCGACTTCGCGTGGAAAAAGACGGACAACTGGTCCGTCGCACCGCTCCGATGCACGTGGTGATGGACGGACCGACGATCTGGATCGCCGCCTACGACGCCCGGGTCTGGTCCGATCCCGAACGAATGATCGGCTGGATCGCCGACGAGCAAACCGATTTCCATGACGGGCAGGTACTGCTCGCCGGGGCGGCTGCCGACGGGCCATCCGCCAGTCGCCCTGCCCTGGAGAAACTGCTTCGCGACCCGGTTCTGACCGCTCGGATGGTCTCCGGGCTCGGCGGCCCCCCGCCCCAGCTGGAATGGCTGCTCGATCCCAACCCGATGGGTAAGTTATTCGGCCGCAGCACCCGCGCGGGTGAATCTGTCGCTCAGGAGGGTTCCGGCCAAGATGCCGGGGAGTCGGAACAGCGGTCGATCCGCTACGAGGGAATGGCGCGGCGAGAGAACGTTCAGTGCGTCATCGTGGAAACGGTCGCCGGCGATGAGGTCTATCGTTTTTGGATCGATCCCCAGCGGTCGCTGATTCATTGCGTCGAGCTTCCCGTGGCGATGGCGGGCAAGCGAATCGAGCTGGAAGGCTGGCAGGTTCGCTCGCTGGAATTGGTGTTGACTGGGGCGAGTTTCCAGCCGCCCGAGTCACCGTATCGGATGGAGGAGATGCCCGAGTCGGATTTGCCGCGTCGTCCCAGGTACGTTCGCTCGCTGGTCCCGCTGCCCCCGCCGCCGCCTGATCGCCGGTTGGGGCGTCAGCTTGCCGCGTTTCAGGTCGTCGACCGCACCGGGCGGGTGAAGGTGACCGAACGGGGCCTCGGTCGACCGTTGACGCTGTGGTACGCCGGTTTGGCCCCATCGATCGATGGTGCCGATGCCAAAAACATGCAAGCGGCGGAGGTGCTGTCGGTTTGGCTACGTCAGTCGCCCGAATCGATCCGCGACCAAGTCAGTCCGGTCGCGGTGGTCAGTGATTCGACCGGGCGATTGTTCACCGACGCGGGACTGGCCAATGGGTTTTGGGTCGTCTTGACTCAACGCAGCGACAACGGGACTCGCAACCTGGATCTGGAACCGGGGCGGGCGATGCTGGTTGATTCTCGCGGCACGGTGATTTGGATCGGCGATCCGTTTTCGCCGGCCGACATCGTCTCGCTCTCGGCGATCGTCCAAGACCGGATCGCCGGAGTCGATGTGGCGCGGGCCATCCACCAACAGTGGGAAGCCGATCGAGACGCCTATCAAGCGAAACTGAACGAGCTAAGCGTCCGCTAATCGTCTACCGCAGCTCAATTTCCGGGTCGTGGACGAGGCGACGAGTCCTCTGCTCGACTTTCCGGGTAGTGGACGAGGCGACGAGTCCTCTGTCTTCGGCATCTTGGCAAGGACTCGTCGCCTCGTCCACTACGGTACTGGCAAGGACTCGTCGCCTCGTCCACTACGGTACTGGCAAGGACTCGTCGCCTCGTCCACTACGGTACTGGCAAGGACTCGTCGCCTCGTCCACGACCGCCTACCCGAAAACCAAGGCGCGGCGGAATACAAGTGGCGCAAGCTTCCAGCTTGCGTCCCCCCTCGCCAGGCAAGCTGATCTTGCGGTCCCCGGGCCTTGTCGAGGATGATCGCCGCCTCCCGATCCATCCCCCATCCTCAGGCGTACGATCATGGATGATTATGAACTGGAACGCACGCCCAATCCATTTTCGGCCTTTGCGGAATCTCGCAACCAATCGCGACGGCACTTCGCATCGACCGCAAAATACTTGACGTTCGCGTTTGTCTTGTTTGGCATTGTGAGCGCGGCCCAGGTTTATCTTCAACGCGCCCGTTTGGCTGAAATCGTGAGCGGTTTTTCGCAGCTCACGACGGCGGAAAAGCTGGCTCAGCTGGAACGATTGCAAGGATCCGGGATCGATGGCATCCCCGGCATCGTGGCCGCGATCGCTGACGAAAAACCAGAGGTCTCGGCGAGGTCCGCCGAGTTGCTCGCCGACCTGAGCCGGCAATGGACGACGTTGCCGTCTGAGCAATTGGCCGAGCGGCGTTTCATGTTTGCCGATCAGCTCGCGGCCGTCTCCGGCACGATCTCCGACGCCCGGGATCCGCGCTGGAGCCGCGTTCAAGAATTGGCTCGCCTGGCCGCACGCGACTTGCTCGATTCGGGCTGCGCGGAGAACGACGCGACGTATCGCCGATTGATGCAGGTGATCGCGACGGAGACGACCACACCCGGCGATCCGCAGCTTGAGGCGATTGCCGACAAGGATCAACCGTTGCCGATTGATCAGGTCGATCTTGAGGCAGCCGGCTGGACGGATTGGCCGCCGACATCGACAACGCCGACACTCTATCGCCGGACCGTCGCGACACTTGAACCGATCGAACCGTCCGACGTCGTTTTGAATCAAGCGGCCGGTGACGAAGGTTCCGTCCGCTCGGATGCCCGGTTGTTGAAACCGCGATTTCGGCCCGCCGCCACGCTGGCCGACCAAACCAAACAGCGCATGACCGGTGACGTGGATTCAACGTCGTATTGGATCGCGCAGCTGCAGAGCCCCAGTCCGTTCGTGCGAAAAGGGGCCGTCACCGAACTTGCCAAGCGTGGCGACCCGCCATCGCTCGCCGCGTTGCACCAGCACTTCGAACGCGAGTCGGATGAAAAGATCCGCCAGCAAATCCTCAGTCGCCTAGAGCGTTAACGAGCGTCGTCATGTTTGAAGTCGAAACGAAATACGAGCTCGCCGACAAGGCTGACTTAGTCAAACGTCTTGACGAGATGGGTGCGGTGGGTGGCAACGTGGAACGCCACGCCGATACCTATTATCGTCACCCGTCGCGAGACTTTGTGCAGACCAGGGAAGCGTTTCGGATTCGACTGATTGATTCGGTCGCTTCGGTGACCTACAAGGGGCCCAAGATGGACGTCGGTGAATCGGCGTTGAAGGCTCGCGAAGAGATCGAGTGGTGTCTGGCGCCCGGTGACGCCGACGGCAGCCAAATGACGCGTCTGCTTCAGGCGTTGGGGTTTGATCCGGTCGCGACGGTGCGGAAAGAACGGCGGTCGTATGCGTGGCCACAGACGGATCGTCAGTATGCCGATTTCACCTTGACCATCGACCAGGTCGATCAGGTGGGGCTGTTCGCCGAGCTCGAGTTGCTGCTGCAGGACAACTCGCCTGACGCGGTCAAGTCAGCGGGCGAGCGGATCGACGCGCTCGCAGAACGTCTCGGGCTGGTGACGACCGTCCGTTCCAGCTATCTGAATCTGTTGCTGAACAAACTCGGGTTAGAACGTTGAGCTGCGTCGGTTGGTCCGGCTGATGTGGTGTAGGGGGCCCGTGATCGATAGGACCAATAGGACATAGGGGACCTATAAGTCCTATCTGTTCTATTGGTCCCGTTGCACGATCGTTGCTCCATCCTCGAACGAACGGCAAAACAATGGGGGCAAAACAATTTCAGGCTGTGATCGTTTTGCCCCCATCGTCTTGCCCGATCGAGCAACACACATTGAAAACCGAGGTCGGGCCGAGGTTGTATCGACCGCCGCGCCAAATGACGTCTGCTTGTGCGTGTCGATTGGATTTGTTGAACGCCGGGGCGTCGTTTCTCAATCGTGCGAGCGGCCTCCGTCGCCGCGCGTTTACGCAGAATTCGTCGTTCGCGGGGAATCAACCGCAGATCAACGCTCTGTCGCATTCGCCCGAGTGCAACGCTGCGTTGTATAATGAAGATTCATCGTTTCTCGTGATGTGCCTCCGAAACCTGTCATTTCCGGATGCGAGCGAAACGCAATGGTCGATGAGGAGTCCCCGCGCCGACAGGCTCGTGACTCGATTCCCGTGCTGTTGAAGGGAATCGTTTGCGGCTTCTTTTCCCTCGTCGCTTGGCTGATGACGCGGTCGGACGAAGTCGTCGGAGGGGCGCGGGTCGGACTGTATGTCCTATCGGCGGTCAGCGGCCTGTGCGCCGTGATTTGGCTGGTGAGCTGGACCCACTTACTGGCGACCACGATCACAGGAAACGACGGTGGCAGGATACCGCCGGGCGACGACCGCGACGACGATTCCAAGGACGAGTCGAGTGGGGCCTTCGGGCTGCAGGATCCGATGGATCTTCGTTTCGACGACGACGAGGAGGAAGAGGAGGAGCTTGAGGAAACGACGGACGCCGACAGACCGCTTCGCGAGCAGGAAAGGCCGAGTGGTGATCCCTGGTTTGAAGTGATTCTCGGCATGGTCGGCGATATCCTGTCCCTTTTCCCCCTCGTGTGTGTTGTCGTCACCGTCACACCTGCGTTGATCTATTGGGTGACGGTAAGCATCGCCGGTGCGATCGGTCTGATTCCCGATTGGGAATGGAATGTTGCCAGGCTAATCGTCTTTCCGATGCTTCTGTTTACGCTCGGCTTTGCATGGCGTTGGCGGTCGCAACTGGCAGAAACGGATGGATCGCATTTGCGAAACATCATCCTCCTCGTCGGCTCCGCTGAGGTTGCGGCGGTGGGTGTGTGCTTTGGCTTGTGGGTCCTTGGAATCCTGGTTTTTATTCTCGGCAAAGTCGTCGAGATTTGGTAAGGCATGGGTGAGATCGATAAACGTCAGCAACCTACCGATAGCGGGGCGTTGCTCTCGCAGTGTCAGCTCGGCGGTTAGACTTATCTCCGCGTCCGCTTCGGTCGGCTAATGCATGACCGGCTCGTTTGCTTGCCGCAGAAACCATCGGGCGTGACCGAGCCGCCGCAGCGGTTCCCAGCCGGAATCGTTCCACAGGTCGCGTTCTTTTTTGAAGTACCATGCCATGGCCGGGCCTTCGTAGGCGTGGTGGTGAAGCACTTCATAGGCTTTCGCCGGATGCCCACGCCGTCTTTCATGCCGGACCAACGCGAGTGCAAAACGCGGGTCGAGGATGTCGACGATTCCACACAGCCGGGCAAAGGCGGATGCGAATTCGCGGTTCTGCGATTCCATGTCCTTGATCGGATGTTGTTCGATCACATCGGGAAGCTCGCGATAGCCGATCGCGCGGACTTGACGATACGCCGCGTCGGCCGCCCAGGCATAGGCCAGGATTCCGGCCGGATCGGTCGGCATCGAAAACGGTGGCGTCGGCTCCGATTCAGCTCTTTCAGTCTCGGTCGCCGCAGACGCGGGTTGCATCGGCAATTGGCCCAGTCGCTGCTGACAAAGTGTTAAGACGTGATCGGCAGCAGCGACCACTTCGTTTAAGTGCTGCTTTCGTAAGGAGGGTTGGTCGAGTGCCAGGAGATGAGATCGCCACGCGACGGGGTCATCCAGTGAATCCGCCGGCTTCGGTGTTCGACTCAAAATTTCCGACGGACTCGATCCGGCCAGCACCTGTTGATGCAGCAGTTCGGCGGCGGGGTCGTGATCATAGTGCCACAGCCAATCACGCGGTTTTGCCGGCTCGTTGGGATTGCCGGAAAGCCTTAGCCAACGCGTCGCCGGACTTTGTTCCGGCGGTGAATGGAGCGAATACCAGAGGGCGTCGGCGCTGTCCATCGATATCGACGGCATCGTTCCGCGGTACTGATCGACACACAATTGCCCGTCGCCGGCAAAGATGGAATCCGAAGCTCGACGTTGGTGCAGCGTTCGTTCCCAAGGATGTTTAGGAGCTTCTTGCTCGAGGCGAGAGGCGAGAACTAATCGTGGCGGCTGATTCGGAGATCCGGGGAGCTTCACCGCCTGCACCAAAATCCATCCGGCTTGCGGACTCGATCGTCGAAACGTTCCCAGACGATCTGCCGGGGTTTGCAACCAACCCGTTTCCAACAGCGTCCAAGACTGCAGATGGCTTTGATCCCACGCCGTCGCGGTCTCGTCGAAGGCCTGCAAGACGGTCTGGTCTCGCACCGCTCCGCCATGGGAAGGCGCGCGATACCACCACGATTGAACCGACGGTCCGCGATTCAACAAGTGGCGTGCCGATTGGCGGACGGCGCTGGGGACTTCTGATTCCGCTTTCCTCTCCAGCTGCTCCACTCGAGTGACGGCAGACAAGACCAGCGTGTCCGGAGTCTCCTGGCTGCCGATCAAGCGAATCGATTCAGGCGACTCCGATCCCGTTCGGTTTGTCGTCTTCTCAACAATGGCAGCCGTGCCTCGCGTCCATGAGAGCTGGCATTGGGGATCGGTTAAGTTCCAATCGTTTCCCATCCACGAGATCACTTCGGGGGCGACGACATAGCCGCCCCGATGATCGCGCATTTGCGTCGGCCAGCCATGAACGACGCCGGGGAGATGATTCAGCTCCGGACCACCGATTCGTTGTCCGTGCAGATCGTACAGCCGAATGCCTTCCATTTGATGCAACCGCAGCGCCGGTCCGTCGTCGCTCAACAGCAACCGACCGTCGATCGCATCCAAGGGCACGCGCGCCACCACCTCGGTTCGTCCGTCGATCCTTTGAAACCGCTCGGTGTTGAGTGCCCGAGTGGATTCACCGAACATGGCGTTGATTGGGCCGGACGGTTCACTGCCGGGTTGTTCCGCCACCGTGCGACGCAACAACGTTGGGTCCTGCAAAATTAGTTTTGTTGTTTGTCGAAACGCTTCGAGCGAACCACGCTGTTCTCGGTAGCGGAATTCTGCGATGTCCGGAATCGAGGTTTTGGCGGGGTGGGCCAAGAAGTCCGGCGCGACCGTGGTTCGCTGATTCAACACGACGGCAACACCGGTCTGGTGTGACAACCAGGCGAGAAGTTGGGCCGTGTCGGTTGCGACGTTTTCGGGCGAACCGAGATTCGCAAACACGACCTCGCAACCGAGACGCTTTGCCGCGTCCATCGCTGCACCCAGGTCCGCCGGAAACAGACCGCCGACATCCAACCAAACCAACTCGATGCCGCCCCGTTCGCTTGGCAGTTCGCCGGACGCCTGCAACAACAAGGTCAACAGCGATGGTTCCGATCGTCGATTCGTATCGCGAGTCGAGCCTGAGATCGTCCAGCATTTCAAGCGAAGCTGGTCCGCCGAATCGGATGTCGGATTCGCAACCGGCTGCATCATCAAGATCGCATCGTCGCGCTGAAACAGATGCGGTTGTTCAAGCGACTCGGGCGGCAACGTGAAAACCTCGTCCTCGCTGATCATGAGGTTGGCGTCCCAGTCAAACGCCACCTGCCATGCCCCACGTTTGTTGATGCGGGCGATGACATCGTTGGGGACATTCGATTCAACCAGCGGCTTCCATTTGGACCAAGGGCTGGACAGCAGTGAGTTGGGACGCTGTTCGAGCAGCCGTTCGCGGACGACGGTCCCGGGACGCCAGGGACCGCAGGCGACACCGCGATAGAGACGAAGATCGGTGTCCAGGTCCCAGTCGTGTGGAGGTTCGACCGGGCGCCCGCACGCGCCTTGGACGCGGTGATCGGAGACCGAAATCACGTCGTGCGGGCACTTCGCCAGGTGGATGGCATTGCCGATATTCCCCGAGTCGTCCACCGTCACCAGGCAACGTCGCAGTTGCGGCAATCGCTCGACCGGCAGACCGTACCCATCGATCGGATCGATCAAGCCCACACGCAACGTTTCGGCGTCGGCCGCGACCGGGCAGGCGATGCAAAGTAACACCGCCAGACAAAGGACGTTGAAACGTTGGACCGTGATTGGAGCAACCATAAAGCCTGTTACCGGATCAAGCACGTCCCAGGCGGCCGACCCACATGCCGGCGGCCAGCAGTAACGTGATCGACAGGATGGTGATGGACGTGGCCACGATGATTTTGAAGCTGGCCCGTCCGGTGAACAGTTCGTTCCACGTTAGCCGCTGGTCTGCATTGATGCCCTGGAGCGTGAACATCGCCACCGGGTCACCCTGGTCTGGACCGGGACCGACTGCCGAGACGGTGCTGGCGAAGATCATGCCCGTGTCGCTGTGGCATTCGACACAACCGCTGATCCCCAACGACCAACCGGCGGGGCGAACGTTGTGTGCCATCGGCCAACGGACCATGTCGATCGAGTCGACGTCTTTGACTTCGATTTTCTTGACCGTCTCTTCTTCGTCTCCGCTGGCATAGACAAAACCGCCGGACACGTAGACAGCCTGCGCGATGCCGAGTTCTTCTTCCAGGGCGGCGATGGCTGCGGAGATCTTTTCGCCGAACAATTGCTCTCCGGCTGCCTTGGTCGCCGCTTCGACTTTTGCGGCTTCCTCTTCGGTCCATTCTTCGGGCTTGGTGCGGTAGCGTTCTTCGCCGAGCACTTCCTTGAGTTCCGAGCTGCCGAGTTTGGGGGACAACAATTCGCCCGTGAAGTCACTTCGCACCCGCAGTGCCCGGCGCGTGGTCTCGTATACGGCGTCGGGATCGAGCGGTTGCAGTTTGCCATCGACCAGGCTGGCCCAGTACGCCGGCCAAGCCACGCGGTGCGGGTACACTCGGCCGTCGTCGCCCTTGGCGTAGACGGGGCCAGCGATCCGCGGCAGTTCTGTCCCGGTGCGGTGGCCTTTTTCGCCCAGGGAGTGTGCCAGGGAGGTCATGATTCCGAGTGCCTGGTCGCGGGGCAGCGGGCCGCCGTGGCAGGCGGTGCAGGAGAGTTTTTCAAAGTGCAGCGGTGGCAGTCCGGCGTGCGTGGGATGCGGTGAGCCCAGTCGCCCGGCCAATTGAGTCGTGTCGTACGTGTGGGGTTCCGGTTCGTCGTCGGACGCTTGATGCAGATCATCGACAAAGTCGGCGCCCAGGTGGCAACCTGCGCACGACAGCGTGACCATGTCTTTGCCGCTGGGGTGTTCTTCGCCGGGGAAGGCCCGGACGATGTGGTGGTCGATGCCATTGCGGTGGCAATCGACACACGCCATTCCGGCTCGCAAGTGAACGTCTTCGTCGTGCGTCCAGCGGGGTTGGATGCCCGATTCGTCGACGGTTCGATTGCTATGGCACTGGTAACAGGCGTTGTTTTGCGGTTGGCGGACCAGGTCGACGAACACCGTGCCATCGGTCGCGAAGCGGGAGGCGTTGTAAGTGACTTTCGGCAGTTTTTCTTGGGTCGCTTCGTCTTCGGGGTCGGAACCCTCTTTGATCCGCGAGACCTGGCCATCGATCGTGCCGATTTTTAACGCGGCGGTGGCGGCCCAGGCGAAGTTTTCTTCGGCGATCTGTTCCCGCCGGGCGTTGAAGTCGTAGGACCCCGAAACGCCGTGGCATGCTAGACAGTCGATTTCCAGTGATCCCGACAGGGGCCAACGTGATGCGGTCGCGTCCGCTTCGGTGCTCTCGGTCTCCGCGTCGGCATCGGATGCTGCATCAGCATCGTCGGGTGAGTCGTTCGGTTCGGGGGCGTGTCCCAGGCCACCGCCGGGCAGGCGTCCGCCGAACTGTCGGACCATGGCCCACTGATCGATTCCGATTTTCCGGGGGTCGAAGGTTTGTTTCCAGCCGCGGTAGGACAGCGGCAATTGGGTCCCGGTGCGGGGATCGGTCCAGATCCAGGGTTCGCCTTGGCGGCCATCGGCGGACTCGGGCAGAAAGGCGTTGAAATGCCAGCCGTGGGAGATGGTTTCATAGTCGTGGCAGCGGCCACAGGTGTTCAAACTGGAATAGGGCGTCGTCGAGTCCGGTTCGATGCGGCGATTGTTCGCATCGTAGAGGTGGATCTGGTGCAGAAACCGGGCGTCGCCATCGCTGTGGGCGAATTTTGACCCGTCGGCGGCGGTCAGCCGAGGGGACGCGGGGGCCAGGGCCAGCACGGTGAGGCAAGCGACCAAACGAAGGGTTGGCGGAGGCGAATGCGGCAAAAACATTGGAAATTTTTATTCTCTCGTCCGTGCATCCGGGGTGAGACCCATTCCCGGTTGCGTGTCGGGGCAACATAATTTCAACAGCTTAACATTGTTCCGTAAAAATGTGTCGCACCGATCACCACACAAGGTTTTTATCATGAGTCAAACTGGCGTCATCACTTTCAAGGGCAATCCGATGACTTTGGCCGGAGAGGCGCTCGCCGTCGGATCACCGGCACCCGACTTTCAACTCCATTACGCCGATGGCGGCATCCAAACGTTGACGTTGGCCGATCTGAAAGGCAAGCCCAGCATCATCAGCGTGGTCCCGAGTTTGGACACGCCGACCTGTGCGACCCAGACCAAAAAGTTCAACGAAGAACTCGCCTCGCTCGGTGACAAAATCAACGCCGTCACGGTCAGTCGCGACCTGCCGTTCGCCCAAGCCCGATTCTGTGGGGCCGAGGACATCAAGATGCGGACGGCCAGCGACTACCAAACGCACGCCTTCGGCAACGACTACGGATTGACGATCGAAGAGCTGAAATTGCTCACCCGTGCCGTCTTGGTCTTGAACGCCGACGGCGAAATCGTCCACAAGGAAATCGTCGCCGAAGTGACCGAGGAGCCCGACTACGCGACCGCCATGGCCGCGTTGCGGATGCTGCTGTAGGCCAGGCTTCAGGCGATCACCGCACGTTGTTGTCTGGGGTTGAGAGGCGGTCGCCCGGACGCTGGCGCGAAACGGCTGATGTCAAACGAGGCTCAGCCGTATGGCGCGAGCCTACGGGGGCCACGCACTTTGAAACCAATCGGGGTGTTTTTGTTAGCGGCAGGGCGCGAGCCCTCCGGTCTTTCACGGTGTTTTCAAGCTGAAACCGGACGGCTCGCGCCGTTCCGCTACCTCGTTCAGTGCCAACGTAGGTGGCCTTGGACGCGAGCCTACGGGCGTTGAGCTAGAGGAAGGGGTGTTTCACTTTGGGGGTGTCGCCTGAAGGCGGCACGGGGAGCGCCTAAAGGCTGGACACCAACGGTTGCTCGATAGAAGGCGGAATGCCGAGGTCGATTCAAGTCAATCAAGTCAACGCGTCCCACAAGTCAACGCGTCCCAGTCAGCGGACCCGATTCACTGCTTATCACGATGTCGAACGAGTCACACGAACGTACCGACGACGAGCTGCCGATCGTCGTCGCGGCGCTGTACCGATTCGTCGCCTTGCCGCAGTTTCAAGACTTGCGGTCATCGATCGAAACGGTGCTTGTCGAGCACAACGTCAAGGGATCGCTGTTGTTGGCGACCGAAGGCATCAACGGGACCATCGCGGGGTCGCGCGCCGGCATCGATGCCGTGCTGGACCACTTGCGCTCGATTCCCGAGTTCGCGGATCTGGACGTCAAAGAATCCAGGTGTTCCGAACAACCGTTTCGACGCAGCCGCGTCCGATTGAAACGCGAGATCGTGACGATGGGCGTGGAGGGTATCGATCCCAAAGAATCGGTCGGAACCTATGTCGATCCGCGGGACTGGAACGATTTGATTTCCGATCCCGAAGTCGTCTTGATCGATACTCGCAACGAATACGAGATCGCCATCGGTAGCTTTGAAGGCGCCCAGAATCCGCACACGGAATCCTTTCGCGAGTTCCCCGAGTTTGTCGACCAGCAGCTCGATCCGTCCAAGCAGAAAAAGGTCGCGATGTACTGCACCGGCGGGATCCGCTGTGAAAAGTCGACGGCGCTGCTGAAACAAAAAGGTTTCCAAGAGGTCTACCACCTCCGCGGCGGCATCTTGAAGTATCTGGAAACCGTCCCGCCGGAGGAGTCAAAGTGGAACGGCGACTGCTTCGTGTTTGACCAGCGTGTTTCGGTCGGCCACGGATTGGCCGAGGGCGAGCATGTGATGTGTTTCGCCTGTGGATGGCCGGTGTCGAGAGAGGATCAGCAGCACCCGGATTTTCAAGCCGGTGTTCACTGCCCCAATTGCGTCAACGAAATCTCGGAAGAACGCAAACGACGCTTCGCCGAGCGGCAAGCGATGTGGGAAAAGCAGGGCCGCGTGAAAGTGTCCGAAGGTCAGGACCAGTAGGGCATGCTGTGCACGCCATGCGGGACAGTCGCGCACCGCATGGCCCGCTAGTCCGAAACATCATTCTGCCCCGAATCATTCTGCCAACCCTCTCCCGACCAACCGCCCTGTTATTCCCGAGTCGGGCGGACGTCGTCGAGGATTTTTTCCAGCTGTCGCATGCTGCGTGAGAGCAGGACACGAACCGACACGTCGCTTTTGCCGAGTTTTTCGGCGATCTTCTTGGTCGGCAATCCTTCGGCATAGCGCATCCGAATCGCTTGTCGTTGTTCTTCGCCGAGTGACTCGACGGCCGCTTGCATTCGCATCATCCGCACGTCTCGACTGAACGCCGCGCTGGGGCTGGTCATGCTGGCGGCCAGCAATTGTTCCAGCCCGGGGGCGGAATCGCCGGACGAGCTGCCGCTGCCGGCGGCGTTGAGGGATTGTTGCCGATTCACATCGCGTCGCTTGGCATCAAAATGAAAGCGATGGGCATCGACGACGCGTCGGCGGGCGAGTTGTTGCAGCCAGTCCATCGGCGAATACTCCTCCAGCGGAGCGGTTTGCAGGCCGGCAAGGGCAGCCGCAGAGACCTCCTGGACCAAATCATCGACTTCCACCACGGCCAGCAGGTGTTCGCCGGTGATCGATCGCACGAAACCGGAGAGCTGGGCGTGGTGCTGCCGGATGTATTCCGCCAACGCCGTCGCATCTTTTTGTTTGATCCGCTCGATCAACGCCAATTCAGCAGGGGATTCATCGGACATTTCAAATCGTCTTGATGGAGGGGTTGGCAAGGTCCAGCGTTGATCCGCAAAGATTGGCTTGATCCGCGACGGTTGGGCTGCTCCGCAACGGTTGGGCTGCTCCGCAACGGTTGGGCTGCTCCGCAACGGGTGCGTGAATCGTCACCAACGAGTATAACGGAGATCGACCGACCGGCGGTTTGCACGCGGCAAACGCTCTCCTGCTCGTCTACCCCGTTCCATGACCGACAGGACACCCATTACTGACGACGCATCCGGGCCGTCCGCCGGTTCGGACCGGTCGGTGGATCCCAACGCGACCACCGACGTCCCGAGCCAGGGATCCGACGGTCCGTCGTCGATCGATCTGGACCAGATGGACGAGTTGTTGGAGCAGGCGCTGGAACAATACCTGCAAGCCGCCCCGTTGAGTTCGCCGCAGGAGTTGATGCGGTTTCTGCCCGAGGTCGATCTAACCACCCGGCGATTCCTGTTGGTCGAATTGATCAAGTTGGACATGGCCAGTGTCTCCGAAGCCACGGTCACGGGATCGCAGCTGGGCGTGACGCCGCGCGTCGAAGATTACTTGACGCATTTTTCCGACGTGATGACTGCGGCGGATGTGCCGCTGGATTTGTTGATGGAGGAAATCCAGTTGCGCAAGGAGGCCGGCGAAGAGCTCGATCCGGCCGACTATGCCAGACGGTTTCCCCAACACGATTCGATGATCGCCGAACTGTTGGGCGGGCAGTTGAGTGCAAAACCCGAAGCGACCGCCGCGGTCGCCCATCGCAAACGCCCGCCCGAGTTTCAAATCGGGCAACAAGTCGATGACTTTGTGATCATCCAGACGCTCGGCAGCGGGGCGTTCGCCAACGTGTACCTGGCCCGCCAGTTGTCGATGAGTCGTTTGGTGGCGTTGAAGGTTTCCAAGGGCACCGGTGACGAACCCCAGGCGTTGGCCCAGTTCGATCATCTGAACATCGTGCGTGTCTATGATCAACGCATGCTCGACGACCCGCCGTCGCACTTGTTGTACATGCAGTTCCATCCCGGCGGAACGTTGGCCGACGTGGTGGAACGCGTGCGTCACACGCGGCCTTGGGATCGATCCGGCGAGATGATCTTGCAAGCGGTCGACCGATCGTTGTTGAAGACGGCCCAGGCCGTGCCGGAACGATCGGCGCTGCGGGAAGCACTGCGGACGATGTCTTGGCCGATGGCCGTTGCCTGGGTCGGAATCCAATTGTCTCGCGCGCTCGAAAACGCCCACCGACGTGGCGTGATGCACCGCGACGTCAAACCGGCCAACGTGTTGTTGTCGGCCGAGGGCGTTCCCAAGCTGGCCGATTTTAACGTCAGCTTTTCCGGCAGTGCCGGGCGGGCCGGAGCGGCCAGCAGTTTCGGCGGTTCGATCGGCTACATGGCGCCCGAGCATCTCCGCGCGATCTCCGCGACGACGTTCTCGGCGGTCGAGGAGGTGGGACCGAAAGCCGACTTGTATTCGTTGGCGATCTTGTTGTGGGAACTGTGGCAAGGCAGACGCCCGTTCGAATCCGAAGGGCGGCCGAAATCGTGGACCGATGCGGTCGAGCAACAGCTGACCGCCCGCGCGTCGCTGAGCGCCCCGTCGTCGCAAAGCGTAGATGCCCTGGCAAGGTTGTTGGAAAAGATTCTGCGTCAAACGCTGGCCTTCGATCCAAACGATCGGATCGGATCGGGCGCGGAACTGGAAGCCCGATTGATCTTGGCACTGCACCCCGAAGCGGCGCAATTGTTTGATCCAGAACCCGAGAGCTGGCAGGGTTGGCTCAGTCGTCAATCGCCCTGGTGGGTCGCCGCGACCCTGATCCTGGTGCCCAACGCGATCGCCGGCGTGTACGGGTTTTTCTACAACAACAAGGACACGTTGGAAGCGTTGTTCGAGGAAGTGGAAGGGTTACAGACGACCTTCATCACGCTGGTGCTGTGTATCAACTCGGTCGCCTATCCCTTGGCGGTGTTGCTGGCGATTTATTACACCAGCCGTGTGGTCAAAGGGCTCGAATCAACCTCCGCCGGGAACGAAGCGACCGAGGCAGACCTTTCGTCGGCGCTGGAGCTTGCTCATCGTGCCGCCGTCATCGGTGGTCTGCTGTGGTGTCTGGCGGCGGTGCTGTATCCGAGCATCTTGTCGTACATGCACCCCGAGTTTTCGCGTCGCGAAGTCGGGCACTTCTTTTTGTCCCATGTCATCTGCGGCGGCGTCGCGGCGATCTACCCGTTTTTCGGGTTGAGCATCTATGCCATCTCCGTGCTTTATCCGCGGATGGTGCGTTCGAAATTGAAAGATCCAAACTTTGACCAACACGTCGCGACGTTAGTGCGTCGATGCGAGCGTTACTTGTTGTTGGCCTGTCTGGTTCCGCTGCTTGGCGCGACGCTGTTGTTGGTCAGCAACGAGGCCGCCAAGCACGTGATGTTGATCGCGATTGCGGCGACCGGCTTGGGCTTGTTCGCCGCGTTCTCCGCCTATCGATACATCCTGCGTCAATGCTCCGTGCTGGCACCGGTGCTGTCAAGTAAGCAGGATACGATTCTGTCGTTGTAAAAAACCTCTCGTCGCATTGCGATCCATCGCGCGACGAGAGGCGACCCTGAGCGACAACTCGTTCCAAGGCTTCGCCTGGGAACGAGTGGGATAGGCTTCCAGCCTGTCATGACGCACTTCTCTTCCCAACGGTCCTTACCCGGCGGTGTTTCCATCGGTGAACTGGTCGATCGCCGAACGCAGGTCGGGCGAGGAAAGTCCCACGCCCGAATCACTCGGCGAAGCGGGTTCGGTGGCCGGTTGCGAGACAGTGGTCATCTGATCCGGTGTCGCCGTTTCCGCTGTCGCCGTTTCCGTCGTGGCGGTTGGTTCAATGACGGCGGTCGACGCCACGGGGATTGTTGCCGCGTCGTACAACCGCAAGTTATTCGCTTCATTGGATTCCATGAATTGATCAAAGCTGTCGAGGACGACCAAGACTTGGTTCATGGCGATCGCTTGCCCGTTCAGGTTGCCCATCGCGAGTGACTGGATCGGCAACGTCAGGGTGACGTGAACCGCCTGGCCAGCCGGTATCGAATCAAGTTTGGTCGTCACGTTGGGGCTGGTCGGACGGATGCGTCCGAGCAGTCCGACCAGCGTGACGTGCGCACCGCAGACATCACGTGTGCTGCAGTTCTTGATGACCAGGTCGAACGATGGGCCACATCCGGCCGCCGTGTCGGCATGACGCGTGATCGAAATCAATTCCAGATCGCCCAGTTCGGCCGCTGGTATCGCAATCGGACCGTAGGGATGAAACGTGTTCATCGCCGCGGCCCGACTGGTATCGTTGTTGACACCGTGACGAAGCAACATCGGGATCACGTGGTCGCAACGATCGGGGCCGTGCAGCAGTCGTCGCAGTGCGGCTTCGTCGGCATGTGCCACGGCTAGGGAATTGCCGATCAAGGCGCCCGCGATCACCGCGAACATCCACCGGCAAAGGAGAGAATGACGTTTCATGAGATTTGTCTCGTGAGAGTTTTGGGGGCTGTCAAAAAAACAGGCCCGGTGAGTGATTCAGTGCACTCGCCGGGCCTGTGGATATCAATGCATGCCGACACCGTTGTTCGGAGACGTTGCCGACCTAGTAGCAAGCCCAGTAGCTGGTGTAGACCGGGACGTGGTAGGTCACGGGGTGGTAGTACGTGTACGAGACCGGACGGTAGCAGTGGTAGCTGTAGGTCGGACGGTAGTAGCTGTAACCGCGGCTGTAGCCATAGCTGTAGCCGTAGCTGCGATAGCTGGACGAATAACCGTAGCCGTATCCGACGCGTCGGAAGCAGGCCGCAATGGTATCTTCGTCTTTGTCGTCATCGCCCAGCAAGGCGTCGACGTCGGCTTGCCCGAAGTTGTCTTGATCATCCGCGACGTTGTCGGCCGATGCCTCCGCCGCGGCGATCAGATTCGTGTCCAGGGTGGCGAGCGATTGCAGCAAGTCGTCATCGGCACTGACCGAGCCAAAAATCATCACCAACGGAGCGACAGCGAACAGGATTCGTTTCAACATGGTTCTAGACCTTCACGCGATTCGACAGAGATTTTGAATTTAGAAGGCGGCAGTCCGTCGAGTCACTCGCCGCATTCGTTGTCCTTGACTGAAGAACCAAGCGGACGGGTCGGGTGGGTGTTTCAAAGAATTTTGGAGAAGGGGTTGGGCGATGCCGCTAAATCGAGAAGCGACTTACCCGAAAATGGCTCCCCTCTCCCCCGAACAAGCCTCTGGGTTGATTCGGATCGATCATGGACGTCAAGTGATTTTAGAAATCGAAAACGTTGCGACGAGTAGAGGCTTGTTTGGGGGAGAGGGGAGCCATGGTGTTTAGTTTTCGCTTCACGTAGCACTATCGGCCCGCCGCCAGGCCGCTGGCGATTTGCAGGGTTGCGGCGTGGATGGCGACGATCTCATCGATGTCCGAGGCGTAACCGCCGCTCATCGCGATCGCGACGGGGATCGTCCGGTCGATGCACCACTGCAAGACGGTGCGGTCGCGTTCGGCGAGTCCGGATTTCGACAGGCACATTCGGCCCAGGCGGTCGCCGACGTAGGGGTCCGCTCCGGCCAGGTAGATCGCCAAGTCGAACTCGCCGTCGGCCCGCCAGCGATCGAGTGTGCCGAGGGCCTGTGAGAGTTTTTCCAAGTACGCGTCGTCGTCGGTGCCGTCGTCCAGCGGAACATCCAGATCGCTGGGAACCTTGCGAAGCGGAAAATTTTTCGCCCCATGCATCGACATCGTGATCGCCGAGGTGTCACCGGCGAGAATCGATGCGGTGCCGTTGCCCTGGTGAACGTCCAAGTCGATCACACAGGCACGCTTGATCAGCGATTCTGATTGCAATGTTCGTATCGCGACCGCCGCGTCGTTAAACACGCAGTACCCTTCACCGGCGTCGGCCAATGCATGATGTGTGCCGCCGGCCAGGTTGGCGGCAATGCCGTCGACCAAGGCGCTGCGGGAGGCCGCGATGGTCGCACCGGTGCTGCGCCGTGACCGCTGGACCATTTTGGGCGACCAGGGGAATCCGATCCGCCGAATTTCCGGAGTCGACAAGCTGCCCTCTACCACGCGCGCGATGTAGTCCGCGTCGTGACAGAGACGCAGTTGATCATCCGTGGCCGCCGGTGGTACCAGCAACACGTCGTTGCGATGGGCATCGCTGGTCGCGACGTGACGTCGCAGACGACGGTACTTGTCCATCGGAAACCGGTGCGTCGGCGGCAATGGCAATTCGAAATGATCGGTATAGTACAGACGCACGAGCAATCCGTCAGAAAACAAAAAACAGGGCGAACGAACACGACATGAATGATCCAGCACAGAATCCTTACGTGGCAAGTTCGACAACACCAGGGGGATTGTTTCCCCAGGGACGATCGGCTGGGACGATCAACGCGGCGGCGCGAATCGGTACCGTGATTTCGTTGGCGCTGATCAGCGGTGTCGTGATGATCACGGTGATTCTGGCTTATCTGGTGTTCTCGAATCCTCCCGAAGATCAGCAACTGCTGCGATTTGACGGTGACGCAATGTTGTTTCTGATCATCGGTTATGGGATCTTCATCGGCGCCGCGGGGGCCGCGATTGTGCTGCGCGGAATCATGAAGAACCAAGCGGCGGCGCAGCTCAAGGCGTCCGCTGATGAGTTGCCGCGACCGCTGGAAGGCGATTCACCGCTACCACCTTCGGGGCGGGTCTTTGTCGGCACGGTCGCGACGTACACGCTGATCGGTCAGGCGTTGGTAGAGGGGCCGGCGATCATCAACGCCATTTTCATGTTCATCGACAACAACTTGGCGCACCTGATCCCGATCGTGTTGGCGGTGATCGGAATCGCGATGCAAATTCCGACGGCCGGCAGAATCAAGGCGTCGATGGAAGACGCGAAACGGTGACCGATGCTCGCAAGTGAAGTGACCGGATCGGTCCAAGAGGGTGAATCGACCTGTGAAGGAAACCAACGATGGTTCAGCTTGCCGCCACTCTGCTCCGGCGGCCGACGCCGGAGCGGGCTCTGATGGAAGCCGAACGAAGGCAACAGTCAGCGTAGAAGCTCTGTCCAATCATCTATGCCAACCGCTCCAACGCCGGCGGCGGGGCCTGCGAAGTTCCGTCATGGCATTCATGCGCCGTTGGCGGGAATACGATTTCCACAAGCTGTCGGTGGGCATCGGCCGCGTCCTGCTGTGGCCGTTCCCCGACAGCGTCTACCTGCGTCTGGGCTATCGCGTCTTCTTCGGCACCTGGCCCGATTATCGGCACCCCCGCAGCTTCAACGAGCACATCCACGAATACATGCTGCGCTGTCGGGATCCGATGCTGAGCATTCCCGCCGACAAGATTGAGTCGCGCCATTATATTGCCTCCCGCGTCGGTGCTGAGGTGCTGGTGCCGCTGCTGGGCGTGTGGAACCGGCCCGAAGACGTGCCGCTGTCGACCCTGCCGCGCCCGTTGGTGCTCAAGCCCACCGCTGCCAGTGGTCTGGTGCTGATCGTACGGGCTGAGGACGAGCTTGACGAGGACGAGGTGCGGGACCAAATGCGTCGCTGGCTGAGACGCTGCTACAGCCAAGTCAATCGCGAATGGTGCTATCGTGGTGTGCCACGTCGGTTGATGGCAGAGACGATGTTGAGCGACGACTGCGGCGGGCTGCCGCCCGACTACAAGGCCTATGTCATCGGCGGCAAGGTGCGTTTCCTGCAGGTGGACCGCGGCCGCTTCGATCAGCACACTCGCAACGTGTACGACCCACAATGGAACCCGCTGCCGGCGCGTTGGACGCTGCAGAACCACGAACCTGATCTGTGTCCTGCGTGCTTGCCACGCATGATCGAGCTGGCCGAGATCCTGGCCGAGCCGTTCGAGTTCCTACGCGTCGACTTCTACGTGATCGGCCAGCAGCTGTACATCGGCGAGCTGACGAACTATCCGGGCGCCGGATTCGAACGCTTCATCCCGAGTGGTTACGCTTGGGAGATCGGCAAATTCTGGACGGGGCGGCCACGCAGTGAAGATCGCTAATTCGCATGCTGTCGGTCGTTGCAACCAACGCGTTATCGCTCAGTGACCCTCGGTGGGGACGGCTGCCGTCTCGGATGTATCACTGGAACCCAATGCGTCGGCCAGCGTGGCGTCTTCGCCGGCGGGCAGCCAGCGAAAGTCGATCACCAGGTTCTCGCCGTCGATCGCGGTCAGTACCGCGGGGTTTTGTTTGACCAGTTGTTCCGCCCAGCGTTCGGCCGAAAGCGTTTGGTGGCGGAGGTTGAGTTGCCGCGAGGGAAATTCCCAGCGGGAGCCCGGGACAAGCCGGGCCGATCGATCGGTGATCTGGCAACGGGTGATCGATTCTTCGGCCGTCAACCGGGTCGCCATCCGTTCGGCGCGACTGCGCAAGTTGTCTTCGCCGGTCTCGATCAGAACCGACAACGGGCTGGGATCGGGAGCGGTCATGGCGGCGACCGTCATCGCAGCGATTCCCGCGGATGCGGCGTGCGTATTCCAACGACTGTCCTGTTGGATGGATTCGATCAATGTTTTTTTTCCCGCCAGGATGCCTGCCGTCGTGCCTCCGGTCAGCGGTCCACCGGGCAGCACGACCAGATCGATTCCGGACCGCAGCAGCGATTCGGCGCTGGGGATCGATTCATGGCCTTGGTGAATCGTTCCGACGGGAAGGACGGCGACGCTGATCACATCGCGGCCTTTCCATGCAATCGCCGTGACGGGGTGAATGCCATCGTCGGCCAGGATCACGCAGGCGTGGTCGATGCCGTCAAAGTCACTCGGCTCCAACGTTTGGACTCCGCCGCATTCGGTCAGCGTCAGGCCGGGGAACGCATCGGGCAGCGGTGTGCCGGAGGGCAATCGGATGGCTTGGCTGCGGTGCATGACCAGTTTTCGCTCTTTGGCCAACACGCTCAGCGACGCGATCGCCGCATCCAGGCTGGTGGCCACGGCGACGGCGTGTCCGTCGACATCGAGCAAACGCGTCAGCGACCGGTCCAGTTCTTGTTTCAGGTCGTTGTCGACGCAGTCTCCACGGAGGATATCGCAACCGAGTTGTAAGACATGATCCGAAACCGAAATCCCCGAGCCGCGGCGGGAAAGCAGCACCCCGCTGGCATTGAGGCAGCGAACCGCCAGATCGGTTTGACGCTCGGTCCAGCGGAGCACCGATTCGCGGCCTTGGTCGATCGCGCCGCGGGCGGTCTCGCTAGCCGTTTTGACGAGCGCGTCGAGGCCGCGCGAGGCATTTTCGGGAAGGTCGCGAAGCAGTTCGGCGGCCTGTGCCTTGACTCGCACGATCGTTTCGGTGTCACTCGCTTTACGGGCCACGTCGGCAACGCCGTTACGGATTGCTTCGATGGCCCAGGGTGGAAGTCGCATGGAGGGTGTTCTCGCGGGGCGCAGTGCAAAGGGAAGCAGTGCAAAGGGAAGCAGTGCAAAGGGAAAGGGTGCAGGACAAACGGAAAAGGGAAATGAGGGTCGCCGTTCAGAAGCGGTCTTGTTCGGATTCCGCCCAAACGCGTGCTTCGGAGCCGTCCCAATCGACATGAATCACGCTCGGGTTGCAGCAAACCGGGCAATCTTCCACGAAGGTTTGGGAGTGGCCGGCGGCCGGGTCCAAAGGGATCACGATTTCTTCGCCGCAACTGTCACAAATATAGCTGCCATCATTGTCGAACAATTCTGGCGGCGGATCATGGTCTGGTTCACTCATCGAATTCGCCCGGATGTGTCGAGTGGTTCGGCGAAGGAAATCGGCAGTCCCAGCGTTCGGCGGCCGACACTGCTAAATTGGGCTGATGTAAATTGGGCTGATGCCGCGAAACCATGGTGATCGCACAGCGTTCAATCACCGGGCCGACTTTTTTATCGGCCTTCGCAATCTCGATTCTACCGCCAACGTCGTCACTTTGATGGGCGTGTTGGTCAAGTATCTTCGAGTCTTGCGAAACAGCGGCAATCGAGGTTGTTGGCCGCTAGACGTTTGCTCATCACGCCGGGATACCATCCAATGAAGATTCGAACCAAGACCGCCCTGCGGTTGACCCTTTGCGGTGTCGCAGGGCTTGCCGTCGCGATTTCCGCTTCCCATTCCATGGCACAGGAGTCCGAGGAGGGCCGGCGACGCGGTCGTCCCGAGGCCCGCGAGGGAGACGGGGATGGCGAACGTGGGGGCCCTCGCGGCCGACGCGGCGAACAGGGAGTGCGGGGCGACCAGGCAGGCCCCCGCGGCGGATTCGGCGGCCCCGGAGGACCGGGCGGCCCGGGACCGGAGATGCTGCTGCGGCTGCCGGTGATCGCTGCGCTGGACGCTGACAAAGACGGCGTGATTTCGAAGGAAGAAATTGCCGGTGCCAGTGCAGCACTGAAAACACTGGACAAAAACAAAGACGGCAAAATTGATTTGGCAGAAATGGTTCCGTCACGCGGCGGTCCCGGTGGACGCGGATTTGGCGACCGCGGACCGGGAGGTCCCGGCGGGCGCGGACCCCGCGACGGTGACGCCGGACGAGGGCCCGGGCCGGGAGATGCCGCAGAAGGGCGTGGTCCGGGAGGACGGGGCCCCGGCGGATTTGGCGATCCCAAAGCGATGGTGGATCGATTGATGACCCAGGACAAGGACGGCGACGGCCTGCTGGCTGCCGACGAATTGCCCGAACGGATGGCCCAGATGCTGGACCGTGCCGACACCAACGAAGACGGCAAATTGTCGCGTGAAGAGATCGAAAAGGCGATGCAAGCGCGGATGGCCAACATGCGTCGAGGCGGCGGTGGCCGGCCCGGCGGTGATCGACCCGGTGCGGACCGCGGCGGGGACACGCCCGGCGGGGAACGACCGCGCCGACCGCCGGCGGAATGATGCGGGCGAAGTGATCTGGGCGGGCGGATCTGGGCGGGCGTTTTTTCTGCGCCCGCTTGTCCGAAACTTGCACCTGCTGGATAGTGTGGGGAAGCGGCGGAGCGGTCACGTTCCGCCCGGTATGGCGACTCGTCCGCAGTCGCCGTTCACCTCAAACCTTCCTCGACTGCGAGTTTTGACCGGTCCTATGAGTGTATTGGTTACCCAACAGGCCCCTGACTTCAAAGCACAAGCCGTTCTGCCCGACGGCCAGTTCAAAGAAATCTCCTTGAGCGATTACAAGGGCAAATACGTCCTGCTGTTCTTCTGGCCGCTGGATTTCACCTTCGTCTGCCCGACCGAGATCATCGCGTTTTCCGATCGTGCCTCGGATTTCGCCGAGCTGGGCGTGCAAATCCTGGGTGTCTCGGTGGACAGCCACTTCAGCCACTTGGCGTGGACCAACACGCCGCGAAACGCCGGCGGGATCGGCAAGACCGAATACCCCTTGGTTTCGGATTTGAGCAAGCAGATTTCGCGTGACTACGACGTCTTGCTTGACGGTGGCGTGGCACTGCGTGGTCTGTTCCTGATCGACAAAGAAGGCGTGGTGCGGCACCAAGTGGTCAATGACCTGCCGCTGGGGCGAAGCGTCGAGGAAGCCCTGCGAATGGTCAAGGCACTGCAGTACTTTGAAGAAAACGGCGAAGTGTGCCCGGCCAACTGGCAGGAAGGTGCTCGCACGATCAAGCCGAACGTCGACGACAGCAAAGAATTCTTCGGCGCCGAATACGCGAGCTGAATGGAATGTGGTTGACGGCCCCAAATCGAATCGGCATCGCGGCTTGGCAGATCGAAGATTCGGTTTGGCGAATCGAAGCCCGTGGAGGTCGCGACGGCGTCGCACTCCACGTCGGGGACCAGTCCATCCATCTGGTCGCCCCGGGCGATCAAACGTTGCCGCGTTTGGATGAACAATTCGTCCGCGGCGATGAGTTACACCTGTCTTTTCCCCAATCCGACGACCGTCAGTTCGGGTTTCGGTTGGTCGTCCGGCCGGTTCAATGGAACGGGTTCGCCGCCGACCCGAGCCACGCCTGCTTTGAGTTACTGGTTTCGATCCAGACGACGCTGTTGGATTCCCACCCCACGCTCGATCTGGTTTTGCCCGCCAGCGAGGGGGCCCGCGGCGAGCGCGTGGTTGGATCGCAATGCCGTGTCCACCGCGCCAACACAAGCGATTGCGCCGTCGCGGTCATTCTCGGGCCCCAGGATGCGGGGGAATCAGGGTCGATCGACGCCAGCCAGGCGCAGCGTGTGACGTTGTTCGGCGAGTTTCTGGAAAAGGGCGTGATTCGGCGGGCCCGACCGTGGCTGATTGTCGATCGTGCCGGCACGGAGATCGATGCGAAGTGGATCAGCGCGGCGATCGACGCGTTAACGGAAAGCCCGCTGCCGCTGAACTAGTGCTTCGTCCAGATTGAGTCTAAGGGTTAAGGCCGGAGCGGAAGCTGCCAAGCCTTGCGGCGGTTCGGCGACCGATCCGAAATTTTCGGCAATTCCCGGTGGCAGACGGGGCCGCGTTTTCCGATGTCGCGACGGGGCGGCCCGCCCTTCTTGGCTCGTCCGGCCAATGGTGGGGCAACTGGGACGAATGTGACGATGTTGCAGAATCGTGCGGTTGGATGACTTAAAGTCCCGGGCCGCGGGCGTACCGACGAAATCCGAGCGGGAAGGGCGCGCTTTTGCTGTTTCCGGTTGCGTGGTTTGCGTAAACTAAAGGGGTGTTTCCTGAACGGATGGTCCGCCATTGACGCAAGCATGGGCCGCTTCCTTTTCCTTTCTATTTCCGCCACGTGCTGCTTGCTCGCGAGTCCCGGTCGGCTCGCCGCTTTGCCGCAGACCGTATCGAGTCCACCAGGTTTATGAATCGCACCGATTCGGTAATGAATATCTTTTCGGCGGCATTGATGTCGGCCGGATCGATCGCTGCGTCGGTGTTGGTGTACGCCGGAGTGTGGTTGTCGCTGGCGATGGGCGGACCGAGTCACGGGCAACCGCCGGGCACGTATCCGCCCTCGGAAATCCTCCGCCCCTCGGCGCCGCCGGCCGAGTCGGGAAAGTTGCCGATCAAGGGGATGATGTTTCTGGACGTCTCCGAGAACCCGATCTATGCGCCCGGGATGAACTACGAGCGGTATCTGGAACTGGAACGGGGCGGCAAGAACCAGACCCGTCGTTATGTCTATGACACGGTCAAGATCGACGGGCGTGTCGATGGCAGTCGGGCGGAGTTATCGGTGGAGGTGCGAGTAGCAGTCGACGCGACCGCGGAAGAGACGATCGAAATCCCGTTGGCGATGGAGAACTTTCACCGCCTGGGACCGGTCGAGTTCTTTTCCGGCGCCGAGAACGGCAACAAGCTGGCCGTGTCGGTCGACCAGGACACCGGGGATTATGAATTGCTCGCCTCGGTCGCCCAGGACACCGTCGTCGGATTTCGCATGCAGATGTCCGCTCGGGTCGAGACCGATGTGTTGCACGCCCTGGATTTTCGCTTGCCACCCGCGGCGACGGAAATCAACTTGGTCAGTGATTCGCGCGACGTCGTCGGTGTGATTCCCAATCGTGACGATGAAGTCATTGAAACGTCGACCGATAAAACGGGACGCAGCCAGTTCAAGGTGATCAGCAGCGGAGGCCGTTTCACGCTTCAGTGGGGCACGATGGATCGTCCCGTTTCGGTGCCGTTGTTGGAAGCAACCAGCGGGATTTCGATGCAATGGAATTCTCCGCAGGATCCGTTGTTGCAGAACGTCAAGATGACGGTGCGTGATTCGCGCGGTCCGATCTCCAGTTTTAAGCTCCGGCTTCCGCCGGGAGCCTCGTTGCGAGACGAGCCGAAATTGATCACCAGCGGTCAATTCGGTCAGCAAGTCGAACTCTCCAAACCCGACGCCGGCGACGACGAACTGTTTCTCGTCACGATCCCCAAGTTCGAGCGTCGGCAGAGCATCGTGTTGGAGTTTCGATTGGAGCTGCCCAGTGATTCACCGACGGTCAAGAAACCGTTGTCCTTGAAGGTCCCCGTCGTCGAGGAGGCGCTGCGCAATCAGGGCACGATCAACATCACCACGGGTGCGGATTATCGATTGCGGTGGCATCAACGATCGTATGTCAAGAACACGACGCCGGCCGTCGAGGAGGAAACGACGGTCGATCAGCGGAGCTATTCGTTTCAATTCATTCGCGGTGCGTTCACATTGCCGATCTGGTTGGACGCGACCAAACGTGAGTTTCGCGTTTCCAGCGAGTGTGACATCGAGTTGCAGGACAACTATGCGAATCTGGCGATGGAAATTCGCTCGGTCGGAAACGGTAATCGCTCTCAATTGTTGAGCGTCGATTTGTCGGATTGGCAGGTGACCCAAATTGAAAATGCTCGCACCGGTGCTCCGCTTCCGTGGTACGAATCGGACGACTTGATCGAAATCGAAGTCAGTTACACGGGAATGGAAGAGAGCATTCCGGTGCTGATCAAGGCGCGGCGTCCCATCCAAGAGGCGTCGACGCCCCAGCAGGATCAGCGGATCGAATTGCCGGTGCCGCGAATCGTCGGTTCGGGAGACCGTCGCGATCCGATCACGATCCAAGAAGCCATCGTGCGGCTATCCGGTAAGGGGCGACGATCGTTCGTCGTCGATTTGGAACGCTCGGTCAATCTGGAGCGATCGGCGGATTCGGCAACCGGCGGCGGATTGGAACGCGTCGGCAACGGTGAACGCGCCTCGGCGGACGATCCGCGGGCTGCAGAGGCGATCCGAGTGTTCGCCGTGATGCCTCCCGAATCGGCCGCCCGCATCGTCGGGGAAATGGTCGAGCGTCCGCCCCGCATCAGTCTGGAAAACCAAGCCAACGTCAAGTTGATCGGTGATCAATTGGTGACAACCGTCACGTGGTTGATCGAAACCCCTGTCGATCTGGAAGGGCGATTGCAGGTTGCGATCCCCGAGCCGATCAAGTCCGTTGCCGGAGCGGCATCGGCGGGGACGTCATCGGATGGACCGACCACCGAGGCTGTCACGGCGGCACCGGGTTCGACGCGAAATCAATGGTCCGTCGAAGTGAATGACCGTGCGGCAAAGCTGCAGTCGATCGAGTCTGATTCGTCGGCCGCGGTCGAGAACCGCCAGGAGGATGCGGAGCAAGACCCTGCGATGCCGTCGTCGCAGACCAAGCAATACGATTTGGTTTCCGATGCGCTTGCCGATGGCAAAATGGAGGTGCGGTTCATTCATTCGGAAACCGTGACCTTCAATCCCGACACGTCCGAAACCCTGGTCGAAATCGGCTTGCCGTATCCGCTGGTTCAGGACATCACGTTGCGGGGCAAGGTCGAGTTGGAATTGTTGGGAGGCGAATCGCATGACATCACCCCGGCGGAGAAATCGCTGACCGATCAGTTGGTCTTTCGCACGCTGCCGACCAAGACGGTTCCGTTGCGGATTTCGCCACGGGCACCGGCAAGCAGCGAGTTGCTGACCGGCAAAATTGTGGTGCGAACGGCGATCAGCGAGATCTCGCAGCACGATCAATTGATTGCCAGTCTAGAGGGGACCGGCGAATTCGAATTGGAACTTTTGTATCCCGATCAAACCGAAATCCAAGTCACACTCAACGGTGAACCCGCGGCGTTCAAGATGGTGGGAGAACGCTTGGTCGTGCGTGTCCCCTCCGACACGCAGCAGCACCTGATCGATGTGCGATTATGGGTCGACCGAACCAGCGGCGGACTGTTCCAGACGATCGTTCCGCTGGCGCATGTCGGTCCGGGGGCCGGGCAACTTGTTTGGCAGATGACGGTGCCATCGGATTGCCATCTGGTGTGGGCGACGCCTTCGGTCGGTCGTGAGATGCAGTGGGGATTTGACCGTTGGCGGTTGATTCGCAGCCCGCTGATGACCGAGACCACGCTGATCAATCGGATCGCCTCAACGCAGCCCGAACTCGTCGATCTGAGTCCGATGCCGACCGGCAATCGCTATTTATTTTCTGCGATGGATGACCGCTCGTTCCGGGCGCTGGTCGGCACCCGAACCATCCTGTGGATGATCGTGGCCGGCGCGATCGTGTTTGTGACCGCGGTCTTGACCTACATTCCCGCGACCCGCAATCCGTTGTCGGCCGTCGTCGCGATTGTCTGTTTTGCGGGCCTGTTGGCCGCGGCTCCCGATGCCGCAATTCTGGTCGGCCAAGTCTCGATGTTGTCGCTGGTGTTGGTGATCGTGATGCTGGCCATCCGCAACCTGGTCTTGCCAACACCCTCGCGGGTGCTGACCAGCACGCGTGAACCGCGGCTCGATGCATCGACACAAAGTCGTCGGCAACCGCCCGATTATCGGCCGCCCAGCAGTATCGCCGTGACGCATTCGATTGGCCCCGAAGACGTCTCCAAATCGGCCAACGAGGTGGCTTCATGAACCGCCCGTTGAGCGACAGCAAGGCTTGCCAGGTCGGGCACGCCGGGGCACCGCCATCGGGCACGTCGAGCGTTCCCGACGGCAGTGCCCCGCGCTCGTCCGGCATCCAATCCGTGCTGCTGTGTGTGCTGGCCGTGATCGGTTGCGGGACGCTCTGGACGGGGACCGGGTTCGGTCAACAAGAACAAGAACAAGAACAAGGCGAGGCACCGACACCGGCGGTCGTGCAAGTTGCGACGGAGACGGGAGACGAGGAGACGGGAGAGACAAAGGAGGGAGACGCGGAGGGGATGAAGGGGGAGCGTTCCGGTGCTGGGGTAATCGATGCTGTCGCGGACGATGTTGCAGCGACGCCGGTACTGGCACCGCGCGAGCGATTGACGCTGCCGCTGCCGCATCGTGACCGCGACGGTCGGCCGCTGCGACCGATCGGAGTGTTCCTTTCACAGATTGTCGATTTGGTGCCGCCTGATTTTCGCGCGGTCTCGATCAGTGAATTACGTGAGGCGATCGGAACGGGCACCGAGCGGTTCGCGGATTCCGATCAGGCCCGATTGGTCAGCGGGTTTTATGACATCCGGCTCGACGAAGATTTGTTCATCAGCGAGGGCAGCAAGTTGGTGCTCGAGCACAGGCGTCGCCCGATCATCCGGCGAAAGCTGGGACAGGTCAATGTGGCGATCACGGACTCCGCAGGCGGACTGCGTTCGCCGCTGTCGGCGTCGACGGTGAATTTACCGCGGCTGGAAATCGATGCCGCGGGCGAGTTGATTGCGGTGATCCCCAAGCCGGTTACCGCCAACGCGCCCTCCGCATCACAGGGGGCAGCACCGCAGGGAGCAGCATCGCAGGGGGCAGCATCGCAGGGGGCAGCATCGCAGGGGGCAGCATCGCAGGGGGCAGCATCGCAGGGGGCAGCGGCTCCCGGGGCAACACAAGAGGCGGGCGGGGCCGCGAGCGACCGCTCATCGACGGACATCGTTTCCGACGGTTGGACTCAATCCGAAATACGCTTCGGATGGACGCTGCGGAGCCAATCCTTGGGCGCGGCGAAACGCTTTGATTTGCGATTGCCACGGACGTCACAGACGCGATTGGTGATTTCGACACCCAGCGACATCGTTTTGGAATCCAGCCAGGGTGTGTTGGTCGAACGCCCCGGTCCGCCTCCGGATGCGGATGTCCAGACCCGTACCGGCGACATCCGATGGTATGTGTTGGAAGCCGGTGGCCTGAATCGGCTGGAAATCTTTGCGCGGCGACGGTCTCGCGACGATACGAATCAACCGTTGTTCATCCGCCGAGAGTCCAAGCAATACGAGGTGGATTTATCGGGCGTTTCGTGGATCCACCGCATGACGCTCCAGTTCCCTCGCCAACGCAACCGACTGCGTCTGCGTTCGCCCTTGGGGACCGTCACGGCGATCCGAGTCAACTCGGTCGAGGCGCCTTATCAAGTGTTGCGTCGCGACGACGGTCAATCGTTGATTGATGTCGATTTGCCCGGCAACGTCGTCGGAGTCACGGAAACGTTGGCCGCCAACGCGGCCGGCGGAACGCTCCGCCCCGAACTGGTGTCGGGCGTGGTGACGTTGACGATCGAGGGCACGTCGACGTGGGAACTCGACGATGGCATTTGCGAGTTGCCGTCGGTGACACCGGTCGAACCGAACGTGTTGTGGACCGAAGCGTCGACGCAAACCATCGTGGCGGTGATGGACCCCTTGGAAGTCGCACAATGGGACTTGCCACCGACATGGCGGCAATCGATTCAGACACCGACCCGTGCCGGCGAAACCCTGTTGATCGCCGACGGTCCGCCACCGCAATCCGCTCAAGCGGATTCGACCTGGTCTCGGTTGAGGTTGATCGAAAAGGAAGAGCGATTCATTGAGGCGATTTGGACGCGGCTGCGTGTCCAGCAGACCCCGGCCCCGGAGGTCCGATCCAACAGCCGCATTCGATGCCGATTGTTGCAAAACCACCAGTCGCCGTTTCGCATGGACGTCAACCCGGACTGGAACGTCGACTCGGTCACCGTTCTCGGTTCGGGACGCCGAATCACGGTGCCTGTCGGTGCCAATCAATGGGTCGTTTGGCCGACACCCAGCGAGTCGGCGCAAGCGACGTTCGAAGTCGAGGTGATTGCGCGAAAAAATTTACCGAGGAATCGCAACCGCTTGGCGATGAATTCGACTTGGATCGTGCGCCCCGAGCAGCACGTCGGTTCTCACCTGATCTCGATTCAACCCCCACCGCTTCGGCGATGGGATGGCAATTCGGTGATGCTTCCGGGACGCTTCGAGTCGTCCACGCTGGACGAAGAATCGATCGCCTTCTTTCAACCGACATCGGAAACCTTGTTGATCCGAAGTCCCACCGGCGAGATCCCCGCGGTCACCTTGGAACCGGTCGATGATTCCTTCGGCGTGGCGCTGCGCCATGTGATTCAGACCGAGGGCAACGACGTGGTCGAAACGATTGTCGTCCGCGCCGAGACGACTCAGCCGATCTCGGAACTCTCGGTGCTGACCGGAAACGCTCGGCAAGAAGAATTCAATTGGTCGCTTCGCCGCACCGATCAATCGGCAACCGTCAGTCTGCCCAGTTCCAGTGTCCAGCGGATGCCGTTGGATCCGCTGGGGACCTATGTCATCACGCTCGAAGGCCGTGACCTGCGCCAATACGAATTGGTCGGACGACGGTACTTTCCCGTCGAAGACCAGTTGACACTTTCGCTGCCGAGCGTGCGACGGACGCGCGGGCAGACCGCCGAGGTCATGATCGATGCCAGTTGGGAGGTGACCGAAATCCCGCCGGGCGTTCAATTGGTGCCCGGCTCGGAACCGACCGATTCCGTGCAGCCATTCGGAGACCAACCGCAACATCTGCGATACGAACCCCTGCTTCGCCCGGAGATCCGATTGCGTCGGGCACGTCGGGACGGCGCAGCAACCTTGATTTGGGACCAGCGTCTCGAGGTCGTCGCCAACAGTCGCATTGAAGATCTGTTTTACTTGGTTGCCGACGTTTCCACTCGCAAGCCGATTCACGTTTTGTTTGACGAAGAGTTGGAACTCGTGTCGGTTTCCAGAAACAACGCCAGCTACGTTCCCGAGCGAATCAGTGTCGGTGAGCTTTGGATCAACCCGGAAAAACAAAGTGATCAGATCTCCGTCGTGATGCGTCGACGTCACTCCTCGAGCGGTTGGTTTCGACGTTGTCCGATTCCTCGCGTCGAAGTGGAAGGCAACGTGATTCGCAATCAAGCTTCCTATCAAGTCGGTGCGGGAACGCTGCTCGTGCAGCGCGTCTCGGCATCGAACCTGCTGGCGCCGCACCTGCTGGCGTCGCAGGCCGACGGGTCGGAAGAATCGACGGAGGGGACGGAGTTGATCTTGTTTTCGCGTGATGCGGCCATCGGACTGGGGTGGCTGACCGCGACGGTCTTGTTCTGGTTGGGCTGGTCGATCGCACGTTGGTTCTCGTTGGGCATTCACACGCTGTTTGTGCTGGTGGTGACGTCGGTCAGTGGATCGATCATCTGGTGGCCCGCCCAGCACGCCATTGTGGCTTGGGTCGCAGTGCCACTTGCCGCTGCGGGGTTGTTACAGGTGGTGATGGCCGATCGGCGCCAGCGGGACAAGACGGCGAGCAACGGCAGTCGTGGGTCGCGACGGTCGGACGACACCCGGTCGCAGCGAAGCGTGGATGACCGATCGGCGGATTTTTCGGTCTCGGCGACGCATTCCATATTGATGCTGACGATCGGGATGCTTGCCGCAGTCCCCGGTGTCGCGACGGCGCAGGATTCGTCCGGCGAGGAACCGCGCCGTGAGATCGACAGCAGCGGTGCCGGCCAGACCTCGCAGAACGATCCGATCGAATTGTTGGTGCCGTTGGCTGCGGACTATGCGCCCGTCGGGGACAAAGTTTACATGTCGCGTGCGGATTACGAATCGATTCGTTCGGTCGTTGATCCCGACCGCCCGGTCGATGCCCAATTTCAATCGGCCGAGTACCGTGTCGTGTTGACGCCCCCACGTGATGCGTCCGGTTCGATCACGGCAGAAGTTCAGGCCGACTATCAAATTCAGTTGGTGCGGGAATCGACACGCGTGCGACTGCCCGTCCGCGCCGACTCGTTGCGTCGAATTGAATGGGTGGGGGATGGCGAAACGCAAATCGTCCGATTCACCGTCGACGAACGCGGCATGGTGACCGCGGCCATTCCGTCGAGTCGCCAGAGTCTGCTGCGTCTGACGTATTTGCCGTCCGTCCTAACGCTCGGCGGCGACTCGGGGAACGTCGACGCAAGAGCGGATGGCCTTGACCGCCCGCTGTCGGAAAATCGCGACAGCGGAGACTCACTCGGCGGTCCAGACCTGTTCAGCGACATCGCCGACGGTGACGTGTTGTCGGAAATGGCGACGACCGTTATCCGATTGGCGATTCCGGCGATTCATTCGGCAACGTTGATCGTCGAGGCGCCGCGTGAAATTCAGGTCGATTCGCTCGGTGATCCACTGGGACGGTCGTTGTTTCGTCCCGAATTGGGGCGATACGAAGCCGACTTGGGGCCGATTCGAGAGTTGTCGATTCGGTGTCGGCCGGTCAAGCGTCCCGGGCAGACCGCCGCGCAAAACCTGAGCCGAGCCTACCGAATTTCGGCCGGGATCGAAGCGACGATTGTCGAGTGTGAAATCAATCCGGAAGAAACACTCCGGGAAGGCGACACGGTGCAATTGACGATTCTCGGTGGGCCGCCACCGAGTCTGACGTCGGTCGGTTGGGTGATGGCCGAATCGGATCTGGTCGATAGCCCCGACCGCCCCTCGACCGCCAATGCGACACTCGGCAATGGAATCTATCGCTTCGAAAAACAATCCAGTAGGAGCACCCCGATCCGGTTGTTGTGGCGGCTTCCGTCGGTGCTCAACGACCCGACGTCGACCGAAGACAGTGAAACGATGCCGATCCCGGAGGTCTTCGCGTCGGCGTCCCAGCGGTCATCCCCCACGTTGTTCGCCATCGAGTCGGCCGCGTCGATTCGCGTTTCCGAATTGGCAAAGGGATCGCAACCGGCGACCGAAGACGAGTTTCTGGCCGTTTGGCGAGGCTACCCGGGAAAGATTCAACGCGCCTTTGTGATCGAAGAGGCGTTCCCGTCCTTCGTTCTGCTGCAAGACAAATATCCGACCCCGACGGTCAAACTGGATCACCGGTTGCACGTCGCCGAGACCAAGATGGAACTTCGGTTGAAGGCGGATCTGGTCGACCCGAGACCGAGTCTGCAACGCATCCGAGTTTCGATCCCGCCACACTTTCGATTGGTTAATTGTTTTGTCAACGACGAAGCCGTCACGTCCTTCACGCCCCTGACGGTCCAAACGCCGACGGGGATTCAGACCGAATTGGCGATCGGCGATAACCGAATCAATGGGACCACCAAGATTGAGTTGTTTGCCGAGAGTCTGGTCCCGATTCGGGGGCGGACGTCGCTGCCCCGATTCGCGATCTCGTCCGACGGCCAGACTCACGAGACGTATCGCATCACGCGTGAACGCGCGCTCGACGTGACGGTGGTCCAGTCCCCGCAGACGCAACCCCAAAACACGCCCGCCGACAACGCCGTGCCCGATGGCGGCGACCCCGCCGGCAAGTGGACCCCGGCCGCGTTGACGAAGGACGATTTGTTGGCCGGGCGGATTCCGGTGGTGGATTCCCGATCCGGCAGCATACCGTCGGCGGACGACCAGATTGTGGTCAGTCGTCGCACCGCCGGTTCGATTTTTACCTGTGATCAAATCACCCGGATGCGATATTCCGACGGGCAGTGGTTTTGCGACACGCTGTTGGAATTGCCCGGCGGCAAGCGACCCGACTACGTCGATTTAACGATGCCGACACGTTGGTCCGCCGATCTGGACGTGACCGGCACACGGGTCTGGGCGAAACGCGAGTCCAGCGATGACGTCGTGACGGTGATCCGCGTCGCGATGCCCGACGAAGCCGTTCCATCGGCACCTGGCGACGAACAAGTGCGCCGCGTGCAGATCACCGGTAGCCTGAAGAACCGAGATCAGGTTCGAGTCAGTGTACCAGCGGTGACGGTCCTAGGGGCCAGGCTACGCAACCATCGAATCGCGGTGCCGGGCCAGTTGACGACTCAGGCCATTCAATGGCGTGCCCAATCGGTGCGTTCGGTCAAGGCCACAACAGGGTGGCTGGATGCTTTCAAAAACGAGGTGGAATCCCCCGAACGCTATTCCTTTTACACACCGATCGAAACCAACTGGTCGATCGAGTTGGAGCCATTGTTGCAGGCGACGATCAACCCGCTGGCCCTGTGCTGTGACGCCAGGGTGTTTCTCGATGGCGATCACGCGTTGGTCCTGCAGCGATTCGACGTGCTGCCGGAAACCCGTAGTGAAGTTTCGGTCGCCTTGCCGGTCGGGGCGACCTGTATCGGAATCTGGTCTGCCGGCCGCGAGGTGGACTTGAGTGATTTGCATTCCAACCCCGAGGCGGATGACGCAGATCAGGGCGCTGACGAAACAACACCGCCTCCTCCCACCAAGCTGCGTGTTCCACTCGCCTACAGCCGGCTTCCGCAATCGTTGGAAGTCTTGGTCGAAGTCCCCGTCGCCGGCCGGGCCATTACCCATTACTTGAGCGACTTGGTGGGCGTGCCGACGCGAGACATTTGGGTCACGTTTTATCAGGCTCCCCTGGCTGATCAAAATCGACAATTGAAACTTGAGCAACAAGTCGGGCTAGGTGATGGCCCCGAGCGTGATCTTGAACGACGCGGGACGATGCGTGCCTTTGCGTTGGCCGAGAGTGTCGTCACGGCGATCGATCGCTCCCGTGACATGCTGGCCGAACGAAGCGACGAAGAAATCAAACGTTGGCTGTTGCCATGGATTGCCCGCTACCACGGAATCGCCGGCCGCAGCGGCCACGTGTTTCGGATGGTCGAGACGACCACGCAACCGGACGGCGGCACGTCGGGCAACGTGGCGTCCAACAGCACGGCGCCGGAGTCTGCGGATTCCGTAGCGTCTGCTCTGCCGACTTCGGATTCAAGTCAGACGGAGGCATCCCCGCCGGTGGCGGACGGATCGAGCCTCAATCGCGACGCCCAAAAGCGCTGGCAGGCCTATGACCGCCAGTTGCTGCAATTGGCCGGACGCTTCTTGCAATCAAATCCCAGATTGCCGCAGACCTTGTTCGCACAACATCGATTTTCCAGTTTCGATGTGGTCGCCATCCGACGCTTGGATTCGATCGATCAGGGGCCGCCGTTGACGCAGGCGTTTACGCAACGCGAGTCGCTTGAAGAGCTATTGGTCAACGGCATCACGCTTTTGACATTCGGTTTGGCGATCATTCTGATGTGGCCGTTCCGCGGTCGGTTCCAAGGTTGGATTCAAGAGCCGGCGGTCTGGTTGTTCGTCATCGGTGTCTTGGGGCTGTTCCTGATCCCGTTTCCCGTGGCCGTGACGCTGATGATCATCGCCGTGACGGTTCCGCTGATCAATCGGATGAAATCCAAATCAGCGCCGACCGGGCTTTAACGGCGAACCATCGGAAATAATAGCCACAGACGGCAGCGGGAACCCACCGATGACAGGGTGCCAACCATCCGTGGGTTCGCGCTGCTAGCCGTGGGCTCAGCAGTCGTTTCGTCGCTCCGCAAGTTACCGCTTGCCCCCTTTGCCGCTCGGCAAACGCATCCCTAAAACTCAATCTGGACGGCACACGACCAACCTTTTTCCCAGGCTTGGGGCCTCTGACGCGTTTTTCTGTAACACCGTCTCGGTTGCTCCGCTTGGCTGGGTGTTGGCACGTCAAACCAGTCATTTCACGGGGATATGTTCGATGAAGGTTGCTTTTGCAAACGTCGCTTTTTGCTCGGTTGTGTTGCTCTCGATCTTGGCGGCAGCGGATCCGGCGGCGGCTCAGTCGAGCTCCAGCGGGTGTGATTCGGGGCACTGTCACAGCGGACACGTCTCGCACCACCGAGTCCACTACGTTCGTCCGGTCCATTACGGATACAGACACCACGGCTACGGTTACGACCCCGCCTTTGGTCGTGCCGAGTTGCTCAGAGCGGCGGCGACGGCAAACGTCCTGAACGCCAGTGCTCGAACGCAGCACCTGCATGCCGATCGGTTGGAAATGCAAAACAGCGTCGAATTCCTGGCGACTCGCTTGGAACGAAAACAAATCAACAATCAAAGTCGTTTCGGTCACCTGCATGCCCGCGGTGAACAAGTTCGCCAGCAGAAACAGGCCGAGGAGCGGTTGGTCTCCAGCGTCCCACGCCGTCGCCCCGTCGACCCGATGACCGGGCAGGTCGCGTGGCCGATCTTGCTGCGGTCGAGCTACTATGAAAAGGCTCGTGGCCCCATTGATCTGGTGTTTGATCAACGCAGCCGCGTCGGACGCATCAATCCCGATCATTTTTTGCCGATGCGTGATTGGATTGAGCGGATCGAACGTGAACTGAAGGCAAACGTCGCCTATTACGAAAAGAGTGACTACTTGGAAGCCAAAGCGTTCTTGCGAAGTCTGATCGATGAAGCACGGGCCGACATCACGCACCTTCCATCGCAGAGCCAATTGGCCGCTCGATAGAGCGTGCATGATGATGGCGATCGCGGTCTTTGCAATCGGTTCGCTGCGGAGCAGCGAATCGAGCGGTTTAGGCCGCACGTCGTTGTGACTGATGGTTTGAGGCGAGGAGCTGGCCGATCGCGTCGACCGTGCGTTCGGACGCGCCGCGGTGTTGTTCGACGACCTGCTTGGCAGCGCGGCCGAGCGCATCGGCTGCCGGAATGTCGGTCAAGCAACGCTCGAGGAATGCTTCCAATTCAATCGCGTCGGCCGCCCGCACCGCGCCACCGGCATCGAGCAGTCGCTCGGCGATGTCGGTGAAATTTCGTGTGTCCGGACCAAAAGCGATCGCATTGCCGTAGCCGGCAGGCTCAAGCATGTTTTGTCCGCCGCGGTCGCCGAAGGTGCCGCCGACGGTGGCGATCTGACCGACACCCCACCAGTGCCGAAGTTCACCGATGGTATCGATCAAGAGGACGCGGTCGGCGGTCCATTTGAAATCTTCCAAGGAACTGTCCCGCGAGCGACGGTGAGCGAGTAGTCCTTCGGTATCGATCAATTGCGCCACGCGGTCAAACCGTTCGGGGTGGCGTGGCACCAGGACCAACCTCAGTTCGGAGTGGCGCCCGCAGAGCCGTCGGTAGACGTCCAACGCCATCTTTTCTTCGCCGTCTTGTGTGCTGCCGACGACCCAGACGATGTGCCAGGGATCGATGCCCGCCCATCTCGCTCGCGACTGCACCTCGACGCATTCGCGCGTCTGCGGGGCATCGTCAAATTTGAGCGAACCGCTGATGGCGACGCGTGGCCGCGGTGTTCCGCAGGCGACGAAACGGTCTGCCGAAGATTCGTCCTGGCATTGAACGCTGCTCAGTGAAGTAAAGATCGGGCGAGTCAGCCATCCGAATCGTTGATAGCCGGCGGCGCTGCGTTGGCTCAACCGTCCATTGATGACGATCACGTCGGTGTTTCGCTGCCGGGCGGTTTTGATCAGGTTCGGCCAGAGTTCCAGTTCGGCGAGCACCAGCAGCTTCGGTTCAAGACTGGCCAGGGTGCGCTTGATCGCCCACGAAAAGTCGAGCGGGCAGAAGAACACACGCTCGGTTCCGAACCGCTGGACCGCCAAGTCGTATCCGCTGTCGGTGCTAGAACTGATCACGATCGGCGTCTGCGGAAACTGACACTGCAAACGCTTGACCAGCCCGCCGAGCAAGTTGACTTCGCCGACGCTGACCGCGTGAAGCCAAATGCACTGCGATGTCGGCGCTGCACCGACCAGGCGACGCGCCTCGGCACGTGACAGGCCCAGCAATTTCTGTCGCCATCCGCGGCGGTATCGTCCGTGTCGGATGCGGCGATACAGAATCCACGGGGAGAGCGCCGTGAGCGCGATCAGGTAGACGGCGTTGGCGAACATTTGAGATTCCGTTCTCGGGGCTTGGTTCGTTCTCGTGCCCAGGCTTCGCCTGGTCTGGGTGGATTGCTTCGCTATTTCCTCAGGCAGCAATTCTTGTATTTCTTGCCGCTGCCGCAGGGACAGGGATCATTGCGGCCGATTTTGACTCCGGTGTTTCGAATCGGCTCGGGCTTGGCATCGGTTTGCTGGTTGCTCGCTTCGGCGGCCTGCTGTGCGGCCGTTTGGGTGGCGGCCTTGGTCGCGGTGGCGGTGCCCGCTTGGCTGGCGACCGAGCGCACTTCATCGTGTCGTGCTTTGGCGTCGACCCAGGTGCTGCGGATGAAGTCTTGGTTGAACGATTCCATGCGGAAGATCAATCCGGTGACTTGTTCACCGACCGATTCCCACATGTGGTCGAACAGCCGCATGCCTTCGCGTTTGTATTCGACTTTGGGATCCAGTTGGGCATAGCCTTTCAATCCGACGCTGCTGCGAAGGTGGTCCATCGTCAGCAGGTGATTTTTCCAAACATCGTCGACGATGTTCAGCAAGATCTGGCGTTCCATGCGTCGCATTTCGGGATGGAAGCGATCATCGACGGCACCGTCGACGGCCAGGGTGAGTTTTTCGCGATTCATCCGCGCCAAGTCTTCCGCTTCGATCGAAGCCCCCAATTCGTTTTTCATCCAAGCGGCGAGGGTTTCCAACTTGTCGGTTCCACTGGCTGCGACCGCGGCGGTCTTGTCATCGTGGACATCACCGAACACGTTTTGCACCATCTCGTGCGCTTGGGCGTACATGGCGCCGGCGGAGTCGCTGGTTTCGCGGCTGAACTGGATCAGTTGCGCTTTCAGGTCGTCACGGTTCAGCGGCACCTCATCGATGTCGACGGCTTTCTCGAATCGACGTTTAATCCAGCCGACCAGATTTTCGCGATCCAAGATGACTTGAGCACCTTGCTGGACGGTGAACTGCGAGATGCCGGCGAGCGCCGGGTATTCGGTTTCTTTTTCGCCGTATGCTTCTTCGGCGCGTGAGACCAATGCCTTGGTGACAGCCCGCCGATCTTCGACATCGCGAAACTCTTCGGGGGTGGTTTCGATTCCGAACCGGTGTCGCATCCAACCGCAAAGGACGCGGAGTCCGTAGTCGGCATCGAGGAACGGTTCGCCTTCACTGAGATCGACTTTCTCGATGGCTTGATGACTTTTCTCGATCAAGGTGTTGATCAGTTCATCACGTTCCATCTTTTTCAGTTGATGGTCTTGATAGTTGGTGCCCAGGGAGGTGTTGCACCATTTGGCGAGCGCCTGCCAGTTCCATTCGTCCTCCATGCCTTCGGGCAGGTTTTCTTCGACCGTTTCTTCGACAGTGACTTCGGCGGTTCGCTCGGCTTGTTCGCGGGCGTAGCTGGTGGCCATCGAGATTTCCATGTTCTGGAAATCTTTGGGATCCAGCGTGCAGCCGAGTTGGGCGCCGGCGAAGGAGGCAAACGTTTCGGCGCCGTAGCCTGGTTCCAAGAACGTTTCGACCTGCTCTTGGATCTGGGATCGAATCAGATCCAAAATCATCGTCCGAGAGCTGTGGCCATCGAGCAGGTTTTGGCGATAGCGATAGACGCGTTTTCGTTGCTCGTCCATGACCTCGTCATAGTCCAGCAAGCTCTTTCGCATTTCGAAGTTGCGTTCTTCGACTTTCTTTTGGGCGGCAGCGATGCGGCGGGTAACGAGTTTGGACTCCAGCGGCTCGTCCTCCCTCATGCCGATCCGTTCCATCATGTTCTTGACCCACTCGCCGGCGAAGATCCGCATCAAGTCGTCTTCGAGCGACAAGAAGAAGCGGCTCGAGCCCGGGTCGCCTTGGCGTCCGCAACGTCCGCGAAGCTGCAGGTCGATGCGTCGCGATTCGTGACGTTCGGTTCCCAGCACGTACAGCCCGCCGAGTTCGCGGACGTGCTCGCCCTGCTCGCTCATGCCTTCGGCTTTGTCGATCGATTCGACCAACTCATTCCATTCGTCGTCGGGCACATCCAGACGGGTCGCGTACTTGTGTTGCAGTTGGGCCCAGGCTTTGGTTTCGGGGTTCCCGCCGAGGATGATGTCGGTACCACGACCGGCCATGTTGGTCGCGATCGTGACGGCGTATTTGCGTCCGGCTTGGGAAACGATGTCGGCTTCACGTTCGTGCTGTTTGGCGTTGAGCACTTCATGTTTGACGCCGCGGCGTTCGAGCAGAAGGCTCAGTTTTTCGCTCTTTTCGATACTGACGGTACCGACCAGGACGGGGCGTCCGGCATATTCGATCGAGGTGATCTTTGATTTCGGGATCGTGTCGGGGGTCTTTTCGCCCTTGCCGATGAACTTGACCTGGTCGTTCTGTTCCTCGGTGATCGCACCCCACAGTTCGGTGCCGTCCTTCAATCCCAGGACGTCCCACTTGTTGGTCCGTTCGATCTCTTCGGCGAGCGCTTTGTATTTGAATTCTTCGGTCAGGTAGATGACGTCGGGATGTTCGATCCGTTGCAAGACGCGGTTGGTCGGGATCGCGATCACGTCCAACTTGTAGATCTTCCAGAACTCGTTGGCCTCGGTCATCGCGGTGCCGGTCATGCCGGACAGCTTCTTGTACATCTTGAAGATGTTTTGCAGCGAGGCGGTGGCAAATGTCTGGGTTTCCGGTTTGATCGGGACGCCTTCTTTGGCTTCGACCGCTTGGTGCAACCCGTCGCTCCATTGCCGGCCGTCCATCAAGCGACCGGTGAACTCGTCGACGATCACGATCTGGCGATCTTTGACGACGTAGTTGACGTCCAACTTGTACAGGTAGTGGGCCTTGAGCGCGTTGTCGATCAGGTGCGGCCATTCCATGTTGCCGGCGGTGTAGAAGCTTTCGACACCGGCGAGTCGTTCGGCTTCGCGGACACCCTCGTCGGTCAGTGTGACGTTGTGCTGTTTTTCGTCGACGGTGAAGTGTTCTTCTTTTCGCAGCGCTCGTGCGACGCGGTCGGCGTCGGCATATCGCCCCAGATCCATCTCGCTAGGGCCGCTGATGATCAACGGCGTCCGCGCTTCGTCGATCAGGATATTGTCCACTTCGTCGATGATCGCGTAGTTCAGTGGGCCTTGGCATTGCTGGGCTTCGGGCGGAAAACGGTCGTCGCCTTGCGCGGCCGGCCGCATGTTGTCGCGCAAGTAGTCGAAGCCGAATTCGTTGTTCGTTCCGTAAGTGATGTCACAGCGATAGGCGGCCTGTTTTTCGCCGGTCGACATCCCCGATTGGATCGCGTTGACCGTCAGACCCAGGTTCATGTACAGCGGCGCCATCCATTCCATGTCACGGCGTGCCAGGTAATCGTTGACCGTGATGACGTGAACGCCTTTGCCTTCGAGCGCGTTGAGATAGGCCGGCAGCGTCGCGACCAGCGTTTTTCCTTCCCCGGTGACCATTTCGGCGATGTTGCCTTGGTGCAGCACCATGCCGCCGATCAGCTGGACGTCGTAGTGACGCATGCCCAGGAAGCGCTTTCCGCCCTCGCGACAGACCGCAAACGCCTCGGGCAAGATGTCGTCCAAGGTTTCGCCGTCGCGGATCCGTTTTCGGAACAGTTGCGTCTGTTCACGCAACTCGTCGTCGGTCATCGCCTCATATTTCGGCTCCAACGCCGTGATCTCCTCCGCTTTGGCGCGGAGCGCGGTGACTTGACGAGCGTTGGCCGATCCGAACACGGACGTGATCGCACGTTCAAAGGAGCTGAGGGCACCGCCGAAGACTGCGCCGGTGACATCTGCCAGGGTTTCAAAAAACGACATCGCTGAATCGCTTAGTAAGTTTCTATGTATGTTTCGTCGCGAGCATACAGATTCGCCCGCAAGAGAGTCAGATTGGCAGCGCAATGGCCCCCGCGTCTAGAGCAGCCAATATGGGGCCAATCCGACGAAAGTCCAACGATACGCTCCACTCTGGGCACACCCCGGATCGGACAGGAGAAGCTAAATGCTTTGGGGGGCTTAGGTTAGGTTTTTTGATGGATCAGGTCAACGGTGATCGTTGATGCACCGCGGACAAATGGCGGCGACGTTCTTTTCGCGGCTAACGAATTTTCAACTTGGCGGCTAAACTGTCCGCCCAGACTAGTATTTTGCCCCTCCCGCCCATTCATTCATGATCGATCAGAACCCCTCCGGCGACCGGTTACGCGTCGCCATCGGCGGCGACCACGCCGGTTACCCGCTCAAACAGGTGGTCGTCCAACAGCTTGCTGCCGAACCCTATGCGGCCTTGGTCGGCAACGTCATCGACTGCGGCACCGACAGCACGGCGCGGTGCGACTACCCGGATTTTGCGATCGCGGTTTCACGCGAGATCATTTTGGGCAACGCCGACCGCGGCATCGTGGTCTGTGGCAGTGGGGTCGGGGTGAGTGTCGCGGCGAATAAAATTCCCGGGATTCGGGCGGCGATCTGTCACGACACCTATTCGGCTCATCAGGGCGTCGAGCACGATGACATGAACGTGCTGTGCATCGGCGGACGGATCATTGGCAGCGAACTCGCCCTGGAAATCGTTCGCGCGTTTTTGGGAGCACGCTACACGCCGGGCGAACGCCACCAGCGTCGTTTGGACAAAGTCATGGAAATCGAGGCCCAGGGACGCGACGCGCTGGGGTTGTAGTTCAAGAGAGTGGGATAGGCTTCCAGCCTGTCATGCAGCGCATTTGGACGCGATCCCACTTCTGAGTTCTGACAGGCTGGAAGCCTATCCCACTTCTATCAGAGGCTTTCATGGAAATTCTTGGTGGACCTTACTTTGGTGTCGCCGGCGCGGGCGAATCTCATGGCCCGGCGGTGACGACCATCGTGTTCGGCTGTCCGGCCGGGCTGATGATCCGACGCGACCAGGTCCAAGCGTTCTTGGATCGCCGTCGGCCTGGGGGCAATAAATACGGCACGCCCCGAAACGAGAAAGACAAGGTCGTCTTTCTCTCCGGCCTGTATCAGACTGATCACGAGGCGTTGCTGGGAGACGCAACCGGCGGTGAATCAAAAATCACCGTCGAGGTCGAGGGGGCGAGTTTTGAATCCCAGGGCTACGAGGCGGGGTACACCACCGGCGAGCCGATCGCGGCGATGGTGCTGTCGACCAGCAAGAAGTCGGGCGACTACACACAATTCATCGGCCCCAAGGGTCAGGTCCGCCCCGGGCACACGGATCTGGTGAAGTATCACAAGTCGCGTGGATTCGTCGATGTCCGCGGCGGCGGGCGCAGCAGTTACCGCGTCACGATCAGTGATGTCGTCGGCGGCAGTATCGCCAGATTGTTCTTGCAACAGACCTTCGGCACCGTGTTGCTGTCCTCGATCGATCAAGTCGGACCGCTGCGGGCGAACGTTTCGCTGGCCGACCGCTGCCAGGCACTTTTGGCCGAACAGGATTCGGTCACGATCGATGCCGACACCATCGCCGCGATGCAGCGAGACATCGACGCTGCGGTCATCCCTTCGATCGACAGCGGTTTTGCGTCCGAGGCTGCGGAGCTGATCAAAGAGACGCGCAAGTCCGGCGACTCGCTCGGTGCCGGAGTCGAGGTGGTGGCGCTCAATGTGCCGCCGCTGCTGGGAGATCCGCTGTATCAGAGTTTAAAGGTACGGATCATGGGGGCACTCGGCGGGCTCAACGCGGTCCAGTCCTGCGAGGTCGGCGCGGGTGCGGCGGTGATCGAGCGGGTCGGTAGCGAGAACAACGATCCGATCCGCAGCGGTGGGTATGTCTCCAACACCCACGGCGGTCTGATCGGCGGAATGACCACCGGCATGCCGCTGGTGTTTCGCGTCGGATTCAAACCCACCTCGACGATCAATAAGCCGCAACAGTCGGTCACGAAAGATCTCAGCGAGATCGATTTCCAGCTTGAAAAAGGTCGTCATGACCCCTGCGTCGGTGTCCGTGCCGGGGTGACGCTGGAGTCGCGGATCGCGATCGAGTTGATGAACGCGGCATTGAGTCAAAAGGCGCAGAGTGTCGGGGAAGGGTTGCCGCGACTGTTCAGATAGTGTGGGCCGAAGAATCGGGGCAGGAAACGTGCCGCATAAAAATGGACCGGCCGAGCCCATTTATTCCAGTCTGACGCGGCATTTTGACAGACAAATGGCACTGAGTTGCTAAGATGGGCACCCCGAATCGCCATCGTTTCCTTTGCCAAGAACGCTTTTCCATCCATGAAAATCAAGTGCCCCGGCTGCGCGTCTCTGCTTCAGATCCCCGACACGGCGGCCGGCAAGGTGGTCAAATGCAAGTGCGGGAAGCAGCTGCGGGCACCCGGGGGACCTGCGGCGACGACGGCACAGGCCAAGCCGCCGGCACCGGCACGTCAGGGAGGATCCGCCGGCACGCGGGCACCCGCCCAGTCTCGACCGCTCGCGACGCCCTCACCGGCGGTGGCAGCGGGGTTGTTCGACGAGTTGACCGAAACCGATCTGGCGCCGATCAAGGCGGTGCAGATTCCGGGAGCCAAGGTGGCGGTCAAGGCGCCCGGCGCCAACGCGGCGAAAATGCTCAACGAGGCGATTTCAGGAAGTGACCGGCGGGGGGAAGCGTTGGTGATGAAAGGGGAGGCGCCGCGGCCGCCCTTCTTGATCTTCATCGGATTGATCAACGGACTCTCGGCGATCTTCTACGGCGGCTTGATGCTGCTGTTTCTCGGCTTCGTCAATGCCGAGATGTTGGAGGACATGGACGATGCCATGGCCGACGTGGTCGGGTTCGTCTATTACCTCATCGCCGGGATGCTGGGGTTGATGGCGGCCCTGTCGTTGGCGACCAGCATCTGTTGCTTCTTCCGCGGCCGGGTGTGCTGGTACGTCGTCTTGCTCAGCTATGGTTGGGGGTTGGCGTTTAAGATTTTCGAAGTGGCGCAAGAGGCGATGGCAGACGACGTGGAATTCAGCATCATCAAGGGTGTCGGAGGAATCCTGATCGGCGCCGGCATCTGGGCTTGGCTGCACGGCGAAAGCGTTCGCGCGTATTACCAGACCGAAGCCGAACCGATTTGGCGGATCGCGTTGATCGATGCCACCGGGTTCCTGGTCGCCGGTGGGCTCGGCGCAGCAGCACTGTTGATGGGGTAGCAAAAACGTGGGATAGGCTTCCAGCCAGTCATTTCTGCGTCCGACAGGCTGGAAGCCTATCCCGGTGCGTCACCAAACGATCTTGTCGGCGTCAAAGATCGGGCCTTCGACGCAGGTGCGTTTGTAATCCCACTGGCCGTCGTCTTGTTTGACTTTGGCGACGCATGAAAAACAGATGCCGATTCCGCAGGCCATCGGGGTTTCCATCGAAACCTGGCATTCGACGCCGCGCTCGCGACAAGCATCGGCGACCTTCTCCATCATGATCTCCGGTCCGCAGGTGACGACGCGCACCGAAGAGGCGTCATCGAGTCCATCCAACCGGGCGGCCAAGACATCCGGTACCAGCGCCTGTTGGCCCGTGGATCCATCATCGGTGCAGAGCTGGACGTCGAAATCGGCCTGGCGGAAATCGGGGACGCCGGCGAGCAATGATTCACGCCGCGCCCCGTAGATCAGTTCCACGTGATTCGACCAGCCATGGGGCCGGCCGAACGATTGGCTGCCGATCGCTTCGCGTCCGAGCAGCAACATCGGTGTTTGCCCGATCCCACCGACGGCCATGATCAAGCGGTCACACGGTCGTGCGGAGAAACCGTTGCCCAGTGGCCCCCACAAGCTGACTTTGGTTCCCAGGGGACTTTCGGCACAGGCCGTCGTGAAGCTGCCTTTTTTCAGGTAGATCAGATCGATGTATTTCGGTTTGCCATCCTCGCCCGGCAGCACGTCCCAGATCGCCAGGGCGCGACCGATCAGCGGTGCATCGACGCCCGCCAGGCGGATCATCACGAATTGGCCGGGAACCGCGATCGACGCGATTGCCGGAGCCGACACGCGCAGCCGATACGTCGCTTCGGCGATGCACTCGTTTTGCTCCAGCACCGTTTCGTGCTGGACCATCTGGTCGGCGTAAAAATCGGCATGCAGTGCGGACATGGGCGAACGGTCCAAGGGGACGATGACAGGATTCGATGGTCTCGCCCCTAGCCTAGGAGATCTGTCACTTTTGGCCAATGTGCCGTGCACGAAGGAAACGAGTCGCCGGGAATGGCTGGTGCTGCAGGAGCGGAAGGACAGGATGATTCAAAGTGGCAGAATGATACGGGGCAGAATGATAGTTTGGCCGATCCGTTCGCGGAGCCGGAATCATTCTGCCATCCCCGTCTCACCAAGGCCACCGCCGGGTTTTGTACTCTATAGGCCTGCTTCCCCTCCCGCCACGCATATCAAAGTCCCACCGCCATGCCGCGTTTCTCCGTTTGGCCGCTCGTCGTCCTGGTCGTCGTTTCATCCGGAATGACGTCGCAGGCCCAGTCGGAAAAACAAGACCTCAAGACACTCAACGACCACTTCCCCTTCGTGGTGCCGGATTCCGTCGACCGCTGGAACGACCGGGCCGATGCGTTGCGTCGTCGCGTCTTGGTCGCCACGGGACTTTGGCCGATGCCGGACCGCACGCCGTTGCAGCCGGTCTTGCACGGCAAGATCCAGCGCGACGGGTTCACGGTTGAAAAGGTCTACTTTCAATCGCTGCCGGGGCACTTCGTCACCGGGATGCTGTTCCGGCCTGCGGCGGACAATTCGTTTGGACTGGTCGATGGCAGACGTCCCGCCGTGCTTTCGCCGCACGGACACGGGGGCCGAACGATGCGACTGAGCGACGGCGAGCTGGCCAAACAGATCCAATCCGGCGGCGAGGTCTTTGAGAATTCAGGGCGTTACCCCAAGCTGGCTCGCTGTGCGCACCTGGCACGCATGGGCTGCGTCACGTTGATCTTTGACATGCTCGGCTATGCCGATTCTCAGCAGATCGAATTCGAGACCGCGCATCGCCATGCCCAGCCCCGACCCGAAGAGTCCGATCGCGGTCAGCCGTGTCTGTACAGCATCAATGCCGATTTGAATTTGCAATCGGTCATGGGCCTGCAGACTTGGAATGCCATCCGCGCGTTGGACTTCTTGGCCGAGCTGCCCGATGTGGATCCGAATCGATTGGGCGTGACCGGCGGCAGCGGCGGTGGGACCCAAACGATTCTCTTGGGCGCGATCGATCCGCGGATCAAAGTCGGATTTCCCAACGGGATGGTGTCGACGTCCATGCAGGGCGGTTGCTACTGCGAAAACTGCAACTACCTGCGGATCGGGACCGGCAATGTGGAACTGGCTGCCCTGTTCGCACCCAAGCCGCAAGGCATGACGGCGGCCAATGACTGGACCAAGGACATGCTGACCGACGGATTTCCGCAGTTGCAGCAACTCTATGCGATGTTGGACGCCAAACAAAACGTGATGTGCGGTGACGTGCTCACCTACCCGCACAACTACAACTACGTCACCCGTGCGATGATGAATCCCTGGATGGCCAAGCACCTGGGATTGCCCGCCGATGTGCCGCTGGTGGAAAGCGATTTCGAACCGCTCAGTGAAGCGGACATGGAGGTTTGGGACGACGATCATCCGGCGCCGACGGAGGCCGGGATTCCGCACGAACGCAAGGTGCTGGCCTGGTGGAAGCAGCAGAGTGATCAAAAGTTAAACGCGTTGATTCCTGATCCGGCGGCGGACACTGCCGCGGCGGACACTGCCGCGGCGGCCGATCGGCTTGCCGAGTATCGCCGCGTCGTCGGCGGGGCTTGGAGCGTGATCTTTGATCGATCGATGCCAGCGGCACAAGATTTGGTCGTCACAAAGATGAGCGAAGGAGCTGGCGACGACCGCGTGGTGAGTTATCGGCTTGAGCATCGCGACTGGAAGACGGTCGTGGACGTCGATGTCGTTGCGGGGAACAACAACAGCGCGGCGGGGCACGTCGTGGTGCCGACGACGTCGGGGCGCGAGAGGGCGCGGCGTGATGCGATCGTGAAGTCGGTTGCCGACGAGGGCGACGGCAGAACGACGGTGATCGCCTACCTGACCCCGGCGCTTGCTGCGACGGCGGACCACGCGCGAGAAGCGATGGCAAGTGTACACCAGCAACCGTTGATTGACGACAAACGAAGTTATTCCGGATTAACGTTCGGCTACAACCGGCCGCTCGCCGTCAAGCGATTCGAGCAACTATTGTGCGTCGTGGCGTACCTCGATCACTCCACGCCCGATGGACCGTTGACGCTGGTCGCGAATCAATCCAGTTGTGTCAGCACCGCCGCCGCCTCCGTGGTCGCCGGCGAATTGGTTGACGAAGTTCATCTCGACAGCGACGGGTTTCGTTTGAACCGCGTTCCCGATTACAGCGACGAACACTTTGTGCCGGGCGCGGCGAAGTACTTTGATTTGCCGGGGCTGTTGTCGTTGCGGGCACCCCACGCGTTGTCGATCCAGGGCGAGGCCGAAGAGGCGATGAGATTAGTCCAAAAGGTTTACGCAGCGGCCGGGGCGGCCGATAGGTTGACGGTGCAGTGAGCAGGTCATGCTGTGCATGCCAATCGTCATGCACAGCATGACCTACGCGCGGCTCACCGTTCGCCCGGTGCGTTTGATGCGGGCGATTTGGATGTTCATCGTGGGGCCGGCAAACTGTTCCGCCAGTCCTTGGGCGGACGATTCGTCTTCGCACCACACGAACACGCCTGGCCCCCAGCTGCTTTGTCCCACGCCGATCGCGCCGGCGTTTTGTAGCGACGCGATCAGCTCGGTGACCCAGCTGCCGTTGTACGGACCGCCTTGGGCTTCGGCGAACAGCATGCCGCTGGCATGGTTGTAGCTTTCGATCGCACGGGCGAATTCGGTGAAGCGACCGGCCCGGGCGGCCGGCAGAATGTCGTCGAGGATGTGCCGGCGCAGCTCATCGCGAAGACGGTTTGCCGCCGAGCGGAGAGGTTCGGATTGCAGTCTGGCAAAGTGATCGGATTCGTGGTTGCCGGAAACGGTTTCGGCAACCGTCGTGGGGCTGAGTGTCAGCAACCGCCATCGCTCGGGTAATTCGACACGTTGGCGAATCGGGTTCAGCGGTTGGTGATCGTCATCACCGGTTTCGAAGATCATGCCGCCGTTGAAAAAGCCATGGACTCCGACCGCCGAGCGTTTACCCCGATCGGCGATCTGGACGGCGAGTGTTTCATCGGACATCTCCTGACCGGTCAATTGACGCAGCCCTTCGGCGATGGCCAATGAGAGTTGTGTGCCGCTGCCGAACCCACGGTGCGGCGGCGCGGCCTTGACGACGTCGATCGCCACGGCGGGTAACGCCCCCTCACCGATGGCTTGGCAAAAACGTTTGGCGATTCTGCAGGCTCGCTGTTGGTAGCCGCTCGCGACGGTCCATTGCTCGGCCGCGGAGAGTTCGACGACGGTCGCCGGCCGGTCGATCATCGCACCGAGACCACCGAATGGCGGCGACGTGTCGAGTAACCCGAAGTGCAGCCGGGCGCCGGTTTCGATTCGAATCCGTTTCGCCGCGCGCATCATGGGGTTCCGGTCGGGGCGTGGGGTTTGATCCGCTGGGTGATCACTGACGCCAATGTCGCGAATGCGTCTCGTTCGGCGTCGCCCGCGGTCTTGTCGACCAAGGGTTTCAATGCCTCGAGTTGCGACCGCACGTCCTCGGCCGAGATCAAATGGGTTCGCGTTGCCAGGATGGCCGCTTCGATGACGGCATGCTTGGCTCGATTGAATCCAAAGAACGGCGCGATGATTCCGGAGTCGACGACTCGGCACGGCATCTCATACCGCGGCGGCGTCTCGGCTACGGAAGTCACTTCGACGGCGAACCAGCGATGGCAGTGATTCAAGATCGCCCATTGTCCGCAATCCGAACGCCGCACCGATGCGGCTTGATCGTCGAGCTGGCTCACCGCGGCCCGGGCGAACAGGGCCGCGTCGTCGGTCACGTGGATCGTCGCGCGGCGCGTCGCACGCAGATTTTCGAACGTGCGAGAGCCCTCGAACGGTCGCAGGACAAAGCCCGGATCGGCCGATCCGCTGGACGTCATCGCATCGGGATCGGACACCACCGGCCCCATCGGCGCAAGATTGATACGGCCGTCGATGCCGATCGTTGTGACGATTGATTCCAGGATCACGTTGCGTTTTGGGTCAGGGAGGCGAAGTTCTGGATGATGGTTTGGCCGGTGTCCGAAAGAATGGATTCGGGGTGGAACTGGACTCCGAAGACCGGACGCGAGCGGTGTCGTAGCCCCATCACGCAGGCGTCGTCGGTGCTGGTGGCGGTCACCCGCAAACAGCTCGGCAGGTCCTGCGACGAGACGACCAGGGAATGATAACGCGCGACATTCATCGGGCTGGGGCAGTTGCGAAACAGGTCTTCGCCGTGGTGGGTGATCGGGCTGGCCAAGCCATGGCGCGGCTCGCTGCGGATGATCGGCGCGCCGAAGGCCGCCCCGATCGCTTGGTGTCCCAGGCAGACGCCCAGGATCGGCAGGTCCTCGGGGGCCTGTCGGATCAATTCGATGCAGCAACCGGCATCGGCCGGGCCGTGGGGGCCAGGGGAGAGGACGATTGCCTGGGGGGCGAGCTCAATCGCCTGGCGGGCGGTGATCTGGTTACTCCGGATCACACGGGTCTCCGCCCCGGTAAGGCGAAAATAGCGTGCCAGGTTGTGAACAAAGGAGTCCTGATTGTCCAACAGCAGAATCATGATCCCCCGCCCTTGCGGTCAGGGGTCACGCAGCGATAATTCCCGGCAAAAGACTGACCCCCGACTCTCATTTTACCCCAAGGTAGCTGATCATGGCATTGGTTCCACTTCGCGTTGTGCTCGACCACGCCGCAGAAAACGATTACGGCGTTGCGGCATTCAACGTCAACAATATGGAGCAGATCCAGGCGATCATGGAAGCCGCCGAAGAAACCGATTCGCCCGTGATCATCCAGGCATCGCGTGGTGCACGGGCTTATTCGCAGGACGCTTACCTGCGACACCTGATGATCGCGGCGACCGAATTGTACCCGCACATTCCGATCGTCATGCACCAAGACCATGGCAACAGCCCCGAGACCTGTAAATCGGCGATCGAAAACGGCTTCACCAGCGTCATGATGGACGGTTCGCTGGAAGAAGACGGAAAAACTCCCGCGGATTACGAATACAACGCTCGCGTCACCAAGGCCGTCGTTGAAATGGCACACGCCAAAAACGTCAGCGTCGAAGGCGAACTCGGCTGCCTGGGATCGCTGGAAAGCGGCGAAGGGGAGCAGGAAGACGGCCACGGTGCGGTCGGCGAACTGACGCACGACCAATTGCTGACCGATCCCGACGAAGCCCAGCGATTCGTCGAAGAAACCGGCGTCGACGCACTGGCCGTCGCCATCGGGACCAGCCACGGCGCGTACAAGTTCACCAAGAAGCCGACCGGCGAAGTGTTGGCGATGTCGCGGATCGAAGAAATCCACGCCAAATTGCCCAACACCCACTTGGTGATGCACGGCAGCAGCAGTGTGCCGCAAGAATTGCAGGACATCATCAACAAGTACGGCGGCCAAATGAAGCAAACCTACGGCGTGCCGGTCGAAGAGATTCAGCGCGGCATCAAGAGCGGTGTTCGCAAGATCAACGTCGATACCGATTGCCGCATGGCCATCACCGGTGCGATCCGCAAGGTGTTCGCCGAAGACCCCTCGGCGTTCGACCCGCGTGCTTATCTGAAACCCGCTCGCACGGCGATGAAAGACGTTTGCGTCGCACGCATGACGGCCTTCGGGCAAGCCGGCAACGGAGCCAAGCTCCGCGCCTCGCTGTAAGTCAGCCTACTGTCGCGAACCGGCTGATCATCAAACGATGATCAGCCGTTTGGCGCGAGCCTACCGGCCCCAACGCCAAGTGACGGGGCAAACGCATCAAGTTAACAAGTAAACCTCCCGTGTGCGGGAGGGTCGAGCGCAGCGAGGGGCGAGTTTCCGCGGCTGCGCATCCACCGATGCCAACAACGACGCCAAAGCACCTTCCCCGCGTCGTCGCAAACTCCCCCGCGACCCTCCACAAGGGCATTGGTATCTGCACAACTTTTGCATGTCAGATCTATTTTGAGTGGATGGTTTCGGCCAACGGCCGTTCACATCCCTAGCCTTGGGCATCGCCCAAGGTCCGCAAACGAGAACGAGAGGGATTGGCCAACGGCCATGCACAAACGCCTCGTCAAACGCGAATGTTGTGCATGGCCGTTGGCCAAATTGAACCTCATTGCGATGGTGTTCCTGGGGCGGCGCAACCCTCGCAAGTGCTCGGTTTGCTTGCCCCAGGCTATGGATATGCATGCCCTTTGGGCAAAAAGCGACTTGTGTAGAAGCCCGGGCGCTGTCCTGTGTAGAAGCCCGGGCGCTGGCACGAACCGGCTGATTCAGTCGATACCCGCCGCAGGGATCTCTGCTCGTCAGCCCGCGATCAATCGCCGCCGATGATCGAGCCGCCGTCGTCGGACTTTTTCGGTTTGAACGAAAACTTGGTCGTCGCCGGTTTTCGGCTCGTCCGCCGTGCGGTGACATCGTTGCGGCTTTCGGCTCGCCGCCGCTTTCCGGTCGATTTCTTCTTCGCGGATCGTTTCTTGGTCCCCTTGCCCGCTGGTCGGCGTCGCGGTGATTCTTCGGCGACTTCGTCCCGGCTGTGCTCGATCGCTTTTCTTAGTCGGCTGACTTCATCACGCGACAGGACGCGGTGGGCGCCGACCGGCAAATCGCCGATTCGCAGCGGTCCGATCGCAATTCGACGCAACATCTGGACTTTGTGTCCCAGCCGCGCCAGGATGCGGCGGATCTCACGGTTCTTGCCTTCACGGAGCGTGATTTCCATCTCGGTCGCGCGGGCTCGCGATTTGATAATCTTGGCCCCTTCGACGCGCACAAAACCGTCGGAGATGTAAATCCCTTTTCGCATACTCCGCATCGTTTCGCCGTCGATCTTGCCGGCGACGGTGACCCGGTAGACCTTTCGGACGCCGTATTTGGGGTGCGACAATTGCTGGGCCAAATCACCATCGTTGGTCAGCAGCATCAATCCCTGGCTGCTCTGATCCAGTCGTCCGACGGGAAAGACACGTTCGCTGTGGGGAACCAAATCGATGACGCGTTGACGTCCGCGCGGGTCGGAATTGGTGCTCAGGAAGCCGGTCGGTTTGTTGACGGCGTAATAGACGAGTTTCTGTTGACGCAGCGGCACGCCGTCGACGAGCACCTTGCTGCTCTTGGGGTCGACCACGGTGCCCAGTTCCGCGGCGATCTCGCCATCGACTTCGACGCGTCCTTCTTCGATCAGCGATTCGCATTGGCGTCGGCTTCCGAATCCCGCGGCCGCCAAAAGGCGTTGGAGTCGTTGCGGTTGGTCCCGAGTGCTGGTCGTCGCGGCCGCGGGGGCTCGGCGGGCGCGTTTGGTGGCGGTGCGTTTTGTGGCAGCGCCTTCGATGGCAGCGTCTTTCGTCGCAGTGCCTTTGCCGGCGGTGCGTTTCTTGGGGGCCGAGGATTGCGATTTCGGCTCGCTTTGAGTGGTTTTGGCCTTTGGTTTTCGCGCCCCACGTTTCGGCTTGCCCCCCGTCCGCTTGCCAACGGAAGGTTTTTTGCCGGGTGAATTCTTGTACGAGCGACGGGGCATGGATCAATCTGCGGTCAGGTGAATGGTTTTTGCGAACCCACCAGATTACCAGAGTCATGCGATTTCGATAGCCACGTTATTGAAGAAGGCTACAGCAAATGCTTGGCCTTGATCTCCAGGTATTGATTGACCAGGGGGGCGGTCAGTTCGTCGGGGAACGTGTCGACCATCAGCACGCCACGATGTTCTAGGTCCTTGAGGACTTGGTCTCGCCAGACCAGGATGTCGGCGGCCGCGGCGGCGCGGTACAGGTTCGATTCGTCGCCTTCGGGGTGGTCGGCCGCCTCGAACAGCGTGCGGTCTCGCAGGATCACTCCCATCGGCAGGTGTTGGCCGTTGATGTTGCCGAGGTAATCGGTAACCGCTGCCGCGTTGACTTCATCGATGATGTTGGTCGCCAGGACGACCAGCGATCGGCGTTTGCAATGGTTGCGGAGGTACAGAAAGGCCTGGTCGTATCGGGATTCGACCATCCGCGGAAACTGGTCAAAGCAGGCATGAATCAATCGATTCATTTGGCTCTTTCCGCCGTGGGGCGGGATGAAAGCGTGCACCGAATCGGAAAAGCAGAGCATCCCCACTGCATCGCCTTGATGCAGCGCGACGTAGGCCATCATCAGCGCCGAATTCATGGCATGATCCAGCAGCGTGTAGCCGTCGCGGGTGTTGGTCATCATGCGACCGCAGTCGAGCAGAAAGATCACCCGTTGGCTTTGATCGCTTTGAAATTGCCGGACGGTCAGCTTGTTTCGGCGTGCGGTGCTGCGCCAATCGATGTGGCGAAAGTTGTCGTCTCGGCTGTAGTCGCGGAGACGTTCAAAATCGCTGTCTTGGCCGATCCGTCGGGTGCGGCGGACGCCGATCAGGCTCAATCGGTTCGTGCGGGCGAGCAACGCATAGTCGCTCAACTGTTTCATGTCCGGGTAAACGTTCAACTCGCTTTCCAGTGGGATCTGGATGTAGCGGTGCCACAGCCGCAGCGGGCTGAGAAAGCGAAGGGAAACGTGCTCGAGTCGAAAGGCCCCTCGCCGGCCGGGTGTCAATTTTCGCCGAAAGCTGACGCGTCCCCGAGGCGGCAAACGCAGCCGGTGCTGGTCGGGGGACGATTCGAAATCGTCCGGCAGATCGTCACGCGCGTGGCCGACCAAGGTGATGCCGGAAAGGTTTTCGATCGTCAGGTGGCTTTCAACCGGAACGCCCAGCGAGCAGGAATGGGCGATCTCACGGCTGGCGTGGATCCCGTGATTGGTCGCCAGATAGATCGACAGGAAATCGACCGTCGCCACGATCAGCAGCAACCAATCCAGCGCGGCAACCCAGATGAACGCGTCTGGTGAAAAGACGGTAAAGACACTTCCAACTAGGGTGATCGTCAGCACGCCGATCCACAGCCTGGTCGGGTAGGTGCGGAAGCGCCATGCCGCCAGGGCGAGCGGCACGGCAAAAACCACAAGCATCAGCCACGGCAGTTTGCTGTACGCTTGGAATTGGCCTTCGGTGATTTGACGGAGCGCATCGTTCATGCGCCCCATCGTACCGAGAAACGCAAAGCGTCCTGTCGATTTAGTCGATATTCTAAATTTAATGCGATCACGTCAGCCCGAATCGTGGGCGAGGGGCGTCGTGTGGCCCCTTGCTAGCGCGTGCGGGCTTGAGTCGATAGGCCGCTAGCGTCGGTCACCCATGAAGCGGAAAATGAAGTAGGCGAGCGTCATGATCGCTTGCAGCGTTCCGGCGACTAGGTCAACGCTGCCGCGTTGAGCACCTTGGCGACAAAGTGTTCTTCGTTGGCCGCGATCAGGTTCGCCGACACCAGGTGGCGTCGCGCCCGGGCACTGGCGTCAAACTCCACCGGCAAGTTGACGACTTGAAAGAACACCACGCCGGAAAACAGGACGATTCCCGCCAACAGCAACAGGTTGCCGATCGACGGGATCTGGTAGCTGAGGAACAGCCCGATCGTGGCCAGCGTCACCCCAATGTTGCTGCCAAAATTCGCCGCCGGGACCGCCATGTTGCGAATGATCAGTGGCGCGTAGCCCTTGGCGTCTTGAAATGCGTGACCCGCCTCGTGACAGGCCACACCGAGAGAGGCCATCGAGCGGCCGCCGTAAACTTCGGGGCTCAATCGCAGTACCTTGGCGCGGGGGTCGTAGTGGTCGCTCAGGTGGCCCGGGACTTGTTCGACCCCGACTTGGTGCAAGCCTGCCGAATCGAGCATTTGCCGCGCCGCCTGGGCGCCGCTCATCCGAGCCGGGACTTGGGACATGGACGCAAACGTGCTTTTGACCCGCCATTGGGCGAACAGCCCGAGCAACAGCGGGGGGGCGATGAAAAGCAGGTAGATCGGATCAAAAAGGAGCATCGAGGAACCCGTATTGGCTTATTTGAAACGCTGAAAAGCAGTTTTTGACAGGGAAACTGTCTCCGCGGAGGTAAATGCAATCGCCGCGCCAATTGAGGCCCTGGCGAGGCAACTTGTCGATTGAATCGACGGCAGAGAGTTTACCGGCAGGTCAATGTTCGTTTGCCGGCGGCGGACCTTGTCAGGCGGCGGGCGAGCTGAGAGCGGATTTGTTGGGGCGAGGTTGCCCTCCCTTTGGCATTGGTATCTACACAAGCCGTTTTTTGCCCAAAGGGCATGGATACCCATAGCCTGGGGCAAGCAAACCGAGCATTTGCGAGGGTTGCGCCGCCCCAGGAACCGCATCGCAATGAGGTTCGCTTTGGCCAACGGCCATGCACAACATTTCCAAAAGATGTGTAGATACCAATGCCACGCGGGAGGGTGACTTCTTGACTTGATGCGTCTGCCCCTCGCTTCGCTCGAGCCTCCAGCAGGGAGGGTGGCTTCAGGCCAATACCGCTAAGTTCAGACTGACCGAGAGGCCGCTCGCGCTGGCGCGAACCGGCTGATATCAAACGAATATCAGCCGTTTGGCGCGAGCCTACAGGCCCTAGCACGAGGAAACGACGCTTCACCTAGCGGTATTGGGCATCCGGCACGGCGCGAACGATCGACTCGGGGCCAAGGCGTCTGCCAATTTGTCGATTCTGCGGTGAGAATCGCGGAAAACCGTTGGGCAGACAAGATTCCGGCCGGGGCAGAACATTTGGCCCCTGTTGCAGAAACCGGAAATGCACCAAGATACGCGTCCGCGATCAGCGACCTTCAGGAAACTTTCTGCACCGATATTTTGAAGCTCTTTCGAGGGCTCGTTCCGGTTGGAGGAGTGTGATGCCCCGGCCGCGGTCAGGATCTGGCACACCGTTTGCTGCTCGGCGTGCCAGTCAGAAAAACTGTCAACTTGGCGCGGCCATCAGGTCGCCAAAACGACAGCCGCTCGCCAGTGGACTCAACACAGTCGTTTCGGCCGCAGTTGCGTTGATCGTGATTGGGCAGGCCACTGCCGCTGGCGGCAGCCTACAAGACATTCTCCATTCAATTTCCCGCACTACAGAAAAGGTATCCGCAACTATGGCGACTGCCACCAAGAAAAAGGCTTCCGTTCGACTGCAACCGATCGGCGAGCGAATCGTGGTCCAGCGTGAAGAAGTCGAAGAAACGACCGCTGGCGGGATCGTTCTTCCCGATTCGGCACGCGAAAAACCGGCCCGCGGCACCGTCGTGGCAATCGGCACCGGCAAGCTGCTCGATGACGGCACCCGTGGACAAAGCCAGTTGTCCGCAGGCGACCACGTCCTGTTCAGCAGTTACGCCGGCGAATCGGTCGAGATCGATGGCGAAGAATATTTGCTGATGCGTGAAGACGACGTCCTGGCGGTGGTCGGCTAGGCCCCAACTGGGCAGTAGCCGAGCAACCACCACACGCATCCCACCCGATCAAAAACCTCTAACAACACACCCCAATAGAATTCCATGGCAAAGATCATTGCATTTGAGCAGGAAGCCCGTGAGGCGATTCGCCGAGGCGTTTCCAAACTGGCTCGCACCGTCAAGGTCACCCTCGGTCCCAAGGGCCGTAACGTGATCTTGCAGAAAAGTTTCGGCAGCCCGACCGTCACCAAAGACGGCGTCACCGTGGCGAAGGAAATCGAGCTGGAAGACGTCTATGAAAACATGGGCGCCCGAATGGTTCGCGAAGTCGCCAGCAAGACCAGCGATGTCGCCGGTGACGGAACCACGACCGCGACCGTGCTGGCCGAAGCGATCTTCAACGAAGGCCTGAAGGCGGTCGTCGCCGGCGTCAACCCGATCAAGATGAAGCAGGGCATCGAAAAAGCCGTTGCCGATCTGACCGAAAAACTGCATTCGATGGCCACCAAGGTCAAGGATCAGTCCGCGATGGCAGACGTCGCGACGATCGCCAGCAACAACGACCGTGAAATTGGCGAATTGTTGGCCGACGCGATGAGCAAGGTCGGCAAGGACGGCGTCATCACCGTCGACGAAGGCAAGAGCCTGCAGACCGAGCAGGAATGGGTCGAAGGGATGCAGTTTGATCGCGGCTACCTGTCGCCTTACTTCGTCACCGACAGCGCCAGCATGGAAGCCGTCCTGGAAGACGCCTACATCCTGGTCTTCGAAAAGAAAATCAGCAGCATCAAGGACATGGTCCCGATGCTGGAAAAGGTCGTTCAACAAGGCAAGCCGCTGTTGATCATCGCCGAAGACGTCGATGGCGAAGCATTGGCCACGTTGGTCATCAACCGACTGCGCGGCACGTTCAACGTCTGTGCCGTCAAGGCTCCCGGTTACGGCGACCGACGCAAGGCTATGATGGAAGACATCGCCATCCTGACCGGCGGTCAAGCCATCTTCGAAGCACTCGGCATCAAGCTGGAAAGCGTCGACCTGCCCCAACTCGGTCGTGCCAAGAAGGTCATTATCGACAAAGACAACACCACGATCATCGAAGGTGCCGGTAAGAGCAGCGACATCAAGGCTCGCATCGACCAGATCCGTCGTGAAATCGAAAACAGCACCAGCGATTACGATCGCGAAAAACTGGAAGAGCGTTTGGCCAAGCTCGCCGGTGGTGTCGCCAAGGTCAACGTCGGTGCCGCGACCGAAAGCGAGATGAAGGAAAAGAAGGCTCGCGTCGAAGACGCACTGCACGCAACCCGTGCCGCCGTCGAAGAAGGCATCCTGCCCGGTGGTGGCGTCGCACTGCTGCGTGCCAGCAGCACCGTCAAGCCCGGCGATGACCTGAGCGACGACGAGCGAGTTGGTTACAACATCGTGCTGCGTTCGTGCCGCTCCCCGCTGCACATGATCGCCCAAAACGCCGGCCAAGACGGCGGAATCGTTTGCGAGAAAGTCGCTGCGATGAAGGGCAACGGTGGCTACAACGCCCTGACCGATACCTACGAAGACCTGGTCAAGGCCGGCGTCATCGACCCCACCAAGGTCACGCGGACTGCACTCGGCAACGCCGCAAGCGTCGCAACCCTGTTGCTGACCAGCGACGCACTGGTTGCCGAAAAGCCGAAGGCCGGTGCCAAGGGCCACGGCGGGGACCACGACATGTATTGATCCGCCACGCGGAATCAATCAGCGAAATAAAAACGCCCGAGCCAATTGGTTCGGGCGTTTTTTGTTGGTGTGCAGGCTTTAGCCGCCCACTGTCGCTGCCCTGCAGCGACAGTCCAGCTTAGGCAGTCACCCCGCCTGGGCGGCTGCGGATCTTTTGCATGTCAGATTTGTTCTGAGTGGATCGTTTCGGCCAACGGCCGTTTACATCCGTAGCCTTGGGCACCGCCCGAGGTCCGCAAACGAAAACGAGATGGATTGGCCAACGGCCATGCACAAATGCCACTTTAAACGCAAAGGTTGTGCATGGCCGTTGGCCAAATCTTACCGCATTGCGATGAGATTCCTGGGGCGGCGCAACCGTCGCAGATGCTCGGTTTGCTTGCCCCAGGCTATGGTTATTCATGCCCTTTGGGCAAAAAGCGACTTGTGTAGATACCGACTGTTCCGTCCGTCGCGGACGGGTGACGTCATGGTCGTTTGCCGGCCCATCAGTTCTGAGTTCTCAACCGACCGACTTCACCGCTGGTGAAAAACGCAACCGCGCTGCCGCCGATCAAGCCGCAGAGATGGCCGTCCCAGGAAACCTCGACGCCGCCGCCCGGCAAGATTCCCGACAACAGCGTTCCGCCGAACAGGATGCCGACCACGATCGCGACGCCGACAGGGACCAAGCGGCGCCGCAGAAAACCGCTGACGATCAACAATCCGATCAGTCCGAACACCAATCCGCTCGCGCCGACGTGATTTGCGTCACGCCCGACCAGCCATAGCAACGACGCACCGGCGAGCGAGGTCATCGTGACGAGCAACCAGGGCGATTTCTGAGAGCTCACCAGCAGACCCAGCAGAATGCCCAACGACATCGTGTTGCTAAACAGATGCCCAAAGCTGCCATGCAGAAACGGCATCGTCACGATCCCTAACAGCCCGCTCCAATGCCGTGGCTGCAACCCGAGACCCGTCAAGTCATACGGGATCGTGGCATCGACGATCCGGATCAGCCACAGAGACAGTAGCAGAACGCCGATCCGATAAAACTCCTTCTGCATGTCAGGCAAGGCCGTTACGAAGTTAACGATGGCAGGCAGTCCTGCCGGTCAAAATACACACTCATTTCCTCGTTCGTAGGCTCGCACCAAACGGCTGATCATGGTTTGAGATCAGCCGGTTCGCGCCAGCGTCCGGGCACCTTCATTGATGTTAACTTAGCAGTATTGGTCGAAAGCCTGGGAACGCAGGGTGTCCGAAGCGGAGCTTGGGCGACGTGGAATCTCTCCATTGAGACGCCTGCCCCATCATTCTGCCCCGAATCATTCTGCCATCCCTTCCGGTTTCCGCCGACACGACAGGGTGCGGTGGTCTGGGGGGAGGTAGGAAGATTTTGAAGGTAGGAAGATTGGTTAGATCGAATGAATGGCGCATCTCATCATTTTCTTACCTCCGAAATCTTCCTACCCGATTTTCCCGCCGGCCAACAAACGCGCGCCCAACCACTTGCGAGACTCGGCGATAGGGCGACGCCTTGAGGACAAGCCCGTGGGCTAACGTTTGCCAGCGATACGGTCGCCTTCGGCACGCAGCATTTCGATCGCCTTTGCCATCGCCGACGAGTCGATTTCGTGAACGTCGATGCTCTCTCCGACACTTTGGAGCATCGTGATCGTCAAGCGACCGCCGAGGTGTTGGCGGAACTCTTCCAACCCATCGAGCAAGCGATCGAGCGGCGACAAGGCTTCGTGCCAAAGCGGCAATCCGAGTGTGTGCAAGCACTCGCACACGCGGTGCACGTCTTCGATGGCGAAGCCGAGTTTGAGATGTGAATAGAAACAATCGATCGCGACTCCGATCGCGACGGCTTCACCGTGTCGAATGTCAAAGTCCGTGATCGGTTCCAGCTTGTGCGCCGACCAGTGTCCAAAATCCAGCGGTCGGGCTTCCAGCATCTCGAACGGATCACCGCCTTCGGTGATATGCCGCAGGTGCAATTTGCAACTCGTCGCAATCGCCGCCGACGCGACGGTCATGTCGCGTGCGCGGATCTGGTCGGCGTGGTCACACAGCCAATCAAATTCATTGCGACTCTTCAGCAACGCCACCTTCACCGACTCGCTGAATCCGCTGCAAAAGTCTCGGTCGGGCAGTGTTTCCAGTAGCGAGGCGTCGTTGATCACCGCCCACGGAACGCTGAACGTGCCGACCCAGTTCTTCTTGCCGAAGTAATTGATCGCGTTCTTGACTCCGACCCCGCTGTCGCCTTGCGCCAGCGTTGTCGTGGGGAGACGAATCAGACGGATTCCGCGGTGGGCGATCGCAGCGGCGTACCCGACCGCGTCCAGCATCGCACCACCGCCGATCGCGATCACGTAGCTGCGCCGGTCCAGGTCATGGTCATTGATGGCCGCCAGAATCTGTTCGACGCAGACGGAATCGTTTTTGACCGCTTCGCCGCCTTCGACCAAGACCACATCGCTGACGAGATTCACGCCGGCGGATACGGTCAACCGCTCCGCGAGTTTCGCAACGTGGCCCGCCGCTTCGGCGACCGGGCGTTCGGCGACCAGCAACACCTTCGCGTCGCCAAAGCTGTCCTGTTTTAAAAGCTCCAGCAGCGTCGGGAAATCGGCGCCCGCGATTTGCTCGGTCGTCCGCAGGCGGTGCACGAACGGAACCGCAAACGGAACGTCCAGCGATGCGTCGGCTGCGGCGTTGTCGTGGGGCACCGCAGAGGAGGATGGGGGTCTGGAGATGATCGAGTCCGCGACGGAGGCTGGGGGCTGGGGCGAATGACTCTTGGGGTTTGAAGGGCGAAGCATTACGGCGTCAGCTCCTTCCATCCTCGCCACAGCCATCGCAGCGAGTCGGGGAAAATCGCGCCACCATGGTTTCCGTCGTGGGCTCCGGTGCCGAACACAAACTTGTAATCGTAGCCGGCAAATTCAAGCGACTTGGCCATCTGCTGGTTCGCCAGCGGCCAGTTGCCGTGCTGGTTGTCCAAGTCGTTTGCACCATCTTGCAGCAAGACACGCAGCGGTTTCGGCTCGGTCTTGCGAATCATCGCGGCGTAGTGGTGGCCGCCGCGGATGTTGACAAAACTGCCGATGTGGCTGAGCACCTTGCGAAACTGGTCCGGCCGATGCCAGGCGACACCGAAGGCGCAGATGCCTCCAGAGCTGTTGCCGCAAATCGCTCGCAACTCGGGGTTGGAGCTGATCCGATAGTCTTTTTCGACGGCCGGCAAAATTTCCGTGAGCAGAAATTCCGCGTAGTCGCCGCTGACGGTGTCGTATTCGACGCTGCGATTTTCCGGGCGGGGCCGCCAGCCGCGTTTCTCCGGCAGCTCGCTGGTGTAGCCCGGGTCGATCATCACCGCGATGGTCACCGGCATGTCGCCTTTTGCAATCAAATTGTCAAAAACGACGGGCACGCGGTAGTCGCCCGTGGTGCCTTCGAAGGCATGTCCGTCCTGGAACACCATCAGGGCAGCAGGCGTTTGGGCATCGTATTGGGCCGGAACGTAGAGGCTGTAACGGCGTTTGGTGCCGGGGAAGACCTTGCTATCGAGCCAAGTGTGTTGGGTGACCGTGCCGTGTGGAACCGCGTCGTTGGGTTGGGAGTCGGGACCGTGTTCGTACTGAGCGGGCTCTGGCTTAGCGGGCTCTTGGGCGTGCAGCGGCGCGGCCGGGTGAAAAGCGACTAGACCAGCGGCCACGAACAGGGCGGCGAAAATCGGCGGAGGGGTGGGTGCAGGCATCGAAGGTGGGGCGGGCGTCGTTGAGGTGGGGAATTCACCTCTATGATAGCAGCCGCGGCATGCTTTGCATTCGTGTTTAGCGGGAACCAAGCCACGCGGGCGGTGGAACCCCTCGGGGACAGTCCCCGCAGCGGCACTTCGCGAGCAGGTTGGTGTGCAGGCTTTAGCCGCTCCCGCTCGCTGCTCCACAGCGAGCGGAGAATCGCCTCAAGGCGAGACACCAGCATGCGCTGGTGTGCAGGCTTTAGCCGCCCGTTTCGCTGCTCGGCAGCGAGTCACGGAGAATCGCATAAAGGCGAGATGCCAACCCGCGCGGAACGACGGCTCGGCGGCAGTTCCGCAGAAGCGGACTTTTCACGTCGGGGGTGAATTTGATATGCCGTAGTTCCCACTGGAGGACCAGTCGGTTTTTTCACCAACGGATTGAGACCCATGAAAGCGTTTGGCGTAAGACTCGCCGCAGGTGCTGTGACGATTTTGTTGGGGGCTATCATGGCCGCCCAAGCACAAAAAGACCAAGAAGTCAGCACCGAATCGGCTTGGACCGAAGAGCAAATTCCACCCGGCAAGGCGGTTTCGCCCATCGCCGCAACGGCGGGTTTGCAGTCGGTCGATCCCGCAGACGTCCAATTGCTCAAACCGGTCGGTGAGCCCGGACTTGCGGCAGGCCCAGCGGACGGCTCGGCGTCGCCGTCGGTGCGTCTGGTCCAGCACACCGAGTCGAGCGATTCGATGGTGTTGCCGGAAATCCCCGCGGACTCCGAGAATGCGACGCCGCCCGAAAGCTCCCTCGGCGGACGTTCGGTGATGAAAATGCGGCTACCGAGTTTCGACGACGCGCCGCCGATGGAGGCCGAAGCGGACGTCGCAAGCGATGGGCAAGCCGACGCCGGCGGACCTTCGTTTTCGATGGGATTGCCGGTCGCCGATGCTCCCGCCGCATCGCTTCCCGAACAACCCCAAATGTCGGAGATCACGTTCGCCGAGACGCCCAGCGATAACAGTTCAGAACCACCGCAAGATGGCAGCGACCTGGCCGGCAGCGATCTGGCCGGCAGCGACCCAGCCGGCCCTCCGCCGGCGAACGATCTGCGCGGCGGAACGTTTGCGAATTCCGAAGCATTTGACCCGAACACCGAATCGGCTGCCGCTGCTGCACCACAAGGATTCGATCGCGGTCCCTCGTTGACCAATACCGCCGATCCGGCCGCCGGGATGCCGTCGGCCATGTTGACGCCGGTCGGCGAGGATGCGGCCGGGCCGTCCCAGCCGCAATTGGCCGAAGCTCCGGGAACGACGATGCGGATCCATCGCGAACCGGCGATGAAACTGGAAATCGGTGCCACCCAATTTCCGATGCAAGACGAAGCGGAACAGCCCGCACCGGCTGCGTCTCCGCCAGCGATGTCTGCGGCCACCATGGGCATCACGTCTCAGCCTCAAATCGTCGGAAACGGACAAGTCGCCGATTCGACACCGTCGCCCTATGGCCAACCTGCCGCCGCGCCGACCGGACAAGGCTACGCGCAGCCGACCGGTGGTTTCGGTGTTCCCGATCACTCTCCGATGGCCGCCGCATCCGCGGCAACCCAATTGCCTGCTCCATCGTTCGGTACCCCGGCGTCGGGGGCGAGTGCAATGCAACCGCCAGGGATGCAGCCTCCGCCGACGACGGCTCCCGGGACGAACTACTCCGCCACCGCGCCCGCCTATCCTGCGGCCCAGGCCTATTCGGCTGCGGCTCCAACACCCAACGTTTCGGTCTATCAGGGTGTCGGTTACAAACAAACCGCTGCCGAAGGTCAATTGCCCGCCGGGCCGACCTTGGCGGCTCCCGGCGAACGTTACCTGGACGGACCACAGTCTCCGTCGGTCGTGATTCACAAACGGGCGCCTGTCGAAGTGAAGGTCGGCAAGCCGGCTTCGTTTGTCATCACCGTCAAAAACGTCGGCGGTTCCAAGGCGTTGAATGTCCAGGTTCATGACCGCGTGCCCAACGGCATGACGTTGACCGATGCGACGCCGCGTCCGAACCCGAAATACCAACCCGAGTTGTATTGGGAACTCGGTGATCTGGAACCCAACCAAGAACGCACGATCACGTTGCAATTGACTCCCGAACAAGAGGGTGAATTGGGCAGCGTCGCCCGTGTCACGTTCGAAGCCGCCGCGTCGGTCCGGACGATCAGCACACGGCCCGAATTGCGCGTCGTCCAACGGGCGCCCGAAAAGGTGCTCATCGGTCAGCAACTCGAGATCGAATTGGAAGTCAGCAACCCGGGCAGCGGCGACGCGACCGGCGTGATTCTGCAAGAGGACGTTCCGATCGGACTGGAGCATCCCCAAGGAACACAGCTGGACAACTTGATCGGCACGCTCGGTCCGGGGGAAATTCGACGACAAGTCTTGCGGATGCGGGCGGTCAAAGCCGGTGTCGTGCAAAACGAGATTCGCGTCAAGGGCGATGACGGATTGGAAGCCACACACACGATCGCCGTCGAGGTGGTCGCTCCAGAGTTGAAGGCGACCCTGACCGGACCGTCGCGTCGGTTCTTGGAACGACAGGCCACCTACACGGTCGAGATTGCGAACGTGGGAACGGCCGAGGCACAGAACGTTGAGATGAGCGTCCAGCTTGATCGTGGATTCACGTTTGTGAAAACGGATTACGAAGGACAGTACGACGCCTCGCGTCACGCCGTGTTCTGGTCCTTGGACGCATTGCCGGTCGGACAATCCGGCAAGGTGCCGTTGACGCTGTTGCCGGTCGAAGAAGGCAACCGTGTGTTGCAAACCGTGGCGACCGCAGACCTGGGCATCAAGACGATGACCGAGAGTCAGGTCGAAGTGGCTTCCTTGGCCGAGCTGACGTTCTCCATCAACGACAGTGCCGATCCGATCGAAATCGGTGGCGACACCATCTACGAGATCCGAATCAGCAACACCGGTTCTCGCGACGACACCAACGTCAAGGTCGCGTTGCAGCTTCCTCAGGGGTTGCAGTTGGTCGAACAAGGGGACTTCACGCCTCAAGGACAAGGCATCATCGCCTTCTCGCCGCGAGCCTTGCTAAAGGCCAACGATGAGATGGTCTATCGGGTCAAAGCCCGCGGTGTCGCCGAGGGGCGGCATCTGGTCAAGGCGATCGTCACCAGCGACCAGTCCAACGTGCCGGTGACCAAAGAAGAGAGCATCATGGTGTACGCCGACCGCTAGTGTTGCTCGACCAACTTAGCGGCAGCCCATTTAGTTTCTCTCCCTCTGGGAGAGACGGCGTTTGCGCAGCAAGCAAACGCCAGAGAGGGCCCGCACAGCAAAAGTCGCCGCCGCCCTAGAAAACGAAAGCCTTGGCGGCTTCCACCTGATGCCGGTGAGTCAAACCAACCCCAGCCGATCCGCGGGGCTGGTCACGGCCAATCCCGGCCGGTTCATGACGTGGGTATAGATCATCGTCGTCTTGACATCCTTGTGTCCGAGCAATTCCTGCACGCTACGAATGTCCGCCCCGTCATCAAGCATGTGGGTGGCAAAACTATGGCGAAGCGTATGAGGGACCGCTTTCTTGAGGATCTCGGTTCGGCGCAGGGCCTGTTTGAAACGAGCTGGAAACGTGCGCTCGTGAACATGGTGACGCCGAGTTCGTCCACTGCGGGGGTCTCGTGAGAGTTTGTTGGATGGAAACAGGTATTGCCAACCCAGGTCACGTTGAGCAGCAGGGTATTTCCTCGCCAATGCGTAGGGAAGGTAAACTTCTCCGTATCCATCGGCGAGGTCTTGGTTGTGCATCGCGCGCACCGTGGCGATCTGTTGTTGCAGCATCTCAATGGTGTTGTCGGGTAACACCGTCACGCGATCCTCCATTCCCTTCCCGTTTCGGACGACGATCTGGCGTGTTTCGATGCAGAAGTCTTTCAGCCGCAATTTCCTGCACTCTCGGTGTCTCAAACCGGCGCCGTACATCATCAAGAACATCAAACGGTAGACCCCGGAAACATATTGAAATATTTCAGTGATCTCCGTTTTGGTCAGCACAACGGGCCGATATTCGCTCGTCTTGGCTCGTACGGCATTGATAAAGTGGAGATCGCGACAAAGCACCTTCTCGTAGAAAAACAGGATTGCCGAAAGTGCTTGGTTCTGAGTTGATCCTGCGACGTTGCCTTCGATTGCCAGATCAGTCAGGAAGTCCCCAATTTCTGGTTCGCCAAATTGTTCAAGCCGGTCGTCATCCAAGTGCCGGATAAACTTTTTGAGTTGGCCGACGTAGGCGTCTTCGGTGCTCTTGGGATGATGTAACCGACGCAATGTCGCTCGCATCCGCTGAACGCACTCCGGTTCGGTCGCATCGATCAGACCTGCATTTCCTTCCCCCGGCACAAGGTCAGCATCATAGTCCTCGCCACCGCCGATGGCTCCGTCGTAGCGACGCGTGATTTCTGTCAATCGGTCTCGAATAGGCCGAAAGTCTACGACGCTGGTTTGCAGTATCGTTCCTTGATAAGCCTCGATCGCGCGCGCCGCTTGAAGCCGTTGCCATGCGGGAGTTTTGGCGGCAAGAAGTTTTTGAAGAAACTCGATCACCAGGTCACGCCGAACCACAATCTCTTCTGAAGAGTCTGTTTGGGCTCGGACGGCCGGAAAGCTAGCATAGCTGCCCAACCACTTTGGAAACCACTCGCGATCCTTTTCGGGAAGATTCATCACGCCAAGGCACCGTCGAAATCGTTCCACTGACATCCTAATCGCTCCCGCGTTGATCCAGGGTTGTGGGCCTTGTTCCGCATCATCGGTCAGCCAATGGCCTCGGCAAATGCCCGCGACCGGCGATGCAAACAGAAGGCATCGAAACGCGCTTCACGTTTTTTCGTCGATCCGAAAACCTTAGTGACTCGCGGACCGCTTGACTACCCCTGCAGGGTGCCGTAAGATCGGGTGGCGGGAGATATTCCGCTGTCCAACCACGGAATATGTACTTTTTACCGCAGTCGGACCACCAATAATTGATTGTTCGTGACGGTAGAGGTGGCTGCGATGGTCCGACGCCTGTCGTCCATGCTGCTGACGGGTGCGCTTGAATTTGGCCCACTTGATGTCATCGAACCTCCGTTTCCTGGAATTCGCTTTTGAGGTCACGGATTGACGGGTGCGCGGTCGACTCGGCTGAAACAAGCAAACCGACGCCTGTCGATCGATTACGAGCACGAGCACCGCGATGCTGAGCACGAGCACGAAAAGACCAATGCGGACAACCGACGCCTGACATCCCGGCTGGAGATTGGGACACTGGAATTTCCCGTGGCGATTCGAATCGGGTACATTGGCAAACCGCGACGATGCCTCAACCCGGCGTGCCGACCGGCGCCACGAACCCGGCGATGCACCCCAGCACACTCATTGTTGCGAGACACAAACTTTTACCCCGTTCCGATCATCACGCTCACGCCATCTCAATCGTAGAGGTCCGTGTGCGAGGTGATCGCTGATGTTCGCCGGCAATGTTCAGCTCAACGTACTACACCAGAACCACATGGAAACGCCTTCCCCCTATTCTCCGCCTGCGCAAACTGACGATCTAGAACTAACGGGATTTCAGAAAGCGTGCTTACGGAATGTTCTTTCACGTCGTCGGAATCCATCGAAACTACGATTCATTTTGCGGCAGTGGCCAGCGGTAGTTGGCTACGCAGCGATTTCTGCTGCGGTGTTCGGCTTCATTTACGCGATGATCCCTGATCTGTTTGTGATCTACTTGGCGGGTGCTTTTGCAATCGGTTTCTTCATCGCATCAGTTGCATCTACCCTGGGTGACTGCATGCGTCAGTTTCGAGTTTGGCCTGCAATAGATCGAGTGATAGACTGGGAAAAACTGCAGCAACTCGTCGAATGACGTGCCGTCCAACACTGCAAAATGTGGCGAACCATGAATTGCACGGAAGGACGGGAGTCGGGTTCAATGGTCTGCTTGCACGTTTTTCGCCCGTCCTCCGTGAATTCCACCGTTATTCCGTACAAGAGGACTTCCTTGCGAAACATTGGCGAGCCCTGGGATCGACAATGTCCTGATTGCAGCGAATCCTTCGTGTCCGTGCAATCAACCGGCGTATGTCCGTCCTGCGAACTCGTATTTGATGTTGATCGCAATGGCAAATTGCTGCGGCGACGGCATCACATAGGAGACGCCGCACCGCCGAAGCCATCACCAGCAGAAGTGGCAATCAAAGGCGTCCGCAAATATCTGAGGGTCTTGGACGCGGCAAAGATCACCGCCGATGAGTTCAATGACAACCTCTTGCTGCACTGGGTTGACATGCCGAGAGAATGTTGGGATGAATGCGCTTCAGAAATACCCGAAAACACCGCACGGCAATTCGCTTATTTCCTCGACAAATACTTGGTACCGGTAGCATTTAGGCCGTCCCCAACATGCTTCATGGTTGGCCCATTCGAAACAGAACGAATTGAACAGAAGAAACTTGAACTGGAACCAGTGTATCGGGAGATTCACGGATTCTGGCTTCGGCACACCCTAGAACGCGGAATAACTATGCGGTGAACGGGAGCCGCCGATGACGCGGGTTTTGAAATCATAGTTTCTTGGCGGCGGCCCCGTTACCGCCGCCGTTCGTGGCGGTAGACGTGACTGTGATGGTCCGACGCCCGTCGTCCATGCTGCTGACGGGTGCGCTTGAATTCGGCCCACTTGATGTCATCGAACCTCCGTTGCCTGGGATTCGCATTTGATGTC
>WCIL01000042.1:0-78326 GCA_033042175.1 Phycisphaera sp. RhM
CGCGGCGATCCCATCGACCAACGGATCGGTGCAGGGGTTGTTGGCCACACGCGCGTCCAAACTGGCCGCCGAATCCAACCCGACCAAGGTACGCATTCGATTCCATTGGGCCGGAGGCCTGATCTGGGCGATGTTGGCTTGCCATCCGCCCCCAGCCGTTCGGGTTCGAAACTGCAGCGACGCCGGCGGGAACAGCAGGTCCGCGCGGCATTCCGGCAAAACCATTCGGATCAGATCGCGCCGCGCCATCAACACCAGCCGACTGCGTTCTTCGGCTTCAAAGGATCCCGGGCCGGCAGCCAAACTCGTCGAGGTGCTGCCCAGTCCACCCACGCTTCCCTGAGTCGGTCCGGGGGCCCCGTAGATCAACGAGACCTTGGAAAGCGAGACTTCATTCATCCTGGTTTGAAGCAGCTGTCCGATCGTCAAAACGTCTGCCTGGGTTCGCTTGATTCTGGCATCAGTCGCTGCCGAGGCGAGCGCGTACGTGAGCATTCCACCAAGCGTGACCATCACAGTCATCACCACCAATAGCTCAACCAACGTGAAACCTGTCACGCGGTGGTTGGCAGCCTGGGCCAGATTCGGTCGATTCTTGAAATGGATTTGCATCATCGTTTTACTCGGTTGCCCTGCACACGTTCTCACTTTGTCGCGGCGCGACATGCATCACGGCAACTCGTCCACAAAGGTCTTGGCCGTGAAGTTCGACTGGTTGTCTCGCATACTGTTGCTCGCACGCGGCTCTGCTCCCGTGATGTCGAACCGAGACACATTTGGCACGGGTTGTGCCGCTCCACCGTCAACAAGTCTCATCAACACACCGTCTGTTCGCCAATAGACGGGCGCCGCATCTGAAGGGGAAACACCATTTAAATCCAGCAAATAACCGAATCGCCCATCGAGCCCCGGTGCAAGCAGCTGAAAGGAACTCGGGTTGGCGAACTGCCACGACGCGGCCGATGGACCAAAGGTTGCGGCATAACCGCCCGCCGGCGGTGTGTTCGGTTGAGGCGTGTAGACCGGACGAATCCCATCGATGGTGTCCGGATCCAAGCTTCCGATATCCGTATCATTTTCGTAGGAAACGTAAGCGTTGAAGACGATCGGGTCCGAGATCCTGCCGTTGTTCCACGCGTACGTTCGCGAATCGAAGTAGACCACCGGCTTGTGTCCTTCGCGGAGCACATACGACGGGAAAATGTCCGGCGTCTGATACAGGGCAGGGAACGTCCCGGAGATGTTGCGTGGCTCGTCGGTGCTGACGTTTCGGTCGTAGGCGCCAGAGCCCGAATTGTAAGACGGTCCGTTCGTCGATGACGTCGAACGCAACAGCAGTCGCTTGGGTTCAAAGTCGATGAACGGGGCGTTGCGAATCGCGCGGTACTGGTAGTGAGACGCGATGGCCGGATTGGTCGGCGTTGGCGTCCCGTCGATGATGATCGACGGCGGCAGTTCGAGCGGACCACCACTACCCGTGAACGGGTACTGGGGATCGCTGCTGAATCCGCCCAACGACCAAACCAAGGCCTCCGCACGATCCATCACAAAGGGGTCATACGTCGGAGCGGGACTGGTCGGGGGAACCGCGGTCGGGTCGTTGTCCGGGAACGTGTCGCACAACGCGAACAGCAAATTCAACTCGCTGTTGGCGATGTCGGGAAAGATCTTCAAGTAGTGACGCTTGACGATGTTCCAGTCCGAGAAATCCGGCGGGTAGTCGTTGTACTTGTTGTTGTACGCATCAATCCCCTGTTCGATGTTCGAGATCTCTGCCTTCATCGCAGATTGACGCACGGATTTGATCACCACGCCGACGGCCGGGATGGTCAGGCCGGCGATGGCGGCGATGATGGTGATCACCACCAGTAATTCGACGAGCGTGAATCCGCTTCGACGCGCGTCGTTTCGTTGGTTGTTCATTCGTTGAATCATCGTTCGGTTCCGCTCGATGGATGGCGCGGCCATCTGGCCGCTGGTTCTGTTAGGGTGTCGCGACGAGTCGCTACGATCGACGGGCTGGAAAGCCCGTCGTACGGGGTTTGCTTGACAGGCTGGAAACCTATCCCACTTGGTTAACTGGACAGGCTGGTGATCAAACTGATCAACGGCATGAACAAGCTGATCACAATAAAGCCGACCGTGACCCCCAGGAACACGATCATCAACGGCTCGATCAACGCCGTCAGGCCGTCGGTCATCGTCCGGACTTCTTCGTCATATTGATCGGCGACCTTGTACAACATCGTGTCCAACTCGCCCGTCTCCTCGCCGACGTCGACCATGTTGACGACCAGGTCGTTGACGACGCGGGTTTTGATTTTGAGTGCGTAAAACAGACCGGCGCCGACCGCGCCGCCGCCGATCGCGTAAGCCGCGATGAAGGTCAACGTCTGGACCATCACGCCGTCGTCCAATTTCGTCCCGCGACTGGTGATCGCGACCGACAACAGCAACAAGCCCGGGAACGCGCCGAAGATTGCGAAAAAGAACACCGCCATCGGGTGGAATCCCAACCGGCTCTCCTCTCGCAACGGCTTACTGATCACTTCCCCTTCGCGCACCGCCTCGTTGACTTTCGTGAACAGTTTCTCGAACACCGCGTTGCCGGCCGTCTCCCGCGTGATCGCCAACGCCTCCAGAATCGGCACACCGCTACTGACCAGTGTCCCCAGGGTTCGCGTCGTCCGTGCCAGAATGTTCTTTTCTAACAAGCCGCCGAAGATCGGGATCTTGATGATGAACATGTCAAACCCGGTCCGCCCGTGACGGAACTTGCGCATCAATTTGATGAACAACAGAAACATGATCGGCATCACGATCAACAGCCACCAATAGCTGGCCATGTAGTTACTCATCGCGATCAGCAACAGCGTCGGCGCGGGCAGCTTCAATTCGAACTCTTCGAACATCTCTTCAAACGTCGGAACGATGAAGATCATGATCCCGGTCAGAATCAAGATCGCGACGATCGCCACGACGATCGGATAGATCAACGCGCCCTTGACCTTGCGTTTGAGCGATTCGGCGCGTTCGAGGAACTCCGCCAAACGCTGCAAAATGGTTTCCAACGCACCACCGGCCTCGCCGGCCTTGATCATGTTGACGTACAGCCGGCTGAAAATCTTGGGCGACTTGGACATCGCTTCGCTGAGCGTCGCCCCGCCTTCGATTTCTTCGCAAACGTCCATCAATGCGAACTTCAACTTGCCCGGCTTTTGGTTGTTCTCCAAAATCTTCAGCGAGCGCAAAATCGGCAGCCCGGCGTCTTGCAGAATCGAGAGCTGACGGGTGAAGGCGCAGATGTGCTTGGTCTTGGCACCGCCGATCGCAAAACCGCGTTTGCCCTTCTTCTTGGCACCACCGGCGGCCGCCTGTTTCTTGACGGAGATCTTCGTGACGAAGTACCCCATCTGGCGAATGGTGGTTTGCGCCTCCTCTTCGCTCGCGGCATCGATCTCATCCCGGATCTCTTGTCCGGCCGCGTCCATTGCTTCGAATTGATAGGTAGGCATTCTCGGTCGCCCTCGGCGGTAAGCCGGAACCCTGCCCAACGCGTACTGCGTTGCGGCACGGCACCGGCCGTCTCTTTAAAAGTGATGCTAAAAAATGTGTGTTCAAATCTACGTGCCCGTCGCCCCTGCGGCGGCACGCCACTGGGCTTATTCCGAAACCGTCTCGCGGACGACTTCGTCCAACGTCGTGATCCCGTCATAGGCCATCGCCATCCCCGCGTCGCGGAGCGTCGTCATGCCGTCCTTGGCCGCTTCTTCACGCAGTTCATCGGTCGAGGCATTGCCCATGACCATCTCGCGAATCTTGTCGTTCAAGATCATCAATTCGAACAACGCGATCCGGCCCTTGTAGCCGGTGTTGTTGCACTGATCGCATCCGGTGCCGCGGAAGAACTTTCTGCCGCCGACGTCTTCGGGCTTGAGCCCCAGTTGGAACAGCAGCTCGACGTTGGCCTTGGTTTCTTCGCGACATTTCTGGCAGATCCGGCGGACCAGCCGCTGGGCCAAAATCGCTTCGACGGTCGCGCAGGTCATGAACGCCGGGATCCCCATGTCCTTCAACCGCGTCACCGTCGCCGGGGCGCTGTTGGTGTGCAAGGTGCTGAACACCAGGTGGCCGGTCAACGCGGCCTGGATCGCGATTTCCGCCGTCTCCAAGTCACGGATCTCGCCGACCAGGATGATGTCGGGGTCTTGCCGCAGAATCGCCCGCAAACAGCTGGCGAAGGTGACGCCGGCGTCGTGGTCGATCGGGATTTGGATGATGCCGTCGATGTCGTACTCGACCGGGTCTTCGGTCGTGATCAATTTGTCCTTGATGTCGTTCATTTCCGACAACGTCGAATACAACGTCGTCGTCTTTCCGCTACCGGTCGGCCCGGTCACCAGGATGATGCCGTTGGGACGATCGATCGCGTGACGAAACTTCTTCATCATCGCCTCGTCCATCCCGACGTTGTCCAGCGACAGGTTCACGACCGAGCGGTCCAGCACCCGCATGACGACGCTTTCGCCGAAGATCGTCGGCAACACGCTGACGCGAAGGTCGACCGGGTGACCACCGACCATCAACTCGATCCGACCGTCTTGCGGCAACCGACGCTCGGCGATGTCCAAATTGGCCATCACCTTGATGCGCGTCGTGATCGCGAACGCCAAGTGCCGCGGCGGCGGAACCATTTCGTATAACACGCCTTCGGCTTTGATGCGAATCCGAAACTCGTCTTCGAACGGTTCCAGGTGAATGTCACTGGCGTGGTCCTTGATCGCCAACAGCAACACCATGTTCAACAGCTTTCGCACCGGCGCCGAATCGGCCAACGCCTCGGCGTCGGTGATGTTAAATTTTTCACTCTCCAGCGCCGACACCGCCGCCTTCAACTCCTCGTCTTCGGCAAGCTCGGCGACCAGCTTTTCGACGCTCTCGGATTCGCTGTCGTAGTAGCGTCCGATCGTCGTGTTGATGTCGCGTTCGGTCGCCACCAGCACTTCGATGTCGTAACCGAGAAACGTCCGCAATTCGTCCTGGACGCTCAAGTTCTGTGGGTCACACGTCGCGACGGTCAACTGGTTGCCTTCGAATCGAATCGGCACCACGCGGTAAAGCTGGGCCATCGTTTCAGTCAACTTCTCCACCAATTCCGGCTCCAGCTGAATCTCTTCCAGCGAGATCGTCTGCATCGACATCTGCTCGGCCAAGCCCTGGACGAGTTGATCTTCGGTGATCAACTGCATGTCCTCGGCGACTTTTCCGAACAGCGCACCGGGCTGCTGCTCCTGTTCCTCCAACACGATGTCGCGTTGTTCGTCGGTCAGGAAACCAAGGTCGACCAGGATCTGTCCAATGCGACGCTGTGCCATGGGTGTGTTGCTTGAAAAGGAGGATTCGAGAATTTGGTGGTGATGGCGGAAACCGGTAGGGGGGCTGCAGTCCGCCGCTGGTTCATGTCGTCGCAGCGGTCACGCTAGTCTTCATCACCGATCGGGACCGGTGAATCGTCCAACCCGCGACGGGCCTGGACGATGCGTTTGGCCAAGTCATCGGGACGATGCGCCTTGGCCAACGCGTCTTCGACGGTCACCAATTCGTTCTTCCAGTGATTGAACAAGGCGTCGTCCATCAATTGCATCCCGAACTTGGCACCGGTCTGCATCGCACTGCTGATCCGGAACGTTTTGTTCTCGCGGATCAGGTTGGAAACCCCCGGGGTGACCACCAACACCTCATAAGCCGCACAGCGGCCGCCGCCGATCTTGGGCAACAGCGTCTGGGCGACCACGCCGATCAGCGTGCTGGCCAACTGGGTCCGAATCTGGTCCTGCAGGTTCCCCGGGAAGGCGTCGATGATCCGGTTGACGGTGCCCTGGGCACTGTTGGTGTGCAGCGTGCCGAAGACCACGTGACCGGTTTCCGCCGCACTGATCGCCGCTTCGATCGTCTCCAAGTCACGCAGCTCGCCGACCAGAATCACGTCGGGGTCTTGCCGCAACGCGCGGCGAATCGCCTCGGAGAAACTCGGCACGTCCACCCCGACTTCACGCTGGTTGATCGTGCTCATCTTGTGGTCGTGATAAAACTCGATCGGGTCCTCGATCGTGATGATGTGGTGGTCGACCGTCTCGTTGAGCAGGTTGATCAAACTGGCCAACGTCGTCGATTTTCCCGAACCCGTCGGGCCGGTCACCAAAAACAGCCCCCGCGGCCGGTGCGTCAATTTGACGACAGCCTCGGGCAATCCCAGTTGCTCCGGCGTGAGCTTGTCGTTGGGAATCTGACGCAGCACCATCGAGATGAAACCGCGCTGCTTGAAAACCGAGACCCGGAAGCGGGCCATCTCGCCAAACGCGAACCCGAAGTCGGTGCTGCCCGATTCCTGCAATTCACGCTGGCAACGTTCCGGCGTGATCGACTTCATCAATGCGACCGCGTCCTCGCCTTCGAGCGTCTTCGTTTCCAGCTTCCGCATCCGCCCGTGCAAACGAAACACCGGTGGCTGACCGACGACAATGTGAATGTCGCTGACGCCTTGTTTGATTGCTGCATGGAGCAGTTTGTCGATCAGCACGGTTGCCATCGATGGTTTACCTCAAATGCGAGAAGAATCATTTTTCTCTAGGGGTTGCGGCCGGTGCGGGTCAGCGGAACCGTCCGCTGATCCGCTCCGGCCACTCCAGGGGAACGATTGTGATGGCGAGAAGTAGAACAAGTTTTCCCCGAAGTGCAGGCATTATGTCCGCCCCACGCGAAAACTTCAAAAAACTTCGCCATCGGGGCGAAACTTTTCGCCAAGGCCCCCCCGGAAGAAACGAACGGGTGGATTGGCGACCACTGTCGATTCACAGCGGAACCTTGCTGCTCCCAGCCCGGACTCGGCTCGCTGCCCGGGACAAGATTGGGACACGAAAGCACGGCCGAGTTGCAAGCAAATGAGAAACGCTCGGCGAAGCGGATAGTTTGCCCGTATCGACCGAGGGGAACGGCTTAGAGCGAGTCCAAATCGGCGACCAAGTGGCTCAGCGCGAGCGGCTCCTGCTCGGTCTGCTTGGCCACCCGATAAACCTCTTCAAAGGTCGTGATCCCGCGGATCACCTTCAGCATGCCATCGGCGTAAAGCGTTGACATACCGCTGTTTATCGCTTCGATGCGGAGCTCCTTGGTGTCCGCCCCGCGGAACATCATCTCACGCAGCTTGCCGTTGACGACCATCAGCTCGTAGATGCCGATTCGGCCGCGGTACCCGGTCCTTCCACAGTAGGGGCACCCCTTTCCCCGAGAAAACTCCCCTTGGGCGACCATTTCCGGCGGCAGCATGGAGTCGGCAATGACCGCTTCGCTGGGCTGGTAGCGGACCTTGCAGCGCGGGCAAATCGTCCGCACCAACCGCTGGGCCAAGATCGCGATGACCGAACTGGCCACCATGTAGCCAGGTACACCAATGTCCACCATCCTGCTGATAGAACTGGGCGCATCGTTCGTATGCAGAGTACTAAAAACCAGGTGTCCAGTCAGTGAAGCCTGGATTCCCATCGATGCGGTCTCGTGGTCACGCATTTCTCCGACCAGGATGATGTTGGGGGCCTGACGCAGCATGGAGCGGATGATGCGGGCGAAATCGAGCCCGATCGAGTGCCGGACTTCGACCTGGTTGATCCCCGGCAGGTAGTACTCCACGGGGTCTTCCGCCGTGATCACCTTGCGGTCCGGTCGGTTCAGCGCGTTGAGCGCCGCGTACAGCGTGGTGGTCTTTCCCGACCCCGTCGGGCCGGTCACCAGGATGATCCCGTTGGGCCGCCGGATCAGCGAGTTGAAGGTCCGGTAGTCGCGCTGGTTGAGGCCCAGCTGCCGCACGCCGACCTTGATGTTGTCCTTGTCCAGCAGCCGCATCACGCAGGATTGGCCGTGGTTGGTGGGGATGATGCTGACCCGCAAATCGAGCTGTTTGTCCCCCACCGTGATCTTGATCCGTCCGTCGGTCGGCCGCCGTTTTTCCGAGATGTCGATCTTGGACAGAATCTTGATCCGGGCGATCAGGGCGGACAGCATCCGCCGCGGGGCGCTTTCCCGCTCGACGCAAACGCCGTCAATTCGATAACGGATCCGCACCCGCTCTTCGAACGGTTCGACGTGGATGTCGCTGGCCCGCAACTGGACGGCTTCCTGGATCATCAGGTTGACCAGTTTGATCACCGGCGCGCTGCTGTCATCGGCGTCATCGGCGGCATCGGCCGAGTCGCCCGATTCGGTTTCGGTGAAGTCGATTGCCGTGTCGGTGAACTCCTGCAACATCGAGTCAGCCGATTCCCCTTCGACCTGCCCGTAGTACTGGTTGATCGCCCCCTGAATCGCCTCTTTGGGGGCCAAAGCGGTTTCGATCTTGCGGTTCAGGATGAACCGCAGTTTTTCGATCGTTTCCAGATCGAAGGGGTCGGCGATCAAAATCCGCAGCGCGCCGTCTTCGAGGCTGTAGGGCAGCACCATGTTTTCCCGGGCGACCGATTCGGGCACCAGTTCGATCACATCTTCCGGGATGCGCGCTTCCCGCAGGTCGACGAAGGGGATTTTGTGGAACTTGGCCATTGCCCGGGCGACTTCCTCGGGCGTGGCATATTCCATCTGGACCAGAATGTCGCCGACATCGGTCGAGGTGTCTCGGGAGACCTGTTCCGCTTCGGAGAGCTGGTCCAAGCTGATGATGCCTTGGCGAAGCAGCAGATCGGTGAATTCTTGAATAGCTTGGCCCATGGTTTCGCCTTCGTTAGCGCTTTTGGGGGATCGTTGAACGTTGGAAAAGGGTGCCGACGGATGAATCCTCTTCATCCGGTCCTGTCCGCACCTAACACAGGATACCATCCCACGCCCGAAACCGGTCACCGACGGACCAAAGAACTGTCGTCATTTCGCCCAAACGGTTCGTTTCACGCGGGGTGAACGCCGGCGCTCTCGCTGCGAAGCAGCGAAACGAGGCGGCTAAAGCCTGCACACCAGCAACCGTTGGTGTCCAGCCTTCAGGCGCATCCCCTCGCGCTGCGGGGGACGTCAATTATAAAAGTGACGGAGCTTCAAAGAACCTCTCACACTCGTGGGCTTCGTCCACGAGCCGCGATCCTGAAGGGATCACAGCCAGTAGCCCCGGATCGCGATAGCGCATCCGGGGGCACGGCGTAAGCAGTGACGCCGACCCCGACGGGGTCGCAGCGAGATTGCTGCGATCACCTCCGGGATCGTCGACGCGCGTTTTACGCTCTCCCGGCGGTGTTCGCTGCGCTCAAACCGCCGGCTACTTACTGAGATCCCTATCGGGATCGCCTCCCGGACCTTCCGTGGGCGATTCTAGGCCTGCGCTGCTACTTCTTAATTTCCGTCACTTATACAATCGACACCCGAGCAGCAAACCGGGCGGCTGAAGCCTGCACACCAGCGCGCCTGCACACCTGCGCAACTTGGCTATCCGCCGGTCGTCAACGGCGGCCGATGCGCTACACTTCTCACTCAGCTCTCGCTTCACGTCAACCACGCCCCCACTGCGCCCTTGTCCTCCCCATCTGCCCCCTCTCGCACTCCCGCAGCCGCCCATCTGATTTCCGTCCGGGGTTGCCGGGTTCACAACCTACGCGACGTCGATCTGGATCTGCCCCGCGGCAAACTGATCGCGTTTTGCGGGCTGTCCGGCAGCGGCAAGACTTCGCTGGCCCTGGACACGCTGTATGCCGAGGGCCAACGGTGCTACATCGAAAGCTTTTCAGCCTACACGCGGCAATTCCTGCAGCGACTCGATAAACCGGACTGCGATTCGATCACCGGCATTCCGCCGGCCGTCGCGGTGACGCGGGCGGGCGGCTCCAAAACCAATCGCAGCACCGTGGGGACGGCGACGGAGATCGCCGACCATTTGCGGTTGCTGTTCGCCAAGTGCGCCACGCTGTACTGCACCGGCTGCGGCCGCGAGGTCTCGGCGGACGATCCCACCACGATTGCCGAAGAACTGGCCGCATCAGCCCAGCGCGCGATGATCGGGTTCCAAGTCTGGCTGCCCAATCGCAAATCCGGCGGCGAGATTTTGCTGGGGCTGCAACGGGCCGGTTACCTGCGTCTGATCGTCCGTGGCCAGACGTTTCATTTGTCCGATTCCGATCGAGCCGCGTTGGCCAAGCAGATCGGGCGTGGGGGCGCGGAATGCATTGTGGTCGTCGACCGGGTTTCAGCGGACACCGAACTGTCGCGTTTGACCGAATCGCTGGAAACCTCGATGGGCGAAGGACACGGCCGCGCGGTCGTGTTGATCGAAGCGCAGGCGACAGCCACCGCCGAGGCCGGGACGCCGACGGGCCGCATCACCGAGATCGATGGCCGCCCCTGGATGCAGCGGGTGATCAGCGATCAACGACGCTGTGATCAGTGCGACCTGGATTACCCCGATCCCGTCCCCAGGCTGTTTAATTTCAACAACCCGCTGGGCGCCTGCGAAAAATGCGAAGGGTTCGGCGATTTGGTCGACGTGGACATGGACCTGGTCGTGCCCGACCCGTCGCTTTCGATTGCCGAGGGTGCGATCGCGCCCTGGAACACGCCTTCCTATGAACATGAGCTGGAGGAATTACTGGCGCTGGCCGACGACTATGACCTGCCGACCGACGTGCCGTTCAGCAAGCTCAAGAAAAAGCACTTGAAGTTGATTCATCGCGGGGTGCCCGAGCGAAACTTTGGCGGACTCGATGGCTTTTTCGCCTGGCTGGATCGCAAGAAATACAAGATGCACATCCGCATCTTTGCCGCCCGTTATCGCAGTTACCGGACGTGCGACGCGTGTGACGGCCGGCGCTACAACGCTGCGGCGCTGGCCTACAAGATCGCCGACCGGACGATCGCGGACCTGCTGGAAATGTCGGGTTCGGCCGCCGCGGACTTCTTTCATCACGCGCCGCTGGGTGAGCGACAGCGCGAGATCGCCGCCGAACCGCTGCGACAAATCTGCGACCGGATCGGATACTTGCAATCGGTCGGGCTGGGCTACCTGCAACTGAATCGTCCCCTGCGAACACTCTCCGGCGGCGAAACGCAACGGGTCGCGTTGACCGCGGCCCTGGGCGGCAACCTGGTCAACATGCTGTACGTGTTGGACGAGCCGACCGCGGGGCTGCACCCCAAAGACGTCCGCCGGCTGGCCGATTCGATCGCCTCCCTGCGAGATCGCGGCAACACCGTCATCGTCGTTGAGCACAATGAAACGATGATCGAAACCGCCGATCGCGTCGTCGAGATCGGTCCCGGTGCGGGCAGCGACGGCGGTCAGATCGTGTTTGAAGGTACGCCCAAGCAGATGGTCCGCAACCGCGACTCGCTGACCGGTCAATTTCTCTCCGGACGACGCGGTTCCACCCTGCGGCACCACGATCCGCGGTCGCCACATGGTCGGATCACGTTGCGAGGGGCGCAAGGCCACAACCTTCAAGACCTGACCGTGGACTTTCCGCTGGGCGTATTATGCGTGGTGACCGGCGTTTCGGGCAGCGGCAAAAGCTCGCTCGTCCAGGACACGCTTTTCGAAGCGATTCGGCACGAGAAACTTCGCCAAGCCGCCAAACCGCTGCCCTATCAATCGATCACCGGGCTGGGCCAGATCCAGGACTGTGTGTCGGTCGATCAATCCCCGATCAGCCGCTCTCCACGCAGTTGTCCGGTGACTTATTTGAAGGCGTTTGATCCGATTCGCAAGGTGTTTGCCGACAGCGTCGAAGCGCGGGCGCGCGGATTGACTCCCAGCCACTTCACGTTCAACAGCGACAAGGGACGGTGTCCGGAATGCGAAGGCGCCGGGGTGCTGGAAATCGACATGCAATTCCTGGCGGACGTTTCGATGCAGTGCCCGGAATGTCGCGGCACGCGATTCCGCGATGACATCTTGAAGGTGCGTTATCGCGACCGCTCGATTGCCGACGTGTTGGCGATGAGCGCCCGCGAAGCCTACGCGTTTTTCCGAGGCGCCGACAAGGTTCAGTCGCGGCTGAAACGGATGATCGATGTCGGGCTGGGCTACCTGTCGCTCGGCCAATCCGCCACCACGCTGTCCAGCGGCGAAGGCCAGCGGTTGAAACTGGCGGCGTTTTTAGCGTCGGCAAAACGCAAACGCACCCTGTTCGTGATGGACGAACCGACCACCGGTTTGCACTTTGACGACCTGATCCGATTGGTCGATTGCTTCGACGCCCTGATTGCCGACGGACACTCGCTGTTGGTCGTCGAACACAACCCGCTGCTGATGCTCTCAGCCGACCACCTGATCGATCTCGGCCCCGGCGCCGGAGACGCGGGAGGCAGAGTCGTCGCCGAAGGCACACCGGCGGAAATCGCCGCGTGCCAGGAAAGCGAGACAGGGAAAGTGCTGGCGATGGAGATGGACCGCGGAGGGATGGCAGAAAGATGAGGGGCAGGAAGATGGAGAGCAGTGGAGAGGGAGACAAGAAAATGGGTGACAAGAAAATGTTGCCGGTCCGCTCAGCACCGTCGGATCGTTTGGAATGTCACGGTGTCACTGGCGATGTTGAGCCACTGTACGACAGGAATCTCCACGTAACGAAGAAATCGGAGGATGTTTTTCAGGTAGGATTGTTTTTGTTTGTTGAGTGCAGTGACTTTTACGATGGAGCCTTCCGGGGTGATCCGCGTCTTCTGATTTCCGAGGAACTGGTGGCCGCAATGGATGGCCACTTCTTGCAGCGTCTTTTCAGCACCGCCAAATACAAATTCTGTCGCTGATTCGTACAGATTCAAATCCAATCCCGTTCCCCAGTCTCGTAGGGCGGCGACCATAAAGTCTGCCCATTCCCGTTCCGACTGGCCTTGCGGAACGAATTCACTCCGATCGAGATCAAATGATTGTCTCTGTTTTCGGCTGAGCGGTGAGTTCACGAATTCATGCTCAATGGTCTCCGGACGTAAGTTCACAAGTTTGCCACGCTGGAGTTCACAGAGCATGAGGTAATTCAGCAATTGTGCTCGGTGCCTTGAATGGAGGCGTTCAACCGCTTTCCACTCGAAGACAGCCACCGCGTCAAAGACAGTGTCGATAAAATACTCATGACGAAACCTGTCTTGTCGAATGACGATTGGCACTTCTACTTGCGTCTGTTGGAAACTCTCACAAATCTTCGTCTGATAGATCTTTTCTCGGAAGAACGGTCCCATGGTCTTCCGAACTGAAAACACACGCCCCATCACCCTGTAGCAGACGTCCGCAAAAACCTGCTCCTCGACCGCGCGGACTTCGCCCAGGACCTCAACCGGCATCACTCCAAACCTCCACACAACATTTTCTTGTCACCCATTTTCTTGTCTACTTATCTCACCCCGATCTCCTGCCCCAGCGGACTCGCAGGGCGTCGAGGAGGACGGCGGTGATGATGACGGCTCCGGTGATCAGCTGTTTGATCGCGTCTTCGACGCCTAACTGGGCCAGACCGGATTGCAGCACGGCGATGATCAAGACGCCGATGAAGGACGCCACCACACTGCCGCGTCCGCCCATCAAACTGGTGCCCCCGATCACACAGGCCGCGATCGCCGAAAGCTCTAACCCGATCGCAGCGTTGGGATCCGCACTGGACAATCGACTGGTTTGTGACAGCGACGCCAGTCCGCACAGCAACCCCAAAATCATGAAGGCGGCAATCGTAATCGGTGCCGTCCGAATCCCGCTCATCCGCACCGCTTCTTCGTTCGTCCCGATGGCAACGCAATACCGCCCGAAGACGGTTTTCGTCAGCAAGAACTGCCCCGCAATCACCGCGATCACCGCGACAAGAAATGCCGGTGAAAGCGGCACCCACTGCAACGGTTCCCCGAACGCTTCGACGCGGCTGCCGATGTACATCGTCTGTGAGTCCGTGATCACCTTCGTCCCGCCGCGTGCCATTTCCAACATCCCCAGGCTGACGATGAACGACGGGATCGAAAACCAAACCGAGACAAACCCGTTGAACAAACCACACAAGCCCGTAACCAGCAAACACACCGAAAACGCCGCCGGTAAACTCCACTCGTGTCGCACCATCAACACCCCGATCACCGCCGATCCGAGCGCGAGCAACGATCCGACCGACAAGTCGATTCCGGCGACGATCAAGACCAACGTCATCCCGACCGACACGAAGATCAGGTCTGGATTGGAGTTGGCAATCGTGACCAGCGTCTGGGTCTGAAAGAAGTTCTTTGAACTGAGCGAAAACACCGCGATCAACAGCACCAACACTCCCAAGAGTCCGGCGTACTGCAAAAACGATTGAGTCAACTTTTGTTTCATGTTCCGGTCAAACGTTGAGATTTTTTGGTTCGATGCCCGGCAAAACTCGCCTGCAAGATGGCATCTTCGGTCCACAACGACCGCTCGCGGGTCTCCACCAGCCGCCCGGCCGACATCACGGCGATCCGTTCACAGGTCTCCATCAGCTCGTCCAAGTCACTGCTGACGATCACGATCCCCTTGCCGGCCGACGCCAGTTCGTCGAACAGTTCATAAATCCTTCGCCGGGCACCGACGTCGATCCCCCGCGTCGGTTCATCAAACAGAAACACGTCGGCGTCGCGGGTCAGCCATTTTGCGATCGCGACTTTCTGTTGATTGCCGCCACTGAGCGTTCCCACACTCTGTTCAATCCCGGTGCAACGCGTTTCCATCGCGCGACACATTTGCCCGGCGACCTTCGCTTCACGCCCGGGCGTGATCAACCCGAACCGTGAAAACCGTTTGATCATCGCACTCAGCGACGTGTTGCAGCGAATCGATTGCTGCAGCAACAAGCCGCTCTGCTTGCGGTCTTCGGTCACCATTGCCAAGCCTGCCGCAACCGCTTGCGACGGATGACCAAAACGCGTCGGAGCTTTTCCCGCGATGCAAACCTGTCCCGATTCCGCTCGATCGGCGCCGAAGATCGCGCGCAGCAATTCCGTCCGCCCCGATCCGACCAAACCCGCAATGCCAAACGTTTCCCCGCCGCGGACCTGAAAGGAGACGTCGCGAACCATGCCACAGCACAGGGCTTCCACAGTCAACACGGTCAAATCCTTCCGCTGATCTGATTCGTCCGCCGAGACCGCCGACGCCTGAGCGCGTTGACGATTCTCGCCACTACGCCGTTCATCGGAGCGTTCATCGGCAAGCTCGCCACTCATCCGTTGGACCATCTGGTCGGTGCTCATCGATTCGGCAGTTTCGGTGCCGACGTGACGTCCGTCCCGCAGCACGGTGACGCGGTCGGCGATCTGTTTGACTTCGTCCAAACGGTGCGAGATGTAGATCATGCCGACGCCGCGATCACGCAGCTGACTGAGCTGGTCGAACAACAGCTGCGTCTCGCTGCCACTGAGCGCCGCGGTGGGTTCGTCCAAGATCAGGATCTTGCACTCGCGTGCCAACGCCGCGGCGATCTCCACCATCTGCCGATGCCCGACGCCGAGTTCGCTGACCAACGCGTGGGTGTCCACGTCGTCCAGTTGCAACCGGTCCAGTGCGGCGCGCGCTTGGCGATGCAGCGTTCCACTTGAAACGATCCCGGCGAACGAAGGGAGCCGATTGAGCAGCAGGTTTTCGGCGACGTTGAGCGTGGGAATCAGGTTCAATTCCTGTTGAATGATCTGCACGCCGGCCGATTCGGCGGCCTGTTTGTGATGCGGCGCATACGCCTGGCCTTCGATCCGCATGCCGCCGGCGGTCACCTCGGTCAGCCCGGCGATCATCTTGCACAGCGTTGACTTTCCGGCACCATTGGCCCCGAGCAGCGCGTGAATCTCGCCGCTGCGCAAATCGAAGTCGACGTCACGCAACACCGTCACGTTGCCGTAACGTTTCGTCATCCCGACGGCATCCAGCAAGACGCTCACAGTGATTCTGCCGTCACCAGGTCGACGGGCGTTTCGACGTCACTCGGCTGATCGATTTCGCCGTTGATCAATTGCAGCGCCGTTTCAATCCCGAACACCGCCAGCTTGTCACCGTATTGATCGGCCGTCGCTAAAATCTTTCCATCGCGAATGGCCTGTTGGACGGCGGAGATGTTGTCGAATCCGACGACCAGCACCTCGCCTGTCTTTCCGGCGGACTTGACCGCGGCGATCGCGCCGAGCGCCATCGAATCGTTGGCCGCCAAGATGGCTCTGACGTCCGGATGTTCGCTCAAGATCGACGCCGCGATGGAATTCGCTTTGGCCATCTCCCATTCGGCACTTTGACTGGAAACGATTTCGACGCCGGCGGCCTTCATGGAAGCTTCGAAACCCGCCAGTCGTTGCTGGGCGTTGAACGACGTCCGAATGCCTTCCAGGATCGCAACCTTGTCACCGGCAGCCAACTTGCCGGCCAGGTAGTCACCGACCTGCTTCGCCCCGGCTTTGTTATCGGGTCCGACAAACGGAATCGTCACCCCTTCGCTGGCCAACACTTCGGCGTCCAACTGGTTGTCGATGTTAATCACGACGACGCCCTTGTTGATCGCTTTTCGCAGTGACGGGACCAACGCCTTGGAATCGGCCGGCGCGATCACAATCGCGTCGGCACCGGCGGCAACCATTTCATCCACCAACGCCACTTGCCGGCTCAGGTCACGTTCGTCTTTGATGCCGTTGACGATCAATTCATACTCATCGGCATGTTGACTTTGGTGCGTCTTGGCACCTTCGGCCATCGTCGAAAAAAACTCGTTGGCCAAAGACTTCATGATCAATGCGACTTTGGGACGCTCGTCCGTGTCCCCCGAATTGGACTGGGTAGTCGACGTGTCGGATTTCGACGAACAGCCTGCCACCGCGACGGCGAACAGGATCGGAAACAAGAAGTGACGCATGAGAAACTCGTTGGCGGGAAAGGAAACGGGGAAGAAAGCACTACGAAGTCAGGGAATCGATTTGTTGATGGGTCGGCAAACTCGGCTGCGCTCCGGCGCGGGAGGCGGCGAGGGCACCGGCCAAATTGGCCCACTGGATGGCTTCGCGAAGCGACCCGGTTTGCGCCCAACGGACAGCCACGGCGCCGGCAAACGCGTCACCGGCGGCGGTCGTGTCGACGGCGTCCACCTTGATCGATTCGATCAGTTCAGCGGTCTGCCCGTCGTACAGCATGGTCCCGCGCGCCCCCAACGTGATTGCGACCGCGGCCGGCCCCTTGGCGTGCAAACGTTTGGCGATCTCGGCGGCGTCATCGATGGTTTCCAGACGGCCGCCGACGATTGCGGTGGCTTCGGATTCGTTCGGGCAGATCAGATCGACGTCGAACAGTTCCTCTTCAAGCGTTGCCGCCGGGGCGGGATCCAGGATCACTTTGGCCCCCGCCCGCTTGGCCGCTCGAATGCCCGCCAACACCGTCGGCTGCGGTGTTTCCAATTGGACCATCAACACGTCGCAGCCGGTGAGGATGGACTCAGCGCGGTGAATGTCTTCGGGAGAAAGCCTCGCATTGGCGCCGGGGACCACGATGATCGCGTTCTCGCCGCTGTTTTCGACACTGACGATCGCGAGTCCACTTTCACACCCCTGGGCGGTCCAGACGGCACTGCAGTCGATCGATTCCTGCAGCAGGTTGTCGAGCAATTTTTGCCCGAACCCGTCGTCGCCGACGCGGCCGATCATTTGCACCGCGCCACCGCAGCGAGCCGCCGCGACCGCTTGATTGGCACCCTTTCCGCCGGGGACTTCGGTCATCGATCCAGCCGCAACGGTCTCGCCGGGCTTGGGTAAATGATCGCATCGAATTACCAGATCCATGTTGATGGATCCCAACACCGCGATCTTCGGTTTGGAACGTTCGTGGGGACTTGTGACGGGGAAGGTCATGGAATGATCAGCCGGCCGACAGGATGGTGAGTTCAAAAAACAATTCAAAGGCCACGAGCGTGGTGCGACTCGCGATGGTGTTGCATCGCCGCGTTAGTGGCGTGGGGCAGCGACGGACGACCGCTGCAAGAGCGTGGTGGGGACCTTCCACAGCGACGTGGTGAATTGCATCTCCGATGCAGTACTCAGCGGGGGCAGGTCTTGTCCGCTCGATTCAGCGTTCGATTCAGCGCCGGAATCATCGCTCGGATTCACGTTCAACCGCTTCAGCAAGACTGCGGTGGCCAGTCGACCCAGCCGGGGAATGTCTTGAACCGAAACGGTCAGCGGGGTTTTCATCAACTCGGCAAAGGGATGGTCATCGAAGGCGACGATGGACATGTCGCGCGGGATCGCGATTCCGCGTTCGGCCAATGCGCGCATCGAACCGATCGCCGCCGGCGTGCACATCGCAAAGATCGCGGTCATCTCGGGATGCCGATCCAACAATTCGAGCGTCGCGTCGTAGCCGGATTGCTCGGTAAACGCGTTTCCCGCCAGAGACGAGGGATCGAGGTGGAACCCCGCGTGCTGGGCCGCGTCGGTCAAGCCTTGCAGGCGGGTCTTGGCGGGCAGACTGTCACGAACGCCCGACAGAACGCCGATCTTGCGATGGCCCTGCTCGATCAACACCTCCGCTACCGCACGCGCCGCGGTCCGATTGTCCGACGTCACACTCGGCAATTCGATTCCGTCGAACACCCGGTCGGCGACCACGACGGGCAATCCCGACCGATCGAGCTTGACCAAATGATCCGGTTCAACACCGACCGGGCACACCAACAAGGCTTCGACCTGTTTGGCACGCAACTGTTCGACCAATCGCTGTTCGATCTGCGTCTCTTCGCGGCTGTCGCCGAGCAAGACCGAGAACCCATACGCTTCGACGCCCAATGAAACTTCGCGGGCGATGGAGGCAAAAAACGGGTTGGAGATATCCGGCACGATCACCCCGATCAAGCCGCTTCGTTTGAGCCGGAGCGAGCGGGCGACCTGACTGGCTTGGAACCCCAAGTCAGCGGCGACCTTGCGAACCGCTTTCTCCGTCGTGGGGCTGATGCGATACTTGCGAGCTTGGCCATTGAGCGCGCGTGAGGCGGTTGAAACACTGACACCGGCGCGGGCGGCGACGTTTTTGAGCGTCACGGGATGGCCCAACGTCGCAGCGCCGGAACCCAGCGGCGTGTCGCCCGTGCGATGATTCGGTGGTTTCATGACTCAACCCCAAGGTTCAATCTTGACGAAGCACTCCAGCAATTTCACCGGGCTAACAATCGAAAACAATACCCACCGATCGCAGCGCGACCCCACGGATAACATGTGGCTGGAGCATCGAGAGACATTCCGGCGGTCCGAACGCGACTTCGACGCGTGGAGGCCGCTTGCACAATCGTTTGTGCTCTGTGCTGGTCAGTCTACCTGCCTGTGCGGTATCGTTGCAACCGGCCGACGCCGACCGCTTGGTCGTCGGCGTCACGCCGCCTGTTCCACTGAAGCCCTAACTCACACGAGAGCCCCACATCACCATGGAAATCTGGCCCGCAATCGATCTGCGTCATGGAAAACCGGTCCGTTTGCGGCAGGGCGACTATGACCGAAAAACAGTCTTCGGCGACGACCCGGTGGAGTTCGCCGTCCAGTGGCAGCAAGCCGGGGCGAAACGATTGCACTTGGTGGATTTGGATGCCGCCCGGGGCGATGACCCGACGGCCAATCGCGACGCGGTCGCGAGGATCGTTGCCGCGACCGGACTACCCTGCCAGATGGGAGGCGGTGTGCGCGACCAAGCGGCGATCGAAGCCTTGCTCGACTTGGGTCTGGCACGTCTGGTGGTCGGATCGGCCGCGCTGAAGCAACCCGAATGGTTCGCCTCGATGTGTGATGCGTTCCCCGGCAAATTGGCGGCGGGCATCGACGCGCGTGACGGCATGGTGGCGACCGACGGATGGCTGGAAACCAGTTCCACACCGGCGATCGAACTGGCCCAAGACCTGCGACAGCGAACGGCCAACATCGCGGCAATCATCTACACCGACATCGCCCGCGACGGAATGATGAGCGGCCCGAATTTTGACGGGCTGCGTGACATGGCCGAGGCGACGGATATCCCCTTGGTCGCCAGCGGAGGCGTGACGACCTACGACGACGTTCGGAAGTTGGTCGAAATGAACATGCCGGCGGCAATCGTGGGCCGATCGCTCTATGATGGAGTGATGCAACTGGAACAAGTCATTCAGATCGCCGGAGACACCTGAGATGCGGGCCATTCCCTGGGCACACGACCACACGACGCGCCCGGACGCTGGCGCGAACCGGCTGACATCAAATGCACATCAGCCGTTTAGCGCGAGCCTACGGGCCTACGCCTGCACCCTCGCGATTGTCCTTTCCGCTACATGGGCCGCCAACGGCATCGCCCAATCGACGACTCCACAGCCTGTTTTCAAACCGTTGCCGCCGCCGGGCATCCAGATCGATGCACCACGGCGCACGGCACTCCAGCAGCGCGTCGAATCGATCCGTCAGCAACTCAGCCGAACGGTCGCCGAATCGAACGATGCGTCTGGGTGGCAAAGCGACGTCGACGTCTTGATCCGCGCGGTGCAGCTGGCACTGGAGCAGAACTTGTTTTTCAAGGACAGCGAAGTCGATGCGGCGGAACGGTTGCTCGACGAGGCCGCGCGGCGGATCACCGCAGCGGCCGCGGGGACACGTGGATTGGAACTGCTGGGATTTCATCCCGACGCCAACGACCATCCCCAGCCGCTGGTCGCCGGCTTCGTTTCCCGCATCGATGATTCGGTACAGCCCTATGGCATTGTTGTTCCGGCGGGGTTCACAATGGCCCAGGCCGAGACGCCGATGCGGATGGATGTCTGGCTGCACGGCCGCGGCGACACAAAAACCGAAGTGCCGTTTCTGACCGAGCGGATGACCAAAGCAGGGCAATACACGCCCGAGGCCACGCTTGTTCTGCATCCGTTCGGCCGCCACTGTAACGCGTTCAAGTTTGCCGGCGAGACCGATGTTTACGAAGCGATCGATGACATTCAATCTCGCGTCGCCATCGATCCGAATCGCGTTTCGATCCGCGGGTTTTCGATGGGCGGGGCGGGTTGCTGGCACTTGGCCGTCCACGATCCCTATCGTTGGTTGGCGGCCAATCCCGGCGCCGGATTTGTCGACACGCTCCGCTATCAGGGCTGGACGCAATCGACGCCGTTTCCTCTCACCGCGACCACAGAAAAACTGCTGCGTTGGTATGACGTCTTGCCGTGGACCCAGAACTTGAAGGGAACCCGGACCATCGCCTACAGCGGTGAAGTCGACAAACAAAAGATGGCGGCCGACCGGGTCGCGGCCCGCGCCGAGGAACTGGGATTTCAGTTCCCCTACGTGATCGGGGCGGGGATGGGGCACAAGATCGACGATCTCTCGAAACAGCAGATCGATGCCCGGATCGCCAAGTGGGCCGCCGAAGCCGACGAGGGACCGGAGACAGAAATTGATTTCGTCACCTACACGCTCCGCTACAGCCAAGCGGGCTGGCTACGCGTCGCCGGGATGCAGGAACACTGGACCGCCGCGGCGGTCAGCGCCCGGCTGGACCGCGAGAACGAGAGCCTTCGCATCGAGACCGACGGTGTGACCCATTTGGAGATCGATTTTTCCGACACCGGCTGGCCGGGCCGTCGTGGCGCGGTGGACATGGAAATCGACGGCCAACGATACTCGGTGGACGACACCGGCAACCTGCGTGGATTCCAGTGCACGTTGGCAAAGGAAGCGTCGGGCGAGTGGACATCGACGCGTGACGACGAGATGACGCTACGCAAACGCCCCGGATTGCAGGGTCCGATTGACGATGCGTTTTGCGACCGCTTTGTGATCGTCATGCCCAGTCGCCCGGCACGCCATGGCCAAGTGCAACGCTGGATCGATCGCGAGGCGGAGTATTTCAAGCAGCGTTGGTCGCGACTGATGCGCGGCGACGTGCGAGTCGTGCTGGACCGCGACCTGACCGACGACCACCTCGAAACCTGCCACCTGATCTGCTTCGGTGACTTCAGCAGCAATCGGTTTCTGTTCAACATCGCCGACCGGCTTCCGATCCAGTGGACGCGTGAGACGCTGCGTGTGGGTGACCAGAGTTTTGATCCGGTGCATCACGCCCCCGTGTTTTGCTATCCCAATCCGCTGAACCCGCGGCGTTACATCGTCGTCAACAGCGGCATGACGTTTCGCGAGTTTTCCAACGTCAGCAATTCCCGTCAAATCGCGATGCTGCCCGACTGGGCCGTCTTGGACGTGGAAACCGATGACGATTCGATCTACGCCGGTGAGATCATGGGCCAAGGGTTCTTCGACGAAACGTGGGGCCTGAAGTAGGTCACGCCGTTCGTGACGATGGAGACGATCGGCATGCACAGCATGCCCTACGCACCGATCGTGCTGGCGTGCCCTACGGGTTGGACTTCGTCTCCGCGTCCTCTGCGGCTTCGAACTCGCTGTCGTCTTCATACTGCTCATCGTCGCCGTCGTATTCTTCTTCTTCCGCTTCGGCGGCTTGCTGAAGGGCGATTTGCTCTTTGTCACGCTCGAGAAAATCACCGGTGACTTGCTCTTCGGTCAAATGGGCTTCGGCGAATTTCATCAGTTGGCCCATCGGTTCGCGTTCGTATTTAAAATCGTCCATCACGAACTTCTTTTTCTTGCCGTCGACTTCGTAATGGATTTTCGCGATGCCTTTGGCGTCCCACTTTCGTTTATCGATCTTGGTGATCGCGTCGATGGGCACCTCCTGGCCCTTGCTATTACGAATCACGGTTTCATCGCCTTCGACCCAGGTTCCTTGGCCGGACATGAACATCATCAGCGCGGGGATTGCGAACAGGGTGCAGAGGACGACCATCATGAATTGGCTGCTGATATCATGCCGGATGTCGTTGGCGGTTTTGGACGGTGTGATCGTGGGCCAACCATTTTCGCCGGCGAGTTCTTTCCAGGCTTCGCGACGGCCCTCTTCCGGCAGCCCCTCGTAGGCTTCGGCGATCGTCAGTTTCTTTGGATACGCGATCAAACCGTCGTACAGGCACCATCCGGCAAACGCGGTACAACCGAGAAAGACGTACAGGAATTTGCGGAAGAAGGGCTGGTGAACTTGCGCACGAATCATCAATTCAGTACCGGAGAGCGTGAAGCAGGCGAGACGGATCCATTATGATTGAGAATGCTCGATCGAACAGCTCAATCTGACGCGATCGACGGATCAAACCACCACAAAAGAGACTTCGAATGCCGGATACACCGCTTTTCAAACAACTCGATCACATCGCCATCGTGGTGCGAGACACCGAGGAGGCGTTGGCGTTTTATCGCGACACGCTGGGGTTGCCCGTCGTGTTGAGCGAAGTGATCCCCAGCGGCAACGTACGCCTGACGCACCTGGACATGGGCAACGTGCACCTGCAGCTGGTCCAGCCGCTGACCGAGGACCATCCGTTGCAGACCCATCTGGCCGAACACGGCGAAGGGTTACACCATTTGTGTTTTCAAACGAACGACGTCTCCGAATCGCTCGCGTCCTTGCCGGCGCGTGGGATGCGGGCAAAATCCGAAACGCCGCACGACGCCCCGCGTGGCCGCAAGGCCGGATTCATCGACCCGGCCACGACCCGCGGCGTGGTGTGGGAAATGACCGGGCCGATGTGATCAGCAGATGTGATCAGCCGATGTGATCAGCAGATCGATCGATAGTAATCGACGCTTTGCTCCAAACCGCTTTTCATGTCGACGTCGGGCTCGAACTGCAGCCGCGTTCGGGCCTGGGTGATATCGGCCAGCGAATCCTTGATATCGCCCAACCGGGGCGGATCGTGAATCGGCTCGATGTCTTGGCCGAGGATGTCGCGGAGCGTCGTCAATAGCTCCAACAGCGTCGTGCGTTGGCCTTGCCCGATATTAAAAATGCCGCCGTTGATGTCGGGAATCGTGGCGGCCAACAGGTTTGCCTTGGCGACGTCGCGGACGAACACAAAGTCGCGTGATTGCGACCCATCGCCATAAATCACCGGGCGTTTACCGGACAAAATCATCGACACGAAACGTGGGATCACGGCGCTGTATTCGCTCTGGGGATCCTGGCGCGGTCCGAAGACGTTGAAATAGCGCAGGATCACCGTTTCCAGCTTGGACGTTCGCGAGAACGATTGCATGTAGGCTTCGGCGGCCAGTTTGGAGGCCGCATAGGGCGACAGGGGTGCCGGCGGATCCTCTTCGCGTTTGCTGACGTAGGGAGAATCTCCGTAGGCGGCGCTGGTGCTGGCCAGCACCAGCCGGCGAACCCCGGCGGCCTCGGCCGCGGCCAACAGGTTGATCGTGCTGGTCGCGCACCAGGCGTGGCACAGTGCCGGCTCGCGCATGCTGCGTGGCACGCTGGCCATCGCGGCGTGGTGGAAGATGGCGTCGCAGCCGGCGACCGCTTTCTCCGTCACCGCCGGATCCGCCGCGTCACCGCGAACGACTTCGACGCCGCGGTGATCGGCCACGTGGGACAGGTTGGACTCATAGCCGGTGCTGAAATTGTCCAAAACACGGACGGTGGCGTTGTGCGAGAGCAGGGCGTCGACCAAGTGCGATCCGATAAATCCCGCCCCTCCGGTGACCAGACAGGTCCTTCCGGCGAGTGGCAGAGCGGCATCGGGAAGCGTGATGCGAGCAATCATGAAGAAAACTTTTTATGAGGCAGGTGTATCAGAAGTGCGGCGCTGTTTTACCAGCCGCCAGGATTGATTCCCGGGGCGACCCACGCAACCAAGTGTTGCGCGAAAATGGTGCCGCGCGGGCGGAATTCGAGGAACCATCAGTATTTCCTCAAGTCAGACTCAAGTGTTTACCGCGATCGCGCAAGTGTCCGGAAACCGCCAACATTTTGCCGGTGAGGTCGATTCTGCCGACCGGGAAGGGTTTTTGAGCGGCCCGATTTACGAAAGCGCTATGGACGTCAACGGATGAGGGTTAAACTACATCGGCACGGTTTCCCGGTAGGTGTTGAGCGGTGACTCCATCAACCGGCCTTCGGGAAAACGCGTTTTCGAAAGGATTTTCGGAAGGAAAGGGCCCGGCGGCGTTGTACCCGGCGGGCCGACAGCACGCTTCGAGACGCTGTCGGTTTTCCCCCATCAGGACCGATTCGTTCAACGGATCCTTGTTTATAAGCTTCACCGCGACCAGACTGCTCGCGCCCGGCCGGCACGCTTCGGTGTCGGTACTCCCCCACGCTCTGCCGAAACAGATTCACGCCCCACGATGATTGCAGAACCAACTTCGACACCACCCTCCAGCCGCCGCAGCCGCCAGATCGCGTCGACCGGGGCGACGCAGCCCCTGGATGTCCTCGGGGCGCTGTGGCGCTACCGCTGGGCCGTGATTTTGCCGGCGATCGTGTTCGGCGTGATCGGATTCCTGGTCTACTCGCGAACCGAAGAGACGTTTCGCAGCAGCACGCGGTTGATGGTCGAATCGAATCGGCCCCCCATTTTTGACGCCTTGACCGGTGAAGTCGTCGGCGGCGTCCCGGACATCGAAGTGTTGCAGGCCCAGTTGTTCAGCGACACCGTCGCCACGATGGCCTTTAACGATCCCGACATGGCGCCGCACCGCGAGTTCTACGGCAACAGTATCGATCGCTTCATCGTCGAGGTTCAGGAACAACTGGAACTCGAACCCGAAGTCACCGACGTCAAAACGGCACAATCGCTGATCACATTGCTGCACTTCGACAGCAACAATACCGAACACTGCGAAGCGGCGATCAAGGCCTACAGCAAAGCGTTGCAAGAGTACTACAACCAGCGACACAAAACCGCCCAGGCGGATCTGGAGCGGTTGATCACCATGGCGATGACGACGCTCGGTCCCAAGTTGACCGAATTGGAAGATCGCTACGCCGAGTTCCGCCGCGACGCCCCGCTGACCTGGGATGCCGACGGACGGGCGCAAAACCCGCACCGCGAACAACAGCAACTGCTGACGAAACGACGCTCGGCTCAATTCGAAGAACTCCGTCGCGAAGAAGAAGTGCTCAAACGGATGGAAACCGTCGCCGCACAAACCGAAGACCCGCGGATTGCGCTGAGTGTGATGAGCCAGTTGTTGGGGGTAAAAGTCAACAGCATTGCCGATGCCCGCGAACCCGATCCGATCGTCGGCGACAGCTTGCTGGCCGAAATCGACCTGGAAAAAAAACTGCTGCCGCTGATCGTCGCCAAAAACCAGAACGTTTCTCAATTCGGTCCCTCCCACCCGACCGTCAAGGCACTCGATCAAGAACTGGAAACCACGCGTGAAGAGCTGCTACGCCTGGTGCGTGAGCAAGCCGACCGCATCACCAAATTGCGACGCGAATGGTTCGAAGACCTGGGCGACCCGATCGAACGGGCCAAAGAAACCGTCCAAGCGGTCGTCTACTCGCACCACGCCAAGGTCGAAATGCTCAAAGGGTTCATCAAGGAATTGGATGAGCAGATCGCAACGGAAAAAGTGCTCGCGGCGAAAATCTCCAGTGAGGAACTGCGTAACGAATCGATGGTTCGCGAGATGGAGCAGTATCGCCAATTGATGCAACAGCTCAAAGAGAACCTGGGCAAGACGCAGCTGTCAGACAACGATAGCGTGACGCAGGTGGTCGAGTTGATGAAACCCACCCAGGCCTATCTGGTCGGCCCCAGCATTTTGAAACTGGGCGGACTCGGCACGCTGGTCGGCCTGTTGCTCGGCGGCGGGCTGGCGCTGCTGTTGGAAAAGAACGCCAACACGTTCCGCGACCCCGAAGAGATCTGTTCGATGCTGGGCGTCGCGATCTTGACGCACATTCCGTTCTTCCGCGGCAAACGGCGAAAGACGAAGAAAGGCGAACTCGATCCCTACAAAACACTGTCGACCGATTTGACGGTGGTCCATCAACCCTCGTCGTCTGCTGCCGAGGCGATCCGGTCGCTGCGAACGACCGTGTTCTTTGACACCAACAACATCAAGGGCGGCAAGGTCATCCAGATCACCAGCCCGCTGCCGGGCGATGGCAAGAGCACGATCGCGTGCAACCTGGCCTGCTCGATCGCGCAAAGCGGAAAACGGGTATTGGCAATCGATTGTGACCTGCGTCGCCCCCAGCTGACCGACAACTTTGATTGCGATGAAAAACTGGGACTGACCAACGTCCTCAACGGCGAATGCGAGCCACTCGAAGCCGCCCATGCCACGCCGCTGCCCAAGCTGTCGATCATGCCCTGTGGTCCGATCCCGACCAACCCGGCCGAGGCGCTCTCGTTGCCGGTGATGAACGAGCTGCTTGAGTATCTCCGAGAACAATACGATTACATCATCCTGGACACGCCCCCGCTGTTGGTCGTGACCGACCCGAGCATCACCGCCAGCATGTCCGACGCGTTGATCTTGACCCTGCGGATCCGCCGCAAGAGCAAGCCGAATGCCCGCGAAGCACTCAATATCCTCAACGGCGTCGGCGCCAATGTCTTGGGCGTGGTGATCAACAATTCCGACGAAACCGGTGCGAGCGACGGTTACCGCGGATACGGTTATTACAAGTACGGACGCTACGGCGGCTACAATCGACGCAACGGCCAAACCTCCAGCACCAGCGTCGCGGTCACGTCTCAAAACACCATTCGTCTCTCCCGCCCCGCGTCGGCGGCAACGTCTGGCAGCGTCCCGTCTGGCAGCGTCCCGTCTGGCAGCGTCCCGTCTGGCAAGGGAACCAAAGCGGCGAAAAACGGAAACTCGGTCTCCCGGGCCGGCGCGTCCGGCCCACCCCGTCCGTTCTCCGCCAGCACCTTGCTGGCCGACCCACCGGGCTCGCGCGACGAATCGGAATCACATGGCGGCTCGGATGCTTCGTCGGGCGATGCGTCGAACAAGCCGAAGTTCGATGGCTGACACCCGCTGTCCGATCGCCACAACACACCGACCTGAACACTCTCCAGTAGACTAATTTGCCAATGTCGACCAGCGACTCGACAGGCCTGTACACGTCCATGCTCGACGAGGCCGAACCGATTCAGCCCGCGACCACCAGCGATTCCCAACCCCACCCCAACTGGCGTTGGTTTTGGCTCGGCTTGTTTCTCGCCGTGGCTCCGTTGTTGGTGCCGTACTTCATCGGCATGTGGGGCAATCCGACCTACCGCTATTTTCCGTTCGCGATCGCCGCGGTGGTCTGGCTGACGTACCTCCGCTTTGACGGCTATTTCTATCCGCCGCGCGGTTGGTTCAGCTGGGCGGCGATCGGAGTCGCGTTGCTGCTGACTGGCTTCGGGACGGTGGTTCAATTCCCTTGGTTTGCGGCGGTCGCATTCGCGATCCTTTGTGCGACCATGCTGTACGCGATGCGTGGACCGGAGGATTCAACGTTGGTGGTCCTCGTGCTTCCGTTGCTGACGGTCGTTCAACTGGTTCGCGCCGACACGCTATTGGTGCTGTGGCTGCAGAACGTGACGACGTGGATGTCGAGCGTCTTGCTGGACACGCTGGCGGTTCCGCACGCGGTGACCAACAATGTGATCCAGCTTGCCGATCGCGAACTCTTTGTTGCCGAAGCCTGCAGCGGCATTCAATCCGTCTTCACACTCAGCTTTCTTGCCTTCCTGATGATCTCGTGGCGACGGCGACGGATTTGGATGGCACCGATTTACCTGGCGATCGCATGCCTGTTGGCCATTTTCGCCAACGTCATTCGGGTCACGGTCGTCGCCTTGGTCGCCAACTCGTTTCAGTTCGATTTAGCCGAGGGTTGGCCGCACCAATTGCTGGGCTATTTCGCTTTGGCGATCGCCTTCGGGTTCCTGCTGTCCTTCGACTATTTGATTGCCACGCTGTTGCATCGTGTCCCGGAGGAATCGGAGTTCAACCCGCTGGTGACGGGATGGAACTACCTGTCCCTGAATTCGGACGACGAAGCGACCGGCGGCCGCGGTACGCAACGAAACGTCATGGATCTTCTGGACCGCGACAAACGCAGCGGAGCGTTCCGCTGGGCCCAGGGTTTGGTCGACAACCGCATCGCACAGATCGGTTTCGCCGCGCTGGCCGGTCTGATTTGCCTGGCATCGTTGACCCAAGTCATTCGGTCTCGCAAACCGGCCAACCTGGTCCAGAGTGACAAAGCACTCGTGTTTGACCCGCCACCGGATCTGATCAACGACTCGCTGAACGTTCTGACCGTCGTCGGGCACAAGGCGAACCGGGGTTACGAAGACCCACGCTTGGGAGCCAACTCGGACATCTGGGAATGCCAGTGGGATGACGTCACCGTTCAATTCGTGCTGAGCCAACCCCACCAAGGCTGGCATGAACTGTGCAACTGTTACGAGCGGCTGGATTGGATGCTGTTGGATCGCGACATCCAATCGCCCGACCAATTCGAATCGATGGAGATCGTTGCGAAGAACCCCGACGCGCTGACATCCACCTACGTCTTGGCCCGTTTCAAACGCGGCCCGACACAGCATGGTTACCTGATCTTTGCCGGCATCGGCAGCGACGGAACCCTGGTCGACGCGCCGGACAGCTTGTCGGCGTTCACGCACCGTGTTTGGAACCGCATCGATTCGACCGGTGTCTGGGAGCAAAACGAAGTCATCATGTTCCAAATGTGGATCACATCGCCGGACAAAATCAGTCCTCGCAGGTTGCAAGAGTTGCAGGAAGAATTCATCGCCGCACGCGGCCGGATCGCGGACGCGATCATTGAAAACGCCGGTCGCACGCTGCCCGCCCAGGCCCTGCGAATCGATGCCCCGGCCGCTGTGTCGGCGGTGGCAACCTCAGAGCGGAACCTGACGGCAAAGGAGTTGAAGTAAGATGCATGCACTCAACCCACTGAATTGGTTTCGCTGGATGGGTGAGTTCATCCGCTGCTGGTTTTTGGGAATCCCGTGGCGTGACGCCCCCAAAGCGATCCCGGCGGTCATCCTCTCGATGGTTCTGTTCACGACCGCGTTCATCGCCTTTAGCGGCGGCGCGGGCTGGAGAAACCGGCTGTTGGACCGCCAATTGCGGGTTTCCCTGGACCGCGAAGATTTCCCGACCGCCGAGATCGTGATCCGGCGACAGCTGGAAGCCGATCCGAAAAACGTCGACCTGATCCACCGCTTTGCGCTCGTCCGCGAAGCCCAGTCGTTTGAAGAAGAGGCCAAGGTGTTGATGCGTCAACTGTTGACGCGTCGCCATCTACCGGCCGCCAAATGGTTGCTGGAGAACCAGATCATCGGCAAGAAACTGACCGACTTCAGCCCCGAAGAACTCGACGAAGTCGGCAGGGTCCTGCAGTTGATCACCGATCGAGAAGACGAGAATCTCGGTGCGAAACGGATGTACGCGGAATACCTGATCTTTGAACAACGTCTCAGTTCCGCGATCCCCGTCGTGTTGGAACTGTCCGAAGTCGAACCGATGCGTGGACTGCAGGCGGCGGCCTTGGCGCGTCAATTGAATGAATTTGATGCCGCCGAACAGTATGCGTCCGCGGCGTTGCAGCGGGTCAAAGAAATGCACAAGGACGACCCGACCAATGCCAACATTGCGATGAGTATCGCTCGCAACCAGATCTTCTTGGAACGGCATTCCGACGCGATCCGAACGCTCAAAGGCAGCATCGATGTCGCCAAAACACCAGAAGAACGGCGGATGCTGACCCAAGCCCTCGGAGACGCAATCGTCGCCTATGTGACCTACATCGAAAAATCTCCGACCAACACCGTGCAGGAACGATTGCGGGTGCTCACGATGCTTGACGCTGCGGTCAAGATCGCGCCGAACAATCCGCGTGTGGTGACGATGGTCGCCGACCACGTGCTCTCCAGTTTGAACGAAGACGACGAACAGATTTCAACCGTCCGAGCGGCACTGATCTCGGGATCGCCGGCCGGGATTGCCCATTTCATCAAAGGCACCGCTGCGCTGATGAAAGAGGAACTCGCGATGGCGGAGTTGCACTTGGAGAAAGCGGCCGAACAGTTGCCGCGAAGCGGTGCGATCCTCAATAACCTGGCCGTCGCGTTGGCGCTGAAAGAGGATCCCGACTACGAAAAAGCGCTGCAGGTCGCCAACGCGGCAATCGACAACGTCCCCACCCCGACGCCGCACTTCTTCGAGACACGCGGACAAATCCTGTTTCGTATGGGCCGGTTCCGCGAGGCGATCAGCGATCTGGAACGGGCGTTGCCCGCCCCGGACTTGAAGCGCCGATCGCATCTCATGCTCGCCGATTGCTACGACAAGGTCGGTGACGCGGACTTGGCCCAAGGGCACCGCGACGCGGCCGAACGGTTGAAGGACGCCGAACCATCCGACGCCGAAGCGTCGCAATCCGAGGCCGAGGACGGTTCGCAACAAGAGTAACCGATCCCGCCCGCGCACCAGCGGGAAGCGTCAGCGACCGACTCGTGGCGATCGCGCCGACAGCATCACGCGCCACTGGCTGACGCCACGTGCTGAACTGCCGCACCCTGGCGGGCTGCGTCACTGGAGCATCATTCGAGCGGTTCACAGAGGGCTGACATTGCCGATAAAAGAGAGCTAGGATTTAGCCAGCTCAGGCGGCGATGGCACCCCCTTTTTCGAAAGCGATTGATGGCTCGATTTGGCATTGTTTCTGGACTTTTGCTGTGCATCGACACGGCGATCGCCCTGTTCGGTTCGCTGAACAAGGCTCCGATGCTGTTTATTCCCATGATGCTGGGAATTCCGATCCTGTTTTTCGGCGTCGTTGCACTCAATCCGCATCGTCGCCGCCAAGCGTTGGCGACGGCGGCGATCCTCGGTGCCTTCGGCTGCCTGATCGGTTTTGGCCAGCTGTTTCACTTTTTCTCGGTCTGGCGCAAGCAGGGCGTGGTGAACCTGCATTCGACCCAAATTGTCTCGCTGATGGTGGCGATTTGCATCGTCTTTTCGCTCAGCTACCTCTGGACGGTGGTCCAGACCGGACGCCAGCGCGGACGACGGTCGGCGGCCTCGCCCTGACCGAGTATTCCGCAGCACCTTGGTTTTCGGGTAGGCGGTAGTGGACGAGGCGACGAGTCCTTGCCAATCTGCCGACTGCAGAGGACTCGTCGCCTCGTCCACTACCCGAAAATCGAGCTGAGATAGACTACTAGCCCACCCCAGCGTGACGCCACGTGCTGAGAGACGGCCCCTCGGCCGGGACGCGTCCGCGATTGACGGATGATCGGTGACGCCGTATTCTCTCGATTCTTAGGCGAATGTAAGACATCGAATCCGCTTCCTCGCAACGATCATTTCATCCACGACGATCACTGTGCTAATTCAACCTGTCATTATTTGCCGCGTCCCTGGCACTGTTTGCCAGCGATGACGCGGGGGACCGATCGGCTGCGTCGCCGGCACGTTGTGCCCGCCGTGTGAGCCGATCAAGCACAGCCTTTGGAAGAAACTTTGACCCCCGTGGCGTTCCAGCTCCGGGGGTTTTTTCGTAATGAAAAACGAACCATGACTTCAAAACCGATCCAAATCTACGACACCACACTGCGGGACGGATCCCAGGGCGAAGGCGTCAGTTTTTCCCTCAACGATAAACTGCAGATCGCGCTGCGATTGGCCGAAACGGGCGTCGATTTTATCGAAGGCGGCTATCCGCTGAGCAACGAAAAAGACGTCGCGTTTTTCCAGGAAATCCAAGAGCACGACTTGGGCGACACCCAGGTCTGTGCGTTCGGAATGACCCGTAGGCGCGGGGTCGAAGCCGCCGAAGACCCCGGGATGAAAGCACTCGTCGCGGCCCGCACGCCCGTGATCACCGTGGTCGGAAAAACCTGGGATTACCACGCCACCGAAGTCTTACGCGTCTCGCTGGAGAAAACCTGGCAATGATCGGCGAAAGCGTCCAGTTTTTGGCCGGTCATGCCGCGGTCATCTATGACGCCGAACACTTCTTTGACGGCTATCGCGCCAACCCCGAGTATGCCCTCCAAACGCTGCGGGCTGCCGCCAGCGGCGGAGCGACGGTGATGTCGCTGTGTGACACCAATGGCGGTTCGCTGCCGGAGCAAATCGCCGAAATCACCAGCGCCGCGATCGACTCGCTGCGTGATTACCCGGGCGTGACCTTCGGAATTCATTGCCACAACGACAGCGAGCTTGCGGTGGCCAATTCGCTGGCCGCCGTCGACGTCGGTGCGACCCAGGTCCAAGGGACGATCAACGGCATCGGAGAACGCTGCGGCAACGCCGACCTGATCTCCGTGATGGCCAATTTGGCGCTGAAGAAAAAAGGCTACTCCGTGTTGGGCGGCCGCAGCCTGCAACCGCTGACCGAGTTGAGCCGGTTCGTGTACGAGACCGCCAACTTGCAGTGGCGCGGCGGGCAACCGTTCGTCGGACAGAGCGCCTTCGCACACAAGGGCGGCATGCACGTCCACGCGATCAACAAGGCCGCCTCGACGTATGAACACATCGACCCCACGCTGGTCGGCAACGAACGACGGATCCTGGTCAGCGAACTGTCCGGCCGCAGCAACATCGTCGCCGTGGCGAACAAGCACAGCATCGAAGACGACCGCGAAGTTCAAGACAAAATCCTGGCCGAAGTCGTGCGTCTGGAAAACAAAGGGTTCCAATTCGAAAACGCCGGCGGCTCGTTCGATTTGCTGATCAAACGCGTGCTCGGAACGTTCACCCCGCACTTCAGCCCGATCAAGTACCGCGTCGTCGCCGGCGAAACCTCCGCCGACGAAAAAGACGTCTACGCCGAAGCGATCCTGAAAATCCGCGTCGGCGATCAGGACTGCTTCAACGCCGCCGAAGGGCACGGCCCGGTCAACGCGCTCGACACCGCGCTCCGCGAGACCCTGCTGCCGTCCTATCCCCAACTGCGGGACATGCGTTTGGTCGACTACAAAGTACGTGTGGTCGATAACGGCGCCGGCACCGCGGCCAGCACCCGCGTCAACATCGAAAGTGCCGATCACCACGAATCCTGGGGGACGATCGGCGTCAGCGACAACATCATCGAAGCAAGTTTTCAGGCGTTGATCGATTCCGTCGAATACAAATTGCACAAAGAAAACGTTACACCGGCAACATAAGCACAAACATGATTCCAAACCGATTTGATCATGGCACCGCCGCTGGCGAAATTAGTGCCAAATGGGATGAAGCAGGTTGCAACCACGCCGAGATCAATCCCGACAAGAAACCCTACACCATCGTGATCCCGCCGCCCAACGTGACCGGCGCGCTTCACCTCGGGCACGGGCTCAACAACACGCTGCAAGACATCTTGATCCGCACCAAGCGGATGCAAGGGTACGAAACACTTTGGATGCCCGGCACCGACCATGCCGGCATCGCCACCCAAGCGGTCGTCGAACGGCGGTTGAAAGAACAGGAAAACCTGTCGCGGCACGACATCGGACGCGACGCATTGGTCAAACGCATCTGGGATTGGAAAGACCAATACGAAAAGCGGATCCTGGGCCAACTCAAACGCATGGGTTGCAGCTGCGATTGGCGTCGCTTGCGGTTCACACTGGATCCGATGTGCGGCGCCGCGGTGCGTGCCACGTTCTTTGATCTGTTCCACAAGGATCTGATTTATCGCGGCAAACGCCTGGTCAACTGGGACACGTTCCTGCAAACCGCCGTCAGCAATGACGAAGTGGAAAACGTGACCAAGAAAGGCCATTTCTATCACTTCCGCTACCCGGTGATCGATCCCAAACCCGGCGAACCGGATCACGTGGTGATTGCGACGACCCGCCCGGAAACCATGCTCGGCGATACCGCCGTCGCGGTCCACCCCGACCCGGCGCAAACGTTCGACAAATTGGAAGCCGAACTCCGCGAAAAACTCGCCGGCGCGACCGCCAAAGAAAAGCCGGACGTGCAAAATCAACTCGACGCCCTGCTCAAGCGCCGCAAGACGATGCTGCCGAAGCTGGAGCAACTGCGCGAGATGGCCGCCGATGGCCGTTGTTTGATGCTGCCGCTGGCCGAACGCAAGATCCCGCTGGTCGCCGACGTGTGGGCCAAACCGGAACTGGGCTCGGGCTGCGTCAAAATCACGCCGGCCCACGACCCGAATGACTACGAAGTCGGCAAACGGCAATCGCTGCCAATGCTGAACATCCTGAATCCCGACGGCACGCTCAACGGTCTGGTCCCCGCTTATGAAGGCCTGACGATCGCCGAAGCCCGCAAACAGGTCGTCGCGGATTTGGACGAAGCCGGATTGCTGGGCGACATCGAGGATCGCGACATCGAAATGCCGTTGTCGGACCGCAGCAAGACGGCGATCGAACCGTATTTGGCCGACCAATGGTTCGTCAAAATGGACCACCTGGCCCAGTCGGCGATGGATGCCGTCAGCGACAATCGCGTCCGCATCCATCCGACCCGCTACCGCAAAGGCTACCTCGATTGGCTCGGCGAAAAACGCGATTGGCCGGTCAGCCGTCAACTTTGGTGGGGACACCGGATTCCGATTTGGTCGGCGTCCTTTGCGACCAAAGCCGAGGCCGGCACCGTCGCCGAGCAGGCTGCGGCGCTGGGCGACGAGCAGCAGATCGCGACGAAAATCCAGGCCGACGATGAAGACGAATCGGCGACTTCCTACAGCGTGTTCGTCTGTCTCCGCGACGAAGAGTCACCGCTCGAAGCGAAAGTCGAGGCGCTCGGGCTGGAGCGTGATCCCGATGTGCTGGATACCTGGTTCTCCTCGGCACTGTGGCCCCACAGCACGCTCGGTTGGCCGCAACAAACCAAAGAACTGGACTACTTTTACCCCACGTCCACGCTCTGCACGTCGCGCGACATCATCACGTTATGGGTCGCGCGGATGGTGCTGATGAGCCTGAACAACCTGAACGAAATTCCGTTCGACGAAGTCTTTATCCACCCGACGATTTTGGACGGAAACGGCGAACGGATGAGCAAGAGCAAAGGCAACGGTGTGGACCCGATCGATGTGATCGACAAATTTGGTCCCGACTCGCTGCGGTTCGGATTGGCTCGACTGGCAACCGAAACGCAAGACGTTCGCATGCCCGTACAGTACGAGTGCCCGCATTGCGAAAAGCTGATCGATCAAACGAAAAAGAATCGGGTCGCGAAAACCGTTCCGTGCCCCGAGTGCAAGAAAACCTTTGCGACGCAGTGGGCCGAATCCGAAGCCGATCTGGCACACCCCAAAGCCGCCGTCGTCAGCGAGAAGTTTGAGACCAGCCGCAACTTTGTCAACAAACTGTGGAATGCCGCCCGGTTCGTGTTGATGAACCTGGAAGGCTACACGCCCGAGACGATCGACGTGGCCACCCTGCCGGTCGAAGACCGCTGGCTGCTCAGTCGTCTGGCAACGGTCACACAACAGGTGACCGAGGGCATCGACCAATTTAAATTCGCCGACGTGTCGCGAATCCTGTACGACTTTGCCTGGCACGAGTTCTGCAGCTTCTACGTCGAAATCGCGAAACCACGTCTTGCCGACCCGTCTCAACGCGCCGTGACTCAAAACGTGATCGCCCATGGGCTCGACACCCTGCTGCGATTGTTGCATCCGATCATGCCGTTCGTGACCGAATCGATCTGGGGCTTCCTGGGCGAATTGGCACCCGAGCGTGGCCTGACGCCGGTGAAGGTGTCCCCGTTTGCCATGAAAGCAGACTGGCCCCAAGCCAACCGCGACCATTTCGATGAGACGATCGAACGGCAATTCACCGAGTTCCAAAACATCGTCAGTGCGATTCGCCAGATCCGCGCCAGCAGCAACATTCCGCCGCGTGAAACCGTCCCCGCCGCCATCCGCTGCAGCGAATCGAGCCACAAACTGCTCGAGCCGATGAAGCCGTACTTTGCGGCGTTGGCCGGTGCCGACGTGCTGGAAATTGGTCCATCGGCCGAAGCGTTTGAAACCGATGCCCCGCTGGCGATCCCGACCATCGATGTCGAAGTGCACGTCGACTTGGAAAGGTTCATCGACGTCGAAGCCGAACTCACGCGCCTGGAAAAACTGCTCGGTCAATTGCTGAAACAAATCACCGGCAAAGAGTCCAAGTTGTCGAACGAGAATTTCGTCTCACGCGCCCCGGCGGAAGTCGTTGAGAAGGAGCGAGCAACCCTCGACGACCTGCTCAACCAACGCCAGTCGGTCGAAGGCGACATCAACAAACTCAAGGAGAAGGTCTCATCAAACTGAATCACGCCCCCGAATTTGATTCAGGCCACAGCGAGCGCGTGGAGTTTGTCCGCCACACGATCCGAGTCGCCATGAAGGACCCCGCGTTGTGCAAAGCGGGACACGTCACTGCCGAAGGCGTTTGTCGGGTCTTGCTGGAATTGGCCGTCGACCACTTCGCCGAATCGGGCCGCGAAGAGCTGATGGCATGGGAGTTCGGCTCCAGCCAACAGCTCGGCGAGTTTGTCCATCAATTGGCCGAACAAGGCTCGATCGAATTGGCTCCCGCCGATCGACTGGAACACTTCCACGGCTGGTACGACTTGGGGCAATCCCCCGAGACGTGGAAATTGCAGTGGTAGCGAAAGCCGCTCGCGGCCGTCCGGTGGCAGCGTCGAAAATGCGTTGACGGACCGCAGTTCGCGCGCCCTGCCGCTCACAAAGATTGCACGGCTTGTTATCGAAGGATTAGCGCCAGCGAACCGAGTATCCCGAAGGGATGACAGCGAGTAGCCGGAGGTCAGCGCAGCGCCACCTCCGGGAAGCAGGTCCCGAAATCTCCTCGACCCCGGACGGGGTCGCAGCGAATCCATCCACCGGCGGAGCGGCAGTGCGCCTTTGTGAAGGAGTTGATTGGGGCGGCTGTGCGCGCGGGCTGGCTGGGTCCGAGGGCGCCGACGTCATTTGCTTCGACACCCTTCGGGGTCGCGTCGGGCGGGGAACCAGATACCCGGAGGTATCGCTTCGCTCACCTCCGGCTACTGGCTTTGACCCCGTCGGGGTCATGCCGCGCGCCTCGGCATCAGCAGGTGTTAGGGAGCGTAGGACATGCTGTGCATGCCAGCTGTTACGCACAGCGTGACCTACTGAAGCCGACCGCCCCGGGCCTCGGTCACACCCCCCACCAGCTAGTGTAATTTGACTCCATTGGCGGTTACCGCTACTCTAGCGAGAACCTTAGGAGGATTACGTCCGCAATCCGGAAAGGATAATTTTTCCGGTTACGTGATTTTCTAGGGTTCATCCGGACGATAGACTCGTTGTCGTTCAGATAGTATTCGTTTGTGCAAGCATGCGACGAATTGTCTGGACACCACACCCACCCCCACAGCATCACGACGAAAGTTTCGCCGCTGATCGCTGTCCCCGCCTACCAAAACACTTCAGCGAGATCGGATGCTCCGATTCTGCTTGAAACGTGAAACCAATGCGATGCGTCACCGATGCATTGGATTGACCGCAATTCAGGCCGCTGAAAGTCACCCACCCATCACTGATTCATGGAGTCGTTCGATGCGTTGCGAAGGAAACCCATTTAGCCGTCGCGGATTCTTGGCCGCTGGTGCTCTCGGAGGGATCGGGCTCTCGTTGCCCGAGTTGCTGATGCGTCAGGCGATGGCCGAGCAAAAGCACTATGACTTTGTCGAAGCCAAAGCAAAAAGCGTAATCCACGTTTATTTGCCTGGTGGAATGGCCCAACAAGAATCATTCGACCCCAAACCGTACAGCCCGTTGGAATACCGGGGCGAGATGCGGACGATCAAAACGAACACCGGTGAAGTGTTCGGCGAAGCCGTGCCGCAGTTGGCCAAACGGGCTGACAAGTTCAGCGTGATTCGCTCGATGACGCACGGTGAGGCAGCCCACGAGCGGGGTACCCACAACATGTTCACCGGGTACAAACCCAGCCCGGCGCTGCGTTACCCGTCGTTCGGCGCGGTCGTCAGCCACGAATACGGACCGCGCAACAACCTGCCTCCGTACGTGTGCATCCCGAACGTTCCCAATGAATTCGCCGGGACCGGCTACCTGCCCAGCAGCTACGGCGGATTCGCACTCGGATCGGACCCGGCCCAAAGCGGATTCAAAGTCCGCGATTTGGACTTGGCCGGCGGAGTCGACGCCGACCGATTCATGCGACGCAAAGAAGCGTTGGCAGCGGTCAACAAACAATTTGTTTCGGCGACGGCGGCGGATAACGTGGGAGCGATGAATACGTTCTACGAGCGAGCCTACAGCTTGCTGGACACCCCCGCAGCGAAAGAAGCGTTCGACATCGACAAGGAAGACGCCAAGGTTCGCGACCGCTACGGCCGTAACCAGGCCGGACAGCGATTGTTGATGGCCCGTCGTCTGGTCGAAGCCGGCACACGGTTGGTCACGCTGACCTACGGTGGCTGGGACATGCACAGCAACATCACCAACGGCTTCAAGAGTCAAATGCCCGCGCTCGACACAGCACTGGCAGCCCTGTTCGACGACCTGACCGATCGCGGCATGATGGACGAGACGTTGGTGATGGTCAGCAGCGAATTCGGCCGAACCCCCAAGATCAACAACGACGCGGGCCGTGACCACTGGCCCAAGGTATTCAGCGTCTTGATGGCCGGCGGCGGAATCAAGGGCGGCATGGTCTACGGTGCCTCCGATTCGACCGCGGCCGAACCGGAAGACAACCCGGTCTCACCGGCCGACTTGGCCACCACGATGTACCGCTTGCTCGGCATCGTTGCGGACAAAGAATTGATGGCGCCCGGTGATCGACCGATCGAAATCGTCGACGGCGGAAAACTGATCGAGCCCTTGATGGTGTAGACGAATAAACGCTTGCAGCGCGTGGCGTGAGCTTCCAGCTTGCGAGTGCCCGCCACGCGTTTGGAAGCAACGCGACCTTTGCCATTCCTACCAAACGCTTGAAAGATCGGGCGTTCGAATCCTGCCTGTTCCACAATCGTTTACGAATCGATGATGAAACAACAACCAGCTCTCCGGCCGCACGCTGCGGCATGGATGGGCGCGTTCCTGATCGGAACGATGCTGATCCAAAACGCATCCGCGACCTTACCCGTCGTCACCAGCTTGGAACCGCGCGGCGTCGTCCGGGGTGAAGAAGCGGTCGTGACCTTCAAGGGAACTCGCCTGAGTGACGCCTCCGAAGTCCTCTGTGATTTGCCCGGCATCGAGATTTTGGAAGTCAAAGCGGTCAGCAACAGTGCGACGGAAGTCAAACTTCGTGCAGCCGCGGACCTGACGCCGGGTTTGTATCCGATCCGGTTGGTCACCAAGAGCGGGATTGCCAACCTTCGCCTGCTGGGCGTCGGTGCGATGCCCGTCGTTGCCGAAGTCGAACCGAACAATGATTTCGCCGCACCGCAGGTGATCGAGTTGAATTCGACCGTTGACGGCGTGGTCAAACGCGAAGACATCGACCACTACCAGGTCGAATTGAAAGCCGGCCAGACGCTGAACGTTGAAATCGAAGGCATTCGAATCGCCAACTCACTGCGCAACCAAAACATCCTCGATCCCTACATCGCGATCCTGGACGAAGGCCGTTTCGAAGTCGCCTCCAGTGACGACTCCTCGCTGTTTCAACAAGACGGTTTTTGCAGCTTCACCGCTCCCGCCGACGGCAAGTATTCCATCTTGGTCCGCGACAGTTCTTTCCTGGGCAGCGATCTGGGTGGATACCGGCTTCATGTCGGCACCTACCCGCGACCGGTCGCCGTCATCCCGGCCGGCGGCCCACCGTCGACCGTTTTGGATGCCAAGTTGATCCTGTCCGACGGCAGCGAACGATCGGCCAAGATTCCGCTTCCCAGTGAAAGCTATGCACAATGGGGCGTGACGACCGAAGACGAAAATGGAGTCACCCCGTCGCCGAACTGGATTCGCGTCAACGAGCTGCCCGTCGCGATGGAACAAGAACCCAATGATGATCGCCGATCCGCTCCCGTGGTTCCGGTTCCCGGTGCCTATTGTGGTGTGATCGAAAAACCCGAGGACTACGATTGCTTTACTTTTGAAGCCAAAAAGGGCACCAAGTACCGCGTCGAAGTGTTTGCCCGAGACGTCTTGCGTTCACCCTTGGACGCCGTGCTGAATGTGTTTGATCCGAAGCACGCGACGATCACGTCAAGCGACGACAGCCGCGGAAAGATTGATCCGTTCCTCGAATTTGATGCCAAGGTCGACGGTAAACACACCGTTCGAGTTTATGACCACCTTCGTGGCGGCGGACCGACCTACACCTATCGAATCGAAGTCAGCACGCCGACTCCGGCGGTCAACCTGTCGCTCAAGGAACTCCGTCGTGACGAGGCTCATGTCGTCGCGGTTCCGATCGGCGGAAGCGTCGGCATGGTCGTCTCGGCCGCCCGCGACCGATACAACGGCGAAGTCAACCTGTCCTTCGAAGGACTTCCCAAAGGCGTCACGGCGACGACGTTTCCGATGCCGGCCGGACGTCCTGAGGTCCCGGTCCTGCTGACCGCGGCCCCGGACGCCACGCACAACGCCTCCCTGTACACGATCTTTGCCAAGGGCGACGACAAAAACCCGTTGGTCGGCGGCAAACTTTCGCAACACCACAAACTGGTGCTGGGACAAAACCGCCGCGAGATGTGGGGATACGAAACCGAACGTGCCGCGATGGCCGTGACCGACGAAGTGCCCTTTACCATCGAAGTCGTCCAGCCGAAAACGCCGATCGTGCGAAGCGGAAGCAAGAGTCTGAAGGTGCGAATCATCAAGAAAGAAGGCTTCGACGACACCGTCTCTATCCGCACGCTCTACAACCCGCCGGGTATCTCGATCAACAACAGTCGCTCGATTGCCAAGGGCAAAACGGAAGTCGACATTCCTATCACCGCCAACACCGGTGCCGGAATCGGAACCTGGCCGATCATCTTCGTGGCTTCCTACAACACCAAAACGGGGTCCGCCCAGACGGCGACGCCACCGATCATGTTGGAAGTGGAGAATTCGATCTTCAAGTACACGTTCCCCAAGTCAGCCGGGGAATTGGGAACGGAAATCAACGTTACGATTCCAATCGAAATCCTGCGTGAATACCCTGGCGAAGCCGAGGTGGAATTGGTCGGAATCCCGGCCGGTGTGACCAGCCCTGCCGCCACGCAGCCGGTCACTCCCGAATCGGAAAGTGTGACGTTCCCGCTGGTCATCGACGCGAAGGCCAAGGTCGGCACACACCGGACCCTCAACTGCATCGCCCGCGTCAAAGTCGGTGACGAAACGATCGTCCAGACCAACGGTTCGGGTGAGCTTCGGATCGATAAACCGTTGCCACCAAAGGTCGATGCCCCGAAGCCGGCCGCTCCGAAACCAGCCGCCAAAGCACCCGCCAAAGCACCCGCCAAGCCCAAGCCGCTCAGTCGCTTGGAACAGCTTCGGCAACAGAAATAAACCAGCGACGAGGGTACTCGCCGATTCCGCGGGTGCTTTCGTTTTGACACCACCACAGTTTTGGTTCCGAGTGGCCCACGCCATTCGGTGACTCACCTCGACAGAGCCCGCTCAACAGAGTCATGGTTCAGATCGAGTGTCCCCTCCAAACAGCGTTTTTGACATGAAGACTCGCCCCGCCGCATCCCTGTTGCTTTTGGTTGCACTGGCAATCCCATCCTTCGGCGTGACACCCGCCGACGAAGCAGCATCCCGCCCCTCGGACTCGCCGAGGAAGCCTGATCTGGCGGTCTATCCGCCTGAAATCAAGCTCAACTCCGCGCGTGACTTCCAGTCCTTCGTCGCCGTGCTGCGACGTGATGACGGGATCACCGAAGACGCCAGTGATCGTGTGATCTGGAAAATCGCCGACGAATCCAAGGTCAAACGAGACAAGTTCCAACTACTGCCGTTGGCCGATGGCGCGACCGAATTGATCGCTGAGTATCTGGGAACCGAAGTCCGTATCCCCGTCACGGTTTCCAACTCACAAACCAAACCGCCGATCAGTTTCACCAAAGACGTGATGCCGGTGTTGACGCGATCCGGATGTAACACCGGTTCGTGTCACGGAGCCGCCCGCGGCAAAGATGGATTCCGAATGAGTCTGTTCGGTTTCGATCCCGATGGTGATTACCTTCGCATCACCCGTGAAATCGGCGTTCGCCGCATCAACCTGGCGATCCCCGAAGAAAGCCTGTTTCTGAAGAAGTCGATCGGTGCGGTCCCGCATACCGGCGGCAAACTGTTCGACACCGATTCGGATTACTACGCCACCGTGCTGGAATGGTTGTCCAACGGGGCACTTGCCGATCCGGCCGACAACAAGCCGCCGACCGTCGAGTCCGTGGCGATTTATCCGCAACAAGCGGTCATCGAAGGCGAAGGTTCCACCCAGCGGTTCGTCGCCGTGGCGACCTACAGCGACGGAACCACGCGTGACGTCACGCGTTTGGCCGCCTTTACGTCAAACAACTCCGGCACCGCCGCCATCGATGACACCGGCAACGTGACCGCGGGTCGACGCGGAGAAGCCTTTGTGATGGCCCGCTTTGACACCCACACCGTGGGCAGCCAAGTGCTCGCTCTGCCGACCGACTTGGACTACACGCCGCCCAAGATCACCGGCAACTACATCGACCAATCGGTCGGCAAAAAGCTCCAACAGCTGCGGATCCTGCCGAGTGGATTGTGCAGCGACGAAGAGTTCATCCGTCGCGTGACGGTCGACATCACCGGCATGCTGCCGACCGAAGAAGAGTACCGCAACTTCGTCGCCGATCCGGCTGACGATAAACGCGCCGCCCTGATCGATCGATTGCTCGAACGAAAGGAGTTCAGCGAAATCTGGGCGATGAAGTTTGCCCAACTGTTGATGATCAAGAGCACCAACCAGGTCAGTTACAAGTCCGCCTTCCTGTACGCGAACTGGTTGACCGACAAGTTCGCCAAGAATGTCCCGGTCGATCAAATGGTTCGCGACCTGCTAACCAGCACCGGCGGAACGTTTACCTCGCCGGCGACCAACTTCTATGAGATCGAGCGTGATACCCTGAAGACCGCCGAGAACGTCGCGCAGGTGTTCATGGGAATTCGCACCCAGTGTGCCCAATGTCACAACCATCCGTTCGATCGCTGGACGATGGACGACTACTACGGGTTCGCGTCCTTCTTCTCGCAAATCGGCCGCAAGAACGCCGAGGACTATCGTGAGAAAATCGTCTACAACCGAGGCGGTGGCGAAGTCAATCACTTGGTCACCAAGAAACCCGTCCCGCCGAAGTTCCTCGGCGGCGAAGCACCCGATACTCGCGGAAAAGATCGCCGCGCGGTGGTGGCCCAGTGGCTGACCAGCCCGGAAAACCCGTTCTTTGCCAAGTCGATCGCCAACCGTGTTTGGGCCCACTACATGGGCGTCGGACTGGTTGACGAAGTCGATGACATTCGCGTCAGCAATCCGCCCAGCAACCCCGAGCTGTTCGAACTGTTGGGCGAGAAACTGGTCGAATACGACTTCGATTTCCGTCGACTCGTGCGTGACATTTGCAACAGCCAAGCCTACCAGCGCAGCTGCGAAACGAACGAAACCAACGCCCACGACAATCGCAATTACGCCCACGCGAACATCCGTCGGATCCCAGCGGAAAGCTTGCTGGACTGCATTTGCCAAGTCACCGAGGCGCCGGACAAGTTCACCGGTTTGCCGATCGGAGCACGTGCGGTGCAAATCGCCGACGGCAAAACGAGCAACTACTTCCTGACCACCTTCGGCCGCGCCCCACGCGCAACGGTGTGTGAGTGTGAAGCCTCGACCGATCCCTCGCTCTCCCAGGCACTGCACTTGCTCAACGGCAGCAGCGTCAGCAGCAAAGTCGCCCAGGGAAACAAGATCAAGCGATGGATGGAAACCGAGAAGTTGACCGAGGAGCAGGTGATCGACCGAATCTATGTTCGCTGTCTGTCGCGCAGCCCTTCGGCGGCCGAGCTGGCGGATCTGAAAGCCACCGTCGACAAGGCGGAAAACAAGACGGCCGCCTTGGAAGACATCTTCTGGGCCGTGCTCAACAGCCGCGAGTTTGTGTTCAACCACTAGTATTCCGCCGCAGCTTGGTTCAACGGTAGACGGTAGTGGACGAGGCGACGAGTCCTTGCCTTTCTGCTGACGACGGAGGAGTCGTCGCCTCGTCCACTACCCGAAAATTGAGCTTCGATAGATTACTAGGAACCCGCGAAGGTCATGACGACCTCCGTGACGGCAAGAATGCTGGACCGTACCCGGATGAGTCCTGGACGACAGCTAGAAATTACGCGTCGCTCATCGGGCGACGCTGATTAAACTGGATTGAGTTCCGATTTCGATGCGGGCCTGCGTCCCAGGCCTCTCTCCCCCGCCTACCCTCTCCCGCCATGTCTGTTCGATCTGCATTTGTTCGTTTCGCTGCGCTCTCGACGTTGTCGGCTGTTTCCGTTTGCCAAGCGGCCGACGCGGCTCCGAAGAAAGTTACCTACGAAGACGACGTCAAACCGATCTTTCGACAGTACTGCCTGAACTGTCACCAGCAGAGCGATAAGAAGGGTGGGCTGGCACTGGACACGTTCGGTTCGGTCGTCGAAGGCGGTGGCAGCGGCGAAGTCGTTTACGACGATGGTGACGCCGAGAGCAGCCGTCTGTGGCAACTGGTCAACCACGACGACACGCCCGTGATGCCGCCCAAGCAAGACAAGCTTCCGGCAGACAAGTTGGCGATCATTCGAGCCTGGATCGAGGGCGGGATCCTGGAGAACTCGGGATCCAAAGCCAAGAAAATGAAATCGAACGCGTTGGCCTTTGTCGCCCCGACCGGCGGCAAACCCGACGGCCCGGTCGCGATGCCCGAAACGCTGCCCTTGGAAACTCCGGTCGTCACCTCGCGAGCCGCCGCGGTGACCGCGATTGCAGCCAGTCCCTGGGCTCCGCTGGTCGCCCTCGCCGGTCAAAACCAGATCGTGATGTATCACAGCGACACCGCGGAACTGCTGGGCATTGTGCCGTTCCCCGAAGGCGTCGCTCAGGAGCTGCGTTTCAGTGGTGACGGTTCGTACCTGATCGCCGGCGGCGGCGAACACTCCGTGCTCGGGCTCGTCGCGATTTATGACGTCAAAACGGGCGAACGCGTCGCGACCGTCGGCGACGAATTGGACATCGTGTTCGGCGCCGACGCCAACGACACCCTGTCGCGCGTCGCGATGGGAGGACCGCAAAAGATGTTGCGGATCTTCGACGTCAGCAGCGGCGAAAAACTGTTCGACATCAAAAAACACACCGATTGGATCTACGCCGTCGCCTACAGCCCCGATGGCGTGCTGCTCGCCTCCGGTGACCGCTCGGGTGGGCTGATCGTTTGGGAAGCCGAAACGGGACGCCAGTACCTGGATCTTGCCGGTCACAAAGGCGGCATCACTTCACTCGCCTGGCGCGATGATTCCAACGTCTTGGCCAGCGCCAGTGAGGACGGGACGGTCAAGTTGTGGGACATGGTCTCCGGCAAGGCGATCAAATCGATCAACGCCCACGGTGGCGGCGTCACGGCGGTCCGGTTCGACCACCAAGCCCAATTGGCGACTGCCGGTCGAGACAATCGAGCCAAATTGTGGGATGCAGCCGGCAAGGAACTGAAATCGTTCAACCATGCCGGAGAAGACATGTTGGAAGTCGCCATCACCCACGACGGCAAACGTCTGATTTATGGGGACTGGGCCGGATCCGTGTTCAACACACCGGTCGACACCCCCGATGCCATGGTCCGCCTTGCGGCCAACCCCGAACCGGCAGCCAAACGTGTCGAAGCCGTCAAAACGACGCTGGTTTCCATCCAACAGAAACTGACTCCGGCGAAGGCGAATCTGGACCAGGCCAACGCCGCGGTGACGGCCGCCAAAAAGTCGCTGGAGGAGCTGGACCAGAAGGTTGCCGCGCTCAAGAAACAGGCCGCCGAAAGTAGTGCTGCCGTCAAAATGGCTGAACAAACGTCCGCAACCTTCGACCAACAGCTGCCTACGCTGACCACCGCCGTTCGTGATCTTCAAGACGAAGTGACGGCGCTGCGTGTGGCATTGAAAGCCGATCCATCCAAGATGATCGCGGTCGCGGAGTCGGAAGAGAAACTGGCGGCGAAGTTGACCGACATGGCCAAACAACGCCGAAACCGTATCGCCCTGATCGATGTCATCAAGACGCACCAGCAAACTGCGGCGGCCCGGCAGGCCGAAGCCGACAAACTGTTGGCCACCCGCGGAGAGCTGCAGAAGAAGCTTGAACAGGCCCAATCGCTCGCGCAAGCGGCGCAGAAAGCCCACGACGAGATCGCCGCGGTCGCCTCCAAGATCCAATCGAAGATGGATCGATTGCTGGCCGAGATCAAATAGCTAAGGTGGGGCGAGTTTCATACTTGCCCTGGGGATCACGTTGCAGCTGGCAGCCGGACGCGGACATCACATTGTGCCAATTCTCCCGTTTCTGGGGTTTTTTGGGGCACTTTCTTCCTGTCATCGGGTTTCGATTTCCGTGTCCCCTTGGGGACTGATCGCTACGTCATCTAGACTGTGCGTTGGCCAACGGCGCCAATGCGGCGATAGAGATTTCCCAAACCAATCCAATACATTGATCCCGTGACCAGCTAGTCTTATGGAATTGATCATCCTTCGATGCGTTTTCTTACTTTGCGCCGGTGGGGTGTCGTGGATCATCAACACGGCGTTGCCGAGTGATGCGGACATCAATCCCTATGTCGTCTTTGCCGGCGTGATGGGGATCGCTGTCGTCGCGATCATGGGGGATATCTTCATCCCGCGCAAACGCATCGATTCCATCTCAGCGGTTTACTTCGGAGTGCTGATTGGAATTTTGCTCAGCTATATTTTGTGGATTGCGATCGCGCCGCTGTTTGCCCAGTCGTTGTTGGTCGGCAACGCGGTGAAACTGATCATGGGGATGCTGTTGTGTTATGTCTGTGTCAGCATTCTGATTCAAACCAAAGACGATTTTCGCTTCCTGATTCCCTATGTCGAATTCGTCCGCGAAGTCAAAGGCTTTAAACCACTGGTGCTGGACACCAGCGTGGTGATCGATGGCCGAATTGCCGACTTGGTCAACACCGGCGTTTTTGACAACCAGTTGATCATGCCGCGTTTCGCCCTCAGCGAGTTACAGGCCATCGCCGACAGCAGCGATAAACTTCGACGCGTCCGTGGCCGCCGCGGATTGGACGTGCTGAACCGGATGCGGGCCGATGACAACGTCGACCTGATGATCTTTGACCGTGACCTGCCGGAATTGGCCGGCCAAACCGTCGACCTAAAGCTCGTCCTGTTGGCCAAACACCTCGAAGGCAAGGTGGTGACCGGAGACTTCAATCTGAACAAGGTCGCTAAACTGCACAACGTCCCGGTCATCAATCTGAACGAGATTAGCAACTCTCTGCGCCCGGTTTATCTTCCCGATGAGTCGTTCAACGTCAAAATCATCAAGCCGGGTGAAGGTGCCGAGCAAGGCATCGGTTACTTAGACGACGGCACCATGGTGGTGGTCGAAGGAGCGCGAAACCGAATCGGTCAGGAACTCGAAGTGCGTGTAACCAGCACGCTGCAGACCAACGCCGGCAAGATGATTTTTGCCAAGTTCGACGCTCGCGGCTGATCCCAATCGGAGTGATTGATTCTTTGAAGGCGTATGCACGCCGACACCGGACGGCTCGCACCGTTCCGCTAACGGCTTTGGTGCCGAACTAAACGGCCTAACCCGAACGGGGTCAAAGCCAGTAGCCGGAGGTCAGCGCAGCGACACCTCCGGATCCAGCGCCCAAGTACGCGGCCTGACCCCGAACGGGGTCAAAGCCAGTAGCCGGAGGTGAGCGCAGCGACACCTCCGGATCCAGCGCCCAAGTACGCGGCCTGACCCCGAACGGGGTCAAAGCCAGTGGCCGGAGGTGAGCGAAGCGACACCTCCGGATCTCCGGGCGCCAGCGCGTTGCGACCCCGAAGGGTGTCGAAGCAAACCCCGCTGCGACCCCGTACGGGGTCGAGGGGATTATGGCGACGGGCTCCCCGGAGGTGGCGCTGCGCTGACCTCCGGCTACTCGCTCAAATCCCTCCGGGATAATCGGTCCGTGGCATCACCCCGGACGGGGTCAAAGCCAATAGCCGGAGGTGAGCGCAGCGACACCTCCGGATTTCCGGGCGCCAGCGCGTTGCGACCCCGAAGGGTGTCGAAGCAAACCCCGCTGCGACCCCGACGGGGTCGATCGGGTTTGAGACGCACCATCCGGAGGTGGCGCTGCGCTGACCTCCGGCTACTCGCTGCAATCCCTTCGGGATACTCGATCCACGGCGACCCCGACGGGGTCGATCGCAAACCGAGACGCCCCGGAGGTGGCGCCGCGCTGACCTCCGGCTACTCGCTGCAATCCCTCCGGGATACTCGACGCGTTGCGACCCCGAAGGGTGTCGCATTGAATGCGAAAGGGGACGCAGCATCGAAATGCGGCGTCCCCTTTGATCCGTTATCTGAGCAGGACGAGGTGTCCTACGCTAACTCGTTTTGGTCATCGGCCAACAGGGCGAGCAGGTCGTCGTCTTCGTCGTCGGCATCGGCGAAGGTCAACGCGACCGATTGGCTCGCCGCTTGGGTCTGGCCAGAATCAGCGACGCTCACCAATTTGGCTTGCAGACTCAGATCGGCGAAGGCTTCGTCACGCGACGCCGAGTCGGTGGCGACAACGCTGGAGGCGAGTTGGTCGCTGACCACTGCTTCGCCTTCACCCGTTTGGGCGGCCATCAATGCCAGATGGTTGATCACTCTCAAGGCATCCAGGGCGGTCGTCTTCATGTCACCATTGACGTCGGTGTACATCCCCAGTCGCTGGGCTTCTCCTTCGCCTTCGCGGGCCAGGGCGTTGATGACGGTCAGGGCGTCCGAGGGAGTCACAAAGCCGTCGTTATTGACGTCTTCGGGCATCGCCTGGTTCTGCAACGCACTGGCGGCTCGAATGGTCACATCCAACGCGTGGTAGCGGATTTGCGAGACGTCGACCGGCTCATCGCGGTCACGTAGCAAGGTGTCTTGGAACGGCGACGCATCGGCCGGGCTGCCGATCACTCGTGTGACGGTGTCTTGGGACACGTTTCCGGCGGTGAAGAAGACCGTTGCCATCAAGTTCGGCTCGGCCACTCCCCCGCCTTCGGCAACCGATTGCAGCAGCAAGGAACCGAATTCATCGATGATTCCGCGACGAGCCGCGGTGCCGACGCCCGTGCTGGCGTTAAAATCACCGTCAAACGCGACTCGGAAATCGTAACGGCCGCCGCCCGCAGCCGGCGCCGGATTGATGACGCCGGTGTCGTACAGCATGTCCAGGTAGGCGGCAAAGACGAACGTGTTGCCTTGGAATTCGGTTCTCAGGTCCTCCACGAAGACCTGCACGCCGAACGTCTGTCCCGACGCAACCGAGGTGATCGGGTTGCCGAACTCATCGACCAAGCCGAAGGAGATATCGACGATGTCGTCATTGGCCGCATTGCCGATCGCCATCGTGACTTCGGCGACGCTTCGCACGCCATCGCTGGAGACAATCACGTAGGTGAAGCTGTCAAAACCGTTGGCATCGACACTGGCAAAGTAGTCGATCGTATCATCACTCAAATCGTTCGGCGTGCCGTTGTTGTTGACGACCGCGGTTCCGAGCGACGGGGCGGTCACGATCCCGAATTCCTGAATCGTGCCGGTGGGACCGAACAGGTCGTTGTCGAGGACATCGAGTGTATTGGGCAGCACGCTCTGTTCGATGCGGTTGCCGACCGAGTCGAAACCATCAACAAAGGCATCGTCGATCGCACTGGCGAAATTGTCGCTGGCCGGGAAGATCGTCAGTTCGGTGCGACCGAGACGTTGTTGAGCCGGCGTCAACGCAACGTCTTCACCGACCAGGATCGTTTCGGCGACGGGGCTGTCAGCCGGGTCGGCGGCGAACAGTGCAACGCCTGGTGAAATCCCGGTCATGGTCAGCGTGAACAATTCGGCCGGATCAGTGTGCTGAATCAGATTGCCGTCGCCAGGAATCGGCTGGACCGCTCCGACATCGTTGATCAAACCGGGCGTGATGGCGTCACCGAGTTTGAAACCACCGCCTTGGAAGTTCTCACCAAAGGTGATGTCAAACCCGAATGAATCGTTGCTGATCGTGTCGTTGGTCGATACCAGCTCGTCGGTGTAGAGCAGATCCAAGAACGCCGAGGCGACGCCTTCGGGGCTGAAGTTCGGATTGTTCAGCTCTTCGACGAACACGCGGACATAGAACGGTTGTCCGACTTGGACGCTGGAGATCGGCTTGTTGTTGACGACATCAAAGATTCCGATCGTGAAATCGACGAGGTCATCGTTGAGCGCGCCCGGTTGCGAATTGACGGTGACCTGAGCCGTACTGATCGATCCGTTGGCATCTTCAATGCTGTAGTTGAACTGTTCGGTGCCGGCGAATCCGGGTTGCGGCGTGTACCGAATCGTCTGGCCACCGCCTTCCAATGTGACTTGGCCACCCTGGTCACCCGCCGTCACGCTGGTGATCTTGATGCCGCCAAAGATACTCGGCACGTCGTTGTCCAAAACGTTCAGTGCCCGGTTGGCTGAACCCTGCGGGATGTCGAACGTGTCATCCACCGCAATCGGAACGTTGGATCGGAAGTTGACGTTGACGACCACGGTGGCGGTGTACTGCGTGCCGGTCTGATCGACCACCACGTACTGGAACACGTCACGTCCGGTGAAACCGTTGGGCGGCGTGTAAGAGATCGCACGACCGTTTTCGATAATCGAAACGACTCCGCGTGTCCCCACCGTACTGGTGGTGTTGGTCGAAATGATTCTCAGTTGGGTGACGCTGGTTTCGAAATCGTTGGCCAGCACGTCCAGTCGGTTCGAAAGCGAGTTTCTCGAAACGGTGAAGTTGTCGTCGTTGGCAACAGCCGCCTGTTGCAGGATGTCGAACTGGTAATCCTCCACTTCACCCGAATCGGCTTCCCCGCCGACACCCAGTCCAGCGGTCGGGCTGTAGCGGAACCGAGCAAACGTCGATCCGACGACCGCGTCGGTGGGTACGTTCACGGTCAGCGTCGAAGTACCGGCAGCGAGCTGAAGGTCCTTGAACACCTGCTCGGAGGCGTCGAAGACACCGTTGGCGTTGAAGTCGATCCAGCCTTGCAGGAAGGCCGCATTGCCGGTGGTATTGCGCGTCGTGACGGACAGGCTCGCCTCGCCACCCGGTCCCAGCGGCGACAGCAGTAGCACACCGTCTTCATCGTCGATGTTGTTCAGATCGTCCCCGAGCGCGGTCGCGGTCGGGATGCCATCGGTCTCGCGATCAACCAATGCACCGAGCCCCAAGGCGGTGCTGATACCGTGGCTGGGACCATTGGCAGCGACGGTCGTTTGATAGGTATCCGGGGCATCACCGTAGTCGCGTGAGGGCAGGTTCCCGAAGTTGTAATTGTCCGCCAATCCGATCCCGTTGAAATTGACAACGTGCTCGCCGCTGCTCGGGAATGTTTGCACAAAACCCGGTCCAACAACTTCCCGAATCGTATAGGTGCCTGGGCCGGGGAAATTGATGTTATAGCGACCATTCGCATCGGTGATCGCGGACGGTTCACCGATGTCCGGACTGTCGTCACCGTCCAAGTCCAAGTAGATGTAGACCCCTTCGATCCCAGACTCGGTGGAGTCAAAGACTCCGTTGCCGTTGGTGTCGGCGAACTTGGTCCCGGTGATATCGGAAATCACCTTGGTGAATCCGAAATCGATACCGCTGTCACCGCCGGACGCAAACCGGTGCGTCGGCAGGCTGGCGGCAAATTGCGGCGGTGTCACCGCCAGCACGTTGTAGGTCGTGCCCGCCGCAACATTTAAGGAATACAAGCCGTTGCCATCGGACACGGCCACGGGCTCGGTCGGATCGATAAAGCCGTTCTGAATGATATCGGCAAAGACGGTGACGCCGGGCAGTCCGGGGTCGCCGGTCCCGCGTCCGTCGCGGTTGAGGTCGTTGAAGACGCGTCCGGTGATGCCGGTCCCTACGGTGCCGGTCGAAAGGCTGTAGGCCAACGCATTGGCCGTGTCTTGGAACCCAAACAAGCCTTCGTTGAGATCAAAACGATCGATCGAGAAATTTGGGATGGTGTCGTCGTCCGTTCCAAAAATCCCGTCAAAACCGACGCCCATTCCAAACTCATCGCGGCGGGGCCCGACCCCGTCGATGATCGAGCCGACCGCGTTGGTTCCATCGGTGTGACGCAGACCGAACGTGTGCCCGGCCTCGTGTGATACCGTCCACGCCATCGAGCGGGCGACGGCATCCAGCACGCTCTTGCTGTTATCGATTGGGAACTGAGTTGCAGCGGCAAGGAAGAAGTCGATCGGCAGGATCGAGTTCTCGCTCATGTCAAAGTTGCCGATGTCCAGCGACTGGGCGATGCCCAAAATGCCGTCGATCCCCGCATCCGCGATCGTGCCGCCGATGAACAGACGCGTCACCAACGGATCGTCCAGCGCTGGCTCGGGGTACAGCCCCAACGCGGCGTCGCGGCTGTTGAGAATTCGGATCCCGAAGTCACCCGGATTGCCGGTGCTGTTGTAGTCGCCGTTTTGTCCGTCGGTGATGACGGAATAGAAGTCGCTGTGAACCAGATTGACCGTCTTGTCGATCAACTCGTTGTATACCGCCTCAGAAGTGTTTTGCAGCCCCAACGCGGCCATGTTCTCGCGGAGTGACGAGAATCGAATGATCCCGAATGGGTTGGTGCTGCCCGGGAACAGCGTGCTCGGATAGAAGCCGCCTTCAAAATCCAAGTAGATGGTTTGCTGGGCACCGATCGGCAAGCTCTCCGAGATCGGTCGATAGACACGCAGCCCCACGGTGTAGTTGACCGAGGTGGTCGATGGCGCAACGAGCAAATAATAGGTACCGTCATGGGGCACGACCTGGGCCCCCACCGCGTTGCCGGACGTCATCAGCGGAGACGGATCGGGGTGGATCAACCCCTGATTGGAATCGGTCCCGAACCAGAACGCACCGTTGGTCGCCCGCGGATTGTACGTCGTGCCGAACTGCGATGGACCGTACAGGACCGTCAGGTTCGCCCCCGCACCGACCACGGCGATGTCCAGAATGTCACCCGCTCGCAGGTTGAACGCGTAGGTGTCGAGGTCCGCGTTGACGTTCCCCTGCCCACTGATCGTCACCGGCAGGCTGCCGTTGATGTCGATCGTGTCCTCCTCACCAGGCCCCGTCCCCAACGGAAGGAACTGGGCGCTGAATCGCGAATCGTTCACGCCCTGCTGGTTGGCCGTTTCCGCCTCGTTGACCACAAACGCCGGCACGGTTCCGATGTTCCGCGGATTCGACGGTGCAAACAAATCCGTGTCGATCGGAGCGTTGCTGCTGCCCGCACTGCTGACGGCGGCGAGCAGTTTCCGGCTCTCTAACCCCTCCATCAACAATCGCCGACGCTGTCGGCGTTGACCCCCACGGCTTCGTCGCGTCTTTCTTTGTTTCCGCGAAGAATCGACGTTCATGTCGCTCATCTCGTTGTTAGAAGCGTTGGGACTAAGGAATTCCGATTCAGTTCGTTGGATCATCGAGGGTCTCTACCAAACGTGCCGGCCTCTAGGGCCTTGACGAAAAGCGGCGGTGTCGCGGGTCGGTCGTACAAGTTGCGGGTTCTGCAGAGTGTAATTCTGAGACGCCCGGCTATCCATTTAATTCCATTTTCTCATCGATCGCGGCCGAAAAATTCGCATGGATTGCCGCAGCGCGGGGATACGCTCGTTCGTTTGCATCGGACGAACTCAGCCCCAAGCGTTGCTAATTACCAAGGGCTCGCCCAACCAGGAAGATGGGAAAAATGCGAAGTATGAGGCGATTGGATAAGGAATGGCTGCGATTCTAGTTGGGCCGATAACCGTGTCAACGAATCGTGGCTCTCTGACGCCGCTTGTTTGGGAAGAGTTCCAGCCAAAACCGGTATTATCGGTCAAAATCGGTCCCAAAACCGACCTTCAGCGGATTTCGAGCCCGCCAATATCGAGCGTTCCCGCACAGAAAACGGTGCGTCAGGCGGACGTTTTGGGGCAATCGCAAGTTGCCTGGCCAGAAAGTGCACGAACGCCCTGCCGCTAAAAAATGCTTCACAGCATTGCCCGCTGGGGTCGCCGGGTGCAAGCTGAAGCTTGCAGGGGACGCAAGCTGGAAGCTTACGCCACTTGTCGCCGCTCGCTGAACGGGCTGTTGAGCTGCCCCGATCACACGTGGGATCAGCAGGCACTAAGCCGTTTGGGCGACCGAGGGGGCGGGGACCGACCGCTTCACACCGGACAGCTCATAAGCACCGAACATCACACCGGCAAACAGCAGGTCGCCGGCGGCGGTGTAACCGTAAAACGGAATCGCGTTGGTGAAGCACGCCACCAGCCCTTCCGCGCTGGCGGGATACCAAGGCCCCAGCCAAACCCCCAGGTTGCTGACGACGAAGAACAACGTCGACGCGGCGAATGCCCCGATCGGAAGTCTCCGCCAATTCACACCGCTGACGTCCGCGTGGGCTCGGACAAGTCGCCCCAGCGGGACCGACAACGTGACCCCGACGTAGGTCGCTGCCATCACCATCGGGTTGTAAAATCCCATGCCGGGAATCCCCATCAAATGGGAAACCGCATCGCTGATCAACAGGGCTGCGGCCGGCACCAGATAGGCCTTGCGTCCGGCGAAATAACAACCTGCGAACAACCCAAGCGCCCCCAGACAGGCGAAGTTGGGCGGGTGCGGCAGAAAACGAGTCGCGGCGATGGCGAGGGTCAGCAAGTAGATCATTTTTTACCGATCGATAGGAGAGACTTGACTGGCACCGTTTTAGCGACTTGCCAACCATTTCGAAAGTCCCAACCGCCGCGGACGCGGCCAACGAATTTTTTCGCCGCTACTGCAAAATGGCGGTCGCGACGCCGACCGCAGTCGCCTGCGAAACGACGGCCTTGCGCTGATACGGCGGCCGCTGCTTGAGCGCGGGAACGCAGGACCCGGCGCGGTAGTAACCCAGGCTGTACTGGCACTCCGAAGGCGGAGTGATCGCGGTCAGATACGGCAGCGAAACGGCCTGGGCCAAGAACCGTCCACCGCTCACCAACGGCTGAAGGCACGGGTATCGTTGGTGGCCGTGGCGTTCCAGCATCCGGTCCTCAAAATAGAGGGGATGGGAAAACGTATTGGGGGCGGCCCAGTGGCGGGCGGTCCATTGCCACGGCAATCCGCGATCGATTCCAGATTCGGGCAGCGGGATCAACGGAACCGTTTCTCCTTGGCGAAATCCAAGTGGAACTTCGCCGTTGCCAATTTCCGACGTGTCGGTCGTCAGGGCCGCGATCGGCGGCAGCACGAGTTTGCCGTCGGCTATCTGCGTTTGGCGATTCGAGAACAGCGAGCGATTGGCGTCCTCGGCGACTGGCACTGTGGTCTCGGCGGCGCTTGGCGTGTCGTTCTGCGCCACCGTGGCCGCCGGGTCCGTCGTCGCGTCAACGGCCTGGCCATCGCCCTGGACCAATGCCGCAAAGCTCAGCGGTGTTTCAGCCAGGTACGAAGGCAAGTCGCTCTGAACCGGGTCCGCCGCGAACACCGAAGTCGCGGGGGTGACCGCGGCAAGCGCAAGGCACGCGGTGATCTTCGCCATTTGCACTAACTTGCTCGTTTGATTCCAAAACATCGTTTTTCTCGCATGCTCCGTTTGGACGGACAATCAGATTCATTCCCATTATCTGGTTCGACCGATCGGATTCGAAACGAGAACAAACACGCCAGAATGCGGATGACAAGCACAACACGCAGCATGCGTTTGATCGCGAGATTGGTTGCGACGGGTCGAGATCATCCAATCGTCAAGGTTTCCCAGACGACTCGGGGCAACGAGCCGATTATCCCGAAGGGATCACAGCGAGTAGCCGGAGGTCAGCGAAGCGCCAGCTCCGATATGCAGGTTTTCGGGATCGCGCCCGCGAGCCGAGCATCCCGGAGGGATTTCAGCGAGTAGCCGGAGGTAAGCGCAGCGCCACCTCCGGGAAGCAAGCGTTGTTTCCCATCGACCCCGGCGGGGTCGCAGCGAATCAAGCTGCTGGCGGCGTCGCAGTTCGCATTTCTAAATGACTTGGTCGGGATGCACGTCCACTCAGAGCAGCAGACCGGGCCCGAGGGCTCTGGCGTGATTTGCTTCGACACCCTCCGGGGTCGCGTCAGGCGAGGGAACGGATGTCCGGAGGTATCGCTTCGCTCACGTCCGGCTACTGGCTTTGAACCCGTCGGGGTCATGGCAGCGATCGCAAGCAGCCCGAGGGCCCGCACCATGCCGCACACAAACCACGTAAGCGGTTAGCCGAACGGCCGACCGTTAGCGTTTCTCGTCCTTCGCAGACTTCGACTTCTCCGTGGCCTCTTCGAACTGCAACGCTGCACTGTTCAGGCAATAACGCTTGCCGGTTTTGTCTTTGGGACCGTCATTGAAGACATGCCCCAGGTGGGCTTCGCAACGACTGCAATGCACCTCTTGGCGAGGATAGATGAGCCGGAAATCGACCTTCATCCCGATGCGGTCCTTGCTGATCGGATCGTAAAAGCTCGGCCAGCCGGTGCCGGACTTGAACTTGGTCTCACTGGTGAAAAGCGCCTGACCGCACACAATACAGCGGTAGAGCCCTTCTTTCTTGTTGTCCCAATACTTGTTTCGGAACGCCGTTTCAGTCTCTTCGTTCTGGGTGACTTTGAACTGAATCGGGCTGAGCAGTTTTTGGAGTTCCGCGACGGTTTTTGGGGTGTAAGGCGGGTCCTCGATTTCGTCCGCCTCGCTCTCTGACTCGATCGTCGTCGACGCGTCGGCTTTCAACTCAACCGCATCGGCCACGGGGTCTCCGGTGACGGCATCCTGACTGTCGGCCTGCCGCAGCCCGATCGAAACCAGGATCGCTGCGAAAATGAAGGCGAATACCCGCTTGGCATCGACGTGATGGAAGGCATGGTTCATGGTGGCTCCAACTATTCAGTCAGTTCTTTCGCTATCATCAATCGAGCGTCCGCGCCCGAGCCGAACCGGACGAGGCGTGTACGATGGCGGTTGACGAGGCCGATCGGAATGGATTCAACGGCGCTGGTCCGCTCGGCCTTCGCTGACCCCACTATGGTTGATTGTATGCAGGTCGTCCAGCTAAACAACGTTTCTCTCCGTTATGACAGCAACAAGGTCCTGGATGAAATCAGCGTTTCGGTCCAGGAGGGCGAATATGTCGTGATTTTGGGGGCCAGTGGATGTGGGAAGACGTCCTTGTTGAGAATGATCGCCGGGCTGATTGCCCCGACGTCGGGATCCATTTTCTTGACAGGCCGCGATGTGACCCGGGTGGCGCCCCGACATCGCGACGTCGCCCTGGTGCCCCAGCATGCCGGCGTGTACCCCCATTGGCCAATCGGCCGATCAATCGGAATGGGGGTCCGTGGACGCCTCTCCCGCTCCGAACGCGATCAGCGGATTCGTGAAGCGGCAAAGATAGTGGAATTGGAATCGCTGCTGGATCGTCTGCCGGAACAACTCAGCGGTGGGCAACTGCGCCGTGCGGCGGTCGCCAAGGCGATTGCCAGCCGGGCATCGGTGAGATTGCTGGACGAACCCCTGTCCGCGATCGATGCAAATTTACGGTTCCAGATCGAAAAGGACCTTTCGCGGCTGCACCAGCAATCGCCGGGCGTCACCATTCACGTCACCCACGACGGCGGCGAAGCGATGCGTTTGGCCAGCCGTGTTGCGGTGATCGAAAACGGCAAGATCGCACAGTTCGAGACGCCCGATCAGTTGCGAACTCGCCCCGCCACCCCCGGTGTCGCTTCGGCCCTCGGTCGATCGGCGTTGATCACTGTGCCAGTGACGCGGATCGATGGAGCCTGGGTGTCCGAAGACGGCCGGCGTGTCAGTGGCCCCGACGCACCGACCGGTTCAACGTCGGTGCTGGGTTATTACGAAGAAGACCTCAAGCCGCTCGAGGCGGGTCAGGCCCCGGAGTCGTCCGACCGCTGGATCGACCATCAACGAAACGCGACCGTCAATCACGATCGCATCGTTTGGTTCCTGGAGTGATCCACACCCAGCACGTGGCGTCAGCCAGTGGCGCGTGATGCTGCAGTTTCACCACGCGCCGCTCGCTCACGCTTCCCGCTGAAATCACACCCGCACGTCACACCCAGCACGTGGCGTCAGCCAGTGGCGCGTGATGCTGCGATTTCACCACGCGCCGCTCGCTCACGCGCGCCCGCTGAAATCACACCCGCACGTCACACCCAGCACGTGGCGTCAGCCAGTGGCGCGTGATGCTGCGATTTCACCACGCGCCGCTCGCTCACGCGCGCTCGCTGGCATCGAGACTACGCCGTCGCGGCGACGGGCAGATCGGCGACTTGGTAGGCTCGCGACCGGAACAGGAAATCGATGATGTTCCCTTCGTGCGGTTGCAGCCAGTTGAGCCGATTGGTCGGGATCGGCCCAAAGTTCACGCGATCGATTTCGACGCAAGCTCCGGCCGCGGCGACCAATTCGGGATCTCTGCTCAGCACGGTTCCGACGAGTGTCGGGCCGATGCGACGAAGCATTTCCGCTTGCGGGCATTCCACGACGCTGACGAACGGGAACATGTATTCCTTCATCGCGACGCCGCGGTCGGGTGAATCGGCGTGAACGACCATCGGCCGCAGGTAGGCACAATGCTCGCGCTCGATCAACTTGTCGCCGTAGTCGGCCGTCATGTCGGTGACACCGCTTTCGGCCAGATCCTGCTGCACCATCGCGTACGTTCCGGTCGCCATGGCGGGAACGGTGAATGCAGCCAGTTGGGCCTGGTCGTCGGTCGGCGGTAACACATCGACTGGGCCGATCCGTTCGGCGATCGCTTGGGCGATCTCGCGGGTGTGCCGGCTGGCCCAGATGCCGCTGCAGTTGATGCAGGAGCGTCCCGAGTTGCTGAGCACACTTTCGACCATCACGTCCAAATACAATTCCCAGTCATCGACCACGTCGTCGCCGATCAAGATCTTCGACCATCCCGGTCCGTGGGCTTGCACGCGCGGATTGCCGGCGTGCTGTGCGACGGTTTCGGCGCTTCCAAAAATCATGCTGCGAGGCGTCTTGGTCATGATCGCACCGCCGGCGTCGTGCCCGCCGGGATACAAGCCGAATGCCTCGGCGGGAACACCGGCTTGGATGAACGCCGACACCATGCGGTACGGCGTCCACGGTTCTTGCGAACCCGGTTTCAACGCCAACCCGATTTGCAGCGGGATCGCCGGCAGCCACAGGGTGTGAACGCCCGGTGAATTGTTCGGCAAGATGGCACCCAAGACCGGCGTTTGCGCCTGGTAGCTGACGATCACGCCGCGGCCTTCTTCGCCATAGCCCCGGCTCAGGATATCGAGATCCAGTCCACGGGTCAGACAGTCCAAGATCTCGTCGATGTGACTGAGAACGAAGCTGTTCTTCTTCAAGTTCGAGCGACACATGTGCTCGGGCAATCCGGTACTGGCCGATTGCTGATGCACAAATTGGTCGACCGATTGCATCGAGTCGCCGACGGGCAGCTCCGCGTTTTCAAACAGGTCGGCCGCCTTCTTCGACATCGCGATCAGATCGGCCGTCGAGTGTTTCAGCAGTGCGGCACGGGCCTTGTGAGCCTGCTTCATGTCACGAGCGACGATGCCGCCTCCGACACTGCCGAACTTTGCAATCGGTTCCCCGGTGTCAAAGTGAACGACGTCCTTGATTTCCATCGATTCGTAGGGCTTGCCCCAGCGAAGCGGTTGCAATGTGATCATGTCTATCCGTTGATGTTGCGAGTGAGTGATTGGTGGGTTCGGGCAGGCGCTCGCGTCTGGCCTTAAACGCTGTCGCTACCGTCAAACGCTGTAGCTACCGTCGCCAGACGGTGGCTTTCCGTGTTCTAGCGACCACAGCTGCCTTTGATTCAAGTTTAGGGTCAGAGCCTAATAGACGCCGACGGTGGTGGCGCTAGCCAGCTCGTGGAACGGTCGCACGCCGCTGACACCGTCCCAAGGGTACATGTCGAACGGCGCTTCTCGCTCTCCTTCGTCGCGTTCCATAAATCCGGGGACAAAGAACTCGTCAGTCAACGTGTACAGCTTCACACGTCCGGTTTCGCCGAACCCGACGACCTGGTTGTAGTCATCGAAACTGACGACCTCAGTTACCGCACGCGGCTGGGGGGCGTAGTAACTGATCTTGTATCCGTCGGCGGCCGAGATCGGTTTGCTGCAAGCCAAGCCCATCAGGGTGTTGCCGTAGGTCGGGGTCATGTAGACGCCGCCTTCTTCCACCGGTCCACCGAGCAATTCTTCGACGCAGAAACGCGTCCACTGCGGTGTGAACTCGGTGCCGCCGGAGAAGATCCCTTTGATCCCCACTTCTTGCAGGCTGGTGCCGCGGTCTTCGAGGGCTTCGCCAAGCGATTCGAGCAACTTCGGCGTCGCGAACATGCACTTGATGTCGTGTCCCGCGGTCAGCACCGTCACGGCTTGGTCGATGCAGTGCTTCTTGTACTCTTCCAGATGCTCCATCCAGCCTTTCTTGATCAGCTTGACGACCCAGCGGGGGTCCAAGTCGATGCAGAAGCAGATGCCGCCGCGATGTTGAGCCAAGTGCTCGACGGCCAACCGCAGTCGCCGCGGACCGCTGGGCCCGAGCATCAGCCAATTCGAACCGGGCGGGAAATGTTCGTCCGGCAGGGTATCGCTGAACAACTCGTAGTCTTTCCAGTGATCTTCGATCACCATCCGGCTTTTCGGAACCCCCGTCGTGCCGCCGGTTTCGAACACGTAGACCGGTTTGCCGGCATGCCCCTTGGGGACCCAGCGTTGGATCGGGCCACCACGGAGCCATTCGTCTTCGAAGTGCGGAAACTTCTTTAGATCGTCAAAAGACTTGATGTCGGTGAGGGGATCGAATCCCAGTTCCGCCTTCTTTTCCAACCAAAACGGGCTTCCTGTCTCCTCACTAAAGTGCCAATGCACAATCTTGAGAGTGTGTTCATTCAATCGATCTCTGGCTTCCGAAGCACTCTTGGCGACGTCTTCGGGAATCGAAGTCTGGGCGGCACTCATTCGTTTAGTCGTCTCGCGGGCGGTGAAGGGACAGGCGGGGGAGTTTACATCTGGCGGTAACGTGACCGGCTCCAGAGAACTCTGCTGCGTGAATCTTGAAGGACCCTATTGTTGCCTTCAGGAAAGTGCGACGAAAGATCCCAGGGCCGTCTGAATCGGTATTTATCGAGAACGAAAAAAGCCGCACGTGATTCACGCGCGGCTTTTTGATCATTCGGTAAACTGTCCTGGCAGCTGACTGCTGATTCAGGCAAGTTGGTGATGTGCCAGGACTACGGATTGACGACAACCGGTGGTTGAATCTGATTCGGCAACGAGGGGCTGATGACTGGCGGGGTATCGATCGCATCGTCGTCGCTGGCGCCGATCGCAATCGCGGCTCCGATCCCGCCCAGCACTGCGAGGCCTCGAAGACTGCCACCACCACCGATGCCACCTCCGCCTCCGCCGCCGCCTCCGCCACCACCGCCGAAGGATCCACCCATCGCGGTTGGATCGTATCCGCCATCGGGCAGCAGCAGTACACCCTCATCGACTTCTTCCTCAGAGACCAATCGATCTTCGATGACCGTGATCGGCCCCGGAGCGACTTGCATGATGAAGGTGTCCGAATCGGATTCGGTTTGAGCAACCAGCGTGGTGTCACCGTCGGTCGCCCCTTGTGCGGTCTGCACCATCAACGGATTGACAAGCTCGATGCCCATCAATCCAAATCCGTCCTTTCCAGATCCTAGGACCGAGTAACTTCCCGGAGCCAGGTCGTCGACTTGAAAGTAACCGGTGGCATCGGTCAATGTTCGGGCGACTTCGATGCCGTCGCGGTAGATGACCACGTTGGCGGCTTGGGCGCCGGGGTTGTCGGTGAATCCGGCACGAGTCAACCGGCCGCGCAATCCGCCTTCGTATTGGCTCAGACGGACAGATTCTCCGGTGAAGGCACGATCGGTGGCCATCGGGTTGCTGCTCGGATCGAAGTCGACCTTGCTCGCTTGGCCGGTCGGCATGTAACGCAGGATCGCGTTTCGCACGACGCTGAACTCAACCGCACCGGCCGCGATTTCGAATTGCTCGCTGATCGGGACTTCCTTGCTGACGATGTGCATCGCACAGCAGGCGAAGGTGCCGTCACCGCGAATCATCAGTGTGTAAACACCCGGTTTCACGTCGGTCAACGTGAACCGACCCGTCTTGTCCGATTCGGTTGCAGCAGCGGCCGACTTGCCGAATTGGTCGATCAACACGACCTTCGCACCCCGTGCCGCCGCAATCCCTTCACTGCGCGGGACGATGACGCGTCCCTGGACCGATCCGCTCTCCGAAACGCGGACCCATTGCTGTTGGGCGACATCCGCCGCGGAGACAAAGCCAGAAGCACACACCAGCGCTAACGTGGCGATGGAACAGATCAAACGTTGCATTTCCAGATTCCAATCAAGATTGAGCGATGTTGCAGAGGGAAAACATACCTCTGCATCAGACTATAAGAGCAGCAAGTAAGGAATTCAACGCTCTTGACGGCGAATTGGCAATTTAGGAGAGCTAGGACACCCCGACTCACAGCCCTTATAGAGAAGCCACGAACACTCTCAAGAGGGGCTTTCGTCAGGGATCCAGTTCAGCGAGCGGTCATTCCACAATGAAAACCTACAAGATCCGCGGTGCCGGCCCGCACCCGCGGCATTTTTCGAGGCGTTCCCCTACCCCAAAACTTCACGAAGAAGCTCCACGACTGCGCTGGTCACGGAAAAGCGGGACAGGCTGTCTGACGGAGCGATGAGGTTACCAGTGAGCCCACGGATGGCAGCGCGAACCCACGGATTTTTCGCACCCTTTCATCCGTGGGTTCGCGCTGCTATCCGTGGGTCTTCTTTCAATGCTTCGCCCGGTACAACCGCCGGAACACCTGGCGGATCCGCGAGTCCAACGTCTATCGCGGGCCGCTGTGTTTGATCGATCGCCGCGATGGATCGTCTGCTACGGAGTGATCGGGCTGGTGACCGGGGGAGCTGCAAAGGCGTCATCGTCGTCAGAGGACGAAGCCGCCACGGCGGCTCCGGCAGCCGCAAATCCCAGCACGGGCAGTAAGCTGCCGCGGCCTCCGAGACTTCCTCCTCCGCCGCCACCGCCACCACCACCTCCGGCGACACTGCCACCGGGAGGGCCTTGCATGGCGCCCGGCTCAACGGGCAGCCCGGCTTCGCCCGGCGGAATCGTTTCGGGCTGCGGGACTTCGTCTTGGATCAGCTCATCAATCGCGGGCGATTCCAATCCGCTCGGGGCGAGCTGCAATTCCAATTGGGGCTGAAACGCCGGCTCCTGCAGGGTGACCAAGCGACTTCCGTCACCGCCGGATGAATTGCGGCGTGCCAACACTTCTTCGACCAGCTGAAAACCGACCACGCCGATCCCATCGGGGCCGATCGCGATCAAGGAATAGGCCCCTGGGGGTAGCGAATCGATCGAAAACGTGCCATCCTCACCGGTGATCGCCTGAGAGATCAGCTCGCGGTTTTGGTACAGCAGCACATTGGTCTCGGCAGCACCGGTCAGTTGGGTTTGGGTGGATCCGGCACGATAAATTCGGCCACGCAGCCCGCCGGCGGTTTGTGCGACCCGTAACGTCCCCGAGGCGTGCAGCGCCGACATGGCTTTCGGCCCGTCCGCACCGCCGAAATCCGCGACAAAGGGGATTGTCGAGGGCATGTAGCGGATGACCGCGTTTCGGACTTTGTTGATCCGCAGCGGGGCGGCGCCGATTTCCAGTCGATGGTGATGGGGATCCAACGCTTCGTCCGGGCTTTCGACGACGTGAATGGCATAGCACGCGGCCAGACTCGGGCCACGGGTCACCAGGGTGTAGACACCGGCGGGAACGCCGACGAAGGAATACTGGACATTTGATTCCGCCGAGCGTTGGGCTCGATAGATCGCACCGTCTTGCGAGACCAGGACAACTTTCACGCTGCCTGCTTGGAGGGTGTCCGCTGGGACGTCGGGCGCTACAATCACCGCATCGATCCGGCCTTCGGGGCTCGCCGCGACCCATTGCTGGACCACCAGGTGTTGTCCGTCTCCGTCAGCACGCACGAAAGAGCTTGTCAGGAACAGACTTGTCAGCGCAAGCGCGAGGGTCAGTGGGGAATAACGCATCGGAGAACTCTGACAGGCGGTAAACTGGGTAAAAGACGAGCCGGGTGAGTCATACTAGCTTGAGGGATTTCCTCGGGCAAGCGAACAGATTGATCATTAATCCATATTCCGTCACAGCCGCCGCGCCCCTGGAGAAGGGGTACTTTGGGGACCATTCCCGTCGATTGGACGGCGCATTCCTCTATCGGGTGGTCGAAATACGGCACCCGATCGCGACCGAGTTTGTTTATTCAGGCTGGTGGTTCCGGCAGACGATCGACATCGGCGGCGAGCGGGTGTGGGGCCAAATCAGCTGGCTGGACCTGAAGAAGGAGGCCGAGTTCAGGTTGCCGAGTCGGTCGACCCGGCACGCCGTACCGGCCGCCTGGAGATCGACTTCACCCGCGGTCTACGCATTCGCCGGTTTCGCATCTGGATCGCCGACGAACTGATCTACGACGAAGTGGCGTAAGCCCCAAGTGGCGTAAGCTTCCAGCTTGCGACCCCCGCAAGCTTCAGCTTGCGAAAAGTGGCGTAAGCTTCCAGCTTGCGACCCCCGCAAGCTTCCAGCTTGCCCCCAGCCCCCCAACCCCAGCAGGAAGCGTCAGCGACTGTCGTCGGCAAGCCCGGGTCCTCAGCAAGCTGAGGAGAACGCAAGCTAGAAGCTTACGCCACTGCTGCCCCAATTTCCTCAGCAAGCTGAGCAGCACGCAAGCTGGAAGCTTACGCCACTTGCCACGACGAAAAGCCCGAGGCACCTTGTGAGTGCGACTCGAGCTAGTCGTTGGCATGGCCGCCCATTACTCCCGAAGCGTCTCGGGAACGGCCACACGGTTCCTCCGCCCTACGGATGGATTGATGTGAACAGGTGCAGGGGGGGAAGGGTTAGGCGTCAGTGCGTCGGTTGGGCAACGGCCGGAGGAGAAGATTTGGAGATCGCTTTGCGACGCACCGGGATCGGAGCCCCCGACGCGGCGTCGGTCGATTCGGCCGCCGGTCGTTGGATCACGCGTTCGGTCCGGTAACTGATCGGGGCGATCGGACCGGACGGCTGTCCGGGAACCAGGATGCTTTGGCTGGCCGGCCCAGGCGTTGGGGCATTCGGTGCCGGTGCATTCGGCTTCGGGGCAGCCGACTCGGGATCGGTCACCGACGGATCCGGGACCGGCATGACCGGCGGATTGATCGGCTCGGGGGACAGCATTTCGCTCGGCGATCCGAACTGATCCAACGGCATGTCCTCGACCGGAGCCACTTCGTTGTACGACCGTTCGAACAGTCCCATCGATCCGGCTTGGCCGGGCGAGAGGATTTCTCCGGCGGTTGAATCGCTGAAGCCCATGACTTCGACGGCGTCGGCGTTTTGCACCGGGCCTCGTCGGACCACGCCGGGACGCGTCACACCGTATTGCAATTGATAGCCGGCTGATCGCTCACGGGCACGTTCCAGGGCGTCACAGTAGGCCTTGCTGTTCCAGGGGCCTTCCTGCAGTGCGATGTTGCTGTTGGCCAGCAGGGTGCCACGCAGGTAGTCGACGTAGTTGATCGATTTGTTGTATTCGACCAGGGCACGGTAGTAACTGATCTGAGCCTCGGCACGACGTTGTTGACTTTGCAGCACCACGTTCACCGGGCTGAGTCCTTTTTGGTACTCCAGCAATCGCGCGTCGACTTCTTGCTCGGCGGCTTGCCATTCGTTGGCCGCGTCTTGCAGCTGTGCGAAGTGGCTTGCCGATTTGCCGATCGCGTCGCTGAGCTGGCTGACGGCCAATCGCTCGGATTCTTGCAGGTACGCTTGTCGCTGGCGGAGCGTCAGTTGGGTTTGACGGATCCGGGCCAGTTCCCGTCGCAGTCCGACGGGCATCGAGAACTCCAACCGTACCACGCCTTCCTGGTAGTCGCCGCTGGTCAGTCCGGCCAACGCACTGCTGCCGACGGCGGGGAACGAGTTGTCGCCACCGGGCGGGCCCAGCGTGTCACCGAGCCCGACGAAGCGGTACAGCAGCGACAAATTGACATCGGGCAGGATCTGGTTCTTAGCCAACGCCAGTTCCAGTTCGGCTTGTTTGATCGAGTACTTTTGGCTCCGCAGCTCGGGGCTCAGGTACAGCATCTGCGCGACCGAGTCGGTCCATTCAAATTCGACACGCGCTTGGGTCGGTTCGTCGATCGGTCGGATCAATCGTCCGTCGGTAGCGGTCAGCCCCAGCAACTCACGCAAGGCACGTTCGCGACCGTAGACGCCGAAGCGATCGTCGCCGGGCAGGTTGGATCCGTTCAGTGCGGCGGTCAAACGTCGTTGCAAGTTCCAATATTGGCCGACCGACTGCGACAATTCTTGAATCGTCCCGGTGCCGGCGTCCATGTTCAGTTTGGTGAATTCGGCCGTCGCTTGAGCACTGTCGCGGGCGATCGTGGCGGTGGCCACGGCGCGATAGCTGAGGTACAGATCCCAGTAGGCGACTTCGACGTCACGGACCAGGTTGCGGATCTGTTGTTCAAACGTCGCGATCGAAATGTCTTCGTTCATGCTGGCCAGCATGACGGGGATGCGGTTGATGTAAGTGCCTCGGTTGCGAAGCAGCGGGTGCTGGACCTGGGCTTCGACGATCGCGGTGTAGTCACTGGCGAACAGTCGCGAAATGTTGCTCAGTTCGGTGTTGTTGCGCGAGTAGACGACTTGTTGACGGGCCGTCACGACACCACCGGTGGCCAGTCGTTTGCTGAGCGCGGCCTGTTGGGTCGAGTTCTGCCCGACCGAAAATTGGCGGTTGATCGTGTTGCCGTCGCCGACGTTTTGCGGTCGGTCGGTGGTCGACGAATCGATGAACCCGCTGACGATCGCATCGAATTCAGCCAAGGCGTCCTCGACACCACCGATCTGGTTGGCCCGGACGGCCCCACGCGGCAGCAATCGGTTGCCGCTGCCGTCGGTCGTGATCGGAATCGACTGAGTCGTCGTTTGCTGGAGTGCGACGTCGTAAACGCTGCCGAATTGCCCCGGCGAGCCGCTGACGAACTGCGCCGCGATGTTCTGACGCGTCTCGGCGTTGCCGCCGGTCGTCATCAGGAACCGCGCATTTTGCAGCGCCATCGTGACGCATTCTTCCAGCGTCATGTTCCAGAATTCGTAGTTATGATTCCCCACCGTCAGCGGCGGCAACGACTGAGTCGTCTCCGGCATGCTGGCAACCTCCACGTCCGGATACTCGATCGACGTGGCGGTATTGAGGTAATGTTGCAGGTCCGGCGACTCGTTCAAAAAGAACGGTTGCGTCGGCGTACATCCAGTCGCCAATACAATCGCCAAAACGAGTTGCAGGTGCGTAGCGATACGAAACAACGAGCGATTCATGCCCTGAGCTTCCCTAGGCCGCGATTTCGGTCACCTTTCGATCGTGAAGGAGGATCACATCGAGGGATGAAGTCAATCGCGAGCAGTCCAAACGGAAGCCCCCCACCAAGATCGCTCCGGCTCACTACGTCATAAACCGTGAGAGATCTTGTCCAAGAGTGGGTATCGGTGGCTGAGTGGGTAAACTTTGACGGTTCTACCGAAAATTCTGGACTTCGAGCGGGTTCGTCAGCGAACTTTACCCCGAACGGGGTCAAAGCCAGTAGCCGGAGGTGAGCGAAGCGACACCTCCGGATCCAGCGCCCAAGTACGCGGCCTGACCCCGAACGGGGTCAAAGCCAGTAGCCGGAGGTGAGCGAAGCGACACCTCCGGATCTCCGGTCCCCCGCCTGACGCGACCCCGGAGGGTGTCGAAGCAAATCGCGCGTGGGACCCCTCGGCCGCGGCCAGCAGCTTGACTCGCTGCGACCCCGCCGGGGTCGAGGGGATTTTGGGAGCCGCTTCCCGGAGGTGGCGCTGCGCTGACCTCCGGCCACTTGCTGGCATCCCTCCGGGATGCTCGGCTCGCTGTCGCGCTCCTTTCGTGTTTCACGTCACCGTTCTACTTCCCCGATTCACTGACCAGCTCAGCAAAGGTCACACCGGAAGGAGTTGGCTGGACGTTGGAAACATGAACATCCCAAAAGGAAAAGTCGCCGGCGTCGGACGCGGAACCCACGTCCTCGTTGGGCTCAATCTCAGGCAATTCCAATTGCGGATCCCCCGCAGGCTCTGGCAGCGGGTCGACGCTCGGGGGCAGCGGCTCGGTCTCCAGCATTTCTGGGATCGACTCGGGGGCCTTCATCGCCGACGGATCGGTCGATCGCCGCGGGCCGACGGTCAACGCGTGGTACGGCTTGGGATAGAAATAATGCTGCTCCAGCCGCATGTGCTTCTTGGGCGCTTCATAAGCGCCGGCATGTTCGGCGCGGTGCCACGCCATCGCTTCCTGGCTGGTCGGGGCGATCAGATACGCGATCTTTCCTCCCCAGTACGTCGGGCGGTTGTACACACGGCGATAGCTTGGAGGGAGCCGATTGCCCATCGGGCCGATCAGATCGACGCGTTGCCGAACCGGTCGCGATTCGCGATCGGGGTGATGCGCGGTGGCGACGCTTGTCAGCGCGACCGTCAACAGGGCCAGCACTGCGACGCCACGTGACCGGATGTCACGTGATCGGAGCGAGGTCGAAACACAGTTCCAATTGAGTTGAGTCATGGGGACGTCCTTTTCCCGTTGAGTCGATTGTCGGCGTGCTTTCCCGGCCCGCGACGGTGGCCACACGTTGGGCCGGTCGGTCGAAGTGCAGTGGTCGCGTCGAAGTGGCCGTCCTGGCCGCGCGCCGAGCGATCGCACTCGCCCTGACCCTAAATTCGGCCAGGTGAATCGTTCTGTGCTGGATTTCGCTCTGAGCACCCTTTGCGACGTTCCTATCGATCATTCCGGCCAGGCGCGGCACCTTGGCAGACTCCGGAAACTTTGCTGGCAAATCCGTTCAGCGCGATTGCTACCGATGACGATCCGACCCTTACGGCAAGGATCGCCAGGCAGCATTCGACTCGGGATTCCGAGCGACTTCATTCGTCTTACGCATTCCTTTTGCCAGAGTAGTTTCTCGTGACCACACCTGTTCCGTCTTATCTTCGACTTCACCTGGGCGACGACGCAAACGCTGCGACTCGCCATGGGCACTCTTCGAGCGACCAGTTTTGGAGCGCGTTTTCTGCCGCGACCGGATGGCGGATCGATCACCGGCACAAGAACGACAACGTCGAAGTGTTGCCGGCGGTGCAGATGGACGTGATGGCCGATGACCCGGCCCAGTCCCAGCCGCCGGTCGTCAAGGAAAACGCGACCGAACTGGCCAGCGTGGCCCGCGCGATGTCCAAGGAAATCGAGGAGTTGGAATCGCTGGTCCGCCGCCAAGAGATCGAACTGGCGAGTCAGGCGACGGTCCAGTTTTCACCCAAACGCAGCGAAGCCGCATGCGAAGCCGTTCATCTGACGCTTCAACGGGCGATCCAAGCCATGGGGTTTGACGCCGCAGCGATCTACATGCTCGATGACGAGACCCAATACTTGAAGACCCGCGCGGTGGTCGGTTTGCCGTCGGAACGATTGAGCAGCGAGCCGCGGATGTTGCGTGGCAGCCGTGCCGATTTGGAAGCGATGGTCCAAGACGCGGTCTTGATGGAAGACCTGCATGGCATCGCCGCAGAAACGTGGACGCCGCCGGAACCCTTCGGCGCGGCGGTGTGTACGGCGATCTACAAAGGCGACTTGCCGATCGGCACGCTCTGGCTGTTCGCCAACGAACCGCGCCAGCTGGATGCGTCCTTTTCGGCGATCGCGCAGATGGCATCCTCGCAAATCACGCTCGAGCTTTCTTCGGCGGCAACGGTCCGCCGCGAAGAGCGAAGCCGTCACGCGGTCGAAGCGATTGCCGACATCGCCGCCTGGCAATATTCGTCACTGCCGATCGGCAACGTATTGGCGCCGGGCTGGTTGGTCGACGGGATGATCGAATCGCCACACGACTGGTCGACCGGATGGCACATGTGGGACGTCCTGCCCGATGGGTCGTTGATCTTGGCGATGGCCGAAACGCTCGACCGTCGCGCCGGCGGTGCGATGATCGCCGCGACCGCGCGAGCGGCGCTGACGGCACACAGCGGCTATCAACACACGCCCCAACAAATGTTGCAACGCATCGGCGACACGCTGTGGGAAACCAATACCGCCGATCAGCTGGTTTCACTGTTGTACGCGCGGATCAATCCCGAGACCGGTGAAGGCGAAGTCGCGTCGGCCGGAGAGATGTCGGGGCTGATCGCCGGCAAGTACGGGTATCGACCGCTGACACAAACCGGTGGGCGCCCGCTGGCGGCCGCGATCGACGTCGAGTGTTACGAGTCGACGTTTCATTTGGCCGAAGGCGAAACGCTGGTCACGTTCGGGCAAGGGTTGCAGCTGGACGGCATCAGCCAAGAAATGGTGGGCTGTTGCATGCGATCGGCGATGCAGACCGACGAAAACCCGCTGGCGGTCCTGCGTCGTGAGATGGCAGGTTTTCCCAATCGTCACGAGCGCGGACTTTTGTCGCTTTCGCGGCGACGAGGCTGATTTTTGCGGCGGCGGACGACCCTGGCCCGGATAAAATCGGTATGCTGTGAAAGCCGTGCCCGCCGGCGAGGGTATTCGCTGATAAGCACAATGCGATCCCTGGCATCGCCTCGCCGGCACATCCAACGGGGTATCCAGGCCTCTTTCCCGTCCCGCACTCATTCTCTGTTTCCCATGACGCCCAATCCCACGCTGCGGGAACTCGTTTCCCCGATCGATCAGCGCTGGAGCCCTTACCGGTTCGAACCCCGCCCCGTCGAGCAAGACAAACTGGCACAGTGTTTTGAAGCCGCCGGCTGGGCCGCGAGCAGTTTTAACGAGCAACCCTGGCGCTGGATTGTCGCCACACGCGAGGACAGCGACGGGTTTGAAAAGATGCTCGGTTGCCTGATGGAGGCGAACCAATCGTGGGCGTCGGCCGCTGGCGCGTTGGTGCTGACGGCCTATCGAAAAACGTTCGCGCGCAACGAAAACCCCAACCGCGTCGCCTTGCACGACCTCGGCCAGGCCGCCGCACACCTGGCCCTTCAAGCCGCCGCGATCGGATTGCAAGTCCATCAGATGGCCGGCGTCAATCTCAGCCAGATCCGTACCGAGTACCAGATTCCGGCAGAATTCGAACCGGCCACTGCGATCGCGATCGGCTATCCCAAGACATCCCAACCGAGCGATGAAGCCGAACGCTCGCTGGCCCAACGCGAGGCCTCGGCTCGAAAACGCAATCCACTTTCCCAACATGTGTTCAGCGGATCATGGGGGAATTCCGTCGACTGGAAATGATCGTGCACACCCGCAACGCGCCCGCTTTGCAGCTCGCCACAACTGAACCAGGCGACACGGGGATTAGCGGGTGACTAGGTACAGGTGACTAGGTACAGCGGTCAAATCGAAATACAATAAGGTGTTGCGGCCGGCACGGGTCGCAGCGAAGCCCATCCGCATTTAAACGCCACAGCTGGAAAATCGATCGGTGTCGGAATCTTGGAACCCTGGAGTCGTCTGTGCCTCTCGCACCGACGTCGGCATGCGCCGAACCAATAACCAAGACTCGCACTCGGTCATCCCCGCACAGTCGCGTGAGCGATTCGAAAGCCGTGGGCATTTGTTTATCGTGGCCGACGGGATGGGAGCCCATGCGGCCGGCGAGTTGGCCAGCAGCATGGCGGCCGAATTGATCGCGATGAACTACTTTCGCACCGCGGTGGCTGACGCAAAAGATTCGTTGCATGTCGCAGTCAGCGAAGCCAACGCGGAAATCTATCAGCGCGGACAACAGAACCCCGAGTTCCACAACATGGGGACGACCGCCAGCACCTTGGCACTGCTGCCGGTCGGCGGCGTGATCGCCCATGTCGGCGATTCCCGCGTGTACCGATTGCGACGCGGTGTGTTTGAACAAATGACCTTCGATCACTCGTTGGTCTGGGAAGTCCAGGCGAGCGGTCAGGTGCATCCCGACAGCGCCCTTGGCCAAGCGTTGCCCAAGAACGTGATCACGCGTTCGCTGGGACCCAACTCGGATGTGCAAATCGATGTCGAAGGCCCCTTCGAATTGGAGTTGGGGGACAAGTTCTTGCTCTGCAGCGATGGCTTGTCCGGACAAGTCGATGACGTCGAGATCGCGACCTTGCTGGACTGCTTGCCGGAAACGTTAGCGGTCGAAGTGCTAGTCGATTTGGCCAACCTGCGAGGCGGTCCAGACAACACGACCATCGTCGTCGCGACGGTCACCGAAGGTCCGCTGATCGACGACAAGCAACCGCTGCCCAAAATGCCATCCGAAGACGCTTCGATGAAACGCGGAATGGTGATTTCGCTGGTCATCGCGATCTTGCTGGCGATCCTTTCAGTCGTTTTCCTGTTCCTGCGTTTGAACGACGGGGCGATGATCGCCACGCTGTTCGGTGCCCTGGTATCCGGGGTGATTGCCGCCACCTTCTATTCCAATCTGAAAAAACAGACGCGTCGACGCAATGCCACCGGAAATAGTAAACGAGGCGGCATCCCGAAAGCTTATGGCGGGAACGCACCCTATCGACGTTATGTCTCCAAGCCCGACCAGACGTTGTTCGATCGACTCGGTAAAACCGTCGACGAACTGCGCGAAGCGGCCAAGCTGAAGAACTGGATGATGGACTGGACACAGATCGATCAGTTTCAACACGACGGCATGGCGGCGATGAACCGCGGTGACGGAAAAACGGCGATCCATCTGCAAGCCAAAGCGATCGTCGAAACGATGCATCAGCTCCGCGAACAACACAATCGCTCGGCCGACGAAACCGCCATCGACCACTGACGTGAATCAGTCCCCTTCCCGACTCGCCATTCCGCTGATTCCCGCCGCGCGACTGGGCTCCTCGGCGTGGCTACTGCACCTGCGATCGTTTGCCGTCGCCGGCCAATTGGTCACGATCCTGTTTGCCGGTTGGGGCATCGGCGTCCAACTGCCCTATGTTCCACTCTTGTCGCTGGTCGGTTTGACGGCGGTCACCAACGTGATCTACGGCATTTGGCTGCGCCGCTACGACGGCCCCCAAAACCTTGCTCGGGATTTGGCCAACAAAGAGGTGACAGGCCCACGCCGGCGCGATGAATCGTCGGATGCTGCGTCCCGCCCCGCCCCGCGATGGGGTTCCGATCTCGAGCTTGCGGCGTTGGAACAGGACGGGTCTCCGCGGGTGCAGAAAGTCGCGTTGGGATTGATGTTGCTGGACCTCGCGACACTGACCGCGATGTTGTACTTCAGCGGCGGCGCGGCGAACCCCTTTAGTTTTTTCTACTTCGTCAACTTGGCGGTCGGCGGCGTGATGATCTGGCCCAAGGCGGCTTGGTCTTTGACCCTGGTCGCAACGATCGGCTACGCATTGATTCTGCGATACAGCATTCCGGTCAAGGAACTGGGGATGGAAACGGCCTCGGACGGATTTGATCTTCGAACACTCGGGTTGATGTTGGCGTTCACGACCTGTGCCTCGGTCGTCACCTACTTTGTGACGCGGACGAGCGGATTGTTACGGGCGAGAGAAAAACAGTTGCGGGAAAACCAATTGGCTCAGGCTGCCGATCGCAAGCTGGAATCGTTGACGACGCTCGCCGCCGGGGCGGCCCACGAGTTGGCGACGCCGCTTTCGACGATCGATGTCGTGGCGCGTGAGCTGTCACGGCACCTTGAAGGCGTTGAGAAACCGGCGACCGTCGACGAGGACCTGAAACTGATCGACCATCAACTCGATCTATGTCGCCATATCTTGCAACGGATGCGGGGTGCCGCCGGAGACTCGATGGCGCAGGAATGGTTTCGGACCACCGTCGGCGAGCTGATCGATGCAACACTGGAAGGCGTTCGCGATCCGCACCGCGTCGACGTGGTCGATGGCACCGAAGACGTCGAAAACAAAACGCTTTGGATGCCCGAAGAAGCGGTCGCTCAAGCGATTCGCAATCTGATCCACAACGGGCTCGATGCCAGCGGGATCGATGGCCGGGTGCGAGTCGAATCGAGGCTCGATCAACGCCACGTGGAATTCATCGTGACCGACCAGGGGCAAGGGATGAGCGACGAAATCCTGGGCCGCGTCGGCGACCCGTTTTTCACCACCAAAGAACCGGGACGCGGCATCGGTTTGGGCCTGTACCTGACCCGTAACGTCGTCTCCCAGTTAGGCGGCTCACTCAATTTCCGTTCCGCCCCCGGCCAAGGCACCTCCGCCGTCGTCACCCTGCCGATCGCCAAACCCGAAAACGTGCCGTAGTAAGCGCCCCACACCCCAGCACGCGGCGTCAGCCAGTGGCACCCGAGCACGCGGCGTCAGCCAGTGGCACCCCAGCACGCGGCGTCAGCCAGTGGCACCCCAGCACGAGGCGTCAGCCAGTGGCACCCCAGCACGCGGCGTCAGCCAGTGGCACCCCAGCACGCGGCGTCAGCCAGTGGCACATGCCCCCCTGCTTTCCCCGCGCGCCGCTCGCTAACGCATCCCGCTGGCATCACCCCAACACGCGGCGTCAGCCAGTGGCACATGCCCCCCTGCTTTCCCCGCGCGCCGCTCGCTAACGCATCCCGCTGGCATCACCCCAGCACGCGGCGTCAGCCAGTGGCGCATGCCCCCCTGCTTTCCCCGCGCGCCGCTCGCTAACGCATCCCGCTGGCATCACCCCAGCACGCGGCGTCAGCCAGTGGCATCCCAGCACGCGGCGTCAGCCAGTGGCATCCCAGCACGCGGCGTCAGCCAGTGGCGCGTGTCCCAACCCGCACACCCCAAATGCACGCCCTCTCTCTCAAATAGTCTACTCCTGGCTTCTGACGATTCCCCTTCGAACCGCCACGATCCTGCGCTTCGCCGGCATAGACAATCGCCGCTTCCAGATCGGCTTGGGTAAAGAGAGGTCTCGCATAGCCTCCCTCGGCCCACCAATGATCTCGCACCCGATCAAACCAGAGTTGTTCGGAATACAGATGCTTCAGCAGCACATCCTGACGTTCTTTTAAGCGACGCGTGCACCAAGCCTTCATGGAATCACGCACCTGACGTCCCGAAGTCCCTGCGGCCGAGACAACGAGATGGACATGATTTGTCCGGGCGTTCGCGATCTGACACTCCCAACCGCGGTGTCGACAGACTTCCTTAATCGTTCGATTGACGAGCCCTCGCTCATAGACGCTCAGAACAAGCGGCGACTCCTTCATTTCGACACGGCACCAACGCTCCAGCAATGGGTTGGCAGGTTGCTTGCCCGCGCCGAAGCGTGTCCATCCACGCTGATCGCCTGGCAACCAAGTTCCATAGGTTGTCCAAATGATTGAGAATCCAAGCGAATCGGAGTGGGCCATGGTTCCGTAAGGGATTCGGAGTCCAACACCAACATCTGACGTCAGCCAGTCACACGTTCTCCGATACGATAACGCATCCACACGCCACTCGCTAACGCGTCCCGCTAATGTGATACTCCTTCCGCGTCGCTCCCCTACAACCCCGCCATCACCTGATCGGCCGCGTCGATCGTCTCGTCGATCATCGCTTCGGTGTGTCGGTTGCTGAAGAACAACGCTTCGAATTGGCTGCACGGCATGTAGACGCCTTTTTCGATCAACCCCCAAAAGTATCGACCGAATGCGTCTCGGTCACTGCGATCGGCTTCGGGCCAATTCGTCACCGGACGCGCGTTGAAGAACAGCGTCAACATGCTGCCGACATGTTGGACTTGGTGGGGGATGCCGTGTTTGGTTGCCGCTGCATGCAAACCACTGGCCAAGCGATCGCCCATCGCATCGAGTTGTTCGTAGGGCGGATCTTCGACCAATTGCTGCAGCGTGGCGCTGCCCGCGGCGACGGCCACCGGGTTTCCGCTCAGCGTCCCCGCCTGAAAGACCTTGCCCGCCGGGAGCACGTTGTCCATGATGTCCGCCCGACCGCCGTAGGCCCCCAACGGCATGCCGCCGCCGACCACCTTGCCAAGCGTCGTCATATCCGGCACGACGCCGAACCGTTCTTGGGCGCCCCCGTAGGCCAAGCGAAAACCGGTCATCACTTCATCGAAGATCAGAATCGATTGATCCGACAGGGTCTCGGCGCGCAGCGTTTCCAGGAACTCCATCGTCGGCGGGACGCACCCCATGTTGCCGACGACCGGTTCCAGAATCACCGCCGCGATCTCACCAGGGTGCGCTGCGAACGCGTTCTTGACCGCATCGCAATCGTTGTACTGCAGGACCAACGTATCCTGGCCGGCACCCGGCGTGACGCCCGGTGAGTCAGGCACACCGAGCGTTGCTGCGGCGCTGCCCGCGGCGACCAACAGACTGTCGACGTGACCGTGGTAGTTGCCGGAAAACTTGATCACCTTGTGTCGGCCCGTGGCGCCGCGCGCGACGCGGATCGCGCTCATCGTCGCTTCGGTTCCGCTGTTGACCAGGCGGACCTTGTCGATGCTCGGCACCGCGTCGATGATCTGCTGCGCCAGACGCGACTCGGCTTCGGTCGGGGCGCCATAGCTGGTGCCCTTGGCGATCGCTTTCTCGATCGCCTCGATGACCGGAGGCGATCGGTGTCCCAAGATCATCGGGCCCCAGGATCCGATGTAATCGATGTAGCGGTTCCCATCGATGTCGAACAAATACGGCCCATCGGCATGATCGATGAACAGCGGCGTCCCGCCGACGGCGCCGAACGCACGCGCGGGGCTGTTCACACCACCGGGCATGAGTTTGCAAGCTTGTTCGAACGCGGCGACGCTTTTCGGCCCTGCGGAGTGACGGGTCTGAGTCATGGCTGGAAGTGGTCCTGTTTGGGGAAAGTGACCACGCCATTGTCAGCCAATCCGGGATCGAACGAAACCCGGCCAAACGCCGCACCCCAGCACGTGGTCCACCAGCACGCGGCGTCAGCCAGTGGCGCGTGATGCGCATGATTCCACTTCGCGACGGTCGCTCACGCGCGCTCGCTGAAATAAACCCGCGAACGCACTCCAGCACGTGGCGTTAGCCAGTGGCGCGTGATGCGCATGATTCCACCTCGCGCCGGTCGCTCGTATGTTGAAAACACCAGGCCGAATGACGTCAAATATCGGTCTGGGTTGTTCGTGAGGAGCGTTCACCGGTCGCTGTGGCTATGACCACTTGCGTTAGATTGCTCCCTCCGAGCT
>WCIL01000043.1:0-71730 GCA_033042175.1 Phycisphaera sp. RhM
CATTTACAAAGATCAACAATTGGTTTCACAGCCGCGCCAACTCGACACATCCGCCGGCAAACAAAAAGATGTGGTCAAACCTAAGCGCTGCGCTGACCTCCGGCTACTCGCTGGCATCCCTCCGGGAGACTCGGTTCGCTGCCGCTCTCCTTTGACACCTAACGGAGTGATGCTTGTGAGCGGCAGGGCTCGCGTCCGTCTTGCTGCTTCGCAGCGAAACGGACGGACAGGCTCGTTGGCATCCACAACCTATCGCACCCGAGCGCCACCATCACGACACATCCGCCGTCGTCCACGCGCCGTCGATGCGGCGTGGGGTTTGGCCGGTCGGGTTCTTGTCGGCCAACAACGCCGGCAATCGTTCAGGCCGGACGTTGTCATAGCTGGTCAATTTCCCGAACCGCAGCAACGATCCGGGAACGCCGACGGCGGTGAAACCCGGGTGCCCGGTCGCCGGATAAGGTCCGCCGTGATTCATCGCGGCCGAGACGGCGACGCCGGTCGGCATTTTGTCGTTGAGCACCCGCCCGACCTTCGGCGTCAATTCGAACGCCACCTGATCGTACGACGCATCGTCGCTGCCGGCCGGATCGCTGTAAACGCAGCCGGTCAAATTGCCTTCCAAATTGGCCAGGACGCTGCAAAGTTCATCGAGATCCTTCGTGACCACGACCAACGATGCATTGCCGAACGCTTCGGTCTGGAATCCTTCCGGGTCGTCCAGAAACTGTTTTCCGGTCGCGGTCATCAACGTGTTGGCCAGCGCACATCGGCCGGCTTCGACCTCGCCGCCGCCGACCAACAACTCCGCGCCAAACCCGCAAAGTTTCTCGATGCTGTCTTTCAAGCTTCCGGCAACGGCGGGTGACAACAATGTTCCCGCGGGCGATCCGGCAAAGCGTTCTTTGACCGCGGCGATGAATTTCTCGGTGCCCTCACCGGCGATCGCCAACACCACGCCGGGATTGGTGCAAAACTGTCCGGATCCCATCAACGCGCTGCCGCAAAACTCGTCGACAATCTCATCACCGCGGGCGGCCAGGGCGCCCGGCAAGAGCACGACCGGGTTGACGCTGGAAAGTTCCAAATAGATCGGTTTGCCGGCCGCGTCGGCGGCCGCCTTGAGTTTCAATCCGGCCGATCGGCTGCCGGTGTACCCGGTCGCACCGACGCGTGGATCGGCGACCAATCGTTCGCCGTCGGCGTGTCCGGTGCGATAGATCAACTGGACGGTGGCAGCGGGCATGCCGGTTTCGTTTGCGGCTTCCAATGCCAGTTCTGCAAACAGTCGCGTCGTTTCGGGGTGAGAACTGTTGGCTTTGCCGATGACGGGATTACCGGCCGCAATCGCCGCGGCAAAGTCTCCGCCGGAAACCGACCCAAAGGCAAAGGGGAAGTTATTGGGACCGAACACACAGACCGGTCCGAGCGGCTCGTAGCAGGATCGAATCCCGGCGGCGGTGTCGATCGTCGCCATCGCCCAATCGCCGCTGCGACAAGATTCTGCGGCGGAACGAAGTTGGCCACTGGTTCGTGGCAATTCTCCATCGGCCAGTCGCGGCGACTTGGCCAAACCGGTTTCGGCGTGTGCCGCCTCGACCAGACTGTCTTTGGCCGCGTCGATCTTGTCGGCGTACAGATCCAAAAACTCCGCGATCTTCGCCGCGGGCAGCGTTCGCATTTCGCGAGCCGCTTCGGCGGCGGCATCCAGCGCGGCATCGCAATCGGCCCACGAGCTGATCGGAAACTCGGTGGGCAGCTTTTCGTTGGTGTTCGGGTTGGTCGCTTGGAACGTGCCGACCGAATCGGCGTCACGCCAGGTTCCGGCGAGGAGTACTTTGGCGGTCATGTTGAGGCTCCTGGGTTTAGTGTTGAATGGGACAGGCGATCAGCCGATGGGCACGAACAACTGCCTACCCCTGAATGATCGGATTACTAAGCGTGCCGACGCCGTCGATCGTGATATTGACGATGTCGCCGGGCAGCAGTGTGAAATCGCTGGTGGGGACGATCCCCGTCCCGGTCATCAGAAACGCACCGGCGGGAAACGAATTGTCTCTGGCGAGCCAGTCGACCAGGTTTTCGAACGTTCGTGCCATCTGGCCGCCGCTGGTTTGTTGATCGAACACCGTTTGGCCGTCGCGGACGATCTGCAAGTCGACGCCGATCGAATCCGCCGCCGGCAAGGCGTCGAACAAGGTGATCCATGGCCCCAGCCCGGCACACTGGTCATAACACTTCGCTTGCGGCAGATAGAGCGGGTTTTCGCCTTCGATGTCGCGCGAACTCATGTCATTGCCCACCGTCAATCCCACGATCCGCATCTGGGGGCTGATCACCAGCGTGATTTCGGGTTCGGGCACGTTCCAACTGGCATCGGATCGAATCCGCAACGGTTGCCCATACCCGGACACACGGTGGGGAGTCGCCTTGAAAAACAATTCGGGCCGATCGGCGTTGTAGACGCGGTCGTAGCACGACGCCGCGGCTTCGGACTCCTCCATCCGTGCCGTTTGCGAACGCTTGTAGGTGACGCCGGCCGCCCAGACTTCCTGTTGGTCGATTGGGGGCAGCCATCGCAGTTGCTCATCGATCTGGATCGCGGCTTCGGTTTGCAGGGATTCGGCAGCGGCAATTGGCGTGGAATGGGCGATCAGATCCGAAAGGGTTGCGATTTCATCGGTCATCACCAACGGAAATAATTCGTTTTCGCGGACCAGTCCGACGCGAATCGTGTCGGAAGCATCAAAGAATTTTGCTACTTTCATATGTCAAACCTTTTTAATGAATGGTCCCAACGGATGGCATACATCGTGAACGCACCCCCGACGAACCGCCCAAACCTGCATCGGCGGTTGACCTTCGCCTTCGCCGCGGTCGCAACATCCATCACGTTGACGTTTGCCGGTTGCAGCTGCACTCGAGACCCTGGCGGAAACGGAAACGGTACCACGCCACCGCTCAACAGTGAATCGGAGGCGAATCTGGTAAAAATCAACCAGGCGCTCGCGGCGACGGAAAACATGGAACCCGAGCAAGCCGAACAGCTCTGGTCGGGGCTGCGAAATCAGTTTTCCGACGACCCCTCGGTGGCACTCAACCGGGCCCTCAACGCCGTGCTGGCGGTCGACATGCTGACCGCCGCGGCGACCGACTCGGTCAAATCCAGCGAGGAAAAGCAGGCGGCCCGCGCGCGGCTTCCCGACGCGATCGAAGCGGCGCGAAAGGCGATCGAAGATTATCAAAAAAATTCCGGTGATGAGATCACCAAACGGTGGCTGAACAGCCGCATCGACGCACACGAGGCGGCACTGCTGGGGACGACGATCGGCAAATCGTTGCGCCGCGATCTGTTCACGCGTCTGACCCAAGCCATCGATGGACCGATGGGCGAAGACCCCAGGGCAGTCATCTTGGGCGGTCCGCTGATCGACCTGCTGGAAAAAATGTCCGACCCCGTCGATGGGCTCCCGGATTCCGTTTTAAAACCGGCCGCTGAGTCGCTGCGACGACTTTCTGACGAAAACGATGACAATCTGTTCCTGGCGCTGCGGGCACTGCGTTTGGCGATCGACAACCAAGATCCGTCCGCAGCCGAACTGGTCGATCGCACCTGGCGGCTGGCCCAAGCCGTCGAACCGACCCTGGCCGCGTACACCAAACCGATCGGACTCACGCCCGAAGACCTAGTCAACCAAATCAAAGAGGCGATCGAGAAGGGGGACTGGGCCAAAGCCGACCAGTCCTCGGTTTTGTGGTCGAACGTCTTGAATCCGTTGGAGATTGTCCGCACCGATCGGCGCCGAACGTCGCCCCACCCGTTGGACCGATTGAACTTCGACACCGTCCGTCAGTTGAGCACCGAAATCGCCACCGCCAAACCGATCGCCGGTGACGAGACCGCGATCTCATTTGAGTTTTCGTCCGCCGGTGACGCCGCTCGGGTATTGCCGCTGGACGCCGATCTGGATTTCAAAATGGATCTGGCCGCCGTCACCAGCGACGGAAAACTGAGATTACTGACACAACAAGGTGACGCCTGGGAAGCGATCGCCGAACTCGATCTCGGCGTCACACCGAGCGGTTTGGTGGCCGCGGATTTATTCATGGTCGACAGCAGCGATTCCGATCGCATCAAACGCAGCGAACCGGTTGCCGACGATCAAACCGAACGTGACTATTCAACCAAGGCACGCCACGACACGTTGCCCGCCTTGGTCGCGTACGGCCCGTTCGGTTTGCGTCTGGTTCAAATCGATACCCGCAGCGAAACCCCCGCCGACCAGCGATTGACGTTGGTCGAAAAGACGACCGGGCTGGAAGATCTGCCGGCGATTTCGGCCGTGACGACCGGCGACTTGGAAGGCGACGGCGACTTGGATTTGATCGTCGCACCGGCAGCCGGCCAGATCCGTGTCTGGATCAATCGCGGCAACCGAACCTTTTTCGAAGCCCCCATCGGAACCAGCACCGTAGACGCCGACGATCCGATCGCCGACATGACGATTGCCGACCTGGACCGCGACATCGACCTGGACATCCTGGCCATCCATCAGTCGGGACGTGTCAGCATCTTGGAAAACCTGTTGCACCTGCAATTCCGCTTCCGAACCCTGGACGACGTGCCGGCGCTGCCGGTCGCCGAAGACGATCGCTCGCTGAGCATCGTGGTCGAAGACGTGGACGCCAACGTCGGCTGGGATGTCATTGCGACGTCCAGCCAACAATCGATGGTCGCTTTCGGAAACTCAGCCGACATCGGCGTCTGGACCGTCGACCGTGTCGAAACGGGGCCAGGCTTTCAATCGCGGCCGGCCTTGGCTGACTTTGACAACGATTCCTACCTCGAATTGATCGGCGCTGCGGAATCTCCCAAGACGTCGCAAACGCTGAAACTCGGCCCGTGGGGAATCGATGTCGTCAACACGGGCACCGACCTTCCCGAGAACCCGACAGCCGCCGCCGCAGCCGACTTCAACAGCGATGGCCGCATCGACCTGGTGTCGCTCAGCGGCGATGACGTCCGAATCGGCATCAACCAGTCCGCCGGCGACGCGCACCAGATCTCGGTTCGCTTCAAAGGCATCGCCGACAATGCCGCAGCGAGCGGACGTGTGAACCACTACGCCATCGGATCGGTTCTGGAGCTGCGATTCGGGCCGCATTATCGAAGCCGGATCGTCCGCGGACCGGCGACGCATTTCGGCATGGACGGATTCGACTCGGCCGACACCATCCGTGTCATCATGCCCAATGGATTGACGCAAACGATCCGCAACCCCAAGGTCGACTCGATCATCGAAGAAGAGCAAACGCTGAAGGGATCGTGCCCCTACCTGTACAGCTGGGACGGAGAGCGGTTTGCGTTCGTCACCGATTGTTTGTGGGCGGCTCCGCTGGGGCTGCAAGTCGCCGCCGGTGTCGTCCAGCCGGATCGACCGTGGGAGTATCTGAAAATTGACGGCGACCTGGTGCGTCAAAACAAAAACGGCGACTACGAGTTTCGATTGACTGAAGAACTATGGGAAGTCGCCTACGTCGACAAGATTGAATTGACCGCCGTCGACCATCCCGCCGACGTCGCGATCTATTCCAACGAAAAAGTCGGCCCACCCGGCGTCGCGACACCGACCATTTTTGCCTTTGATGAAAACGAGTTGTATCCGGTCGCCGTCGCCTCGGACACCCGCGCAAACGACGTGACCGAATTGTTAACCTCGGCCGATGAACGCTACGTCCAAGGCTTCGACCGACGGATTCGACAGGGACTTTGCCCGCCGCACTGGATCGATTTGGATTTCGGCGACGCGGTCAAGCAACAGCTCAATGGCGGCGACCAGAAGGCGGTCTATCTCGTGCTCCGCGGTTGGATCTTGCCGACCGACACGTCGTTGAACATTCAAATCGATCAAAACCCCGAACTGCCGGCGATCGAGTTCCCGTCGGTGTGGGTGCCCGATGCGTCGGCCGAATCGGGTTGGCGAAACGCCATCGAGTTCATGGGTTTTCCCGGCGGTAAGACCAAGACGATTGTCGTCGACGTTTCCGAGCACCTGCAGCCGGACGATCCACGCCTTCGCGTGCGAACCAGCGCGCAAATCTATTGGGACACAGCCTCGCTGGCGATCCAGAACGATCCGGCGTCGAGCAGGACCCAGCCGATGCCATTGATCGGCGCCGAAGTCGCTTTCCATGGATTCTCCAAACGCATCCACGCGGACTCCACCCGTCCGGAAACCTACGACTACGGGCAAGCCGATTCGCAACCCAAATGGCCGCCGCTACGCGGAACAGTGACCCAATTCGGCGACTGCACCGAACGACTACGCGAGTGGGATGACTCGATGGTCGTGATCAGCGGCGGCGATGAAATTCGGATGCGGTTTCGCGCCCCCGAGCGAGGGCTGCCAGAAGGCTGGAAACGCGATTTCATCTTGCACTGTGTGGGCTGGGACAAGGACGCTGACCTGAACACCCTGACCGGGCAGTCCATCGGACCGTTGCCGATTCGGGACATGCGAGGTTACCCCCCGACGGCGGAGTCGGCCGATCAATTTGACTCGGTCGAACGCAAGAACGCGGATTCGCTGCGCCGCCGCCAGTCGTTCCGAGCGTTTTGGAATCGTGGTCAGCCGAGCGACAAACCGTTTTTGACCACCGTCGATGCCGGTTAGCAGCAATCAGCCGCGGAAAAACGTCGCATCGGGAGCGGACGGACCAAACCGAAAGTGGTTTGGCTGCGTCGTAGTGGGTGGAGCGAATCAGATTCTCCGCAACAACCTCCCGCCGTTTTCCCCATGACCGCATCTCTCGCCACCCCCAAGAAACCTCGGCGCGTCATCACGCCTCGCTTGCGGGTCATGCTGTACGTCGTGTTGACGCTGTTCGGTGTGCTGGCGGCCAACGGGCTGTACTTGACCGGCGTCACGTGGCTGCAGGTTTTCACCGGCCAGGTCTACGAGTCGCATTTTTATCAGCTGATGTTCCTGGGCCATCTCGGGCTCGGTCTGTTGCTGATTTTGCCGGTGGTGATTTTTGGATTCGCGCACATGTGGCGTGCAAAGGATCGACGCAATCGCCGCGCGGTCAAGATCGGTTATGCGCTGCTGGCGGTCGCGCTCGTCATACTGATCAGCGGCGTCTTGCTGACGCGGATCGGCTCGCTCAACATCGTCAACCCTTCGGTCCGAAGCGTCATCTATTGGGCGCATTTACTGACCCCGCTGATCGCCATTTGGCTGTACTGGTTGCATCGTCTGGTCGGCCCGAGGATCAAGTGGCACATCGGACGTCGCGTGGCGGTGGCGATCGGCTGTTTCGTGGCCGTGATGGTGGCGTTCCAAGCGAGCGATCCACGGATCAGCGAAGGCATCGCGCCGGCCGAAGGCGACAAGTACTTCCAACCATCGCTCGCGTCGACGGCGACGGGCAAATTCATTTCGCAAGACGTCTTAAAGAACGACGATTATTGCTTGCGCTGCCACAGCGATATCCACGAGGACTGGGTTCACAGCGTTCATAAATTGAGCAGTTTCAATAACCCGGCCTATCGCGCGTCGGTCCGCGAGACACGGCGAGTGGCCGCCCAGCGCGACGGATCCGTCCAAGCCTCGCGCTGGTGCGCCGGATGTCACGATCCGGTTCCCTTCTTTTCAGGCAAGTTCGACGACCCGAACTACGACGATGTCGATGACGTGACCGCCCATGCCGGAATCACCTGCACCTCGTGTCACGCGATTCAGTCGATCGATTCACACGTCGGCAACGCGGATTACACGATCGACGAACCGCGACACTACCCGTTTGCCTACAGCGATCACGGCGTGCTGCAAACGTTGAGTGATTTGATGGTCAAGGCGAAACCGGCGTTTCACAAGTCCGAAATGCTGAAACCGTTCCACAAGACCGCCGAGTTCTGTGGTACCTGCCACAAGGTGTCTCTGCCCGGCGAAGTGACCCATTACAAACACTGGCTGCGTGGCCAAAACCACTACGACAGCTATCTGCTCAGCGGCGTGTCCGGTCACGGGGCACGGAGTTTTTATTATCCGCCCAAGGCCCAGGAAAACTGTAACGGATGCCACATGCCGGCGCGTGCCAGCGACCAATTCGGTGCAAAGTACAACGCGGAACTGGGCGGATTAGCCGTCCACGACCACCGGTTCCCCAGCGCCAATTCCGCCTTGTCCTACTGGACCGGTGACCTGGACGGCATCGAGGCGCACCGCAAGTTGCTCGAGGGTTCGCTGCGTCTGGACCTGTTCGGCCTGCGACGCGGAGGGTCGATCGAAGGCGAGTTGATCGCGCCGCTGCCCAACCAGGGAGCCAGCGTCGTCAAGGGCGAATCCTACCTGGTCGAAACCGTGCTGCGAACGCTCACCCTGGGTCATCATTTCACCCAAGGCACCACCGATTCGAATCAGATTTGGATCGAGTTCACCGCGATTCAAGACGGAGAAGTGATCGGCAAGAGCGGCCGTCGTGACGAGCGGGAGCGGGTCGATGAGTGGTCCCACTTCGTCAACAACTTCGTCGTCGACCGCCAAGGCAATCGCATCAATCGACGTAACGCCCAAGATATTTTCACCGTACTCTATAACCACCAAATCCCACCGGGGGCCGGCCAAACGGTCCACTACCTGCTGAACGTCCCGCAAGGCTCGGACGCACCGATCGAGATCACGGCGCGATTGTTGTACCGCAAGTTTGACACTGAATATTTGGATTACATTCGCGCCGACCGCGATCCCGCGCGCGACCCACTCGACTTGGGCAACGTCGGCGATCCCAACGATTTGCCGATCATCGAAATCGCCCGTGACGCAGTGAAACTGACGGTGACCGATCAGCACGTGGCATTGGATTCCAAATGGACTCTGGCCGAACAGTCCGATGACCAGCCACCGATTCCGACCTGGCAACGTTGGAACGATTACGGGATCGGCATGTTGCTCAGGGGCAGAGCCGAACAGAAACAAGCCGCCGAAGCGTTCACCAGGGTGCGTGAGCTTGGACGTTCCGACGGCCCGATGAATCTGGCCCGGGTTCAGTTTGCCGAAGGTGACTTGGACGGTGCGACCGACAGCTTGACCGAGGCGCTCGAAATGGATCCCCCGCCGCCGTCGTGGACGCATGCTTGGCTGAGCGGCGTGGTCAACCGACAGCAAGGAAACCTGGAGACCGCCGCAAAACTGCTGCAGGGCACGCTGGATACCCGTGTGCCCGAGCGGGGGTTTGATTTCTCGCTGGACTACGTCGTTCGCAATGAATTGGCACTCACGCTGTTGGATATCGCGCAACAGAAAGACGTGATGGGAGAGCAGGATGAATTTCGCGAATATCTGGATCGCGCACGCATCGAATTTGAGACGGTGCTTGACGTTGATTCGGAAAACGCGACCGCATATGCCAATCTGGCGAAAATTGCAGCCTTGGAACTCGATCTTGCCAAGATCGCGGAGGGCGATGCCGATGCCGAGGCGGATGCCAAAGTCCTGAAGGCCGATGTAGAGGCATGGGAAATCAAGTTGACCGAGTATCGCCGATTGCACGATCGATACAAACTCGATGACAATGCGTCGGCTGTCGCGTTGCCGGCGGCGCGGCGCAAGTACCCGGCCGCCAGCCATGCGGCAGAGGCCCTCGTGATTTATGACTTGCATCGTGAATGAAACGGTGCGACAGGCTTCCAGACGCGTCATCGCTGCATCGCCACCCTGGAAGCCGATCCCACTGGTCAGAACCGACACTGATTTCCCCCCGACCGTCACGTCACTCCTCCTCACCGCTTCTCCATGACCCATCTGCCGACCGAACCCGCCGAAGACGAAGACGAAGATGTGCAGAACGACGCGGTGATCGAATCCGCGTTTCGAAAGTCGCTGATATTCATCATCGTGATGATGCTGCCGATCATCGCAATGCTGGCCTTTCTGAATCTCCGCCAGAAGGACCGCAAGGCGATCGAGATTCAGCCCGAGGCTCCCGAAGGCCGGCAGGTCGATCAAACGACTCTTCCGCAAATCCCGCTGGTTGAGGTCACGCAGGCGTCCGGGGTCGACTTCAAACACTACGCGGGCAAGCAGGGCGAAAAATTGCTGCCCGAAACGATGGGCAGCGGTGTCGCGGTCTTCGATTACAACCAGGACGGCAACCAAGACCTGTTGTTCATCAATTCGACAGATTGGCCCTGGACCGAAAACGCGTCGGCAAGCCCCTGTCGTCTGTATCAAGGGGACGGCACGTTCAAGTTTGTGGATGTCTCCGAGCAAACCGGGCTCGATCTGTCGCTTTACGGGATGGGGGCCGCCATCGGCGACTACGACAACGATGGCGATCGCGACGTTTTCATCACCGCGGTCGGATCCAATCGCCTGTTGCGAAACGACGGCGGAAAGTTTGTCGATGTGACCGGCCAGGCCGGCGTGTCGGGAGCCGAAGACGCCTGGAGCACCAGCGCGGGCTTTTTCGATTACGACAACGACGGACGCTTGGACCTGTTCGTTTGCAACTATGTCACCTGGAGCCGCGACCTGGACCTCTCGCAAACATTTTCGATCGACGGAGAAAACCGATCCTACGGCCCGCCCGACGCGTTCTCGGGCGCCCATTCGTACCTGTACCACAACGAAGGTGATGGCGTTTTCAAAGACGTATCCCAGTCGGCGGGGATTCAAATGCGAAGCCCAGAAACGGATGTCGTGCTGGGCAAAGCGATGGGAGTCGTTCCGGTCGATGTCAACCGCGACGGTTATCTGGACATCGTCGTCGCCAACGACACCGTGCGCAATTTTCTGTTCGAAAACAATCGTGACGGCACGTTCACCGAATCGGGACGACTGGCCGGGATCGCCTACGACCTCGCCAGCGGCAATGCCCGCGGCGCGATGGGCATCGACGCCGCCATCTTTCGCGCCGACGGCACGCTGGCGATCGGCATCGGAAACTTCGCCAACGAAGCCAGCGCGCTCTACATGGCGTCACCGAAGCGGCAGACGTTTGTCGACGCGGCCATGTTCACCGGGTTCGGCCCACCGACACGACTGGGTCTGACCTTCGGCCTATTCTTCTTTGACGCCGACCTGGACGGTCGTCTGGACATCCTGGGTGCCAACGGCCACCTGGAAGAGGAGATTGAAAAGACGCAGCGGACGTTGCGTTACGCCCAACCGCCCCAGTTGTTCTGGAACGCGGGACGTGACGCACAATCCGAATTGGCGCTGTTGGACGAAGATTGCACCGGAGAGTCGTTTTGCGAACCGATCGTCGGCCGCGGTGCGTCGTTTGGTGATTTTGACAACGACGGCGACCAAGACGTCGTGATCTCGGTCAGCGACGGGCCGGCCAAGCTGTTCCGCAACGACCAGGCCAGCGGACATCACTACCTGCGATTTCGATTGCAGGGCACACGCTGCAATCGCGACGCCATCGGCGCCGCGGTCACCGTGACGGTCGGGGACCAATCGCAAACACGCGTCGTCATGCCGACCCGCAGCTACCTCAGCCAATCGGAACTGGAGCTGACGTTCGGGCTCGGCGAGGCGAAAACCGTCGATCGCGTCACCGTGACTTGGCCCGGCGAAGCCCCCGTTCCGGTGGAAGTCAGCGGCGTCGATCGGTTGATCGAATTGGTGCAGCAGTAGGTCACGCTGTGCGTGACAACAGGCATGCACAGCATGCCCTACGAAAACTGGCATGCACGGCATGCCCTACAATTTTAATCCCCAGCCTTCCATGTCATCGGTCAGCGGGTGGTTGGTCATGTCGAACTGCAAACTGGTCAGGGTCACGTTGCCTTTTCGCAGTTCGGTGATGTCGGTTTTTTCTTTCGGCGGTTCGCTGGGTTCTTCCCACAGTGCCCAGTAATAATCTCGTCCGCCGGGGTCTTGGCGTTTTTCGTAGCGGTTGCCGTACTGGGCCAGTCCCATCGGCACGATTTGCAATTCCGCCGGCGACTGGGTGGCGGCGGTCGGGATGTTCAGGTTGAACAACTTCCCTTTAGACGAAGGGTGCTTTGCGATCCCACCGATGATTTTTTTTGCGATCACCGCCGCGGACTGAAAATCGGCATCGGGGTCGTATTCGAGTGAGACGGCGACGCTGGTGGTTCCGAAAAAGGCCCCTTCGATCGCCGCGGCGACGGTGCCGCTGTACAGCACATTGATGCCGGCGTTGAGTCCGTTGTTGATGCCGCTGACGACCAGATCGACCGGATTGTCACGCAGCAGTTCGGCGATCGCCAGTTTGACACAATCGGCCGGGCTACCCTCGACCGCCCATGCCCAGTGTCGGCCGTCGCGATGAATCGATTTCCCCACCAACGGGGTGAGAAAGGTGATCGAGTGGCTGACGCCCGACTGTTCGGTCGCCGGCGCGATCACGATCACCTCCCCGAGGTGGCGGAGCTGTTGTTCCAGTGCGGCCAGTCCGGGTGCGAACACACCATCGTCGTTGGTCAAAAGAATTCGCATGGGTTCATCAAGGTGGCATCGTGGGAGAAATTCTGGCGATCGGCCGAACCGTCGGCGGAGTCAATCGCTGGTCAATCGCTGGTCAATCGCTGGGGCTGGCGGCCGAAATCCGGGTCGGTCCGGTCGCATCGACAGCCAGTCAAAACGCCCTCCAGGGCCGGCAGAGCCGAACGATCTACCCGGCGTCAGCGGTTTAGCCCCTTGGGGATTACCGGTGCATTTTCTACACTCCCGGTTTGGCATTGGCGACTACGGCACGCGCAACAAAGTCGATCCAGCGAAACGCAGGCGGCTGATCGACGCCGCCGGCGTTTCCGATTCGTCGCGTGTTTGGCCCGACGTCCCTGCCACCTCGGCTCCCCTTTAATCCATTCACACCTGCATGAGTGTTTCCAGCGCCCACTCGACGGGCAACTCCACCGAATCAAGCCTTTCCGAGGCCGGCGCTTCGGTGCTGACCGATCAACGGATCGTTGTCCTGGATTTCGGTTCGCAGTACGCCCAGCTGATCGCCCGACGCGTTCGCGAGCAGAACGTCTACTGTCAGATCATCCGACACGATCTGTCCGCCGATCGGATCGCCGAACTCGCCCCCAAAGGCATCATTTTGTCCGGCGGGCCGTCCAGTGTTTACGAGGACGGGGCGCCCCGCTGCGATCCCGAATTGTTTAAGCTTGGGATTCCCGTTCTGGGCATCTGCTACGGCTTGCAAGTCGCCTGCGAAGCGTTCGGCGGCAAGGTCACCAACACCTCGCGCCGCGAATACGGCCACGCGATGTGCGAAATCGTCGAGCCCGGAACGCTGTTTGAGGAACTGCCGGGCGAGATCGACGTCTGGATGAGCCACGGAGACCAGATCTCGGCGATCAGCGAGCAATTCGAACCGCTCGCCCGCACCAGCACCTGCCCGTTTGCGGCGATCCGACACAAAGAATTGCCGGTTTACGGCATGCAATTCCACCCCGAAGTCACGCACACCCCGCTGGGCGGAAAGGTGCTGGCAAACTTTGTCCGAGGCATCTGCGGCTGTGAACCCAATTGGCAACTGAGTGATTTCGCCGACGCCACCGTCCACCAGATCCGTGAAGCCGTCGGCCAGCGACGCGTGATCTGCGGGCTCAGCGGCGGAGTCGATTCCTCCGTCGTCGCGGCACTGCTGTACAAAGCCATCGGCCCCCAGTTGACGTGCATTTTGATCGACAACGGGCTGCTCCGCAAAAACGAACAGGCCTTGGTGATCGACGAATTCACCAATCACTTCAAAGCCGACTTGCACGTCGTCGACGCCGAAGACCGGTTCCTCGCGTCGCTGGCCGGAGTCGTCGAACCACAGGAAAAACGCCGACGCATCGGCCATGACTTTATCGAGTGCTTCAAAAAGGAAGCCGAATCGATCGAGAACGCCCACTTCCTCGCCCAAGGCACCCTGTATCCCGACGTGATCGAAAGCGGTGCCGATCCCGACGGACCGGCCGCGACGATCAAGTTGCACCACAACGTCGGCGGGCTGCCGGAAGAGTTGGGGTTTGAACTGATCGAACCGCTTCGCGACCTGTTCAAGGACGAAGTGCGACGACTGGGATTGGAATTGGGCTTGCCGGAAAAACTGGTCTGGCGGCATCCGTTCCCCGGGCCCGGTTTGGCCGTCCGATGCCTGGGCGAAGTCACACGTGACAAACTGGTCGTGCTGCGAGCGGCCGATGCAATCGTGATCGAAGAGATCGAAGCGGCGGGACTGTACCGAGAGACCAGCCAGACCTTTGCGGTCCTGTTGCCGGTCCAAAGTGTGGGGGTGATGGGCGACGCGAGAACGTATGACAATGCGATCGCTGTCCGCAGCGTCAATACCGACGATTTCATGACGGCCGACTGGAGCCGATTGCCGTACGAGTTGCTGGCGCGGATCAGCACACGAATCATCAACGAAGTCAAGGGCGTCAATCGAGTCTGCTATGACATCAGCAGCAAGCCGCCCGCAACGATCGAGTGGGAATAGGACAGGAACAAGCAAGGCATGGGCAGGCAATACATTTACCAAGTCGAAGACTTGACGAAAAAGCACGGTCAAAAGGCGGTGCTCAACGAAGTCAATTTGGCGTTTTATCCGGGCGCGAAAATCGGCGTCCTCGGTCCCAACGGTGCCGGAAAGTCGACGCTGCTGCGGATCATGGCCGGTCAGGACACCGACTTTGACGGCAGCGCGAAACTGACCAAAGGCTTCACCGTCGGCTACCTAGAACAAGAACCGCCGTTGGACGAAACCAAGACGGTGTTTGAAAACGTTCAAACCGCCGTCGCCGAACGTCGCGCGATCGTCGATCGATTCAATGAAATCAGCATGCTGCTCGGCGACGTCACCGACGACGACGAAATGCAAAAGCTGTGCGACGAAATGGCGACGCTGCAAGACACGATCGATGCCTACAACCTGTGGGAACTCGATCGACAAGTCGAAATGGCGATGGCCGTCATGAATCTGCCCCCCGGCGATTCCACCGTGACCACACTCTCGGGCGGTGAACGCCGACGCGTCGCACTCTGCCAACTGCTGATCCGCCAGCCCGACTTGCTGCTGTTGGACGAACCGACCAACCACCTCGATGCCGAATCGGTTTCCTGGCTCGAACAACACCTGGCCAAGTACCCGGGTACCGTCGTCGCGGTAACCCACGACCGCTACTTCCTGGACAACGTCGCCCAGTGGATCCTGGAAATCGACCGTGGCCGCGGCATTCCGTTCGAAGGCAACTACACCGCGTGGCTGGAAGCGCGCCAGAAACGGATGCAGTTGGAACAACGCCAGGCCAAGGCGCGCGAACGCACGCTGGCCAACGAATTGGAATGGATCCGCATGAGTCCCAAAGCCCGCCAGGCGAAAAGCAAGGCGCGGATCAAGGCCTACGAGGATTTGGCGGCCGAGAAATTCGAGGATCGGCCCGACGAGTTGGAAATCCAGATTCCGTCGAATCGTCATCTCGGTGAACTGGTCATCGAAGGCAAGAACATCCACAAGGCATTCGGCGACAAGGTCTTGATCGACGACCTGTCGTTCCGCTTGCCCGCCGGTGGCATCGTCGGCGTGATCGGTCCCAACGGAGCCGGCAAGACGACGCTGTTCAAAATGCTGACCGGCCAAGAACCGGCCGACGAAGGTCAGTTCCGCGTCGGCGAGACGGTTGACTTGGGCTACGTCGACCAAAGCCGCGATTCGCTGGCCGACGACAACACCGTGTTTCAAGAAATCAGCGGCGGAACCGAGACGATCGTACTGGGAGGCCGCAACGTCAACGCGCGGGCCTATGTCTCGCGTTTTAATTTCAAAGGCCCCGACCAGGAAAAGAAAGTCGGCAACCTGTCCGGTGGTGAACGCAACCGAGTCCACTTGGCAAAACTGTTGCGGCGTGGCTGCAACGTGCTGCTGCTGGACGAACCGACCAACGACCTCGATGTCGACACGCTGCGTGCATTAGAAGAAGCGATCATGCACTTCGCCGGCTGCGTCGTGGTCACTTCGCACGACCGCTGGTTCCTTGATCGCCTCGCAACGCATATCCTTGCATTCGAAGGCGACGGCAAAGTCACGTGGTGCGAAGGCAACTTCGAAGTCTACGACCGGGGACTGCGAGAGCGGATGGGCGAGGACCCCAACGAAATCAAACAGGCCCGCTACAAAAGCATCCATGCCGGTTGACCCGCCGGTCGGTCCATCCGCCGACACGCCGTACACCTTGATTCCCCAATCCGTCATGCCGTTGATGCGGCAGTTCCCTTTTTTCCCTAACCAAACTTAGCTATGACCATTCTTCGTATCGGAACGAACGAAAAGTACTCCAACAATTGGGAAGACATTTTTGGCGGCAAGCAGAAAAAGGCGGGCAAAAAGAAAGCCGCCAAAAAGGCCAGCAAGAAAAAGGCTGCCGCCGCCGAAGTGACCGCAAAGAAGCCGGCGAAAAAGAAAGCCGCCAAGAAGACGGCAAAGAAAGTCGTCGCCAAGAGCGTGACCGCTCCGAAGAAGAGCACCAAGAAAAAGAGCGTCAAAAAGAAAAAGACGACCAAAAAGTGATCCCCGCCGTGGGGCGAGTTCCTGTCGAATTCCTCCCACGGTTGTTTGTCCTCTGATTCGGTGAGTCGCCCTACTTTTTGCTGCCCCCACCCCATGTCCAATCTTCCACCACCGGAATCGATCTGCGATTCGCTCAAGCGGTTGGCGGGGTACCTGAATTTCTCCAGCGGCAGCAGCGATCCCAAGATCGCTGCGCTTTGGAACGAAGCGTATTACCACGCCAGCCAAGGCAATCCCCTGACGGGAACGCCGGCTTGGCTCGTGCTCAATAACTGGATCGAGCAAACCTTGGTCACGCTGGCCGAGTCGACGTCCGCGTTTGCCGACATCACCCAGGCACGCGAAGTCTCACGACTGTTGCTCAGCGAGTTGCTGCCGGCCTACATGGACTACCACCGGGACTTGCTGTTCCACCAGGAACCCGAAGTCCTGTTCAACGGGTTCTTCTTGGCCCGGGCCGCCGAATCGTTGCTGCGACTGTACAGCGAACAGGACGCCTCGGCCGACGAGGACGCAAAGTCCGACTTGGTCTATCAAGCGATCCGCGAACTCAATGACTTCGTCGGGTATCGTCCCGTCGCGGTCTTGGAAAACCGGCGATGCCAGCCCTACCCGAACGAGTTCGTCCGCCCGATCCCGCTCTATGTCCGCGGGGCCGGCGTCTCGGCGGGTCCCTATTACGAACTGATCACGCAAACGATCCAGATCCTGCAAGACAGCGACCCCGACGTCCTCCGCAGTGCCTCGTTCGACTTCGAACAACTGGCCGAATTGTCGCTCGACCCGCGCGCCTATGATTTCGATCACCCGGTCAATCGACGCCCCAACTATCACTTCGGTGGCTGGGACGAGCACAGCGTCAATCCCGAAGGGTATTACGATCGGTTCGTGCTACGACAGGTCACGCTCGATTCGCTGCTCAAACGGGTCAACGATCAAGAACAGGTCGAAATCCAAGGGCTGGCCCCTGACGAATTGATGACCGAAGCGGCGACGGTTCTGGCCGGCACCATCCTGATGGCCAGCGGCATCAGCGGTTGGGGACCGACGGCTTATTCCAGCGATGTCACGCTGAGCACGTTGATGAAACCGATTGCGGAGTATCGCGACGCGTTTTACTTGGACCGACTGAGCAAACTGACCGGTGATCACCGCGAACGATTGGACGCCGAGCAACAGGTTCGCCGACAACCCTTTGGTGCCGCCCGCCAGAACTTGAATGCGGCATTGGCCGAACGCCGCGCCGCGCAAGTCCAACATGTCCAATTGGCGCGGCTGTACGCCCGCATGGGATACCCCGACGCCGCGGGACGACAAATCGATGTCGTTCCGGCCGCCTCGGCGAGGATGATTTGCCGCATCGACTGCGAAACCACGCTGGGCTTGCGCGCTCTGCGGTTCGGCAAGCTCGACCAGGCGATGGAAGTGCCGCAGCGCGTCTATGACTTGATCAAACGGGCTATCAAGTGTGGTGCACTAGCCGATCCCTGGGACTTGATCGGTTTTGCCGGCCAATTCAGCTTGCACCCCAGCCCCGAATGTAGCGTTCATGATTCGCGCGCCGACGATCTGCTGTACTTGATCGACCAGCTGTTCAGCTACATGGCCAAGGTCTGGAGCGAAGCGGCGGCACGCAACGATACCGCGGCATACGAATCGATCAGCAAGCTCTACCGCGAAGTGGCCGAGTGGTGGCGTCAATTCGGTGCCCACACGGTCGAATCACTCGAAGCGGCCGATCCGCTGGAATCCTACGATTCGGCACGCCTGGTCGCCCAAGCCCTACGCGTCTGGCACGAAGGCGGTGCGGCGGCCGGCGACGTGAAATTCTGGGCGCCCCACGCCGAGTTCTTTGATTCCCCCCGAGCCTACTCGCTGGTGATCTCGGCGCTGTTGGAACGCTATGACTTCCTGCCCTCGATGGCACTGCTGATTCACTGGCTCGGCAACGCCAACGAAATCGGACTTCGCCAAGGCGGCAACTCGTTGCCGCGGTTGGCCGAACGCTGGCTGATGAGACTGCGTGGCCAGTTCGACGACGAATCCCCAGACGATGCCCAACGGGCCGGTTGCGAGCCGTCAGAGATTTGGCCGTTGGCGCGGAAGTGCTTTGATTACTTGGAAGCCAACGCCGAAGACTTTTGGTCGGCCCCACAATTCGAACTCGCTGACAACGCCAAACCGCCGCGCGACTGGGAACGCGAACTCGCCGGCGAAACCCCGGACGATGAAGACGACTCCGAATCCGGTGGATTGTACGACGCCGCTTACGACGGCGTTTCCTATCGCGACACCACCGACGATGGAGTCGACGGCGCTGTTTTCGAGTATTCCGGCGACGGAAGCCGAGACGAACTGGAAGCCGAATGGAAACGGCTGGTCGATCGGCTGACCTTCCTGCAATCGCTCGCCCGCATGTGGTCGGTCGCTGCCGATATCGTCATCACCGACGACCAAGACGACGCCGACCGTGCCCAAGACCAACTGCTCGCGCTCCGCGATTGGTCCCAACGGGCCAAGGTCAACCGGATCGGACTGCTGGAATTGCTCGATGCCGTCCGCGAATACAAGATCACGCCCGGCGGCAGCGACAAGGAGTCGATGCGAGACTACGATCGTTCGCGGGTGCTGCGTGATTCGCTGATGGAACGGATCATCGGCACGGCGGTCGAAATGTCCGATGCGCGGCGATTGATTTGCGGCGCAATCATCGCCCATGTCAGCCGCCACGAATCGCTGCGTCGCGATGCCGAGCACAATGAATCGTCGACCGATCAGGTGGCCGGCGAAGAGGCGGGCCTGGACGAGATGTCCGCCGACGACGTCCAAGCGGTTAAACTGTATGCGTCATTGATCGCCGGCGATGTCGAATCAACTCGCAAACTGTTCCCCGAATACGTCGACGCGATCAGCCGCGAAAACCTGCTGTACATTCCGATCTCGCGGGGCGGCGACCCGGTCAAAATCTATTTGGCCCGTTTGCGTCAACGTGTGCTGCGTCACCTGATGCACTGGCTGCCACGTCGCGGGCTGGTCAGCGAAGCGTGCCGCTTGATCGAAGTGTCGCGTTTGATGGAACAGCAAAACAGCGTCGGCATCGGCGCGGTCACGGAATTTGACAGCTTGTTCCGCGACGGATTCACGGCTCTGGTCGACGCGTTGACCGCCGCGGTGCGCCAAGACCGTGACTACGAAGAACTCAACCGAGACGAAACCGCGATCGGCGAAGTCCTGATTCCGCTGGTCGAACGATTGACCGAAACGATGCTCGGTTCGTGGCTCGCCCACAGCCAAACGCTGCGCTTGTCACCGCTCGAAACCGTCAACGATCGGCAAAGCTGGGAACGATTGGTCGAGTTCATCCGCCGCTACGGGGACCCGATCTTCACCCAAGTGTTTTTGCAGCTCGGCAACGTCCGCGCCATCCTGCACCAAGGCGTCGCCGACTGGCTGCAACGGGTGATCGATGAAGACGACGCCCAGATCGCCGACATGCAATTGTTCGAGGATCTGCGGAACGGAAAGCTGTCGATGAACCAGGCCAATCGTTGGATCACGCTGGTCTACGAAACGCTGATCGATCATCACGCCGAATACCAAGATTACAACAGCACGACGACGCAAAGCGACCGCGGCGATCTGGTTTACATGTTCATGGACTTCCTGCGTCTGCGGGCCAGCTATGAACGCATCGCGTGGAACCTGAAACCCGTCATGTGGGCCCACGAAGTCCTGGTCGGAAACGGACTGGAAAACGCGGCCATGATGTGGCGCCGCAGTCTGAGCGAACGGATCGGCGCCGAAGCCGAAAAGTTCGTCATGCGGCTTCGCAAGATGCAAAAGAACTACTCGATGCGAATGCCCACCGTCGCCGATCGCATCCTGGAACGCTTTGTCCAACCGATGACGATCGCGCGGATGCGAGCCTTGGTCAAACCCGCCATGCGGGACGCCGAAGCCGGCCGCGAAAGTTCGCGATTTGAATTGCTGGAAGAAGAAGCCGAGTTGCTCGCCCGCACACCGACCGGCGCCGGGTTGGACGTGCCCGCTTGGCTGGCGGCACTGGAAGAAGAAGTCGAGCAACTCGCCAAACGCAGCGCCAGCAGTGAGATCGATCCCGAGTCGTTGATGACGATACCAATCATTCCATTGGCCGTCGATGACCTCAACGACCAACTCGACGTCGCCCAATCCCAAGGCCGACGACTGCCACACATGCGGTCCAAAGAGTAACGGTTCAAAGCTCAACAACGGCTCGCTCCATTTGAACGTCGCTACCTTCGCCAGAAGGTGAAGCTCCGGTCGATTCCATAATCGTTTTTTAGGCGATCGTGGCAGCGTGTTGGTTAAAAAATGGGGTGGTCAAAAAATGAAGTGGCCCAGCTCTTCGGCAACCATCCTGTCCAGCTCTCTCATTTTTTGACCAATCCATTTTTTGACCCCCAGGCCTCTCAATCCTGGAGCAGGAAAAGGGCACCGAACAACTCCTGTCAGAGATTTCGAAAATCGGCTGACACACCGTTCTAAGAAACTACAATCAGGCAAAGCTAAGCCGCCACGCCAGCCCAAAACGTCGCCGCAAGCCCGCCGGGATTGCTCACGGAGGGCTTCATTTTTGTACAGCAGTAACGTTCGAGTGCTCGAAGACACACCTCCACGCCCGACAACGGTCACGATCAGCCAGCGGACGCCTTGGTTCCTTGCCGTGATCGCAATAGTCTTTCTGGTGTTGACCGCAACGGCCCACCTGATGCTCGGGCCGGGGACAGCGTCCCTGATGGGATTTAGACAGCTGGTTGACGTGGATGCCGAGGGCAATTTGCCAACCTGGTTCGCTGCCGCGCTGTTGCACCTCGCTGCGCTCTTGGCCTGGTCGATTTCGATCAAAGACGCACCTGAAAATCGACTCAGCTGGCAGGCGATCGCGGTCTTGTTGTTGCTGATGGGAATCGATGAAGTCGCCTCGATCCACAATGCGCCCAGTCGCATTGTCGGTGAGTTATTCGGCAACCGTAGCGGCATCATGATGAATGCCTGGGTCATTCCGGCCGCCATTCTCTGTCTGCTTGTCGCCGTTTTTTTTGTCCGATTCTTGAGCCGACAGCCGAAGTGGCTGGCCATCGGATTGATCACCGCCGCAGGACTTTTCGTCTTTGGTGCCATCGTGCTGGAAATGGCTAGCACCTACGTCGAATACGAAACGGCGGGTCACGATTACGATGGAGACAGGCACTACTCGTTGACCTTTGAATTGATTGCCGTTGGCGAAGAACTCTTTGAATACGCCGGCGTCATTCTGACCATCAGCCTGCTATTGCGACGCGGCCGTGAAGTGAACGCGGAAATCGGTTTGGCCGTTTGATGAATTGCCGAAAGTCTTGGTAATCTCCGTTATCTACTGGATCCTCATTCCTGATGTGAACCAAGCTTGACTGGAATGTCCCAAAACGACCTTAGTGCAGATGCACCGGGATGTGTGGCCTGAGTTTTGGTTGGCTCTTCAACAGTCGTTCACGTCCGAAATGGACATGTGAAGTAAACACCGCATAGTTGTCCGCATTGCGCATCCGCTGCTTGTGCGTCAGGTTGAAGATCTTTTCTCGATAGCAGTGGTCTCTGATGTACAGAAACGTTTCATCGTCGATGAAATGAAACAACTCATGCATCAGAATGTGGGTGAACTTGTCCATCACCGGTTTGCTCATTTTTTGACACACGTAGATATACGCCGGATCGGATCCTGGACCGCGTTTGTTTTTCTTGGTTTCTGTGCGGGGAACGTACGCATAATAGTTTTTTCCAAGCGGATCGATGGTAAAGATCGAGATCCCGCTAGGATCCGAGCCTGTCAGTGGGATCGGGGGAACCTGGAGCGCAGCGTAGGCCCGCCGGAGCGTGGTTCGAATGAGGCCCAGTTCGCTGAGCGTTTCAGAGTCGGATAGCTTGCTAAAATCGAAATAGAGATCGGCCAATTCGTAGTTGCGTTTGGAGGTAAACAATCCCTCTCCCAGACGCACATAGTCGATCGCGCCTTCGATCGTTCGCCGCGCCTTAAGCGACATTTGATTCAAATCCGGCATCGCAGTGACGACCTTGGCAAGCAGCGCGGCATTTTGAGCTTTCATGCGATGCTTCGGAATCTCATTCATCCGTTTGAGTGTCGGCCCGTGCGGGTCGACACGGCCATCACTGCCGGTCCGTTGAAAGCGTTGGAAATCAAGAATCGCTTTATTCGTTTTCGGACCGATCCAGCCGTCCTCGTCCAACGCGATCACAGGACCGCCGTCCTGCGGACCAATCAAGTTGAGAAGCCGTTGAATCGTGCGGACGTCGTCGCGGTCATTTCGACCGCCCTGTCCGACCGACGCACCGATGTCCCAAGCCGAGACGCCCCCTTCAAAAATGTGCTCGACACACTCGCGACCGGTATTGGCAAGAATCTTCATCGCTCAGCTCATGACTGCTCGTGGCCAGAAGTCAACACGCCCGCGAATTGGCCGCGGTTGATCCACTGATGACCCGGCACCTCATTGTCTCGCACGGGGCGGAAAAACGCGAACATTTTCTTGCCGGTCTTGGCGAGAGGATCCGAAGAGAATCGACGCTTGGCGGTGGGCCCTGAGCCCGCGTGCGGCCGGAGACTGCTACTCGGGGCGCGCCCAACGTTTTATATTGACACAATTCCCACGCCGGACCTGGAATTCTGAACACCTGCTTCCTCTTTCCCCCCCCCGAGCCACTCACATGCCCGACACACCCGTTCATCTTGCCGTCGACCTGGGAGCCTCCAGTGGCCGCGTGATTGCCGGACGCATCGACGGCGGAAAGCTACAGCTGGAAGAGGTGCATCGATTCGCCAACGATCCGGTGATGATTCAAAACTCGCTGCAGTGGAACGTTCACGGTTTGTGGGCCGAAATCCTGGAAGGGCTGCGAATCGCGGCGACCCGTTTCGAGTCGATTCGATCGGTCGGCGTCGATACCTGGGGCGTCGACTATGTCTTGGTCGACGAAAACGACCAAATTGCGTCGCCGATTCGGCACTACCGCGACGCCCGCAACAACGGCATGGTCGAACGCGCCTTTGAGATTCTCGGCGGTGTCGAACAAGGGCGTCGACGGATGTTCGAAGCGACGGGATTGCAGTTCATGCAAATCAATTCGGTCTTTCAACTGCTATCGGCCGTCGAACACAACGAGCGATCGATGCAAATTGCCGATGGCTTCATGATGATGGGCGACTTCTTTCACTGGTTGCTCTCGGGCAAACGCAGCATCGAAGCCAGCAACGCCTCCACCAGCCAGATGCTCGATCCCAGAACGGGCCGGTGGCAGACGGAGATGATCGAAGCACTCGGCATTCCGACCAAGCTGCTCGGTCCGGTTTCCTTGCCCGCGACGACCTTGGGCAACGTTCAACCCTCGGTTGCCGAAGCGACGGGTTTGAAAGATGTCGCCGTCGTCTTGCCGGCCACGCACGACACCGCCTCGGCGGTGCTCGCGGTGCCGGTCGACGGTTTCGCACCGGAGAAGCCGGATTGGTGCTACATCAGCTCCGGGACCTGGTCCCTGATGGGCTGTGAATTGGCGTCACCACGCGTCACCGAACAATGTTCGGAATTCAACTTCACCAACGAAGGCGGAGTGGGCGGCAGCACCCGTCTGCTAAAGAACCTCGGCGGCTTGTGGATTTTCCAACAGCTTCGCAAGTCCATGCAACGCCGCGGAAACGAGGTGACGTGGGAATCCATGGTCACCCAAGCCGAGTCGGCGGCACCGTTTCAGTTGCTGATCGACCCGGACCATCCCGACTTCGCCGCTCCGACCGACATGCTCGATGCGATCGACGGGTTTGCGACGAAAACGGGACAGCCGAAACCGAATTCCGAAGGCGGCTACTATCGCGCCTCACTGGAAGGCTTGGCGCTTCGGTACCGAGTCTGTTTGGGCATGTTGGAGCAACTGGTCGACAACCGCATCGAGACCATTCATATCGTCGGCGGCGGAACGATGAACGAGCTGCTGTGCCAGATGACCGCCGATGCCTGCAATCGAACCGTGATCACCGGGCCGGTCGAAGCGACGGCGATCGGGAACCTGTTGATGCAAATGATAGGCACCGGCGTGATCGGCAGCGGTAATCCACAAGAGCTGACCACCGCCGTGCTGCAGTCCCGCAAACTGGTGCGAGAGAGTTTTGCGGTGAAGACCTACACGCCACACAATGCGGCCCAGTGGGACGAGCCCGCCCAGCGTTTCGTCGGCCTGGCCGATTGATGCCTCCGGCTCCGCGGGAGAACCAGCCGATGGGCGCCCCAACGAAAGATTCAATCCGACGCGCAGCAGCCGCTGCACGACGCGAACAAGGGGACAAAGTACGGCTCAGCCGCCAGATCACCGATCGGCTGCAGTCGATGCCGCAGTATGCCGCAGCTGGCTGCGTCCTGTGGTACGTCCACGTGCGGGACGAAGTCCGCACCGAACAGGCGTTGCAGCGGACGCTGCGGGGAGCGTTGCAGTCGGGCAAGAGGATCGCGGTGCCCTATTGTGTCGGCGAGGCCCTGCATCTGTTCGATTTGCGCGAGTGGGACGATCTGTCACCCGGGGCATTCGGCATCTTGGAACCGCGTTGCGAGATCCGTGTCCGAGCGGACCGTTCGGTTGCCGCGACGGAATTGGATTTGATCGTGGTTCCGGGCGTTGCCTTTGACCCCGACGGGGGGCGGCTGGGGCACGGCCGCGGATTTTACGACCGTCTGTTGGCCGGCGTGCGGGCTGAAACGGTGCTCGTCGGGATGGCCTTTGAGTGCCAGATCGTGCCACACGTCCCACTGGACGATCATGACGTCTCGATGGATTGGGTGGTCACCGAGAAGCGTTTGATAGGCTGTCAGGGCGGTCCCCGGGTCCGCGCTGGCGGCGAACATTGGTAGGCTTTCCTTTTGAACGTCTTTATTCACTTGGCAATTTTAGGATGCCGTCTGTGCCGTACGCCCAAATTGGCCCTATCGCCGTTCACTTCCCGGAAAAGGTAGAAACCAACGAGGAGCTTCAGCGGGAATTCCCGAGATGGGATTTGGCCCTGATTGAAGAGAAAACGGGGATTCGCCAACGCTACATTGCCGCCGAGGGCGAGACATCGAGCGACTTGGCGGTGGCCGCGGCCGAGAAACTGTTCGCGGAACAGCAAATCGACCCGAACTCCATCGATTTCCTGCTCTTTTGCACACAAACGCCCGACTACCCGCTGCCGACGACCAGCTGCCTGATCCAGGATCGGCTGTCGCTTCCGACGCATTGTGGGGCCTTGGATTTCAACCTCGGCTGCAGCGGTTACGTTTACGGACTGGCCGTCGCCGACGGTCTGATCCAAAGCGGGGTGGCCAAGCGAATTCTGTTTCTGACTGCAGAAACGTACACCAAATACATCGACCCGGCGGACCGGAGTCTGCGAACGATTTTCGCCGACGGAGCCGCGGCGACGTTGGTCACCGCCGGCGACACGCCCTCCTTGCGAGGGTTCAAATTCGGCAGTGACGGCAGCGGTGCGGACATGTTGATCGTCGGCGACGGCGGCGCCCGCCCCCCCGAAGACGCGATCCCACCGCGACACCGCAAACGCTGGAAAAGCCGGCTGTACATGGACGGGCCGAGTCTGATCAGTTTCACCGTCGACGCCGTGCCCCAGTTGATCGACCAGATTTTGCAACAGGAGCAGCTGACCGACGCCGATATTTCGCAATACTTAATGCATCAAGCGACCTGGAAAATGCTTGACGAATTGCGGATCCGACTGGATCTAACGCCCGAGCGGCTTCCGATCGAATTGGCGGACATCGGCAACACCGTCTCGTGCACGCTGCCGATCCTGATCGACCAGCTCCGCAAGTCTGGTCGACTGGACCGCGAATCCGTTAACATGCTGATCGGCTTCGGCGTCGGCCTGTCCTGGGCAGGCTGCGTCTGGCAAGATCTGGCGGGCTGAACGGGTAGGCGGAACGGGCGGACTGAATCAGGCGGGGAGAGATTGGCGGATTAGAACTGCGGATTTGATCTGCAGGCTGAACAATGGCGTTGTGACCGTCACCCGAGAAACGACCATGTCTGGTCCACAAAGCATCGGGTCGGACTGAACAGGTAGCATCCAACCATGGTCGAATTCTTAAGCGGAAAACTGCTCATCGCGTCGCCGTATTTAAACGACCCGAACTTTCTGCGCAGCGTCGTCTTGATTGTCAGCCATGACGACGAGGGGGCGTTCGGCCTGTCGCTCAATCGGCCCACCGACCAGCGGCTCAGTGAGATCGTGGAACTGTCGATGCCGCAGGGTTCGGTCCGCGACGATGACTTGATTTTCGAAGGCGGTCCGGTCGACGGCCCGCTGTTGGCGCTGCACGATTTGGTCGGCATCGGATCGCCGGTCGGCCAAGATTCGTCCGGATTGTGGCTGACCGGTGACGAAGACCACCTGCGGTTACTGTTATCGCGTGTCGATGCCCGCGTCCGGTTCGTGTCGCAGTATTCGGGTTGGGGCCCGGGTCAATTGGATCACGAAATGCATTGCGGGGGCTGGCTGGTCGGCGTGGCCAATGCCGACGTGGTGTTCGAGGACCCGGAACAGGTCTGGGAGTCGGCGGTCAAACGCTGCGGCCACGAAATCCTTTCTTCACTCTCGCCCGGATTGCGTTTCAACGATCCGTCGGTGAATTAATGCGGTCGGGCGAATGCGGCGTTTTGTAATCGGAGACATTCACGGCTGCGACAAGGCCCTACGAACGCTGATCGAATGCATCGCGCCGGAGCCGGACGATGAGCTGATTTTCCTGGGCGATTACGTCGATCGCGGTCCGGACAGCCGTGGCGTGATCGACCAGTTGATCGAACTGCAATCGCGTTGCCGTGTCGTCGCGCTGCGTGGCAACCATGAGATCATGCTGTGCGGCGTCGCCTTCGGCGGGCTCGACGGTGAGATGTGGTTGTCTGCCGGTGGCAAGGCGACCGTGACCAGCTACGGCGGATCGCTCGACAAGATTCCCGCCGCCCACAAGAAGTTTCTGCTGTCGTTGCTGCCGCACTACGAAACGCCAGAGTCGATCTTTGTGCACGCCTGTTACGATGCGCGAGCTCCGATGGACGAGCAGCCCGAAGAGTTGCGTTACTGGACCCACCTGAACACGACACCGGGTCCGCACTTTTCGGGCAAGAAAGTCTTCGTCGGGCATACGCCCCAACCCAGCGGCATCGTGCTCGATCTAGGCTACCTGGTCTGTGTCGACACCTATTGCTTCGGCAACGGCTTCCTGACCGGCATGAACGTGGCCACCAATGAAATCATCCAAGTGGACAAAAAGGGGTTCCGCCGGCGAGTCCCGGCGGCGGCGTTTTTGCTCTTCGTTGCCGATTCGTTCAAATTCGTCCATCGATTGATCACCAAACGTCGCCCGATGGAACTGCCAATCTCCGCCGAACCTCTCAACGCGCCGAAACCCGGCGATCAACCGGAGTGATGAGCAACACGTCACCAGACGGCGCAGCAGAGGGTTCCACTGCTGTGCCGACACGCTCCGGCGGCATCGCCGTCGCGCCCTTGCCCACGCACGATCCACCCGACCCGTCGCGAGCGACAAAAGCGACGGCCGATTCGTTTCCCCGCGTCGGCTATCAACCGCGTTCGGGCATGATCGTGACCGGCATCGCGTTCGTGTTCCTCACCGTCTGGTTGACCACGCTTTTGGATGCGGGCACGACCGAAACTCTCGTCGCGACCGCTGCGAGTTGCTTTCTGGTCGGCACGGCGCTAGTGATCAACAACCTGCTTCGTTGGGAGAACGCAGAGAACGCCTTCGAGAAACAACGCATGAGTGCGGAGACTTGGAACGCGCGATTTCGAAAGCTGCATTCTGAATCGACACGCACCGGCGCGGTCTTGTCTCACATGTCCGATGGGATCGTGATGCTGTCTCCCAAGACCGAGATCCTGCTGATCAACGAAGCGGCGGCACGGTTGTTGGCGATCCCGGTCGATAGCGTCTACCTGGGGCGTCGCCTGGCAGAACTCGTTCGCGTGCCCGAAATCATTCACGCCACTCGAAAGACTCAACGTGACAACGTCGATCAAACCGTCTCCGTCGAAATCGTCGACGGCTCCATCGTTCGACCGGTTGCCGTCCGCATCAGCCGGATCCATGACGCCGATCCGCCGCACCTGTTGCTAGTCTTGCGCGACGAAACCGACGCCCATCGTGTCGAAGCGATCCGGCGCGAATTCATCGCCAACGTTTCGCATGAACTGAAAACCCCACTGGCGGCCATCAAAGGGTATGCCGAAACCGTGGAATTGGCGATCGAGGACGACCCCGAAGCGGCCAAGCACTTCATCGCCCAAATCGACACGCAATGCTTGAGACTGGAAGACCTGATCGCGGACATGATGCGATTGGCCCGCGCCCAATCCGGCAAGGGCACGCTGATGGTCCAGACGATCGATCTGGAAAAAGTGATCCGGCAGGCCTTCAGTTCGTTTCTGCCGGTTGCCGCGGCCAAGCAAATTGAATTGACCCTGCGTCCCAGCGGTGCCCCGGTTCACGTCCTGGCCGACGAAGAAGCCGCCTTGGCGATCACCCAAAACCTGATCAGCAATGCGATTCGGCACACCGATACCGGCGGGCACGTCAGCGTGTCCTGCCGGCAAGAGAATGAGGGCTGGATGATGGCCGTGGAAGACGACGGCGTCGGCATCGCCCCGGAGTTCCAGGAGCGGATCTTTGAACGGTTCTATCGCGTCAAACGGGCCCGCAAGGCGGCCGACGGGGGGACCGGAATCGGCTTGGCGATCGTCAAGAACCTGACCCGGGCCCTGGGTGGCACGGTTTCGGTAACGAGCAGCCCCGGGGAGGGGGCGACGTTCGAAGTCTGGCTGCCCAAACCCTGATTCCCGCCACGCCTTCACGAAAGCTTCATGGTGAAAAAGTGCTTCAGTAGGGTGTACTTTTCAGGCATTTCCACCAGGATGTCGTTTTGCGAGTTGTCCGCCCGCCGACCGCCCCCAACGCGGCAACGGCGGCCAGCCTCCTTTCGAGATTTGTCCGCATGGATCCAGTCAAACGCTGAGGCATGTCCACCAATACCAAGGTTTTGGTCGTCGAAGATTACAGCCCGTTGGCGGAGTCGCTTGAGTACCAACTCAAACGAGCCGGCTACGAAGTCTATCGCGCCAGCGACGGACGTGAGGGAGTCGATCAGGCGAAACTCTATCTTCCCGATCTCGTCATCCTGGACATCGATCTGCCGATCCTCGGTGGCATCGAAGTCTGCAAACAGTTGCGTGCCGATCCCAAGACTCGGGAAACGCTGATTCTGATGCTGACCGCCATGGGCGAAGAGTCAGATCAGGTGGTCGGGTTCGCCGTCGGCGCCGATGACTACGTCGTCAAACCCGTCGAAAGCTACAAGGTGCTGCTGCAACGAATCAAAGCGTTGCTGCGCCGACGAGAACCGATGTTGGACGACCATGAATCGGTCAGCCACCAAAACGTGACCGTCGATCGCCGACGCTTCGTGGTCACCGTCGAGGAGTCTCCGCTCAAGTTGACCAAGAGTGAATTCCGGCTGCTCGACGCCTTGATCCGACAACCCGGACGCGCCTTCGGCCGTAGCGAACTGGTCGACGCCGCCTTGGGCGAAGACACGGTTGTCCTGGACCGCACCATCGATGTCCATGTCCGCGCGCTCCGCAAAAAGATGGGTAGCGCCGCCGACTTGATCGAAACCGTTCGCGGTGTCGGCTACCGTTTCAAAGAGTAACGCATCGCACCCAATGGGGTGCTTGTTGTTCGCGGTATCGGGCGTTTAGGCCGCTGCGTTGGACGTTTCCTGCTCTGCCGCCTCACCAACTGCCCGCCGGCGTCGACGTGGTTCCGATTCGGGCTGCATCTTGTCAAACAAGTTGCCCAGCAACCGCGGGTGCAAACACACGAACGCCCAAATCAAACCGAACGCCGCACCACCCAGGATGTCGCTGGGAAAGTGAGCCATGCTCGCCAGTCGTTGCACCCCGGTCCCAACACAGATCGCCGCAAACAACCAGCGACCTCGGGGCAACACCATCCACAACCCAACCGTCAATGCGGTGGCCGTCGCCATGTTCCCACTGGGAAACGCCCGCGTGCTGGCATCAAACGTGGCGACCTGGGAGAGCGTCCAGTCGAACGCCCACAGCCACGCCGAATCGATCGACGCGACGTCCAAGTTCAATCCCGACGGACGCGGACGCAAGACAAACATCTTTGCCAACGTCGCGATCGCTCCGGCACCGATCGCCAGCGTCGCCAGACGAGGCAAATGCCAGCGACACTGGGGAGCCATCAAAAAGATCCCGAACAGCACCAGAAAGACACCGCTGCCGTGCGAGAAGATCTGCATCAACTCCAATCCGTTGCGTAACTCGCGTGGCAACGGATCACTCGAAAACCACCGCGCCACGGAGATGTCGATCAACGTGATCATCGGCACCGATAGCAACAGCATTCCGGCGAACCAGAGCAGGGCGCTGACCCGAAACGCAGCCACAGACCCATCGGTCTGCGGATAGACCAAACGCAAGCTTGCATCGCCCACCGCGGGTTCGGGCCGCGGTGTCGGACGATCGGGTTCATCGCCGCTGGGGGGCTCGTGGAGTGGTGCTGCAGATCGCATGAGGAAGGCAACTCTCGGGCGTTGAGCGGTGTCCGTGAAACATCGGTTCGTGAAACAGGATCGCCGGGTGCCAATCTAATTTCGACCGGCCATCCACGTTCAACGTCGGACACTAGCGAAATCTCCTCCGAGAATGAAAGACGCATTTTCAGCCCGCCTGGAACTGAGACGGGAACCCCGCCGGGAACCGAAAGAATTCGTTTACGCAGTTTTAGTTAACTTTGACGGTTGCGTTGACGATGACGACTCTAGACAGGCGTGCCAGCAGGCAGGGCGTGCCGGTCGCCTGTTGTTGGATTAGATCACAAGGCATGCGAGAACTTTTTGCAAAGGAATTCGCAAGCGATTTCATTTCAGGGATGAATCACGATGTCACGCGTGTTGGGCTTGTTACTCGTTGGATGGATCACAGTCTCGCTGACCGGATGCGTCGGACCGATGGGAGCCGGCTGTTGCGGCACGTCGATCGGACCGGGATGGGGCGGCAGTTGCGACGCCGGTTGCAGCGACTCCTCGTGCGGCAGCTGTAACTCGTGCACCGGCTGTGGCGAGTTGTACGTCGATCCATGGATCAATCATCCGGCCGACTGCGTCGACCCCTGCGATGCCTGTGGCAATTACAATGGGCAAAGCTGTGGCAAGTGCCGCAGTGTGTTTGCAGGCGTCCGAACACTGTGGGGATACCGCTGCGGCTGCGACCCGGGTCCGATCTCCACAACCCGACGCGGTTTCGCCCCGACGTGTGCGAGCGGATGCGATGGCTGTGACAGCTGCGGTATCGAGCCGGCATGCGGCTGCGAAGGCCCCTGCGACTGCGCCGTCATTGAGCCGGGCTGCGGTTTCGAACCGGCATGTGGTTTCGAACCGGCATGTGGTATTGAACCCGGCTGCGGCTTGGAACCGGCCTGTGGATGTGAAGGCCCTTGCAGTTGCGAACCGGCGTGCGGATGCGAAGGCGGTTGCAACTGCGGCGGAGCCATCGGCGAGAGCTATGGGCCACCGGCAGGTGAAATCATCATCGAGTCACCCGGTCAGGCCGCCTATCCTGTTCACGAACAACCCTACGCCCCGCAACGCACGCGAAAGATTTTCAATCCCCGCACCGAGACCGCATCCCGCGGCGGGTTCTTGAACGAGTACCGACGCTAACGCGGCGGCAGACAACGCAGCACAGACCGGCTCGCTTCGCTCAGCTCGCAACTTGCGTTTGAGCCCCCATTTCCGTTGAACCGAGACACTATCGCAGCGGAAGGCGATAAGCAGTCGCGGCGTTCTTCCAATAGTAGTGCTCTCGGGCATCTTGGCCTTTTTCACTGATGAACCGATCCACCAGCCGCATGAAGCTTGCATAAGAACCGGTGTGCTTTGTGACGGGCCAATTGCTACCGTAGATCAGGCGCTCCTTCCCAAAGTTCTTCCAGAGCACATCGAGAACGGGTTGGTAGTGATCGATCGACTGTGGGGCAGGCTGTGGGACGGATCGCTGGTACAGGCCGGATATCTTGCAGTAGACGTTTTTGTTCTGTGCCAGGTTTCAACGGCGGCGATCCATTCTCGCTGAGGTCGCTTTCCGTCAAAGTTGTAACCCAGGCAATGGTTCACCACGATGCGGAGACGAGGGATCTTGCGGGCAACGCCATCGATCGTCTCGATTCCGGGTATTCCGCCACTGTTGGTGAGGTAGTCCATCGCCAGGTCATGCTCGGCAAGCAACGCCAGATTTTTGAGCACGATTTCATCCGAGAAATCGATCGGTTTTGTTCCGCGCGGACGCACGCCGACGAATCTGCGGTCTCGCTTGAGCGTCACCAACTGGTCTTCGAAGTCCTCGCGATAGACATCAATGTTCCCGACAAGCCCCAGGTAGAAGTCATCACCGGCGACGAGGTCAAGGACCCACCAATTGTCCGCCAGATGGTTGCTTGCTTCAACGATCACGACTCCCGTCACCCCAGAGGCTTTGGCGACCCTGGAATACTCCGCGGGCAGATGCGGTTTGTAGAGCACTCTGTCATCTTTTGGTGGCCACGAGATTTCAATATCGCGAGTGGTGTCGTAGAGATGGATGTGGGTGTCGATCAGGTGTTTCACAGGAGCGAGATCCTGCGCCTTTGACGCGTGTGCCCCGATGCAAAGCACCAAAAGAATAAGCGGTAGTCGTTTCATCGTTTTAGCTGCGGCTCGGGCAGCCCCGTTCGACGGGTATCAAATTCTCGATTTCGCACGTGGAATTGCATTCCAGTCTATTGTTGACGAATACCGGCCGGTGAGCCACCCTGGGCGTGACATCGAAGCCATACGGACGACTACGAGCCCGGCGTGACGTTTGTCTTGAACCGATCAATCGCCTGCTTCATGGACCGTGTCACTTCGGGATGCTGGTCTGCCACGCTGGTGGTTTCTTGCGGATCAAGCTCAAGATTGAACAGTTGAACGTTTTCTTCCTTGACGATCATTTTCCAATCGCCGCGCCGCATCGCCGTTCCGAGTTTGGGTTCGTACCCGAAGAAGATGTCCCTGTCCGGAAAGTCTTTTTGCTCAAGCAGGTGCGTCTTGAAACTCGCCCCGTCCAGATTCTCCGGGTTATCTTTCGAAACGCCGGCGATATCGGTGAGTGTGGGGAACAGATCGAAGCCAGCGATCAACTTATCAGATCGGCTCCCCGCCTTGATCTTGCCCGGCCACCACGCGACGGCCGGCACGCGGTGCCCACCTTCATAATGGCTGAACTTGCCACCACGCAACCGACGAAACTCTTTCGGGCTCATCCCCACTGCACCGTTGTCCGAGAAAAACACGACAAGGGTGTTGTCCGCCAGATCGAGTTCATTGAGTGTGTCAAGGATCTGGCCGACACCGTTATCCAGGTCGCGCAACATCCAGCTGTATTTATCGCGGTTCTTGTCGTTGATCCGGTTGGGGTTCTCGCCCGCGACGCGATTGTCGGGCGTGTCGTCCACGGTCTGATAGGGGTTGTGCACCGCCGCGTGCGAGACGTAGAGGAAGAACGGATTGTCCTTGTTGCGTTGAATGAAATCGATGCTGCGGTCGGTGATAATGTGCGTTGAGTAGCCGGGCACATTCTGTTTTTCCAGGCCAACACGCCAGGCTCCGTGATTGTGATAGTCCGTCGCACCATTAAGGAAGCCGACAAATTCATCGAAGCCGTGATGGACCGGATTGTACTGATCCTGGTAGCCGCAGTGCCATTTGCCGAAAAGAGCGGTCGCGTAGCCGTTGTCTTTGAAGACTCGCGGAAGAGTTGGGATCGAAGGAGAGATTCCGCTTTGCGGTTCCCGGCTTCCAACGATCACGTCAACAATGCCCACGCGCTGCTGGTATCTACCGGTAAGAAATGCGGCACGTGTCGGACTGCAGACCGAGGAGTTGGTGTGGAAGTCGGTGAATACCATCCCCTGTTTCGCCATCTGCTCGATCCGCGGAGTCTTGACCCAGCCGTCGTACAAGGCCATATCGCAACAGCCCAGGTCATCGGCCAGGATGACCACGATGTTAGGCCGCGTCTCGGCGCGAGCCGAATCGGTCGAGACAACACAGCAGAAACAAGTCAACCAGCAGGCGAGCAGACGCAACATGAGAAATGGTCGTTTACGGTAAAATGAGAAGTGACTTTCAACGGCACTATCCCAGGAACTGCTCGATCGGCCCCTTCTGATCGATCGTCAGCGCGACATCGAGAGCTCCGTAATGATTGATCGGATTCCCGTACGCATTCAGAATCGTCGTGTACCAATTCCCGAGGGTCTTGTGGCCGCTTTGATTGTAACCGGGCAGTCGGATGTAACGCCGGGCAATATCGAGCCGCGCGTTGTTCCCCGCCAACACGACAAACGGCCACTCCGTCCCCTTACTGTGGTGCGTTTCCCCGTTGTTCGGCAGATAAAACAGCACCGTGTTATCAAACATGGTCCCCTGTCCTTCCGGCACACTCTTCAGACGGCTCACCATCCGATCGATCAGCGTCATGTGCTGGTGACGCACCTTACCCCGGATATCGAGTGCTTCGACACCGCCGAACGATTTGCCGTGCCCCACGTCATGCAGATTCACGTTCTCGCCTTCGATTCCCGGCAGACCGGTGTACGGGGTGCCCAGTTCATCCGCAGTGAAGGCGACGACATTGGTCATCCCAGAGATCAACGTCGAAAGCAACACTTCCACCAGCCCATCTTGACGATCGACGGTCGTCAAGTTCTCGGACAGATACTTCACATCGAGTTGCGGAACATGTCGACGAATCACTTCGCCCATCGCCTCGACACGCGCGTTTTGCTGGCGGATGTCATTGAGCGCGTTGGCATAGTTCCCGACTTTGCGCTGCTCGATTCCGCTGAGTTGCCTCGCCAGGGATGATTCGTCATTCGACAAGAACTGGAGCACTTGACGTTCGAGTTGGTACCGCGTCTGTGCGTCCTGGTCGGCCGAGACCGACTTGAACAACTCCTGCATCGCAATCTTCGGCGAGCCGAACGCGTAGTTCGGTTGCTGGGGACCACGCGCTGAGAAACCTTTCTCAATGCCGTTGATGTTGCCCCGTGAATTGCCTCCTCCACTCGGGAAACACGCCAACTCGATGTGGTGAAACGGCGACGGACATAGATCCGCCAATTCGAAATCGACCGTCGCCCATCGAATCGTGCTCAAACGTTCGTTCGCCTTGTACGCTCCCAGGCAGGAACACCAGGTATGATGCCCTGTCGTACACATCTTGCCCGAGAGGCCTTGCAGGATCGTCATGTTTTGCTTGTGACCGGCCAGCGGACTCATCCACTCCGGCAGTTCATGATCGTCTAAATCAGCCACAAAGCCAGACTTTCTTTTCTCCGCGTCAAGTTGCTCCCGCTCAAAGGTCGGCAGCATGAGTGAATCGGGCAGCAGCCCATTGCCTTTGTGCATGAAAATGAATCGCATCGGCGGCTTCGACGGCGAACTCACAGCCGACTGCGACTGCGACGCCAAACTCAACGCTCCAATACCGGCCAGGGAGTGCGATAGGAATTCTCGGCGAGTTGTCATGCTTGATTTCTGATTTCTGATTTCTGCGGTGATGCTGATGGTCCGCGCTCGCTCAATTGATCACCACGGCAATGCCGCGTGCTGATCATCACGGATGAACCTCTGGTCAGCTAATAGTCTAATCGTCGAAGGAACCTGATTTGTCCTTGCGATACATGAATGAATCCGAAGTCAATAACGAAACGATGACCGCTCGAAAGCTTCCGCCGCTCTGCAAATACGCTTGATCGGCGTCAATCAACGTCTGTGAATCGGACAACATTTCGTTTCGCCCCATAAAGTAGCGAAATGCATGCCGAATGATCGACTGCCGGACACGATCTGATTTTGCCAGTCGATCAATCAAATCAAAGGCATCCTGCACGTCACCATCGAGTGCAGGATCACCGGTTCCCGACAAGGTCCCGGACGCATCGACCGGTTTTGTCTTGTACACATTAACGACGGTCTCGCCGTCGCCTTCGCGGATGATGTTCTCCGAATGTTCGAGACTCTCCTCGGTCCGATACCGACCGAAGTCGTCGAAGATCTCAAAAGTCAGTCCCAACGGATTCATGTGCTGATGGCACTTCCAACACTCCTGTCGAGTGGTCACCGAATTGAGACGTTCACGCAACGTCCGGTGCGGATCTTCCGGAATCTGAGCATCAACCGTAATCGGCACATCAGGTACGCGCCCCGCCAGCAGCTTTTCACGAATCCAGCGTCCACGACGGACCGGATCGGTCGCCGTGTTTTGAGAATGTGCGAGTAGCCACGCCGGATGCGTCAAAATCCCCTTGCGATGCGCGATCTGAAACGGCTGTTCGATCGGGTAGTCCCACGTCTCGATGTCGGCATATTCACCGCGTGAGTAAACCCCCTTGTAATGCAGTGGCCCCGCGCCCGTGACGTGTGGCAAGTTGTAGATTTCCGAATGGCGGTATTTCTGTCCGCCGTGAAAGAACCACGGGTAAGTGATCGGCGTGAGCCCTTTGCCGAACGTATTCTCAAAAAAGCTCATGAACCGCTCGTAGTCACGGACATGCACCCGGCGACGGTCTTCCCGCAGGTCCTGAATTCGGAGAATCTGAAACAGCTGTTTGTGTTTTTCGAAGTTGTCCAACAGCGCCTGCTCGGTATCATTTTTCCAATCCGTCTGCTTCAAACCTTCGTAAGCGCGCCGCCACTGCTCGACAAGCTTTCGCCCCTCGTCGTCACCTGTGCTGCGTAGCACGAAATACTGGTCGGTGGTCAGCAGGCGGGCAAAGACATCTTGGTCCTCTCTCAAAATCGCATCGACAATGAGATCCGCCTCCCCCGTCACAGAACCAGCGGTTCCGCTGTAGCCTCGATCCAGATTGTCGTAGAACCCGCCGCTGCGGGCCACATCCTTAAACAACTTCGTGCTGTTGGGATAACCGAAGAATTCGCGAAAGAATCGGTTGATCTTGGGATGCGTTACGGAACTTCCGTGAATCACAATCCCCGACAACGTGGGATCCGCCGCCCCATAAAACGATCGCTGGTCGTTCAGCAGCCGGGTCACTTCGCGGTGATAGTCGTCTTTAGTCAACAACCGCCCGTCACGAGCCGCCTGAAAAAGTTGCTCATCCGGAATCCGATCATCAATGGCATATGCAATCGCATACGCGGCTTCACGCGGTGACAATTTGCGGCGACCAAAATCATCCGGCTTCCCCGCTCCAAATTCCAACCGATACAAGAACTCGGATTTCAGCAGGACGCTAATCAGCATTTGACGCAGCCCTTCGACGTTGCCCCCCAGATCCATCGCGGACTTCACCAACGGCAGATATTGATGCAACTCCGATTCCGTCGCATCTCGTTGCAGCACGCAATCAAATTGTGCTTCAATGGCTGCAACCATTTCCTCTTCACTCGGCAGCGACTCCTTCTGCACGACCGCAACAAAGGATTCCGGTGAATAGGAGGGAACCCACTTGTCTTTCGGATTAGGAAACTGGAGCGTGCGCCGATCTTCTCCGTGATGCATCGCCGCAAAGATCTGCTTGTCCGCGATCCACTGGGCGTTGTTGAGCATCACCAGCAAATGCCCCCCATCGAGCGTCGCCGTGTCGTAGTATCGAACGCCTGAATGGTCCGGCAACACGATCGGATTTGTCACACCGTAAAACTTTGATTGCCGCGATCGTCCTTCCAGTTTAAAGATCGCATTGACACGTTCGTGAAAGATCTGCGGACTCACCAGCCAGCGTCGCGCCGATGTAAACGGCTTCTCTGTGATCGAACCATCGAACAACTTTTCATGATCGACATAATTCCCATACGCCGGCTCGCGAAGCTTCTCATCCAGCTTGGACGCCTGCCGCGCCCGGAGCTCCTGTCGTAACCATCCGCGGAGCCGCTCACGTTGCGCAGCACTCGGCTGATCGGCATCCTCCGGAGGCATCAGTTCAAAAAAAAGTTGATCCTGAACGCGATTGAGTAAGTCAATTTTTGCTCCCCGGTTGAACGTCGCAAACTGGTCGAACCGAACCCCCGCCTGGGCCGACTCTCCATGATGACAATCCACGCAAACCGATTCGATGATCGAATGAATCTCATTCGGCATTCTCAGCGCCGCGGAGTCCTCCGCGTTCACCGTTAACGGCTCCATCCAAACGCCGAAAGCTACAGCGGCAAACAGAACCGTCCACGACGAAGCATTCACATTAAAACGCAAACGAATCTCCCAGAAATCACGACGCTACTGCCCGCCCCCCAGGGTGCGATGTCATCCGGAAGACGTTCCGAGCAAACTGACAGGACCTGCGAAATGAGCCTTTCACGCAAAACCAACGATCACGTGCAGGACCATCCTCACGTTATAAACAGTCGCCCGTCTTCGGTCCACGTTCAGATCGCCACACACCTGTTTTCAAGGAAAATCCAGCTGCAAATGCCTTGCATCGAGATCGAACGGGTTGCCCGTCGAGTGCCGTGATGCCCACAAGGGGCCACCCAAACTTCCTCGGGGGCCGATGCCCACAAGGGGCTGCCCACAAGGGGCCACCCAAACTTCCTCGGGGCACAGAGCGGCAAGCAGGTCGCCCACCTTCCGTTCTTCTCTGCCAATCGATCGAACTGCGGTCGAAAATCGAACGAGTTGCCATCGTCAGCGCAGCAGCCGACACCAACTGCTTGACTTATCGGCCCTGGAGATGCGACGGCTTGAATCAGCCTGCCGGTTGTAGCGGGTTCCCCGGCGCACAGAGCCAACCCTGGCCGCGGCGTGTGGCTTCAGACGCTAAATTGTCTGCCGTCCCCGCGGCGCGTTTGAAGATCTTGCCGAACTTCTTCACAAGTTCGCACCAACCGTGACTGTCCAGACCGATCCGGCTCAGGATCGGAGCGAGATGCTCTGGGATCTGACCCGCCTTCTGCTTGTGGACTTGCCGACCAGTCCAATCAAGCAGCTCCAGGTATCTGGCAAGCGAAACACTCAGGAACCCCTTCTTGCTCGCCCTGCGGCCACTCGATTCCACATCCGGACCCGCTGAGTCATTCTGCTCGTCAATCTCAACCGGACTCATCCATCCGCTTCGCTTGCGACGCCGACTTCGCTCCCAGTCATGCGTCCGACGCCGACCATACTTAGGCTGATCGCCTGCTCGAGACGCTGCTTTGGACTCCCGGTCCCGCAAGCCGCCTGCTTTCGGCCCCGGCTCGACCGTCTCTTGCTCAACAAGGTCATCAATCCGTGCCTTGGCACCGGTAAACTGGCTCTTCTCAGGCGTTTCGGCAAGCGCAGCCCGAATCGGATTCAAATCGACATAGGCCGCACACGCCAACAGTGATGCCTCATCGAGCAACACCTGGGCCTTGTAGCGTCCTTCCCAGAATCTGCCGGTGCACTCATCCTCCGCGTTGGCGCGGCGGGCGATGTTCTCGGCGGTGCATCGCATCCACCAGCTGACATCGCACAACCGAGACCGTCGCTCAGCCAACACCTGGGGACAATTGACAATCATGTCAATCTCTGGCTTGGTCGGCGTCGCCGGCGAACCGTCTTTGTTACGACGTTTGGGAAACAAACGCAACCAACGTCGAGCGACCTCTTCGTCACTCCAGGTCGCAGCGACATCGGCCCGGCTGCGGAGCACCAAGTGCAGATGGTTACTCATCACGGCAAAGGTCAGGCAATCGATCGCAAAGACCGACGCGAGAAACTCCAACCGGCTGCGAATCCACTCACGTCGATGTTCAAAGGACTGGCCGGTGAAATGGTCCTTGCCGCACAAGAACGCCCTGCGGACACAGCGTTGCACGCAATGCAAGACCTGAACATCGGCAGGATCAACAACTTCCGAGCGAGGTTTCCGAGCCATAGCAATCTCCCTAACGTGAACGAAGCCAGATGAAAGTAGACCAAAACAACGACCATTCGTCAAGCTTTATGGGTGGCCCCTTTTAATCCCTAATGGGTGGCCCCTTTTAATCTTGTTTAATCGAGCCTTGACGTCGAAGAGTTCGCCGGAGTAACCGAGGGAAGAAAGTCGGGAGTTGGGAGAGAGGGAGTTGGACGTAGAGTCGGTCATTCCGGGACATTTGAGGTTCTGTTCCACGTCGGCTACACTGCGAGTTTCCCAATTCGCAGGCGTGGTCTCTCATGACGCGATTGTTTTTCTTGCTGGCTTTCCTGGTGCTCCTATCGCAGACGGAGGTTCTGTCGATGACACCCGACGAATTCTTCGAAACGAAGATTCGTCCGGTATTGGTCGAATCCTGTTTCAAGTGCCACGGCGTCGACAAGACCAGCAATGGACTTCGGTTGGATAGTCGTGATCAGTTGATGACAGGCGGCGAACGAGGTCCGGCCATCATCCCCGGCCAGGCCGACGAAAGTCTGTTGATTCAGGCGATGCGACGAACGCACGCGGATCTCGCGATGCCGCCCAAGCAACCGCTTCCCATCGCCGTCGTGGAGGATTTCCAAATGTGGATCGACGCCGGCGCGGCATGGCCGGAATCCGGCGTCGACCAGTCGGCCGACGCAGGACGGCATTGGGCGTTTCTGCCCCTCCGGGATGTCGAGGTTCCCGTTGTCCACGACGCCGCGTCGACGCACCCCATCGATCGCTTTATCGCCGCGCGACAGACGGCGTTGGGGCTGCGATCGGTCGCGCGGGCCGATCAGCGGACGTTGATTCGACGCGCGAGTTTTGACCTGACCGGATTGCCGCCCAGTTGGGAGCGGACGGTTCAATTCAGCGAGGATCAGCGACCCGAGGCGTTTGCGGAGCTTGTCGATGAGTTGCTCGCTTCGCCTCGCTATGGCGAGCGCTGGGGACGGCACTGGTTGGATCTGGCCCGATACGCCGATACCGCCGGTGAGAACTCCGACTACCCGATTCCGCAAGCCTACCTCTATCGGGATTACGTCATCGACGCGTTCAACTCGGATAAGCCTTACGATGAATTCATTCAAGAACAGATCGCGGGCGACATCATCGGCCGAAACGGTCCGCCCGAAGCATACGCCCAACGTGTGATCGCGACCGGATTCATTGCTCAATCGAAACGCTTCGGCACGAACGATCTGGAGGCGATGCATCTGATTATCGAAGACACGCTCGATACGATGGGCAAGGTCGTGCTGGGGCTGGGACTGCGCTGCGCCCGTTGTCACGACCACAAATATGACCCGACGACGACGGAAGATTATTACGGGCTGTATGGGTTCTTTCAGAGTACGGCGTATCCGTTCCCAGGCGGGGAATCCGTCCGAGAGCAGCGTTACTTTGTGCCGACCATCGATCCATCAACGCTCGCCGCTGCGGACAAGGACTTCTTCGCCAAACACGCCGACGACATCAATCGGCTCAAGCAACGGATTCAGTCGGAGACCGATGTCCAGGCGAACAAGAAGGCACTCGCGGAAATCGAAGCCCGGGCACCGTCGCGTCTCGCCCCGGTCGCCTATGCGGTCACCGAGGGAAACGTCGCCGATGCGAAGGTCCAGCACGGTGGCAACCCCTCTCGCAAGGGCGAGGTGGTCCGCCGCCGATTTCCAGAATTTCTAAGTCTCGACCGGCAGCCGGAAATCAGTTCGCAGGAAAGCGGACGTCTGCAATTGGCGCGCTGGCTGACCGACCGGGACAATCCACTGACCGCGCGGGTGATCGTCAATCGGATCTGGCAATTTCATTTCGGCAAACCGATCGTGCCGACACCGTCAAATTTTGGTCAGCAAGGCAGCCCGCCGACCCATCCCGATTTGCTCGATTGGCTGGCGCAGCAATTGATCGAGAACGATTGGTCGATCAAGGCCATGCATCGCCTGATCATGTCCTCGGCGACCTATCAGTTGACGGCCGCACACGATCCACACAACGCTGCGATCGATTCGGGGAACAAGTACTATTGGCGATTCGATCGCCGCAGGATGGATGCGGAATCGATTCGCGATTCGATGCTCTTGTTGGCGGGCAACTTGGATCTCAGCCGACCCGGCGCCCACCCCTTTCCCGCTAAGGACAAATGGAAGTGGACCGCCCACCGCCAGTTCAAGGCCGTTTATCCCTCCAACCATCGCAGCGTCTATCTGATGGTTCAGCGGCTGCACCCGCACCCGTTTCTATCGATTTTTAACGGACCCAACACCAGCACCAGCACGGCGATGCGCGATCGATCCACCGTACCGCTTCAGGCCTTGTTTATGACCAACAGCGAGTTGGTCGATCAGCAGGCGCGGGGATTGGCCGAGTCGCTGATCACGGCCGGAGCGGAGCCGGGGCAACGAATTCAATCGGCCTATCGACGTGTCTTGCTTCGTTCACCAAGCAGGCAAGAACTCGATCGCGCCGCCAGATTTATCGAAGACTATCAGCGTGTGCTGGTCGATGAAGGCGTGCCCCCGGAGGAGCATCAGCGAATCACGTGGACCAGTTTTGCGCGTACGCTTCTGACGGCCAACGAATTTCTGTTTGTGGATTAGCATGACACTACCATTGGAACTTGATCGTCGTCATTTCTTGCGACGCGCCACGACGGGCGTGGCTGCGGGTGGTGCGGCGCTGCGGGCGCATCTTTCGCTTGCCGCCGGCCTGCAGAACGGTCACCCCCTTGCGCCACAGCCGTCTCATTTTCCGGCCAAGGCCAAACGGTTGATCATCTTTTTTATGACCGGAGGCATCTCGCATGTCGATACCTTTGACCACAAACCGAAACTGAACACCGATGCGGGCAAGAAGGTTGGCAAGCACACGATCAAGGCTTCGCAGTTTTCCTTTCAGCCCTATGGCGAATCGGGACGGATGGTCAGCGAACTGTTTCCTCAGCTGGGGTCGGTGATCGATGAATTCTGTCTGCTTCACTCGATGACCAACGCTTCCTCGGGGCATTCCGCCGCGACGCTCGGGATGCATACCGGCTCGGTCACGATTCCGCTGCCCAGCATCGGTTCCTGGGTCAGCCACGCGTTGGGCACGTTCAACACCAACCTGCCCGCCTTCGTGGTCTTTGCCGCACGCGAGCCGTATAACGCCTATCAATGTTGGGACTCTAATTTTCTGCCCGGTTATCACACTGGGGTCAGGGTGGTTCCCGGTCCCGATCCGATCCCGCACCTCAACAGCAACATCCAGTCGGTCAGGCGTCGTGAACTGGAACGCATCATGCTGCGTGATCTGAATGAGACGCACCTGGAAGTTCATCCCCGGGACGTGCAATTGCGGACGCGGATGACGAACTTCAACACCGCCTATGGACTGATGCGGGAAGCCCCCGAGGCGTTCGATATTTCCGGCGAAAGCCAATCCACGCTCGATCTCTATGGAGTGGATCGCGGCGACCGGAAATCATTCGGCTGGCAATGCCTGGCGACTCGGCGATTGATCGAGCGCGGCGTGCGCGTCGTCGAACTTTTTGATGTCGGTTCAAACAGTAACTGGGATGCCCACGGCAACATGGAGACTCACCGTCCGTTGGCCAAGCAGATCGACCAACCGATCGCCGCGTTGGTCAAGGATCTCAGGCAGCGTGGGCTTTTGGATGACACCTTGATCGTAGGGTGCAGCGAATTTGGTCGCACGCCGTGGGAAGACAGCAACCCGAAGGGACGCGGTCACCATGCCGCCGCCTTCACAACCTTCCTGGCCGGTGGCGGTGCAAAACGGGGCTTTTCCTATGGTGCAACCGACGACATCGGTGCGGAAGTCGCGGAGAACAAAATGGATGTTCACGACTTTCACGCGACGATTTTGCATCTGTTGGGGCTGGATCACGAGCAATTGACCTATCACTACTCCGGCCGCGATTACCGGCTGACCGACGTCGCCGGAAACGTCATCGACGAGACCATCGCTTGAGGTGATCGTCGACAAGCATGATTCTCCGTTCGGTGCTTTTGCGGTCCAACGAGGCGTCTTGGATTTCTATCGGCACGCGTCCAACTGCTGTCGATTAGAATGCTGCGATTGTCGTTCCCCGACGAGAGACTCCCGCCACGTTCTCCCCGCGTAGATCTCACAATGATTGCCGCCCAAAAATCGATCGTATCGTTCGCGATGATCGCCTTGTTCATCTTTGGTTTCTCAGACCAGACCCAATCGGCCGAGTTGCCCAACATCGTCCTGATCCTGGTCGATGACATGGGGTACGGGGATCCCGGGTGCTTCAATCCCGACAGCAAGATCCCGACGCCGAACATCGATTCTCTGGCGGCCGAAGGCATGCGATTTACCGACGCGCACGCGTCGGGGCCGCTGTGTCACATGTCGCGATATGGGCTGATGACCGGTCGCTATCCGTTTCGCATCAATGTGGGGCGTTGGCCCAAACAGGCGTTGATCGGGCCCGACGAAGTCACCTTGCCGTCGCTGCTGCGGGGCGTCGGTTATCGAACCGCGATGGTCGGCAAGTGGCACGTGGGGTTCGATGAGGATGGCTATGACAAACCCTTGCCCGGTGGTCCCGTCGACCGTGGATTCGATTCGTTCTTCGGCATCCGGGCGTCGACGGATATTCCACCGTACTTCTACATCCGAGACCGGATGGCCGTCGCGCCGCCGTCGGATTCAATCGAGGCGAACCAGAGCGAAGGCTGGTCGCCGATCCAAGGCGCGTTTTGGCGGGCCGGTGGGATCGCCCCGGGGATGGAACTGAAAGACGTCTTGCCAAAATTCACCGACGAAGCTTGCCGGGTGATCCAGTCGCACGCCGGACGCGATCAACCGCTGATGCTCTACGTGGCCTATCCGGCGCCCCACACACCGTGGCTGCCCGCCGATGAGTTTGCCGGCAAGTCCGGCGCGGGGATGTACGGTGATTTTACGATGATGGTCGATGCGATGATCGGCAAGATCCTCAAGCAACTTGATGCGGCAAAGATGACCGACGACACGTTGGTGATCTTCACCAGCGACAACGGGCCGGTCTGGTACGAAACCGACGTGCAGCGATTCGGACACGACAGTTCGGGTGGACTGCGCGGGATGAAAGCGGACGCCTGGGAATGCGGCCACCGGATGCCGATGATCGCGCGTTGGCCGGGAACCGTTGCGGCCAATTCGGTCAGCGACAAAACGATCAGCTTCGTCGATTTCCTCGCCACCGTCGATGAACTGACCGGTGCGGGGGTCTTTCAACACAAAGACAAGACGGATGTCGGACCGGACAGTTTCAGCTTTCTCGGCGAACTGACCGGAAAACCCTCCTCGGCGCCTCAACGCCCCTCGCTCGCGCTTCAAAGCGGCAAAGGCCTGATGACGATTCGCCGCGGGGATTGGAAGTTCATCGACGGAGACGGATCGGGAGGGTTCAGCGATCGCGGAGCCCAAGGCAAGCCCAAGAACCCCAAAGGCCAACTGTACAACCTAGCCGTAGACCTCGGCGAAACGAACAACTTGGTCGCCCAGCATCCGGAACTGGTCGAATCGCTGCGTGAGGAACTGGCCGCCATCAAGCGGGCGTCGCGAAGCCGTGACTTGAACGGCGCGGTCAAACCTTGACTCACTCGCCGATGCAGTACAAGTATTTGTCGCTGCGCAAATACAGTTTGCCGTCGGCGACGATCGGGCTGGCGTTTTGGCCGTGCAACGACTCAGGACACAAAATCAAAAATCCCCGAGCGGAACGTACTGGTCCCAGGGTGACCGCCGGAGATGATTCCTTGGGGACCGATCAAATGGGCGTCCATCGGAATTTGGATCGTGCCCGATTCGAGAAACAGCGTCAGGTGACTGTCTGAAGTGTTCCCCGCTTTCTCCCGCGTGAAGTAGACCGCCTGGCATTCAAATTCCTTTGTCGTGATCGCGCGTTTCGCCCTGAAGATACTGAAATGACCGTCGAAGCGGGTCGGAATCGGATGTGGGTGCATGCCTTGCTGGCGTCCCAAGAAATAGACGCTGGCGAAGTTATGCGGGACCGATCGAATCTCGAAATAGTGATCTCGATTCTTCGCCCCGAAGGAATCATTTGCATTCTCACGCATGATGATAAATCTCAGCGACTTGGGTTCGATCCGTTTTGCCGGTGGTGGCGGGAGTTTGAGTTCCGGAAGCGTGTAGAGCACCAGCTTCAAGTAGGTTTGCTTCCCCACTTCGATCAAACCGTCGCATCCACCCCAGCCGAAATGATGGAGCTGGAAACGCTGAATCGCTTTGATCGTCTTCGGCCCGCACTTGCCATCCAGTTTCAATGGAACAGGGGAGCCGCCTTCGTCCAGCGGAACCTTGTTGATGGCCTCTTGCACCTCCATGACATCTTTGTGCTGATTGGATCCACGGTGCCCGACTGACGCGCTGAGAAAGAGGGTCATGGTTGGATTCCTGCAGAGAAGGAGGGGCTCCTGAATCGAAGCTCTCGCACCACGCGAACATACCCGTGCCAGCGCTGCAATGCAAATTAGCCTGCTGTCCCGCACGGCGTGCCTCTCTCGCGACATCGCGGTGCGTCGGTTCGGCCACTGGGTGTCGGGAGGAGGTTTGGCAGAATGATACGGGTCAGAATGATACGGGGCAGAATGATGGTGTGGCAGAGTGATGTGTCGTCAGGGCAGATCGATTCGCTTGAGTTGGCCGTCGACACCGCCGACGAGGACACTGCCGCCGGACTTGTCAATGGCGATCGCATACGCCGGTCCGTAGATGGCCGCGTCGATAGCGGTGACCTCCACGGTCTCGGGATTCACCAAATAGACCCGCCCGTCGTCGCAACACGTCGCGACCTGCGATCCATCGCGGAGCCAGCGGAGTTGGCGTGGTTTGGACGGCAGTCGCGCGAATCGCACCATCCGCCCGATCGTCGGTTGCCAAAACCGCACCGTCGCGTCGCCGCTGGCCGATGCGATCATCGGCAAACCGACGTCGGATGGACGAACGGCAACACTTCCGACCGGTTGGACATGGATCGCCAGGCTGCGAACCAGGCTGGCGGTTTCGATTTCCCAAACACGAAGACTTTGGTCAATGCCCGCACTGACCAACACCCCCGATACGGCCAGATGGTCGACCGCCAGAACCCCGCGTGAATGTCCCTTCAGCGTCTCTGTTCGTGCGCCGGTCGAGGTGTTCCAAATCAAGACGTTGTGGTCGAGCCCGGCCGAGGCGAGTCTGGTTTCGTCCAGCCAGTCGATGTCCATCACCGAATCGAAATGCCCATCGAGGACGCGCAGCGATTTCCCATCCGGCCACGACAGAATTTCGACCGTGCCGTTTTCCGCGGGCGTCCCACCGGCGACGGCCAGCCGATCGCCACTGGGTGAAAACGCCAGGTCGTGAAGATTCGGGGACGACGTCTGAATCGTTGTCAGCGGCTTGAGATCCGGCCAACCGTACACCGCGACTCCGGATTGAGAACACGCGACCACCGACGATCCATCGGGAGCAAACTCGATCGAGGTGATCGGGGGCTCTGCGCCGCAATCAAGAGCGACCGAGATCGTCATCAGAACAACAATAGAGCAAACAAGTTTCAACATGACTTTGATCAAGTGGAGTAAGCTTCCAGCTTGCCATTGGCGTCGGATTGGCAAGCTGGAAGCTTACCTGCGGCGTCGGATTGGCAAGCTGGAAGCTTACCTGCGACGTCAATGGCAAGCTGGAAGCTTACCTGCGACGTCAATGGCAAGCTGGAAGCTTACCCCACTTTGGGCTCCGTTACACATTGATACTGAATGCTTTTGTTTCCAGCGTGGCGATGGGCGTGGGTGTCACTCACAATGCGTCCGCTCCGTTCCCTGCATTTTCCACTCCGTTTCGTCCTCGCGTGATCGACCATGAAAAGATCTCTGAACCATCGAGTTTCATTGTCAGGCGTCTTCCTGGTCGGTGCTTGGTGCATTCTTCACGCCACCAGCGAGGCGGGCGAGAACTGGAGTCGGTTTCGCGGACCGGATGCGACCGGCGTGGTGGCCGACGACCCGCGTTTGCCGACGAAGTGGGATCAAACCGAAAACGTTGCCTGGTCGATCGAGGTTCCCGGTCAGGGCTGGGGCAGTCCGATCGTCGTCGGCAAACGCGTGTTCGTGTCATCGGTCGTCGCTGATGAAGAAAACATCCAGCCGCAAAAAGGACTGTATCTCGGCAAGGGTGTTCGCGATCCGGCCAAGGGGATTCATCACTGGATGGTTTACTGTTTCGATTTGAACAGCGGCAAAGAACTCTGGCGGCATGAAGCAAAGACGGGACGCCCGGTCGTACCGCGTCACCCCAAAAGCTCGTATGCCGCCGAAACACCGACCACCGACGGCCAGCGTCTGTACGTGTTATTTGGTGACGTCGGACTGTATTGCTACAGCCTGGATGGCGAACCGCTTTGGTCACGTGAAATCGAACCGCGCAAAACCAACCTGGATTATGGTGCCGCCGCGTCACCGGTGGTTCATGACGGTCAGGTGATCGTCGTGTACGACAACTTGGAATCATCATGGATCGCCGCCTTTGACGCGAAAACGGGGGAAGAGAAATGGCGAACGCCGCGCGACGAAACGCACTCCTGGGCCACGCCGTTGGTCTGGGAACATGATCAACGCACCGAAATTGTCGTGACGGGGCGAAAGAAAAATCGCAGCTACTCCCTCCGCGGCGACCTGTTGTGGGAATTCGATGGCGACATGTCGGTGTTGGTGATCCCGTCGCCGTTTGCCGCACACGGCTATTGCTACCTCGCCTCGGGATACGTCGGCGATTCGCACCGACCGACGTTTGCAGTTCGTCCGGGGGCCAGTGGTGACATCACACCCGAAGGCGACTTTGCCGCCAGCGAGTTCATTCAGTGGTACCAGCCTACCGCGTCGCCTTACAACACCTCCCAAATCGTCTACGGCGATTACTTGTATACCGTTTACGATCAAGGGTTCATGACCTGTCACGACGCCAAGACCGGCGAGGAGGTCTATGGCAAACGTCGGTTCTCGCCGTCGGGTTCGTTCACCGCATCGCCTTGGGCGTATGACGGCAAAGTCTTTTGTCTCAGCGAAGACGGATTGACGTACGTGGTCCAAGCGGGCCGCGACTTTGAAATCCTACACACCAATCCGCTCGACGAACTTTGCATCGCGACGCCGAGCATTGCTGACGGGCGCTTGCTGATTCGCACGTTGACGAAACTGGTTTGCATCACCAACGACGAAAAATAGATTCGCCCCTCGGGCCGCTTCAAACCCGGATCACTGTGTCGCCGCGTCGTGCATGTCGGGCATGCCGTGCATGTCGGGCATGCCGTGCATGCCAACGGTTCGACAGGTCCAACCTGAACGACGACGTTTCCTCCCGTTCGTAGCGTCTGAAACGCCACTTGCCTACAAATCGATACGCGACAGAAGCCAATGTTTATTGAGCCCCTGAGAATGGATTGCCACGTATCCACCGGCAGTGATTCGCGAACCTAAATATCATCATGTCGACCACGCCCGCTCCTTCGATCCCTCGACGACATGACCTTGATGCGCTCCGTGCGATTGCGATGTTGCTGGGCATTGCACTGCACGGGATGATCTCCTTTATCCCCGGGGGCGGCGGCGGTTGGGCGGTTCAGGACACTCAAACGAATGCCCTGTTCGGCGTCATGCTGGCGGCGATCCATGGCTTTCGGATGCCGTTGTTCTTTTTGATCAGCGGATTCTTCACCATGATGATGCTTCGCAAACGCGGGCTGGCGACGCTACTCAAACAACGCTTCACGCGAATCTTTTTGCCACTCGTCCTGGGAATGTTCACGATCATTCCCGCCGTCTGGGCTGTCACGATTTACGTCGGAATACAATCCCAGTCCTCCACCGCGGCTGCGGCAGCGGATCACGGCGATGCGAAAACGGGCGCGACAGTTGAAGAATCCATTTGGATTGCCGCCGCCAACGGGGACGTCGAAGCGGTACAGAATTGGCTGGACCAAGGCGGCGACGTCGATCACGCCGAAAACGACGGGTCGACGGCATTGCACGGCGCGTTCCTGTTCGGGCGATCAGAAACCGCCGAGCTTTTGATGGATGCCGGGGCGGATCCGGAGACGAAGAATCATCGCGGTGAAAGCTGCATCGACATGTTGGGCGCCCCCTGGGGCATCACCTCCTACGTCGCCGGTTTGGTCCAGGTTTCCGCCAATGAAGAAGACCTGCTGGACGGCCGAAGACGCATTGCCGAGACCCTGAACCTTCGCTCCCCAGTCCAAATTGCGACGCGAGGATCGGTCTCCGATAAACTAACATTCGCCCTCTTTCAATTCCCCGTCACCGGGCACTTGTGGTTCTTGTGGTTTCTGTGCTGGCTGGTCACTGGATTTGCGCTGTGTGTTTCGGTGGGTCGGCTGTTGCGGATTGCACGCCCGGCACGCTGGCTCTCCGCGTCCGTGTATCGTTACGCTTGGCTGATCCCGTTGACGATGATTCCCCAAGCATTCATGTCGCCCTACGGGGCAGGCTTCGGACCGGACACCTCGATCGGACTGTTACCCATGCCGTCGGTGCTGACGTATTACGCGGTGTTTTTCGGCTTCGGCGCGATCTACTTTGATGCGACCGGACTGCAAGGCCACGTCGAACCGGCCGGCTGGCGATCCTGGCTCGCGGTCCTCGTTTCGTTGCTCGTGCTGTTCCCGATCGGACTAGCGATCTCGTCGCAGTACGAAGGACTCGGCAAGATCGCGTCGCTTTTTGTCCAAGCCAGTTACGCGTGGCTGATGACTTTCGGCATGATGGGCGTGTTTCGACAGCTGCTCTCGCGGGAGAGCAAAACCATGCGTTATTTGTCCGATTCATCCTACTGGCTGTATTTGGCTCACATCCCGCTTATCATTTACGCACAGTCCTGGGTTCGTGATTATCCGCTGTCGCCGTTTTTAAAATTTCTGATCGTTTGCGTGGTCACGAGTGCGCTGCTACTGCTCAGCTATCAGCTGTTCATCCGCTACACGCCCATCGGAACGTTATTGAATGGCAAACGGATTCGTCCCAAAGCCGTATCAGACGCAATGGACGCTAAACCCATCACAACCGCCGACCGCCCTCAACCGGCCGAAGGAAATGTCGCATGAGTGACACCCTCCATCATTTGCTGCTCGTCGAAGACGATGCCGAATTGTCCGGCATGATGAAGGATTTCTTGACCGGCAAGGGATACCACGTCGCGGTCGAGGCCAATGGTTTGACGGCGATCCGGCGAATCTCATCCGAAGCCTACGATGCGGTCATCTTAGACATCGGGCTTCCGGGGACAGACGGATTCAGTGTTTGCAAGAGTGTTAGACCACAGTTTAAGGGTCCGATCATCGTGCTCACCGCGCGGGGGGAGGAACTGGATGAAGTCGTCGCACTGGAAGCCGGGGCGGATGACTTCATGAGCAAACCCGTGCGTCCCAACGCCCTGCTGGCACGCCTAAAAATTCACCTTCGTCGATTCGACTTGCACCCTGCTGATTCGAGCACCAAACCGGCGGACATCGTTGTCGGTGACCTGAGCATCAGCCTGGGCAGCCGCAGCGTCGTGGTTGGCGATCAACTGATCGAGTTGACGACCGCCGAATTCGACTTGATCGAGTACCTGGCCCGCCGCGCCGGCAGCGTGGTCTCCCGCAAGGAACTATACGTCGATTTGCTGGAAATCCCCTATGATGGCATGGACCGGTCGCTCGACCTGCGCGTCTCACGACTGCGACGCAAATTGGGCGACGATCCCCACAAGCCGACCCGCATCAAATCGGTTCGCGGTGTCGGGTATCTTTTTGCCAAATGATGTGATGACATGACGCGACTGTTCCTGCGATTCTACTTAGGCGTCATCGGCATCCTGATCGCGGCCTGGTTGATCCAGACCTCCGTTTTTCGCAAAAGTTCGATCCCGGAGAACATCCACGTCATCGAAGACATCTTTGCCAGCAGCGGACGACTGGCTCGTGATCGGATCGTTGACGGCGGCGAAGAAGGGTTTTCCGAAACGATGGCGTACCTGGAAGATCAATTCGATTATCCGATCCGTGTGGTCAGGCGAGACAGACGCTCGATGGATGAAACATTGACCGCGCGATTGGACCGCGGTGAAAGCGTCTTGCATTACGATCGACTGGAGACGGCCATTGCGGACACTCCCTATCTGGTTGAACTGGGACCGCTGCCCCGATTCGACGAGCCGAGCCAGACCGAGTTGTCGTTTGCGTTGGGAGGCGTGTTTTTGTTGACCGCGGTCGGCATCGCGATCTTGTTGCACCCGGTCAGCAAGCAGCTTCGCGGCGTCGAAAAAGCGGCACTCGCCATCGCCGGCGGTGACTTGGGTGCGCGAATTGACTATGGAAAATTTCGACACAGCGGGCCACTTGCCGAAGCGTTCAACACCATGGCCGATCGCGTCGAAAATCTGCTGCGGTCACAACGGGAATTGCTGCAGACGGTTTCGCACGAACTGCGCACCCCCTTGGCTCGCATCAAATTCGCCACCGAGCTGATCGAATCGGCCGACGACCAGGAGCAACGTAAACAACGCCTGGCCTCGATCGAGGCGGCTACCGATCAGTTGGATGCGCTCGTCGGCGAACTGCTGACCTATGTGCGACTGGACGCGCAGTCTTCTGAATCGGATTGCGGCGCCAAGCACATCGAGACCTTTGACGTCCGCGAACTGGTGACCGAGCTGATCGAAGTGCACGGACCGCTGTACCGGGACGTCGAATTTCACAACGGGGTTTCGCTCGCCGGCAGTGAAGCGGGCGGCGCCGAGTTGACCGGCAACCGCGCCGCCATCTCGCGTGCGATCGGCAACCTGATCAGCAACGCCGGAAGATACGCCGCATCGAAAGTCGTCGTCTCGGCGGCCGAATCCGACCACGAACTTTGCATCTGGATCGACGATGACGGAGGCGGCATCGCCCCCGAAAATCGCGAGACGGTGTTTGAACCCTTTCAGCGGCTCACCGGAGGAACCGATTCGAAAGGGGAGCAGACCGGGACAGGGCTTGGCTTGGCATTGGTCAAACGCATCGCCGAGCGGCATGGAGGCCGGGTCAGCGTGACCGAAAGTGAACTCGGAGGAGCCCGATTCTCGCTGACGCTGCCCAGCAGCACGGGCGTCAAAACGATTTGATGATCACCGCCGTCATGTCGTCCTTGATCAGATGGGGATGGCAAAAGGACGTCACCGAGGAGATCAATTCGGCAACGATTTCCGAAGCCGGTTTGCTGCGGTTGCGATGAACGACTTCGGCGGCGCGTTCTTTCCCGAACGCAACGTGATCGTCTCCGCGGGCTTCCCAGATCCCGTCGGTCATCAGCAACACGATGCATCCGGCCGAAAGCTCGACCGATCCGTCCACCTGGTAGGTGTAGTCCGGATCGACCCCGGTCGGAATCCCACGCGTTCTCAACTCAGCGACTTTGCCCTCGCAATCGATCAAGAACCCCAGATGCCCGGCACCGACGTAGGTCAATCGCATTGCACTGGAATCGAGTCGGGCAAAGAACAGGGTGACAAAGAGTGACTGGAATGTGTCTTCGCAAATTCCACGATTGGCAATCGTGACCAGTTGGCCTACGTCTTCATACAGTTCGGCGGTCGATCTCAACAAACGACGCGTGCCGACGGTGATCATGGCCGGGCCGATCCCGTGTCCGCAGACGTCGGCTAGAACGATGTCCCATTTGCCGTCCCCGTGGTCGATGAAATCAAAGAAATCTCCCGACGTCGAATCGATCGCGACACAACGGCCCGCGACGTCGAACCCGGGGATCTCCGGCGAATCATTGGGCAGCAAATACTCTTGAATCTGCTTGGCAAACTGTAGCTCACGGTCCACCGCCCGTTGGCGGTGCTCGACCATTCGCCGCTTGTTTCGCTCGATCGCGTAGAGCAGCGATCGAACCAGGACCTGTCCGTCCAAATTGGATTTACCGACATAGTCCTGGGCGCCCAATCGCATCGCCTTGATCCCCAGCGACTCATCGTGTTCGCCGGTCAAAATGATGATCGGTAGATTGGGAAACGGATCGTGAATCCGACAAAACGTCTCCAGCCCCGCCGAATCGGTCAGGTTCAAATCCAGGATCACCGCATCGGGTAAGACACCTTGCGACAACCGCTGAAGCGTCTCTGACAAGGTCGCAACGTGCGTGACGTCAAAACGCCCGTCGCGTTCCAATCGTTCTCGCACGACCATCGCATCCACGAGAGAATCTTCGACGACCAGAATCAGAAATTGGTCCCCGCCCGCTGCAGCCGATTCGCTTGGTAGAGTTCCCATCATCCAGAGACACGTTGATCGATCGACAGAAATGCAAATCCGAGCGGCGTGGTGAAACCACGCTCCGTCATTGCGATGACCGAGTCATTCGGCGCTCTTGAGTGCGTTAGTGACGGTGCCGCGGATTTCGAAGACCGTTCCATCCAAGTTTAGCACCCGGAACACCTCTCGAATCGATTCACGCATCCCACAAAGATACAGACGGGTGTCGCGGGGCTTGAGTTCGGTGTGCAGTTGAATCAGGATTCCGACGGTCTCGGACGAGCAAAATCGAACGGACGCGAAATTGACGATCAATCGACTCGGTTCGCATTTCTCGACCATCGCGAACAACTCACGCTTGGTCTGCACGAGAGATTCGGTCGACAGCACGCTGGCATCGTGAAGATGCACGACGTGGGCGCCTTCGATTTCCTGCAGATCAAACTGTTCGTATTCCGATTCCGCCACTTCGTCAAACGCGACCTCTTCGGCGGCCTTGAGTTCGCGCGGTTGCGTCAGCGGAGTCATCCGAAACAGGCTCTCCATCGCCTCGGCCAATTCACGCGCCGACGCATAACGCTCGCTGGCACCGAACGACAATGCCTTGGCGAAGGTCGTTTTGAACTGATCGGCCGCACCGCTGTCCAATCCCTCGTACAGCGCCGTTTGGAACACTTCCTCGGCGGATTGGGGCGCGTGACCGGTCAGCACGAAGAATCCGATGGCAGCCAGGGAATAGACATCCGACTGCGGCCGGATCGCGTCACCGGATCCGACCGATACTTCGGGGGCGGCAAACTCGTTGCGAAAGTCCGCCGAGTCCTCGTCCTCTTCGGACAACAGCATCCCGGGCATCCCGAGATCCGCGATGACCGGTTCGCCGTTCTTTTCCAGTACCACGCATTCCGGGGAAAGGTATCCGTGGACCAAACCGGCCGCGTGCATTTGACTGACACCCAACGCAAGCTTTCCGACCAGCAGGGCGACCTGCCGGGGTTCGATCAGGGCGGCTTGCTTCGGCTCGACCGTCGCGTTTTGGGCGGTGATTTCGCGTAGATTCGGACCTTCGACGAGGGTCGTCGCCAGGTAATCCACGCCGTCGGTTTGGCCGAAATCCAAAACGGCCGACAGATGCGCGTTCCGCAGCCCCGCCAAAGCGTGTGCACGGGCATCAAAGTCGCTGCGGACCTGTGCATCCAAGCCGGAGAAATCGGCGATTCGGACTGTCAACTTGCGATCCAGATGTGGGTCATACGCCAAATAGACGGACTGACGTCCTTCACGTTTGAGCAATTGTTTCAGCTCAAATCGGCCCACGGATTTAATGTTTATTTCTTCCATCCTTTGGTCGTCTCCAGTAACCAGACCAAAGCGGACGGGTGGAATCGAGGACTTCTAATATTGATTACTTCAACGCTGCTGTCAACTAACCGGCGATCCATCAGCAGGGGGCCAAATGAGGGCCCGACAGACCCGCCGCACTGGCAGTCCGCGGCGTCATCCGGGAAGCAGGAATCCCCGCGGAAAAGCGGCTGGCGATTCTTGATTTCCGCCCGCTGATCGGGCCACCACGCCCGCACCCGACCGTGCAGATCGATAGACTGAACAATGCCGTCGACCGCCCGGTAGGGCAGTGGGGACCGCCCACTTGGAGAGCGGCGCCATCCTGACGTTCACAATCGAGATCCTGAAACGCGCAGATTGACGATGACAACTATTTTGGTCGTGGACGATTCACGTGTCGATCAGACGCTGGTCCAGGGGATCTTGTCGAATCATCACGATCTGGACCTTCGCTTTGCCGGACACGGCGTCGAGGCGATGCAATCGATCCAACAGCAAGCCCCCGACTTGGTGGTCACCGATCTGATGATGCCGGAAATGGATGGCTTGCAATTGGTCCGTCGGATTCGACAGGAGCGGCCGGAAATCCCGGTGATCGTGATGACGGCGATGGGGTCGGCCACCAATGCCATCGAAGCGTTAGAAGTCGGCGCGGCGAGCTTTGTGCCCAAATTACAGTTGACCGAACGACTGTCCGATACCGTCCGGCAAGTGCTGATGCTCAAGCACGCCGTCCATCCCTACGGCGGCGTCGTCCGATGTTTATCCGACGCCGAGTTGACATTTCATTTGCGCAGCGACATCACTCTGATCCCCCAATTCGTTGACCTGGTTCAACGGACCACCTCGGGGTTGGCCATTTGCGATGCGACCGAAGCGATCCGCATCAGCCTGGCACTCGAAGAGGCGTTACTCAATGCGCTGGTGCATGGCAATTTCGAGTTGACCGCGGAGGTGGCCAGCAACGGCATCAACCCGTCCAGCGACGTGTTCTGCAATCGGTCCAACGAGCCGCCGTACTGCGATCGAACCATTTTCGTCCGACTCAGTGTCTCCGGCGCCGCGATGAAGTTTGTCATCCGAGATGAAGGCCCCGGTTTTGATGTCGCTCAACTACCCGATGAAAACGATTTGACGCCCTTTGAAGGCGGCATCGGCCGCGGCATTCGCTTGATGCGTTCGTTCATGGACGACGTGTCGTTCAATGCCAAGGGCAATGAAGTCACGCTCGTGAGAGACTTTCGATCCACTGCCGACGGTTAGCCAACCCGATGGAACTCGACTAATCATCCGATGCGCTGTCCCCCCATCATCCGACCGAAGTGACGCCGATGATCAAGCTACGCCGAATACTCACCGTGATTGACGTTGAGACGTCTGCGGATTCACCGCTGACCGATGCATTGGCCATGGCGGCACGCAATCAAGCGGAATTGCACCTGTTGCACGTGGTGGCCAAGCACGCGATTCCACGCTTCGGCAGCGAAAAACGTTTGCACCAGGCCCGCGAAAAACTGACCGCCCTGCAAATCCCCAACGAACAGGTGTTGGTCAAACGCGACATTCGACGCGGAACGCTGACCGATTGCATCTCCGGCTATGTCCGCGATCACGGCATCAACATGCTGTACCTCGCCCCGGAAGGCGTCGGCGCGTCGGACAAAAAGGAGTTTCGTTCGATCGTCAATCGCGTACTCGACGTGTTGACCATCCCGGTGTTGATCAAACCCTTCGAAAACCAACTCCAATCGGATCAGATGCATCGCGCCGCCGAGGTGGTCGAAGCCCTCGGCGACGAGCCCCGGACCGGCCAGCACGATCAAACCCTCGTGCAGCTGCGCGAGGCGGTTGAAACGGAATTGCAAGTGCCCCGCGAACAAGCCGAACGCCTGGTCGCACAAATGGAAACGCGCGGCATCTTGACCTGGACGGAATCGGCCGATGACGACGACCCAGAGAATCATCACGGACACTGGCAGGTTCACGTGGAGAAAGCCGAGGACGCCCCCGCCTCGCCAGTGGCTGCCGAAGATTTCGCCGAAACCACCACGGCGATCAGCTTGCTGCGCCGGGCGATCGAAGCCGAAGCCACCGACATCCATGTCGATCCGCTCTCCAAAGACGAATACGTCGTCCATTTTCGTGTCGACGGAAAGATGCAACAGTTCTGCACCATGCATCACAACATCGCGTCTCAAGCGATGAAGCAACTCAAACTGATGGCCAACGTCAGTTTGTCGGATCCCTTTCGACCCTCCGAAAGTCGCCTGGAGCTGCCCGATTCGATCTCGACACACGAGGTCCGCATCACGACGGCACCGGTCGCCCAGGGCGAGGCCATCGCGTTGCGATTGATCGATTACGAACAATCCCGCAAACCGCTCAGCGAGTTGGGGCTTTCGCAGAACTCCTTCGCCTCGGTTTACCGCATGCTGCATCGGCGGTCCGGAGTCGTTTTGATTAGTGGCCCGACGGGGGCCGGCAAAACGACGACGGCTTACTCGATGCTGAATGTCCTGTTCTCGGAAAAACAGAACATCATTTCGATCGAAGACCCGGTGGAATTGATCGTTCCGTTCATGAGACAGATCGATGTCGATCAGCGGCACGGATTCACGATGCAGGCGGGACTGTCGACCATCTTGCGGATGGATCCCGACGTCGTCTTCGTCGGCGAGATCCGCGATCGTGAAGGCGCCAAGGTCGCAATGCATGCCGCCTCCTGTGGAAAGCGCGCCTTCAGCACGATCCACCGACGCGACGTTTCGTCGACGCTCTCGGCGATGCAAGATTTCGAAATCGATCCGACCACGTTGGCAAGCAACCTGGCCGGCGTGATCACCCAGCGACTGGTCCGTCGACTTTGTACGCATTGTTGTCAGATCAGTCCGGTGACGAAACAAGAGCAAACGCTCTTTGAAGCCCACAACCTGGTCGTGCCGACCACCATCGCGCGCCCCCGATCCTGCGAACACTGTCGTGGCACCGGTTACAAAGGCCGCGTCGGAGTCTTTGAAGCCGTCGTGATCGATGACGAACTGATCGACGCGATCCAGAGCCGCAAACCGGAATCAGAGATCCGATCGATCATCCGCGCCGGCGGGGCCGGTCTGGTACGAGACGCATTGATGAAGGTCCGTGACAAAATCACGTCAATCCAAGAAGTCCAAGACATGAGTTGGATGACCGAAACCATGCCGATCGAAAGCCCGACGGAGAATAAAAACGATTCCTATCAACGCGGCGCACCGTTTCTTCACCTGCCCACACGTTGAGAAGAACGCAGGCCCCCTTCGCGCGGCGGGTGCGATGCCGCTGGCCCCCTCTGATGACGACAGCCCCCCGGAATAGGCCAAAACCTCAAAAAGGTTGCATAAATCCCCTTTAGACCGCTATACTGCGGACCGATGCATCGCTCGGGCGAACGGATTGATTCCGCCCGGGTCCCACCTGAATCATCCCACCACTCACCCCGGCCTGATCATGTTGACGATCAAGGGTCCTTCCAGTCGCTTTTGCGACGGACGAAACCGGCGAAGCTTTTTAAAGATCGGCGGACTGTCCTTCGGCATGGGCGGCTTCTCGTTGGCCGACCTGTACCGCGCCGAAGCTTCGTCTCCATCACCACGATCACACAAATCGGTGATCAACATTTTCTTGGCCGGCGGTCCACCGCACCAAGACATGTGGGACATCAAGACCGAGGCGCCCAGTGAAGTCCGCGGCGAATTCCAGCCGATCAACACCAACGTGCCCGGCATCCAGATCTGCGAGGTGTTCCCCAAACTTGCCGCGTTGATGGACAAGTCGGCGGTCATTCGCAGCGTGGTCGGTTGCCGTGGCGGACACGACGGGATGCAATGCTTTACCGGTTGGGAAGGCAACTCGCTGAAGAACCTCGGCGGACGTCCTTCGATCGGTGCGGCCGCGGCGCGGTTGTTCGGCCCGGTCGATCCCTCGGTGCCGCCCTTTGTCGGTCTGGCCGCGCCGACGCGTCACGTCCCCTGGTCCGACTCCGGTCAAGCCGGTTTCTTGGGATCGGCCTATTCGCCCTTCAAGCCCGACGGGCCGGGCATGCAGAACATGACGCTGAAAGGGATTTCATTTGATCGGTTGCAAGATCGCCGCCGGTTGTTGAACGAACTGGACACGATGCGCCGGGACATCGACATCAGCGGGGCGATGGAAGGCATGGATGCGTTCGGCCAACGCGCACTCGATGTGCTCACCAGCAGCAAGTTGGTCGATGCGTTGGATCTGTCTAAAGAAGACCCCAAAATCGTTGCCCGCTACGGCGACGGCAAACCGTACAACTATCAGTACGACGGAGCCCCGACGTGCAACGATCAATTGCTGGTCGCGCGCCGGTTGGTCGAAGCCGGTGTCCGTGTCGTCAGCCTCAGCTACGGGCGTTGGGACAGCCACGGTCAAAACTTTGACCTGGTCCGCGACCACGGCGGCAAACTTGACCAGTGCCTCAGTGCGCTGGTCAATGACTTGGACGAGCGGGGCATGCTTGACGATGTCGCGATCGCGGTCTGGGGTGAATTCGGACGCACTCCCAAAATCAACGCCAACGCCGGACGCGATCACTGGACCAAAGTCAGTTGTGCTTGGTTGGCCGGTGGCGGGCTAAAAACCGGTCAAGCCATCGGTGCGACCAATCGAATGGGCGAAGAGGCGGTCGAACGGCCGGTCGACATGCAAGAGGTCGTTGCGACGCTGTACCACACCCTGGGCATCGACACCCACTCGACCACCATTGCCGATCCGACCGGACGCCCGCAATTCCTGGTCGACAGCGATCCGATCGCCGAGTTGATCGCATGACCCAAACCGATCCCCAAAGCTTCCAGCTTGCGATCCGAGCCCTCACCCTCCTCGCACTGCTCTGCTTGCCCGCCCCCCACTCCGTCGCCGACACATTGCGGATCGACAACGCCGCAGGCGCCGCTGCCACCGAGTTGGTCGGCACCGACGCTCGACTGCAACTGATCGTTTCGCGATCCGAATCCAACGGCATGACGACCGACTGGACGCGGCGGGTCATGTTCACTGCTTCGCCCGAAGGTTTGGTTTCGATCGATCCGAGCGGATTGGTCACTCCGCTGGCCGACGGGACCGTCACGTTGTCGGCGACCGGCGACGATGGCGCCAACGCCACCGCGACGCTGGTCGTTTCCGGCACCGGCCAGGCTCAACCGGTCAGCTTTTGCGGGCAAGTCGTTCCGATTTTCACCAAGTTAGGATGCAACGGCGGCGGATGCCACGGAAAGATCGCCGGTCAAAACGGGTTTCGGCTTTCGCTGCTCGGGTTTGAACCCGGCGAAGATCACAAACGATTGGTGGCGGAATCACGCGGACGCCGCGTTTCGTTGGCCTCGCCCGATCGAAGTCTGTTGTTGATGAAAACGATCAACGCGATGCCACACGGTGGCGGAGCCCGGACCGATCCCGACTCGCACGAGTACCGCGTCCTGCGCCGATGGATCTCACAGGGAATGCCCTACGACGAAGGCGAAATTCGGACGGTCAGTTCGATCCGCTGCTATCCCCAAGTTCGCCGAATGGCCGGCGGCAGCGAGCAACAACTCTCGGTCATCGCGACGTACAGTGATGGTTCGGTCGAAGACGTCACCCGCGCGGCGGTTTATGAATCTAACGACACGCAAATGGCGGAAGTCAGTGCCACGGGACTGGTGCAAACCGGCCAGTTGGTCGGCGATGTCGCCGTGATGGCCCGCTACCAAGGTCACGTGACGGTGTTCCGCGCCGAAATTCCCCTGCGAATTGAGATGCCTTCCGAGTCGATCGCCGCCGATGTTGATCCCGCTGCACTCGAATCGGTCAACGTGGTGGACCGGTTTGTCCGCAAGAAACTCCGCTCGCTGGGAATTCCCGCGTCGCCGCCTTGCGATGACGCGACGTATCTTCGACGCGTGACGCTGGACCTGACCGGTCGGCTACCCACCCTGGATGAAACCAACGCCTTCCTTGCCGACGACGCGGCCGACAAACGCGCCCAGGCGGTCGAACGATTGTTGGCGAGCGACGATTACGCCTCGTTCTTTGCCCGCAAGTGGGGCGTGATCCTGCGCAACCGACGCACCGGCGGTTCGCTGCAAGTCTCCAACATGCTGTTTCATCATTGGTTGAAGGAGTCGTTCCGCGACAACAAACCATACGACAAGCTCGTCGACGAATTGCTCACCGCCAGTGGCTCGCTGTTCAGCAACCCCGCGACCGCTTGGCTGTCGCAAGTCACCGACCAGAACGAACGGGTCGAAGACATCAGCCAATTGTTCCTGGGTCAGCGGATTCAGTGTGCACGTTGCCATCACCATCCATACGAGAAGTGGAGCCAAGAGGACTACGCGAGAATGTCGGCGTTCTTCTCGACGATTTCAAAGAAGACACAGGGTACCGACGTCACATTCGTGTCCCGGATCGCCGCACCGTCGGCCAAGCATCCGAAAACGGGCCAGAACGTATCGCCGGCCGGACTCGATGCCGAAGCAATTCAGACCGATGCGGCAACCGACCCGCGTAGTGACTTGAGTGACTGGGTGACGTCGCCAGAAAACCCGTTCTTTGCCAAAGCACTCGTCAATCGGTACTGGAAACACTTTCTGGGACGCGGATTGGTCGAACCAGAAGACGACATGCGCGTCACCAATCCGCCGTCAAATCCCGAACTGATGGATGCCTTGGCGGCATCGTTCGCCGAATCGAATTTCGACTTGAAAGCGTTGATCCGGTTGATCTGTCACTCCGACGTTTACAACGCCTCCTCCGACGCGCTCGCCGACAACGTCATCGATCGTCGCAGCCACTCGCGTTACTATCCCAAACGCTTGCAAGCCGAAACGCTGCTCGATTCGATCGATGTCGTCACCGGAGCGTCCACTGCCTTCGCCGGGATGCCGGCCGGAACGCGCGCCGTTGAACTGCCCGACACCGGATTCAATTCGTATTTCTTGTCCGTGTTTGGTCAGCCCGATTCGAAGACGGCCTGCGAGTGTGAGCGATCCTCGGAGGCGAATCTTGCGCAAAGTCTGCACCTGCTCAATTCAGAAGAGATGCAGAAAAAGCTGACGCATGACCAGGGACGAGCCGCCGCGTTTGCCGCCGACACCTCACGACCGACCGAAGTCAAGATTCGAGAACTGTACAAGCTGGCGCTGAGCCGCGAACCGAACGACGGAGAACTCAAGTCGACGCTGAGCTATCTGGGGGAACGCGAGAATCAAAAAGAGCCCTGGGAAGATTTGATCTGGGCCTTAGTGAACTCCAAAGAGTTTTTGTTCAACCACTGATGCCCCACCCATTGAATCCTTTTTTCGCCGATCGGTCGCGCGGCGACCGGCCTGACGTTTGCCGTGTGTTGGTCGCCCTGCTCGCCATGATCTGCATGGCCGGCGGCAACGTTGATGCACAGTTGCCCGTGATCGGACTCCGGGCGCTTTCCCAATCGTTCTTTGCCCCCGGAGCATCGTACGAGGTCACTATCGCCGAGGGTGCGAACACGGAAGAGGTTCGCGAGTTTGTTTTCTCGCATCCGGGCATCACGGCGACCTTGTTGAGCGGTCCGGCCAGACCGTTGACCAAAATCGAAGCACCGCGTTACGGCAGCTTCAGTGTGACGGTCGCCCCTGACGTTCCTGAAGGACGCTATGAAGTCCGAGCGGTCGGCCGATTCGGGATCTCCAATCCGCGTTCGATTGTCGTTCAGAAAGAGATTCGCATCGTCCCCTCGGTGGGCACCGATCCGTCGACAGCAACCGTGTTGCAGTTGGGCCACGCGCATTGCCGGCGCGTTTCGCCACAGCGACGAGATTTTTATTCGTTCGACGCCATCGCCGGCAAGCAATACAGCATTCGGGTGATCGCCCAAGCCATCGACTCCCGGCTGATCGGCGCCGTCTCGGTCGCCGATGCCAAAGGGCAAACGCTGGACAGTGCGATCGGCAGCGACCACTCGGATTTGCATCTCACGCTGACGGCAACCGACAACGGTCCGTTGACCGTCGCGGTACACGACGCATTGTTCCGCGGCGGTGCGGCTTATCCCTACGGTTTGTTGGTGACCGAAGGCATTCATAGACAGCCCGACTTGCGACCCGAGTTCCCCAAATCAATCAGCGTGGTGACGCGGGATCCGGTCGAAGTCGACGAAACCGATGTGCCCATCGAGCTGGCGGTCCCGGCGTGTGTGGAAGCCGACTTTGATTCCGTCAGCGACACCGATCAATACCTTTGCAAGTTGTCCGAGGGCAAACCGGTCTTGATCGAAGTGGTTTCCGATCGGATCGGCCAACCGACCGATGCGCGTTTGATCATTGATCGATCGCTGGTCGACGCAGCGGGAACTCAGACCTGGCAACGGGTCGCAACCGCCGAAGACGGCCCCAATCTGTCGGACTCCGTCATCCGATTGGCCACGGGCGATCCCGTGCTGCGTTTCCAACCACCCGAAGACGGCGACTACCGAATCACAGTCGCCGACTTGGACACAGGCCAATCACTCGGCCAGCGTCAGCGGTATCAACTTGCCATCGGCCCACCCCACCAGGATTGGCAACTGCTGGCCTATCACGTCTATCCCCACAAAGACCCCAAGACGTCTCAACCCTCGGGAACGCATCTGATGCGCGGCGCGGCGACGGCGATTCGTGTCTTCGTGGTTCGAAACCAAATGTCGGCGCCGATTCGGGTTTCGATTCCCCAGTTGCCTCCCGGACTGGTTTGTCGTCCCGCCTGGATCGCGGCCAACCAAAACCACACCGACTTGCTGATCACCGCGACGGACCAGGCAACGACCCAGCACAGTCCTTTACAAGTGGTCGGCGAAGTCACCCGTGACGGCCAAAGCGAAACGCGACAGGCGCGGGCCGCATCGGTGATCTGGCAACAAGACGGCTATCGCCCCATCGCACACACGCGTTTGACCGATCCATTGAAGGTCGCGTCTTCCGATCTCGACACCTGTCCGCTCAGCATCGACCCCGCCAGTCAGGACGTGGTGGTGGCGAAAAAAGGAACCAAGGTCACGGTCCCCATCAAGGTGACACGTCGCGAGGGAGGATCCGAAGCCGTCGTCTTGAGGGCTCAACACCTGCCACCGGGTGTCAGCGCCGGTGACCTGACGATCGCCAAAGACAAATCGGAAGCCGAGTGGACGATCGATGTAAGAAACAACGCCGCCGTCGGTAGCTACTCGTTCTGGGGCCAGGGCGAAACGAAAGTCAAATTCGCCGTCAACCGCAGGCACTGACGCGTGAAACCCAGTACCGCGATACCCTAAAAACCATCCGAGCCGATCCCGACCGCTCCGGCGATCATGCAGAAATCGACAAGGCGATCGCGGAAACGGAAAAGCGGATCGAAGCGATCAAAAAACAGGTCGCTGCCCGAGATTTTACCGTCTACGTCCCGATGAGCTTGATCACACTAGAGATCCAGTAAGCCAAGAGTGGATTCGCGAACAGCATTGGCCAAAGGCCATTTATATCCGTAGCCTGGGGCAACGCCCCAGGGCTGTGTAGACGGCGTGACCGATTGGCCAACGGTCAATCACAAGATTCAGTCCGCGAATTGAGATTGATTTTTGTAGATAGCTCTTGGCCAACGCAATGACCTCCGCCGGCTTCGTAGGGCGATGCCCTCGACGAAGCGTGTGCTTGTCCCTCGGCCGAATCCCTCTCCCTCCCACCCCCCACACTGCAATGATGCGTGCTTCATCGCTGCCTCTCGTCTTCTTGCTCGGCTGCCTTGGCTCCGCGGCGTTTGCCGAGCAAACCGATCCAGACCAGTCCGTCAGTTTCGCACGTGACATCGCTCCCATCTTGCAACGCAACTGCGTCGCCTGTCACCGCGCCAAACAAGCTGAAGGTGGACTGTCGCTGGAGACACACGAGGCGATCCAGGCCGGCGGCGACAGCGGATCGTTACTCGTTGCAAAACAACCCGAATCGAGCGTGCTGTATCTGCGTGCCAGCGATGACGATGATCCGATGCCACCGGACGACAACACGGTGGGCGCCAAACGATTGACAAAGGAAGAACTTGCGTTGCTGCGGACCTGGATCAATCAGGGCGCAATCTCGGACGGACACGCCGTGGACGATGCGATCGATTGGCAACCCATCCCCGATTCGATTCGCAACAGCTATTCACTCGCCGTTTCAGCGGACAACCGCTTGATCGCGGTCGGGCACGCCAATCGCGTTGAACTGCGCGATGCACAGTCCGGCCAGCACGTTGGAAATCTGATCGACGAAAGCCTTCCCCAGCCCGGCGTCGCGGACTTTGACGTCGTCCAATCGATCGCATTTTCCCCCTGGGCCGATCGCATCGCCACCGGCGGCTACCGAACCGTTCGAATCTGGAAACGACAACCGACCGAGCCCGTCGTTCCGCTTGCCCTTCGCCACGCATCCGGGCTAACCACCGTCAGCCCCGACCGGGGTTCAGTCGCAGTCGTCAATGCCATCGGTGACGTTGAAATCTGGCAGACCGCGTCACAGGAATTGCGGCACACTCTGCCGAGTCTTGGACGAGTCGCCGGGATCACCTGGTCACAAGACGCACAACTGGTCGTGGGATACGAAAGCGGAGACATTGGCGTTTATGGTGCTCAAGACGGAGCATCCATCGCACGGCTGAAACTGAATCATGCCATCGCTGCGGTCGCACAAAGCCGCGACGGCAACTTTGTCGCCTCCCTCGGCATTGACGGGCAAGTCCGGTTGTTTGACGGTGACCAACCGCATCCCTCGCAAACGATCGATGCGATCAGCGATGCCACCTCGATTGCGTTTTCCGCTCCCGGCACCTTGGTCGTCGGCACCGCATCGGGCGTTGTCAAACTGATCGACGCAGCGTCCGACAAAGTGGTGCTTGAACTTGCCCACGGTTCGAGCATTCAAGCACTCGCCATCGACAAAGCGGGAAAGACGCTCGTCACTGGTGGTAGCGATGGGATCGCAAAACGCTGGGACCTCGCTGACGGAAAGCTGATGCAGACGTATCTCGGTGACCGCCAATCACAGCTTCAAATCGCCTCGCTGGATCGGGACGTCAAACGCGAACAGTCGTGGCTGCAAACACTCCAGGGCAAGACGAAAGAACTGAATCAATTGCTGGAAAAGGAAGAAGCGGCGCTGGCGAAAGTGACCGAGGCTCGTGAAAAAGCGGTCCAAGAACTCGATGAAAAAGCCAAGCAGCGAGACGAAACGGCCAAACAGATCGCGGGCACTGAAAAAAGCATCGTCGAGTCCCAAGCGAAGATCGACGCAGCGACGCGGGCCGCTGCGGATGCCGAAGCCTTGATCGCCAAGAATCAGGCTCAAATGGAAGCGTTGAAAACCGCGTTGCAACCGCTGGAACAACAATCCGCGACGGCCGTCACGCAAGTTCAATTGGCTCAGGCGAAAGTCGACGAAGCCAACCGAATGCTGGCCGCCGCGAAACAGTCGGCCGAGGTCATTGCAAAGCAAGTCGAAGCAAAGAAAACCGAACTGGCCAGCGTCACGCAATCCAGCGCGGTCGCCGGTGAAACCCTGACGAAGTCCAGAGCGGCGGCGGCTGAATCGGCCAAGCAACTCGAATCCGCCAAAGCAACACTCACCAAACAGCGCGAGTCGCTCGCCGCGGTGGAGAAAGAGGTTAAAAAGAAACAGGCCGACGCTGCCGAGCGCGAGCAAGCTTTGGTGACGGCAAAAAAGACACGTGATCGGGCGTCCGCGAATCTGCCCAAGCACCAAGAGATTCTGCGGAAGCGAGACAATCGTCTGACGGATTTGAAACATCGCCACGCCGGTGTCGTGGATCGCCAAAATCAATCCGCCGCGATCGCATCCATCGCGTTGTCCGACGACGAGACGTCGGTTGCCGTGGTGGATTACGATGGCGGCGTGCGGACCTTTCACGTGACCGATGCAAAGCCGCTGGAACGGATCCAGCTTGCCAACTCCACAGGCTCCGACGTTCTTGCCGACGCCTACTTCCTGGATCAACATCAGCTGGTCGTCCATCGTTCCGTCGGACCGCCCCTGATGATCGATCGACGGCAGCGGTGGATACTTGAGCGAACGATCGGTGGGCTTGAGTCCGATCTTATTTCCGACCGCGTGACGTCATTGGATTTTCGCGGTGACGGCCAATCGATCGCGATCGGCAGCGGGACACCCAGTCGTCGAGGACAAGTGTTGATCGTCGCCACATCAAGCGGTGACGTGTTGCGTCGGTTCGACGATCTCCACAGTGATTCGGTGTTGTGTGTTCGTTTCTCGCCCAATGACCGGCTGCTCGTGACCGCATCAGCCGACAAAACGATCCGCTTGTTGGATGTGCAGACCGAAGCAGTCGTCGGTGCACTCGATGGTCACACCCATCATGTCCTCTCGGTGGCCTGGAAACAGGACGGCCGACTGATCGCCAGCGGAAGCGCCGACGGAACGATCAAAACGTGGGACGTGGAAACCGGCCAACAAAAACGCACCATCGGCGGATTTCCCGATGAAGTCACCGCGGTGGAATTTGTGGGCGACAGCACGCGCGTGGCCAGCAGTTGCGCTGACGGCCAATTGCGGATTCACGAAACCAACAACGGCGGTGCGGTCGCCGCGGCGACAGCGCCGGGCGATTTCCTGTTCACCCTCGGAATCAGTACCGATGGGGACCGCGTGTTTGCCACCGGGCAGACCGGCGTCGTCCATGTCTGGCAAACCGAAGGGCTAAAACCCGCCGGGCAATGGTAGCCGTCGGACGGAGGATGTTTATAGATTTGGTGCTTCGTCCAGATTTGAACCTTCCTGACTCTAACGTTTTCTATGTTTGTTCGCGATGAAGCCCGGAGAGGCTGGCACCATGCTTGCCGGTGGCGTCACGGCCTGTCGATTTAATCAGCCGTTTGGCGCGAGCCTACGGGCGCCGGTGAGTAAACGACATGATGAATGCCCGTACGCTTGCGCGCTCGCGGCTAATCCCACGTGCGATCGGATTAAGTCGACAGGCCGATCAGCCACCGGAATGGAAAGACCTCGATCACGGAGGCCTGAAAGGCCGGCACAATCGGTCTCATGAGCTGCGGGTATTGCTAAAAGCTGGGGAACTGTGTCGGCCCGCTGGGCCTCAGAGACTCCTTGAAATCATCTCCGGTGGCTCACGCCACCGGCATCCACTCTGCCGGCCCTCCGGGCCTGAAGGACTTCGCCTATCCGGCAAAATCCGATACATAGAAAACGTTAGAGTCGGGAACCTTCGGGTTGTGGTTGTCGAGCGTGAGAAGGGGCAGGCTGTCGCTTGCGGAGCGATGAAAGGAACTCTGAGACCACGGATAGCAGCGCGAACCCACGGATTTTTGGCACCCTGTCATCCGTGGGTTCGCCCTGCCATCCGTGGGTATTCTTTGCGAGGGTTGGCCCGGGAAAATTGCTCGAGTGCTCCGTCCGGACTTGAGTCCCATGGCGCAGCCTGGGAACGAGATGACACACGGCATGCCGGCATTTGTTATCTTCAAGGCCCCCTCCCTCCCCACAGGATTGCCCCATGACGTCACCACACTCTTCCAAGCGTTCGCGTGTCTCTCGGCGGACCTTTCATCGGGCCGCGGCGGCGACGTTCGGGGCGGCCGCCGGCTTTCATTTCTTTCCCGCGTTGGCCGACAAGAAACTTGAAAAACCGACGCTGGCGGCGATCGGCGCCGGCGGAAAGGGGCTGTCAGATATCAACGGTGCCGCCAAGGCGGGGTTTCAGGTCGTATCGCTGGTGGACGTCGTCGATGCACGACGCTTGGCGAATCTGCCGGGTGACAAGAAAGCTGCCTCGCGTTTGAAGAAACTTTCCGGCGTGCGAGAGCAATACAGCGATGCTTCGTTCTACCGCGATTACCGCGAAATGCTGGCCGACGTGGGAGACAAGGTCGACGCGGTGACCGTCTCGACGCCCGACCACCACCACTTCCACGCCTCGGCGATGGCGATGCTGGCGGGAAAACATGTCTATTGCCAAAAACCGTTGACGCATGGGATTTGGGAAGCACGGATGCTCAACGAGCTGGCTACCCGCACCGGCGTCAAAACGCAAATGGGAAATCAGGCCCACGCCAACGACCACATGCGACGCTGTGTCGAACTGGTCCGCGCGGGCATCGTCGGCAAGGTCCAAGAAATCCACGCCTGGACCAATCGACCGATCTGGCCGCAAGGCTTTGCCAAGCCGCCCGAAAAGGAGCCCGTCCCCGACGCGATCGATTGGCAACAATGGTGCGGGCCGGCTCCGTTTGTCGATTACAGTTCACGCATCGCACCGTTCGCATGGCGCGGATGGTGGGACTATGGAACCGGCGCCCTCGGCGACATGGCCTGCCACATCATGGACATGGGTTTCTGGGCGATGGATGCCAAATCGGCGCGCAGTGTTCGGGCCACCCAAGCCGGCGCCACCGATCTTTCCCCGCCGATCAACTCGGTCTTGAAATGGGAATTTGATGCGACACCGTATTCCGCCAAAGACGGGTTCGCATTTCACTGGTACGACGGCTACATCGATGCCAAATTTGATCGCCAGAGTTGGCAATTGATCAAGAACGGTGACGAGTACAACCATCCCAGCAAAGAAGTCTTGGGGGACGTCGATTTTTCACGCTATGGAAGCGTGATCATCGGAGACGCCGGCAAACTGTTCTTCAATCGATCCCGCAACATTTGGGTGTTGGAAACGGGCGAGTCGATCGACGGGTTTGATTGGCCGGACCCGTCGCTGCCGCGGGCCAGCGAACAAAACAGCTATGTCGAATGGATGGACGCGATCTCCGGCAAGATCGATCAAGCCGAATCGCACTTCGGCCACTCCGGTCCAATGACCGAGATGATCTTGCTGGGCGTGATCGCCCAACGCAACCCCGATGAAACACTGCAGTGGGATTCCCGATCGATGACCATCCAAGGACGCGATGACCTGAGCAAACGGGTCCGCCGCGATTATCGCCAGGGCTGGGAATCACCGGTTTAGCAACACCCGCCGGTCGCTCACGCGTCCCGCCGACATCCCAGCACGCCGCGTCAGCCAGTGGCGCCGTGACACACCCCACACGCCGGTCGCTCGCGCGTCCCGCTGACACCCCAGCACGTGGCGTCAGCCAGTGGCGCCGTGACACAACCCACACGCCGGTCGCTCGCGCGTCCCGCTGACACCCCAGCACGCCGCGTCAGCCAGTGGCGCGTGACACAACCCACACGCCGGTCGCTCACGCGTCCCGCTGACACCCCAGCACGCCGCGTCAGCCAGTGGCGCCGTGACACAACCCACACGCGCCGGTCGCTCACACCTCCCGCTGACACCCCAGCCCTCAGTGCCAACATGAGTGAGACAACTTTGAGTTTTTCAAAGTTGAGGGCACGGAGAGTTTACATGACCGAGAATGCCGACAAAAAGATTTCGAAAAATCCTGAAGTAGTCGAGAAGGCAGCC
>WCIL01000044.1:0-67325 GCA_033042175.1 Phycisphaera sp. RhM
TGTCCGGATTGCTGTTGGCCGGATTGCTGTTGGCCGGATTGCTGTTGGCCGGATTGCTGTTGGCCGGATTGCTGTTGGCCGGATTGCTGTTGGCCGGATTGCTGTTGGCCCGGTTTCTCGCCCTCTGACTTGCCACCGGGACGGTTTTGATTGACGCCGGCTCCTTTTTGGTCTTTCTGTCCCGGGGCGCGATCGCGATTCGTTTCGGCATCGGACTGGTTGTCCGATGTTTCCGCGGCTTCCTTGCCCCAGCCCGCGCTGCTGGCGGTCTTCGGGTCCGTCTTCAAGAATTTGGGCAGTTCAAAATTGGCGATGGCCGCACCGGGCATGGGGGCCAGGAACGCCAGCATCAACAGTGCCGCGATCAAGGCGACGCCACCGGCGAGCCAGGCCACCGTGACATCGCCCGGCATGTCCACGTCGCGTTGCCGCAGGTAGCGGCGGAGGTTCAGAAAGCTGGTGGTCACCAACAGGGAAAGACTTGAAAACAGATACAGCCCCAGCATCAACTGTGCTCGCGCCCAGACTGGTGGACTGTTCTGCAGCATAAACTGGCCGATCCCGAACAGGGGCAGCGCCGCCAGTGCGAGCAGGAACACGGTGCGTCCGGGTTGGTGTGATTTCCGTCGCCGTCTTTCTTTCTCCGAAACGGGTGCCTGCTCGTCCTGGTTCTCCGCAGCGATTCGACGAGACAATCCACTCGCTTCGTCCAACCCGCGATCGATCAGACCTTCGCCGCTGGCGTCGACCGATTCATCGATCACGGTGCAGTCGTGGACGATGCGGTCGGCGAGGTAACCGATCAGGAGGACCAGCCCGATAGAAAAGAACATCGACCCGACAAATCCGGTCATGACAAACACCATCGCCGCGCCCAGAGCCATGGCGTAGCCTGCTGAGTAGGCTCGGCTCTCTTCGATAACCATTCGGGCCAGCGCGACCGAGCCCATCGTGTACATCAGGATCAGATAGAAAATACGATCAGAGAAGTTGCCGTCGTAGAGCAGCGAGACGAAGAAGTTTGCCAGGCTGCTGATCATCAAAAAGATCAGCACCGGTCCGACGCCGATGGCGGCATAGTCTGCGGGTTGGGGACGACTGGCCAAGGAACTGAAACTCTGTGATGACCTGGACCGCGAGAGTCCTTTGTCAGAACTCAAGGCTGTAGTGGGACTCAATTTTCGGGTAGTGGACGAGGCGACGAGTCCTCTGCAGTCGGCATATTGGCAAGGACTCGTCGCCTCGTCCACCACCGCCTAGCCGAAACATCGAGCCGCCGGCCGGGGACGCAAACGTTACTGAGCCGCTTTCTTGCCGGAGTCCTCGGGATGGCTGCGTCGCCAATGTTCCATCGCCGGGCCGACTTTATTCATCGGGATCCACTTGTTGCGTGTCTTACTACTCTGCACAAGTGTCGTCGGATCAATTTGTCCCTTGTCGATTCGATTCAGCAGGTCGGCTTCAGAGATGGGGCCGATGCGCCGAGCCTTTCGGATCCAGCCGCTCGCCATATAAAACCATTGCGTTGACATCTCGATCGCCACCTTCGAAAAAAGAAAAGAGTTGGGGAGAGAGCCTCTCATGAACTTGGCAGCGTGTGTCGTTTTTCCTCCCTCTGTCCCACATCACCATCGTCGCTTTCTCCACCGAAGCTACAGTTTAACGAAGAATTACCGCACAGTGCGCGCCAATTAATGGGGCGGAATGCGGCAAAGGGAACTTTTTTGGTGCACCCGGTGCGATCTGGCACGGGATTACCTCGGCAGACGGGGGTTCGTCAACCTCCGATGGCAAGATCTTTCGCAACAACTATAGTGATCGACTCGCCAAGGCCCCCTTCGTCTAGTTTGGCCTAGGACGTCAGGCTTTCCGCCTGGAAACGCTCGTTCAAATCGAGCAGGGGGTACTGCATTTTGGGCGGCAACCGTGAAATTCGCCAAATTTGGCATCCGATGGTGCAATTGCTCTCTAATTTTGTTTGACGAGCTTCGTTTAACCATAGGATAATGATGCGTCGCGGAGTAAAAGCAGACTCGCCTTCGGCCGGATGCCCATCGACTCGCGACCTTTTTTTCTCTCTTCTGCCTCCGTCTGCTCAATCGTCTGCTCAATCGTCTGCTCAACACATAACAACGGATTCGTCATGACACGAACTCAACGTGCCACTATCAACCCTGACCCATGTCGAGCGGTCGCGGCGTCGGTTCCGCAGACCGAATTGCGTCGAAAACAGCTAGGGATGCGTGCTTTGGCATTGTTCGTCGCGTTGGCCGCCGCCGGGATCGTCGCTGCGACCGCGTCGGGCCAAGCGGCCAAGTACGATGTGCTCGATGTCGAACCCCTGATCGACGACAATTTGGCGACGGTTCAACGGGAAGCGAGAACCTACGCGACGTCACGCGATCTGAGCGGTTTTTCCCAGAATAAACTGGCCGTGGTGCAGCGGTACTTCCAGCAGTACGTGCCGGCCAAGATCACGCAGCCCGATGCCACGCATCAAATCAATGACGTGATGGGGCACGTTCGCGCGGTGATGGACAGTGCGGTACGGTCTCAGACGCCCGGTGCCGGCAATGTGATGAGGTGGCTCTACGGCGGGCTCAAGCCCGTCGCGATGGGGAATTACCAGCCCGCAGCGCGGATCAATGCGATTCAATTCATCGCCAGATTGGCGCGTCCCCCGGCACAACGCGGCGGGGTCCCGCGGCCCTACTCGTTCGTGTTGACGGATCTGAAAACGATTTACGACGATGCCAACAACCCCGACGGCGTCCGCGCCGCGGCACTGCAGGGCATCGAACGGTACGTCCGCTACTCGCCGTCCAACGATCAGACGCTTGTGGGGGTCAAAGACGAGTTGACCCAGTCGATGACCCAGTTGCTTGAGTCAGATCCGCCCACCGGGCGCGACGAATTGGCACATGCGTTCCTTCAGCGCTACGCGGTGAGCATTCTGACACAGATGAGCACCGACGCATCGTTGGGCAAGCAATTCGTCAGCATCAGCACCAACGAAGACAAACCGAATCTGATCGCGCTTCACTCCGCCGCCGCCATCGCTCGGCTTCCCGGCAAGATGCCCGAAGGCGACGTGGAAACCCAAGAGGTGTTGAAGCAATGGTCCAAACGCGTTTTAGCCGCCTACCAAGCCGAACTGGCACGGTTGGCCAAATTGGACAAAACCACGACCACTCAAGGCGTCCGTCAACCCGCCGCCCCAGAGAGCTTCTTGAAGGAGACCAAAGACCCCAACGAGAAGGTGCCCGCTGTCGCCGGGATGCGAGGCGAATCGATGATGGAGATGGATGATATGTACGGAATGGAAATGGAGATGGACATGGACATGGGCATGGGAGAAATGGAAGGCATGGATGAGATGATGGGGATGAGCATGATGGGCATGGGAATGCGTCCATTGGCAGCCAAACCACAGCCTGCCGAGATTGTCGCGAGCCGGAGAAAATTGAATCACGTCCTGCAGCAAGTGTTGTTGGGCGTCACCGGTCAAGGAAAAGTCGTCGAAGATGTCGAATCGATCCAAGCGACCGGCGGCTTGATGGCTTCGGCCCCCGCCGACGCGCTCGCCGCGACCAAGCAATGGCTAACGTCTCTGTTTGAAGTGACCGGCCAGCTGAACGACAGCACGCTGGACACCCGCAAGAAATACGTCACCGCGCTGCAGGAACAGGTCGCGACGCTGGAGGCACTTGCCGAAGGGAAATCGGTGACGAAACGGGCCTCGACCAACGCACCCGTTTTCCGTTTCGGAAATCCCCTCGATCCTGCCGCAGACGCCGAAGCACCCGCCGGCAGCGAAGCGCCCGCCGACGCCGAGCCTGCTCCGGCGGCACCACCGGCGGCAACCGTGCCTGCCGATATGGACGCGCTGCTCAACTAGAAATCCGGCAAGAGACGAGCGTTTCTGACGTCCTGCCATGTCGATTCAACCGCCACGTGAACTCGATCGGATGCGGCCGGTGGATGCAACTCCGCTGGCCGTTTTGCGTTTGATCCTGGGCGTGACCTTTTGGTTTTGGGCGACCGACTATCTGGCGGATGACCGCTGGCGGATTCTGTTCGTCCAGCCCACGGTGTTGTTCAAGTACGCCGGGTTTCATTGGGTGAATCTCTGGCCGGGCGATGGAATCTGGTGGCATTTTCAGATTGCCCGCGGTGCCGCGATCGCCTTCGCGCTGGGATTTCTCACCCGATTCAGCGCCGCCATCCTGGTCGCCACGATGACGTATGTATTGTTGGTCGAACGCCAGATCTACAACAACCACGACTACCTGCTGGCCTGCACCGCGCTGCTGTGCTGTTTCTTGCCTTGTGGTCGCACCCTCTCGCTGGACCGCCTGCTATTCCGGCGGGATGCTGACGATTCCGACATGCGTCTGTGGCAGTGGTGGTTGGTCCGATTTCAACTCGGGCTGCCGTATGTGTTCGGCGGGATCGCCAAGCTCGATTCCGATTGGCTGGCCGGCCAACCGGCAGACCTGTTCGTCAATGCGCGCCTCGACACCCCGGTGATCGGAACGCTGTTCCAACTGCCCGGAGCGGCGTTTGTGATGGCCTGGGGAGGTTTGCTATTTGATTTATCGATCGTCCCGGCGTTGATGTGGAACAAGACACGCCCATTCGCGGTGGTGGCGGCGTTGATGTTCCACCTGACCAACGCCACCATCTTTCGAATCGGCGTCTTTCCGTGGTTCATGTTGGCGACGCTGTACGTGTTCTTTCCGGTTTCGTTTGTCCCCCAGGTGCTGCGGCGGTTCCGGGGGGTGCTGAGAAGCAGCGGGGGCGGCAGCCGCGCCGAAACCGCTCAGCCGGACCGTCCCGTTTCGGGCGTTCACCGCGTCGCAATCCGGCTGGCAGTTGTTTACGTCGTGATTCAGCTGCTGCTGCCGATTCGACCTTGGGTGTTACCCGGCAATCCGAGCTGGAATGAACGAGGCCAGCGATTTGCTTGGCGGATGATGCTGCGGCACAAAGACTGTTTGCTGTGGTTCAAGATGCAAACCGACGACGACTATTTGATCGTGCCAGCCAAGATCGTGATGACGCCGAACCAACTGATCCGTGCACCGCGCGATCCTGAACTGGTCCGACAGGCGGCGTTGCAGCTTCAATCCCTCGCCGCACAAATGGGCCAGCCTGAGTGCAAGGTTTATGCCTTGCACCTGGTCTCACTCAACGGACGCCCCGCCCAACCGCTGGTCGACCCGACCGTCGATTTGACTCAGGTCAAACGGGGCTGGTTTTCGGACGACTGGGTGACGCAAGACCCAGGACCGTTGCCGGCGGAACCGTGGCGGGTTCCGTTTGACCAGTGGTGGCAACAGCTCGCATTGCCGGTGACGTTCGGCGAGCTTCGCTCGATGCGGCCGAGTGAAGCTGAAGCCGAGTTCGACCGCTTAGGCGAGCAGCAGCGGGCCGCGCGATCGCCCTGAACAGAACGTGGAGAAACACGCCAGTGGCCAGTACCTATCGGCCAGTCGCCCATCAGCCGGCGGCCGGTGGTCTCCCGCAGCTCAATTTCTGGTAGTGGACGAGGCGACGAGTCCTTGCCAATATGCCGACTACAGAGGACTCGTCGCCTCGTCCACTACCGCCTACCCGAAAACCAAGGTGCGGCGGAATATGAGTGGCAGGTAAATTGGAATCGGTGTTGCCGATTACAGCTCTTTGACGCGAATGCCTTTCCAGTGCACGATGCCTTTGGCACCCTTGTGGATCTGCAGACCGAAGAAACCTTGCGCGTAGGTTCCGTCGTCGATCCAGTGCGCGACCGGGACCCCGTTGACCCACGTTTTGATCACGTTGCCTTTGGCGGAGATCGTCAACCGGTTCCAGCCCTCGCGATCCAGGGCGGCGCGGGCTTCCTTGTGTTCGGTCAACCAGACGGGATAGAAGTAACCGCCGCAACTTTGGCCGTAGATGCCGCCGTTCCAGAATCGGTCGCCGCTGATCCCTTCCATTTCGGCTTGTGGGCCGAACACCGTCTCACCGTTTTTTCCGGGTTTGGTCTGGGCCCGGAACATGACGCCCGAGTTGCCGTCGACTTCCCATTTCATCTCGCAGGTGAAAACAAAGTCTTTGAAATCGGTCTTGTCGGTGCTCAAATACGTGCTCGGCGATCCGGGTACGACGGTTCCCACCAGGACGCCGTCTTTGGCTTCGAATTTGCAAGTCCCGCCTTTGGGTGACCATCCTGTCAGATCGTTGCCGTTGAACAGATCGCGAAAGCCTTCGGTCAAATCCGGCTCCGGGTCGGTATTCAGCAGCATTTCTTCCGGTTTGGGGGCGTTCTGCTGGCTCTTGTATTTGGCGTACCAAGCTTCTTGGGAGGGATCAATGCTGCCGCCGTCGGCAAATCCGCTGACGGCAAACAGGCAGACGAGGGTCCCCTGGACGAGCGTTTGTTCAATCAAGTTTCGCGACACTTCGGTTCTCGAACGGCTGGTGAATGGGAAATGGGGGGCTGCGACGGTGACAACCGCGGTGGATCAGCGCCAGGATAATCGATTCTCATCGCAGCCGCGCTGCGGTCAAGCCGGCGTGAGGCTACATCCGCACCATCGCATTGAGCGCAAACGATCCGAAGATGGAAATCATGAGCACCCAAAGACAGTAGGCGATCGTGACTTTGGGACCGAGCCGAACGGACCAGAGTCCGATCGCCAACTCGATTGCGGTGAAAAGCATCGACAGCCCCGTGAGTTCCTGGATGTGCTGTCCGCTCAGCCGGCCGGCGAACAGGGTGATGAACAACGCGGGCAAACCCAGTGCCATTCCCGCCAGCGCCTCCAGGATCCCGGACAGCCCATTCCAGGACGCAATCCACACGAACGGCAAGTACAAACACGCCAAGATCGCCGCGGTCGGCAAACGAGATTGCCGACACTTCAACAACGACCAAATGACGCGGCACCAGACGATGGCGTAGAGGCCGCCGCTGGTCACCGACGGAAACTTCGCGACGGCCGCCAACAGCATGGCGACGACGGCCGTGGCGATCAGTACGGTTCGAATCGTGAATCGCATGGGTGCTGCCGGATCGTGGGCGTGCTGCGGCGATGGCGATGGCATCCAGGGAAACGCCAAAGAAAGAATCGATACCGAAACGAGCATCCCGATGGCGAACTGTCCGATCAGGGGCGATGGCCGACTTTGGTCCGAACCGGTCCAATCATAAAACGACGGAATCAACCATCCCACGACGAGGCTGGCCGCGATCAATAGCGGAAAAACCGGGAGACGTCGTAGTCCGTTTCGAATGGCCATGTTGATCCAGAGCCCACTGAGGCCGACCCGATGCGCTGTTCGCCGTTTGTCCAACGACATCTGTTTATGGGACCTGGGTTGATGATCTGGAAACGATCTCTATAACGTCGCACAACGAACGACCAACGCCCCACCTCACGATACGTTCGGAACGCAAGACTACCGCGGAGAATGGTTTGATAGCGCTGCCTGAGAACGGAACTCTCGAAAGGCGCCGCCTGCGCGGTGACTTGAGTGCCAGCATGATTGACGGTGCGGCATTTGGCGGCATGGTGGGGTTCGGCGAGACCTACATTGCCGCGTTCGCGTTGGCGATCGGCTTGGGCGAAATGGCCGCAGGAATGGTCAGCAGTTTGCCGTTGATCGCCGGCGGGCTGATGCAGTTGACGTCCCCCATGGCGATCCGTGTTCTGCAGTCGCACAAACGTTGGGTCGTCATTTGTGCGCTTCTTCAAGCATTGACGTTCGTGCCACTGGTGATTGCCGCATGGTTGGGGGCCATTGATTCGGTGACGTTGATCCTGGTGGTGTCGGTCTATTGGGGAACCGGATTGGCGACCGGGCCGGCTTGGAACACCTGGATCGGCACGATCGTCCCCCGCCCAATCCGGGCCCGTTATTTTGCCAATCGCACGCGAGTCTCGCAGGGATGCGTGTTTGCCGGGTTCCTGATCGGCGGTGTCTTGCTGCAATGGTTCACGGCACTGGATTTACGGCTCGTCGCGTTCACCGTCTTGTTTGGCGTCGCGGGGGGATGCCGGCTGGTCTCGGCCTGGATGCTGCTCAAGCAGAGCGAGCCGGTTCCGTTGCCACCGGGAATGCGCGCGATCCCCTGGAAACGCGTCTTTCATCATTTACGTGCCAGCAGCGGCGGAAAGTTGCTGGTCTATTTGTTTGCCATTCAGGCCGCGGTGCAAATGTCGGGACCGTTTTTTACGCCGTTCATGTTGAACAAGCTTGAGTTTTCCTATGGAGAGTTGACGGGGCTGTTTTCGATCGCGTTTTTGGCGAAAGTCATCTCCTTGTCGTTTTGGGGGCGAGTGGCCAGCCGGACCGGCGCCAAGAACCTGCTTTGGATCGGCAGCATCGGCATTGTGCCGATCAGCGCTTGTTGGGTCGTCTCGCAAGACTACACTTGGCTGGTTTTTGCCCAAGCGGCCAGCGGCATGTTTTGGGCCGCCTATGAACTCGCTTTTTTTCTGTTGTTTTTTGAATCGATTGCGGTCGAAGAACGCACCAGTGTGCTGACGATTTACAACCTACTCAATACGACCGCGTGGGTAATGGGCGCGCTGCTGGGTGGCGCGGTGCTGTTCCATTTTGAGCTGAGCTTTCACGGTTACCTGGTGTTATTCGGGCTCTCGTCGCTCGGGCGTTTGATGGCGTTGGGGCTGCTGTTGCGGGTGCCGCGGCTGATTGTGGATTCGGATGAAATGGGAGTGCGAACCGTCGCCGTCCGACCCGGTTCCGCATCGTTGGACACCCCGGTGCTGGCCAGTTTGCCGGACCAGACCGGCGAAGAGGACGAACGCCAGGAAACCGCAAACGTCTCGATCTAAGGGTGTCGAAGCAAATGACGTCGGCGCCCTCGGACCCGGCCAGCCCGCACGCTCAAGCTCATCCATCAACTCCATTACGAACGCAGACTGCCGCACCGCCGGCGGATGGATTCGCTGCGACCCCGTCCGGGCAACGCTGTGAAGCATTTATTCCCTACGTGTGACAAGGTGTTAGCGGCAGGGCGCAAGCCCTCCGGTGCCCGTTGTTAGCGGTATTGCACTGGCGCCCTTCCGCTACCATCGACGTGGTCTCTATCATTGACCGGTCAACAATCTCAGTGCGGATTAGCACAGGCCACCTACGAGGGACCTTCGGTGAAAGACATCTCTGCCAACATCGACGAATTCCTGCATCTGCTTCGGGCTTTGGTCAGAGAACCGTCGGTCGTCGGCGTGGAAGATGCGTTTTTTCGTGTTCTGCGACGGGAACTTGAAGAGTATCCGGTCAAGGTCGATCGCTACCACGGTCTGTTGGTGGCCCAGGGCTGCGAGCCGGACAGTGTTTATCTGTCCGCACACATCGACCGACACGGATTGTTGTGTACCGGACCGAATGAGTTTCAGTACGCCGCGTTCATCGCGGGCAACCGCGGTGAATTGACGGGCGACTCGGTATCGGAACAGTTCATGGAATTGATCGCCGGGCGTTTTGATGGCCAGCGTGTCCAGGCTCACACGCCCTACGCCGGAACCTATTGCGGCCAAGGCCAGATCACGCGTTCTTACGTCTGCCCGCGACGACGCAACTTGATCTTTGAACTCGACGGATTGGAATTTTTGCAACCCGGCTTTCCCGTTTCGTTTCTCGATCGATTGCGTGTCGATCAAAACTTTGTCTCGGCACAGCTGGACAATGTGGTTTCCGTCGCAATGCTGATCGAATTGATCCGCTCGGGATTCAAGGGGACCGCGTTGTTCACCGCGGGTGAAGAAGCCGGACGCAGTTGGCGGTTTGCCGTGGAGTGGTTTCAACGACATGATCTTCGCACCGATCGACTGATTGTTTTGGACACCAGTCCCTTCCCAACTTTGGACGAAGTCGCCAAGCAGGACGTCGTGCTCCGCAATCGAGACTCGATGGCGACCTTCGACGAACCACTGACCGACAAACTGGTCGCGATCTGCGATCGGTTGAAGATTCGTCATCGCTTCAAAGATCGCTACGTCGAACTGATGAACTTGGAGCGTGAAAAGCCACTCTCGATCGGCCGCACGGAATTGGGACGCATCATCGCCGCAACCGATGGCGTGGTCCGCGGAACGACGTTGCAACTGCCCACCACGTCGTATCACACCGCATCGGAAACGGCTGAGAAAACCAGCATCGCCGCGATGCTGCGACTGCTGCGGAATATCTGTGAGTTGCCCGATCCGCAGTAACGGTTCGGAGCGGCGTCACCCCGTGCGATTCGACACGACCGATTCACAACAAAGTGCGCCGATGCTCGTCGCGGAACGGCGCGAGCGGCCGGTGTCGTCCTGTATAATCAAACCATCGCCGATAGTCTGACTTTCTGCGGAACTTGGCGTGGTCAAGGGCGTTTCATTGCAGACGTCTTCATCCGAATCGAAATCCCGTGGGATCCAACCTGCGCAGAAGAAGGGAATGGTCATGAATCAAAGTGCAGCGATGTGGCGGCGGCGTGGAATCCTTCATGGTGGCATGGCGTTGGGAGCCACGGCGCTGACCACGCCTGGTTTGTTCGCGGAGCTGATCGAGACGCCGCCTCAAACCGAAGGCCCGTTTTATCCCAACAAGATGCCGCTTGATACCGACAATGATCTGCTGGTGATCAACGACTCCATCACCCCGGCCGTCGGTGAGATCACACACCTGAGCGGCCGCGTTTTGGATAGCAAAGGGAATCCGGTGCGCAACGCGTTCGTCGAGATCTGGCAAGTCGACCATAACGCGGTGTACATCCACACCGGTGACAAGACGAATCGGGAAAACCAAGACACGAACTTTCAAGGGTACGGCCGGTTCTTGACCGATTCCAAAGGCCACTACTACTTTCGTACGATCAAGCCTGTCCCCTATCCGGGGCGAACCCCGCACATCCATTTCGGGATCAGCCAGGGAGGAAAGCGGATTCTGACCACGCAGTTGTACGTGAAAGGACATCCTGGCAACGCCCGTGATCGACTGTTCCAAGGTATCGATCCCAAGTCTCGCGAAACCGTGTTGGCAGACTTCGCACCGCTTCAAGACTCAAAACTCGGCGAGCTTGCCGTGAATTTTGACATCGTGTTGGGCGTCACGGCCAGGGAAGATGAATCCGGCAAGATGCACGGCATCGGAAAGTCTCAGTGGCTGAGCCGCCAGGGACGTGCCGACCGGAGTTGATTGAACCGCGATAGCGACACTTCTTCATTGCCTTGCGGCATTCGATCGATCGGACTCTTTCCGATCCGGTGGACAATTTCGACAGCGATCTGGACAAACTCTCGAAGAACTTTTTTGGGTTTCGGTCCTTTAATGGACTGATCCCAAATAGCTCCTTCGATCGAGGCGAAATCGCGTGAAGTTTATCCAAGCATGGGGCGGTCTTCTGACCTTGCTCGTCTGTCTTTCTTGTGTCGGTGGCTGCGGTAAACCGGAGGGGGCACCCACTGCCGGTGAGCTGAGTGACTTCTTGGCCGACAACCCCGAGATCGCGAACGCCGAGCCGCCAGAAATTGAAGCGGAATGAGCGACTGCCCCAACCCTCTATTCTCTTACGGAAGTGAACAAATGACACGAAAGCAATCTGGATTCACACTCGTCGAACTCTTGGTCGTGATTGCCATCATTGGCATCATGGTTGGCTTGCTGCTGCCGGCGGTCCAGGCGGCTCGTGAAGCGGCACGACGAATGAGTTGCAGCAATAATTTCAAGCAAATCGGTTTAGCACTTCACAATTACCATTCGGCTTACAAACAGCTTCCCATGTTGATGGGTGGCACGGATTCGGCAACGAACACCAGCAACGCGGTTCCGGCAACCAGCAACAACGCGATGCAGTTGAGCATCTTTGTCGGATTGACGACGTTCATGGAGCAGCAGGCGCTCTGGGACCAGATTCGAAATCCGCTCGATGCCGACGGCGATCCGACGACGACCAATGACGTTTACAATTCGATGGGGCCGGTGCCCAACATGGGGCTGGGGAATCACAACACGGCGATGTACGCGCCGTGGCTGACGGAGATTCCGACGCTGCGTTGTCCGTCCGATCCGGGTGTCGGTTTTCCGGCTCAGGGGCGCACCAACTACGCCGCTTCATCGGGCGATTCGATTCATCAATCCAATGTCGGGTTGTTGAATTTCGATGCCACGAAGCGCAAGTTTGTCATCAGTAACGGCCGCGCCCAACGCGCCCGCGAATCGCTGCGTGGATTTTTTGTTCCACGTAAAGACATGAAGTTTCGCGACGTGCTGGATGGTTTGTCCAATACGATTGCGGCGGCGGAGATCGCGACCGATCTGGGCGATCGACAGGTGATCACCACGGCGAAATCTCAAAACGTGATCAACGTCTATGACGATCCCAGTTACTGTCAACAGTTTGTGAATCCGGATCGACCACGGTTTTGGGATCCCGCCGCGCCGGATTTGATCACCGGGGCTGAGAACGGACGGGGGTTTAAATGGGCGATGGGCTATCCGTTTTGGTCGCAAGTCACAACGATTACGCCGCCCAACCGTGAGATCTGTCTGCGCAACGGAATCAATTCGCCGGGTATCATTCCGCCCAGCAGTCGTCACCAAGGCGGGGCGCATGCCTTGATGGGCGATGGTGCCGTGATCTTCATCACCGATTCGATCGAAGCGGGCAACCCCCACGCTCAGACGATTTATGTGAGCTATCAAAGCACCAGTAGCGTTTCGCCGTCGATTCCCGGTGCTCCAAGCCCTTACGGACTTTGGGGCGCACTCGGTACCCGCGCATCCGGCGAAACCGTCGATGCACAGCTGAATCAATAGACCACGATCTCTCAGCAGACCGTCGGTTCGGGGGGCGCCCTCGAACCGACACAACCTGATTTGCGGTATTGCGCCGGAGTGCATCCGCAGTGACGTTTGAATGCGTTGCTGAAAGAGGATGCCGATTCATAGCCGACCAACGCTGCGATGTTGCTGATTTCGAGAACACTTTCTCGAAGCAGACCACACGCTTTTTGCATGCGTATTTCGGTCAGGTACTGCAGTGGTGGTTTACCAACAAGGGTTCGGAAACGTTCCGAGAAATGGCTTTTGGAGACGTGAACGCTTTTTGCCATCGACGGCACGGTCCAGGGGGCCTCCGGCCGATCGGTGATCGCGTTCAACACGGGGCCGACGGTCGGATCGACGATCGCTGCAAGACGCGTGGTGGCCAATTCCGACGGTCGCGCAGTGTCGGTGACTGGTGACGTCTCCAAAGTCAACGCGACACCCAATGTCTTTAGGAACACGAGCTGTGCCAGTCGCCGTACCGTTAACTCCCAACCAAGCTCACGAGACACTTCCTCGGATCGAATGATCTTGAGCAGGGGTAGGCACGAGCGGAGCTGTTCGTGCTGATGGTGGTTCAGACGGATGACTTGCGGCAACCCAATTTCCAGTGGGTTGAAAACAAGTTGCTGTGGTTGAAACTGTCCATGAAGCAAGCTCACCCGTGCGGCGTCATTTTCAGGATCTCGGTTTTCGGGGACGCCGTCTCTCTCATACGGCCGCTCCAGCCAATCCGCGATGGGGCGACTGGAACTCGTCGGTTGTGCGACGACCTGATGGGGCTGACTGCGGGTCAATATGACATGGTCTCCATTGGTCAAGCGTGTCGGAGGTTGATCATCGTCAGGCAGCTTGAGCCATGCGCTGCCGTGGGTGATGACATACATGCAAACCAGTCCCGCTGGCACATCCAGGCCAGAATCGGCCTCCAATTGCATTTCTCTGGCGGTCCAGAGCGGCAGGTACAGGCGGTCCAGCAATGCAGTGACGAGAGTGTGGCTCGGCAACATCAAATGAGGGGTCCAATGGGTGTCGCTGAAACGGATGAAAGCCGGCGATCCTCCGCCGGTTTCTTTAGACACGGATTGGCGGGGACAACTGTTACAGCGTTTCGTGATGTTTTCTGGCGCATTGCCGAGATCGTGCCGTGGGGCAACGGACCGCAACGGGTGTGACAGACAGCGGCTGTGGCCATCTCGCCGGTCTTTCGCGACCCGAATTTGGACCGTCCCCGACAGCCGGCCTGACGATTGGGTACACTGTTACATCCTCCAACATGGTCGCGCCGCCAGCTACATTGGGGGCGGCGGTTTCATCAGTCCGAACAGGACGCCATTGATCGATGACCAGTGAAGTCCCCAGCGAAGGACTTCCGAGAAGATGGAATCGCATCCATGACTCATCCTCCCACGAGTACCACAATGAGAATCAAGTTGTTGCCGCAGTTGACGATGCTGATGGTCATTGCCATCCCCGCCGGATTCATCCAGCGGGCCGTCGCCGAAAAACCGAATGTGATCGTGATCATGGCGGACGATCTCGGCTACGGAGATGTTTCCTGTTATGGCGCGACATCGTTGACGACACCGAACATTGACCGGTTGAGTGCCGAAGGGCTGCGGTTTACCAGCGGCTACTGCTCCGCGTCGACGTGCACGCCGACACGTTATTCGCTATTGACCGGCACTTATGCGTTTCGCGGTGAACGTACGGGCATTGCACCGCCCAACGCGCCGGCGATCATCAAACCGGGGACCGACACGGTGGCGTCGCTGCTGCAACGCGCCGGCTACGCCACGGCGGTGATCGGCAAGTGGCACCTCGGACTCGGTGGAGAAGACGGGCCGGATTGGAATGGCCAGTTAAAACCGGGGCCGCTGGAGATCGGCTTTGACACCTGTTTTCTGTTGCCGACGACCAACGATCGTGTGCCGCAGGTGTATGTCCACGATCATCGGGTTCCCAATCTGGATCCGGCCGATCCACTGTGGGTGGGACGCACAAAACCCAGTCCCGATCATCCCACCGGGCTGACGCATCGCGACACGCTGAAAATGGATTGGTCGCACGGGCACAACTCGACGATCCACAATGGGATCAGCCGAATCGGTTTCTACACCGGTGGACACGCCGCGCGTTTCCGCGACGAAGACCTGGCCGACAAGTGGGTGGAAAAGTCCGTTGAATTCATCGAGAAACATCAGGACGAACCGTTCTTTCTGTTCTTCTCGTCACACGACATTCACGTTCCGCGGATGCCGCACGAACGGTTTCAAGGCAAAACATCACTCGGGTTCCGCGGCGATGCGATCATCGAACTCGACTGGTGCGTCGGCGAAGTCATGAAGACGCTGGACCGATTGAATCTGGCCGAGAATACATTGGTCGTGTTCTGCAGTGACAACGGCCCGGTGCTGGACGACGGCTACAAGGACGGTGCGATCGAAAAGATCGGTGATCACCGCGCTGCCGGTCAGTATTCGGGTGGCAAATACAGCGTCTATGAAGGTGGGACGCGCACGCCATTTATCACGCGTTGGAAAGGTCGCATCAAACCGGGGGTCAGCGATGAAGTCGTTTGCACGATCGACTTGGCGGCAAGTCTGGCCGCGCTGACCGAACAGTCGCTGCCGAACGATTTTTTCTTGGACAGTTTTAACGTCATCGACGCACTGCTCGGAAAAGACGGAGCGCAAGGCCGCGACCATCTGGTTCAACAGGACAACGGCGCCGCCGGCACCTACGGAATGCGGGCCGGCCAATGGAAACTGCATCGCTATGGTAAAAAGACGGCTCGCAACGTGGTGGTCGAGACCCAGTTGGCCAACACCAGCGTGCCGCCGTTTCAATTGTTCAATTTGGACAACGATCCCGCCGAAACGTCCAACGTGATCGAACAGCACCCGGACGTCGCCGAGCGACTGAAGAAGCAGCTTGATGACCTGATCGAGCAGGGACGCAGTCGTCCTGCCTCGTAGTGACGGGGCCATCATCGGTCAATGCCTGAATCGACGTTCCACTACCGCCTAAGCGAAACGCAAGGTGACAAGGATCACTCGCCTGCGATGCGTTCGATCTGCGCCAGCGTGCTGGCCAGATTGGCTTGGGCGCGGGCGACTTGGACTTGCAAGGAAAGTAATTCGCGATAGGTGGCGATCAAGTCCGTGAAGTCAGCCTTCTTGCCTTGATAGTCGGCCGTCGCGATCTGCAGCGTTTGCTCGGTGCGTGGAATCAGGCGATCGCGGAACAGTTCCAATTGCTCGATCGCCGCGTAGGCGGCGGCGACTTGGCGGCGCAATGTGCCACGGACACGATCACGCTCGGCATCCAAACGAAGTGCCGTGCTGCTGCGCTGGTGGGCGGCTTCGCGAATCCCCGCGTTGATCTTGTCTCGCCAGATCGGAAGTGTCACACCGACGGTGAAATTGATGTTGTCGTGGCCATTAGCAACACGGCTTAACACGTCGTGGTTGTCGTTGATGATGGAATAGCCCAGACCGAGTTGAAAGTCGGGATATTGCTGCAGACACGCCAACGATTCTTTCGCGCGGTCACGGGCAATCTCTGCTGCCAGCCCCTGCAACATCGGATTGCGTTGTTCGGCTTGGGTGACCAATAAATCCAGTTCTGGCTTGGCCTCGTCCAGGTTGAGCTGATCGACAGTCGTCGGCATGTACTGCAACGGCTGACGAACCAACGCTCCCAGGTCGGCACGGGCTTGTTCCTGTTGGCGACGCAGGGCGATCCGTTGATCTTCCAAGCGGTCACCTTCGATTTCCGCGCGCAAGACATCTTGCTGGCTGCCGCCGGTTCGATAACGGGCTTCGGAGACAGCGATTAAATCTTCGACTCGCTCGGAGTTCTCTTCCACAATTCGGATCAGTTCACTGGCCAACCACAATTCGTAATAGGCCAATCGAACCGCTTCGGTGATTTCCAGTTCGGTCTGTGTGATCTCGGCGTTTGCGATTTGGATTTCGCGAATCGCGATCGCACCGCGTGCATTCAGCTTAGCCGGCCAGGGCAGCTTTTGCGTCAGCGCGAACTGATGTCCGACACGGCCGCCGGCGGTTTGCAAGGCTTGGTCGTGGATCGGCCAGAACGTGTTGCCGACCATCGGGTCTTCCAAGGCAGTCGCCTGGGGAACGCGATGTTGCGCCGCGGCAACCTTCTGACGGGCGGCGGCGATCGACGGGTGCGTGGCCAAAGCGGTGGCAATCAACGAATCGAGCGTGACGACATTCGGTCCGTCCGTCGGGTCGGCAGGCTCTTCACCGTCTTGGAATGCGACCAGATGGACGTCCGCCGGCTCCACCGCAGGTTCGTCGCTGGGTTGGCCGGTGATCTGCCGCAATGGGCTCGGTTGCGTTTCGATCAACGGTGAGCCGCCAAATGTGTCGTCGACTTGGGCGACATCCGTCAGCCCGCCGCGACAGCCGGTCACCGCGATCAGGCCGGCCAGCAGCAGGGGGTGGGCCGACTTGCCCTTGGAGACACGTTTGCGTTTTTGCGGTGTGATCATGCGTTTTGTGCCCGTCGTGCCAGTCGTGACGAAAGAATCGCCTTGAACTTTGTTCGGCATGCGGTGACAATGACTTTGCACCAATCAGGCTTCTTTGCATCGCCAGTCCCCGATGAACCGCCGAATAATCCGCACCGCCCTTACCGTTTGCCTGATCGTCGTGACGACGATGCAGCCGGTATCGGCGTTGGCGCTGGTGGGAACCTGTTCGGGAAACGTTTGCGAGCAAAAACAGACGTGCGGGGGGTGTGGTTGTTGTGATGTTGCCCAGCAACAGCAGCGTTGCTGCTGTTGCCCCGATCGCGGCGACGGGACGGACGATCGTGCAACTGTGGGGCACGACAAACTGTCCAGCAAATCGGTCGGTTCATCGCAGCGATGCGCGATCGATTTGCAAGCCAGCGACAACTCAACCGATTTCGGTGCGGTCAACAGACGTTGTACGTGCCGCATCTCAGCCCCGCCGATGGATCGCACCAGCACGTCCGACTCGGCCGTTCGTGATCTGTCGCTCCGACTTGCTTCGTTGGAATTCGTCTTGCCCGAGGACGTTTCGCCGATCGTTCATCCGCGGTTGGTCGATGCCACGCCCGGCAGTCGCGCCGATTTCTCTCAACGCATGCTCTGCGTTTGGCGGATTTAGCAGGTTTCTACAGCGGGCGTGCGCGCCCACTGAAACAAACTTTGCTGATTCCCCTATAGATTTTGACGGACAGATTCCGTCGCCACCGGAGAGATTGATGATGCGCTATTTAGTTGGTTCTACCTTGTTGTTGTTTCTTGTCGCTGCGATCACCGGATGCGGTCGTACGACTCCTACCGCCACCGCCCCGGATGCGGGGTCTGCGATTTCGGATCCGGTCGAGGCCACCGCGGTCAACTTCGCGAATACGAAGTGCCCCATCATGGGCGGCAAGCCGACCGCCGAACTGACGGCGGAGTATGAGGGGAAGACGATCGGTTTTTGCTGTGAAGGCTGCCCCGAAAAATGGGCGGCGCTCGACGAGGATGTGAAAGCCGAAACGTTCGCGAATGTCGATGCGCATGCCGGCCACGATCATGGCGCGGATGATGACCACGTCGGTCACGATCACGCCGAAGACGCAACCGACTCGCCACAGTAGCGGGCGAGCGTCTGAGAGTCGCTGCCGCCGCCGGACGTTGGACCCTCCACGTATCGGCGCGCGTTGCGGCGACAATCATGTTCCGCTCGTTGAAGGCGCGCCGTCGGTTGCGCACAGTTCAACGTGCGGTGTTGGTTGCGGGGGAAACCGTGCGATCTGGTTACCGGCCGTGGGGCGTCGCTGCCGTTGTGAGGCAGCGGCGACACCCTGCTCTGATTCATCGAAACCTATCTTTGGTGTAACGCATGAACGACAACGAAGCGACGACGTCGAGACGTTCGTCTCAGTGGCGGCAACGACTGTCCGGTCTCAAGTGGCTCGGGAAAGCTCTGGTCCACGCCACAGTTCTGGTGGTGGCGTTTGTCGTCGGGATTGCATTACTCGGTGTCGCCCAACGCGTGGGTTGGATTGGTGGCGGTGGCGAGATGGCTGCGTCAACGGCCGATTCACACGACCACGGTGGCGAGACCATTTTTTCGTGTCCGATGCACCCGCAGATCAGACAGAACCAACCGGGAAAGTGTCCGATCTGCGCGATGGACTTGGTGCCCGTTTCGAACCAGCCATCGGCGGTCACGCCCGCCGCGGCGGGCGATGACGATCGCTACATCTGTCCGATGATGTGCACGCCGCCGTCGAAAGAGCCCGGGCGTTGCCCGGTCTGTGCGATGAAATTGGTCAAGGCGACCAACGGTGGACAAAGCGACGGAGAATCGATCACCATCGAGCCGGCCGCACGTCGATTGGTTGGCATTCAGACCGCCAAAGCAAAACTTGGTCCCGTCTCGCAAACGATTCGCACCATCGGCTCCATCGACTTCGACGAAAGCAAACTGGCAACCATCTCGGCCTATGTGCCCGGACGCATCGAAAAGCTTTATGCCAATTATGTCGGTGTTCCCGTCGAAAGAAACGATGATCTGGCGTTGATCTACAGCCCTGAGTTGTATTCTGCGCAGGTCGAATTCTTGACGGCCCAGGATAACGCCGCGCTGAAACGACTCGGGGGGACGTCGGACTTCGCTTCGCTCGCCCGCCAGAAACTCATCGAACTCGGGCTGACCGAAGAACAAGTTGACGTGTTGCGTTCGCGGGGGAAGGCGGAAAGCCGCATCCGCATTCGCTCGCCCATCCGAGGAACCGTGATCAACAAGTTTGCCGTCGAAGGCGACTACTTGAAGACCGGCGACAAGGTTTATCGCATCGCCGATCTGTCCACGGTCTGGCTGATGCTGGATTTGTACCCCGACGACGCGGCGCGGATCCGATTCGGCCAGGAAGTCGAAGCGGAGGTATCGTCGATGCCGGGCGAGGTCTTCACGGGCCGAGTCGCGTTCATCGATCCGACGGTGCACGAGAAGACTCGGACGGTCCGCGTGCGCGTGGAGATGCCGAATCCGGATGGCAAGCTGCGGCCCGGCGATTACGCGACGGCCCGCGTCTACGTTGCCGCGATTCGCCAAGATTTGATTTACGATCCGATGTTGGCGGGGAAATTCATCAGCCCGATGCACCCGGAAGTCATTCGCGAAACTCCCGGCGATTGTCCGATCTGCGGGATGGCGCTGATCCCGACGTCATCGCTGGGGTTCGCTGACCAACCCCTGCCCGTGCAGCAAGTGATCACGGTGCCGCGTGATGCGGTGCTGATGGCCGGTGGCAACAGCGTGGTATATCTCGAAACCGATCCTGGACGTTTCGAAATTCGCCGGGTGACCGTGGGGCCCGTGACGGACGACGACGCCGTGATTTTGGAAGGCCTCTCGGCAGGCGAGACGGTCGCGACGCAAGGCAACTTTCTGATCGACTCTCAAATGCAACTGGCCGGCAATCCCTCGCTGATGGATCCCAGTAAGGCCAAAATGTACCCGCCGGGACCGCTCGAATTGCCCGCCCTCGAAATGGTCGTGTTGCCAGCGGTTGCGGGCGAACAATTCGACAAAGCGCTGGAAACCTATTTCAACATCGGCCAAGCGTTGGCGGCCGATCAAGTTCCGGATCCAGTCCTCATCGAACAGCTCGACGAAGCATTGGGGGAACTGTTGCGATCACCCGACGTTCCCGGTTCCGCTCAGTCGCATCTGCAGCGGGCGCGACGAAGTGTCGATCGTCTGACCGGGCCCTTAGAACAGACTCGAGAGGGGTTCCGTCCGCTCAGTCACGCCCTGCTGAAAGCCGCCAACAGCGTGCGCGGTCCCCGCACCGCGGAGTCTCTCGTCCACATGTTCTGTCCGATGGTCCCCGGCGGAGGTGGCGATTGGATGCAATCCGGCGGCGAGCTGCGCAATCCGTATTGGGGCAGCGAGATGTTGGAGTGTGGGGAACGGGTGAGGGAGATGGGGAGAGACAAGGAGACAAGGAGCGAGGGGGACACGGAGAGTGGGAGAGAGGCAGGTCGGCGCGATGCTTAACCTACTGATCCGCTTCTGTGTCAGAGAGCCGTGGCTGGTCGTTTTGGTGGCGATCGGCAGTAGCGTGGGCGGTTGGTTCGCCTATCAAGCTGTTCCGATCGACGCCATTCCCAACGTCGGCGAGAACCAAGTCATCGTGTTGACGCCTTGGCCGGGGCGGTCGCCCAAAGACATCGAAGATCAGGTCACCTATCCGCTCAGCGTGTCGCTGCTGGCCGTGCCCGGCGCGGAGTCGGTGCGTGGGAAAAGCATGTTCGGTTACAGTTTCGTGCAAGTCACGTTCAAGGACGATGTTGATTTCTACTGGGCCCGCAGCCGCGTCTCCGAACAACTCGGGACTGCCGCCTCGAAATTGCCCGACGGGGTCGTTCCGCAACTGGGACCCGACGCGACCGGTTTGGGGCAAATCTATTATTACACGCTGACGCCACCGCCCGGCGGGATGGGATTGGCCGAGCTGCGAAGCCTGCAGGACTTCGTCGTCAAGTACGAACTGCAATCGGTCGAAGGGGTCAGCGAAGTCGCCTCGATCGGCGGTTATGTCCGCCAGTATCAGATCGATGTGGATCCTGACAAGCTGCGATTTCATAACGTCTCGCTGGACAAGCTGGCGACGGCGGTGAAGGGTTCCAATCTCGACGTCGGTGCCAAAACGGTGGAATCGACGGGCATGGAGTACATCGTCCGCGGCAAAGGATTTTTGGGCAGCGAGGGCGGCCAGGGGGAAGCGATCCGCGACATCGAAGAAACGGTGATCGTGCAGCGGGACGGCGTTCCGGTGCACGTCCGCGATGTCGCCAGTGTCCAACTCGGCCCCGATTTCCGACGTGGTGCGCTCGACTACAACGGCGTCGAAGCGGTCGGTGGTGTCGTCGTGATGCGCTACGGCGAGAACCCGCGTGAAGTGATCGATCGGGTCAAAGCCAAAATTGCCACGATCGAACCGGCTTTGAAAGGTGTCAAGATCCACGGCGTTTACGATCGTAGCGGGTTGATCGACGAGACCGTGGCGACGCTGACCCAGGCGTTGCGTGACGAGATTCTAATCACCGCGGTCATCATCTTGCTCTTCCTGCTGCACGTTCGCAGCAGCATTGTCGTGGCGATCTGTTTGCCCGCGGCGGTACTGATGTCGTTTATTGCGATGCATCTGGTGGGCGTCGGTTCCAACATCATGTCGCTCGCCGGAATCGCCATCGCCATCGGGACGATGGTCGACATGGGCATCATCGTTTCGGAAAACATCTACCAGAACTTGGCGGAATGGGAGCAGGGCGAGCGGACGCGGGCCCGATCCGAGGTGCTGTATGAAGCGACCATTGAAGTCGCGCCGGCGGTGGTGACGGCCGTCACCACCACCATCGTCAGCTTTCTGCCGGTGTTCCTCTTGACCGGACGGGACTATCGTCTGTTTTCCCCGCTGGCGTACACCAAGACCTTCGCCATCGCGATGGCTATGTTGACCGCCATCACGATGGTCCCGGCTCTCAGCCGGCTGTTGCTGAAAAGTTCCCGGTATCGCAAGCCCACGGCACTGCTGGTCGCACTCGCGCTGGCGATGCTTGCAGCGGCCGTGTCGCACTTCCTGTGGGGCAACGAGCTCGCCGCACACCTCGGCTTACAACAGTGGATGGTCACGGTTGCGATGGCAGTGGCGGGATTTGTGTTGGGCTGGCAACTCATGCGAGAACGGATCCGGCCAATCGACGAGATTCCGACCAGTCGATTCGTGCGTTGGATCTACGCCGCACGACTTCGTCAAGCGCTCCGGCACAAAGCGATCGCGCTCTCCTTTCCGGCGCTGTTGTTGGTCTTCGGCGTCGGTGCCTACGTCGGACTGCCGACGGTGATGCGGCCGATCGAGCGGGCCACCGCCTCGCTCGGCGTCGATTTGAATGCCGTGCCCGGCTATGTCGATGCCAAGCATCTGTTCACGGGGCTGCAAAGCGACGATTGGATCGCCCTCGATGAAGGCAGTTGGTTTTACATGCCGACGCTGTATCCGGCGGCCAGTTTTTCGCAGGCGATGCAGGTGCTGCAAACGCAAGACGTGTTGATCGGGCAGATCCCCGAAGTCAAGGATGTGCTCGGCAAGATCGGTCGGGTGGAATCGGCGCTTGACCCCGCCCCGGCCGCGATGATCGAAACGTACGTGATGCTGAAACCCAAATCGGAGTGGCGCGACGGTGTGACCGCTCGACAGATTTGGGACGAGATCAACGCCATCGCCACGCTGCCCGGCGTGACCCCCGCATCGGCGCTGCAACCGATCGAAGGCCGCGTGGTGATGTTGCAATCGGGCATCAAGGCTCCGATGGCCATCCGCATCTACGGCGACGATCTGCAGACCCTGGCGACTGCGGCGATGGCCGTTTCCGCACAACTCAAAAAATCGCCGTACGTCAATTCCGGAACGGTCAATCCAGATATCGTGCTCGGCAAGCCTTACGTCGAATTCACCGTCGATCGCCAAGCCGCGTCGCGATACGGCATGAGCGCGTCCATGGTCAATGAGGTGATTGAGACGGCACTCGGCGGGATGAATCTGATCACGACCGTCGAAGGCCGCGAACGCTATCCGGTTCGACTGCGCTACAACCGTGACTTGCGGGAACGTATTGATGGGCTGAGCCGTTTGCCGGTGGTCACGCAAAGCGGCGCCGTCGTTCCGCTGGAGGAACTCGCCAGTTTGGAAACCACCTGGGGCCCCGGTGCGATCAACAGTGAGAACGGACGTCTGATCGCGCACGTGGCCTTCATGACCAACGGCAGCGTCGGGGATCTGGAATCGGTCGCGGCCATTGAAGAACAGCTGCGACAAGCCCAGACGTTGCCGGAATCCAACCCCAATCGACTTGCGCTGCCCACCGGATACTCGCTCGAAGCCGTCGGCAGTTTCCGCAACCAGATCGAAGCCAATCGCCGGCTGATGTGGATCATTCCCGTCGTGATGGGGATCAATCTGTTGCTGATCTATGTCCAGTTCCGTAACCTGCCGATTTCGCTGGCAGTCTTTTCGGGAATCCCTGTCGCCTTTGCCGGTGGGATGATCTTGGTCGCGTGGATGCAGGTCGAACTCAATACCGCCGTTTGGGTCGGCTTCATCGCGCTGTTCGGGTTGGCGGTCGACGACGGGGTCGTGATGGCGACCTACGTCCATCAGTTGCTCCAAAAACGCCGGATCGCCAGCGTCCAGCAGATCCGCGACACGGTCTACGAAGCAGGGCTCAAACGGATTCGTCCCTGCGTGATGACGACCGTCACGACTCTGGCGGCGTTGATCCCCGTCATGATCGCCGATGGACGCGGCGCCGATGTGGCCCGCGCGATGGCCATTCCCGTTTTTGGCGGCATGTTGGTCGAGCCGTTCACGTCGTTCATCGTGCCGACACTGTATTGCGGCTACCTTGAACTGAAGATGCGTTTCGGCCTGGAAGATGAACTCTGGCAGGGCGACGCAGGCGAGCACGACGCGATGGGCCATTGAACCCTTATCCCGCCATGATATCTTCTGTGTTCTGAGACAGTTGCCCGATCGCAACGATTTCAAACACTTCACCAGCAACGGGATGAACTTTTATGATGCTTCGCATCTTGGCTTTGATCAGCTTGTTCGTGGCCGTCTCGACCGCCAACGCACATCCCGGCCACTCGCATGGATTCAGCGGCACCGTTGAAACCGGGATCACACACCCTTGGACCGGAATCGATCACCTGATGGCGATGGTGTTGGTCGGAGTGATGGCGACGCAATGCGGGGCGCGTCGTCGATGGAGTCTTCCGGTGTTGTTTTGCGGGTCGATGGCGGTCGCGAGCCTGGCCGGGCACGCAATCGGACCGGTTTCCCGCCTGGACATTGGACTGGCCATCACGCTGATCGCGTTGGGAGCCTGCTTGGTCCGTCGATTCAACCACGCGATGTTACCCGCCATCGTGACCCTTTGCGGCGGCTTGCACGGGTTTGCCCACGGCGCCGGGTGGGGCGCTGGCGATGTCTCGATGCCATACCTTGCCGGCATGATCCTGGGCACCACCGTGCTGCATCTGGTCGGTATGGGAATCGGAACGGCATACAACCAAACATCGTTCCGATCGACCTGGGTGCGTGGGACCGGAGCGATTGCCTGCGCCGTCGGCATCGCATTGCTCCTTGGCGTCTGACCAGACCCTCGACAAGTGGCGTAAGCTTCCAGCTTGCCAATCCGCCAGCTCCTAGCTTATACCGCGTGCGTCCGCTCGTTTCTTCGCAGGCATTCGGGAGATTGACGAATCGTGTCCCAAGCAAACAGCGATGAAGAAACACGTTGTGCTGCTTACCTGAAAGCGGTCGGCGATCCGCTCCGAATCCGCATCGTGCGGGCACTGCAAGTGGGAGCATTGAGCGTTACCGATCTCGCCGAGCTGTTGGACCAAGAGATCGGCGTCGTTTCGCACCACCTTAGGGTGCTTTACCACGCGGACATCGTCCAGACCCGCCGCGACGGCAAGTTCATTTACTATTCTCTCAACGACCAGTTTCTCGACGCGGGTCGACGCAAACGCAATCGCGTGCTCGATTTCGGTTGCTGTCGTTTGGATGTCGGCCAGTCGCCGGCGGACTGAACCACCACACCGGGGATCGGCGTCGCTTGACGGACATTCTGACGTTCATCAGAATGTCTGGGCGTGAACACCGGCCGTAACACGTTTGGCCCTTGGCGAAACCCTTCGAACCCAGCGACAGCAACGATGACGTCTCCCATTCGGTTTATCATGATCGGCGGCTTCCTCGGCGCCGGCAAAACCACTTTGATTTCCGGCTTGGCGCGGCATTACCAGGCCCAGGGAAAACACGTCTGTGTGGTGACCAACGACCAGGCCGCCGGATTGGTCGACACGGAACTGCTGCGCAGCCAAGGTCTGAATGTCAACGAAGTGGCCGGATCATGTTTTTGTTGCAATTTCCATGGCTTGACCGACGCCATCGAAGCCTTTGAAACCCATCAGCGTCCCGACATCATCCTCGCCGAACCGGTCGGCAGTTGCACCGACCTGATCGCCACGATTGCGATTCCGATGATGGAGCAACTCGGTGAGAAGTTTGTTCACAGTCCGTACGCGGTGATTTTGAAACCGAGTCACGGGCTGAAGATCTTGACCGGTGGCCAGGGGCGAGGTTTTTCGGAAAAGGCGGAGTACATCTTTCGCAAGCAACTCGAAGAGTCCGAGCTGATTTTGATCAACCGCATCGACGAACTGACTCAACAGCAGCAAACGCTGTTACGGGACTGTGTCGAAGAACAGTATCCCGGTCGGCCGGTGATTTTCCTTTCGGCCAAGACCGGCGAAAACTTGGAGGCGGTTTGCCAGTCGCTGGCCGGTGACGCGGCGGCGCGAGATCAGTTGATGGACGTGGATTATGACGTCTACGCCGAGGGGGAAGCGGAGTTGGGTTGGCTCAATGCGACCGTTTCCTTGACCTGCAGTGATCCGATGCCGATCGATGGCGTCGTCATGCGGATTGTCGACTTGATTCGAACGCGTCTGGAAGCGCGCGATGCCGAACCGGCGCACTTGAAGGTCTTCTGTTCCTCCGGCGATGCGGTCGGCGTCGCCAATCTGGTCAGCAGCGACACCGCGACGACGCTGTCGGTCGCTTCGCAAGCCGAGGGCAAGGCGTTGACACTGATCATCAACGCGCGTGTCAGTCTGGGGCCCGAAGCACTGCAGGAATCCGTCGCCAACGCTGTCGATGCCTTGGCCGTCGAATTTGCCGCAGATGCCGAGATGAGATCGGTGGAAAGTTTTCGCCCCGGACGTCCCGTGCCGACCTACCGTGCCGAAACGTCGTGAGTCAATTCGACAACTGGTTGAGAAAAATGTCCTTGAACTGCACCGTCATCGGCTGACCGGAACGCAGTTGCAATCCCAAGATCCCTTCTAAGTCGGAGTGTCCTTTTTCTTCGTCGATCAATTCGGAGCAGAGTTCGCCATTGATACGGAGCGCGATGTAGCGGCCCTTGGCGGTGATGTGGTAGTCATTCCACTCGTCCCACGGTTTCATCGTCGCTTTGGTGCCCAAGTCGGTCGCCGTCCGTTTACCGGAAGCATCGATCACGGTCCGCTGGCCATTGCCGGTCAACAACTCGGGGCCTTGCCGTGAATGCATCTCGTCGCAAACGCCTCCCAGGTAGGACCCGCTCTGGTAGATGTCCGCTTGGTATCCGACCGCCAGTCCGTCAGGTCTGATTTTGCTTCGAAACTGGACTCCCGAATTGCACCCGTTACCGGTCACGCGGAACTTGAGCTTGACTTCGAAATCGCCGACGTCACCGCCCTGCCAGACCAGAAACTGATTCGAGGTGCAGGGGTGCTCGGGCGTCGATTGGCCCGTGATCGCGCCATCCCGCACCGACCAGTAACTCATGTCAAGCGCCTTCCAACCCTTTAGCGACTCGCCGTCGAAGATCGACTCAAATCCGTCTGCCGCGGACGTGCCGGCAGAGAGAATGGTTGAGAAAACAAATGCGCAAAACATAACCGGCAAAGGTGTCTTCATGATGTGCTTCCAATCGTGTAACGTGGCGGTGGTCGACAACGCGATGCGTAAGATCCAGCGATCGAACCGGCTCGTCGTCGCATCGGGCGACCGCAGCGGTGAGGGTGACAGCGGTGAGGGTGACAGCGTGCCGCCGCGGGCGACGGTTGAAAACTGGGTCACTTGCGGTCCGTTCGTCGGTTGCCGTGGACCACGGTATCATACCAGTTAATGCTCGGCGGTTTTGGGCGAATTGAATTCGGTCGGAAACGCATTACCAGACAGATCGTAACAAACACGCATGGCACCGGGCCGCCGGATCGCTAGGCGCCGGATCGCTAGGCGTGCCGCTGCTCCCAGTCGACTTGTCCCCAGCTGACTTCGCGGACGTCTAATTCCGGCAACCAGCGGCGGATTTGTTTGGCGTTGGTCGAGCTCGAGTCGTCTGCCGTGGGGCCGGATGCGGTCAGGTACAATCGGCTGACGCTGACCTGGGACAACGCGGCCGCGCGGCAGGTCGCGATCACTTCGTGAATGACCCCTAACCGATTGGCCGCGACCAGATAGAGTTCGGCGTGTGGAAACTGTGCAAACAGATCAATGTTCAGCAGGTCGTCGGCGATCGGGCTCAACAGCCCCCCGGCACCTTCGATGATCAACGTGTCGCAGTGATCGCGCCAACGATCGGCGCCGCGCGTCAACAGGTCGACGTCGACCCGTTGCCCCGACCGTCTGGCCGCCTCGTCCGGTGCGACGGAGGCTTCGAAACGCTGGGGGCAAACCGCGTCGAGATCCAAGGGGCGGCCGGCGGCTTCCCAGAGCGCAACGGCGTCGCTGGAGACGAGCGGGGCGTCCGGAGTTGCAGAATTCGTCTCCGAATTGCGGGATTGCCGGATACAACCACTCGCCACGGGTTTGTAGACTCCTACGCGAACACCGGCGCTGCGTTTCGCAACCGCAAGCTGTTGGGCAACGTAAGTCTTTCCGACTTCCGTTCCGGTTCCCGAAACGAAGACGATCTCCAATGCTATGCCTTTCCCTTGCCTGAAATGAACGAAACCGTGATCAATCGAAATGTGCGAATCGGATTGTTGCAGATGTCGTACGCCGGCTCACGCGACGCAACGCTCGACGAAATTGAAAAACGAGTCGACGAAGCGGCTTCCGAATCGGTCCAGATCCTCTGCCTTCAAGAGCTTTTTGCAACCCCCTATCCTTGCCAGTCTGAGGATCATTGTAATTTCGACTACGCCGAGCCTCTCGATGGGCCGTCGGTGTGTCGCATGCAAGACCTGGCCAAGCGGCACGAAATGGTGATCGTCGCCCCGATTTTTGAGAAGCGAGCCGCCGGCGTCTATCACAACACCGCGGTCGTCGTCGACGCGGACGGCAGCCTGGCGGGAACGTACCGAAAGATGCACATCCCCGACGATCCGCTGTATTACGAAAAGTTCTACTTCACACCCGGCGACATGGGATTTCGCACCATTGAAACCCGCTACGCCAAGCTCGGCGTCGGGGTCTGCTGGGACCAGTGGTTCCCCGAAGCGGCTCGCTTGTTTGCCCTGGCCGGTGCGGAAATCCTGTTCTACCCGACTGCGATCGGTTGGATCGACGGCGAAAAGGAGGAATTCGGTGCGGGGCAACTGGACGCGTGGCAGACCTCCATGCGGGCCCATGCGATCGCCAACGGAATTTGGCTGGGGGCGCCCAACCGTGTCGGCAGGGAAGGCCAAGTCGAATTCTGGGGGACGTCCTTTGTGGCTTCCCCCCGTGGTGAAGTCGTCGCCCAAGCCGCCCAGTCCGGCAACCACGTCCTGTGCGCCGATTGTAACTTGGGCGAAATCGATGTCGTGCGGACGCATTGGCCGTTCTTGCGCGACCGCCGCATCGATGCCTACGACGGACTGCTAAAGCGAATGATCGACTGACCAGACGTGTCGGCGGGATCGGGATAGTGCCTGACATGACGTTCATCACTCAAAAAACCAAGCTCATCGATTGCTCGCCGACCGAACAACCCTATCGTGAGTTGTTCATCGTCGAAGGCGATTCGGCGTCCAAGGCGGTTGCGCGTGTGCGTGATCAGCGGTTTCAGGCCGTGTTGCCGATGCAAGGGAAACCGATGAACGCGACGAAAGCGTCCGATGCGTCGGTGCGGAAAAATCAGTGGTATGCCGCACTGATCGATGCATTGGGGACGGGCTGGCATGCCGAAGATCTGGCGGAGTTGCGCTACGATCGCATCCTGTTCTTGTTTGACCCCGACGCCGATGGCATCCATTGCGGCGCGCTGATGCTGATGTTCTTTGACGTTTATTTGCGGCCGCTGTTGGATGCCAACCGCGTCTCGCTGGTCAAATCACCGTTGTTCGAAATCCGCGCTCGCGGATACGCCGACGCCCTGCATGCGTACAGCGAAGACCACCTGCAGCGGATTCGTACGGTGCTCGATGAAAAGAACATCGCCCACCTCCATCAGCGTTACCGCGGGCTGGCGAGCCTAAGCGGGACCACGTTGAAAGAACTCTGCGTCGACCCCAACTCCAGAACCGCTTACTTGCTTCGACACAGCGACGCCTTGGCCGCCCGATCGGTCTTCGGGCCGCAGCGGCCTTGAGATCGACCCGCCGTCGGCGTGTGCCGCGACCGAGCGTCTCGTTCCGCGACGGCACCCACCTGAGTGGGAGGTCGGCCACCACGCTTCAGGCGGCTAGTCGCCGCCTTTGCGGGGCTTTAACGGGTTCTCAATTTACATTATTGCCATCAGGCTGTATCATGAGACAGTCGAGTGTGACGCAGGGGCACATGCACAAGGGGCATCGGCGGCTGATCTCATCGGAAAAGTGCGGTTGCAGCCAACCGTTTTCGCGATTTCAGCTGGAGGGGATTTCACTCGCATCCGAGTCGGGGCAGCTCGGATGCGGGCCCCCTAAAACTCTTCATGTCCATCCTTCCAAGATGAGTCCGGAGCGGCGGTCAAAGACATTTCCCCAAACCCCCGATTCAGCGAAGTTCCGCGGCGAGTCTTTCGCGAAAGATCTTGCTGTTGTGTCGGATATCGACGGGTAACGGTTCGTCGCGGATGATCACTTCTTGGATCGTTCGCGTGATCGGATTTCGCGCGGCCAGGTCCAACAGTTCCGTCACCAGTCGTTCAGATTCCGGCTCGGATTTCGGCCAATGTTCGCGGATCGGTTCGATCAACATCACGGGAGTCTGGTTTCCCGGCTCACCGCGTCCGACGAGCGCGGATCGATAGACATGCGGGTGGGCATTGAAAATCGCTTCGCAGGGGACGGTGAACCAGGTTCGGTTGCTGCCGCGCACGCGATGTGCTTTGCGGCCACAGAACCAAAACCGATCTCGTGAGTCGAGGTAGCCGACGTCACCCATGCGATGCCACACGGTGTCGCCATCGATGACTTTGTGCATCGAATTCTGATCGCTGCGAACGACATACTTGCGCGTCACCATCGGGCCGGTGACCATCAGTTCGCCGATCTTTTGGGTGGGCAATGCCCGGGTTTGTTCGATCGTCTCGATGGGACCGTCATCGATTTCGATGACCTTCCACTGGACGCCTTGAAAACGAGTGCCGACGCAAACGCCCTTGCCCTTGGTCGCCGCCGGCCCGGTCTCGGCGATCACCTCGCGCGATTCGATCGATGCGATCGGCAGCGCTTCGGTGGCGCCGTAGGGCGTAAAAATCTCGCCTTCTTCGGCGATCAAATCGCGCAGCTTGGCCATCGTCGACGCGGGCACGGGGGCACCGGCCGAGAGCACGCGTCGCAGCGTGGGGAAGGGACGTTGAACGCCATGTTCGTTGCACCACCGCACGACGGTGTTCCAAAGTGCGGGCGACCCGAAGGCCTGATCGATTTCCCACTGTTCGGCGGCTTCGATCAGGCGTCGCGGATCGACGTCGGCCGGTCGGGTCGGATCCATGTCGGGAATGATCGTGGTCACGCCCATCACGGCATCGAACAATCCGAACAATGGAAAACACGCCAGGTCGCGTGATCCGCGGTGGATGTCGTAACGTTCGCGGATGCGATCGATTTGCGCATGAAACGTCCCGTGGCTATACAAGACACCCTTGGGTGGCCCGGTGCTGCCGGTGGTGAAAATGATCGCTGCGGGATCGGGCCGATTGATGATCGGCAACTCCAGCGTCTTTCGCAAGTCCGAATTGCCATTGAACTTGGCATCACGGCCCAGTTGGATGATCTGGTCAAGCGTTTTGCCGCCCCAGAAATAACGTCTGCCAAGGGTGACGTTCCAGCTGGCCGCGGGGAAACGGTGTCGAAGCAACGTGCGGATCGCCTGCGCCTTGGGAATCCCCACAAAGCCGTCGGGTCTGGCATCGGACAAGCATTGCACCAGGTGTTTGCGTCCGATTCCCGGATCGATCAACACCACGATCACGCCGGCTTTCAGTAATGCGAAGACCAGTTCGATGAATTGAGCTCCGAAGGGCACCAGCATCGCTAACCGCATCCCCGGCCGGATTCCCCAGGCGACCAAGCCCCTCGCGATTAAATCGGTTCGCTCGTCAAGATTCTGAAACGTCGTCAAGGCATAGTTGCGGGGTCCGTCTTCGGCCGGTGGTCCACTCGGTTCGGCAATCGCGATCGCTCCGGGGGTCAACGAAGCGATGATGCGAAGCCGCGAGGCGACGTTTCCGTCACGAACTTCTGTGCTCATGTTGTCACTCTTTCGGTTTCAGCCACCAGTGCGGTGATGACGTGTTCGGCGATCGATTCGTCGATCACGCGTTGGGCTCCTTTCCAGCCTGGGATCGCGTTGACCTCTAGAAACAGCGGTGGCCCGTGATCGTTGTCGATCAGGTCGACCGAAGCGAAGACCAGCCCGAACAGCTCGGTGATTCGTTTGGCGGTCGCTTTCAAGCACCCGTCCACTTCGATCCGCTGGCATCTCGCACCTGCGGAAACATTGGATCGAAAGCAGTGCTCGTTGTGTCGACGCACGCCAAACACCTGCTCGCCGATGACCAGCAAACGCGTGTCGCGGCCGCCCGGCGAGATGAAGGATTGAATTTGAAGCACTGCGCCCAACTGTTCGAGAGTGGAGAAGCTGGTCCAAGCAAGCTGGACGTCGCGGATCCTCATCACGCCGCGGCCTTCGCCTCCGAAGATCGGCTTGACCACACAGTCACCGCCCAATTCTTCAAACGCCTGCATCGCTTCACGGCGTGATTGTACGACACGTGTCGAGGGGGTCGGCCATCCGGCACCGGCCAACCTTGCCAAACACGCAAATTTGTCGATCGACCACTCCAACGCACGCGGCGGATTCACGATGGCGGTTCGATATGGCGTCACGCGGTCGGCGATCGCGTGCAAGCCGCCAGACGAAAGGTGATCTGTTCCATCGAGCCGGCTGGCATCGTTCGCGTCAGGATCGCGTCGTAGTCGGAAAGCCGCTGTTGGTCCGACAGAAGCGAAACCGGCGCTCGATCATCACCGACGCGTGCGGCGATCGATTCCCACGGTGCGATGTCCAAGCGATGGCCTTGCCGACATGCCGCTTCGCGAAGCCGTTCGGCGTGCCATCCGCTGTCCGGGCCGAGCATCAACATGCGTCGCGACGCGATCGGCGAACCGCTCATGTGCCGAAGGACTCTCGCAAGAGCTCCGTAACGATTCGTCCGGAGGTGAAGGTCCGCCCGGTGCGGACATTATGAATCGAGACGACTGCCGGGCTGAACAGCGACGGGTCGACCGCGTAGAAATCGTGATTGTATTGGGCAAAGATCTCGGCAAACGGGCGGCCATGGTCTGTCGACGCCGAACTGGGGATTTTGTCCAGAATCGCTTCGATGGACGCGTCGGGGCAATCGACCCACAACGAAACCGTCGCGCCGTAGAGCATCGCGTCATTGGTTCGACCGATCCCCGCGATCGTGTTGCCACGCTCGGCCGGCGGCGGCAACGGGGCCGAGCCGGTCGCTGAAATCACCGATCGAACGTCGAATTGCAGATCGTCCAGTTTGTGCATCGCCGTTTCGACACTGCGGGCGACAATTTGGATCGAACCGGCGATCGATGTGCTCGCAGCCACCCCGACGGTTACCGACTTTGGGGCCACGCCACAGTCTCCGGCGATCGTTTCAATCGCAGAGATCGTGGGCAGTTTGTCGGACTCCAAGATGCCGCAGGCTGAATCAGATCCCGTGTCGCCGAGATCCTGCTCGATCAGCATCTTTTCCTTGCCCCGCAACAATCGCATCGGACCACTGCCCATCGCAAAGTAGTCGTCGGACTGGACCGGCCAGCCGGCGTATTGGCAGCCCAGACAGCCGACGCGGGGCGAGTCGGTTTCGACAAAGACGGCGTTGGCAACGCCGTAGCTGGCTCGGTCGCAGGGGACGACCGAAACCTGACCGAGTCCGCCCATGCAGGCTCGCGCCAACAGTACGCCGGCTCGAATCGAGCCCGGTGTGTCCACACCAAAATCCAGCACGGTCGCTTCGGCAACGCGATGCAATTGGACCCGAGCCAGAGGGTCAGATCGCAGCCCGTCCCAGAGTTCGACGGCAGCTTGGTTCGGCGAATAGTCCATGGGCGGAAAACAGCGGTCGGCGGATCGTGGAAAGGGGGGGGACGCGATTGACGTAGTCTTCGGACCAGCGAGGTTTCCCGGTCGGCCGAGACGGGGCCTGACACGAACTTGCCAGCACGAAGGCGGCTACCGTCAGCACTGCGTCTTCAATCGCAATTGGAGTTACGATCGATTGTCAGGATCGTGGCCGAACGACGGCAAAATGTCGAGAGGGGGCCAGGGATACCGGCTAAGCCCGAATGACAAACCTCCGCGAATCGGTCATCTTAGTGGCAGCAGCCGTCACCGAAACGCTCGATCGCTGCGAACCAACCCGATTTACCTTGCCATCGCTTCTTTGTGGCCTGTCATGTCGCTCGAAATCATCTACTACCCGCATCCCACGCTTCGCTATGTCAGCAAGCCGATCAAGCGTGTCGACGCTGAACTGCGAAAAATCGCTGACGAGATGCTGGATTTGATGTACGAGGCCCGGGGTGTGGGGCTGGCGGCAAACCAAGTCGATCTGCCGCTGAGACTATTTGTCGCAAATCCCACCGGCGAAAAAGGCAGTGGCGAAGAGTTCGTGGTCGTCAACCCCGAAGTCAGTCGGCCGAAGGGCAGCGAGGTGGGCGAAGAGGGTTGCCTGTCACTGCCGGGACTGACCGGAGACGTGATCCGCCCCAAATCGATCCGCATCAGCGCGTACGACCTGAAAGGCAATCCCATCGAAACCACGCTGGAAGGTTTCTTGGCCCGCGTTTTCTTGCACGAAATCGATCACCTGGATGGAACCTTGTTTTTCGATCGCATGGGAGAACATGCGGCGCAGGAATTGGAAGCCGGCATCGACGAGTTGGAAACCGATTTCCGATCCAAGCAGGCGACCGGATCGATTCCGCCGGATGACCAGCTGGTCGCACGGTTGGCCGAATGGACGAATAAATACTGCTGAGTCGAATCAGCGTTTTCTGAAAGAGAGCATCATCGTGCGTATCATCACCATGGGAACCGGTCCGTTTGCCGTTCCCTCGTTCGAAGCCATTCGTCGTTCCGATCACACGCTGCTGGCCGTCGTCACCAAACCCGAACCGCCGACCAAGAGCCGCAAGGGACCTCCGCCGGCTCCCGTGCGAACCTGGGCCTCGCAGCATGAGCTACCGATTCTGGATCCGGTCAGTATCAACGACGCCGAGGCGATCGCGCAACTCAAATCCCTGCAACCCGATCTGTTGGTCGTTTGTGACTACGGCCAAATCCTGAAACCCGACGCGTTGGCGGTGGCGAGGTTGGGCGGAATTAATTTGCACGGATCGCTGTTGCCCGCCTACCGAGGTGCCGCCCCGGTCCAGCGAGCGGTGCTCAACGGTGATCGCGAAACCGGCGTCAGTGTGATCCATATGACGCCCAAGTTGGATGGCGGGCCGATCGTGGCCACCCGTCGTACCGCCATCTCCGATCAGGAAACCGCCGGGCAACTCGAAGAGCGACTTTCACAACTCGGCGTCGACTTGGTCCTGCAAAGCATTGGCGAACTGTCGCGGTGGGACGGTGAATCGACGATCGGTGAAGTCCAAGATCCGACGTTGGCGACCAAAGCCCCGCGGTTGAGCAAACAGGAAGCACAAGTCGACTGGCGACGAAGCCGTCGAGAGATCGATTGTCTGGTGCGCGGCATGCAACCTTGGCCGATCGCGTTCACGACGATCCAGATCCGCGAGAACAAGCCGCCGCTACGATTGACCATCCTGAAGGTCACCCCGGTTGACGAGCCGACCGACGATCTACAGCCCGGACAATCCACCGGAAGCAAGGAGTTGGTGGTGATGGCCGGTGACGGTGCGTTGCGAATCGACACCCTCTGTCCGGCCGGAAAACGCGAGATGACCGGTGAGGAGTTTCAACGCGGCTATCAACTCTCCCGAGGATCGCAGTTTCAGTGATCAGTCGTCACCGGACACCAGCCGAATCAAGATCTCGTTGCGCCGCAGTGCCGCCGGCGTGAACGGTGGGTCGTAACCGGCCGCTTCTGCCGAGTCTTGGCCTTCAAGACCGCGGGACTCCATCCAGCGACGAAGCTTCGATTCCTGTTCCTTGGCAAGCTTCGAGTCCAATCGACCGGAAAAGCGAATCACCGCGAATCGTCCGCCCTTACGCTCACGCAGCTTGACACCTTCGCCCTTCGGATTGGGAGCGCCCTCGGCGGCAACCTCCTTTGGCATCACGAAGCCCATCGAGACATCCGACTTGCCGATTTCGCCTTCCATAAACACAGGCGTCGTCATCGCGATCTTCTGCTCCGCCTCGTTGGCTCCGCTGATGTATTGAAACAACCGCATGAAGCTGCCGTCGCGGCCCTGCGAATCGATTTTCGAATCGGTGGCGGCCAGCATCAGGTCCGGATACTCGCGGATTTCAATCGATCCGTCAGTCTCGATCACCTTGTATTCGGCCGATTCGTACCCCGCTCGAGTGGTCAAGGCCACGGCGAACGCACCGATCAAGGCGACTGCGACGAATCCCGCGACATAAATCATTGACCGTTTCATCCGCTTCCACTCCGACGTGTTGAATTTTGCTTTCACCTTTAATGTAGACGGCAGGCAAGCAACGACGCCGCCGCGGCACGAAAGCTGCGGAACCAAGACAGCGAGTCAACGGAGTCTCGCGGGTAAAGAGCTGCGGCAGCCCGCAAGCCAAGACTCCGATTCTGATGGGGCTTCAATCGATCGTGCGGATCACCTTGGCGGGGTTTCCAGCAACGACGACGCCGGGCGGCACGTCCTTCGTCACCACGCTGCCGGCGGCGATGACACTGCGGTCACCAATCGTCACCCCAGGGCAGACGATCGCCTTGCCACCAATCCAGACATCACTTCCGATCGTGACGGGCTTGCCAAACTCCTGGGTTCGGCGAGGCACCGCTTCCAGGGGATGGGTGGCCGTGTAGATGTGGGCTCCAGGGCCGATGAAAACGAAGTCACCCATGCGGACCTCGCAAACATCCAGAATCACGCAGTCGAAATTGAAGTAGACCTTTTCGCCAAGGTAAATGTTCGTCCCATAGTCACAACGAAACGGCGGTTCCAGCCAAACGGAATCGCCACCGCTGGCGAACAGTTTCCGCAAGATGCTGCGTCGCAAGGCTTCGTCACGTGGCGACGCCTGGTTGAGCGCATGACATCGCATTCGGGCCGTCATGCGGGCTTCAGCCAGCTCCGGATCGTTTGGATCGTAACGCTCGCCGGCCAACATTTTTTCGCGTTCACTTGGCGTGCCGAAATGGGATTCACTCGACACTCTGGCGCCGTTGTTCGTCCATCGATTGAAAGTGCAGCGGCAGACCGCCGTCACGACGATCGACCATCTGTTCCAAGACACGCTGATCGGTCTGGTCGGTCTGAAAGCGGATTTCACCAGACCCGAACAGCACGTGGACGCCGGCGGGATGACGGCTGCCGATCGATCCGACTTCCAAGGGGGACAACGACGCGGACGGTTCCTCGCTGATCTGGATTCCGCCACCCACGTTGCGGAGTGTCGCACGGGTGCCGCTGAGCCAGCCCAGGTCGTCGTCGCGGAGCAGCTTTTCGGAAACGAATGCGGTGTTGGACATGCCGTCGCTGATGTCATCCCGGCTGATCGACACGTTCAAAACAAACGCGCCGTGGTCGGTTTCGTCGATCGCCTTCTCCGTCGGATGATGCAAGCCGACATAGCAACTGGCATTGGGGGGGTAGCGGCCGGCAGACGGGCATTTCACGCCCGGATACTCGAGCTTCAATACCGCCGCGTTCGCATCGTCGTAAATGCTGACGGAGCGATCGATCTGGGAGGCGATCACCGGCTGGTCGAGTAAATCGAGCAAACGTCCCAGCCAATTGTGATGAATCCCCACCGGTTCGCTTTGCACCGGTCCTGAATCGGCAACCGTGCCGACGGGAAACTGTTGCCAGCGATCGTGATAGCTTTGCAGCGCCATCCCGATCGGCACCAACCGCGATTGGCACAGCGACCGGCGCGACGATTCCCGCATCGATTGCAATGCGGGCGCGGCAAGCCCCACCAGGATTCCGATGATCGCGATCACGACCAATAATTCGACCAACGTGAACGCTCGACGGGATGTAGACATCGTTGGCAAATCAATGGGACGCTCAAAAAGGATCGGGGAGGTTGTCGTCTCGTTTGGGCAGCTCAAGAGTCGCTCCTTGCAAGTCGCTGGATGGACAGGCCGGGTTGATCGTTGTGGTAGAGCGTGGCCTGGTACTGACGCTTCGTATCGGAAATACCGACGGATTCCACCAGGATCCATCGGTTCGAGTTCTGGTCCAGGGGCAGCCGTAGCGTTGAGCCTGAATCAGGATCGGACTGTTCGACCGCCTCGATCGCCGATTCAAGAGCCATGATCGACTGATGATGCAGCGTGTGGTGACGTTCATTCGACGCACGGCGCGTCACCGACACGGCGAACGTGCCGACCAACAGGGCCAAAATCAACACCAGAATCAACCCAATTGACCCGAAGCGTCTGGCGTGTAACGAGCGATGATTCATTCTCGTGTCGACCTTTCCGAAGCGAGGATTTCAATGGGTTGTTGGGGATGCTGCGTTGATGTGATCGTCCACCGGACGGCTCGAATTTCTTCCAGCCACTGAACGTCCACTTTGACTTCCTTGCCGAACGCGTAGCGGTCGACCGACTGAGCCGAATCGTTTGATTCGACCAGCCGCCGCCGGACCAGCGATTCATTGTCGATCTGATAGGTAATGGTTCGATCCGAAGTCGCGATGGTCAACTCCAGTTCCCCGTCTTTCACGACGCTGCGTGCGGAATGCCGCACGTCGCGGCGAACATCGTCTGCAAAACGGCGGATCTGTTGCCGGTGAAATTGGTTTTGCGTCGCTTGCAGGCTGCTTCGCCGCGCGATCGACACCAAGCTGATCACACCACCCAACAGAGAAGCGGTCAACGTGAGCACCAGCAGCAACTCAACCAGCGTGAACCCCCCGGCCGTTCCGGCAAGTCCCACCCTGGGGCGTGGATGCGTCAGCGGCGTCTTGCTTCGGTTCATGACGTCGGCTCCAGTCGCCACAGGTGCTGCAACAATCGACGACCGCCGGTGTCCATCTTGATGGTCAGATGCAGTCCTTGTGTGGATTCGGTTTTAAACGGTTCGATGGTGATCTCAGCTTCGGAATCGGATTGCAACTGTGAGGCTGTGGTCGAGATCTGTGAATAGGGGACACTCGCCAACTGCTCGGCCAGATTCTCGATCACCAACTGTCGACGCAATCGATCCAATGAATCGCGATCGTAGTCCATCCGGGCTTGATGTGTTTTGAGCGCAATCCCAGTGGCGGCGGCCATAAACGCCATGGCGACCAACATCTCGAACAACATGTAACCATGTCGACGTCGATGATTCTGTCGATGGGAACGAGTCATGGAGTTCAAACTCTTATTCACGCGGGGGGCGGTTGGATGGTCATTCGTCTCGTCGCACTTGTTCTGTCACGGCCGGAAGGAACTGGAGATCAGCCGGCCATCCCTCCGATCAGGCCATACAAAAAATGAAACAAAAACATCGTGTGCGCCAGCACAAAACCGCCGACCAACACCGTCGCCAACGGGACGAACCACGCCATGCGGATTGTCCAGCGATGCGATTGGCGGCGTCCCACGTCGCTGACCAATTTCGTGATCGCAGCGGGCAAGTTTCCGTTATTCGCTGCGCAGGTCAACCAAACTTGCTCGCGGGCGGAGACGATTTTGCCGCCACGCATCGCGAGGGCCAGAGGAGTGCCGGCATCGAGCAGGCGGAGGGCCGATCGGCAACGCGAACGAATCCAACCGACGCGGGTGGATTGCGCGGCACATTGCAGGATCTGTGTTTCGGCTTGTCCGGCTCGCATCCCGCGCTGCAGTGCTCGAAGGATTTCACAGCGCCATTGGTCGATCGCCTTTTTGCCAAACCAAGGGACGCAGCGCGCCATCCAATGCGGCAACCAGCGAACGATTCCAGCGAGCAACAACCAAACCAGCAGCAAGCCCACGACGATGTTTCCAACCCAGGCAGCGGTATCGAGCGCGGCGTTGGCACGAATGCGTGCGAACGGCATTGCATCGTAGATCTCCACAATCAGCGGGATCAGCACCGATCGGATCAGCATTCCGAACAACCAAGCGAGCAGCACCGTGACGACGACATAAGTGAACTGTTGGGCGGCCAGCGTCATGGAACGCGACGCTTCGTTTTGCTGTTCAACGGGGGCGACCGGATCACGAATCAAATTCAGTTGCAACGATTCTTCGTCGGACGAAACATCGTGTCCGGGAATCAAGATCGCAGCCACGGTATCGGCATCCAAGGGAAGTCTTGCGCGACGGGCGGCGTCGGCGATCGCTTCGCCCCGATACAGGCGTTTGACACAACGTTTGGCTTGGCGAGCGATTCGGCTGCGACATCCGTTGGCCAGGTGGTCGAGCAACGAAGGCAGAGCGACGCCGCTGTCGGCGGCCATCCGCAGCCATCGGTTGAGCGAACGCTGCTCCTCACGGTAACGCAGTCGGCTCGCCGCTGCGATGGACACGACAAACAGTGCGACCAACAACAAGGTCACCGGATGCGGTGCCGCGGCGCACACCGCCAACAAGCATATCACCCACATCACCCATTCCATCACGTCCAGAAACGCGATCAACAGCACCGGCATTGTAATCGCCGGACGCCGCAGCAATGTTCGATTGACCGCGCGCAGGGTCCCCGCCAAAACAGCCGGAACCACAATCGCGACGAACAGTTGAAGGATCGAATCGGTCAATAGATCAACCCCCGTATCTGCGACTGCATCGACATTCCCATCAACAACAGAGCGAAAAAGGCGATGAAAACGGACGCCAACAGAAAACTGATCGACACGAATGCGGCCGTGCGATCGAGCCGCGATTGAGCCAAGACGTGACACTCCGACGTCGCCCGGTGCCAGATCTGCACGGCTTGCTCGGTCGCTTGTTCGGCGGCAAGCCCTTCGGTTGACGCAAGCCCTTCGGTGGACAGGGCGGCCACCGCGGACAACGGTTGGTCTTGGATCGGTGACGATTGCAGAACCATCGACAGCGGATGGCCGAGCTCGATGCGTTTGGATGAAATCGCCGACCAACGCCGCAACCCGGCATGATGAACCGATTCCGAAGCGTGCTGCAACGCGTTTTCATAAGTCTGTAAGCGCAGCAACGATTGATAGATCGATTGACAAAACTCGCCCATCGCGACCATCCGCATGGTCGATCCGATCCATGGCATCGACCCGGCGACCGTTGACAACAGCGGCGGGAGGCGTTGCAGGATCATCATCAGGATGACGAGGTACCCGATGATCGCAAGGATCGCAGCGACGGCGTAGCCCAACGCCGTCATCTTCATCCAAGTCACGTCCATCATCTCCGGTCTCCAGGAACGCAACACCACGGTGTCACTGGCGACTTCGGCCATGGTCAGAATCAAGTACACGCCGACCGCCAGGGCGGTCAGCAGATACAAAATCCCGATCGAAACCACGCGAGTCAGTCGCCGCCGCGTGTCTTCACGTATCGATTGCCAGAGTTCGAGTTCGGCAGTCGCGGCAATGCTGTTTTCCATGTCGATTTGCGGTTGATTCACAGCACCACCTCGCCGACAACGTCCAACAGCGGCTTCACAATGGCCTGCACCAAAATCACCATCATTCCGATCATCAACATCCAAGTCACCAGACGAGGCAGCATCTCGGTCCACCACACTTGGTTGCGGTGAGACTGTTGCGTGTAGAGGTCGCTCAGTCGCTGCAGATCCAATGCAATGCGTTCCGCCTGACGATTTCCGCTGACCAAATCCGCAACACAGCGACCGACCGGATCGGGCGTGTCGGGAGGGATCGCCAACGAGGACTCCGATGTCATGCCGCCGCGAATGTTCTCGATCACGCCGGCCCACGATGCAGCGAACGTGGAACCGACGACCTCGGCGGACGACTGGATCAACCGGCCCAGTTCCAAGTCACCGGCATTCGTCGCAACCGGTCGGTCGGGCGGACTGACCTGGATCGCCAACCAGCGACAGAACGTGGCGTAATCGCGATACACCGAACCGCCGTTGATGGAGCGGGAAAACCCCCAATACAACACCAGCGAAAACAATCCGACGACGGCCAGGGTCGCGATGGCGGCCAGTAAAAAGTCTTGGGCAAAGGCCTGACAGATTTCCGTGACTGACGGCGCGAACGCTGGTCGAATCAATTGCGACTCGGAGAGCGACACGAGGATCCAGGGCATCACGAAAAACAGAATCGCTGCGGAAACGATGACGTTCAGCACCGGATTGATCGACGCGAAACGGATCCGTCGTCGCGACTCATTGGCTTGGCGAATCAATCGTCCGGCCTCGTCGATCGGCGCGGTGGACCCGGTCCGAGCCATGACTTCCATGGCAATGTGCAGCGGCGCCTGATAAGTTCGCGACAACGACGCGATCGACTCCGCCGCCGGTTGCCCTCGGTCGATCTTGGATCGTACCGCCCTGGCTGCCCGCCCGATTTTACCCATCGATGCGTCATCCAAATCGGCCAGTCCCGCAATCAAGGGACGCCCCGACGCCGCCATCGCCGACACCTCGTTCAATAGCATCACCAGCGAGTCGTCGTCCAAGTTGATCTTCGGAGTGTCCGCTGCCATCATGGTCGTCGCCCCAGCACGCGAAACACTTCGTTTGCATCCGTCATGCCTTGGTCGATCAATCGCGCCGCCTGGTCGTGCAACGAATCGATCCCTGCGTCTGCGGCGATCGCGTCGATTTCAATCGCGGATCGGCCTTCGACCAACCCGTCGAATACCGCTTGGCCGGCCGACGATCCGTCGAAGGCGAGAAGTTGCGAGATGGGGATGCGTCCTTGGTATCCCGTGCCGTGACACCCCTCGCAAATCGGATTCGGGGCCGAGTTTGATTCAGCCGAGCTTGATTCAGCCGAACACGCCGAACAGAGTCGCCGCACCAAACGTTGGCACAGGATGCCTCGCAGTCCGCTTTGAATCGCGTAACTGGGCAACTTCATTTGCACCAATCGACGCAGCGTCACGCCGATTGAGCTGGCATGGATGGACGAAAAACACAAATGGCCGGTCATCGACGCCGCCAAGACAGCTTCGGCGGTCTCGACGTCGCGGATCTCGCTGACCAGCAACACCTCGGCGTCTTGTCGAACCGCCGCGCGAAGCGCCGACGCCAGGGTCATGCCGCTGGTCGGCTGCAATTGACTTTGGCTGATCGAATCGATCACCGACTCGATCGGATCTTCGATCGTCAAGACGCTGCGTTGAAACCCGCTGCCGGCGATGTAGCGAAGACACGCGTAGAGCGTCGTGGTCTTTCCACTACCGGCGGGGCCGGCGACGAGAAGCCATCCGTCACGTGAATCACACACCGATCGCAGTTGTTCTTCCGTCGAGGCATTAAAGCCGAGCTGATCCAAGTGACGAATCGATTCGCGGTCACTGATGATTCGGATCGCGGCGCGATTGCCGTGTACCGTCGGAAAGATGCCCAGCCGCATTTCGTGTTCAGTTCCGCCCGCGTCTCGCCAACGAAGCGGCCCTTCCTGTGGGACGCCACTGCGATAGGACGGCAATCCCGACAACGCCATCAAGCGGGCAACCGGATCGCTCTGCTCGCTATAGTCATAGGAATCAAATGGTTGCAGGACGCCGTTGAGCCGAAACGAGACCTCCCAGCGCCCGGATCGCGGTTGAAGATGCACGTCACTGGCACCACGAGCCAACGCGGCGGTCAAACATTCATTGACCATCGCGACTGCGAAGTCCGGGTCGGTGGATGATCGTCGCGATCGTGAGAAAGAAACCTGCATTGCGAATTCCAAAAAGCTCGCGTCACGGAGCACGCGTGATGCGGGAGATAGCTAAGCTATGGTTTTCAACCCACTGGAATAGACCATGAACCACCGCCGGTATCATAACGGATTCACGTTGCTGGAGTTGCTCGTTGTTGTTGGCGTGATCGGAATTCTGGTGGGACTGTTGTTACCCGCGGTCCAAGCATCACGCGAAGCGGCTCGTCGGATGAGTTGTAGCAATAACTTGAAACAGGTGGCGTTGGGTGTTGCCCAGTATCACGATGCGTTCACGATTCTTCCGCCCCACGGAACCGGGACGTTCAACAACACCAACGATCCGGCAGCAACCAATCAGTTTCGGCTGAGTTTTCTGGTGTCCATCACGCCGTTTCTCGGCAGCACGCCGCTGTGGAAAACGATCAGTAGCGAATGGACCGGACCACCGCCCGCGGGAGACTTGCTCGCCGAGCAAGATGACTTCTATGACATGTCGGTGGACGTTGACGACTTTAACGCGCCGGAGCATCGCTATCCGAGCATGGGACCCGTTCCGTCAATGGGATCCTATGAACCCTGGGATCATGAGGTCCCAACGTACCGTTGTCCGTCGGATCCGGGCATCGGATCACCCGCGTTGGGGCGGACCAATTATGCGGCGTGCCTGGGTGACGCGATCGAAGGGTTGGATGAAGGATTGTGGCGTTATCAGGATTCGAAGTGGTCGCCCAGCGGTGAGGCACAGATGCAGGCGACCGGACGCGGGATGTTTGTTCCCAGGATGATCACTTCCTTTGACGACGTCACCGACGGTCTGTCCACGACGATCATGCTGGGTGAGATCGCAACCGACCTTGGCGACAAAGACATTCGAACGGTTCCGTCAGTGAAAAACGGATGGACCGGTGGCGTGTTGGACGATGTGCAACTCTGTCGCAGCCAGATCGATGCAGAGCGTCCTCGGTTTTGGGATGCGCGCAGCGCGGTTCAGCTGTCGTCGATTCGCGGCCAGGGAAGAGGTTATCGTTGGGCCGACGCGATGCCGTTGATGACGGGGTTCAACACGGTCCTGCCGCCCAATACGCATCTCTGCTTCGGCGGCGACTCAACGACGATCGGAACGTTATCGATGAGCAGCCGTCACCAAGGCGGCGGCCACGTCGCAATGGGCGATGGTTCCGTCGTGTTCCTGACCGATTCGATTGAGTCGGGTGAAATGAAAGGCAGCGTGACCCTCGACGGACAAGGCCATCTGGCTCCCGGCAGCCCAAGCCCCTTCGGGCTCTGGGGAGCGTTGGGAACACGCAATCAGAATGAGATGGTTGGCGAGTCTCTGTAGGCGGTCTGCGATGATGCGTGTTCCGGAGGTGGCGCAGCGCACCTCCGGTAATCGGGTCGCCGGGATCGCGACAGCGAGACGAGCATCCCGGCGGGATGCCAGCGAGTAGCCGGAGGTTAGCGCAGCGCCACCTCCGGGAGGCACGCCTTCAAGTCCCATCGACCCCGGCGGGGTCGCAGCGAATCAATCCGCCGGCGGTGCCGCAGTTCGCCTTGCTAAAAGAGATTGATCAGGAGGCTTGAGCGTTGCTGCAGGCCGGATTCGAGGGCGCGGGCGCCATTCGCTTCGACACCCTCCGGGGTCGCGTCCGGCAGGGGCCGGATGTCCGGAGGTGTCGCTGCGCTCACCTCCGGCTACTGGCTTTGACCCCGTTCGGGGTCATGCCTGCGAATCCAGTATCCCGGGGGACATCGATTGTATAACGGCAGCTTTTGCCAGCTCATTTAGATTCTCTCCCTTTGGGAGAGACGGCGTTTGCGCAGCAAGCAAACGCCAGAGAGAGTTCATGCCGCAAAAGTCTTGGCGCCTTCCGCTAAGATCAAATCCGTCACTTATACAATCGACGTTCTCTGCGGTGTGCACCGTAGAGCGGTGCTTGCCCAAAAGTCGCTCAGTAATACAATCGACGTCCCATTCGGGATGCCGATTCAATTCCTGACGGAAATGGCACGCTTCTCCCCAACAGATCTTCAACAAGCTTGCTTGTCGATTTGTGGAAAGAAGGGTTTTGATTAGTCACACATCCGAAACATTCGTGCGTCGCCGCAGGGCACGTTTTTGGCGGAAGTGTGGTGGCGGCACGGGGGACTTTTCTTGAGCAGCCGGATGGACGTTCGCGGGGGCTGCCGCGGCGGCGGTGGGGGCGTTTGCGGGCAACTCGTCAATCGCCTCGGCCATACGCTCGGCCCCGTCCATGTCTCCCAAATACTCTTCGCGAACCTTGGGGTGTCGCTTCACTTCCTCGGGCGTGCCATCGATCAAAACTTGACCTTGGTATATCACGTAGCAGCGGTCCACCGTGCCCAAGATTTCGCGAGCCGCATGATCGGTAATCAAAACGCTGATCCCCGAATCACGCAGTTGCTTGATCACGCCCTGGATGGATTGCACCGTGACCGGGTCGATCCCCGCAAACGGCTCGTCCAGCATCACGATCTTGGGATCCGAAACCAGGCACCGAGCGATCTCCAGCCGGCGTCGTTCGCCGCCGCTTAACCCCGCCGCCCGACTCTTGCGGATATGGGTGATGTTGAACTCTTCGAGCAGCTCTTGCGTTCGGATTTTGCGTTGCTTGCGGTCCATCCCGAGCAATTCCAACAGCGCCGAGATGTTTTGTTCGACCGTCAGTTTCTTGAACACGCTGGGTTCTTGGGGCAGATAGCCCATGTGTCCATCACGGGCGCGGCGAAACATCGGCCAATCGGTGACATCGCGTCCCTCCAAATAAACTCGGCCGCGGTCGGGTTGGATCATTCCGCAAATCATCCGGAAACTGGTCGATTTACCGGCTCCGTTGGGGCCCAGCAGTCCGACGATCTCCGCCTTGCCGACGTGCAAGTTGACGCCATCGACGACGCGGCGTCTGCCGTACGTCTTTTGCAAATCGATAGCTTCCAGAACCGTCGTGGGCTCGTCGTGATCGATACTCATCGCACTTGAAATCCGTTTCGAGAATGATTGATGACCAGCCAATGCCAATGCCGGCGTTAGCGTATGAATCGGAAGCGGTCGAAATTGGGAGTGAAGGGGACGGGCGTATTCCAGGGGTGGGGCCAAAACACCATCAGTGCCTTGCCGACCAACAAATCGCGTGGGACGTAAGACGCATCGGCGAACGCGTAGGCTTGATCGCGGAACCGGTCGGGCAGTCGGGCACCCAGTTTGGTTCCGGCCCAACAGCGCGCGTCCAGACTTTCGGGGCTGTTGTCGCCCATCGGAAAGAATTGATTTTCGTCTAAGCGAAACGTCACCTTGCGGCGTGTTTCCCAGATGGGAAATTGTTCCCACAGTTCGGGACGTGCCATCACGTCTTGGATGTCTCGAAAGCTAATGTTTTGCTGTGCGAGTTGGTAAAGCTGGTTCATGTCGTAGTCAAAGATGCCGAACGAGCTGTTGTCGGTGGCGACGTAATACTTGTCGCGATCAATTTTGACACGGTCGACCGTCGCTGCTCCGCCACGCACGGCGATGCCGACCGGTGCGGCGTCCATCGGATGGACGCCCGCTTGGTAATGCGGATAAGCTCCGCCGTCGTCATGAAAGGCTCGGGCATCGAACGTGGTCGGTCCGTCAAATTCGACCAACGCATCGTCCACCCACAGCAACAGTTGATCATCGCAATTGCTGAATCGGACCGAGAACGTTTCGCCGGCTCGAGCCCCGCTAGCTCCTTGAACCGAAGCCGTCTGTTTGCCGTCGGTGCCGGTAAACTGCAGCGATTGGTCCCCGTCCAAAATGGCAAGTTTGGCGCTGCCGTTTGTCAGATCGATGCGGCATCGATATTGAATCCCGGCCTCGATCAATTCCAGCGTCAACTCCTTGCATTGACTCGACGCAGTCACCTCGGATTCGACAATCAGGTCGCCGACCCAGTGCAATCCGTCATCGGCGAAACCACGCTCGCCGAAGCGGGCATCGCCGCCGAATTGTGCCAACGGACCACCCGACTTGTAGTCGGGATTCAACGGCGGCTTACCGGCCCAGCGTGCGTTGGACGGTGTTGTTTCGTAGACATCGCGGCTGGGGACCGTGATGTAACAATCATAGGCGTAGAAGTCGGTGATCAGTCGGCTGCTGTAGGGGGCAACCGTGTTGAGCGGCCCGCCCTTGGCGGCGGTGTTCCACTGAATGTCGGTCGGCCAGCGGTGGAAGTAACGCAACCAGTGAGTCTCGGTTTCGTCTTTGGGCTCGACCGAGGCGACTAAACCGTCTTGGCTGCGATCGATCGTCCAGGAATCTTCGGGCGGGGCCGAAGTGTTTTCTCGCCACGGTTGGATTCGGCTGGGGTAGCCGGACTTGATCAGCAAATCGGATTGTTGGTCGGTGTCATAGACGTGGTGCCGCATCGCCAGCAGTTTGTCCGCCGGTTTGCGGAGAATGACGTCCGACGTCGGCTGGTCGGTCGGTGCCGCGTAGACATCGCCATGAAAGACGCTGATCGTCTCATTGGGCAGCCCGACGAGCCGTTTGATGTAGTTCTGCTTCGGATTGCCCGGGAACTTGAACACGATCACGTCCCAGCGTTCGGGCTCGCTGAGCGTGTAGGCAAACTTGCTGACCAGGATCCGGTCGCCGTTGAAGGTGGTGGCGTTGCTGTTTTCGGCCAGATCCAGGTTATTGATGTAGCGGCAATTGGGACAAATACCGGCCACGACCGTGTCGTCTTGATACGGCCCTCGGCGTTCTTTGCTGGCACCGATTTGGAAACGATGATCGCACTGTTGGCAATCAATATCCTTGTGAGCCCCCATCAGCGTCGGCGCCATCGAGCCGGTGGGAATCACAAAAGCTTCGGCAACGAACGCGCGAAACAGCAGCGCCAACACGAACGCAACCACAAACGCCTCGACGGTTTCCCGCTGGGCGGAGGTGCGGATCGAGTCGCCGAATCGTTGTTCCGGTGTCCGGTCATCCGACGAGGCAGCCGACTCGGCACGCGAGGGTGTTTTTTTGGCGGCTTTGCCAGTGTCGTTCGAATTCTTCGATTTTCGCGTCATTCGTCGCTGCGGATCAACTTGAAAGGGAGGGAAAGCTCTGGCGAAAGGCCGGTCCGTGCAGGGATATTAGCTGGTTTATCGCTCGCTGGGAACTTCGATTGCATCGAGCGATTCTTGGCCGCGAACTCGTTCGGTCACGCAGATTTCTGTGCCGGGCAGCAAGTCGATCGAAAAAAACGCATGATCAACCAGTATTGCGACACGGATTTTAGGACGCCGGGGCAGGCGGGCGGGCATTCCAGCTGCACAATTTTGGTCGAATCGATAGAATACGAGCGGTCAATCAAACTGAAATTCCTCGTCGGCCCGTCGGAAAGATGCTCCAACCTCTGCAACACGCTCCACGCCTCGTCTGGACCTGGTGCGCCGCCCTCTTGCTCGTCGGGGGGCTTTGCCAAGGCTCATTCGGCGTCGCTCGGGCAGCTGACGGTGACAGTCCGGCCGATGACAACGCCAAAACGACCGACCAAGTGATCAAGGAGCTGATCGAAAAACTCGGCAGCGACAGCTATGCCACCCGAATTCGGGCCCGGAATCAGCTGAAGATGTACGGGCTGGAAGCGTTTGATGCCCTTCGTGAGGCGCAAAACCATGACGACAGCGAAATCTTGTCGGCCGCCCGCTATCTGATCAGCAGCCTACAAGTCAGCTGGTCCAAGGACTCGGATCCGAAAGAAGTCCAAGAGATCCTCAGCGAATATGGCGCCCAAAGCGAGACCGACCGGCTGGGACGCATTGAGTTGCTCGGTCGTTTGCGGGACCAGATGGGGGTCGAGGCGTTGGCCAGACTGGCGCGGTTTGATCCCAGCGTGCCGCTCAGTCGTCGCGCGGCGATGTTGGTCCTGAAGCAGCCGCTCGGCCGCGAAAAGGTCGGCCGACGTCGGTTGGCCGAGCGGATCGAGGCGGTGATCGGAGAAAACGAACGCGATTCGTCACAGTGGTTGCTGGCCTACGCAAAGGATCTGCAGGCGGGAAGCTATTCGACCGAACGCTGGGAAGAACTCGTCCGTCAGCAGCGCAGGCAGGTCGATGCGGGAGTCAGCCCCGACGTCACGTCGGCGTCGGTGATGCAAATGATTCGCGTGCTGGCCACGCGGGCCCTGGCCGAAGACGCACGCCAGGCGGCGTTGTCGCTGGTGATGGAGCACATTGATCTGATCGCCCCGGCGACCCGCGATCTGTCCGAGCATGCCGGGTGGTCGATTCGCCAGGGGTTGTTCCCGATCGTGGTCGCACTCTACGAGCGGCATCAACACGCCTTTGGCGAAAACGCCGAGTTGCTGTATTCGGCCGCACAAGCCTATGACGAGATCGGACAAAACGAGCTGGCCGAGGAACTCGCCGCGGACGCGCTGCTGATCAACCCGTTGCCCGAAGTCGCCGCGAATGATTCGGCTGAACCCGGTGAGGCAGAAAAACCGAAATCAGACGAAAACGCGATCACCGACCACCAGCTGCAAGAGATCGCCTATGCCCACTATCAAGCCGCGCTGCTGCTGCGTTCGCGAGGTCGATTCGAATGGGCCGAACGTGAAAATCGTGAAATCATCAAGCATTGCGATATCGAATCAATCGTCGGCGTCAGCGCGCGTCAGGAATTGGCGCGGATGTTTAGCGAACAGCTGCGCCATGAAGACGCCGCGACGGTGTTGTTTCCGATCGCCGATCGGGCCAAGAAAGATCGCCTTTATCAGTCGCGGATGTCGCGATGGCAAATCAGTCTGAGCCGGATCCGCAGCCTCTACGAGTACGAAAGCGGACTCGCGATGCTGGAAAAGAACGCTGACGATCGAGCGACGTTGAACCAGGTCAAAAGCAAGCTGCAACTCGCCTATCGATTTGACAACGACAACATCGATATCCTGATACGGATGTATCGCTTGGCTGATCCCGGCGACCCCGATTGGAAGCCTTCGGTGATCAAGCAGATCGTCCAAAATCGCGATGCACTACAGCAGCGAATCTCCCGGATCGAATCACGCAAAAAGATCATCAAGCCGGAAGACTACAAGGCGGAACTGGGCGAAGCGTACAACCAATACGCGTGGTTGGTCGCCAACACCGAAGGCGATTATGAACGTGCGTTGAAGTGCAGTCTGGATTCGTTGGAGTTCCTCGATTCGGAAGATCTGATCTACCGCGCCGCACGCCTGGATACCTGTGCCCGTTGCTACTTTGCGCTCGGTCGGATCGAAGAAGCGGTGATCACCCAGGAACAAGCGATCAAGCTTGACCCGTTCTCACCACCGATGCTCCGTCAGTTGGAACAGTTCAAAGCCGCGTTGTAGGTCACGCTGTGCGTGACGTTTCCTGACTTCGTTCCCAGGCTCCGTCCTACGCCGAGAACGATTTATGTCCTGTGTTTGACGAGGTTTTAGCGGCAGGGCTCAATCCCTCCGGTTCCGCACCTTTGCCAACACAACGGAGGGCTCGCGCCCTACCGCTAAAAAATCGGTTACGGCGTAGGGCTGCTTCTGGGAACGCACTGGGCGGGGCCTTGGGAGCAGGCAAGCAGAATGCTTGCCCCCGTTTCCTTGTTCAACCTCCGCGCGCCAGACTGAGCAGCTCGTCGCGTTTACGCAATCGCTCTTTCTTCGCCGCGTCGATCGATTCGCCGTCCGGTGCCACGATCTTTTCCAACGTCGCAATGGCATGGTCGCGGCGCTGCAGCACTCGTATTTGAATCTGTGCCAGACGCAGGCAAGCGTCGTCGGCCAGCGCGCCTTGTTTTTCGACCACAATGGCGAGAGGACGAATCGCGTTGACCCATTGGCGTTGGGTGCAGAGATCCGAAGCGTATCGCATCAACGTCATTTCCGCTAAACCCTCGCCGATTTTGAGCGTGTCCAATCGCAAGAACGCTTGCTGTGCTGCCGGCAAATTGTTTGATTGCAGACTTTGACGAAGCACGTAGGCCAAGCGATTGAATTCTGGATGGGCCTGGCATTTTTCGGCCACACGTTCCGGCGACACTTCGGATGTCCGTCGTTTCTTTTTACGTGTCTTCCGTTGGGTCGCAGTGGCGGGCACGGCAGGGGAGGGTGATTTGGTTTTGGGTTTCCACTTGCTCGACGCGAGACCGATGTATTGGCTTTTCGAGACGTCGCCGCCGGTCACTTGCAACGCCTTTTCGACCGGGTTTTCAATTTCGTCGTGCTTGTCGCGATCGCGTTGTCGCTGCTTTTCGCCGTACAGCAACGGGTATTGTTGCAGCCACTCGTTTCGGGAGATCGCATCCCAGCCTTCACAATCGACCTCGTCGGTTTTTAAAAAGTAGATTCCGATCGGGAATCCCATCAGGGCACCGATGACGTGTCCCATCGCGCCCGACATCGCAAATCCGCTAAACACGACCGACAGGACATCCATGCCGATGAAGAACACACAGATCGTGACGATGCGTGGTTCGGCGGTCCCCACGAACGGGAAGAAGAAGTAAAAGATACTGATCTCGTTTTCCGGTGCCCAAATCAGCGCGATCACCATCAGGGTCGAAATCACGCCCGACGCCCCGCCGGCGGCTTCTTCGCCGCCCAGGAAGAACATCGGGATCTGCACGACGGCGCCGATTAAGATACAGGTCGCCAGGTAGATCCCCACGAAGCGACGATTTCCGACTTTGCCTTCCACCACCAATCCAAAGCAGAACAGGAAGAACATGTTGCCCATTAAGTGAAATGGGTCAAAGTGCATGACATTCCCCGTCAGCCATTGCAGCGGATTGATCTGGTTGAACTGGATCAACAACCAATCAATTTGTTCCGGTTCCCAATTGCCGATGAAGACCTGGAAGGTGGTCGCGAAAAACACGACAATGTTCGTGACGATCAAACCTCCCGTGACCCAAGGCAGGTGATAGAGAGGCGCGTCGGTGCTGTAGGGGATGATCATCCAAAGGACTCACGAAGAACGGTCGGCCCCGACGATCTTGCCACGAACCGTTTCGTTGACCCAAGCAAATCGTCGTTTGCCCAGATCATACACCAACCGCGCCGCCCACTCACGCGTCTGGACGAGATGCCAGCACGCGGCGTCAGCCAGTGGCGCGTGTGACCGGTACCTGCGTTGTTGATCCGATGAGGCTATCCTATAGCATCACTCGCCGTCCGACTTCTTTCTCGATCTTCCTCCGCCATGCGTCCAATCGCGCCGCCCGACCGATCTTCTGGCATTGGGACGACTCCGCCGACTCCTCCTGTCGCGGCCGATTGATGCTGCGTCGATGGATCGTCGGAATGCTGCTCGGGACCGCTCTGGTGGCCGTCACTTCGCCGTGGTTCGTTCGCAGTTACGTGCCGCGCATCAAGGACCCGACGCGGGGAGTCGCGGTGCTGCAACCGGGATCGGATTACCGTTGGCGCAGCGAAGGATACGCGACGACGCAGATCGGACCGATGGGAATGCCGGGGAGGGTGACCCTGGAACACGAGGAACCCGTCGGACTGCGTTTGGCACTCTGGGGAGATTCTCAGGCCGAAGGGGTTTGTGTGGAGGATCGCGAAAAAATCGCCGCCCAGGTGGCGAGGCTGTCGTCTAATCAAATCCACCTATATCCGTTCGCGCGCAGCGGCGACGACTGCAACGACTGGATCGCACAGATCGCAACGCTACGTGACAACGAAGCGCTCACGGTTGACGCCCAAGTCTTTCTGATCGTCGAGTGGTCTGACTGGACAGTCGAAATCGCTGATGCCAAGGAGGAGCTGGATCCATCCCAGTCCAAAATCAGCGCGACGTTTCCCGCCTTCCTGATCCAAACCGTTCGCAACATCGTGACGACCGGTGACGGAACGACACGGCGCCGACTCAGGTTTCGCCCCGGACCGGTCGAGTCGCCAACAGTTTCAAGCCGATCGGAGAAATCGAATCAGACGATGCTGTCGATGGCAAAACGCTTGTCTGGCCAGTTGGAACGGCTGCGTGGGCAATGCGACGCGCCGTGTATCTTCGTTTACGCACCCTTGATCCCTGCCATCACCGACGGTGAAACCCTCTTCAAGGACCCGGATCAGGACTTGTTCGACCGTTTCCGCCAACTGTGTTCCGAGCATGGGTTTTACGTGCTCGATGCGCGAGACGCGATGATTGCTGCTGCCCGCGGGGGCGATTGGCCGCGAGGATTTCACAACGGCCAATTCGGGGTGGGGCACTACAACGCGACGGGAAACCGGATCATTGCGGAACAACTGTTGGAGATTGCCGATCGGTTCGGGTCGTCTGGGCAACCCCGAAACGACGATCCGGCGAAGGACTGATCCACGATGCAGTTCACGCAGATCGAGTTTCTGATCTTTCTGGGATTGATCCTATTGGCCGTTTGGCGATGTCGCACACGAGTGACGCGCAATCTGATCCTGCTCGCAGCCAGCTACTACTTTTATTCGTATTGGGACTACCGTTTCTGTGGTCTGTTGTTGTTATCAACAGCGGTGGACTATTTCGTGGCCGAACGGATTTCGCATGCGGCATCGTCTCGGGCCAAGCAGGCGTGGTTGTGCGTCAGCCTTGGCGTGAACCTGGGCGTCCTCGGTTTTTTCAAGTACTTCAATTTCTTTATCGAGTCCGCGACACCGTTGATCGAATCGGCCGGTCTCAACGCGAGTACGTTGAACATCATCCTGCCGGTCGGCATCTCGTTTTACACCTTCCAGACGCTCAGCTACACGATCGACGTCTATCGCGGAAAAATCCGGCCGACCGATTCGCTACTCGATTTTGCGTTGTATGTCGCGTTCTTTCCCCAGTTGGTCGCCGGGCCGATCGTTCGCGCCAGCGAGTTATTGCCCCAGCTAGCGCGGCGGCCGAACTGGTCAGCGCTACGTTTTTACGGCGGATTTCAATTAGCGCTTTGCGGGCTGGTCAAGAAAGTGCTGTTGGCGGACCGCTTGGGCGAAGTCGTTGATGTGGTGTTCGCGGCACCGCAACTCTACGGCGGACTGACCGTCTGGCTGGCGGTGATCGGGTACGCCGGGCAGATTTACTATGACTTTTCCGGCTACACCGACATCGCGATCGGGGTCGCGAAGATGCTGGGTTATCGGTTTCCCAAAAACTTTCGACACCCGTACTTGGCGACCAGCGTGGCCGATTTTTGGCATCGCTGGCACATGACGCTTTCACGTTGGCTGCGCGACTATCTTTACATTCCGCTGGGCGGCAGTCGCAGGGGGTCAATTCGAACCAACGTCAATCTAATGATCACGATGGTGCTGGGCGGCCTGTGGCACGGGGCGGCATGGACGTTCGTGCTGTGGGGCTTCTGGCACGGCGCGGCGCTGGTCTGCGAACGCGAACTCCACCGGCGGTATGACGTGCGCAAGGCCGTGTGGCTGGGAAGGCTGTCGACGTTCTTGGTGGTCGTTTTCGGCTGGGTACTGTTTCGCAGCACGTCGCTGGATCACGTGGCGTCGATCACGCGGCAGTTGCTGTTTCAGTCACCGGGAATCAATTGGTATCCGCCGTTGGCGATCGCAGCGATCGGGATCATGGTGCTGGAACATGCCGCCTGGACGACGCGTCTGAGAATCGCGATGCGGTTGCGTGCCGATCGCTGGTACACCCCGATTGCGACGACCGTGATGATCTGGTGCCTGGTCTTGTACGCGCCACGTGGCTTTACCCCGTTCGTGTACTTCCAGTTTTGACGCGATCAGTGCAGCGAGATCGCTTCTTGCAGAGGCCTCAAGACGGCGCTGACGAGATACTCGTCGACTAGGTCGCGGCACAGGGAGGACAGCCGCATGAATTCTTTGTCAAACGATTCATCTGGTCCCAGGCTGTCGTATCGGCGAACCGTCAAGTAGACGCTCAGTTGATCTTCGCTGTACTCGCCCGTCCGCACCTGATAGGCCGTGGTCCGGGATTCGAAACTGATTCGGCACTGCGTCCGGCATTCTTCATCGAGCGCGAATTGCAGCGACGGTTCGTTGGAGAGTACTTTGCCGTAGGGCAGCGTGGTAAAGCGTTCGAGCGCCGGCGCGATTCCGATCGCCTGATTCAAAATCTCGTTGTGGTTCCCGCGATAGTTGAAATCGAATCCCAGCATCACGCTCAACGCTTCGCAATCCAGCGGCGTGATGGAAAGCTCATAGGGAACCAGTTCCAAGATGCTACGGTGCTGGTCAATCGCGGCCTCCAACGATTCGGGGTTCACCGAACCGCTGTTGAGCCGACGAGGTTCGATGGAAACCCAGCGGTAGGAACCCTTTTCCTTTTCCTCTTCGAGCACAAATTCTGACTTCTCGCGGGAATAGAAGTTCAGCATCTGGGGGTAACGACGTCTGACCTGTTCGAAATAGTGCAGCACGGACTCGCGATTTTGCGGCAGATCCATTTCGGTCGCCAAGTTCATGTTGAGATAAAAATCATCGCTGAACATTCCGTAATCGCTCATCCGCTGCAGAGTCCTTGTATTGGTGTGAAGTCCAACCGAGCCGTTGGAAAGAAAAGATTGGGTCGGCGTCTGCCGTGGCTACTTCGTGAAGACGACAACATCATCGAAGGCGTTTAAGTCGTCAAACGATCCGAGGCCGATTCGTCCATTGGTGAACGTCTTGTCAAATACCTCCATCTGCGGTTGAGCCATGTCATCGAAAAAGATCGCGATTCTGCCGGATTCGACATCACGCACCAATTTGACTTGGTGCCATTGGTCGTCCCAAGGCGTTTCGCGGGTGTTTTGGGTCAGTGCCCGACGCGGTGCTTCGTTGACGATCATGATCTGGCCGCTGTGCGGGTCGGGTCGGGCCCCCAGGTGCACGTAATAAAAGTGCTGGTCGTCGCGATAATTGAAAAACACGCAGCAATCGCGATGGTTTCCGGTGTCTTTGGTACTTTTAACCCGAAAGTGGATTTCAAAGCTGCCCAGTTCCAGGTCCCTGATCAGTGCGACATGCAGCGGGCTGCGAACCGGCGGCTTGTACTCGCTGCTGCGGTCGGTGATTTCGATCGTCTTGGAGCCGTCGTGCGTGCTGTGTTTCCAGGTCTTCGGGTCGAGCATTTCCCAGCGCTTCGTCCCGGACTCGAAATCATCGGTAAAAACCGGCTCATCGGCGTGACTGCGTCCTAGGCCACAAAGTCCCTGGCCCCAGACCATGCCGGCGAGGATCAGCACGACGAGACGAAAAAATAGGGGGGTGACAGATCGGAAACGCCTCGAATGCGGTCGGGCACAGAGCATGGCGTGCGGCATGGCGAAGTGCAGGCTCGGTTGAATCAGGTCACGGCGGCAGAAACGATCGAGTATAGACGAGGTTGGTCCAGACTGCTATCGGCTGTTGTCAGGGTGAGGCCAGCCAGTCAGGGCCAGCCGGTCAGGCCAGCCGGTCGCGATGGGCGGGTCGCGGATCGCCAATGCATGGGAAATCCGTATACTTTTGACCGCACATGCCTTCTCAAACGGACTGATTCATGAATGCCACTGCCACCGATTACGATTCGCTGCTCTCTCGGTTCGGCCTGAGCGAATTTCGGCCCGGTCAGCGTGAGGTGATCGAAGCCGTCGCCAGCGGCGAAGACGTGATGTGCGTGATGCCGACCGGCGGTGGGAAAAGCCTCTGCTACCAGCTGCCCAGCCTGGCTCGTCCCGGCACAACGATCGTTGTATCGCCGCTGATCGCGTTGATGAAGGACCAGGTCGACACGCTGCGGCAACTGGGAATCGCCGCCCGGCTGATCAATTCCACGCTCAGCGTCCGCGAACAAGAGGACGTGATGGAATCGATGGCCCGCGGCGAACTGGAAATGGTTTATGTCGCGCCGGAACGGCTTCGCAACGGTCGATTTCTGGAAACCTTGCAACGCTGCCAAGTCACCTTGCTGGCCGTCGATGAAGCCCACTGCGTGAGCGAATGGGGGCACGATTTTCGCCCCGATTATTCGCGACTGGGCAAAGTCCGCTCGCAGTACCTGGGTGGTCTCCAAACGATCGCGCTGACCGCTACCGCGACACCGATGGTGCGCGACGACGTTTGTTCTCTGTTGGATCTCAAATCCCCCAAAGTTTTTGTGACGGGGTTTGCCCGCACCAATCTCCATTTCGGGGTCTCTCAGAGCAAAACGGACGTGGAAAAAGAAGACCAGCTGGTCGAATTCGTCAAACGGCAAGACGGCGCCGGAATCGTCTATGCCGCAACGCGAAAAACCTGTGAAGCGATCGGTGAATGGTTGCCGGAAAAGACACGCCGCCCGATCGGCATCTATCACGGCGGCATGGAGTCGGAGAAACGCCGCATCGTGCAGGAAAAGTTCATGTCCGGCGAGTTGGCGGGGATCGTTGCCACCAACGCCTTCGGCATGGGGATCGACAAGTCCGACATCCGATTCGTCGCCCACTACAACATGCCCGGAACGTTGGAGGCCTATTACCAGGAAGCCGGCCGCGCCGGACGCGACGGATTGGAAAGCGATTGCCGACTGTTTTTCTCCTATCACGATCGCTACATCCAAGAGTTTTTCATTGAGAATCGCTACCCCTCCAAAGCGATCGTGAACAAGGTCTATCAGTACTTGCTCTCGCGGCCGGAGGATCCGATCGAGCTGACTCTCGATCAAGTCCGTGATGCGATCGACGGGGACAGTTCCGAAGCGATCGGGACCGCCGAAACACTGCTTGCCAAAGCCGGTGTGCTGCGTCGGCTCGACAGCAGCCAAAACCAGTTGCTCGTTCGGATCGACAGCGATGCCCCGACGTTGTTGGATTTCCTGCCGAAAGAGGCAAAACTGCGTCGCCGCGTGATGACCGCGATTGAGAAAGTTGTCGGTCGACGCCGGAACGACGACGTCTACGTGCGGCCCAACCGATTGATGGAATTGGCCGACGTCGATCGCGACCAATTGATGCGGACGTTGCGTGAACTGAGTCGATTGAACGCGTTCGACTACGTGCCACCGTTCCGCGGACGCGCCGTCCATTTCGTTCAGCGCGATATTCCCTTCGAAAACCTGGAGATCGATTTCGAAGAACTCGCCCGGCGAAAAGCCAACGAATATGAAAAACTAGAGGCCGTCATCGGATTCGCCCGTACCGGCGGCTGCCGCCAACGCGTGATCTTGGATTATTTCGGCGATCCGGAAAGCAAGAATTGTGGAAAGTGTGATCGCTGTGACGTCGACGATGGAAAAAAAGCGACGCGCACGGTCACCGACGGTCTGACCGAATCCGACGCCAACGCGTTGCTGTGTGGATTGCGTGTCATCCTGAGCGGCGTGACCCGCATGCACGGTCGATTCGGAAAGAACTTGGTCGCCCAGATGCTGTGCGGATCACAAAACAAACGCATCACCCAATGGAAGCTTCAACGATTGAGCACCTATGGGATGTTGTCGTCGATGAAACAGGCTCAATTGAGCAAGATCATCGATGCGATGATCGAGCACGGGATGATCGAGCAACGCGAAGTCGATCAACGTCGTCCGACGATCGAAATCAGCGAGTTCGGCAAGTCGGTGATGCACCTGAAAACGCCGTTGCCGGCCTCGTTCACGTTGTCCAAGGCGCTCGCCCGGGGGCTGGCCGCGGCGGCACGGCACATCGAATCGACCGACGTCGCCAAATCGGATGCACAATCGACCGCTGCACCGGACGACCATCCCCTGGACGAAGCCCAAATTGAATCGCAGGCCGGCATCCACATCACCCTGGATGACCTGACCAGCCCCGAAAAGAAACTGACCGATGAGATCGGCGAGGCGCTCAAACGCTGGCGACGCCGGGCGTCCGCGGCACTGGGAATCCCCGCCTATCGGGTCCTGACGAACTCGACGATCGACCGGCTGGCCGAAATTCGTCCGCAAAGCAGCAGCGAACTGGAAGTCGTCTCGGGAATCGGGCCGGCAACGATGGAGCAGCATGGTTACGACATTCTGGAGATCATCCGCGGGTGCCTGACCGAGACGGATGACCCGGAAACCGCGACCGCGGGGAGTGACGTTCCGGGACCGCCGGGGGGTGAGTCGGACCTGGGCCTCGCAGAGCTGCCTGTGCAGGAGCCGGTGGAGGATCCGCCGGTGCTGGGAGCCGACTCTGGTGTTGAGGATTCCGCCCCCGACCCACCGGACGCCGTGGACGAGTCGATCGGTGAACGCGACGCGTACTGGACGTGGCGTCTGTTCAGCGACGGATTCACGATGGAGGAGGTTTGCCAGATTCGTAAGCTGAATCGTCGCCAGATTGCCTGTCATCTCCAAGCTGCCGCGGCGCGAGGCCGGAGCGTGTCGCCAAGTTGGCAGTCCTGAGCACCCGCATTCCATTTTCGCGCAAATTGGTACAATCAGACCCCATCCGGCTAGGCCCTTGCGGATTGTAGCCCGCCGGGTCGACTCCCCGAGCCGAGTTTTGGGGAATGCTTTGACACCGATTTATCATACCGACGCATAGTTTCAGTGTTGGTTTCGGCGTGTGGCATCGGTTTTGCTCACCACTGCTGCTGTCGGGCAAGCTGTCACGGGGCGTTTGCCAATCGGACTTGGCAAACACGATCACCATCGCCCCTTCCTCTCAAATATCACCGCCTCGCCAAGGCGAGCAACTTTCGATCGAAATACCACTATGGAAAATCGTCGCGAAGAGACAGACGTCAACGCACCTCCCCCGCGTCGCAATAACGGATTGCTGATCGCGGTGGTGCTGGCGATCGGATTCGCCATCCTTTTCTGGCGAACCGAAGACCCGGGATCCAAGATCACGGCCAGCTTTTTCCGCGAGCAATTGGGCAAGAACAATATCGAGCAGGTCAGTATCGGCGAGCAAACCGTCGTCGGGACGTTCAAGAACGAGCCCGAGGCGCCTCCGGTCATCAAAGACGGCATCGAGACGGTTGAAAAGGACGACAACGGAAAGCCGGTCAAGCTGAAGAAAAAGTTCTATTTCAACATCTCGCTCGACCCGCAATCGTCGTCTCGGATCGAAAGTGCGCTGATCGAGGCGGACATTCCGTATGACTTCCAGCCGCCGGACAACACGCGTGAATTGGTCAATCTGCTGATCTTTATCGGGCTGCCGCTGGCGGTGTTCCTGTTCGTTTTCATGATGATTCGTCGCACACGCAACGACATCATGGGCGGCGGATTTTTGTCCGGGTTTGGAAAGAGCCCGGCGAAACGCTTCGAAGCCAACGAGAAAACCGTCACGTTTGACGACGTCGCGGGCTTGCAGGGCGTCAAGGCGGACCTGCAGGAGATCGTTGATTATCTGAAAACACCCGACAAGTTCCAAAAGCTCGGGGGACGCGTTCCCAAGGGCGTGTTGCTGAACGGACCGCCCGGAACCGGAAAGACGTTGCTGGCTCGCGCGGTGGCCGGAGAAGCGGAAGTGCCGTTTTACTCGGTCAACGGTAGCGAATTCATCCAGATGTTCGTCGGCGTCGGGGCCAGTCGGGTTCGCGACTTGTTCCAGACCGCCAAACAGAACAGCCCCGCGATCATCTTCATCGACGAAATCGATGCGGTCGGACGCCAGCGCGGTGCCGGCTTGGGCGGCGGACACGACGAACGTGAACAAACGCTGAACCAGATCCTCGGTGAGATGGACGGGTTCACGCCCAGCCAAGCCGTGATCGTGGTGGCGGCTACCAACCGACCCGATGTCTTGGACCCCGCCCTGTTGCGTCCCGGTCGTTTCGACCGTCACGTCGCAGTCAATCGCCCCACGATGAAAGGCCGCGAAGAGATCTTTAAGGTCCACGTTCGCGATGTCCCGCTGGCCGATGATGTCAAACTGGATCGGTTGGCCGCGGGAACGATCGGATTGACGGGAGCCGATATTCAAAACATGGTCAACGAAGCGGCGTTGTGGGCCGCCCGCCATGACAAGAAAGAAGTCGACATGAACGATTTCGATTATGCCCGCGACAAGATCCTGATGGGGGCCAAACGGGAAGAGGTACTCCGTGGGATCGAGAAAGAGAAGACCGCTTATCACGAAGCCGGACACACGCTGACGGCCTGGCACCTGGACGGTGCACATACCGTGCACAAAGTCACCATCGTCCCACGCGGTCGCGCCCTGGGAGTCACGCAGTACGTCCCCAACGAAGATCGCCTGAACGTCAGCAAGAAAGAGCTGGAACACCAGCTGATCGTTCTGTTGGGCGGACGCGCGGCGGAAAAGATCGTCTATGACGAACCGACCGTCGGGGCGGAAAACGACCTGGAACGCGCCACCAGCATCGCTCGCCGGATGGTCACGCATTGGGGAATGAGCCCCAAGCTCGGTCCGGTCTGCTACAAGACCAGCGACGAAGATCCGTTCTTGGGACGTGAGATGCATCAGTCGCGACAATTCAGTGAACACACGCAAGAATTGATCGACGAAGAAGTCTCGCGGATCTTGATGGAAGCCGACCAACGGGCCGAACAGCTGTTGCGCGAGCACCGCGAAGATCTGGAAAAGATCACCCGCGCCCTGATGGAAGAAGAGGAACTCGATGAGCAACAGATCACGGACCTGATCGGCGAATCGATCCAACAGAAGATGAAATCTGAGGAAGAGCCGATCCCCGGGACCGTGTCCTCTCCGGAAGTCAACGATCCGGGGGTTTCGAATCCCGTCGTGAATCGTGACGAATGAATTTAAGCTCCGCCCGTAAGAAAGCAACGAAACTTCGACTGCACCAAGTCGAGTACACGCTGATCGTGTGCATGGATCGCAAGACCGCCAAGTGCTGCGGGGGCAAGGCGATGGAGGAAACGTGGCGGCACATCAAGCACTGCTGCAAGCTGCGGCGCAAGGCCGGCCATTCGGTCGTCTTGCGGATCAAGGCGGGCTGCATCGGCGTCTGCAAGGGAGGTCCGATTGTCGGCGTGCTGCCCGACGGAATCTGGTACGGAGACTGCACGCCGGAGATCATCGACAGGATCTTTGACGAACACCTCGGTCAAGGATCCGTCGTCCAGTCCCACGTGATTGCCGCCCCTTCATAAGCGGACCATCGGGGCGGGCTGGACATTCAATCCTCACTCGGGCTTTTCCTCTTTCGCAACGATGCAAAACACGCATCCCGCAACTGCGAAACTGGGGACCGTCCACTTGAGAATCGATCCGTAAACCGGATGCCAAAATTCGGCTCCCGAGCTGATTCCGTTGTCGCGATCCGACCGTCTGAGTCGCCTGGACGTCGAATCGTCGCGCTGATGGTCCGCCGGCTGCATGTGAAAACCGTCACGCCAACTCGCAGGGGCCAACGGAGACAAGATGCCGGCGGTGCTGACGATGATCAAATACAGGGACAAGAACAGTCCCAAGATCAGTCCTAGCAAGAGCCCGATCCCGCCTGCACGCAACGTTCGAATTGATTTCGCCTTCAATCCGATTGGGTCGGCGAGTGTCCCGGGGCCTGCAGAGCCGAGTGACGATTCTGGGTCAGTTGCGTCATCGTCGTCGCTATCGTCATCCTGATCGGAAGTCTTATCTTCGTCCGCTGCCCTGATCGACTTCTTGAACGACGACACGCTCTGAATCAAACCGACCAGGAATCCAACGAACCAACCCACGGCGGGCAGGCCGTCCGCAATTTGCTTGGTCGGCAGGGAGGTAAAAGATCCGATCAACCAAGCGATGACGCCGAGTTGCGAGAACACGATCACACCCAAGACGGATGCCAGCGAGATGAGGAAGATCGCCCGGCCCGACAGCCAGATGACCTCGATCAGCCGACCGACCCAGTCCTGATTTGACGCGGTTCCGGCATTTGGCATTGGAATGGTTTTCACGGCACGTCCTTCAACCTCGACGATCTTCACGCTCAACAGAGTCCAGAGCTGTAGGCATCAAGGTTCAAAAACCCGGGCGCGCTCCTGCCGAAACGACGGTACCGTGGACGGATCGCACGGTGTTCTTTCCAGGTCGATCTTTCCACCGTTTGTGTCAAGATTTACCACTGCGTCGTCGTTGACGTGACTCGGCCCTCCGCGGCAGTTAAGTTGGTAGGCGTACCGTCTGCGTCTCCGTGAATCCTTGAACCGATCCAAGACCCGCCATGAAATCAATCGTTTCCGCCCTGGGCATCCTGGCCTTGATGGGACTTTCCAACGCCAGTGTGGCGGATGAAGCGTCGGCCCGTCGAGTCGGCGAAAAGCCGAACGTGATCTTGATCATGGCCGACGACGTCAGTTGGGAAGCGTTCAGCTGCTACGGCGCCGAAGACTATTCTACACCGCACATCGATGCCCTGGCGGCCGATGGAGTCCGTTTTGCTGATTGTTACTCCACACCGATTTGCACGCCCAGTCGCGTCAAGTTGATGACCGGCAAGTACAACTTTCGCAACTACACGCACTTCGGCTATCTGGACCCGAACGAAAAGACGTTGGGGCATTTGATGAAGTCCGCCGGCTACAAGACAGCGATCGCCGGGAAATGGCAACTCAATGGGCTGTACAACCAACTTCCGGGCCATGACGATCCGACCCGCCCCCAAAAAGCAGGCTTTGACGAGTCGTATCTGTGGCAGGTCACCACGGGAAAGCAAATCAATCAGGGCGGAGGCGAACGCTTCTGGAGTCCTCCGCTGGAACGCAACGGCCGGATGCAAAGCGTTGACGAGAACCTGGGAAAGTATGGACCGGATTTGCTGTGTGATTTCATCTGCGACTTCATGCGCGAGAACCAGCGTGATCCCTTTTTTGTCTACTACCCGATGATGCTGGTGCATGATCCGTTCGTCAAAACACCGGATACCATCGGCGATGACCCGCGAACCCAAGCTGCCAACAAACCGCCCGAAGACAAAGTGGCACGAAAGGAAAACTTTGTCGCCATGGTCGAGTACATGGACAAGATTGTCGGTCGAATCGTCGATCAGGTGCGTGCACTCAACCAGCTCGAAAACACGATCATCCTCTTCACCGCCGACAACGGAACCAACACGTCGATCAGTTCACGATGGAACGGTCAAATCATCAAGGGTGGCAAGGGCGGGATGACCGACATGGGGACCCACGTTCCGATGGTCGCCTCGTGGAAGGGAACGACGCCGCCGGGGTTGGTGCTTGATGATCTGATCGAGTTTACCGATCTCTATCCGACTCTGGCCGCCGCAGCCGGAATCGGTCTCGGCCCCGAAGATCCGATCGACGGACGCAGTTTCTTGCCGCAGCTTCAGGGCGACAAGGGCAATCCGCGGCAGTGGGTGCTGTGTCACTACCAACCGTATTGGAACAAGACACCCGGGCAATTCGTTCGCACCCAGGATTTCAAACTGTACCGTGACGGGCGTTTCTACAACGTCCCGGTTGACTTGACCGAATCGAAGGACCTTGGTCAGCGCCCGCTGGCGCCGCGGGTGGATCAGGTGCGACAACAGCTCGTGGGCGTGATCGAGCAATGCCCACCGGCGCCGGTCGGCCGCGGCAGCCGGGACACCGAATCACGCCCCATCTATCCGGACTGGAAGAATTTGGTCGACCCGAATGATTGATTCATGCACGATGTGCCGCAAGGGTTGACGCATTTGCATCTCACTGTCATTCAAGAAATCGATCATCGCCTGCGTGTCGTACTGGTTCTCAAGTCGATGGATCAATCCGCCGCGGATTTCGAAGTGGAAATTCACCCAAATCCGAGGGCTGGTTTGACCGCACCGGATGAGGATCTCGTCGAATCTGGCGGTGACCCCGTGATCGGCCGCAAATACCGTGGTGACAATGGATGTGCTGGGTCTCGGGTAAAGAGGCCGAAGAAGCGATCCAGCCAGACTTGAAATCCTTCCTTGCCCGATTCTGCGACGAACAGCGGATGGCAGAAGTTCCCCGCCGATCGAAACGTAAAGTTATCGGCGAGCAACTCAGTGCAATGATGAAGCACTTCAGCGGCGTGTTTTTCGAAGGATTCCATGAACCGTTTGCAGGTGAGCAATTCATCAAACAGCAGGTCCCCGGTTTGAACGTCGGCGCCCCGTTCCCGAAGTGCTTGGACGATGTCCTCGATCGCTGCACCGGACAATCGTCCGACGGATTCCGCTTTGCGAATCAAGCGTGAGGAGTAGCCGGCCACTGCGGCGAGTGCCGTTTGGCTCAAACCGACTTCGGCACGCAGTGTTCGTAGACGGTCGGCACGGATGCGGTAAGAAGTGTGATCCAACAAGGTCATCGCGGACGCCTTCTTGAAGGTGGGCCAGAAACGGTCGTGAGTGACGCATGGCAGGCAGCCCAATGTGGAATTATCGCGGGGTCCGTGTTCGGCCACAAGGGGCGCCGTGCCACGTTCTTGGAAATCCGACCGGCGGTAAACCGTTCCTCTACCGTTCCTATTCTGCGTCTTGGAGATCTCAACGCGATCGATATGATCATCGCACGAAATAAGATCCCGGTCCGGTCAGGCGAACGGTGGTGTCAAATCGTCGGTCGGATCTGGGCGGTTGATCTCTCTCCCTCCCTTTAATCTGCGATGCGACGCATGCACCGGATCGGCACGCTGCAAGGACAACTGTCAACGATTCGCTCACGCCGTGCATTTACGTTGATCGAACTGGTCGTGGTCATCGCGGTCATGGGCATCCTGGTGGCATTGCTTTCGTCTGGGGTGCAAGCGGCGCGTGAACAGTCACGGCGTGTGACGTGTTCGAATCATCTGCGCCAGCAAGCGTTGGCGTTGCACCTGTTCCATGACCTTTGCGGCAGCCTGCCGTTTGGAAACGATCGCGGCGAAGGCAGGAACCAATCGTGGGCCTCCGCGGTGCTCGGTCAACTGGAACGGTCCGAATTGGCTGTTCAGTGGGACCGGAAAAAGGCATGGAACGATCCGGCTCGAAATCAGCGATTGTCCGAGACCGTGTTGCCGGTTTTGCGCTGTCCCTCGTCCGTCTGGGATTTCCCTGGGGACACGGATTATGCAGGCGTGATGGGAAGCGCACTTGCCAGCGGGCGCTCCCTGACCGGACTGGATATCAACAACGGCGTGTTGATCGGGTCCTCGCCCCAGCGACGGTCGCCGATACGGCTGACTGAGATCGTCGATGGGACCAGCCAAACGATGCTGATCGCAGAAGTTGTCGATCGCATGCCCGTCGAACATGGGCTTTGGGCAGACGGCCGCAACGCAATATCTCATGACAACGGTGGAATCAATGTCGACGCCAGTGGCGAAATCTTCAGCCGCCATCCCGCCGGGGCGCAAGTCGTCTTTGCCGACGGTTCGGTGCACTTTTTGACGGAGTCGATGGACACGTCACTGATCGGTGCGTTGTGTTCTCGTAACGGTCGTGAAGTCATACCGACGATTGATTAACTCACTTGCAAGGAGATCCTGAAAGACATCCCATTGCGTTTTTCGTGTGTCCGAGACAGTTCAACTTTTTCATTCAGAGAGAAATTCCCCCGATGTATAAGAATGTTGTTTTGACGATGGCACTGGTCGCAGCACTCGGTTCGGTCGCAGAAGCAGGCGGCAGCAGCAAGTCGAACGGTTCCATTCGGTTTACGAATACCTCATCGAC
>WCIL01000045.1:0-65097 GCA_033042175.1 Phycisphaera sp. RhM
TCATCAGAACCGCAAATCCGATCACCCACCGGGATGGCAAACGATTTGGCGAGGCTGGAACGACCTCCAAGCGATGCTCTGCGGCGTTGACGCAATGAAGATTGTAAAAAGATGTGGTCAAACCTAATCGCTGCGCTGACCTCCGGCTACTCGCTGAAATCTCTTCGGGATACGCGGATCGCTGACGCTCTCCGCTAACACCTGCAGGGCTCAACCCCCGAAACCCCTTCCCTACAACTTCACCGTCACGGTTTTGCTTTCGGTGTAGGGCTTCAGTCCTTCTTCGCCGAGTTCGCGGCCGTAGCCGCTCATCTTGAACCCGCCGAAGGGGGCGGCGGCGTCGAACACGTCGTAGCAATTGACCCAGATCGTGCCGGCTCGCACGCGGGCGGCAAAGTCGTGGGCGTTGGAGATGTCGCGTGTCCAAACCGCAGCGGCCAAACCGTAGAACGTATTGTTCGCTCGGCGGATCATGTCTTCTTTGTCGTCAAACGTCAGCACGCTCATCACCGGTCCGAAGATTTCATCGGTCGCGATCGACATGTCATCTTGCACGTTGTCAAAGATCGTCGGCGCGATGAAGTAGCCGGTGTCGCCCACACGGTCGCCACCGGTGACACACTGGGCGCCTTCGTTCTTTCCTTTGTCGATGTAAGACATGATCTTGTCGAATTGTGCCTTGTCGACTTGCGGTCCCTGTTGGGTGTCCTCGGCGAACGGGTCACCGACTTTTCGTTTCATCGTCAGCGCGGTCAGTTTTTCGACGAACTCATCGTGGCAACTCTTTTCCACGAACACGCGGCTACCGGCGCAGCAGCATTGGCCTTGATTGAGGAACAGGCCGATGTAGGCACCTTCGACGGCGGCGTCCATGTCGGCATCGGCGAAGACGACGTTGGGGCTTTTGCCGCCGAGTTCAAACGTCAATCGTTTGAGTGTCTCGGCGGAATCGCGAGTGATGATTTGCGCCGTGCGATGTTCGCCGGTGAAGGCGATCTTGTCGATCAACGGATGTTTGACACAGGCCGCACCGGCAGTCGGTCCAAACCCGGGCACGATGTTGATCACGCCATCGGGGAATCCGACTTCTTTGGCCAGCTGCGCCATCCGCAAACAGGTCAGCGGTGTCTGTTCGGCCGGCTTCATCACCACCGTGCATCCGGCGGCCAACGCGGGTCCCCATTTCCAGGCCAGCATCAGCAGCGGGAAATTCCACGGAATGATTTGTCCGGCTACGCCGATCGGCTCGCGCCGCGTGTAACACAAATAATTTCCGCGAATCGGAATCGTGCTGCCGTGCAGTTTATCCGCGTAGCCGGCGTAGTAGCGGATCGCGTCGATCGCCAGCGGCAAATCCGCGGTCAGACTGTCTTTGAGCGGCTTGCCATTGTCGAGTGTTTCCAGCGCGGCCAACGCATGGATTTCCTGTTCCATCCGATCGGCCAACTGGTACAGCAAACGCCCGCGATCACGAGCGTCCATCTTGGGCCAAGCGCCGGAATCAAACGCGCGTCGGGCGGCCTTGGCGGCGGCGTCCACATCGGCCGCGTCGCCTTCAGCAATCTGGGCGATCTCCTGTTCCGTTGCGGGATTCAAGGTGGCGAACGTCTTTCCGCTGACCGCAGGGACCCATTTGCCATCAATAAAGCACTCGGTGTGTTTCACGTCGACTTCATTGGCCGATTTCGGTGCGGGTGAGAGTGTGGTGCTCATGGTGACCTCGTGCGGAAGAGGGGAATCGGTATCAGGACGGGAGGGAGTGTGTTTTACCGAATCGAATCGAGCCAAAGGGCGCTGAACTGCTCTTGACCTGATTTCTCCACCCATTTTAGGGTGATGATTGCCAGAGGGTAAACCGATAGCCGATGAAGGAATGTCGGCATGCGCCAACCAATACGCCCGAGAAAAGGCTGCAAGGATGCAGAAACGAACGAAGCTCAAGCAACAGTTGTTGATCGCCGGTTGCGCCGGCATGATTGTCACGGCCAGCGGGTGCCGCAGCGCCATGCCCAAATGGAACATGTTCAGTTGGCGCAGCGCACCATCGGCCGAAACGCTCGCCGGTGCCGGTCCAACCGTCACCTACCCCGCACCTCCCGGTGAATCCGCAACCCCCGAAGCGATCGCATCGGCCGCCGGCGGAACGAGCGGACCGGCAACGCGGAACGTGATCGCCGCCTCCGGCCAGACACCGAATTCGCCCGTGACCGGCTTTGACGCCGTTGCCGCGGCCAACCTCACCGCGTCGTCGACCAACCGGGCCGCCGCCCAAGCGAACGGCTTTAACGTCGCATCAAGCCCATCGGCCAGTGGCGTATCCGCAGCCAAGTTGCCCGGCTATCCGAATCCCGATGCCGCTGCCCCGGGCAACCATTCCTCCGTTCCGGCGATCCCCGCCGGATACCAATTTGGCACCAACGCGAAGTCGGCCGCTCGGCCCGAGGCTGCAGCCAGCAGCCGTTATGCGATGCCGTCGTCCTACCCGGCACCCGGTGCCCCTGAGTCCGGATCGGGCTCGGCATCGGGCTCGGCATCGGGCTACACCCTGCCCGGCAGCTCCAGTCCCAGTGCTAGTTCCTCGCCCTCCTCCGGTGCGGGCGGTTTCGGATTCCCTTCGGCCGACACCTCCAGCTCGACAACGTCGCCCGGTGGGTTTGCGCTGCCCGATTCGATGATCAACACAGTCAAGGCCGCCGCATCGGGTGCCTCCGCGACGGGGCCAACCCAGTCACAGCCGTTCACGCCCAAGCCATCGGCGACCAGCGGGCCGGCCACCCAATCGATCGCCGGACCGACGACCAGCTCGGGGTTCAGCCTGCCTGGTGACACCTCGCCCGCGGCACCAGCGAATGGTTCCGCGACAGTCAATAGCGGCGCGTCGGCCCCCTCGTTTTCTACCGCCAGCGCGTCGCTGGCGCCGTCTGCCAATGGATCGTTCCGAACGAATTCCGGCAGCGGCTATGCCCCCGGCAGCACCGCCGGATCCGGCTCTTACCCGACGACCAGCGGTTACCCGAGTACGGGGACCGACGGAAGCTTTTACCGGTAATCAGACCGATGAACTTGATGATCTACCTCGCGACATGGTCCGCCGTGTCGCTCTCGGCGGCCACGTTCTCGGCGAGCGGGATTTTGCCGGGCGGCCGCGATTCCAACACGACCGTGGCGGAGGTAGATCTGGTCGAGCTGAACCACTTTCTGGACGACCATGGCCGCGAAGTGTTTCGCCAAGTCGTCTTTTTTGACTGGTCTCGAAAAAACCGCCAATTCGAAGTCCGCGCCTGGCGGTTGGTCAAGCATCCCTCACAACTGCCGCGCCAGGTCGACCAGTCATCGACGTACCTGGTCCGCTGGCAAGACAAATCGATCACACGTCAGGTGCGTGCCAAGTCAATGCGCGAGACGTGGAGCCAAGAGGACCCGGAGCGAGTCAATCGCGCGATCTTGCCGGAAAACCAGCGCCGGCCGCTGTGGCCGACGAACTAGGATCTTTGCGAGTGCTCCGCTCCCGTTCGATTTCAGGATAGCGGAAATCATTACGCAAGGTTTGCCCAACGGGCATCCACATCCATAGCCTGGGGTCAGGGAACGAGCGCAGCGAAGTGACCGCCACCCCAGGAAAGCCAAGCCACGTTCAGCCTTCGACGTCGATGCCCATGCTGCGGGCGGTGCCTTCGATCATTCGGACCGCTTGGTCCATGCTGCGGGCGTTCAGGTCGGCCATCTTCTTGGTGGCGATGTCTTCGCACTGGGCGCGGGTGACCTTGGCGACCTTGTTGACGTTCGGCACACCGCTTCCCTTGGCGATTCCGGCGGCCTGCTTCAGCAACGAGGCTGCCGGCGGGCTTTTGGTGATGAAGTCAAAGCTGCGGTCGTTGTAGACCGTGACGATGACCGGGATCGGGGTTCCGTTGTATTCTTTGGTGCGATCGTTGAACGCTTGGACGAACTGTCCCAGGTTCACGCCGAACTTACCCAAGGACGTACCGACGGGAGGGGCCGGAGTGGCTTGACCGCCGGGAACTTGAAACTTTGCCTGTCCTGTAACTTGCTTTGCCATGATCGGATGATTGGTATGATTTTGAGTTGACTGAGTGGTTCGGCGTTAGGTTAACTACACCGGTTCGACTTGCCAGTGATCCAATTCCATAGGAACGCTGCGGCCGAAAATATTGATGATCACAGTGATGCGCCCGTTGGCTTCATCGACGGCGTCGACATCACCTTCTTGGTTTTCAAAATTTCCTTCCTTGACCCGCACACGATCGCCGACTTTGAACGGGATCGCGGTTTTGATCGGGGCTTCTTCTTCGTCCTCGGCGATCGGCCGGTTGATGAACCGATCCACATCCGCCGGGTCCATCGGCATCGGCTTGCCCGCCGAACCGGTAAAGTCGCTGATTCCGCCGGTTTCGCGGACCAGGAACCAAGTGTCGTCGTTGATGGCCATGCGGGCCATGATGTAGCCGGGCAAAAGCTTTCGTTTGGTGATCCGCTTTTTCCCGTCTCGGGTGAACGTGGCAATGTCTTCGCTGGGGACGACCACGTCACCGAAGTATTCTTCCATCCCTTCCATCGCGATTTTCTTTCGCAGCGCGTCGGCGATGGAATCTTCGCGGTTGAACGCGACTTTTAGGATGTACCAATCCATTTCGATGTCGCCGCTGGGGGCGTCGTCATCATCGTCGTCGCTGTCTAAGAAGACTTCGCCGGTCGATTCACTGGTCGATTCACTGGCCGATTCACTGGCCGATTCGGTGGTTTCGGCTTCCTGAGCCCCGTTTTCCTCGGCGCCAGTGTCCGCGGAATCGTTTTCCTCAAGCACTTCACTGGACTCGTCAATCACTTCAGAGTCATCGGTGTTGGGAGATTTGGATTCGTCGGTCATTGGAACACTGGAAACGGCTGGGAGCGTAAAACGTGAAAAGCGGCGGGCGAGAGGTGCGGCGACCGACCAGATTGCAAATCTACCAGCAAATCGCCTCAGAGCAATCGGCTATGCGGTCGCCCACAGGGCATCGAAGAAAGCTTGCCAGAAGACGTCGAACAGGAACAGGGAAATCGCCAGGATCGCGATCGTCACGATCACGACGACCGAAGCCCGTTTGACCTCGTCGCGACTGGGCCACGTCACCTTTTTCATTTCCGCTTCGACGGCGATCAGAAAATCGGCAAAGCGTGGCCAGTTGATCAGCCGAAAACCGATCCACAGCCCGGCCAGCAAGATGCCCGCGGGGATACCCACCGCGATCGCCTTGTTGGACGTGGATCCGTCCAGAGTGGCGTATAGACGCCATGCCCCAAGTGCAACGATCAGCCAGATTGCCAGGACGGTCAACTGGCGGACGATGCGGCCTTGGTTCGGTTTGTATACGGAAGCGTGGAACAGTTCGCTTGATAGCGAACTTCCACTCGGGGCGGTACTCGCTTTGCTCCCGGCGATGTCTCGAGACACTCGATTGTCCTTACGTTCGGATCGGCCGGCTCATTCGGGCCGGCTTTTGTCAGCCAGTGTGGACGGAGGACCCGTTGCCTCCGCGGAAAGGCTCATCGTACATCCGCTCCCGGTCTTGGCACCAGAGCAGCGTGAAAAGCCAAAAATCAAAGCAGGAGTGGAGGGACTTGAACCCGCAACCGCTGGTTTTGGAAACCAGTGCTCTGCCAATTGAGCTACACTCCTTCGCTGCGGCCGAACCGAAACTCGGCTTCGCGTAGTTTAAAGCAGAGAACCAACGACCCGACAGACGGTTCGTTGGTTCTCGCGTTATTTTTCATCGAGTTTGGCGTCCCAAACAGGCGCCAAACGGTCCCGATTCGGGGACTACTCGACGATCTTGGTCACAACGCCCGAACCGACCGTTCGGCCACCTTCGCGGATCGCGAAGCGGACGCCATCGTCCATGGCGATCGGCTTGTGCAGTTCGACGGTGACTTTGACGTTGTCGCCGGGCATGCACATTTCCGCACCTTCCAGGTTGGCGGTGCCGGTCACGTCGGTGGTTCGGAAGTAGAACTGGGGACGGTAACCGCTGAAGAACGGCGTGTGGCGGCCGCCTTCGTCTTTGCTCAAGCAGTAGACTTCGGCTTCGAACTTGGTGTGCGGGGTGATCGAGCCCGGCTTGGCCAAAACTTGGCCACGCTGGATTTCTTCACGCTTGATACCGCGGAGCAAGCAGCCGACGTTGTCTCCGGCACGTCCTTCGGTCATTTCCTTGCGGAACATTTCGACGCCGGTGCAGGTCGTTTTGGCCGAGTTCGGGCCGAGACCGACGATTTCGACTTCTTCGCCGACTTTGATCACGCCACGCTCGATCCGACCGGTCGCGACCGTTCCACGACCTTCGATCGAGAACACGTCTTCGATGGCCATCAGGAACGGCTTGTCGTCTTCGCGGACGGGCTCGGGGATGTAATCATCCAACGCTGTCATCAGCTCGGTGATGCACTTGCTGGCTTCCGCATCGCTGGGGTTGTTGTAGGCCGGCAATGCCGATCCACGGATCACGGGGACGTCGTCGCCCGGGAAGTCGTACTTGCTGAGCAATTCACGGGCTTCCAGTTCGACCAGTTCCAACAACTCTTCGTCGTCGACCAGGTCGCACTTATTGAGGAAGATGACGATGTAAGGAACGCCGACCTGGCGGGCCAGGAGCACGTGTTCCTTGGTTTGCGGCATCGGGCCGTCGGCGGCCGAAACCACCAGAATCGCACCGTCCATCTGGGCGGCACCGGTGATCATGTTCTTGACAAAGTCAGCGTGGCCCGGGCAGTCGATGTGGGCGTAGTGACGATTGTCCGATTCGTACTCGACGTGGGCGACCGCGATGGTCACCGTCTTGGTAGCGTCACGGACGGTACCGCCCTTGGCGATATCCGAATATCCCTTTGCTTGTGCCAAGCCTTTGGCGGCTTGGACTGCCAGGATTGCACCCGTCGTCGTTGTTTTACCGTGGTCAATGTGCCCAATCGTGCCGACGTTCACGTGGGGCTTGGTCCGTTCAAATGTTGCCTTGGCCATTTCTAACTCACCTGCGTCAGATCGTTCTTGCTACTTGTCTGGGGATACGCCCCTGACGAGCCCTCTCGAGTGGTGACCGTGTTCACACCCACGGTGGTTCACCGACCCAGCGGTCGCGACGATCCGACTTTGTTCTTCTAAACAGACAGAAAATCGTATCCAAGAACGCCCACCAAGGACGTCCCGGTTGTTGCTTCAGTACTCCCGCCAGAGAAGGCAATCATCAGTGCCGCTGGCGAGGGTGCGTAGTTGTTGCGAAAAGTCGCGTCGCTTGCAATTGCTGATTGCAAAAAATCAGCAAGATCCGCACCAACTTTCCAGATTCTCAGTTCCAGACGCTCAAGCTGCTGATGGGACTTGAACCCATGACCTCTTCCTTACCAAGGAAGTGCTCTACCACTGAGCTACAGCAGCGACGCTCAGAGCGGGTGAAGGGAATCGAACCCTCGTATTCAGCTTGGAAGGCTGCTGCACTACCATTGTGCTACACCCGCTTGTCGTGCTCGGGGCTTGACCACCCCTCGACACGGTTCTCAGATTCGGAGATCGCGTCATCTCTCATCGTTCAGTGGGGGCTATTGGATTCGAACCAATGTAGGCGTAGCCAGCGGATTTACAGTCCGCCCCCTTTAACCACTCGGGCAAACCCCCTCAACGTTTATCGTGTTGTCTTGCTCTTGCTGCTCGTCCGGTTCCTGTAAAAACGTGTCTGGAGTGTTCGTCGCGAAGTTTGTCGTTTCAAGCCGACAGTGGCAAGGTGGCCAGGGGCTTCGGTTGGGAAGTTCCAGGTGGTCTGGTGGTCGGTGGTCTGGTATTCGGTGCCCAGGCCGGTGATCCCATGCCAGAGCCAGCGGAGGGATTCGAACCCACGACCGGCTGATTACAAATCAGCTGCTCTGCCAACTGAGCTACGCTGGCGATTCGACCGCCCTGCCGCCAGGTTGATCTTCCTAGCACTGTCTTGTTCCCCGCGTCGATGCCAAGCATCAATCGCTGGGAGACGGCAGAGTTTAGCAATCGATCGTTCTGGGGCAAGCCGGATTTGACCTCTCCGGGGCTCAAACACCCAGATCGACCTGATTCGCCTGACCGCGACAGATTCCCTGGATCCGGTCTCGCTGACATCTGGACAGTCCGCTGAACACTTCGGTTCGCTGCGTGAAGCACTCTTTCGGCCATCTGATCGCCGATCATGAGGCAATTCGGCGGTTCAGCGGCCGAATTCAACGACCTCGCGATCGGCGGCCAAACTGACGCAGGTTTGTCGCCCCCGCAACGCCTCGGTGACCTCGCGAAGCATCAATTCCGGCTCGGCGTCGATCGGATTGACGTGCGTCAGCATCAGATGCTTGGGCGCCGACGCCTGGGCGATTTTGGCCAGCCGGCTGCTCCAGGTGTGCCCGGTCTTGCTCGCCCACTCTGAGCTGGCGTCGGAAAAATAGCACTCGTGCATCAGCAGATCCGCCCCGGCGTTCCACTTGATCGCCTCCCCGCTGTCGTCCCCGGTCGTGTCGGTCAAATACAACAGCCGCGTCCCGTCGAGCCAATCCAGCCGATAGCCGACGGACATTCCCGGGTGCTGTTGAGGTCGCCAACGGATCGTGCAGTCGCCGATCGTGAATTCGGGCAACGCGTCGATTTCTCGATACTCCGCCTGAATCGGTACCGGAAACAACAGATCCGAAAACAGGTGCTGCTCAATCGCCGCCAACTTTTCTTTCTCGCCCCAGATTCGCAGCCGATCGACGGGCCGTTGATACAACACGTCCAGCAAAAACGTCAGCCCGGCGACGTGGTCGAGGTGGGCGTGGCTGAGCAGGATGTCCAGCGTCGGCGTTTCAATCAGTTCAGTTAACCGAAACAGCCCCGTGCCGGCATCCAAGACAATTCCGCTCTCGGGCAAAAAATAGCAGCTCGTGTGCCGATCCTCGTTGGGGTGATACCCGGCAGTTCCGAGGCAATGCAGTTGCATGATCGACTGTGCTGGCGGTTCGGGAGAGCGAAAAAAGCTGGCGTCGGCGTCAATTGTAGTGCAAGCGACGCCCGCGTTGCTATCTCTGCCCCCGTTTCCTCTCCGCCCGTGTCAGCTCGTACAGCAGGATCGCGGCGGCCACCGAGACGTTCAAACTGTCGACCAGCGGTCCGCACCCCGGGGCGGTGGGCATGGGAATCGTCACCCGCTGGCTCGCCGCACGCTGCACGTCCCCTGGCAACCCCTCGGCTTCATTGCCCATCACCAGGACCGTCGGCTGCGTGTCGGTGGATACCTCGCCGATTGCAATCGAATCGGCCGCCAACGTCGACGCCAGGCTGACCACCCCTTGGTCGGCCAGAGACTGCAAATCGCCGGCCGGATCGTTCATCATCAGCCAACGCATGCCCAACACCGCTCCCATGCTGACCCGCATCGCCCGCCGAGAAAACGGGTCAACCGAGCGGTGATCGATCAAGATCTGTCGGATCCCCAACGCCGCCGCCGAACGCACCATGCTGCCCAGATTCTCCATGTCGGTCGTGTGGACGAGTGCCAACGAGACCGGGTCGGGGCGGAAATCATCGATCCCGCCGAGCGGTTTTCGTGCCGCGCTGGCCAGGAAGCCGCGATGGAAATCGAACCCGGCCAGCTGACGCATCTGATCGCGGGAAACAGAATAGACCGGCGTCCCGTCAGCCACCTCGCCCAACGCGTCCAGACCGCGGCCTTGTTCGACCACCACCGATCGCACAGCAAAATCGCTGGCGATCAATCGGCCCGTGATCAGTTGCCCCTCGACGACGAAGTGTGTCGAGTTCAACATGCGTCCGGTCGGTCGACGCTTCAAGTCGCGAAAGTCCGACAGGCGGGGATCGTCGACCGAATCGATCGGGATTGGCTGGATCAGAGGGTGGCTTCGTGTCATACGGCGTGTGCTTCGTCAACGTTTGAATTGCGGTTGCCGCGGAAAGGGGGTCAGGTACCAAAAATGCGAAGCACCCGTTGGGCCAATTGCTGTTTGGTACCTGACCCCTTTTCCGCTTTCGTGTCCATCGGCTACGGCGTGAACACAAGCCGCTGCATCTTCGCGGGAATGCCTTCGCTGGTCACCCAGACCCGCCCCTTGCCGTCGACCGCGATCGCTTCGACTTGCTTCAGCTTTGGTAATTCAAAAATGTCGGGGATCTGCCGCAGACGGGTTTCCAGCGGAATGCGTTTGGAAGCGGGGAAGCGATAGGCTTGAAGGTAATTCGAGATCCAGAGGTCTCCCGTCAGAGGACAAAAATCCATGCCGGTCGCAAGCGGGATCGCGAGTGTCTGGATCGGCTTGGCTTCCAGCTCGATCACCGGGGGGCCTGCTGCCGACCGATCGCCTTGCAGACGCTCGGGCAACGGGATCTCGTACATCGTCGCGAGCAACGGCGACTTGCCCAGCAATAAAATCCGTCGCCGGCGAACGTCGACCGCGACGGATTCACAGTTCTGTGGTCCGCCCGGGTAGCGAATCACCAGATGCTGGAACGAATCGACGAATGACCTTTTTAGGGGATCCGGTTCGTCAAACAAGTACAGCGAAACCGATTTGCGCTGCGCGTCGTTGTCACCCACATCGGCAACGAGCAACCGAGCCCCACCGTCGTCGAACGATGCCATGTCTTCCCAGTCATGCGCCGCAACCCCACGCAGCACCAGACGCCCGCAATACTTGCCGCTGGTGGTGAACGCGTACAGTCTCGCTTTGTCGCCGGAATCGTTGTGCGACCAAACGCATTGCGGAGCGACATGGGAAAACGCCAGCCCGCTGCTCTCGGTCAGTAAAGGGGCGTCGAGCCGCAGAAACGCGTGCCCTGCCGCAACGGCTTCGTTCTTCGGTTCCCAGGCGTGGATGTTCGCCGGCGTCAAACAAACAAACCCCGGTAGCCAGGCGACCAGGAACGCGAAGGAACACGCGGCGGAAAATCGACGTAGCGTCGTGCGACGTTGCATGGATCAGCTTGTGGTTGTTTTCGTCTCCCATCCGACACGAGGCGATTGCCTGACCGGATGTCATTCATTTCCCGAAGCCATTCATTTACTGTGACTTGAGCTGCGACATCACCTGTTGCACGATTTTCTCGATCACTTGATTAGAAACCCGCGGCGTTGGCGCGTCGACAAATTCTTTCAACAAATCATCGATCTGACGCTGGGCTTCGGCAATGGCTTCTTTTTGCCGTTCAGAAATCGGGACGCGTCCCGGACCGAGATCCCAGCCGCGAGACCGGGCGCCGGCGCGAAACCCTTCGGGGAACTCGCTGATGGAGATCATGGCGTCAAACAGCGGCAGCAACTGGTACTGCAACTTCATCGCCTGGTCGATGTCGCCGGCAACCACGCTGCGGTGAATCGCACGCGTCAGTTCGGGGACGACACCACTGGTCGCGTTGGTCCCGCCGTTGGCGCCCACCACCAGCATCGGTACCAAGGCCGCATCCCAGCCCGTCAGGAAACAAAAATCTTCGCGGATCGGACGGATCTGCGAAATCATCCGCATCATGTTCGGCAAGTCACCCGAGCTGTCTTTGATGCCGACCACGCGAGGACATTCCGACGCCAGACGCACCACGGTGTCGACGGAAATCGGCGATGCAAACAAGGGGATGTTGTACAGCGTCACGTCCACCGAGACGGCATCGGCGATCTCGCGGAAATACGCGTACACGCCTTGATCGGAAAGTCGGTAGTAAAACGGGGCGACGATCGCGACCGCTCGCACGCCCATCGCACCATAGGCTTCACACGCCACAATCGTCTCCTTGGCGTTCGCCTCGGCGGCACCGGCCAAGACCGGCACGCGGCCGGCGGTCTGGTCCACCACCACCTCGACGATCCGCCGCCGCTCTTCGGCGGTGAATCGAATGAATTCGCCCGTGCTGCCGTTGGGGTACAACCCGTCGACGCCTTTTTCGATCAACCAATCCACGTATCGACGCAACGTGTCTTCGTCGACACGACCGTCACGATCGACAGGTGTGATATTGGGGGTCAAGATTCCAGTGATTGGAGTGGGCATCAAAACGCAGCGAATTCGAGGATGAAAATGTCTGTCGAAAGAATAGTTCAGAGCTAGAGCGTGGGGTATGCATCTTGCTTGCCATTACGGCGGAAAACCAGGGCGATCGCGGGCGGGAAGCCAAGGCCACGGTTCGCGGGCTCACGAATCGCAAGCTGGAAGCTTACGCCACTTGTTGCAAGCTGGAAGCTTACGCCACTTGTTGCAAGCTGGAAGCTTAGGCCACTTGGCGGGTCAGGCGAGGAGTTCTCGGACCACTCGCGCCGGTTCGACGCCGGTCAGTCGCTGATCGAGCCCCTGGAATTTCACGCTCAATCGCGTGTGGTCGAACCCCAGTTGGTTCAAAATCGTGGCATGCAAGTCGCGGACATGCACGCGATTACGTGTCACATTGAAGCCGAATTCATCGCTCTCGCCCAGCGTCGTGCCCGCCTTCATCCCGCCGCCGGCCATCCACATCGTGAACGCGTTGGGGTGGTGGTCGCGACCGTCGTTGCCGCCGCCCTGAACCATCGGCGTGCGTCCAAATTCGCCGCCCCAAATCACCAACGTCTCCTCCAACATCCCGCGTCGCTTCAAATCTTGAATCAACGCCGCACAGGCCTGGTCGGTGTTCTTGCAATTGGTTTTCAATCCGCCGACCAGATTGCCGTGCTGATCCCATGCTTCATGGAACAGCTGAACAAAACGAACGCCACGCTCGACCAGCCGCCGCGCCAACAAACAGTTTTTGGCAAAGGACGGTTCATCGGGATCGGCACCGTACAGGTCCAGCGTCTGCTGCGATTCCGATTGGATGTCCATCAATTCCGGCGCGGACGATTGCATGCGGTACGCCATCTCAAAGGAATTGATGCGCGTCGCGATCTCGGGATCACCGGTCAACGCCAGACGATGCTGATTGAGTGCCGTGATCGCGTCCAATGCGTCGCGCTGCGCACGTGCATCCACGCCCGGCGGATTGGACAAATACAGCACCGGATCACCGACACTGCGGAGCTGCACGCCGGAGTACATGGTCGGCAAAAATCCGCTGCCCCAGTTGCTGTTGCCACCGCTGGGTCCCTTGCTGCCGCTGCTGAACACCACGAATCCCGGCAGGTCCTTGGACTCGCTGCCCAACCCGTAGAGCGTCCAGGCACCCAGGCTGGGCTTGCCAAACAATTGCGACCCGGTGTTCATCATGATCTGTGCCGGCGCGTGGTTAAATGCGTCGGTCGTCATCGATTTTACGATCGTCAATTCATCCGCGACCTTCGCAGTGTGCGGCAAGATCTCGCTGATCTCCGCACCACTCTCTCCGTGGCGGGCGAATTTAAATTTCGGCCCCAACAGTTTTGAATTCGGATCGATGAATGCCGCCCGATAGCCTTTCAGCAGTTCCGCCGGCGGCAACGTGCCATCGAACTTGGCAAGCTGTGGCTTGTAGTCGAACAATTCCAGATGGCTGGGCGCCCCGGCCATGAACAGAAAAATCACGTTTTTGACTTTGCCGGGAAAGTGCGGCTGACGCACGGCAAGCGGATCGGCCGTCGACGCGGCACCGGATTCTTCAGCCATCAGCTGTGCGGCCGCGATCGCGCCCAACCCGACGCCACAATCTTTCAAGAACCAGCGCCGCGATCGATTCAGGTTATTCATCATCTATTCTCGTGTGATCGTTTCATCCAAGTTCAGCATCACGCGACAAACGAGCGACCAAGCCGCCAATTCTGTCGCATCCAAATCACCCAGTTCCAGCAGCGGACCGGAGGACAGGATGGATTCCGCGGAGAGTTCCTTCGAATCAATCCGTTCGCGTTGACGCACCAGGTAATCGGCCAACACACGTTGTTCTGCGGTGCTCGGTGCGCGTCCGACACACCGCTGGAATGCGAACCGGATCCGTCGGCTGTCGTCGACCGTTTCGTTTTCAGCAGCACCACATTCGCGCATCGTCTTGGCCGCCAACGCGATCGAGCACTCCAAAAACATCGGTTCGTTGAGCGACGTGAGCGCTTGCATCGGCGTATTGGACGTGCTGCGACGGACACAGGACAGGTTGCCGGGGAGGGCGTCAAAGTTTTCCAGCATCGGATAGGGGACGCTGCGAAACCGAAACGTGTACAACGCCCGTCGGTAACGCTGGTCGTCTTGGGCGACATCCCAGACCTTCGGGCCGTAGCTGACCGGTGGGGTGAACAAGAACTCCGGCGCCGGCGGGTAAACGCTGGGGCCGCCGACGCTGCGGTTGAGCAACCCGCTGGCCGACAAGGTGATGTCACGCACCGTCTCGGCGGGCACCCGAAAGCGTGCTCCCCGCGCCAGCAGTCGGTTGTAAGGATCGCGCCGGGCCAAGTCAGGCGACAAGTTTGAGGATTGTCGATAGGTCGCCGAACTGACGATCAAACGTTGCAAGTGTTTTAGACTCCAGTGGTTCTCAATCAGTTCGACCGCCAAGAAATCCATCAGCTCGGGATGCGACGGCGGCGCACTTTGCGTCCCCAGGTCGTCACTGGTTTCGACCAAGCCGACTCCGAAATACGCTTGCCAAACTCGATTGACGATCGAACGGGCCGTGGTCGGAGATTCGTCCGAGGCCAACCACCGCGCGAACTGCAATCGCTTGGGCTCGGTGATGCTCGGTTCGGCGTTCGTTTTCAAAGGATGCAAAAACGCCGGAACGTGCGGCTGGACTTCTTCGACGGGGCTCAGGAAATCACCCCGCGCCAACAACGATGTCGTCCGCGGCGGGTCGCGTCGGGCCAAGGTCAATTGCGTGGTTCCACGGGGATGGGATTTCCACGCCTGCTCGATCGCGTCGTTGTGCGACTGTGCTTCGGGCACGGTGGTCCGCCAATGAGAAAACACGGCCGCTTCCTCCGCCGGCGTCCATCGGTCGGGTGCCTGTTGAATCAACGCGGTGACCGCCCGTGGCAGCGGATCGAATTCCGGGATCGCGTCTCCGGTCAGAGAGACGCGAAATCGTCCGATGTTGAACGTCTGGTTGTCGTCACTGTTCCATCCGCCGTGCCGCTGGGCCAGATGGACGGTGACGATGGCGTATTGTCCGTCGGGGATTTCGATCGGTTGATCAAATTCAAACCATGCGGTTTGCGAGATGTTGCTCAGCGGCGTGTCGACTTCATTGGTCCAGGCGGTCGTCTCGTCGCCGTCGATGGCAAAGTCGATGCCGCCGGTGATGCGTTTCTGGTCCTTCTTGTTGTCGTACCGCGGTTTCAACTCGGCGACCGCCGGCGAGCGATCGGCGACGGCGCGGCTGATTTTGATTCGCGTCGATTGCTCGGGGGCGCCAGACAAAGCGACGTCGGCCGTCAATTCGCTCAGCGCCCACGTCCCGTCGACGCTTCGTCCCGGGCCGCCACGCGGCAGGTTCGGGTGCGTCAGCAATTCCAATTGCAGCCCTGTCAGCCGTTTTCCATGAAAGGTGCCGGCGCCTTGCGGTTTGAAGTTTGTCGGCGCATAGCTTTGGCATAGATACGATCCATCGCCTTGGGGTTGGAATTTCGATCCGCTCAACGCGGTGTCCAAGAACGACAATTCGGTCGCCGTCCAGTTTGGTGCGTCCCGTGACGCCACTTCTTTCGCCCAGCGGTGCATCTGCTCGCGCCAGTCGGGCAGCGCTTGCTTGATCAAACGCTCCTGTTCTTCGATCTGCCGCAGCACTTGCTGGCGGCGTTCGAGTTCACTGTCGGTGTAAACCGGCACGATCGCATCATGCGTGTTGTTGAGGAACGCGAACATTCCGTAATACTCGTGCTGCTCGATCGGGTCGTACTTGTGCGTGTGGCACTGTGCGCATTGAATCGTCAGCCCCAGGATGGATTTACCGATCGCGTCCATTCGGTCGAACATCGCTTCCATCCGAAACTGCTCGGGATCTGCGCCGCCTTCCTCGTTGACCATTGAATTTCTGAGAAATCCGGTGGCGACGTGATCGGCTTGTGTGGCGTCAGGCAGCAGGTCGCCGGCGATTTGGCGAATGATAAAATCGTCGTAGGGGCGATCGGCGTTGAACGAATCGACGACCCAGTCACGGTAAAACCAGGCCTGGCGGGGTTTGTCTTTTTCGTACCCGTCGGAGTCGGCATAGCGGGCCGCATCCAACCACAGCCGCCCCCAGTGTTCGCCATAGTGGCTCGACTGAAGCAGCCGGCTGACCAGATTCCGGTAAGCCGTCTCTCCGTTCTCTTGAAGACGCTTCTCCCACGTCGCGACAAAGTCCGGTTCCGGGGGCAGTCCGGTCAAGTCCAACGACAGTCGGCGGATAAGCGTGCGGTCGTCGGCGGCCGGCGAAGGCGACAACCCTTCGGATTCCAGTTTACGAGCGACAAAGGCGTCGATCGGATTCTTCACCCATGAGGCCCGTTCGACGGGGGGGATTTCCGGGCGAACCGGTGGCACGAACGCCCAATGGGTTTTGAACGCGGCGCCCTGGTCGATCCACCGTTTCAACACGTCGATCTGCGACGCGTCGAGTGTCTTGCCCGAATCCGGCGGAGGCATCTTCAACTCGGGATCGGTTTCGACCAACCTGGCGTACAGCTCGCTAGCCGAGGCGTCGCCCGGCTGGATCACCGCGACCGCGGAATCAGGATCGTCCAAACGCAGGTCCGCTTCACGCGATTCTTCATCCGGCCCGTGACAGGCGAAACAGGCATCGGACAAGATCGGACGGACCTGGCTGGCGAAGTCGATGTCACTACTATCGGTCACGTTTTCTTGGGCAACGGACAGGCCGCAGCAGCACATCCAGGCCAGCAAGGTGGCGAATCTTTGATTCATGGGCGATCGTTGCGAGGTAGGGAGTGGGAGGGAACGTCATTGTACCATCGACGTGTCGACAACGTCTGCAAGACTGCCCGTTCCGCCATCCAGTGGCAAAGACGAAAATCTTCCCACCCAAAAAATCGTCCTACCCAAAAATATTCCTCTCCCAACTTCGACATCCCGCACGGACGAGTGATCTCCCCCCAAGCCCTCGCGTCGGATTGAGCAAACCGATGGACTGGTAGATAATCGCTGTTCACGCGAACGCCTCCCCTCGGACCCGCCCCATGCGAATCGTCCTCTGTTACCCCGTCGGCAAGAAACATATCGACCAGTTTCAAGCCGCGGCGCCGGATTATGAAGTGGTCAACGCCGGCCAAGAACGGATCGATGAGCTGCTGCCGACGGCGGACATCTTTATCGGTCACGCCAAAGTTCCGGTGAATTGGGATCGTGTGTTGCAGGCCGGGAAGCTGCGTTGGATTCAGTCTTCGGCGGCGGGGTTGGATCATTGTCTGGTCCCCGGCGTGATCGAATCCGACCAGATCGTCGTCAGCAGCGCGTCGGGTTTGTTCGCCCCCCAAGTCGCCGAGCAAACGTTTTCGCTGCTGTTCGGGGTGATCCGCCGCGCTCCGCTGTTCTTTCGCGCCGAAGCGAAACGCGAGTTCGTGCGGTTACCCACCGATGATCTGCGTGGCAAGACCGTCGGGATCGTCGGCCTGGGCGGAAACGGTCGCTTTCTCGCGCGCGTGCTGGCTCCCTGGGACGTTCGCATCATCGCCACCGATTTCTACCCCGTCGATCGTCCGGCAGAGGTTTCGGAACTTTGGCCGGCCGACCAACTCGATCGGCTGCTCGGCGAAAGCGATGTCGTGATTCTGACGTTGCCGCTCAATGGCGACACCAGGGGCGTGTTCGATGCCGAACGTTTCGCGACGATGAAGCGTGGTTCGTACTTGATCAACGTCGCCCGCGGATCGGTGGTCCAAGAGCAAGCGTTGTGCGAGGCGTTGGCCAGCGGTCACTTGGCCGGCGCGGGCTTGGACGTGACGGAAGTGGAACCGTTGCCGCCGGAGAGTTTGTTGTGGGACGACCCGAAGGTCATGATCTCGCCTCATGTGGGCGCCCAGTCCGCTCGGCGTGTCGACGATTCGACTGCTCTGGCCGTGATCAACTTAAGACGCTATCAGTCGGGCTTGCCGGTCTACAATCGCGTCGACAAACGACTCGGGTTCCCCCATCCGTCGTCGGTGTATCGCGGTCAAGCCGATTGAGTCCCCTCGCGGTGATGCAGTGGGAGACGCCGCCAGATGCTTCCCATCCAACACCGCTTTCCGCCCGATCCCACCGCGTGAATCATGAGCAGTAGCAATCGAACAACGATCCCCTGTGAAGCGGCGGTCTATCGCAACGATCACCCCGTCGGCCCGATGAGGTTGCCGATGAAAGATCAGGCGGCGTTCATCAAAGAGTTCAATCGGCTGTATCGTGATGCGGGGATCGTCATTGAGCCGATTGAGCATTCAGCTGCCAATTGTAGTCCAGGTAAACAATGCTGACGGCATTGCCCAGCGCGGCGCGCTGGGCCGTGGAATCGGGCAACCAACTGGCGATTCGCCGTAACACTTCCGACTGGCCGTCGCCGAAATCTTCGCCGAACCAATTCAAAATGGCCGACAGATAAAATCGCTTGCCCGAAACGTCGTGGCGAAAGTTTTGGCTGCGTGAGAAAAAGTCTTTCGCGTTGATCGTCAACTGTTCGTCAACACGCTCGGGGACGTAGGCTTCACTCAGTAGGCGAGGGCAACCGATCGATGCGCACACGATCGCAAAATGGATCCGTGGCTCGCCCATCTTACGCAACACCTGGTGTTCGATGTCGTCCAACGAAAACGGTTGATGGCCGACGTGCAATTTCAAGTCGTGCCAGATGTGATATCCCCACAGCTTGGGCGTGTGATTGCGAATGCTGGTCGTCGGGTACTCACGCAAAATGCCCTTGATGGTCAATGCGTTGTAGGCGTTGATCCAAAACGCGAGCCGATGGGCGCGCGTGGTTTTTTCATCCGCGGTGATCGAGGCGGTGGAAAGATGTTTCAGGTAATCGTCGAGCGACGTTTGATCTGGTCCGCTAGCGTGCCACCGCTTGTAATCGACTCGACCATCTGAATCGACATACTTTGCCAGCAACTTGTTCCAGCTCGAATGATCGATGGTGTGCATCGGAACCAACGTGGCTTTGGCATCACCGACGTAGACCGGTGTTCCCGCGACGGCGTGCCGGGTTGCCGCGATGCTGAGAACGAGCGCAGCGGCAAGTGTCAATGCGGTTGGAACGCGACGATTCATGGGCAAAGACCTCTGGCAGGGGGAAGCGTGATTGTAGCTAATTGCACTCCGGGCCAGCTACAGTGGCCAATGCCCACCGGCGGTCATGTTCCGCCAGGAGCCGACCATCGCATCGAATTGGCGGACGAGCGGGGCCAACACACATCTCCGGTTTCCAGTGGGATAGGCTGGGATAGGCTCTCTTCATCGCGACCGGTCGCTAACAAACAACCGTTGGTGTGAGTGGAACGGCGCGAGCGGCCTGTCGATTTAAGCCCGCATGCGTTAGCAACGGGGCACGCGGCGCCCCTCGCTGACGCGTCGGGCTAACGTTATCGCGACCGGCCGCTAACAACCAGCACCATCTCCCCGACACAAATCCCCATGCCCCAACCCGAGACGCCAGCCGACCCTTCCGAGAAACCGTCGGGATCGAAATGGAAGCTGATCGTGTTTGCGATCTTAGCCGCCGTGATCCTGACGCTGGGCTTCCTGTATCGTGACGTGGTTTCGCTGCAGTCGCTCGCCCAACGCGAATCTCAGCTCCGCGCGTTTCAAGATCAGCATCCGGTCGCGGTTTATGCGATTGCGTTCGGCGTTTACGTCGCCGTCACCGGATTGTCGCTGCCCGGGGCCGCGGCGCTGACCTTGGTTTATGGATGGTATTTCGGATTCGCCCGCGCGTTGGTGTTGGTCAGTTTCGCCTCCACCGCCGGGGCGACCGCCGCGTTTCTCAGTAGCCGCTATCTCCTGCGTGATGCCGTCGAGTCGCGATACGGGGCGTCGATGAAAACATTTCAGAAACGACTCGCCGAAGAAGGCGCCTTTTATCTGTTCACGCTGCGGTTGATTCCTGCGGTTCCGTTTTTCGTCATCAATCTGGTGATGGGGCTGACGCCGATCCGGGTGAGGACGTTTTGGTGGGTCAGCCAGCTGGGGATGTTGGCCGGAACCGTGGTTTACGTTTACGCCGGATCTCGGGTCCCCAATTTAAGCGTGTTGGCCGAAGAAGGCGTCAGCGCCGTGATCGCCCCCTCCCAGTTGCTGCAACTGACGATCGCGTTCGCCCTGCTGGGGATTTTTCCGCTCGCCGTCCGCAAGATCCTGGCCGCCTTCCGCGGCCCCCAAGTGGCGTAAGCTTCCAGCTTGCGAATTCCACTCTTTTCGCAAGCTGGAAGCGTACGCCACGTCCGCGAACCCCGGTTTGTTTTTTGGCGTCGGTGTTTTAGCATGACCGTCATGAAATTCACCAAAATGCACGGCGCCGGCAACGACTACGTCTACGTCGATTGCTTTACCCAATCCGTCCCCGAAAACGCTCCCGAATTGGCCCGCCAGATCGCCCATCGACACTTCGGTGTCGGCGGCGACGGTTTGATCCTGATTCGCCCCAGCGATTCCGCCGACGCGCGGATGCAGATGTTCAATGCCGACGGCAGCGAAAGCGAAATGTGCGGCAACGGAATTCGCTGCGTCGCCAAATTCGTTTACGACCACGGCATCGCCAAACGGGACGCCCTCAAAATCGAAACCGGCGCCGGTGTGCTGGATCTGGCGCTTACGGTGGGCGGCGACGGGCTGGTCGATCAAGTCACGGTGGACATGGGCATCCCCGAATTGGTCGGGCCCAAGGTACCGACGACCATCCCCACCGCCCGCGACGACCAACGTGTCATTGCCGTCCCGGTCGAATTCGCCGGCCAAACACTGGAAGTGACCTGTGTGTCGATGGGGAATCCCCACTGCGTGATTTTCGTCGACGAAGCCAGCGACGAGTTGGTCCTGGGGTTGGGGCCGAAAATCGAAACCGACCCGCGGTTCCCCAACCGCATCAACGTCGAATTTGTCGAAGTCCTGTCGCCGACCGAAGTTCGTCAGCGGACCTGGGAACGCGGTTCGGGCGAAACCTGGGCCTGCGGAACCGGCGCCTCGGCGGTTTGTGTCGCCGGCGTGTTGGCCGGACGCACGGAGCGAAAGATTTTGAATCATTTGCTCGGCGGTGATCTGACGCTTGAGTGGATCGAGCAATCCGATCACGTGATGATGACGGGACCGGCCACGGAAGTTTTCTCCGGTGAGTGGCCGACACGTTGAATGAATCATTCGAATCCGAATCGGACGCTCTGACACAAGCCGTTTCCGTCAGCGAGCTGAACCATCAGCTCAAGGCGGTCGTCGAAGGCACGTTCCCGATGATGTGGGTTGCCGGCGAAGTGACCGACGTGGCCAAACCACGCAGCGGACACGTCTATTTCACGCTCAAGGATGACGACTCCCAAATTCGTGCCGTGATGTGGCGCAACGTGGCATCGCGTTTGAAGTTCGATCTGGAAAACGGCCAGTCCATTCTGTGTTTCGGCGGGCTGGAAATCTACACCGTCCGTGGCACCTATCAGATCGTCGTCCGCAAAGCCCAGCCGCAAGGCGTCGGGACGCTTCAGTTGGCTTTCGAGAAATTGAAAGCACGCCTGAACGCCGAGGGACTGTTTTCCTATGAACGCAAGAAGCCGTTGCCGAGTCATCCGCGTCGGATCGGCGTGATCACCAGCCCCAGCGGCGCGGCGGTGCACGACTTTCTGGTCGCTGCGGAAAACCGCATGATCGGCGCGGAGATTTTTGTGATCCCGGCGCAAGTTCAAGGCAGTGGCGCCGCCGAAACGATCGTCCGTGGTTTGAAGGCCGCAGCGATGGTGCGGCCCAAGCTGGATGTCGTCGTCGTCGCCCGCGGCGGCGGCAGCCTGGAAGACCTTTGGTGTTTCAATGAAGAAGCGGTCGTGCGTGCGATCGCCCAGTGCCCCGTCCCCACGGTGTCGGCGGTGGGCCACGAAGTCGACGTGACGCTGTCCGACCTGGCCGCCGACGTTCGCGCCCTGACACCGACCGACGCCGCCACGAAAGTCTTCGCCGATCGGTCGGGGATTGTTCAACGCGTCAACGATTTATCTCGCCGACTTCATCGGGTGATGCAATACGAACTCGAGCGGCGACAGGTTGCACTGGACGCCTTGGCCAACCATCCGGCGATGTCCAAGCCGATGGAAATGGTGCACCTGCGGTCGCGGTTGGTCGATGAACTCGATCAACGGGCCAAGCAAGCGATCGATCGCCGCTTGCAGCAATCCAAGTCCAACGTCGCAACCCTCGCGGCAAGCCTGGCGGCGCTGTCGCCGCTGAACACGCTGGCCAGAGGATACAGTGTGACCAGCGACTGCGACGGCGACGCGATCAGCGATGCTTCACAGCTCAAGATCGGTGAACGAGTCACAACGCGTTTGGCGGGCGGCTTGTTCGAATCCGTTGTGGACAAAATCAATCCCGCCTGAAGTCACGTCACCCTCCTCCACGCGTGAGGGCTATTTCTTCACTTGGTACGTCAGGGACGTCGATTTGATGACCGCCCGATCTCTGACGAATTCACCGGATCTGATCAATCCACAGGTCCCTTAGATGCCCATCTGCGCCAGCATGTCGGCGATCCGGCCGACGGTTTGGGTCAGCACGGGATGGGACTCCTGAAACGCATCGGTTTGCTCCTGCAACCGTTTGGCCAGTGTCGCTGAGTCGACTTCCTGTTCGTCCAGGGTGCTGGAAATCTCAGTCACGGCACGACGAAGCCGCTCCGCCTCATCGGGCTCCAGGGTCTCGATCGACTCCAGCGCCGTATGCAGTTGTCGGAGGGCTTCTTCGAGTTCATTTCGCATTGCAGAGCTGTTCTCGCCAAATCGCTTTCACAGGGGTGGGACACACCCAATATTAGACTATTCCGTGGACGCGTCTGCAAACTCCCCCAAGATATCCATCGTGGAGACAATTCCGACCAATCGGCCGCTCTCGTCCAGCACCGGCAAGTGATGGATCTGATCCTTCAGCATTCTTCGCACCGCTTTGATGATCGTCGCCTTTGCGTCCACCGTCGAAACCGATTCGCTCATGAACGATTGCACCGACTCACTGCCCATGCTGTGGATCAGTTTTTCGACCAAGAACCGTTGGCTGGCCGGATCGGCATGATCCAATTCGTAGACGTCATCATCGACATCGCGGGTCATGTCGACCAAATCCGACGTCGACAGAATTCCCACACAGTGATCATCGTTGTCGACGACGGGAAGCGTGGAGACGCGGTTTTCTTCCATCAAGATCAACGCTTCATGAATCGTCCCCGCCGCGTTGATCGTGACGACATCACGGTTCATGATGTCTTTGATTGGCCGGGTATAAACATCTTGTTGGGCAACCATCGTTGAGTCCCTTGTGAAAAAAACGTCGGCGAGTGCAGAACTGGTTATACCGATCGCTTTCCGCACATGCTGTGCCAGCAGGAACAAAAAATGAAAGTCCGACGATCACCGCACAGAAACGTGCGTGGGCGTCACAAGGTGTGCGTTCCAATTCAACGCTATAGCCACCGCGAGCGGCTGTGACACACTCAAGCGACCGGAACCACAATTCGCTCGGCGATTGCTTGGATATCCTGCATGATCAACCGGGTCGCCTGCGGATCAGCCGACTCGGCGAATCGCTCCATGGCCAACGTCGGTGTACTGAATTGCGGCAGCCCCAGCGAACCGCTGGTCCCACGAAGCCAGTGCGCCAGCGACGCCACGTCGTCCCAGTGCTGCCGATCGATGGCAGCATCCATCTCCGACAGTTTCCCGTCCAATCGCTGCAGGAAATCGATCACGATCTCGCGGTACTCCGGGTCATCCATCGGCAGCGTGGAGTGAATCGGCTGCTCGGGGTGATCGGGTGATTCGCTTGAAACATCTGGCACCGAAACGACTGCTGTGGGTACGTCTTGCGGCGGCGACTCTTGTCGAGGTGTCTGGCGGCTCGGCTCGATCGCCTCGAGTGGTGAATCGGCAACGTCACCGGGCAGGTCGATGCGTGAGGCGAGGTTGTGCAGGTGTTTCAGCGGCTGCTGACAAGCTGCGGCATCACCGGCCTTGGCGTGTCGCTCGAGGGCATAAGCGGGACCGACGAACTGTTCAAAGCCCGCACTTCCGCTGACCCCTTTGAGCCAGTGTGATTCAGCAGCCAGGGCATCAAAGTCACCATCGTCGAGCAGCAGATCGAGCTGGGGCAATCGCGAACGCAAGGCATCGACAAAGTCCTGGGCGATTTCCAAGAAGTCGGGATCATCCAGGGGATAACTGCACGTGATTCTCCCTTCGTCTTCGGCGGCGGTCTCGACCGGCGGGTCGACCGCATCACGCTCCGGTGAGGGCATGGACTGCGACTCGTCGGCCGTGCACTCATCGGCCGTGCACTCATCGGCCTGCGTGGCCTGGGTGGTTACTGCCCGCGGTTCGTCTCCGAGTTCCTCGGCCAAGGTTTCCAGCAGATGATCGATTTTGATCGGCTTGGACAAGAACCCGCTGCAGCCCGCATCGAAGCACTTTTCCTGATCGCCCTGCATCGCGTTGGCGGTCAAGGCAAAAATGGGTTTGCTGTACCCGCAGGAACGCAACTGGCGCGTCGCGGTGTAACCGTCCATCACCGGCATCTGCATGTCCATCAGGATGATGTCGAATGATTGTTCGTTCGTCGCGTCGATGGCCTGCTGGCCGTTTTCCACCGCGACAACTTGGGCGCCGGCTTGGCCGAGCACCAACTGCAACAGTTTTCGGTTGGGCGAACCGTCGTCGGCGACCAGGATCTTGCAGGGCGGCAACTGTCGCACCTTGGCTTTGCCCGACGCGGATTCCTCTTCGGCCTCGGCCTGGTCGGCGGGGTCGACCAATTCCAGTTCGTCGGCGCTTCCGATCGTGATTCGAATCGTAAACGTGGTGCCTTCGCCCGGTGTGCTGACCAGCGAAATATCGCCGCCCATCGCCTCGGCGAGTTGTTTGCTGATCGCCAGCCCGAGCCCGGTGCCGCCGAATCGCCGAGTGATCGACGTGTCCGCTTGGGCGAACGGCTCAAACACCTTGGCTTGGGCTTCGGGCGAAATCCCGATCCCGGTATCGGTGACGTCGATCGCCAAGACCAGGTTCTTGTCGCTTCGTCGCTTGGACGCGTCTTGATCGATTCGCGCGACGATTTCAACACCGCCTTGTTCGGTAAACTTGATCGCATTGCCGGCGAGGTTCATGATCGCTTGCCGCAGGCGAACCGAGTCGCCCTGCATCGTCTTGGGCAATAGACCTTCATTGCGGAATTTGAGCGAGATGCCTTTCTCGTCGGCCTTGCTGCGGAGCAACGAAACGACTTCTTTGATCAATTTGTACGGCGAGCAGGGGCCGAGTTCCAATTCCATCTGCCCGGATTCGACCTTGGACAAATCCAAGATGTCGTTGATCAACGCGAGCAGGTGTTCGCCGCTGCCATGAATCGTGTCCAGGTATTCCTGGCGATCGGTCACGGAGGTGTCGAACCCGCGACGCAGCACGTCGGTGTAGCCCAAGATGGCATTCATCGGTGTTCGAATTTCGTGACTCATACGTGCCAAGAATTCGCTCTTGGCGCGATTGGCATCGTCGGCGGCGCGTTTGGCGACGGTCAGATCACGTTTGGTTTCCTCCAGTTGAGTCACGTCATCGAAACTGACCAGCACGCCACGACACTTGCCTTCGCTGCCCTGCACGGGCGAGGCGTTTGCGATCAGCGTCCGAGACGGTTGCCCGGGTTGTTTCAGTTCGATCATGCCCCCCGAGACCACCGATTCGGAGGTCACCGCTTCGTGCCACGGCGAGCCTTCCAGGTGATCCAGGTTCCAGGGCAACTCATCCGCCTTTTTGCCCAACAGCTTGTCGGCTTCGCTGCCAACCCAATCGGCGAACGACTGATTCGCCAAGACGACACGCCCCTGTCGATCCAACACCAGCAGACCTTCGGCGAGATTATCGAGTGCCGTCCGAACACGTTTGGGAACCGTTTTGGAGGGATCCAAGTGGGCCAGCATCTTTTTCAAGTAGAGCTGAAACAGCAGAAAGCTCGCCAGGCAGACGAATCCGGTCAGCAGCATCCAAGGGTCGGTAAACGTTGCCATCCAACTGTCGTCATGCAACGACCGGAAACACAACTCCACCGCTCCCCAGCGGTCCCTGCCGCTGCGAATCGGCACTCGCACGTGCGTGTCGGTCGACCGATTTGATTCATCTTTCGGCCAGACCGCTTCGTGATGACCGAACACCGACACCAAATCTCCGTTGGCCCGGCGAACACCAGCGGAAACGACATCACCGTTTCGCTCGACCACCGCTTCGAGCAATTGGTCCAAGCGACGGGTCTCGCCGTACGAGATGTATTCCGAACTGGTCAGCGCGATCGTTTCGCAAAGACTACCGCGTCCTTCACGAATCGCCGACTCGCGTTCGGGCACCAGTCCCAGCATCATCGCTCCGGACAGCACCGACAGCAGCATGCAGACCAGGCCGAGCGAGATACGCGTTTTGGCGTTCAGTCTCAAAAAATTCATATAACGGTTTCCCCGGATGCCGTTGGTGGAAGCACCGTCTGGTCCTCCGTCTCAACCGGTCCGTTGTTCTCTCGTTCTTTTTCGGTCTTGTCCAACATTTCTTCTAAAGAGTCATCGTCCGTGTCGTCGTCATCGTCCAATTCACTCAGGACAAGCAGTGGGTCGACAAAACTCCAGGCCGGCAAATGAGCCAATAAGCTGGTCGCCAACAAACCACCACGAACGGTCCACATCACGTAGCCGACCGAAAGTGCACCGGAGAATCCCGCGAACGTCCCTGCAAAGTAGTACGGCGCGATATCCGATTGTTTGATATCGTCCTGCAGATTCTCCATGTCGCCCCAAAGTAGCTTGCTGTCGAATTTGGCGATCCCAAGGATTGAAACGCTTGAGCGGGTTGATCCGGATCGGGCTCGGCGGCCGACCTGGTCAGCGTGGCTGTCGGACAAACTGGCGATTCGCTCCGATTCCTGGACGGCATCGGTCAGGTCCGGCGTGCTGCTGGGCATGATGCTGAGCGTCAAGATTTCGTCATCCGTCGTCTCAATGACCACGCCTCCGGTGAAGACCAACGGAGCATCCGGGTTCAGACTTGTGTCAGGAATGATTGCCGTGGCGAGTTCTGATTCATCGTCACTCTCGATATCCTCTTCTTCGGCCGGCGGCTCCGGTAATGTCTCCGGCTCAGGTTCTGGGTCGGGGCCGGCACTCAAAATCTCTGCCGGTGTGACCTCGCTGAAGTCGTTGGGCTTGGCGACTTGAATCGTGACGGTCGTCGGCGTGCTCGTTGCGATGCCGTCGGTCACGGCGTAGGTAAACGTGATCGATCCCGTGAAGTTTGCCGCCGGCGTGAACTGAAACGACCCATCGGCGGCCAGTGTCAGTGTCCCCGTGATCGGGCCCGAGACAGGAATCACCGTCAACGCATTTCCGTCCAAATCGAAGTCGTTGGCGAGCAACCCACCGGCACCGATGGTCAGTATTTTCCCGACTTGGGTGACAAAGTTGTCGCCCGCTGCGGTCGGCGCGTCATTGACGGTTACGATGTCGACGCGAGCCGCTGCCACGTTACTGTTGGCTGCACCGTCATGGGCGACGAATTGAATCAGCCGAGTGGTCGCGTCCGGGTTGGCCGAGGTGTTGTTGTAGGCAATCGTTCGCAGGACTTGCTGGTAGTTGACGACCGTGTCGGTTCCGGAAAGCGTCAACGTGCCGGCGGCATAGGTGGCGGTGATGGAAGTACCGCTGGTGTCCGCCGAGAGTGTTTCGCTGGTACCGTTGAGCAGGTTGCTGATCACGATCGACAACTGGGTCAGACTAGGCGAGTCGATATCGGCGAGTACCGCATCGGCCGAGTCGGAGATCGCGACCGGCCCGCCGCCTTCGGTGAACGTCGTGTCGAAGTCGGCACCGGCCGCACCGCTTGAGTTGTTCGCGTCCAGATCGATCGTCGGGGACGTATTGACCGACGTCAGGTTGACCGTGACCGAACCAAGGTCAGTCAATGCACCGCCGCTGCCCTGGGCGCCTGCATTTCCGTCGTCAAAGGTGAAGCCAACTTGAACGCTCGACGGCGGCATGACGCTGCTGTTGGCGTACGTAATCTGCTGCAGGACGCTGTTCACACGTGCGGCGGTGGCGTTGCTGTTAAAGGTCAGCACCAACAGACCACCGCTGTTCGTGGTAACGGTTCCGATGGTGGTCGCCCCGACAACCAGATTGCCGCCCTGAACCAACGGACCAAGCGTCCCGCTGCCGTCAAACACGTCGTCGGCGTTGGCGCCGCCGTTTCGCACCAACGACACGGTTGCCCCACTGAAGTCGTCGGCCGCCCCCAGTTCCGCATCCGCGATGGTGGCGTTGTTGTCCAAGATCACCGCCGCCCCACCTTCGACAAACGTCGGTGTCTGGTCAAGGCCGCTGAACGCCGGCGAATCGTTGACCGCGGCTACGTTCACCGTTACATCGTGCGCGACGCTGGTGCCGCCGTCGCCATCATTGAGTGTGAAACGAATGGTTCGCGACGTATTGGTGGGGTGGTCGGTGTCGCTATTCCGGTAGGTGATGTTCTCGATCAACGCGTCGCTGGAGATCGCTGTGGCGTTGGCGTTGAACGTGACCACCAAATCCGCCCCGCCGCTGCCGCCGGTGAACGTTCCGATCACGACCGGACCGCCGCCAAAGTCATACAAGACACTGCTGCCGGAAACACGGATGTTGCCCACGCCGGGTCCTTGATCGCGGACGGCCAAAATATCTTCGGCGGCATCCCCCCCGGCAAAAACTGACACGGTCAGGTTGCCCGTGTCGAAGTCCGCCGAGTCGCCATCGGTGACCGCAACGTTCGTCCCCTGTTCGATCACCATCGCCGCATCGCCTTCGCTGTAATTGAGCGTGTCGCCGGCCAGATTGTTGATCGTCGGAACTGTGTTGACCGGCAGTGACGTCCCGAGCGAGAAGTAGTCCCCGTCAGCCAGGTTGACGCCGGTGAACGTGACGATTCCCGATCCCGCGTTGTAGCCCGTGGCTGTCATCAACGTCGTTCCAGTACTGAAATCGGTATTGTTATCAATGATCAGATTAAAATCGGCCGCTGTGGTGCCGGTGTAACTCAATCCGCTCAGGTCAAACGAGATCGTGGTCGTGCCGACGTCACCCGCTTCCTGGACCCGCCAGATTCGTGCGAGCCGGTTCGCGATTCCCGCCGGCTCACCAGCGACCTCACCCAACGCGCCGTCATCATTTCCCCAGATCAGGAACTCGCGGTCGTTTTGGTTCGATGCCCCAGACACAGTCACGATCGCATCGGCATTGATCGAACGTGATTGATTCTGAGCAAGTAATGAGGCGTTGTCTTGGCCAATTCCGGCGATGTCATGATCAAATCCCAAGTTCGCTGCCGAATTCCAAATCGCCGACCCCGTGGAGTCGAAGTAGCTTGTGCCGGTCGTTTGATCGAGCGTGAGACCATATTTGATAGCGAGATAGGAATTCACTTTCAGTCGGTCGATCATGTTGAGGTCCGACGAAAAGATCACGACTTCGCCGACGTCCAGATCATCGTTAAATCCACCGCCTGGATACTCGCCCAGAAAGAATTGCCCGAATTGAGTGTTGTCCAGTGGAGCGTTGACGCTTGCATTTCCTGATGCGGTTTGCCGACCATCGATGTTGATGCTCAGACCGGCGGGACTGCCGGGCGTCGCTTGGGCGTTGATGATGTGATATCCCGCACTCGGCGATGAAGCGTTCAATTGATCATTCGTCAGATCGCCAAAATCAAATCGAATGTCATCTTCGAGATTCACGCGGTTGCTGAGCGTGTCAATCCATTGCAACATCACTCCGCCCGAAGCGTTCGTGCTTCCGGCCAGGAAAAGGGAGGCGGAATCGGTCCCGAAGAGGTCGGATCCTAATACGGACAGGTCCGCCAAGTGATCATCGATGCCATCGAACGAGACGATCGGGTGGAAGTTCAATCCGGACGTGATCAGATCGGGACGTTGGGTGGAAATCGCCTGTTGAAGATCAGGCAGAGTCGCATTGACGACCTGATTTTCCCATTGACTGACCCCGCCCAAACCGATGGTGACACCGGCGTCGGCCCTCAACCACAACGCCAAACCGCTTAAGACGCCTCCCGGGGCACCTTGAACGACGTTGACCGTGGCGTCGTGATCCAAACTGACCGCCCCATCGCCGTCATTGACGGTAAAGCGAATCGTGCGTGTTCCCGTGGTCGCGGCGACGGTGTCGGTATTCTCATACGTGATGTTCCGCAACAAGGCAGAGGTCGCTGCCGCGTCGGCGGATGAATTCAGGGTCACGACCAGGTCTGCGCCGCCGCTGCCGCCGGCCCAGGTCCCGATCAACACCGATCCGGCACCGAAGTTGTAGAAGACGTTGGAGCCGACGACGCTGATTTCACTCGGATTCGTCCCCTGGTTACGAATCGCCAGCACGTCTTCACTGGCATCGTTTCCGGCGACGATCGAAACCGACAAGCTACCCGAATCGAAGTCGCTTGAATCGACGTCGGCCACTACCGCATCACCGCCTTGGTCGATCAGCAAGGCACCGGCACCCTGGATGTAGGCGAACCCGTCACCGGCGATGTCAGCTAACGTCGCCGCGTCGTTCACCGCTGCGACGTTGACGGTGGTGTTATGGTCGGCGCTGCGCCCGCCCTCGCCATCGTAGAGCGTGTAGCAAACCGTCCGTGATGATGTCGTTGGGTTATCGGTGTCGGTGTTCAGGTAGGTGATGTTTTCGATCAGAGCTTCGGCCGCTTCTCCGTCCGCATTGCTGTTGAGTGAAACGATCAGTTCGTTACCACCGCTTCCGCCAGAAAACGACCCGATCGTGACGGCACCGGCTCCGAAGTTGTAGGTGACGTCGCTGCCAGAGACACCGATTTGCCCGACCGTGTTGCCTTCATTGCGGATGCCGAGCACGTCTTCATCGCTGGCACCTCCGGAGGTGATCGACACCTGCAAGACGCCGCCGTTGAAATCGGTCGAGTCTCCGTCGATCACGGCGACGTTGCCACCTTGTTCGATCACGGTCGCCGCATCGTCTTCGTTGTAGTTCAGCGTGTCGCCGGCGAGACCACTGATCGACGGCGCACCGCTGACCGTGGCTGACTTGATCGAGACGCCTGCTGCGACCCAGGTGCTGTTGTTGCTGGTCGACCACTGGGCGTTGACAGACAGCGTTCCGGCGACCGATTGCGTCGATGCGGTTGCGTTCGTTTTTCCAACAAACGTTTCCCAACGCTCGCTGCCGTTAACCGCCGTGAACTCGTGATCGTTGCTGTCGCTGTATGCCAACACGCCGAACACGATATCCGTTGGAGCGGTCGCGACCGCGACGGATTGGCCACTCGAGTCGCCCTGTGCCGATGCGAACACCCCCAGCGGCGTGGACTGATCGACATCATTGAACGACATCACGCCGACGACGGCACCTTCGTGAGCGGTCCCGGAGTACGTGATGTTCAACGTTTGGTTGCCGCTGGCAGGATTGACCAACGCCCAGATTTCGACGCGTGCCTTGTCGGCATCTTGCCGCTCGCCGATTTTTGTCAATCCGACCCCGTCGAAGGTGATGTTTGCCACCTCATTTCCCTTGTCTTCCCCAAAGGAAACACTCACCAACAACAGTTGATCGGTCCCGGAGCCGACGTCAAATGATGTACTATCACTGCCCGTGAAACTGGGCGTTGTAAACACTGCCGTGTTGCCGACCGTCACGTCCAACAAGTGCCCCCAATTCTGTTGCACATCGAGGCTGAACGCGACGTCGGTTTCAATCGTGCCCGTGGCAAACTCCAAGTCCCAGTCGCCACCGAGGATGGCGTGTCCCGTGTCATCATCACTGGCCGCCACGTCGCAATCGCAGAGTGTTGCCAGCGCTTCGGCCAACGCCCGACCGTCGTCGCTGGCCGCCAGGTCACAGCCGTAGATCAACAGGTCGGCTCCATCCCGTAATGAGTCGTTCCAGCTGGCGATTGCGCCCGCGTGACCATCCAGGTTGTCGATCGAAAGCCAAGTGTTGCCCAGCTGGAACTGGCCTTGGGTGCCGTGGGAGACGAAGTGGACGGCATCGACGTCCGTGTAGCCGGAGAGGATCTCGCCGACCTGGTCGACCCCGTCCCGCAATCCGTCGAGCAGATAGATTTCCAAGTCCGCGTTTACGCGATCGGATCGCAAGTCGTCGAGCAGTTGTTGGTAATCCTCAACTCCCGCATCGACGAAAACCAGTTCCAAACGACGGGATTGTTGCGACTGATGATCCGATTGCGCGCCGTTGCTGCCGTCGGCCACCGTGTCGGAAGAGGTGACATCGACTGCAAGTGGCTGTTCCGCATCCAACCCCGAACTCGCCACCTCAACCGGCGGCGCGATCGGCGTCGCGCTGAAGAGTAAACGCTTCTCCAACACCGCAGCGTCGAGCAGATGCCTGCCTCGGCCCACCAACGAAGACTCGTTCTTTCGTTTGCGACCGGGCCAGGGCATGGCGGAATCTTGGGAGAGCCGGAATTTTGTAGGGGGACACGTCTCTAGAAACGTAAGTCAGATACTTCGGCGTGAGTGAGAAATGTTCGAGAACTTGGTCACGAAGAAATCAATTGAAAGGATGCTTCTGATTGTCCGCGTCAATCACTCCTCCTCATCAAGGGTTCCGTGCGAAGCGAGAAAGCTTCCGGGCAGGTCTTCTGTAATTCCTTTTTTGGGGATTCGCTCTTATCCAGCATCTCTTCCAACGAATCGTCCTCGCCGTCTCGGTCTTCCTCGAACTCATTGAGCACCAACAACGGGTCGACGAAACTCCACGCCGGCAGGTGAGCCAACAAACTCGTCGCCAGCAGCCCGCCGCGGACGGTCCACATCACGTAGCCAACCGAAAGTGCACTGGAGACCCCGGCGAATGAACCGGCGAAGATGTACGGCGTGCTGTCGCCTTGCTTGAGTTCTTGTTCCAGGTCCTCCATGTCATTCCACAGCAGTTTGCTATCGAACCTTGCGATCTCTCCCACGGAGATGCGGCCCCGCGATGACTCATTGGGGCGCCGACTGGCGCCGCTGTGGCTCTCGCTGCCTGAACTGGTGGGGCTCTGCTCGCCGTCTCCAACCACATCGGTCTGGTTTAGCACTCGTTGTCCGCGCATCTCCTGGGCCACGACGTCGTCCTCAGCGGCTTGGACTTGCCCCTTGGGTGTGAACAGCATTGGAACATCGACTCCCGCCTCGGTGGCGGAAACCTCAGCCAAGACATCGTCCTTGTCCTCGTCCTGATCACTTTCCTCCTCGGCCGGCGGTTCTTCGGGCAACGACGCGGTCTCAGGAGTCGATCTCGAGCTTTGGATGTCGGCGGGCCGAATCGGCAGTGACACTTCGATCACCACCGTGGCCGGAGCACTTGTCGCGACTCCATCGGTCACGGCATAGGAAAAGGTGACGATTCCCGAGAATGAAGCCACCGGAGTGAACTGGAACGATCCATCGGCGTTGAGTGTCAACGCTCCAGAGGACGGCCCGCTGATCGGTACGACGGTGATCGTGTCGCCATCGACATCCATGTCGTTGACAAGGATGCCCCCCGGTCCGACCGACAATGTGCCGTCGGGATCCATCGTATAACGATCGCCACCGGCGACTGGCACGTCGTTGATCGGCAACACATTGATGCCGACCGTTTCAACAGTCGCCGTCAAGAAGTCGGTCGCTGCAATCGTCAGCGTGTCGGGGCCACTGGTATTCGCGTCGCCCCGATAGCTCAACCCACCCGCGGCCGCCAGCGTCGCATTGATCTGAGCCAACGTCGCATTGACCTGGACCGATGACCCGCCATTGCCGACCACATGAGAGGATGTCACCCCGCCGAGAACATTCACATCGATTATCAGGTCGCCGCGGAGAACGTCAAACGCAACTTGCATGACTGCGTTTCCGATGTCGTTGTCACTGATGCTGATTCCGTTGATCTGCCAGAGTTGGTCTTCGCCAGGCAGTTGCATGCCGGGAACGCCGATGGCGGGAGCATCGTTGACGGTCGACACTGCGACAGACGCGTTGGCAGCGTTGCCGTCCATGGATCCATCATTGGCGACCACGCTGATCGTCCGGGTCGTCGGGTCAGGATCCGACGATGTATTGTTGTAGCGCAGGGTTCGCAACACCTGCTGGTAGTTCGCGACGGAGTCGACACCGCTGAGCGTCAAGGTTCCGCCCGTGAAGGACGCCGCAATATTGGTACCACTTGTGTCGACCAACAGTGATTCCGCCACGCCGTCAAGAACATTGGTGATCGTCGCAGTCAACGAAGCCAACGTCGAATTGTCGATATCCGTGAGCAACGCATCAGACGCATCCGCGATCAGAACGGGGCCACCGCCTTCGACGAACGCGGCATGAAATGCGGTTCCGGACGCGCCACTCGAATTGTCACCATCCAGATCGATGAAGACCGGGTCATTCTGTGGCGTGACGGTCAACTGAATCAGCCCGTCGAGTGGTCCGTCGCCCAAGGAGTCTCTGATACGGACGGTGATTTGAGAATCGATGTCGTTGTCGGTCGCCGGCGCGAAAGCGACTGCGGCGAGGGCGGCATTGACGTCGGCGACGCTGCCGGTGACGGTCCACACCCCGCTGACCACGTTGTAGCTGCTGGTCGCAGCGCCAAACGTCCCGGTCGTCAACGCCCCGGTCGCGGGCAAGTTTAACGTCAGCGTTGCGGTGATCGTCTCGCCACTATCGGCATCGGTGACCACGATGTCGTCCAGGGCAACCCCCGTGTCACCCTCGGTGTAGTTCTTCGATTGGTTCATCGACGCCGCCACCGGAATCGTATTGGCGACCGATGTGACGGTGACTTGATGAGTCGGTGAGAACGTCAAGCCGAGGGGTTTGTCCAGACCCGCCGCTGCGGAGAGGTATTGGTCAACAAAATTCCCACTCGAATCATATCGCAGCAAATTGTCACTGTCGTAGCCGACGACGTACAGGTTATCGTCGGGGCCGAACGCAATGTCCGCCGGTTGATCTAATCCGCCCAGAGCCGCAGTGACAAACACATCGATAAAATTGCCGGCGGCGTCGTAGCGGAGAATCTCGTCGGTGCCGAGCGAAGCGACATAGAAATTCCCGTCGCTTCCGAACGTGAATCCGTGCGGATCTTTCAAGCCCGCAAGACCGCTGGTGATGAACGCATCAATGAAGGTTCCGGTCGTACCGTCGAATCGAAGGATGTCGTCCGAGCTTTTTCCGGCGACATACAGGTGCCCGTCGCTGCCGAAGTTAATAAACGTCGGCTTCTGCAACCCCCCGCTGGCATCGGCAACAAAGATGTCAATGAAGGCACCGGTGGTGCCGTTGAAGCGAAGGATTCGGTCGTTTTGATGACTGGCGACATACAGGTTCCCGTCGGGGCCGAACGCCATTCCCGCGGCGGAGTTGAGTCCTCCGGCACCCGGGGCGATGAACTCGTCGACCAATGCGCCCGTGTCAGGATTGAACCGCTGAACGTTGTCGGTCTTGAATCCCGAGACATACAGCAGACCGTCGGGACCGACCAGCACGTCCATCCCACCGTCAAGCGTCGCGTCGCTGCCGATCCCGAGTTCAAAGTTTCCCGTCAAGGCGTCATAGCGATGGACCGGATTGGCCAGTTCAGCGCCAAGAAAAAGATCGCTGCTGTACCAAGTTCCGTCTTCATCGGCCGCCGAAACGAGAAGATTGTGCGTCAGCCCGGCGATGCTGTAGGTGTGCGTGACACTGGTGGCGGTTCCCGCGTGCGTCGTAATCGTTCCGTCGCCCCAATCGATCCGCCATCCAGTGAGCGTGTCCTCTCCGGGATCGTTGGCGGAGAGATTCAACGTGTACGTCGCACCTTGGGCGACGGAGGCGTTGCCGGTGGCGATCAGTGCGGGTGCCGTGTTGTTGACCGTGACGGTGGTGGTCTGGGTCGTGACACCGCCGTTTCCATCGTCGACGCGCAACCCGATGGTATAGGTCCCATCGTCGTCGATTCCAAAACTGGCCAGTGTCGCCGAATCGACACTCGCCGTGACGGTCGTCGGTTCGTCGGTTTCGCCAAAGTTCCCATCGTTGTCCAAATCCCAGGCAAACGTCAACGTGTCCCCGTTGGCATCGGAGGAATTGGAACCGTCCAGCGACAGCGAGTCGCCTTCGTTGATCGTGTAGGGGGCGCCGGCGGTCAGGTCTGCGATGGGAGCCGTGTTTGCCACGACGGCCGTTCCGTACTGTCTGGCGAAGACGCCCGCCGAGTCGACTTGTCCTGGTTGGTCCCCTTGACCGCTCCACACCACGACGAAGTTGTCCAGATCGTGCATCGCTACGGAGGCGTTGATTTGGGATCCGGACGTGGATTGACTGACCGATTCAACCCCGCCGATCTGAAAATCGGTCGCGTCAAAGGAGATGTACTTCACTCCCATACCGCTGCCGTCCAGCTGCGTGTAGCTGATGACATAGTTGCCTGCAGCATCCATCGCGATCGAAGGCGCTTCCGCAGAACCGACCGAAATGATGTGGTCCGGGAAATCCAATGTTCCGTCATCTTGCACGGTTCGGGTCCAGATTCCCAGTCCCAAGAAATTGTCTTCGCGGTACACAATCAGATAATCGTTGTTCGGCTTGACCGCGATCGCCAACTGCCGGTCATTCGCCCCCAGGTAGTTGACGTCGAGACGCGAATTCAACGCCGTCCCCGACCCGAAATCGTACTTGCGAGCGTACGAGCTTGAGCCATCCTTCCAGAGCACGACGAATCGTCCGCCCTCGTTGATGTCGATCACGGCGTCCGTCGCGGAGGATGCGGAGTCAACGGTCAGCAATGTCGTGGACAATGCGTTCCCAGCCGGCGTGGAGGTGTAGTCGAAATTGCGGGCATAGATGCCCTCGGTCGCCCCGCTACTTTCCCACGACAGCACGATTTGGTTGGCGCTATTACTTGCAATGGAGACGTTGGTTTGGTTGCCCGATTCCGAACCCGCGTTGACCAGAACATCCGCGGAATCGATGGCTGCTCCGCTGGCGTCGTATCGGCGGACGTAAATGCCCGTTCCGTCTGCATCGCCGGAAACGTAAGCGATCGCGAATCGCCCACTGGCGTCTGCGGTGACGACCGGCAAGGTCTGATCCCCGGCGGTGTCGACGTTGACCTGGAATTGCCCGCCCAGCTTTGCCCCCGAAGCATCAAATCGCTGCGCCATCACGGCCGATCCGCTCAGATCGGCACTGTAATCGATCCAGGTGACGATGCTGTTGCCCAGTCCATCAACCGCAACCGACTGGTGTGGGTTGAGGATCGATTGATTCCCTGTCGCCGGCGAATTGACAAGTCTTTCACCCGTGGTCGCGATTTCCGGCGTCGCAAGTAATCCGCTCCACGTCGCATGATAGGATTCGGCAAGGATCGGATCGGATTCAATCCGTCCGGTCGCAAACTCCAAGTCCCAGTCGCCGCCGAGCGAGTTGCTGCCGGTGTCATCGATCGACGCGGCGACGTCCGCACCGGTCAATTCCGCGAGCGCCTCAAGCATTGTCCTGCCGTCGACCGTCTCGGCCAGCTCACAGCCATACAACATCAAGTCCGCGTCATCGCTCAGCGAGCCTGCCCAGCCGGCCAATTCGCCCGCGTATCCGGCCAGATTTCGATCGTCGAGCACGGTGTTGCCGAGGCGAATTTTGCCGTCGTTGCCGTGCGATAGCACGTGAATCGCATCGACATCAGCGTATCCGTCCAAAATCTCGCCGATCTGACGAACACCGTCGCGCGTCGCGTCGAGCAGATAGATCTCCAAGTCGGCGTGCTCGTTGCCGCTGCGAAGATCGGCGATCAATTGTTGATAATCTTGGACGCCCGCGTCGACGAAGACCAGTTCCAATCGCCGTCGCTCTTGTTCGTCCTGTTCCGCATCACCACTCGAACTGCCTGACGGATCGTTAGTTGATGCCGTGTCCGAGAAATTCAGTTCGACGATCGGTGCGGCCAACTCGGGATCTGAGGGGACACCGTCAACCGGGGCGGGCACCATCGGGGTGGCGCTGAACAACAGACGCTTTTCCAACACAGCAGCATCAAGCAGGTACCCGGTAGAACGAACGACACTTGAGTCGACAATTGATTTTCGTTTACGCCAGCGCACTTCCTAGGTCCGACATTTCAGATGAGAAACTGATCCATTCACCCCTACCCTATGCCAGAGATTGTCGGAGAGACGCCGATGAAGCCGAGACGGCGACAACGCCGAGGCAAGGCGTAACGATTGAGCCGTTTGGACGAGTCTTGTAGAGCTTGCCTTTCATTCCGAGGATGCGTGACCGAGTCCGAATTGCGGCCGGCTTGTGGCATCTGCCACAAGCCAACGACGGTCATTCGAACCGATGATCGATTAACGTGTCCCGCGCCATCAACTCCACGGACGGAGTGTTCCATGAATCGAACCGTTTGCAAACGCTACATCGCGATCGCGACCTGCTGCTTGGTCGCCGGATCGGCCGGTGCGCAAACGGACGATTTGCCATCGTGGCTCTCTGCGCCACCGGCACAGACGCCGCGAAGCCTCGATCCATCGCCGGAACTGACAGAGGTTTTCGCCGAACCGGTTGTCGGCGGCGAAGCGCAGCACGGCATCCGCGTGGCCCAAAACTCCGCCCCAGCGTCAACCGACTCGGGTGCGGAACCACCTCCGTTGACGGTTGGTGCGTTGCCGGACGAGTGGTTGAACGAAACTTCGATCGCCAAGTCCGACACCGACAAGCCGCTTTCCCCCGAATCGGTACGCCAGTTTTTGAAGTCCCAGGCCGACGGCTCACCGATTGCGGACAACTTTCGACCGTGGTGGGAAACTACCGCGACGGCGCCGTTTGAATTGTCGTCGTCCTCGATCGTCGTCGATGGCGACAGCCTGATCCTTGAGACCCTGCGACACAGCTATCGCATCTCGGCGGTGAACGAAAACATCTGCATCGCTCGAACCGGCATCACTCGCGCGGCCGCCGATTTTGATCCGACCGCCTTTGTCGAATCAAAATTCTTGCGCACCAGCGTCCCCACCGGTAGCGACCTCGATGCGGGCAGCAACGTCGACCGCTTGAGAGAAGAAGATTTTTCTTTCTCCGGCGGCCTGCGGCGCAAACTTCAAACCGGAGCCGAGTTTGAGATCGGACAACAGATCGGGCTGCGCGACAGTAGTTCGCAATTCTTCACGCCGAACAACCAAGGCAATTCCCGACTGACACTCAGCTTCAATCAACCGCTGCTCAACGGAGCCGGCCGGGCGTTCAATCGCAGCCTGATCGTGTTGGCTAAGCTTGACACCCAAATCGCAAGCGAAGCCGCCACCACCGCGATCCAAAACCACTTGCTTTCCGTCCAGGAATCCATGTGGAACCTGTATTACCAGCGTGCCTCGCTGCTGTTGCGGATCCGCCACCTCAATCAAGCCAAGTCGATTCACGATTGGCTGGAACAGCGACAGGGTTTGGATGCCTTGCAAAGTCAACTCAAACGCGCCGAAGCCGCCGTCGCCACAAGAAACTCCGAACTTGCCCGCGCGGTGACTTCGATCCGAAACGCCGAAGATCAGCTCCGCATGCTGGTCAATTCTCCCCAGCTGACCGGCGACAAAACGGCGGAGATCATCCCGGTGCGCCCCCCCTCGCTGGCCCTGGTCCCCGTGTCGCTGGAAGACGCCGTCGTCACGGCCCTGCAACAGCGGAGCGAAATGAATGAAGTCGCGCGCGAGCTGGATACCGCACGGGTGCGTTTGAACGTCGCTCAAAACGAATTGCTGCCCATGCTGGACTTGGTGTTGGAAACCTATTTCAGCGGACTGCGCGGCAGCCAAGACATCGGCCGTGCCTGGGTCGACCAGTTCAGCGTCGGCGAACCGAGCTACAGCGCCGGGCTGCGGTTTGAAGTGCCGCTGCAGCGCCGCGCCGCCAAGGCCAACATCCTTCGCCGTCAAGCAGAACTCCGTAAACTTGCCAGTCGGTTAAGTGAAACCATCGCCAAACTCCATGCCGAGGTCGCCGCGGCGGTGCGCGAAGTCGAAACCAGCCACCGAGAACTCGGGGCACGCTACGTGGCGATGGTTTCCGCACAGCAATACGTCGAACTGATCTCCAATCGATGGCGTGAACTGCCCGGAGACGGCTATTCCGCCAACTCCCTGCTGGAGGACTTGCTCGATGCCCAAGACCGCTTGCTGGTGGAGGAAGTCGGGTTCGCCAGGGCACAAATCGACTACACGCTCAGCACGTCACGGCTGAAGCGGGCGACCGGCACGCTGCTACAAATCGAACCGATCGGGTCGGCGCCCAACACCGTTCCCTAGGTGCCGCGCTGCGAAGCAGCAAGACGGGCGGCTGAAGCCTGCACACCGGCGCAGGTTGGTATCCAGCCTCCTGCGACTTCCGGCCCTCGCCTCTCACGGGAGCGACTTTCTCGGCGCTGCCTGCTTATTGGTGACCTAAGCTTGCCCAGAGCAAGTGATTCTTGCCGCCCGCCTTTGTTTTCCCGGTCTCCATTCGTGCTTCACGCGACGCCATGAAACTCTGCCACCTCCCATCTGAGCTGCGAATTCGCTCCTTCCAATCCGTTTTGATCGCGATCATCGCACTGTCATGTCGGGATTCCCTCGCCACCGAGGTGCTGGGATACACCGAGCCGATTCGGACGATCGAAGTGGCATCGGACGAAACGGGGACCGTCGCCGAAGTGTTGGTCCGGCAGGGCCAGACCGTCGAGCAAGGCCAGCCATTGCTGCGGCTCAACAGCCAAGTCCACTTGGCCCAGTTGGAGGTCGCCAAACAGCAGATGAACGCCGAAGGACGGCTCGATGCGGCGCGGGCGGAAGTCGAATTGACCTCCCAACGGCTGGAAAAACTCCAATCGCTGCGCCAGTCCGGACACGCCCGCCAAGCCGAATTGCAACGCGCAGCAAAAGAACACCAAGTTGCCCAAGCCAATCTTCGCAGCGTCGTCGAAGAAATGGAAACGCGTCGTTTGGAACACCAACGATTGCTCACGCAAATGAAGCGACGCGTGATCCAGGCCCCGGTCAGCGGAGTCGTGACCGAACTTCATAAAGAACCCGGTGAATTCGTCGCGCCCAATAAACCCGACGTCGTCACGCTCGTTCAGCTGGACACGCTGCTGGCCAATTTTTCACTTCTCGGCCCCCAAGCCGAACAGCTGACCAGCGGCCAAGAAATCGAACTTCAATTCACCGAATCGGGGCAATCCATCTCGGGCCTGGTCCACTACATCTCGCCGGTCACCGATGCCGAAAGCGGAACCGTCTTGGTCAAAATTGCAATCAGCAATCCGGACGGAACCCTACGCAGCGGTGCCCGCTGCACGATCCAATTGAAGGATTGATTTGCCGTGTCGACCGAGATCGCCAACGCCGGATCAGGCGCCGCTGCACCCATTCTGGTGAGCGCCGTCACGCACGAAACGGTCCCGCTTGAGACGCCGCCGACCCGCGTAGACGCGACGCCGCCCGACGTCGTCGATCCGACCGCCGATCCACCGGCCGTGTCTCCTTTTCATTCGGCCGATACACTCCAGGAAGCCGACCAGATCCTGCTGGAACGTCTCGACGAACTCTCCACCATTGTTGCAGTGGTGCGTCTTGAGCCGAACGCACACGACGAGTCGCAGCGACTCCATCATTTGCGAATCGACCCGGCCGAACAACGGTCCCAGTTCCAACGGACGCAATTGATTTCGATCTGTCACCAATCTGCCCTCAGCGGCCAGATTCATTCCCGCCGACAACTTGAGCCCGAACGAGTCATCCTGGCCATGCCGATTGACACCGGGCGGCAACGGTCCGATGCGCTGGGCTTGATCGCAACGTTGCCTGCGGACTTGCACGGTTTCACCCGATCGGTCCAAACACTGGCCCAACAGTTCGCCATCTGGAACCTTCAACATCGCCTGGGCCTACAGTCCGTCGTCGCGTCCCATGCCGCCGCCACGGTCGAACTACTCACCCGTGCATTGAATTCCAAAACTCGCAACGAAGCCTGTCAGGTGATCGTCACAGAACTGGCCGATCACTGGAATCTTTGCCGTGCGGCGATCGGAATCGCGGCGTCGGGGGCGGGCAGTTGCCGATTGGTGGCACTCAGCGATTCGACTCGCATCGACTCGACCACCGCCCAGACACGGTCCATCGAAAACGCCATGGACGAAACGTTGATGCAAGGGTCCCTCTCGATCGTCGACCCGACAGCAACCGAACTGGATGCGTCACGCAGCGTCGGCGAATTGGCGCGTCAACATGCCGCCAGCGTCCTGGCCGTGCCGCTGGTCGATGAAGCCAGAGACACGCGTGCCGTCTTTCTGGCGATCTTGGATTCCGAATCACCCGTCCAGCCGATGCGACAGTTCTTCGAGGCGGCCGGTCCGTCACTCGGGGCGGTGTTGCACTCGCACGATCAGCGTCGTTCAACCGATTTACTTCGTCGCAGCGGCCGAGCGGTCCGATCACGCGGCGGCGTGATTGCGTTGACGGTCGCGATTGCATTGATCGCCGCGATGTTTGTTCCGCTCCGTCACCGCGAAACCTGTGACGTGCGTGTCGAACCCCGCTTCAAACGTTTCGTGGCGGCGCCCTTCGACGCGACACTCAAAGACTGCTTCGTCGCGCCCGGCGATCTCGTCCGACGTGGCGATCTGCTGGCGACGCTGGACGGCCGCGAATTGAGGTGGAAGCGAGACTCGCTGCAGGCCGACCATGACCAAGCGATCAAAAAACGCGACGCCGCCCAGGCCTCACGCGCCTACGCGGATCAGCGGATCGCCCAGTTGGAAATCGACGGGCTTCGATCTGAACTTCAATTGCTGGATCTCCGATTAAGCGAACTCGAACTGCGCAGCCCCGTCGACGGAATGGTCGTCGCAGGTGACTTGAAACGCGTCAAGGGCGCCCCACTGACCACCGGTCAATCTCTGTTTGAAATCGCGCCGCTGCAGGAAATGATCGTCGAGGCAGCGGTGAAAGACGATCAGATCGCGTATGTCCGCAAGGACCAATCCGCCCAGTTGCGACTGAACGCCTATCCCGATCACAACTGGGACACCACGATCGGCATCGTCAATCCACGCAGCGAAATTCGTGACGAAGAAAACGTGTTCATCGCCGAATGCAGACTTTCCAACGACGAGCAACTGTTGCGTCCGGGAATGAAGGGCACGCTGAAGATCGCTTGTGGTCGTCGTGCACTCGGCTGGATTCTGTTTCACCGACCCATCGAAGCCCTCTCACAATGGTTCTGGTGGTGAACGTCATGCAAGACAACCACCAGCATTTTGCCAGCGACCAAAGCACAACGTCTGTCGTCTTTCGACAAGATTTGCGTTTGACACCGTGTGACGATGCACGGCAACCGCACGTGATCGTCGAAGACCCCGTCGCGGGCTCGTTTTATCGGCTCGGCAGAATCGAATACGCGCTGGCCATTCGGCTGACCGCCTCACGCACGATCGCCCAAGCCTATCGCGAAGTGTGCCAGCAGTATCCCGACCATCAACTGTCCGAAGAGGATGCGGCGGATTTGTGCCGGTGGCTGATCGATAACGAACTGGCGCACACCGAGTCCTCCAAAACCTCCGCCCGACTTCACCGATCCACCGAAAAAGCGAAAACGAACCGAATCAAGCAGCACGCCAATCCGATCGCGATTCGTGTTCCACTGATTCATCCCGATCGGATGATCGGGCGGATGATGAAGTACGTCGGTTGGATCTTCGGGCTTCCCGCGACTGCCGCCGGCGTCTTGCTGATCCTGCTCGGCGGCGGCCTGGCCATCATGCACAGGACCGAGTTGGCGCATTCCTCGGAATACTTGTTTTCGTCGTCGGCGCTGTCTCTGTTGGTGGTCGTCACGATCGTCTTAAAAATCCTGCACGAGTTTGCGCATGCGATCGTTTGCAAACGCTACGGGGGAGACGTCGGCCAGATGGGCGTCCTGTTCATCTTGCTTGCGCCACTGGCTTACGTCGACGTCAGTTCGGTTTGGCGATTTCGTCGCCGCTGGCAACGCATTCACGTTGCGTCGGCCGGGATCTATGTGGAATTGCTCTTCGCCGCCATTGCCATGCTGATTTGGCAGTCGTCCGATTCACCGCTGGTCAAACATGTTTGCATCAGCGTGATGTTGTCGGCCGGCGTGGCGACGTTGATCTTCAATGCCAATCCGCTGATGAAGTTCGATGGCTACTTTGTAATGACCGATTGGGTTCGGGCCCCCAATCTGTACACGGACAGCCAGAACTACTTGGCTCGTCAGGCCCGGCGGTGGTTCTTCGGCGGTGAGTTGAAGGAACCAAATTGGCAAGCCGGTTACCGGATCGCGGTTGCCGTCTACGCTTGGCTGGCGCTGCTTTGGAAGTGTTTCGTTTGTTTCGGGTTGACGATTGCCGCGACGAAACTGTTTCATGGCTTGGGCACACTGCTGGCCGTCGTCGCCTGCATCGGTTGGATCGGCGGCCCCGCCTGGCGCGTGGTCAAGTTGTTCCGCCAGGCTCCCGGCACGGGACGTCGCCGATTCACCTGCGTGGCGACCGGATCAGCGGCCTTGCTGACGACGCTGTTGGCGGCAATTCCCTGGCCGGGCGCCGCCCCCGTGCCCGCGGTGGTCGAGTATTCGCCGCACGAGGTGATTCGCGCCGAAGTGCCGGGTTTCGTGGACACGATTCATGTTGCCGCGGGGCAACGGGTGTCCCAAGGCCAAAAACTGTTGACGCTTCGCAACCCCGATCTTGTCCTCGACGCACGCAAGCTGGAAACAAAAATCCAGCAATCGACCCTCCGCACCCGCCAACAAACGCTACAAGGTCGGCATGCCGCCGCACAGGCCGAGACAACCGAACTGCAGGCTCTGACAAAACAACACCGGGACGCGAAGGAACAACTCGATTCCCTGATCGTCCGTGCCCCCCGCAGCGGAGTCGTCGTCCGTCGCCGGTTGAACGAATTAGAAGGAACCTATGTCGCCCAAGGCGATGAATTGCTGGTGATCGGAGACGAATCCCAAAAGGAGTTACGTGTGCTGATCTCGCAGGATCGGTTCGACCAGTTCCGTGACCAGGTGGGCGCACCGGTGCGTTATCGCGCCCGTGGACTCGCGACGAACACCTCGTCCTTGGCCAAGATCATTCCCCGCGCCAGAACGGGTGTGGATTATCCGTCCCTGCTGGCCTGCAACGGGGGGCCGTTGCCGGTCAAAAAAGTCGCCAACGATGCATCGCAATCCGGCCCTGAGTTCGAACTGCTGGTACCGCATTTCGAGGCCGTCGTGCCGCTCAGCACGTCGCAAGGCGTTGATTTGTCTAGCGGACAGCGTGCACAAGTTTCGATCGGATCAGTCGACGAAACCGTGGGATCGCACCTGTGGAAGCTGTTGGCCGAGTGGATGGAGTAGGTTCATGTTCGGACCTGTTCATCCGGTTCTATCGAATCTAACGATAACGAGGAACCCGTGTTCAAAATCCAATTTGTTCGCGGGGCATGTGCCGCCAACATCTCCTCACATACCGACACATTGACTTACGGTTTGCTGCAAGCTGGTTTATTGCAGGCTGAATTTATTGCAAGCACAGGACCTGCTAAGTTTTCTAGTCAACCCGAAGGGCGGATGAACGCGACGACTCCATCAACGTTAGCCGGTGCCGCGGCACCCATGACACGTGCTGCTTCGTTGAAGTCGAAGGAGACCGATGCCACGAAGTCCGGTCGTGTCATGATCGCCGATGACGAGCCGATCAACATCAAGTTGATTCAGAAGTATCTGCGCAGCTCGGGGTACCATGATTTTGTCACCACCAGCGAGTCTCGCGAGGTGGTCGACTTGGTGCGTTCGACCCGTCCGGACATTCTGGTTTTAGATGTGGTGATGCCGCACGTCACGGGACTGGACATCCTGGAGACGATTCGCAACACACCCGACCAGTCGCATTTGCCGGTCCTGATCGTGACGGCGTCGACGGACGAACAAACCAAGATCGATGCGCTCGAATTGGGAGCCACCGACTTTCTGCACAAACCGGTCAAGCCCACCGAACTGCTGCCCCGGGTCCGCAACTCGTTGGTGCTGAAGGCTCACCATGACCAGATGGCCGCCTATTCCAAACGACTCGAAGCCGAAGTCGCCCAGCGGACCGCCGATCTGGCTCAGTCGCGTGAAGAGGTCATCCACGTGCTGGCGTGTGCCGCCGAATACCGCGACCAGGAAACCGGCAACCACGTCATTCGAGTCGGCCGATTCGCGGGAATCATCGCCCGAGAACTGGGTTGTTCGGAATCCGATTCCGAACTGATCGAACACGCCGCCATCCTTCATGATGCCGGTAAGATCGGGATCGCCGATTCAATCCTGTTGAAACCCGGCAAACTTTCCCAAGACGAGTTCGCGATGATGAAGCGTCACTGCGAGTTCGGAGAAAAAATCCTGAAAGCCCAGCCGAGCGACGAAAGCGAACCGTTTCTTCTCCATTCCCGCCGCCCCGTGACCCGGTCGCCCGTGTTGCGGATGGCATCGGTGATCGCCAAAACACACCACGAACGCTGGGACGGAACGGGTTACCCGGAACAACTCGCCGGAGAGGAAATTCCGATCGTCGGCCGGATCACCGCGGTCGCAGATGTCTTCGACGCCCTCAGCAGTAAACGCTGTTACAAAGACGCCTTGCCGCTGGATCAATGCATCGAAATCATGCGGAAAGAACGCGGCAAACATTTTGACCCCAAGGTCTTGGACGCGTTCTTGTCACGACTGGACGAAGTGAAACAGATCGTCGTCAGTTTGGCCGACCAGTAGGCGATTGGCGTTGACCAACCGCGGGTGTACCACCTTCCGGGCCGTCGCGAGATCTTTATCGACGACCTGGAATGGTCGTCGTACCACAATCGGTTAACAGGCTGGAAGCCTATCCCACTGCGTACCCCGCCGCGGAGAGCGATTGATAAACGATCAGCGCCGCGACGTAGGCCAAGACGGTCATGTAGATAAATTGAAAGACCGCCCATCTCCAGCTTCCGGTCTCACGCTTGGTCACCACCTGTGTCGGCAAACACTGCATCGCCAACACAAAGAACACCAACAAGCTCAAGCCCGTGGCCGTTGAAAACACCAGCGTGCCGTCAGGACGTCTTTGCCGCCGCAACGTCTCGACCAACCCGGCCGGTTCCTCCGCGCCGTCTTCGCCCAAACCGTACACGATCGAAAGCGTTGACACCAAGACTTCGCGCGCCGCGAAGGAGGTGATGATCCCGACATCGATCTTCCAATCGAACCCGAGTGGCGCAAAAATGGGTTCGACCATCCGGCCGCAACGCCCCGCAAAGGAATACTCCAGCGCCGCCTGAGCCTGTTCCCTGTCAGACGAAAACGTCCGGTCGTCGGGCAATTTCGGATACGTTGCCAAGGCCCACAGGACCACCGAGATCAACAGGATCGTCGTCCCCGCGCCGCGCAAGAAAACCGTCGCCCGTTCCACCGTCGTGAACCAGGCGTTGCGAAAGCTGGGCATCCGATAATTGGGCAACTCCAACACCAGCGGCGCCGCTTCGCCTGGAATCACCGTCTTTTTCAACAAAAATGCCGTGGAGAACGCGGCCAGCAGCCCCAGCAAGTACGCACCGGCAAACATCAGCGATGCTTTCCAGGGGCTATCGCCAAACAGCAACGCCGCGACCATCACGTACACCGGCAAACGGGCCGAACACGTCAGCAATGGCAATACCAGAATCGTCACCAATCGGTCTCGCCATGTCTCGATCGTGCGGGCGGCCATGATCCCCGGGATCGCACACGCGTGCGCCGAGAGCATCGGCACAAACGCTTTGCCGGGCAGCCCCACGCGACGCATCAACCGCTCCATCACAAACGCCCCGCGGGCCATGTAGCCGGAATCTTCCAACAGCGTGATGAAAAAGAACAGGATGCAGATCTGCGGCAAAAACACCACGACACCCGCGACACCGCCCACCACACCGTCGATCGCCAACGAGCGAAAATCCTCCAGCGGCAAACTGCCGATCACCAGCGACGTCAACACCGCGACCGATGCCGACCAACGGGTCCATTTCGTTTCGTTCAACCAAAACGCGACCGCAAACACGGACAACGAAATCCCGGTCGCCAGCGGCAGCCAGACGATCGTGGACAACGGACGGGTCGGCAACAGATTGTCGATCACTCGACCGGCCCAACCGAATCCGTCTTCGATCGCCGACATCGGCAGATCCGCCAACGAAAAAATCAAAAAGAACACCGACAGCATCACGCCCAACAGCGTCACCAATCCGATCCCTTGCGAGGTCAGCAATCGGTCCAGCCACTCCAGTTTGACGCCCTTGCCAGGGGTCTGGCGGACCGATGCGCCCGCCACGCCGTCGGCCCATTCAAAACGCGCCGCGAACGGACACCCGCCGCAACCGGCGACACAGGGTTCGCGGGCGATCGGCAGCAGCGGATTGGCCGGCTTGGTCAACTCGTAAATCGCTTCACGCAACTCACCCAGCCCGCGTGCTTTGCGGGCGCTGACCGGAATCACCGGGCAGCCCAATTTTTCGCTCAATTCGTCGAACTGAATTTCGGTTCCCGAGGACTCGGCCGCGTCGATTAAATTGACTGCGACAATCGTCGGCAGATTGCGATCAAGAATCTCGCCGGCCAACACCAACGTGCGGGCGATGTTCGTCGCGTCGACGACCACCACGACCGCGTCGGGCAGACGACTGAACTCGCCCTGAAATTCACCCCGAATGCTTCGCGCGGCAACCTCTTCTTCCGGACTCGCCGTTTCCATGCTGTACAAGCCCGGCAGGTCCACCAGTTCAATTTCATTGGTCGCCTGACAGCGTGCATCCTGGTCCACCGCCGCGACGTCAATCATCGCCTTACGCAGGTCGACCGTGATGCCGGGATAATTCGCCGTTTTGGCCCGCATCCCCGCCAGCGCATTGAACAACGACGTCTTGCCGACGTTGGGATTGCCGACCAGCAGCACCACCGGTTTCGTGGCCGTAGCGTCCGACCCGGGCATCGAACGAACCGTCGGAAGACTCAAGGGGCGGACTCTGGCTTAGAGGGCCGACGCCGGGAGAGAAACCGGCGTGGACTCGGGATTCAAAGGCGATACAGACGCTGGATCGACCAAGACCAACTTGGCCAGCTGACGCGAGAGGCCGACACGTGACGTCCCGATCTTCAAAATCATCGGATCGCCTCGCCCCACCAGTTCGATCGTTCGGCCCTGGCAAACACCCAAACGCTTCAGCCGCACCGCGTCTTGGCCCGCGGCGTGAACATCCTTGCAAACGTATTGACCGGGTTGGATATCAGCGAGGGTGGTCGAGTAAATCTGATCCGGGGGAACCTGGACGATTGCCATCGAGTTGAACCATCCGATCTTGGGCGGGCGGGAGCCGCAACACAGGCTGCAGCCGGAAATGAGAATCAATCTCAATAGGATGGCAGGCGGCATCCGTACTGTCAAGCGCTCCAGCTTGTCGCACCTCGCTTGCCACCCCCGCCGGACGCGCGTTGTCCACGCACCTAAAGCCACTCTCCCGCTCAGAGGTCGTGCGGTTTTTAAAGTCACCCTCCTGGCAGCATAGGTATCTACACATCTTTTGCATGTCAGATCTATTCTGAGTGGATGGTTTCGGCCAACGGCCGTTCACATCCATAGCCTTGGGCATCGCCCAAGGTCCGCAAACGAGAACGAGAGGGATTGGCCAACGGCCATCAACAAATGCCTCGTCAAACGCGAAGGTTGTGCATGGCCGTTGGCCAATTTGAACCTCATTGCGATGAGGTTCCTGGGGCGGCGCAACCCTCGCAAATGCTCGGTTTGCTTGCCCCAGGCTATGGATATGCATGCCCTTTGGGCAAAAAGTGACTTATGTAGATACCAATGCCCTGGCAGGGAGCGTCGGACGAAGCGAGGGACGATCGAACGGTGGAAAGCGGTGTTCACGTCCACGCCCCGGCCGTCTACGCCCCGGCGGCCAATCCGGGGGGAGCAGGGCGATCGGGAAGCGTTTTTTCGACCACCGCAGCGCCGACGCTGTCTCCCAACACATTGACGGTGGTGCGAAAGCGATCCAGCAACCAGTCGACCGACAGAATCAGCCCCATGTACTCCAGCGGCAACCCGACGGCGTTGAGCACGATCAACATCGTGACCAGCCCGGCTTCGGGAATCCCGGCCGCTCCGATCGCGGCCAATGTGGCGGTGACCGCTACGATCACCTGTTCCCAGAACCCGAGATCGATCCCCGGCACCACTTGGGCGATGAAGATGGCGGCGGCGGCTTCGTAAAGTGCGGTCCCGTCCATGTTGATCGTCGCGCCCAAGGGAACGACAAACTCGGTCGAACGTTTGGAGATCCCGGCTTCCTCGGCGCATTCGAGTGTCACCGGCAACGTGGCCGAAGAGCTGGCCGTGGAGAACGCGGTCAACAGGGCCTTGGACATCGCCAGGATGAACCGATACGGGTTTTCGCGTCGGACCAGATAAAAAATCGCCGGCAACGTGATCAGGGCGTGGAACGCCAGGCCTCCCAAGACCGTCCCGAAGTACCAGCCGATTTGAGAGAGTTCTTCGAGAAACTTGCCTTCCGCCTGAGCCTCACCGAAACGCGCCGCGACCAGACAAAAAATACCCAAGGGGGCAAAATTCATCAGCAGCATCACGAATTGCATCAGCGCCTTGTTTGCTTGCGTGATCAGTTTGGTGATGGCGCTGACGTCCTCGTGCATCGTGGTCAGCATGCCCGCAAACACGATCGCGAACACGATGATCGGCAACAACTGTGTTTGGGCGGCCGAAACAAACAGGTTGTCGGTCACCAACATCAGCACCAGGTTCTTGAAGATCGTGCCGATGTTCGGCTGCACGCTCTCGCCTTGTGGCAAACCCTCCAGCACGCCGCCGACTTCGACCTTGCTCAGCCCCGTCGTCTGGGCCAGCGCGTCGACGATCTTGGATTTCGGCGAACCCTGCCCCTCGGTGTTCATCGCCTGAACCGCCGCCTGATCAACCGTGCCGACGCCCGGCTGCACGATGTTGACGACCACCAGCCCCACCACGACCGCCAAGATGGTGGTGACGAGATAGAACCCGATCGCCGCAGCACCGGGGCGTCCGAGTTTCCGAACATCGCCCATGCCCAGCACGCCGCACATCACCGAGGTCAAAACCAGCGGCACGACGATCATCTTCAACATCCGCAAAAAGACTTCACCGCCGATTTCCAGAGACGCCGCCAAGTGTGGGCTGATCAGCGCCAGTGCAATGGCAGCGACGATCGAAAAGAAAATCGCATAAGCCAGCCAATTCCCGTGCGGTTTATCGTCGGAAGCCGGAGTGGAATCAGGGTTGGCGTCGGACATGAGTGGGCCGAAAGTTGCGAGGTGATGAAACGACGAACGCTGAAAACGAAGAGCGGTGAGAAAAGGGATGCGGGGCGCAGACGAGAGGATTGATCGATCGTCCCCGAAAACACGCCCTGCCAACATACCAAACTTCGGTGCGAACGTCTGTCGATCCAACGCGCCCGAGTTGATTGTTAGACTATGATCTTCTCCGTCCCACCTGCTTCCCCAGCTTCACCGATCCGATTCCTTCATGAAACTCTCTCGACGCCAATTTGGTGCGATCGCCGCCTCGTCCGCAATCGCTGTCAACCACGCCGCAATCGACGCCGCGGAAACCGGGCCGCTGGAAACATTCGTTCCGTGTCGAGCGATCACCCGTGGCCCCAAGAACCATTGGTTCGGCTACTACGACAAACGCGAGTTTGATCCGACCAACACGCTCGTGCTGTCCAACGAAGTCTCCTTCGAAGGCCGTTCGCCGACCGCGGACGACGGCATTGCCGTGGGTTACGCGGACACCGGCAACGGCGATCGCTGGCACCCAATCGGAACCAGCAAGGCCTGGGGATGGCAGCAGGGCTGCATGCTGCAATGGTTGGGCGACGATGGCAAACGAATCTTGTGGAACGACCGTCACGGCGACTCATTCGTTTGCCGCATCTATTCGACCGACACTCAAACGACACGCACGATCAACAAACCGATTTACACCGTTTCGCCAGACGGCAGCTTCGGTTTGTCCGCCGACTTTCGACGCATCGACAATCTGCGTCCCGGTTACGGATACGACGGATTGGCCGATCCCAATGTTGCCGTTCGTGCGCCGGCTGATTCAGGGATCTGGCGGGTGGACCTGGAAACCGGCGGGGAGGAACTGATCCTGTCGTTGGCCGATGTCGCGGCGATGCCTTGGCCCGACGGCGACAACCATGCCCAAGCGTGGCACTACTTCAACCATCTGCTGATTAGCCCAGACGCGCAACGCTTCATCGTCTTGCATCGCTATCGCCCGGAGTTTGATCCCAAGACCTTGCAGTTCAAAGGCGGGTTTGTCACGCGCATGCTGACCGCGGCGATCGACGGCACAGACCGATACGTGCTCGATCCGTCCGGTTACACCTCCCACTTCATCTGGAAAGGCAGCGACGCGGTCACGATGTGGACCAAACCGGCCGGACAGAAAGCGGGATTCTATGAGTTCGTCGACCAAACCGATCAAGTTCGCCCGGTCGGCCACGACAAGATGCCGACCAACGGACACAACACCTATTTGCCGGCGCCCTACCAAGACTGGATCCTCAACGACACCTATCCCGACCGCAAGACGCGGCGACAAACGGTCTATCTGTATCACGTCCCCAGCGGGCGACGAGTTGACCTCGGTCACTTCCCCTCGCCACCGGCCTACACCGGCGAATGGCGCTGTGACACGCACCCCCGCAGCAGCAACGACGGAACCCAAGTCGCCATCGACAGCCCGCACGATGGAGGCCGCCAGGTCTATTTGTTGGACATTGCCGATGTCCTGAAACAGGCGTGATTTGCAGTACGATGGCTAGACACCAACCCGCGCTGGTGTGCAGGCTTTAGCCGCCCACACTCGCTGCAAAGCAGCGAAACAGAATCGCCTAACGGCTAAACACCAACGTGCGCGAAATTAAACATCGCTTATCAAACATCCTTTGACTCCCACTCGGTGACTGGTCATGTACCAAACCCTTCGAGCCTTTGTCGCTTTACTTGCGTGTTCGATCGTCCTGACCACCAACGGCCGTGCCGCAGATCGACCGAACATCGTGATCATGTTGGCCGACGACATGGGGTTCGGCGAGCTGCAGTGTCTGAATCCTCGCCGTGGTAAAATCCCGACGCCGCAATTGGATGCGATCGCACAGAACGGCATGGTTTTTACCGACGCCCATAGCGGTTCGTCGGTTTGTACTCCGACGCGTTACGGATTGTTGACCGGGCGTTACGCCTGGCGAACTCGTCTGCAAAGTGGCGTGCTGACCGGCGGTCCGTCCCTGATTGACGCGAATCGGTTGACCTTGGCCAAGCTGCTGTCGTCCCAGGGGTATCATACCGCCGTCATCGGAAAGTGGCATCTCGGCATGCTGTTCGATGGCAAACACATTTCCAAAGCGGTCCCGGTCGGCGCCAAGGTCACCCACGGCCCGATCGACCGCGGCGGATTCGATGAGTTCCATGGCTTTCATCACGCCCGACAAATCGAAACCTGGATCGACAACGACGTCGTCACCGAAACGATCGAGCCTATCGAGATGCTGCCGCGACTGACGAAAACGGCCGTCCAATACATCGAATCGCGCAAAGACCAATCGGAACCGTTTTTCCTGTACGTGCCCTGGAGTTCGCCGCACAGCCCGGTCGTTCCGACCAAACAGTGGCAAGGCAAGAGCGGGCTCAATGCACACGCGGACTTCGTCATGCAAACCGATGACAGCTTCGGCAAGGTTGTTGACGCGCTCCGTGACAACGGCCTTTTGGACAACACGTTGATCCTGTGTAGCAGCGACAACGGAACCTCGGGACCGACATCGAAGATCGGTCAGCTCCAAGAAATGGGACACTTTCCCAGCGGCGATTTGCGAGGATCCAAAGCGGACATTTGGGACGGCGGCCACCGCGTCCCGTTCCTAGTTTCCTGGCCGGGCGTGGTGCAGCCGGGTTCCCGATCCAGCGGGCTGGTCTGTTTGACCGACGTCACACGCACGGTCGCGGACATTTTGGATTTGGAACTGCCCGATAACGCCGCCGAAGACAGCATCAGCTTCTTGCCGCTCTTGAAAGGCGAAACCCAGCACCAGCGACAGGACGTCATCCACCACAGCGTCAGCGGTTACTTCGCGATTCGGCAAGGCAACTGGAAACTCTCGCTGTGCCCGGATTCGGGCGGATGGACCGGCACCCGACCGTCCAAACAGTCGTGGGCAAAATACGAGAAAGCAGGACTGCCGATGGTGCAGTTGATCGACATGGACGGAGACTTGGGCGAGCAGACGAATCTGGCGAGAGACCATCAAGGAAAGGTGGAGGAACTTCGTGAGCTGCTGGAGGAACACGTGGAACGCGGCCGCAGCACACCCGGATTGCCGCAAACCAACGACGCCGAGATCGTGATCGACAAGCGGCCAGGGAAGTAGCCGTAGGGTAGGGGAGCATAACAGGAATCCAGCAACCGTTGGTGTCCAGCCTTAAGGCGATTTCCGGTCGCTGCGGAGCAGCGAATCGGGCGGCTGAAGCCTGCACACCAACACTGGTGTCGCTGCGTTTACCTTCGGCTACCCGATTTGATCCCTCCGGGAGCGCTCCCTCAACCGAACGGATCCGCTTGAGCCGTACCGCCGCCGAATGGGTCAATCGTTGACGGACTGCCTCCAAAGGGATCCTCGCTCGGAGTTCCGCCACCACCGCCGAACGGATCGGCACCGCCGCTTGGCCCGCGGAATGGGTCTTCCATTGTGTCCGGTCCGCCGAAGGGGTCTTGGTCGGGATTGACCGGCGACGCTTTCTGTTGGAGCTTGCCTTCGAGTTCCATCAACCGCTTTCGATGCTGCACGAGTCGCGCGACCGTCGCTTCGATGTCGCGTCGCAGCATTTGGACGAGTTTCAACTTCTCGGCATCAGACCGTTGGGTGCTGGCTGCGTTGTCGGCGAAGCTTGCCGAGGATCCGTTTGACCGGAACGTCGCCACGCCCTGATCGGAGACCGACAGTTCGAACACTCCTTCGACTCCTTTGAGTTTGCCGTCTGCCAACACGGCTGTGGTGACTCCGTCGCCACTTTCCCAGTTGTTGATGGAAATCCCACGAATCTCCATGTCACCTTCGATCGGCTTGATGACGACGTACCAACCGGGCCGCAGCAGATCAAATCGGATGTTTCTGCCATCGGTCGATGAAGGCAAACGCACGTCTTGATAGGCAGCCCGCTCGTCACGCTGTTCGTTCAAAAACTTGGCCATCGTCGACCGCGAGGTCACGGCCGAAGCGGGAGGTGTCGTCAGCGTTGGCGTGTCTCCGAATGATTGGCGACGAAAGGTTTCCAGGTGGTAGTGGGGCGACGGTTGATCACCCCATTCGGGCAGCGCGTCATCACGCTTTTCCGGTGCGCGCAGGATCAACGATCGCAGGGGAGGAAAGTCAACGTTGATCGGCTCGGGCGACTTTCCGGATACCAGAATAATCGTGCTGGGACCGCCGGTCGTCAGAAGCTTGAACAACCGTTTCGTATTGACCTCCGATTGCTCCAGTTCAAAGGAATGTCTTGGCACGATCGTCACCCGAACCTCACCCGGCGGGACCGAGATCACTTCGTCCAATTCGGCCGTCTGGTACCATCGAAACCGTGGACTGAATCGCCAGTCATCGGCGTCAAGTTGCTTACCCAACTCTTGTGACGGATTAAGTTCTCGTTTGTATTCTTGCAAGCTGGGATAGGCGAAGCCGTTTTGCCAACACGTCAAAACTTGGTACCGCGAGGCTTCGATGCCCGACGGCGGGGCGACGACGATCTTGCCCCCGCTGCGCAGTGTGACCTTTGATGAGAGCGTCGTGCCCTTCGGGATGAAGCTGAAACCCGATTCATGGACAGCCAATGCAGACACCGCATGCACGCCGACGCCGCGATTGCGTCTTCGGCTGTCCTTGTCCAGTTCAACCGTTCCGTCGTCCCCGGCGGTCAACAGTTCGCCCAGCGGCGAGGTCATCGGTTGCAGTGGCTTGCCGTCAAGAAACGCGAGGTGTGGCGCGGACGATGAACCTGCCGATGGCATTTCCCCATATCCCATTTCCATGCCGCCTCCCAGGCCGCCTCCCAGGCCAATGTCCATGCCAGACATCTCACCTTCGGCACCGCCACCGCCGCCCATCATCATCTCGTCCATGCCGCCGCCCATGGCCATGCCGCCGTCGTAGCCCATGTCGCCCATCATTCCCATTCCATACTCCATCCCCGGATCTTGAAAGGTGCGATAGAACTTGGTGCCGCCGGCCGGCTGACCGTCGGGTGTCACAAACGTGATGTCAACTGCCGCGGCGATCGGGGTCCCAAGCAGGCAACCGAAGAAGATCAAGAGGGTCGTGCGATTCATGAGTCGATTCCGTTGATAAGCGTTTTCATTTGAAAAGTTTCGATCGGGGAATTTCGATGGGGTCAAGTCCCCGGAGGCTTCGTGGGATCAGCCGTTTGACGCCAGCCGACGCGCATTGCAACATACTGCTTCCATCATTCTGCCCCGAATCATTCTGCCATCCCTCCCTGATTCCCACCGACTTGTCAGGGCGCGGTGGCTGCATGGAGAGGTAGGAAGATTTTTGGGGTAAGACAATTAGCAGCCGGCGTGTTTTCAAGGCGGATCCGGAAGCAGAGATTGCAGTTCGGATTCGAAACGTGGCAGCGTGGTTTGGTTCAATTGGTCCAGCTCCGCTTGGACTTGATCGAGATACGTGTCGGTTTCGTCCGCAATCGAATTTGATGGTGCGTCGGCGACGGATTCGGTCGGCGTTGTTGATTTGGTGGGTTGCGGGGCGGATGCGTCTGATTTGACCGGACCGGAATGTGGCGGCTGGACGGGACGCGTCTTTCCGCGATGCGGTGTTGTCTCAGAACCACCGCCGAATGCGTCGAACATCATCCAGCCCGCTCCTGCGATCAGCAGCGTCGCCAAGCACATTGCAGCGATCGCTACAGTGCGTTTCGGCTTGACTTCGTTCACGGACAACTCCTTGGGAATCGGGGCGGACCCGCCTTCGGCGAGATGTCGCTGGCAGGCTTCGATCCACTGAGTCAGTTGTTCAGCCGGCGGTCGATCGGCGGGAATGTCGGCGTGAAGCTTGGCGATCAATCGATTCACCCAGACGGGCAGATCGCGGCAATGATCCGATAGCAGCGGAAGCTGGGAATCGGCGATGCGACGAACGATCGCGTGCGTGTGCATGCCGGACATCGGCGGCTGACCGACCAGCATGGTCCACAGCACCGTACCCAACGAGTAGATGTCGCCGGCCGGGCCTGCGCCGCAACCGGAGGCTTGTTCGGGCGACAGATAAATCGGCGTGCCGGCAAACGTTCCTGTCGCGGTGCACGTCGCATCGGTTTGCACTTTGGCCAAGCCGAAATCCGACAACACCGCACGTTCGGTTCCGGCGTTCAGCAGAATGTTGGCGGGTTTGACATCTCGGTGCACGACGCCACAGGCATGTGCCGCTGCCAGCGCGGACGCAACTTGACGTGTGATCCGCAGCGTTTCATCAAGCGGCATCGGACCCGAATCGCGAATCCGCTGCTCCAAAGACTGCCCGGCCAGATACGGCATCACCAAATAGGGAACATCGCGGTATCGATCGACGTGATAGATCGAAATCACGTTGGGATGAACGACCGCGGCGGCCGAGCGGGCTTCGCGTTCAAGCGTCAGCAACGTCTGCGGGGATTGCCAGTACTGGGGCTGTGGAATTTTAATCGCGACGACGCGGTCCATGTCGATGCTGCGTGCCTTGAGCACGATTCCCATGCCGCCGCTGCCGACCACGCCCAAGATTTCAAATCGTCCCAGGCGACCGAGCGACCGTTCGTCCTCGGTCGGACCGAGCAGCGTTTGCACGAGCGAAACGATCGCGGGGCTGGATGTTTCGCAACTCGACCGATCCGCACCGTCGGCATCGCCCAGGTGCCAATCGTGACTGGTCAGCCCTGTCGATCGAAGCGCCTCGCGTGACTGACAAAGGAACGGGTCGTCGGCCGACAAACGCGCCACCATGCCCTGGCAGAGCTCGCAATCATCCAGATGGTTCAGCAACACCGTTTCGTCCACGGCAACGTTGCCGCTGCCGGTCAGCCAATCTCGCCAAGTGACTTCATCGGGGCAGTTCGCTTGATCGGTCATCGCGAGCCCTCCGTCAGACCGGCGTCTTCAAGTTGTTCGATCCGCGTGACGGCATCGCGCAGCCGACGGACGATCCGGCTGCGGATGGCATAGACCGATCCGATCGAGCGGCCCGATTGCTGGGCGGCCTGTTCGATCGAAAGGCCGTCAACGTGGGTTTGCCAGAAGATTTTCCAATGCTCCGCATCGACTTGGGACTGAACGTTTCCGGCAGCGGTGACAAACAGATGCTGTTGGTGCTGTCGGTTCCACTCGATCCGGGACGCGTCATCAGCGCGAGCGCGTTGCGACAACGAAATCTGGGCACTGGTGCCTCCGGTGCCGCGTTTGGACAACTGGCGTGTGACCAAATTCAACAAGGCATTCTCGGCGATACGTCGCAGCCAGGCGCGAAATCGCTGGGGACGTGCCGAGTGATCGTGTTCTGCGTGGCTGGACCACCGACTGGCGGCCCGAAACACCCGTGACATCACCTCGGCCACCAGGGTTTCGGCGTCGCTGTGTTGCAACCCACGGCCCCTGGCGTAGCGATAAATCACCGGGCGATAGAGCGTATCGAAGCGGTTCCACGCCACATCGTCGCGCGAATCCGCCAAGCGCCGGACGAGTTTCGGTTCGGTATCAGGCCAGGGATGCATTCCATCGATTCTCGCAGAACGACGCACAGCGTGGGGGGGAATACGTGATAGACCCCACCGGAATCGGATTCTGACAAGAAATCCTGTCCGGCAAGGAAAAAGATCGCGTCGACGGCGAGTTCGGCGGCGAGCCTGTTGGCAGATGGCGGTCTTCGGACAAGCGACCGTCCCGGTGCTTGCGTGCGGCCGTCGGTGCGGCGTGGAGCCGCGGCCGGCAACAGAACTGTCAATCTGGCATTGCCCGTTGGAGCCCCCAAAACCGCTCTCAAGCGACGCTGCCAAAAAAGGTTTCCAGAGAGTTTCATCCGCTGGAAAACTAACGATTCGCCGCGGATACGCATGTTCCCCAGTGGCAGCCGACGTTTTTCTGGTCGCCGAACGTTCGACTGGCACGTCCTTTGCTTTTCGATCACACCGACGCCTCAGCAGGCGAAAACGACAGGCAGATCGGACGGCGGTCGCCTGCAATGAACACCATCAACATTGACACGTTCAGCACAACCCAACGACGGCCCCCAAGCGTGCATCCCAGCGCGGTAAACGCCACGGCCGAATCCACTCGAACAATCCACTTTTCACGGAGATGAAGCGTTATGGCTCAGGGCGAAAAAATCATCGGCATTGACCTCGGGACGACCAACAGTGTGGTCGCCATCATGGAAGGCAGTGAGCCGAAAGTCATTCCCAACCCCGAAGGCAACCGGCTGACGCCCAGTGTGGTCGCGTTTACCGACAAGAAGGAAACGATTGTCGGCGAACCCGCTCGACGCCAGGCGGTCACCAACCCCAAACGCACCGTCTATTCGGCCAAGCGTTTCATGGGCCGGCGTCATCACGAGGTCGAATCGGAAGAGAAGATGGTCCCCTACGGTGTCGTCGGGGCCGCCAACGAGTACGTCAAGATCGAAGTCGGCGACGAGACCTTCACGCCGCAGGAAATCTCGGCCAAGGTGCTCCGCAAGCTCAAGGAATCCGCCGAGTCGTACCTCGGTCACAAGGTCAACAAGGCCGTGATCACGGTCCCCGCCTATTTCAACGACGCGCAGCGTCAAGCGACCAAGGACGCCGGCCAGATCGCCGGGCTGGAAGTCGCCCGGATCATCAACGAACCGACCGCCGCCGCACTCGCCTACGGGCTCGACAAAGCCAAAGACGAAAAGATCATCGTCTTTGACCTCGGCGGTGGGACCTTCGACGTCTCCGTCCTGGAAGTCGCCGACAGCGGTGACGAAGAAAACGAAAGCCGCGTCTTCCAGGTCATCAGCACCTCCGGCAACACGCACTTGGGCGGTGACGACTTTGACGAAGCGTTGATCAACTACGTCGCCGACGAGTTCAAGAAAGAAAACGCGATCGACCTTCGCAACGACCCGATGGCGTTGCAACGCTTGCAAGAAGCATGCGAGAAGGCCAAGAAAGAATTGTCGACCCTGCCCGAGACCGACATCAATCTGCCCTTCATCACGATGGACCAAGCCGGTCCGAAACACCTGACGATGAAGATCACCCGCAGCAAGTTCGAAGAGCTGATCGATGATCTGGTCGAACAATGCAAGACCCCGGTCATGCAGGCGCTCAAGGACGCCGGGTTCTCGCCCAGCGACATCGACGAAATCGTTTTGGTCGGCGGTAGCACGCGGGTGCCCAAGGTTCGCGAAATCGTCAAGGCGATCTTCGGCAAAGAGCCCCACCAGGGCGTCAACCCGGACGAGGTCGTCGCCATTGGTGCCGCCATCCAGGGCAGCGTTCTGGCCGGCGACCGGACCGACGTGCTGTTGCTGGACGTGACACCGTTGACCTTGGGGATCGAAACCGAAGGCGGCGTGATGACCGCACTGGTCGAACGCAACACCACCGTCCCGGTCGAAAAGAAGAACGTCTTCAGCACCGCCGCGGACAATCAGACCGCCGTGACCGTTCGTGTCTTCCAAGGTGAACGCAAGATGGCCTCCAACAACCGGCTGCTCGGTGAGTTCAACCTCGAAGGCATTCCGGCTCAACCGCGTGGCGTACCGCAGATCGAAGTCAAGTTCGACATCGACCAAAACGGCATCCTGAGCGTTTCAGCCAAGGAACTCAAGACGGGCAAAGAAGCCAAGGTCGAAATCAAGGAAGCCGGCGCGCTGAGCGATGACGATATCGAAAAGATGCGTCGCGATGCCGAGCAAAACGCCGAAGAGGACCGCAAACAGTTCGAATTGGCCGAAGCCCGCAACAAGGCGAATCAGCAAGTTCACCAGCTCGAAAAAGAGATGACCGAACATGCCGACAAGCTCTCCGACGGTGACAAAGAACCGCTCAACAAAGCGATCGAAAAAGTCAAAACGGCGTCGGGCACCGACGATGTGAACGCCATCAAGCAAGCGACCGAAGAATTGGACGCCGCCGCCAAAGCGTTCAGCAAAGTCTTGTACGAGAAGACGGCCGCAGCCGGTGGCGACGCAGACGCCGCGGCCGCCGGAGCAGCCGCTCCAGCCGGCGACTCCGACGATGACGACGCCATCGACGCCGACTTTGAAGTCAAGAGCTAGACGACGACAGGTCGTCTGAACGATCAAACGTCATCGGCCGGCAGACTGCCGGTCGGTGGCGACGACAGACGGGCGTCATGTCGCCCGTCTTTTTTTACGCACCGACCGAACCAACAAACCACTGTCCGGACGCTGGCACGAACCTCCGTGGGTACGACGTCATTTCTAGGTCGTCGTAGAAAAGGGGAAGACGTAACGGCACGGGAATCATTTCAAAGGGATTGAGCAACCGTTGGTGTTTAGCCTTTAGGCGATTCCGGGTCGCTGCGTCGCAGCGACCCGGAGCGGCTAAAGCCTGCACACCATCTGAGACCATTCCGCACTCTACGCAGGAGCATTCGCGATGACCTTCCGATTCGACAAACTGACCACCAAAGCCCAGGGCCTGATCGCCGAAGCACAGGGGCGTGCGACATCGGCCGGCAATCCCGAAATCACCTCCCTACACCTGCTCTCGGCCATGCTCGACGAAAGCGGCGGCATCACCGCCGCGCTGTTGTCCAAGATGAACGCCGATGCGAATCAACTGCGTGAACTGACCGCCAGCGAATTCGACAAATTGCCCAAGGTCAGCGGCGGTCGACAACCGAGCATCGCCGCAGAACTGCAATCGGCCCTCAACGAAGCCGCCAACAGTGCCCAATCGCTGAAAGACGAATTCGTCAGCACCGAGCATCTGCTGCTGGGGATCACCAAAGCCAAAACGAAAGCCCAAAGCCTGCTCTCACTGTGCGGCGTCAAGGCCGACGACGTCTTGAAAGCGGCCAGCGAAATCCGTGGCAGCGCGCGCGTGACCGACCAGAACGCCGAAGACACCTATCAGGCGCTGGAAAAGTACGGCGTCGATCTGACCCAACTCGCCGCCTCGGGAAAACTCGATCCGGTCATCGGCCGGGACAACGAGATCCGCCGGGTGATCCAAGTGCTGTCGCGACGGACCAAAAACAATCCCGTCTTGATCGGACAACCCGGTGTGGGAAAGACCGCGATCGCCGAAGGCTTGGCGCTGCGGATTTTCGAAGCCGATGTGCCCACCAGTCTGAAAAACAAACGGGTCATCGCGCTGGACATGGGAGCCTTGGTCGCCGGGGCAAAGTTCCGCGGCGATTTCGAAGAGCGGCTCAAAGCCGTGCTGCGAGAAGTCAAGGATTCCGATGGACGCGTGATCCTGTTCATCGACGAACTGCACCTGGTCGTCGGCGCCGGCAAGGCGGAAGGTTCACCCGACGCGGCCAACTTGTTGAAACCGGAACTCGCCCGCGGCGCGCTCCGCTGCGTCGGCGCGACGACGCTGGACGAATACCGTCAACACATTGAAAAAGACGCCGCACTCGAACGGCGATTCCAACCGGTCTACGTGGAAGAACCGTCCGTCGAAGACTCGATCGCGATTCTCCGTGGCCTGAAATCACGCTACGAATCTCACCACGGCGTGCGGATCACCGACAGCGCCCTGGTCGCCGCCGCCACGCTCGCCGATCGCTACATCACCGAACGCTTTCTGCCGGACAAGGCCATCGACCTGGTTGATGAGGCGACCAGCCGTTTGGCGATGGAAAAAGAAAGCGTGCCCGAACCCATCGACCGCATCCAACGCCGGTTGCGTCAATTGGAACTCGCCCAGCGACAACTTCAAGACGAAGATTCCGGTGATGCATCGATTGTGAGCCGCCGCGAAGAGATTCAATCCGAAATGGAATCGCTCGGCAAAGAGCTTGCCGACCTGCGGGAACAATGGGAAAGCGAAAAGATCGGACTCGAGGGCGTGCAATCCATTCGCCAGGAAGCCGAAACACTGGCGCACCGATTCGCGACGCTCGACGCCGAAGCCAAACAGACTCAGCTTCGCGGTGAAAACCCCGAAGACCTGTATCGAGAGATGTTGGAAGTCCAATCGCGTCAGGCAGAGCTGGAATCAAAACTGGAAGACATCGAAAAACGCGATCAAGCGACGCCCGGCGAAGAAACGTCCGACGAACCCGAGCGTCGGCTGCTGCGAAGAGAAGTGACGGCGGAGGAAATCGCTGAAGTCGTCTCGGCCTGGACCGGTGTTCCGGTGAGCCGGATGATGGAAACCGAGCGGGCCAAACTGCTGGTCATGGAAGAACGCTTGCACACCCGTGTGATCGGTCAAGACGAAGCCGTTCGAGCCGTCTCCGATGCGGTCCGTCGCAGCCGCAGCGGGTTGGCCGACCCGAACCGACCGATCGGATCCTTCTTGTTCCTCGGACCGACAGGCGTCGGCAAGACGGAACTGTGCAAGGCGCTGGCCGAAATCATGTTCGACGACGAGAACGCGATGGTGCGGATCGACATGTCCGAGTTCATGGAACGTCATAGCGTCGCGCGGATGATCGGTGCGCCACCCGGATACGTCGGCTACGAAGAAGGCGGCAAATTGACCGAGGCCGTGCGTCGACGTCCCTACACGGTGATCCTGCTCGATGAAATCGAAAAGGCACACCCGGATGTGTTCAACATCTTGTTGCAAGTGTTGGACGACGGCCGATTGACCGATGGCCACGGACGGACGGTGAACTTCACCAACGCGGTGATCGTCATGACCAGCAACGCGGGAAGCCAAGAGATTCAGCAGATCGCGTCCGACGGCGGAGACGAAGATGAGATGCGGGAGGCCGTGGAACAGGCCTTGCGCACCCGGTTCTTGCCCGAGTTCCTCAACCGCATCGACGACACCGTCATTTTCCGTCCGTTGAATCAAACGCAAATCCGCCAAATCGTCAAACTGCAACTCGTCCATCTCGGACGTCGCTTGCAGGACAACGGGCTGACGCTTGAGGTCACCGATGCAGCCATTGATGAGATCGCCAAGACCGGCTACGACCCGACCTACGGCGCACGCCCGCTCAAACGCGTGATCCAGCGAGAAGTCCAGAATGAACTGGCAACGGCGCTGCTGAAAAGCGAATTCGCCGAAGGCAGCACCGTCACGGTCGACCATGACGGAATGAACTACGTGTTCAAGTAAGAATCGCCTGAAGGCTGGACACCAACCGGCGCTGGTGTGCAGGCTTCAGCCGCCCGTCTTGCTGCTCCGCAGCGCGTGAGGATGCGTCTAATACCGCTAAATTGAGATTCATGGCCGACCGGACGCTCGCACCGTTCCGCTACCACCTTCGACGCCAAAGTGCGCGGCATGACCTCGACGGGGTCTAAGCCAGTAGCCGGAGGTGAGCGAAGCGACACCTCCGGACATCCGGCCCCCCGTCAGACGCGACCCCGAAGGGTGTCGAAGCAAATGGCGTCGGCGTCCTCGGACCAGGCCAGACCGCACGCTCAAGCTCACCCATCAACCCCTTTACGAACGCAGACTGCCGCACCGCCGGCGGATGGATTCGCTGCGACCCCGTCCGGGGTCGAGGGGATTGTGGGACGTACTTCCCGGAGGTGGCGCTGCGCCTTAGGTTTGACCACATCTTTTTACAATCTTCATTGCGTCAACGCCGCAGAGCATCGCTTGGAGGTCGTTCCAGCCTCGCCAAATCGTTTGCCATCCCGGTGGGTGATC
>WCIL01000046.1:0-64385 GCA_033042175.1 Phycisphaera sp. RhM
AAGCCCGCGACCTATTCAGCCAAGCGGCTTAGCGAGTCGTTCCCCCAACGATCCCTTCCAAAGAACGGAAACCACGCTGCTTCGCGTCACTCGGGAGATGCACACGATGACCGTGGAGGACGACGCGAACGCGGTGAGTCATCAGAAGGTTGAAGCCGCGTGTCCAACTTGACGGGTCGCTGGTCATCGGTCAGGACACCACAGTGGCGTCATGACCTTTCATGCCCCATCGACGGATCCGCGCGAGCAAGGCAACCCCCTGGCGCCCCTCGAGTCGTCCGAGGACTCTCGCGGGGGTCTGTCCCCAGATGATTCGGGGGTCTGTCCCCAGATGATTTATGGGAGTAAATGGGGAAGACCCCGGGTGAAAGGAAAGCATTGGGGACAGACCCTGCTGGCGTGAATGATTTTAGGTCTTCGATCCTACCTAATTCACAGATTGAACAACCCAGACGTTGATCCTCTTTTTGCTTGAGGGATCGATTTGGACATCAAAATTGTAGAGACCTAACTGGTCGATGGGTTGCGGATCCGCCAGGAGCTGGTCCGGGGTCAGATTGTAGTCCAGTTCTTGATTGATCGCGGCGACCAAATCGTTTGCCGCCAACGGTTCCAGCAGACGACCCTGATCATTGGTACGCTTCTCAATCGTGACACTTGGAGTGACGTTGCGATCTCGAACGCTATCCGACTTACTCGGCAATCGCCGACGCAATTTTGACGGAGTCAGGGTTTCCAACGAGTAGTCAACGATGTTGTTACTCGAAAGATACTCATCCAGCGATGTGAGAAGGACAGGCGTGCCGCCCATGTAGCTTACGACAATGGTCAGCTGGCCCCGACTAACATATTTCGGCAGCACTGCGGCGGGAACGACCTGACCTTTCGGGATGACATAGAGTGTGCCGGAACTCTTCAGTGCAAGTTGCAGGGCATAGGCCAGGGCGTCCATTCCAGTTGGATTCACCGCTTCTGCTTGACACCAGTCGGTGACGCCAGGGAAATCAGCCGGAGAAAGCGTGCCGTCGAGCAATCTTTTTACAACCGGAAATTGCTTCGAGTCCAACTTCAACTGATGAAGTCGATCGAGAGAGTTTCGTGGATCCATCGATTCCATGGCGTTCCACAGATCATCCGGCTCAGGATCGCACCTTTGCCGTCTGGAGAACAATGACTTAAGCCAACGTACCATGGTGACCTCCATTGGCGGTTGGATTTGACAAAGATTGCAATCAGACGACTCGATCGAATATAGCATGTCTTGATTCCCTTCGTCTGTTCTGAGATTTCGACGTTCCAGGGGACCTATCAATGGATAGTGAATGACGGGGTCTGTCCCAGAATCTAACTGGATGGTTGTCCCAACCGGGGTCTGTCCCCGGATGATGCATGTCCCAACCGGGGTCTGTCCCCGGATGATGACCGGGGTCTGTCCCCGGATGATGCGGATCTGAACATACGTGAATCGCAGGGTCTGTCCCTGAGCGGTTGTCCCTGAGCGGTTGGTGATTGCTGGGACGACTGGTGGTCAGGCGATAGGGTGTGAATTTGCAAAAATTCGGTGATTCCATGTCGAATTCGACCACGATGAATCGAGAATCTGGAAACAATCAGTCACTGCACCTGTCTCTCGCCGGACGCGTTTGTCCCACAGTCACTCCATCGAATTGGTAGGAATCACGCATGTTCGCCAAACCACAAGCCGAACACACCTGGCTGGATCAGTTGCTCGGCGACTGGAACTTTGACCACGATTGTCAAATGCCTGATGGAAACACTTCAACCGCATCCGGCAGGATGACATGTCGCTCGCTCGGTGGATTCTGGCTGGTCTGCGAAAGCAGCGGTGACGCACCCGACAGTGGCCCTTGGTCGTCAATCATGACGCTCGGCTTTGATCCGGCAAAAGACCAATACGTCGGCACGTTTGTCGGTTCCATGATGGCCAACCTCTGGCTGTACCAGGGCGTACTGGACGCGAGTGGAAAGCGACTGGTGCTCGAGACGCTCGGTCCAAGCTTTGACGGCAGGGGGACCTGCAACTATCGCGACTCGATCGAAATCACCGACGCTGACCATTGGCTGATGACCAGCGAGTTACGGACCGATGCAGGCGAGTGGGTACGTTTCATGACCGGAAGACACACGCGTGGCTGAAACCCGATGACACTGCTTTACTACGATCCGGTTTTCCAAGAACACGTCACGGGAGACCATCCAGAAAACGGTGGCCGGATTCTTCCGGTGGTTCGGCATTTGAACTTTGTGGCATTGGACACGTGTTGTCGGCGGCCCACTTGGGAGCCCGCCTCGCTGGAGCGGCTGCGTTATGTGCACACGCCCGACTACGTCGACCTGATCCATCATTTTGCCGCCAGCGGTGGCGGCTACATCGAGCCGGATACCGTCGTCAGCGTGCGGTCGTACGACGTCGCGCGGATGGCCGCCGGGTCGGTTTGTGATGCCGTCGCACGCGTTTGCGGCGGCGAAGACAAGAACGCGTTCTGCCTCGTTCGTCCGCCGGGGCACCACGCGATGCCGGACCACGCGATGGGGTTTTGTTTGTTCAACAACATCGCCGTCGGGGCCCGTGTTGCCACGCAAGAGCTAGGGATCGAACGGGTGCTGATCGTGGACTTCGACGTGCACCACGGCAACGGAACACAAGCGATGTTTTGGGAAGCGGCCGATGTCGGCTTTCTGTCGATGCACCGCTCGCCCTTCTATCCAGGGACGGGGGCGGCTGACGAAATCGGCGGCGGCGACGGCACCGGAACCACACTCAATCTGCCGATCCTGTACGGTACGCCACGTGACGAGCAACTGCGACTGTTCGAACGTGAGGTCAAACGATTCGCTGCGAAGATCCGACCTCAACTCATTCTCGTCAGCGCCGGCTTTGACGCTCACAAGGACGATCCCATCGGTTCATTGGGTCTGGAGAGCGATGACTTTGCTGTTCTCACGCGTTGCCTACTGGATGTCGCGGAGGAATCTACCGACGGAAAGCTGGTCAGCGTCTTGGAGGGCGGATACAACCCAGATGCCCTGACCGATTGCGTCGGGATTCATCTGGAAGCCTTACTGAAAAATGCGTGCTGATGTGACACAGTACGGACGCCGAATCATTTTGTCGTCGGCCTCAGAGAATTCTTCATCATGCGTCGCCGGAGGTGGTCGAACGCTGAATGACGGAACCGCAACGAACGCTCACGAGCCCGCATCCTGCACGCCAGAGCATCGCTGATGCGGATCGCTCGATGGCTGAAGGCACATGACCGGCGACCGTTCCGGACCGAGTCGCCTTCGTGCGAGCCGATTTGGCACGGGTGTTGCCCGATCAATCGCTGTGATGCACGGTGTCACACCACCACGCGATTTGCGATCAACCTGAACTGGACGCCGCACGCGACGATTCCGATCCGTGAGGAGCAAAATGAGCTCAAATATTAGTGAACCCCTGTCGAAAATCTTCGACGATTGGCTGAGCGAAGACCGCCGAATGCACGATTCGCTCCGCGAGATCCGAGACTGGATGAAGCAAGTTGAACAACTCGGGATTCCCTATTTCGGTGAGACCGCGAACCGGCTGCTCCCCTTGCGTGAGCGTTTGCAAAAGCATTTTCAGCAAGAAGATGAAATGATCACCCGGCTGGCTGAATCGCTGGCGGAACCCTCCGCGGACTTCGACCACTTGCGTTCACAGTCGCTCAACGATCACCACTTGCTCGGCGCCCATTTGGACGACTTGGTGGATCGTCTCAGCGAGACGGATCCTCCTTTTTCTTCATGGCAAGCGGCGATGAAGCAAGTCCAGGGTTTTATCGAGCGAATGGAACAACACGAGTTGACCGAAACCCGTGCGATCGAAGCGTTGCTTCAAAAGCTTCGTTGAACCAGCGGCATCGAAATCGACAGGCCGGCGGTTCGATCCTCGGTGCTCTTTCGGTTTTTGACGTGACACTTCAAACATTGCGAGGCCAATCGAATCGGGCCGGCAAATCGATAACGTTCCGCTTGCACAGCTTCATGCATCGGCTTACCGGACTTGAGCGCCTTGACGGCGTCCTTTTCAAACTCGTCTTCGGGCTGGTGATCGACGTTGACGACATCGGTTTCGACGATCAACCACTTCAATTCGACGTCGTAACTTTCTGACATCGCATGAAAGACGTCTTCGAGTGAAGCTGAAGGGATCGCGTGTGCATCGTCCTCGTCAAAGAAATCACGATGGACGACTTGCAGCGTTCCTCGAATCGCCTCATGCAACAACTTGGCCCGGGCACGAGCCTCAAGCATCGTTGTCGGTGCCGGAAATGACGTCGCGGATGACGTGGGATTCGAATCGTCGGCGGCCAGTAGCTTCGGCACCGCGAACCCAATCGACACGCCCAACGAACCGAGCAATATCGAGAACAAGACAACGTTTCGTTTCATACCAGTTTCCGTCCGCAACACCGCGGCGTCATGCGTTGTTCCCAACACGTCACGCCAAACCGCTCAAAAGATGCACCCGCCGTACAGCTTTCTAAGGTTTCGCAGGGTGTCTGTCAATCGGGACGTGTGATGCGCCGCCTTGTGGCCGGTCTTGACGCCGCACAGGGGCGTTGTTCAAGGCACAGGGACGTCACTTAACGAATGTCCAGAAGTTTGGACGTTCGTCAATGCGACAAAAAAGGGAACTGGAGACATGGGGCACCGTCGTTCTCACGCCCCACCCAGATCGCCTGTCGATGCAACGGACACTTCATTTGCTTTGCAGGTGTCGCGGAGATCGCGAATCCTGTCGTGCCCGGCTTTGATCTTGGCAAACTGTGCAATCAGAACGTCGTTCATCGCGCCGCCGGCGGTTTCTTTCAACACGGCTTCGTAGGCTTGCTTGATGTGATCCTCGCCGCGTTCGGCTTCATTCATAATCACCTGCGGATCGGCATCGTTCAGTTCGGCGCGGAGGTCCATCCAGAGGCGATGGATCTTGGCGGCAACACTTCCGTCGTCCCGGGCCTTTTCGCCGCTGAACTCGACGTACTGTTGCAATTCCCTTGCCATCGTGGCTCGCTCGTTGCCGATGCTGCGAAAGAGCGACGCAAGCTCAGCATGTTTGAGCTTGTCGGCTGCTTCGTGAAAGCCTGCGTAGGAATCAAGATTGGCTTGAATCAGTTTCTGCAGCTTGGCGATCGTGATATCGCTCAGGTTGGTCTTCGTTTCAAGATTCATGACGTTCTCTTCGACGTGATTCGAGTCCGCGTGACGAATCATTGCGCGGCAGGCAAAACGGTTGCTACGGACGTGCCGATGCCTCATCGATTCCGTCTCGTGCGGCTGAGGCTTTAGCGTTCGTCGGCAAACATGGCCTTGTACAACAAAACCAGCCCGATCGCGGCGGCGAGCAGGAAGAAGATCGTGGCGAGCACCGGGTACCCGAATAGCTGTGCGCCCGTTTGCATCCGCATGATCAGGGAGGCCCCGACGATCATGGCTGCGACGATCAAGCCGGATGTGATTCGGTTGGCGATTTTGCCCAGTCCCGCCAACAAGGCCGCTTCGTCGATCGCATCGACATCGACACGCAGTTGATTCTCGGCCAGCAACCGAGTGAATTCGTTCATCCGAGCAGGCAGATTGGACGCCAAGGCTGCGGAATCCAGCGCCGCGGCCGCGATCTGGCTGACACTCAATTGTTCCTTGGCGCGGTCGGCCAACAGTTCGAGCGTGTAACCCCGAATGATTGCCTTGGGGTCTTGGTCGGGATTCAGCTGTGCGAGCGTCGTTTCGAGTTGCAAAAACGCTTTGCTCAGCAAGATCATCTCGAACGGCAACACCAATCCGTGACTGCCGGCGACATTGAGAAACTCAACCTGGGTGCGTCCCAAAGACATTGAATCGAACTGACCGTCACCGGCCGCCGCAACGACGCGCGACGCCGCGGTGCGAAACGCTTGGGCATCAAATCCGACATCGGTCTGGCCGATCCGATTTGCGATCGACGCCGCTCGTTCACCTTCACCAGCGCTAAATGCCAACAGCAACGCAGCGATCTCGCGACGAAGCATCGGCGGAAGGCTCACGACCATCCCACCATCGAGCAGACCGATCTTGTCACCCTCGTGCAAGATCAGATTGCCGGGATGCGGATCGGCATGGAACAAGCCATCGATCAAAATCTGTTGGAGGTACGCCCGCACCAACTCATCCGCCAGGGCTGTCGTGTCCACTTCGTTCAGCACCACGCCGCTGACATCCTTGATTGCCGGTCCAGACAAATACTCCATCACCAGCACTTCGCTGCAGACCATCTGCGACACCGGAAGCGGGACACGGATTCGGTCAAACGTTTTCAGATTCTCGGCCAGGTGCTGCAGATGGTTGGCTTCTTGGCAGTAGTCCAGTTCGCTCTTCAACGCGTACTCGACCGCGCCGACGAGCGAACGGAAACGAAATTGTTTCCCCATTTCTGTCTTGTCGTCGACCATCGCGGCTAGTCGTTTTAAACTGGCCAACTGCTCGGTGGCTTTGTGGGCGATCCCGGGGCGTCGAAACTTGACCACCACTTCGCGACCGTCATGCAATGCAGCTCGATGAACTTGCCCGATCGAGGCGCTGGCCAGCGGGGATCGGTCGAAACGGCTGAATAAGACCGATGGTTTGGCACCGAGCCCTTCTTTCATAATGGCTTCGAGCTCTTCCACGGATACGGGTTCGACATCGTCTTGCAATCGCCCGAACGCGTCTACGTATTCGGGCGGCAGCATGTCCTGACGAGTGCTGGCGATTTGGGCGAGCTTGATGTACGCCGTGCCGAGTTGTTCGATGTCCCGCGCACACTCTTCGGCAGCCTCCCGTGCCGTCGCGGTTGTGCGAGAACCGTCGGCATCTTCCCCCTTCTTGGTCCAGCCGAGTTGTTCGGCGAGGTCATGACGCCCATGCTTCCACAACAGCATAGAGAGTTTGGCGTAATGAACACTATCGGCAGGCAGCGTGGTCAGCATGTGAGTTGATCGGTGGTAAACGCAGAAGGCCCCGGACCAATGGCCCAGATACGGCGGACAGCGGGGATTAAAGGCTTGACGACAAGCAAACGGTACGACAAGCAAACGGTACGACAAGCAAACGGTATACCGAGCGATTGATCGATCGTCCGAGAGCGAGTCAAGGACGAAGACTGGTGCATCGCCGACCAGCTTGGCCTCGCAACGGCCAATGGAACGAGACGTCGCCAATGCCATCGGCCGTTTGTCGATTGAATCAATCGACCGGTGGCTTGCGGTCCGCTACTGGCGATGATTCGCAAACGGATGGTTGCGTAACCAAATGCGGGTCGCGATCATCTTCAGCGTGACTCGCAATTGCGGAATCGAAACCGGCTTAGGTAAGAAGTAGGTATTGTCGTACTGCTTGGTTTGGACCAAGATTGCGCGATCGGGCAAGCTGCTGATCACAACGACGGGCAAGTCTTGTAAGCCTGGATCATCCGACCTGCGGATCGCTTCCAACAGATCAAACCCGCTCCACACCGGCATCTCGATATCCGTAATCACCACGTCGATCGGATGTTGCTGCAGCAGGCCAAAGGCGTCTCGGCCATTTGCGGCTTCGAGGGTCGCGACATCGAGTTGGCGAACCGTGCGATCGACAATCGCCCGCATTGCGTCCACATCATCGACGATCAGCGCGGTCCGCACTCCCAGCGACGTCAACGATCGAACCGGTCCATGAAGAGAAATCGGTTTAATCATCCGGCGTTCCTGGAATACGGTGTTAGGACAGTCATGCCGAATCATCACGCGCTAGGATCAAGCCAAGTTAAAAACATTGTCAAGTTGAGTCGCCCCTCGAATGGAATTGACGAGAGAGCCAAGATCGATGACAGTCCTCGTCTCGATTCGGCGCTACATTCTTCAAATGAGCTTGCAGGCATGAGTCGCAAACGATATGCCGAAAACCGTGCTGAGCAGTGCGGCGTAACCCCGATCCCGCTTATTGCCCGGTCAAATGAGCCGAGAATGACGGATCGCTCGGTCAGACGCATCGAACTGACTGCCCCCCGATCGTCCACATCGAATGGTCCCCAATCAGTGAGCACGAACGGGAACGCGTCACTGGGCTGCTGCGTCACTGGGCTGCTGCGTCACTGGGCTGCTGCGTTCGCGACCGCCTCGGCGACCGCGGGATTCTTGAACGTCAACGTGCGGTAGGGGAACGGGATTTCGATGCCAGCGCCGTCAAGTTTGCGTTTGATTGCCTCGACCACTTCGTCTCGACTACGTCGGATGTCGACCGGCTTGGATCCCGTCCACCAGGCGACTTCGAAGTTGACGCTGGAACTGGCGAATTCTTGAGCGAACACTTCCACGGTCCGTTTGCCCAGCACCGAATCACAGGACAGCACGGCCTGTTTGATGACGTCACGCGCCTGTTCGACGTTTTCATCGTACGCCACACCGCAAATGATCCGGACGCGGCGTTGCGGTTGATTGGTCAGCACGTCGACGTTGTTCTTAAACAATGTGGCGTTGGGGACGACCGCCAATTCACCATCGAGTTTCTGGATCATCGTATTTCGGATCGTGATTTGTTGGACCTTGCCGGTCAGATCGCCGCAGGTGATGAAGTCCCCGCGATCGAACGGGTACCGCCACAGGATCAAGATGCCGGCAAAAAAGTTCTCGAAGATGTCTTTGAACGCAAATCCGATCGCAACCGACCCGAGCCCGAGCACCGTCAGTGCTTTGGAGGGTGTCATGCCTGGAAAGGCGACCACGGTGGCGACGAGAAGGCCGATGATCCAGATGATGATGGTGGTGAACTGGTAGACCAAATCCTTCAAGCTGGCCCGAATGCCACGCTGATCCAGCACCCGATGCACCGTCCAGCCAGTCAGTTTGGCAAGCAAACCGGTCAGTAGAACGATCACCGCAGCGGCCAGCAACAACGGCGACCGTACCAGGAAATCCGTCCACAAGGTGTTGAGCGATCTCGTCACGACGTCCCGTGTCGATTCCAAATCCAGCTGCTGATCGACAGCCAACTCATTGATGACGGCCACAACGTCTTCCGTCTTGCGGGCAACATTTTCCGCCCACTCGCGGTGATCCTCGGAGTCCGCTCGTCCCTTCAAGGTCACGATGCCGCTGTTCAAGACCACATCGATCTCGGTCAACCAACCAGCCTTCGCCGCGGCGTCATAGATCATGGACAACCGCTGGCGGATCGAGGCGTCATCGGCAACGCCCTCCACGGCTATGGTTTCGGCCGGCCCGTTGGCTTCGCTGGTCGACTCTGGCGTTTCAGACTCCTGTACTTGCAGTGGATCCTGCGCATGCAGCGGCCTGACAGAAACTGCCGCGACCGACGCGAGTAGCAGGAGAAGGATCGAGAGTCGCACGAATGCCATGATGAAGTCGTTCGGGTGAGGAGGACGTTTCTTTCCGCACCGCGACCGTGACGCAAACGGCATTCCAAAGGCTGATCGGTGGAAAACGCGTCGATCACCTCGCCGATCCGGTGGACGATTTCCGTCCAACCTGGTCTCCACCGCCCCATGGTTTGGCCCGATCCGGGTAGGAAAGCAGCCATTTCACGATTGGAAAACGTATTGGTCCGCGATATGCGTCGCTACTCGGGGACAACCCGATGACGGGATTACAGCGAGTTTCATCAATGGAGGAAAATTAAATGGTCAATCGACAAGAGCTCAAGGGTCAGTGGAACGAAGTCAAGGGACGATTGAAAGAACATTGGGGCCAACTCACCGAAGACGACTTGCAGCGCGCCGAAGGTTCAGCCGATCAGTTGGTCGGTGTCGTTCAGCAAAAAACGGGGGCCAGCCGCAGCGAAGTTGAGTCTTTTCTCGACAACGTGCTCAACGGAAGCTTTAGCGATCGCGCTGCCGAAAGCGTTCAACAGTACGCCGAAGCGGCACAGGCTGCGGCCGCCTACGCCCGCGAGAATTACCGCCGTTTGGCGTCACAGTCGGGCGAATACACCGCAAAAGTCGCCGAGACGGTTCGCAGTCGACCCGCCGAGTCGCTGGCGATCGCGTTCGGTCTGGGGATCGCGGCCGGCGCGTTGTTCTTCATGGGAAACAAGAAATAGTCATGGCTACCACGCTCGCCACGAAAAAACAGGCCAACGCGATCAAGCAGCGGATGGCGGAGATTCGTACGGAGTTGCCCTACGATGTCGATGACGCCCGCATGCGAGTGCGCGAATTGACCGACTGGAAGTATCACATGGCGCGTCACCCGCTGCCGCTGTTGGCGGTCGCCGCGGGAGTCGGCTACCTGCTCGTCCCCTCGAAATCGAAACCGTCGCCCGAACCGATCATCATTCGCCAGGACTCGCGTGGAAACACCACCAAAGAATGTGGTGCTGCGCCGGCTCCCGCGAAGCGTGGGTTTATCGGCGGAATCATGGGAGCGGTCACCTCGCTCGCCTTAAAACAACTCACCACGGTCGCCTCGAACCAGATCAGTCAACTTTTGACCAAACCAAAAACACCATGATCGCTCCTCCATTCCCGTCGCGCCCCCTGGAAGATGAACGGTTCGATGATCTGGATCGCCCACCGATTCGCATCAAGCCTGAGCGATCGGACGCGAGCTTTATTCATCAGACCATCGCTAAGCACCCGACGCTGGCCCTGGCCGCCGCCGGCGCTGTCGGACTGACACTCGGATGGCTCGTAAAACGTAAATGGCGGTAAAGGACCATGCACCGAAATTCAAGTTTCCAAAAAGTGATCCACGACCTCATCGATCTCTGGGAATTGCAATGGCAATTGTTCTCAGTCGATGCGCAAGCTGCCAAACGAAGTCTCGGTCGAGCAATTGTCTGCAGTCTGATCGCGCTGTTGTTGGTCGGCTCGGGATTCACCGTTTTTCTGTTCGGCCTCGGCTTCTTGCTCGATGAATGGACGCGGTTGTCGACCGGCACGGCACTGCTGATCGTGGGTTCGGCGACGTTAGTGATCGTCGGCGTTCTACTGCTGATCGCAATAATCGGCGCCAAATCGGCTGCCGCCGCAATGGATGAATCGAAGTCTGAGTTCAGCGAAAACCTTCGCTGGCTCAAAGCAACACTCGTGGCACCGGAATCATCCCCACGAAATCAGTTCCGCCGCGAATCGTTTACCAATGACGGTCGTCGCGAGCGTTACTACACCACCGAAACCGTCTCTCCCCTTACACGAAGGTAAATGCATGTCCGAAACGAAAGCCACCGATACGTCTGCCCAAGACACCGATCAACCCACCAGTGAAGCAACCCGCCGCGCTCGCGAAACGGCGCAGCGGATTGCGACGGGTGCGAAGGAGATGGGACAGGATGCGGCTCAGCACTACGTTCAGGAACCGGCCAAGGATTTGATCAGTCTGGCCAAGGAGTACGCCAAGGACCACCCCGATGTCGCCGCCTGCTGGGCGTTCGGTCTGGGGATCGTGGTCGGGTGGAAACTGAAACCGTAACGGCAACGCTGTGACGCATTTTTTTTAGCGGTAGCGCGCAAGCCCTCCGGTATTTCGGGAATGATGAGGGACCGGAGGGCTTGCGCCCTGCCGCTAACACCTCGTCAAACGCAGGGAATAAACGCTTCACAGCGTTACCGTAGCGCGTTGCACGTTCAACGTTGCCCGGCAATCGTTTCATCAATCCGATGGCTCTCGCGCGTCGTCTATCTGGGCTGCGGCCCATTCTTTCTAAACGGTTGGACGTTTCTCGTCCGAGCTTGTCTTGATTTCCGCTATGAAATCAACAACGTCAATGAGGGTGCGCGGATAAGGGCGCGAACCGGCTGATCTCATTGAACGCTTAGCTTCGCGGTAGTGCCGTCAATCCTGAACTTGAACGTCCCCCACGCCGAAAGCAGCGTTCATACGTGGTCTTGTTTCAACCAGCGCGGTTGATCGACTGTCAAATCTTCATCCGGTGGAGCGAAAATTGGGTCTTTCTCTCATTTCGTCGTCTCCGGCACACCCTTTGCGTTTGCCGATGTGCAGCGGCAAATGAACCTCACACACCTTCCCGGGCGATGTGCCGCCAAGCCTGGGGATGCCCATGGAATCAACATGAACAAGAATTTTCTTTACGCCTCGCTTTCGCTCGCGCTGGCATTTTCCACTGTAGGTTGCGATGTCGATAAGACGGAAGAGGGTCGGCTGCCCAATGTAGACGTGGATGTGTCAGGTGATCCGGGCAAACTGCCCGCTTACGATGTTGACGGTCCCGATGTGGATGTCTCGATGGAAGAAAAGGAGATCAACGTCCCCGATGTGGACGTCGAGATGGAAAAGAAAAAGGTTAACGTTCCCGACGTGGACGTCGACTTGCCGGCTGACGAATAATCGTCGGCCCGATGGCAGGCGGGCTCAATCCGGTTATGCACCAACGATTGATGAGCCACCGCAGGCATTCCCGCCGCCAGACAAAATTCATTGTTTTCGCGCACGCCTCCCAGAACACCACAAACATTGGTACCTGTTATGTCAACCACCGTCAAAAGCCAGAACACCCTGCTCAAAGTGATCCTCGCCATCTTGTTGCCTCCGTTGGCGGTGTTCATGGATCGCGGGGTCGGAACGCAATTCATCTTGAACATTGTGTTGACCCTGGTCGGATTCTGGATCATCGGGATCATTCACGCGTTGATCGTCGTGTTGTAAGGATGATCGGAGATGCCGGACGGCCGTGAAGTGGTGCGGTCCGGCAGCTCATTTTCCCTGCCGACCGATCGGGCCCCTCACTACGAGTTCCATTACTATGATTGACAGTTTCCCCACATCGTTTGCCGCTTTCTTGGCGCAAGCTGACAGCGAGATGACGGCGGGCGATTCATCGTCAGGTGATGCGCCTGGCCCCGTCGACAAAACCGGTGAGATCGACGTTTCGGTTACCACCGTGTGGGAGACCGTCGACAACATGATCGATGGATTTCTCGACCGACTACCGTTCCTGTTGATCGGAGTGGTGGTGTTCGTGGTCTTTTTTTTCGTCGGCAAGTTCGCTCGCAAGGGAATCAACCGCGCGACGACTGACAAACCGTCGGCCAATTTGGGACGTGTCGTCGGTCGGTTGGCTCAATGGGCACTCGTCTTTATCGGTTTGTTGCTCGCGGTCACAATCATGGCGCCTTCGGTTACGGCCGGTAAGCTGATCGCGTCGCTCGGTATCGGTGGGGTTGCGATCGGTTTTGCGTTCAAGGACATCCTGCAGAACTTCATGGCCGGCCTGTTGATTTTGATTAATGAACCGTTCAGCGTCGGCGACCAAATCGTCTCTGGGGATCACGAAGGGACCGTCGAATCGATCGAAACCCGCGCCACGAACATTCGAACGTACGATGGCAAAAAAGTAGTCATCCCGAACAGTCAGATCTACACAAACCCCGTCGTCGTCAATACGGCGTTTCAATGCATTCGCAGCCAGTACGACGTCGGCGTCGGCTATGGAGACGATTTGCGGAAGGCTGCCGAGGTGATGCAGCGGACGTTAGAGTCTGTCGATGGAGTGGTCAACGATCCGGCCCCAGACGTCATCGCGACGGAGCTCGGCGGAAGCAGTGTCGTTTTGCGTGCCCGTTGGTGGACCGCCTCCGAGCGAGCCAATGTCGTCAAAGTCGGCAATGAAGTGATCGCCTCGATCAAGGAAGCGTTGGATGACGCCGAAATCGACATGCCGTATCCGACCAATGTGATGCTGTTCCATGACCAAACGGAAGAATCCGACGGCGATCGAACGCGACAACGCGAGGGATGGCCGGCAGGTAACAAGCCGCCGCAACCGCGACCCGTGGGTAGCGTTTAGGATGGTGTCGCACCCAGGGATCACCAAGAGCTGCTGATGAGATCAGAAACGGAGTCAGAAACCAGAAACGCGAACGATCCTCCGGCCCATCGAATATTCGCAACCGCCATTTCGTCGGCTAGCCGGAGACCACCACGAGGATCCCCATGTTATCCTTCTTCAATTGCTTGATCTATGTGCTGTTCGGCGTCTTGGTGGCCGGATCGTTGTTGCCGATCAGCTCGCATCCACACTGGTTCATTCGCGGCTGGGATTTCCCGCGGGTGCAAATCTTGGTGATCACATGGCTGGCTGCGGCGGCACTGATTACGACCAACGCGATCGCCGGACAACCGGCGACGGTCAGGATCGCTGTCATCACAACCCTGACTCTGGCATTAACCGCTTGGCATCTGTTTCGCATCATCCCCTACACGCCCCTGGCGTCGGCGCAGACCAAAGCTTGGCAACCGGAACACCCCGGCGACCCGGAACACGATACACGTCGACTTCGGGTTCTTGTCACCAACGTCGAGGAAGAGAACGATCAATTCGCTCGTTGGCGCGAAGTCGTTCTCGATCAGGACGCAGACGTCATCATCGTCGCCGAAGTGGATCAGCGGTGGGCCGAGGCGATCGCCGAACTGAAATCGGACTATCCCAATCAGATCGTTCACCCTCAAAGCAATTGGTACGGGATGGCGCTGTTGTCACGGCTTCCGATCCTCGAAAGTGAGATTCGCTTTCGAGTGCAGGATGATGTGCCATCGATCGACACGATGGTCCAATTGCCCAGCGGCGACGAAGTTCGTATCGTGGGGGTTCATCCGCGACCGCCGGAGCCGATTCGCGACAACGATGCGACCGCTCGCGACGCCGAGTTGGTTTTATGGGGCAAGGAACTCGCTGAGGACGACCGCCCGATCATCATCGGTGGTGATTTGAACGACGTCGCATGGTCACAATCGACGCGATTGTTTTTGCGTCTCAGTCGACTGTTGGACCCACGTCGCGGACGGGGATTTTTCAACTCGTTTCACGCCGATCGGATGTGGATGCGGTTTCCGCTCGACCATGTGTTTCACTCCACGCACTTTGCGTTTCGCGATTTGCGGCGTCTGCCCCATGTCGGCTCGGACCACTTTCCGATTCTGATCGACCTGCAGCTCGAACCGACGATGCATCAACAACATGACCAACTCGAAAAGAAGGAGGGTGATGAAGCGGAAGCCGAAGAGCGACTGATGCGAGCCAAGCAAGCCGACCCGCTACACGTCGAAACCGTGATTCCAGCTCGGTGAACGCTCCGCAGTACCCACAACGGGCATGGTGCTCTGTTCGGCGCGCTGTTTGCTCCACTCCCTTCTCAACATTTTATTGAGACTTTACCGAAGTCTCTGTTCAGAAGTTTTCACGGAGCACTTTTTCGATGGACACCTGCAATCAAGCAGCCTTCATTCAAACCAATCATGGCGTTTGTTATCCTCTGGTCGGCCCCGCACGCATCAATCAAACCAAACTGTTGAAGGCAAACGACTCACGACAGTCGACCAAGCAATTTCAGCAGGATCCCGATCTCGAGATCGACGTCGATTGCGTCACCACATCCGGCGAGTGACCCCCACCCCGGACAGTTGCGGGTGTACCGACGCTGAGCCGATTTCCCCGCTGGCAGCCTGACGTGGAAATCGTCGCCCTGTCGAACCGACGAGAGCGGCGATCCTGTGATGCATCTCATTGACGATCCGGCAATCGTCGCATTCAATCTTACGAGTGTGAGGTTTCTGGCAGGGCGTGAATCTGAGGTGGAGTGAGTTGGGGTTTGCCTTCTTCATCGCCCGGTATTTTCGGGGAAAGTGAAGCATGGGCGATTTGATTGGCAAATTCTGGGACACCTCTGATTTTCCTGCGCGCTGGAGTTGTGGCAATTGGTCGGAGTTTCTTGGCTGGCTGCACATCATCAGCGACATCGCGACCTTCGGCGCTTATTTTGCCATCCCGGTCGTGCTGATTTACTTCGCACGGCGACGAGACGATTTCCCGTTTACCAAGTTGTTTTGGTTGTTCGCTGCGTTCATCTCAGCCTGCGGTCTGGTGCATCTGATTGAAGCGATCATTTTCTGGCAGCCGATCTATCGCATCTCGGGGCTGATGAAGTTCATCACGGCGACGGTGTCTTGGGGGACGGTGATCGTTCTGATCCAACACATGCCACGAATCTTGCGTCTGCCTTCGATCGTGGCGACGAACGAACGCTTGAAGGCGGAAATCAGTCAGCGAGAAGAAACGCAGCGCGAGTTGCGGCAAGCCAAGGCGCGTTATGTCGCCCTGTTATCCGGAACTCGCAGCATCGTCTGGACGTCGGATCCGGAGGGGAACTTTTCAACGCCCCAAGTCTCCTGGGAACGCTACACCGGACAGTCTTGGAGCGAACATCGGCAGTTCGGATGGCTCGATGCCATCCATTCCGATGACCGACCCTCGTTGAAGCGTCGCTGGCAAGCCGCCTTGGACTCGGGTAATAAATACCAGGCGAGCGGTCGCATCTGGCACCGGGACAGTCAATCGTACCGCACGTTCGCGGCCGAGGCGGTCGCGATCAAGAACGACGACGGGTCGATCCGAGAATGGGTGGGCACCATCGGCGACATGGAGGAACAACATCAAGCGGAAACGAACTTGGGCGTGATCCAATCAGAACTGGCCCGCAAAAACCGTGAACTGGAATTGATCTACAAGGCCGCTCCGGTCGGCATGAGCGTGATCGATCGAGAGTTGAGGTTTCTGCGGGTCAATGAAAGGCTGGCGAAAATCAATGGACGCTCACGCGACGATCACATTGGATGTCGTTTGGACGAGATTTTGCAAGGTCTCAACGATCAAGTCGAACCGATCTATCATCGGGTGTTCGAAACCGGCCGGCCGGTGTTGAACGTGGAAATCGTCGGCAAAACGCCGGCATCGAAAAAGGAACGCACTTGGCTTGCGAGTTACTACCCTCTCGAATTGCCATTGGAGAATGGTTCGACCGACGATCATCGCGTCACCGCGGTCAGCTCAATCGTGCAGGACATCACCGAGCGGAAGGAGCAAGAACAGCGACTGCGGGAAAGTGAGCAAATCGCTTTGGCTGCGAACCAGTCCAAGAGTGAGTTTCTGGCCAACATGAGCCACGAAATCCGGACGCCGATGGCTGCGATTCTGGGTTACGCCGATGTCTTGTTGGGGCACTTGAAAGACCCCGACAATCGCAACTGCGTTCTGATCATGAAGAAGAACGGCCAGTTCTTGTTGGAATTGATCAACGACATTTTGGACTTGTCGCGGATCGAAGCCGGCAAGCTGAACATGGAAGTGGACGATTGCCCGCTTCCGCAAATGGTGGCTGACATTCAGTCGTTGATGCTGGTGCGGGCGGAGGACAAGAAGGTCAAATTCGAAGTCGAGTTTGACGGTAAAGTGCCTCGAACGATCAAGACCGACCCGATTCGGTTACGGCAAGTGTTGATCAACTTGATCGGCAACGCGATCAAGTTTACCGACGAAGGCGAAGTGCGGTTGAGAGTTAAATTCGTCGAGGGGAGCGACCCGCCGATGGTCGAATTCGCGGTGGTCGACACCGGAATCGGGATGAGCGAGGAACAAATCAATCGGCTGTTCCGACCGTTTTCCCAAGGGGACTCGTCCGTCACGCGTCGCTACGGCGGCAGCGGGCTGGGACTGGCGATCAGCCAGCGACTGGTGCAGATGTTGCACGGCGAAATGGATCTGAGCAGCGCGGTCGGCCAGGGGTCGACGTTTTTCGTCCGCTTGCCGACCGATTCATTCTCTGAGATCGATTTGGTCAAACCCGATCTCGTCAGGCGGGATACCGAATCGAAAGGCCGTACGGCGGCCCCAACAGAACTCGCCTGCCGGGTCTTGGTGGTCGACGACCGGCGCGACGTGCGGCATATCAGTCAGCACTTTCTGGAAAAAGCCGGGGCGATAGTGGCGACGGCCGAAGACGGCCGCCAGGGTTACGATGCGGCGGTCCAAGCACAAGATTCCGGCGAACCGTTTGATGTGATCGTGATGGACATGCAAATGCCCAATCTCGACGGTTTGCAGGCCACCGCGATGCTGCGGTCGGTCGGCATCGAATGGCCCGTGATCGCGTTGACCGCCGATGCGATGAAGGGAGACCGCGACCGTTGCCTCAACGGCGGCTGCGACGATTACCTTGCCAAACCCATCGACCAGGCCAAACTGGTCGCCATGGTGGCTCACTACAGCCAAGACATTTCGATCGAACAATTGCGGCAAAAGCGAACTGCCCGGGCGGCGAAATTGAAGGCCCATCTGGAAAGCGGCCGGGACTAGGTTGCGTTTGGCCCGCCTTTTGCTCGGTCAGCGACCAATCCGATCGACAAACCGCTACAGCGATGATATTTTTCAGTCCAGGTGATCTTCCATGGCAACAGGCACCACTTTATCCAAACCTCAGCCCATCCTCCGATCCAAGTGGTCCAAAGCGATGCCTAGTCTCTTAGTCATTGATGATGACCGTGCAATTTTGGCTCTGGCGGAAAAAACGCTTTCCCCGATTGCAGACATCACGACCTGTGCCAGCGCCGGCGAGGGTCTGACCGAATTGCGACGCGGGTCCTACGACGCGGTCTTGCTGGATATTCAGCTGCCCGATCAAAACGGGCTGGCCGTTTACTGCGAAATCCGCGAACACGATCGCCGAATCCCGGTGATCTTCATGACCGTCGAGGCGGCCAGCAACACCGCGATCGAAGCGATGCAGTTGGGGGCGTTTGATTACATCGCCAAACCCCTGCACGTCGAACCGCTGCGGGATCTGGTCGAAAAGGCGATCGAGCAGCGCCAGATCAGCAGCGTGCCCGTCGCCATCTCCGCCGATGACGAAGGGGGCGACCAAGCGGCCGAACTATTTATCGGTCGCTCACCTGCCATGCTGGGCGTTTTTAAAGCAATCGGAAAGGTCGCCAAGCAAGACGTGCCGATTTTAGTTCGGGGTGAAAGCGGCACCGGAAAAGAATTGGTCGCCCGGGCATTGTTCCAATACAGCCACCGCAGCGAAGAAACGTTTCTGGCCGTCAACTGCGCGGCCTTGCCAGATAATTTGCTCGAAAGCGAATTGTTCGGACACGAAAAAGGCGCGTTCACGGGGGCCGAAAGTCGCCGGATCGGGAAGTTCGAACAATGCAACGGCGGCACGTTGTTTCTCGATGAAATCGGCGACATGGCCCCGACCGTCCAAGCCAAAGTGCTGCGTGTGCTGCAAGAACAACGCTTCGAACGTGTCGGTGGCAACAAAGAGCTGACCACCGATGTTCGGATCATCGCCGCGACCAACCGACCGCTGGAACAGATGGTCGAAGACGGCGAATATCGTGAAGACTTGCTGTACCGGCTCAACGGGGTGACCATCGAATTGCCCCCGCTGCGCGACCGACTCAGTGACGTACCATCGTTGATTCGCTTCTTTCTCGCCCAGGCCAAAAAGGAATTCAACAAACCTGACCTGGAAGGGCTGTCCCCCGAAGCGGTCGCATTGCTGACCGCGTACGACTGGCCGGGCAACGTCCGACAACTGCGCGCGGTGATCCGCCGTTGTGTACTCGACACCGTCATGCCGGTCATTACCCCCGACATCCTCCCCGGCGCGATCACCGGCACCGTTTCTCCGGTCAAAAAAACTCCGACCCAGGATGTCGCTCCCCGAGAAGAACCCACTGAAGGAACACAATTGCCGCAATTGGTGCAGCGTTTGCTAGATGAACGTTCGACCAATATCTACGCAGAAGCGATGGAGTACATGGAACGTTTTGTCATCCTCAAAGTGTTGCAGACGACCGACGGGAACCAGAGCCAAGCGGCGGAGATGCTCGGCATCACGCGAGGCAAATTGCGAGACCGAATCAACTCGTACAACATCGTCCTCAAGAGCGACGTGTCAGTCGAGGAGTAATGGAGACTGATCCAATGCCTTCGCAAACCACACACCGGCAACCTAAGAAGATGACCGAATCACAACGACAACGTTTCTCCGCAGCCCTCGGTCGAGTCGCGGGCGACGAGGAAGTCCTGGAGATGTTGGCGAAGATTGCTGCCGAGGACGCACCCGGATTGATGTCTCAATTGCAGAATCACATCCAGCAAGGCGAACTCGCCGAGGCGGCGAAAGTCGGTCACGCACTCAAGGGGCTCTTGAGCACCTTTGAAACCGGCGAACCGGTCAGCGAGCTGCAACCCTTGATTGACGCGGCACGTGCCGGGGACGAAGCATCGGTGACGTCGGTTCACACCTCGGTCCGACCACAATTAGACACGCTGGTGACCGAAATCGACGCACTGGCTGGCTGAACCGGGCTGGCTGAACCGGGCTGGCGGTATGACAAAGGCGGGTAACTGGTTGAGCGAGATTTAAACCAACTGCGAAGGGGTTCGCGACGCAGCGGTGAGTCCAGTTCCTGTCAGATGCAGTCGCCGCACAGTGACCTTCGGCTCCGCCATTGGTGTTCGATTCCGCGCATCAAAAGTGCGTTGTCAAACGTGATCGAACCCTCAGGAAACGCGTCGCGATTTTCGAAGAACGAAGATTGCACGTTTCGTACGGAAAGCGGCTGTACGTGCCAGTTGCTCGTCCGCAGCTGCAGCCCATCGAATTCCGCGGGTGAGTTCGCCGGTGAGTATCCCAAGGAACCAGCTTCGAAGAACAGCGAGCAGGTGGCAACCGTGTCGAAAACGGACGCGTCAGGCAATTCGTCGGTCGTCTGCCCATCGACAGCAGCATGAACCGTCCCGTCAACGCTGGCCATGGCGATGCGATACTCTTGCTCCGTCTCGTCGACATCAAACCGGGCGCGATGGTGAACGCCGGGGAAGATCCGACCACCGGCAAATGCTGTCATGAACGATGAGGTGTCGCGTCGTGGGATATAGACTCCCGTCTGCGCGACGCCATCTGCATCCCATTGGACGGCGATGCGGTGAGCGGCATTCTCCGACGTGATGCCGACAAACGAAGGCAAACCTTTCGGGCGAATCTGCTTCAGGCGAATCAGACAGATGCCCGCGATGCCGTATCCATTAACAACCTGCGGGCGAAACGGCGAGGGACAAACGCGCGACAGCACCTCAGGATCCACTCGAAAATTTACGAGCACCCGCCGGTCAATGAGCCCACATAGGGTTGGAATCCGCATTCGGGTTGTCCGAAAAAAAAGGTTTGCGATCGAGCGTAGAGAACCAACCGCAGCCCCCGCCTCAACTTACCCCCCCACTCCACGCGGGGACAGACCCCAGATCCATGCGGGGACAGACCCCCGATCCATGCGGGGACAGACCCTGGTGCTGGTTCCGTGAGGTTACTATCAAATGATCGATTCGGGGACAGACCCCAGAGATTCGGGGACAGACCCCGATACAGATCCTGTACGCGGGGACGGACTCCGAGACAGATCCAGGTGGTGCGGGGACAGACGACAGGTGGTGCGGGGACAGACCCCACATGATTCTCGTGGGGACAGACCCCGGTGCTGATCCCCGGTGCTGATCCTGCGAGATTGATATTGAACCGTGGGGACAGACCTCAGATCCACGGGGACAGACCCCGGTGGCGATCCGGGGACAGACCCCGGTGGTGATCCGGTGCGTTTGATATCAAATGAATCTCGGTGCTAGCGGGGACAGACCCCGGTGATGATGCACTAGCGGGGACAGACCCCGGTGATGATGCAGAGCGGTTGATGTCCTTTAAATCTCGGCAACACGCACCAGGGGACTGTGCCGAGGAAGGTAGGAAAATTTTGGGGGTAGGAAGATCGACGCCGGGAAGAAGTCCCTCTCGGGGACATACCCCACGGACACGGTGCCGATCCACGGGGACAGAATCCAGGCACACGTGTAGGGGAGATCCGCTGACGCGGATCGGATCTCACAAGCTGCAAGCTTACGCCACTTCGGACGATTTGTGTTCGACGTCGTTGTGACTTCGTGTTGACATTTGCGCCGGATTTTTGCGAGGTTTGCGTGTGCTGTGCCGTTGTGCGGCCGGGGATCCGCTGCCGCGGATCGGATCTCGCAAGCTGGACGCTTACGCCACTTCGTTCCCCATCGGATGTTTCATGGACGACACGTGCCCGACGATTTCGGTGATGATGCCGTGTTGCAACAATGCCCGATACATCGAAGCGGCGGTCGAGTCGGTGCTGTCACAGCAAATCGACGTCCCGTTGGAATTGCTGATCATCGACGACGCCTCCTCCGATGACTCGGTCGACCGCATCAACGCGATGGATGATCCGCGGATCCGGTTGATCCAAAACCAAAACAACAGCGGCATTTCGCGGGTACGCAATCAGCTGCTCGAAGCGGCCAACGGCCGGTTCTTGACATCGCTCGACGGAGACGACTTGTACATTGATCCGCGAAAGCTGGCCCGCGAGTGGGAATTGTTGCACACGTGTCCGGATCCCGAACGAACGATCGTTTACAGCGACGTGAGGTGGATCGATGGCAACGGCCAAACGATGCTGCAATCCAGCGCGATCGCGCCGCCGATGGAAGGCATCTTGTATCAGGCGATCCTGGACCGTCGCGTGATGATTCCGCGTGACTTTTTGCTGTCGGCTGAACTGGCGCGCAGTGTCGGCGGATTTGATGTCGACTTGCCGATCTACGAAGACTGGGATTACAAGCTGCGGCTCGCACAGAAAGCGGTTTTCAAGTACACCGGTGCGGTCGGCATCGGCTATCGTCGACACGGCAGCGGTCTGTCCGCCGCAGCGGCACCGTTACATCACAAATGCCAAGCAGTGATCCGAAAGAAACATGGCGGCGAAGGCTGCGACGGCGATCCGATGCGATTACTCTCCCTGGCCGGGCGACTGCACGGCATCTTGACCCGCAATCGACTACGGGACCGCAAGGCCGCCTGATGCGTTGCTGGAAAATGAACCTGACGGCTGGCCGAGTACTCGCCTGTCCCACTTTCGAAGAGTGATTTTGTTGTGACATCTTCTGTCGTGTTTATCATCTCCCAGCCGCGTGCGGGTTCGACGCTGTTACAAACCATGTTAGCCCGGCACGATGATGTTCATGCCCCCGGTGAAGCCTGGTTGATGTTGCCGCTCGTCCACGCGATTGCTGGATCTCGCCGTGACGTCCAATCTCCCTATGATCAATGTTTGGCCGACGACGCGGTCGGCGAGTTTGTTCGTGAAAACCTGCGCGGCGGATGGAGTGAAATGCAGGCCGAGATCGGTCGTGCGGCGGCGCGGATCTACGAAGCGGCGCGCGTCCGCGCCGGCGCAAGCGTTCTGATCGACAAGACACCCCGCTACTACTGGATCATCGAAGACTTGCTCAGTCTGATCCCCGATTGCCGCATCATCTTGCTGCGGCGCAACCCACTGGCGGTCTTATCATCGATCATGGAAACATGGACACGTCGCACGCGAGTCGGTTTCTTGAAAGATTATCGTGGCGACTTGCTGGAAGCACCGGCGCGGATCGCTGCTGCGATGTCGATCCAGGACGACCGGATCCACTCACTGCGGTACGAAGATTTGGTGCGTGATCCCGCGCAGCACTTGACGCAACTGCAATCCTTCATCGGTCTCCGCCCCGTCGACGGTCTGCAGCACTACGGCAGTGCCGAACGACGTACCTATGGCGATCCCAAAGGGGTGCACCAGCATGCTGCGGCGCAACTCGATTCGATCGAAAAGTATCTGCGGCGTGCGGCGACGCGTGCGACCGACTGGAGATTGATGGATGACTACCGACGTCATCTCGGCCGCGATCTGCTGCATCGATTGGGATATGACGACGACGTATTAAGACGACAACTCGACGCCGTCAAACCGCTGGGTACGGCGCTGGCCCCGACACTGTCGTCGCAGGTCAGTCCACGGCCGGCGGAACCGCGACGCAGCGCGATCCGATTGCGACGCATGGCCGCGGATATCGTGACGAAGCTGGGTAAGGCGGCGTAAGCGTCTCGCTTGCCAATCACTGCGTTTGGAGATGGCAAGCAAGATGCTGATTTCACGTCGTGCGCTGCCTGTTCAAATCATGACGAACCGACCGATCGATCCGGACACGATGTCGACGTAGTAGAGCAATCCATCGGGGCCTTGTTGGATGTCGACGGCAAAGTTCGCTCCGGTTGCGAACACCCCGACGGAGGTCAAATTGCCTGCCGCGTCGACGTTTCCGTGTCGCACGACGCCGCTGGCAAAATCGGCGTAGAACACGTCGTTGTTGTACTGAGGACCATAATTCAGGTTCCAGCCGACGCTGCCCAAAACAATCACGTCGGTCCCCGCGGTGTGTGGCTGAGCGATGAAGGCGGGGCTGGCGGGCTGGCCCGAATTGTAAAACGCTTGGGCCTGCGGCAATCCCTGATACGACGGCGTGCGGCGATTGACCCCTTGGCCGCCCTCGTAATAGGGCCAGCCAAAGTTGGTTCCCGACGGTCCGGTATTGATCTCTTCAAAACTGACCAGCCCGGTTTCGCCGATGTAGAGTCGTCCGTTGTTCGGGTTCACCGCAAGTCGCCAGGGATTTCTCAACCCGAGCTGGTAGACTTTGCTGCGGTTGGAATTGACGTCTCCGTCGAAGAACGGATTGTCGCTGAATCCTTGGCCGGTGTTGGGATCGAGACGAAGGATTTTTCCCGACAGGCTGTTGGGGTCTTGAACGCGCAAGGCGCGGGGATCGGTTTGATTGAAACTGGCGCCGTCGCCGATGCCGACGTACAGCGCGCCGTCGCCACCGAAGGCCAGTCCGCCGACGGTGTGGGATCGGCTGTCGCTGTTGATGAAGTCTTGGAGGTAGCTGCCGTCGGGGTTGAGTCCCGCCGGTGGTTCGTTGAAGTTCAAGGTGCTGTCGACGAACGCGTTAAAATTCTCCCAGGTGCTGTTGGCGCCTAGCAACGTGATGCCGCTGTCGGGGATGACCGTCGTGTAGTTGGTTGACGCATCGAGTGTCAGTCGAATCAGCCGGCCGGCTCGGTTGCCCGAACCATCGGGACCGGCCAGCGGGTTGCCGACGTGGTTGTAGACTTCTGGCGGATCGACCGTGTAGTTGATGTAAAGGTAGGGATTGTTGAACAAATCCGGGTGGAGTTCGAAGTCGACCAACCCACGATCTTGGACGTTGTTGGTGATCCCGGAGAGATCCATGACTTCGGTCAGCGGTCCGCCGTCACGGGAGACTCGTATGAGGCCGGCTTTTTCACCGACGTACAGATTGCGTCCATCGGGTGACCATTCGACATTCAGCGGTTGATTCAGCCCCGTGATAATGTCTTCTCGGATGATTTCGCCGGTCGGCACGGTGGGCGGATCAGCAGCCGGCGTATCCAGTGTCACACTCCAGGACCGAATGGAAGTGTTGTTGTAGGCGTTCCCGGTCGAGGCCGCGAACCCGACATACGCCTGATTGCCGACGATGCCGTCCAGTTGCAACGTCGTTTTCATCAACGCAAATTCGGGCTTTTCGTTGGTATCGGAAATGTAGACCGACAGGCTGTCACTTTGCCCGTTGTAGTCGACCCAGGTGTAGTAGGTCCGTCCGTCGTTGAGATCGTAGGGTGATTCAATGGTGCGGACCGGAGTGACCAGCACACCGTTGACGGTGATGGTGATTTCGTCGGCGAATTGCTCGTAGCTGTTTTGGAACGTATCCAATTCGATTCCGATGGTGTTTTGTTGAGCGTTGTAGCCCAGGCCGCCGGAATAGTTGCCGAAGTCTTGTCCGGCGGTACCCCCGGGAGAGTTCTGGATGATGAACGCCAAGCCTTCACCGCCGGCGGATCCCTGTCCGCCATCGAATTGCGCGGCAAAGGTCGCTTGGAACGAGGTGTCGGCGCTGACGCTGATCGGTGTGGTGTAGTAAGCCGAGCCTCGTTGCTGTGGGGCCGCGGCGGTCAGTTGTAGCTTGCCGTTGTTGAGCGTTGCGTTACGGTTGAGCTGCAGGTTGGCGGCGGAGTCAAACGAGGCGTAGGTCGGCAAGCCCTGATCGATGTCCAGGATGTTGATGGTAGCCGTGCGCGGGGCAAGGAGACTGGCGTTGTCCGATCCCGTCAATCGAAAACTAAACGATTCGGTCCCTTCGGCGATGCCGTCTTGCAGCAACACGATGGTGACCGACTTGCTCGTTTCACCGTCGGCAAAGACCAGCGTTCCGGAATTGGCGATGAAGTCACTGCCCGCGGTGGCGGTTTCCGAAGCCGTGGCATACTGGACCGACGCCGTCCCGTCGCTGCCGCCGACACGCGCGATCGTCAGCGTGACTGATGCATCGGATTCAAACACCGATGCAAAATCCTCCGCCAAGAGAAAGCTGCCAGCTTCGCCATTGTTTGGAGGGTCGACCGGTGGCGGAGGGGTGTCGGCTAAGTATTGAAAGCGGCCGTTTCCGTACAACGTTTCGCTTTGATGGAACCCGGACACAATGCCTTGGCCTTCGATGAAATAACCGGTCGTGTAGGTCGACGGGGCTTCGGTTTCGAAGACCTGGGATCCGATTCGAATTCGATCGACTTTCAAGTTTCGATCGATGTCGTTGTCGGGATCATAAAAGTCATTGGTAAACGCGATCTCGATGCGATCGGCAGTGACCGTCTGATTCGCCGTGTAGGAATACGTCGACTGGTTGGTCGAAACATTGTCAAAGGTTCGAACAACGTTTCCGTCGATGAGCAGTTCCATTCGCTCCTGCCCCGTCTTCCCCGACGCATCGATGGAGATAACAGATCCGTTGCCGTTGCCGGTGGAGGCGAATTGGAAGTAACCGTTTGCGTTCAGGTACTCGGATTGACGAAAGCCCGGAACGACGCCGTCCTCGGGTCGCCAAGACCCCGTTGAAAAGACCGTTGGGTCTTCGGTTTGATAGGTCACTCCGTCGACGACGATCCGATCGATGCGGAGGTTCCGATCAAATTCGGTCGCAGGATTCCATCGATCGTTGGTGAAGTTGATTCGAATGTCATCGATGGAGACGTCGTCGATGCCGACGTTGAATTCGCCGAAGAGACGATTGCGGGCGTCGGTGAGCGTCATGGTCCACGTGCCGACGACTTCGCTGCCGATTTGCAGTTGCATTTCCTCTTCACCGATTTGACCGGCGGCGTAGATCTGGATCGACAGCGCGCCCGGGAACTGTGCCAGGACGGATCGATCCAGGTCGTCGGCGTGGGTCACCGACCCGATCGTTTGCTCGAGGTCCCAGTCGGCTTCGTGACCGGTGCTGCCGGTTCGGTCAACCGACGCGGCAACGTCGAGGCCGGTGACGGTGGCAATCTGGCGCAAGAACGTTTGGCCTTCGGCACCCGCGGCAACGTCACAGCCGTAGATCAGCAAGTCGCCGCCGGGGACAAAGGAGGCTTTCCAACGCGTCAATTCGGCGGCCCGATTGGCGACCGTATCCGCGTCCACCCGAGCTTGCCCCAATTGCAATCGGCCGGGCTGCCCGTGACTGATCAGGTGCACGCTGTTGAGCCCGGTTCGGTTGGACAGGATTGCAGAGATCTGAGAAACGGCGTCGATGGATTGATCGAGCACGACCAACTCGGCACCGGCCGGGATCGCGTCAGTGAAATCAAAGTCGTCGGCGACGCTGGGATCGACGATCACCAACGTCGCTGTCGCCTTCAGGGTTTCCGTCGAGCTCTGAATGGAATCAGCCACGGGGCCGGCGGTCGTAACTGCAACCGGCTCGGCGACCGGTACCGCGGCGACTGCCGCGCCGGCGTCGGCGGCCAGCATGATCCGCGGCTCCATCGGACCGGCGGTCCATCGGGGAGGTCGACGTGTTTGACGGCGTTTGATGCCCGTGGTGGCGCGTGAGCGAACCATTGCAGCGACCGAGCTTTTTGGCAAAGAGAACGTGGCAGAAAGATCAGCTTCTGACGTTACTCTCTGAGTCAAGCAAAGCAAGACAGACCCGCTTGATCATCGTGCGAATTGTAACGTCTGGTCCGATCGTATCGGTTTCGCGGCGCGGTTCGTCGCGACCCGGATCACACTCGCCGATAAGGCGCGTCAGATTGACGCGGTTGAGAATGAGGTGGGATAGGTTTCCAGTCTGCCATGACAGCGTCGACAGGCCAGAAGCCTATCCCACACGTCTTTGCCTGGTCAGGCGGCGCGGCGTTTCCAAAACACTCGTTTGCTGTTTCGTCGCATCTGCCGCCAATAGTGCTTGGACGTCAACAATCCCGGCTCGTCGGCGGCGAGTGCCAGCAGTGAGAGCAGTCGTCGTTCGGGAGCTGAATCCGCCGATTCGATGATATGTCGTGTCATCCGGCTGTGGCGGAGCAATCGCTGTCGATGTGCGGCCGAAATCCGATCGTCGTCCGACGTGAGGTAGGGCGCGATTCGGTCGAGCAGTTCCAAAATGCTGGCGTAGCGAGCCGACGTTTTTTGACTCGCGTGAATTCGGAACGCAGCGAGGGGCTGGTCGGTCTTGGCGACCTTCATCCCCGCGTCGAAACCCCGCACCCAGTAATCGAAATCCATCGTGTAGAAGAGCGATTCGTTGAACGGTCCGAGTCGGTCGCTCAGCCGTTTGGTCCAGAACACTTCGGGTTGAATAAAATTTCGATTGGGATTCGGGTGAAGCCAGTGATTCCACAAATCGATGATTTCGGCCAACGTTGAGATATCCGAACATTGGTCGCGTAGTCGATTTCCTTGCGCGTCCACTTTTCGGCAGACACCCGAAAAAAGATCCGCATCGGGGTTCTCCTTCCAGAGTGCGACGATTCGTCGGAAAGCGCCCGGCAGATAATAATCGTCGCTGTTGATGTAGGCGCAGATGTCGCCATCGACTCGATCGAATCCTTTGTTGATCGCATGGGATTGACCGCGATCTTTTTCGCTACACCAGTAGGTCAGTTCGTCGCCATACTTTTCGATGATGTCGATGGATCCATCCGAGCTGCCCCCGTCCACGACAGCGTATTGCAAGTGAAAGTCGCTGCCACGACCTGCTTGCGTCAAGACGCTCAGGATCGTCTGCTCCAAGTACTCCGCCTGATTGTACGATGGGGTGACGATTCGGAACGTGGGACGGCGATGATTCGACGACGACATGATGGCTTACCAGGAGATCGTTAAGCAGCGCGGCGCTGTGATTGGTTTTCGGACCCGATCAGATTTCGATAAAGTTCCATGTAGCGTTGCGCTTGCGTATCGGATTGAAACTGATTCATGATCAGGTCCCTGGCTTGGGCACCCATCGCTTGCATGGCGTCCGGGTTGGCGATCGCGGTTTGCAAGCGTCGGGCGAGTTGGGCGGCGTCACCGTTGTCGGCGAGCAATCCTGTTTTGCCGGGAATCACGTAGTCGGGGATTCCACCGGCATCGAATCCGATCACCGGCGTACCACACGCCATCGCCTCCAGACCGGTCAACGGAAGATTGTCTTCGGTCGATGGAAGGACAAAAACATCGGCCGCGCTGTACACCAGACGGCGCGTGCGATCGTCTTGAACGTTGCCGACGTGGATCATCTCGGGCAACGTTTTGGTCGCATCGGAGAGCGTGCCGCTGCCGAAAACCAAGCCGCGGACGCTGGGATTGGATCTCACACGTTCCAACGCCGTGAGCAATTCGATCGCTCCCTTGCGGCGGCTGCCCAAGTTCATCGCACCAAAGCCGATGATGAAGGCATCGGGCTCAATGCCGAGCGCTTCACGGGCAAACTGTTTCTGCATCGGATAGAGCTTGTCGGTCGGCATTCCATAGGGAATTCGGCTGAACGATTTCGCGTCGGCCAGCAACGGACTGGATTGTGCCAACCCCAACAACCAACGGCTCGGCGCGACGATGTGCAGATTGATGTCTTTCAAGGCGCGGCGTTTGGTTTCGAACGCCTGAAAACTGACATCGGTTTGACCGGACCGTTTGACTTGGGGGCAGTTTCCGCAGCCGACACGAAACCGTTGGCAGCCACCGGAAAAGTGGCAACCGCCGGTCAGGGCGTTCATGTCGTGGAGCGTCCAGACAACGGGTTGGTTTGGATCCAGCGAACCGAAGAAGCTGGGGAAGTCGATGAACTTGGAGATCCAATGCAGGTGGATGAGATGCGGCTGGGTCGGGTCGGCGGCCGCGGGGTGATCCAGCGGCGGCCAAGGAGTGAACGGCTGGCCGTGCGGGGAAGTAAAGATTTCGGCTCCATCTTTCGCGCCGCGAGTGGCGCGCTTGAACGATTGTCGATGCACACGAAACCGGACCCGATCGAGGGCGTTTGGCAGAGTCCCCTTGCGCGCCCATTGGGTGCTATAGAACTCGTCCGTATCAAGTTCGGCGCGCTGCGAATCGTTGAAGGATTGACCGGCAAGGTATTGAAACCGGCTTTGGATTCCGCGGTTGCGCAGTGCGGCGTGCAATTGTCGCGCAGCCGTCGCGGCTCCGCCGCGAAGAAAGCTGTTGAAATGACTGACAAACACTGGATCCCACCGGAAAACGAAGCTTAAGAGAGTGTCGGACTCTTTTCACTTCAATCGCCGGAAAGGACGGCAAACGATGAGTGGTCTGCCGGCGGATTCAGCTGGTCGGGTCTGGCAAACTATCGCGGTCGGGATGGACCGGTGATGAGGATTAGCCGGGTCGGATTGCGGTCATCCTGGTTCGGACTCCACACCCGATTAAAATCAATTCTTACGAATCGAGCAACTTTGCCAGCGTCGTGGCGAGCCCACGCAGCGCATCGGTATCCGGCAGCGTGATCGTCAGTTGTGGCCGTCCCTGTTCGTCTTTGTCGACACACTCAGACAAACGCTCGGTCAGGGTAGCGACCGTTTCGTCGCTGGGTGCTTTGTCGCCCGCTGACGGAATCAGTTCGCCGCCCAGAAAGACATCGTCGTGATGGAGCTCAAGAAACTGTGCCCCCTGGCGGATCAGGGTGGCGCCTTCGTCACCGAGCAACTGACAGGCTTGGGAAAACGTCAACGACCCGAGTCGCTGGTGGAAGACGTTGCCTTGTTTGCGTCGGACACCTGATGGTGCCGATCGGGTCGTCGTTTGACTCATCTGCCTTCGGTTCTTTGGTTCCGTGGTCGATTGACGCAGAACGGGAATTAGAACGGGAGCGGAGACGACTGGCAAGTTTGATCTGGCCTGCCGATGAGTGCGCGGCAACCATGCAGGACGGAACGTCATTCCGTCCTGCATGCGTCACGTCGGCCGCCGGTCACTTTGCCGGAATCATCTGGACGGCATCCAGATGCACCAGTCCGTTGGCCTGTTCGGTCAAAATCACGACCTGGATTTCTTCGTCCTTTTCGACGTCGATGGTTGCGACCGATGTGAACTGGCGTTCCTCGGTTCCCTGGTAGTTGACGTTCTCGCGTACCACTCGATCACCGATTCGAATTTCAACCGGCGCATCGGTGGCGCGATTCTTGAAACGGTCATCGGCCGGAGAGCAACCGACCAGGATTTGAAAGCGACCGCTTTGCGGGGCTTTGAGCGTGTAGGTCGCTTGGGCCCCCGAGCCCGGGCCGGCGTACTTGTAGCTGTAGGCGACATATCGATCATTTCGGCCGCCGCCGCTGGTCCATTTTCCCTTCAGCTCTGCCTCGCGGTCGTCGATCACGATGCCTTCGAAGGACGTCGGATCTTGGCCGGTCATCGGGCCGAATTTCGATGCCCGTGGCAGCGCCCCTTCGTCGATCGTGATCGGAGCCGACGGAGTGCTGCGACGTGCCTTGCCCGGCAATTCCAACAATTCCAAAAGCTCATCGAGGTGATTTTGGTAAACGTCGCGTGGGGTGCAATCGCGAAGGGCGCAGATCGACGCCGCTTTGCCGACGACTTCGCCCATCATGCCACAGGTCTTCATCACGCGAACGGTGCCGAGGGCTTCGTGGGTGACGCTGACGTTTCGTCCAGCCATGAACAGGTTGTCGATGTTCCGGCTGTAGAAACAGCGATAGGGGACGGGGTAGCCGTAGGATCGATCGACGCGGCGGTCATGGACGGCGACGCTGATAAACGGGTTGTCGGGATATTTTTTGGCGTACTGTTGCTTGGGATAATGCAGGTCGATCGACCAGGTGCTGGGGACACAGCCATCGGGGAAATCGCGTTTGGCGACGATGTCATCCTGGGTCAGAACGACGTCCCCGAGCAACCGATTGCTCTCGCGTGGGCCACCGACGTAGGCGACCCAGCTGAGGACGGCGGTCTTGTGATCGGCGGCGCCGTCGCGGTTCTTCATGGCGTTGAACGCGCCGTAAACGGCGCGCAAGTTCCAGTCGCGGATGCCTTCGGCGTCACCAATCGCGTCCTTGTCAAAGCCGCTTTCCCAGAACCACTGACCGTGGTGATCGCGGGGATAGGGAAAGTCTTGCATTTCCAAATCCAGCGCCCACGGCGTTTCGGGAAACGATTTCGGCGAATCGGTTTCATCCCATCGCCACATGTTGCTCATCCCCATTCGGCCATCGGGTGCCATGTCGCTATCGGCACCGACGAATTGGCCCAGCCAACCGTGACCGGTGCAATCGACGAAACGGTCTCCGAGCATGCGAACGACCTCGCCGGTTTTCGTGTTGAGCGCATCGACCGAGACGATGTGATTGTCTTGGACGACGGCATCGAAGGCGTGGTGATTGAGCCACAGATCGATCTGGGGCTCGGCGCGAACGACGCGTTCTTTCAGGTCATCGCCGAACTCCTCATAGCGGCCGGGCGATTTGGTCGCTTGGTCGGCGAACTCTTCGATGATCTCGCCGATACGGGGGAACTTGCCGCGACGGATATTGCCCATTGCCCAGACACGCACCTCGCTCGATCCGTTGCCTCCCAAGACACCACGGTCTTGGATCAGGGCGACGCGGCAACCCATCCGGGCGGCGCTGATTGCCGACCCCATGCCGGCGTAACCGCCACCGACGACCACGAGGTCATACGGTCCACGTTGGAGCGGCTCGTCGGGCAAACCCAACTGCTCCGTCGCCAATCCGACAACACCTTGTCGGCCGGTGGCGGTGGGTCGCCGTCGACTTGCGTCGTCAGGTAAAGACAGTCGCAGCGGCCGTCAAATCCGGTCAAGTCTTTCAGCCGCAGCTCCGTTTTTCCTTGAGACAGCTGGATCGTTCCCCCGTCTTGCCAGCCCCACGCCGCACCCTCGGTGCCGAAGGTTTCGTCGAGCGTATGGTCGCCGATCTGAATTTGGAATTTGCCAGGGTGCCCGGGGGCGTCCCAGCGAGCCACCCAATCGAAGGTGCGGGCCCAGACGCGGTAGGTCCCGGGTTGTTTCACGTCGATTCGCGTCACGGCGTCGTCGACCGGCGTGCCGAGCCCGTGGGCGAGCAGGTAGGGAGATCCCATCTGCTGGATGAACTGGGTGTCCAATTTCCACCCGCCGGGATCGTCAAAACTCTCGGTTTCGACAAAGATCTCGGCCGCGGGGGCCGAATTCAACACGAGGTGCGGCGTGCAAACCGCCACCAGCACGGTAAACGGTGCCGAGAAGCCCCGGAATCGTGATTTGGAAAGATTGCCAATCATGGATGTGAGTCGGAAACAGTAGGGAGGAAAGGGGGTTGGGCAGGATACTTCGTTAGTGGAGCAAACGCCCAAGTTGGACATCGATTCTCGGAGATTTCAGCGTTTCGCTCGGCCTAAGAAATCGTACCGCCGGCGGGCAGCTTGCCCGGTCGCGATGTCGGATTTCAATTAGGGGCTGAGAAAAACGATGTCATCAGCTAAACTACGTGGCCAGACAGGCCGACGGACAGCCTGCGCGCCACGCCACTCCACTGCAAGCCGATCGCCCGAAACGCTTCGATTCTTTCGCATGGACACCCTCGAATCTCAGCCTCATTCTACCATGCCCGAACCTAGCGATTCCCCCCAGGAGCCACCCAAGAAACGGGGCGTGCCCGAAGGCTTGTGGTTGAAGTGTCCCGGTTGTGGGACCAGCGTCTACAAAAAAGAAGTCGAACAACGACTCAACGTCTGCCCCAAGTGCGACCACCATTTTTACGTTTCGGCGGCCGATCGAATCGTCCAAGTGGTCGATGAAGGCACGTTTGAGGCGATGAACGAGCACCTGCGACCGACCGATCCGCTGGAGTTTTCCGACCGCAAACGCTACGCCGAACGGCTGGTCGGGGAACAGAAACGAACGGGTTTGTCCGACGCCGCGATCACGGGAACCGGCATGATTCGGGCCCGCCGCGTCGCGTTGGCCGTGACCGACAGCGCGTTCATCATGGGAAGCATGGGCTCGGTGGTGGGTGAACGTTTGGCGCGGTTGATCGAACATGCGACCACGCAAGACTTGCCGCTGATCATCATCAGCGCCAGTGGCGGTGGGGCACGGATGCACGAAGGCATTTTGTCGCTGATGCAAATGGCCAAGGTCAGCGCCGCATTGGCACGCTACGACAAAGCGGGCGGCTTGTTCATCAGCGTGCTGACCAACCCCACGATGGGCGGTGTCGCCGCCAGTTTTGCCTCCCTGGGAGACTTGGTGTTTGCCGAACCCAAAGCCTTGATCGGGTTTGCCGGCCCGCGAACGATCAAGGCGACCATCGGAATCGAGTTGCCCGAAGGGTTCCAGACCAGCGAGTTTTTGCTGGAACACGGCTACATCGACCGAATTGTGCATCGCAAACACCTGAAAACTGAAATCGCCCGCGCGATCGACTATTGCGGAAAGTAGGTCATCCATGGGGATTTTTGATTCCGTCAAATCGATGCTCGGCAGCAGCAGCGGCAGCAGCAGCGGTGGACGCATCGATATTCAAAAGCGGTTCACGCTGGAACGGACCGCGTTCACCGGCACGATGGCCAAGTTTGTCGTCGCCAAGGACCACGACCATGGCGGTCGCCTGGTCGGGATCAAAATCCTGGACCCGGAAAAGGTGGAGCTGTTCGAAAGCCGGTTTCGCCACCTGAAAAAACCGTCCGAGGGCGAAATCGCCCTGAAAATGCATCACCCCAACGTCGTCGAAACCTATGAAATCGGCATGTCCACCAAAGGGCAACCGATTCTGATCATGGAGTTCGTTGCCGGGCCGAGCATGCAGAACATCATCGTCCAAAAGCAGGAGCATCATGTCGCCGGCAAACGAATGATGCTGATCCGTTCGATGTGTGAAGCACTCAAGTATGTGCATAACCAGGGCTTCATCCACCGTGACATCTGCCCCCGCAACTTTATCCTGCTGCCGGAGTCCGAGGACGTCAAACTGATCGACTTTGGGCTGACCCTGCCGGCCACCCCGCCGTTCATGGTGCCCGGCAACCGCACCGGGACGCCGCTTTACATGTCACCCGAAATCGTTCGCCGACGGCCGACCGATAAACGCGTCGATCTGTTCTCGCTCGGCGTCACGTTCTACTGTCTGATCGCCTTTTGCCATCCCTGGCAGGGGGATGTCGTCAGCGGACGGGCGGCCCTGCACCATGACACCTCCCCCCCCAAACCGCTGGTCGATGTCTGCCCCAATGTCGATCCCTCGTTGGCCCGTGGCGTGATGCAGTTGATGCACCCCAAGGTCGAAGAGCGAACGCCGACGATCGAACAGTTCATTCAGCGGATCTCCAAGGTGAAAAGTGTCTACCAAAACGGGGCGCCGAGTCCCGAGTTGAGCTGACAGACCCGCTCGATTCCACTACGCTCTGTCGTTGAACCCTTTCCAAACACGTCTCGGTCGTCCGATCGAGACCTCTTTCTCGAGGCAATCAAGCATTGAAGCAAGCTCGTCAGGATCGCTGGACGGTCCAAGATTCGGTGGCAGAATATGGTGTCGATCGCTGGGGCGACGGATATTTTAATATCTCCGAACAAGGCACGGTGGTCGTTTCGCCTGCGCGAGATGAACATACGTCCATCGATTTAAAGGCCCTCGTCGACCAACTCGTCGACCGCGGGCTCAGCCTGCCCATTCTGCTCCGCTTCAACGGCATCCTCCGCGACCGATTGCATCATCTGCACGACTGCTTTGCCCAGGCGATTGACGAAAACGGGTACCGGAACCGCTATCGCTGTGTGTTTCCGATCAAGGTCAACCAACAGCGCGAAGTCGTTCAACAAATTGTCGCCGAAGGCGCCGCATTGGGCTTCGGCGTCGAAGCCGGCAGCAAGCCCGAGCTGCTGGCCGCGATCGCCATGAGCGACACCTCGGTCCCGATCGTGTGCAACGGTTTCAAAGACGAAGAGTACATCCGTTTGGCGATGATGGCCCAGCGGCTCGGGCGAACCGTTTTTCCCGTCGTCGAGAAAGCCAGCGAGTTGGATCTGATCTTCCGCGTCGCGTCGGCCGTCGGCGTCCGACCGACGATCGGGATGCGGGTCAAACTGGCCACCCGCGGCAGCGGTCGGTGGCAGGCCAGCGGCGGCTACCGCAGCAAATTTGGACTGACGGTCGCGGAGGTTTTGGCGTCGCTGGACCGCATGATCGAGATGGGATTCGAGGATTGTTTTCAACTGCTGCACTTTCACGTCGGCAGCCAGATCGGAAACATTCGTCAGCTGAAGTCGGCGATCCTGGAAGCCGCCCAGATCTACGTCGACCTGCAACGCCGCGGTGCCGCGATGGGGTATCTGGACGTCGGCGGGGGATTGGGCGTCGATTACGACGGTACCCAGACCGACAGCCAATCGAGTATGAACTACTCGATTCAAGAATACGCCAACGACGTCGTCTACCACGTGCAGAGTGTCTGCGATGAAGCCGGCGTTCCCCACCCGCAGCTGATTTCGGAAAGCGGCCGCGCGGTTGCCGCCCACCACAGCATCCTGGTGATGGAAACCCTGGGTGTCACCAAACAGGGCAACGCGGATCTGCCACCCTGGGCCGCGTCACCGGGCAACGGCGAGCCGCAGTCGGAGGGGCCGCCGGAAGATTACGAACAACCGGTCCGTGATTTGTGGGACGCCTACGCGAATCTGACGGCCGACAACATGATGGAAAAGTTCCATGATGCGCAGCTGACGTTGGACATGTGCATGAACCTGTTTAGCGGCGGTTACCTGCCGCTGGAACAGCGTGTTGCAGCCGAAAACCTGTACTTCGCCCTGTGCCATCGCGTTCGCGAACTGGCCCAGGCCGAAGGCGATTTGCCGGCCGAGCTGGAACATCTTGATCGCATGCTTTCGGATATTTACTTCGTCAATTTCTCGCTGTTTCAATCGATGCCCGATGCCTGGGCGATCGACCAGTTGTTCCCGATCATGCCGATCCATCGGCTCGGCGAACGCCCGACCCGGCACGCCGTGCTGGGCGACATCACCTGCGACAGCGACGGCAAAGTCGATTCGTTTGTTTCTGAAAACGATTGCTGTGACACCCTGTTGCTTCATCCGCCCGAAGACGGCCAGCCGTATCAATTGGCGGTGTTCATGGTCGGGGCGTATCAAGAAATTCTCGGCGACCTGCACAACCTGTTCGGCGACACACACGCGGTGCACGTCGAGTGCGAGGGATCGGCGGTGAAGATCCGTTCGATCGTCAAGGGCGACACCGTCTCCGAAGTGCTCAGCTACGTTCAATACGACGACCGCGAATTGCTCGACCGGATCGGGCAGTCGGTCGAAGACGCCATCTCGGATGAGCGGATCGATCACCAACAAGCCGGTCGAATCGTCGCCGCGTTCGAAAAAGCTCTCGCCGGATACACCTACCTGGAACCGACCAGCAAGGGTGCCCCGATGGAAGACTTTGAAGTGCCACAGCAATTTGAAAACGCACCACAAGACCAGGCCGCGACTTTCGAAAAGCAAAGCTCGACGACGTAGGCTTGGGGTAGACGCTGCAGACATCGGTCACGCACAGCGTGACCTATCCGTTGGACGCCGAAACGGTGATTCGTTCGTCGTCGGCACGGATGACTTTGGCGGTCACCAGATCTCCGGTCGTGATGCCGGGATCATCACTGACCCATTCGGCCGGCGCGTAGCGGCAGGTCGTCCCGCGTAACAACCGCGATTCACTCTCGCTGCCATCGAGCCGGACCAGTTCGCGATCGGATTCGACCAGCACCTGCACGGATTCACCGACCAGGCTGGCAAAGTAGTCGCGGCGAAGTTCGGACTCGAGTTCGGCGAGTTGGTGCACGCGTTGGTTCTTGAGATCGCCGGGCAACTGGTCCGGCATCTCGGCGGCGGGTGTACCGCGGCGGGCGCTGAAGGGAAAGGCGTGGATTTTGGAGAACCCGGCGGCGCGACAGGTCTGCAGCGTCTGCCGGAACTCGGTTTCGGTTTCACCGGGGAATCCGACGATGATGTCAGTCGTGATAGCCGGCTTGTTGAGTGCTTCATTGAGCATGCGGCAACGGTCCAGAAACATCCGTGTGCCCCAGCGTCGACGCATCCGACGCAGCACCGAGTCGCTGCCCGATTGCAGGCACAGATGGACGTGGGGAACGAGGCGATCGGAATACTCGGTCATCACCCCGATCAGGCTGCGAGTCACCTCGGTCGCTTCGATGCTGGAGAGCCGGATGCGGAAATCGCCGGGCAGCTGGCAGAGCTGTCGAACCAGATCCGACAGCCGCGTCCATTCGTCGCGCGGTTTGTTGCGATTCCAATCGACGCCGTAGTGCCCCAAGTGAATCCCGGTCAGAACGACTTCGCGATGGCCCGCTTCGGTCAACCGACGGACTTCGTCGACGATGTGTGCCAGCGGCCGCGACGTCAGTTTGGGTCGCACGTGGGGGATGATGCAGTAGCTGCATCGAAGCAAGCAACCGTCTTGCACTTTGACATACGCGCGATGCCGTCCGGAAAAGCCGTCCAGCCCGGTGGGGACGTCGACGACGCCGAACCGCGACATCAGATCGGGCAGTTCCCGTTTGTCCGTGACGACTTCGGCCACCCCGGGCAGCTTGGCGACTTCGTCGGGCGCCCGTGTGGCGTAACAGCCCATCACGACGATCCGGGCATCGGGGTTTTCCCGCGCCATGCGGCGAATCACCTGCCGGCTTTTGACGTCACCTTGATTGGTGACGGTGCAGGTGTTGACGATGCAAACGTCCGCCTGGTCTCCCTGGGCGCAGTCTTCAAATCCGACACGCTGCAAGCCTTGTCGGACGAGTTCGGTTTCGTACTGGTTGACTTTGCAACCGAGTGTAGTGACGCGTAGCTTTGCCGACATGCTTTAGCCGGCCGGTTCGATGGTCGCACTCATGCTGCCTTTGCAACGCGGGATCAAATCATCTTTGCCGTAAGCGTGAATCTGGTCGCGTTTCAATTCGGCGTGTTCCATGGTGGTGGTCAGACAAATCGCTTTGCCGTGGCTGTCGACTTGGGTCGCGATTTGGAACCCTTTTTCGACCGGGTAGCGAAACAGTTTTCGCATCATCATCACGACGTATTGGTAGCTGTGATCAGAGTCATCCCAGAGGATGACGTTGTAGCGAGGCTGTTTCTTCGGTTTGGTTTGTTGCTCTTGATCGACGGCCGGATCGGCAACCGCGACTTGCTTGTCTGACATTTTCGAAAACTGCTCCGTCGTGTGAACGCTGGGCGAACGGTCACGCCCTCTGTTGCTACGATTACACGGGACCTATTGTAGCGCGGCTGCAGAACCGAAGGCAGACCCGATTTTGATGGTTTTTCCCGTTTTTTACCCACAATCACCGAGTCGTTCCCGTGTCTCCATCCCGTGAAAATGCGGCCACCGGGCCGCTCGACGACGCGTCACTGGACCAATTGATTGAATCGCTCGATTCCGACCGCAACGCGCTTTTAGACGACCTTGTGGAGTGGTTAAGGATCCCTAGCGTCAGTAGCGACAGTCGGCGTCAGGGGGAAGTTCGCCAGGCCTGTGACTGGGTCAGCCGAAAATTGGAGCAGGCCGGACTGTCGGTGGAAACCATCGCGACGGAGGGACATCCGATGGTGGTTGCCCAAACCGCTCCGATCGAGGGAGCGCCGGTGGTCTTGGTCTATGGACACTATGACGTTCAGCCCGCCGAGCCGCTGGAAGACTGGATCAGCGGACCGTTCGAACCGACCGTTCGCGATGGAGACCTATTTGCCCGCGGTGCAACCGACGACAAGGGACAAGTTCTGACGCACATTCAAAGCGTTTGTCGCTGGCTGTCGGCCGGTCATCCCTTGCCGCTGCAGATCAAGTTTCTGATCGAAGGCGAAGAGGAAGTGGGTAGCGAAAACCTGGAGCGAATGCTGCCGGGTCTGGCCGAAAAACTCGCTTGCGATTGCGTCGTCATCAGCGACAGCAGCCAGTACGCCGACGGACAACCGGCGATCACGTACGGATTGCGGGGGATCGCCACGTATGAATTGACCGTCCGTGGGCCGAGCCAAGACCTGCACAGCGGTTCGTTCGGCGGAGCGGTGATGAATCCCGCGATCGCGGTTTGCAAAATGCTCGCTTCGATGGTCGACCAAAACGGCGTGATCCAAATCCCCGGTTACTATGATCGGGTCCAGCCGCTGACCGCAGCGGAGCGACAACAATGGCGCCAACTGCCGCAGTCGGATCAGGAGTTCGCCGAAAGCGTCGGGGTAAAAGATCTGTTCGGCGAACAGGGTTACACGACTGACGAGCGACGCTGGGCTCGACCGACCTTCGACATCAACGGGCTGACGTCGGGCCATCAAGGCGAAGGGGTCAAGACCATTATCCCGGCGATCGCGTCGGCCAAAATCAGTTTTCGACTGGTCGCCGATCAAGATCCCCAGGAACTGACCGAGCAATTAAAGCGGCATTTGGGCACCGTCGCCCCCGCCGGCGTGAGCTGGGAATTGAAAACCGATCACGGGGCGCCGGGCATGTTGGCCAAGATCGACACACCGTTCGCCCAGGCCGCCGAGATCGCCATCGAGGCCGCCTTCGGCACCAAACCCGTGTTCATCCGCGAAGGCGGCTCGATCCCGATCGTCACGCGGTTCCAAGCGGTGCTCGGCTGCGATTGCTTGTTGCTCGGCTGGGGGCTTTCGGACGATAACACGCATAGCCCCAATGAAAAATTCCGTGTCCAGGATTACCATCGCGGCATCCAGGCTTCGACCCGACTTTGGAACGAAATCGCCAAACAAGTGAGATAGGCTGCCAGCCCGCCAATCCAAGTGGGATACGCTTCCAGCCTGTCAATCAGACAATCCTGACAGGCTAGAAACCCATCCCACGACGATGTCTCACCGCGAACGAACCTTCACACCTACCTCAACTCATCATGCTTGATCGGAAATTCATCCTTCAAAATGTCGACCTGGTCCGCGAGAACTGTGAGCGCCGCGGCGTGCCCTGTGACGTCGATCGCATCGTCGAATTAGACGCCCAGCGGGTCAACCAACTGCAACTCGCACAAGACCTCAACCGCCAAGCCAACGAGGTGAGCAAGCAGATTCCCAAGGCATCCGATAACGCCCAGCGACAAGAGCTGATCGCCAAGGGACGCGAGCTGCGGGAGCAAAAGGATGCCGCCCAAAAACAGTGTGACGAGTTGGAAGGCCAGATCCTGGCCATCCAGACGCTGATCCCTAACCTGACGCACCCCGACGCACCGACCGGTGGTGAAGACGACGCCAAAGAACTGTCTTTTGGTGTGACACCGAAACCGGAGTTCGATTTTCAGCCGCTGGACCATCTCCAGCTCGGTGAAAAGCACGACCTGTTCGATTTCGAAGCCGGTGCGCGTGTCGCCGGCGCCGGGTTCTACTTTCTGCGTAACGCCGCCGTCCGCTTGGATCTGGCGCTGCAACAGTTCGCCATCGCCTTCCTTTCCGATCGCGGTTTCACCCCCGTGTCCACGCCCGACCTGGCGCTGACCAGCGTGCTGCAGGGAACCGGGTTCAACCCGCGCGGTCCGGAGACGCAGATTTACAGTATCGAGAACACGGAGCTGAACCTAGTCGCCACCGCGGAGATCACACTCGGGGGCATGATGTCCGATCAAACGTTGGCCGATACCGAATTGCCGATCAAGCTGTGCGGGCTCAGTCACTGTTTCCGCACCGAAGCCGGAGCGGCCGGTCGCGCGTCCAAGGGTTTGTACCGCGTGCATCAATTCACCAAAGTCGAAATGTTCGCCTTCACGTTGCCCGAGCACAGTGACGCGATGCACGAAGAGATGCGAACGCTCGAGTGTGAATTGTTCGATGCCTTGGAAGTTCCCTACCGTGTCGTCGACACCGCCAGCGGCGACCTGGGTGGTCCGGCCTATCGAAAGTACGATTTGGAAGCCTGGATGCCGGGGCGGGGCGACGCCGGCGAGTGGGGCGAAGTGACGAGCACCAGCAACTGCACCGACTACCAGGCGCGTCGGCTGAACACGCGTTACAAGGTAACCGGAGAGAAGGGAACCAAGTTCCTGCACACGCTCAATGGCACCGCCGTCGCCACCGGACGCGCGATGATCGCGGTGATCGAAAACCATCAACGCGCCGACGGCAGCATTGCGGTTCCCAAAGTCCTGCAACCCTGGATGGGTTGTGATGTGATCGGGTAAGCAGCGCCTGCTTCCGCGATCACTGACCCAGCATCTAAGTCCCAGCAGCTTAGTCCCAGCGCCACGCGTTTTACGCCTCAAGCGATACCGTCGCAACACAGTTCGTTTACTTGAGCCCGTGACGGCAGTTGCCTACCGGGTGCGGTCGCCAAGTTCGACAGTGCCGGTGTGATGCGGGTGAGTTTGCCGTTCATCCAACCCGCCATCTGATCCGCCACGGCTTCGGCGTCGAGGTCGTGGACCAAATCGTGTCGTCCGCCTGACCACTGCACGGACTCGCCGCGACCACGCATTCGGAGCGCCAGACTTCGACAGGCGGCCTGATCGATCAACTCGTCTTCGGTCCCTTGCATGATCAACGTCGGTGTGTCGATCTCGGCGGCGTGGTCGAGTGCGAATCGGCCTTGGGCTAACAGTTGGGTCGCCAAGTACAGCGAGACGTGACTGTGTTGTAACGGGTCTGCTCGAAGACGCTCGGCCGCTTCGTGGTCGCGTGTCAATTGCTCCAGGCGGGCCGGTTTCGAAATTCGAATCCAACGAAACAAGTGACCGGTTCCCCAGGCAGCGAAAACCTTCGGTCGATCCAGGAAAGTGGGTGGCTTCAACATCGGTGCGACCAACACCAGTCCCGAAAGATCTGGCGTCGAAACCGAATCAAACTCATCACGGCGCAGGGCGTAGTTGACTGCGAAATTGCCTCCCATGCTGTGGCCGATCAAGACCTGATCCTTCTCGCCGAAGCGGTCCCACAGCAGCCTGCGGGAGGATGCAATGATCTGCAAAATGGAATCGTAACTCTTGACGCTTCCGCGTCGTCCCGGCGAGCGGCCGTGACCAGGCAAATCGAAGGCGAAAACCGCCCAGCGGCGACGCAGCATCCGCTTGGCAAAGGACGCGAATCGTCCACCGTGATCCCCCAATCCGTGCACCAAGATCATCACGCCGCGCTCCGTGCCATCGCCGCGATGCCAGAGCCGGGCGTACAAATCTTCCGCATTGGGGACCGTCAGAGATTGGGCGATCACGATCGTCACCTGTTGGATTGGTGCGGGGGGTGGTTGGAAATTGTGGGATATGGCACGAAATTCGCGTCCTGATCCGTTCGGCAAGGGACGTTTGTCAGGATGGCACTCCGATCGGACCGGTTTAAAACAGGTTCATCCAGAACGCTGTCGTCCAATTTTTCCGCCCTTTTCAGGCGATTGAGATGCTTCTTCGACTTCTTCTGTTGTTCATCACCGTCCCCCTGGTGGAGCTGTATCTGCTGTTGCAGCTTGCCGATCTCACGGGGGCCGGCCCGACATTTTTGCTGGTCATCATTACCGGCATTATCGGCTCTTGGCTGGCCAAACGTGAGGGCCTGATCGCATGGCAAAAGTTTCAGGTGGCGTTGGGCGAAGGCCGGATGCCGAGCCGCGAGATTCAGGACGGACTGATGATCGTGTTTTCCGCCGCGCTGCTGCTGACGCCCGGCTTGCTAACCGACATCGTCGGCTTCGTGATGCTGATCCCCGTGGGCCGAAATCTGATCCGCAAGTTTGTGCTCGCCAACCTGTTCGGCGGCTTCGGGTCAGTGCACGTCCACACCACCACCTTTGAAAGCAAACCACTGCACCCCTTCGATGACAGCAAGACGATCGAAGGCAGAGCCACCCGTCGCGAGAAAGTGGGATAGGCTTCCAGCCTGTCAGCCGCCCCACCGGGGACAGACCCCAAACCATCGGGGACAGACCCCAAACCACCGGGGACAGACCCCAGACCATCACGTTGCCGCTAGCAAATGTCCGCAAACCGTAGCACTGATGGTGCCATGTCCCCGGATAATCATGTCCCCGGATAATCATAATGTCCCCGACATCGCATCGGTCGGTTGCGTGCGTTGGACGCAGGACCTGTGATGGGAACGAATTTGGACAAGAGCCAGCGACGAAGAACGTTGGAACCGCGTCGCTATTCGCCGGTAGTTGTCCGCCGAAGCTCAAGTACGACATCCGCTGCCGGTAGTTTGAACTCAGTGGGACGGGGTTTTCCCATCCACTGCTTCTCTTTCCAGGTGCCCACAACGCAGCAGAACTTCAGTTTGTCGCCTTCTAGTTCGTATGCCCCCAAAGCATCGCCACCCGTCTTCTGTGATTGGTACGAGCGGTGATCGAAGACTTTGGGCGTTTTCGTTGGGTCCAGGTCGAATGTTCCGGCCCAAAGTTCCTTGTTGATTGCGTTCAATGCCGCATACGTTCCATCTTTGCGGAAGACCAATCGTTTCGCGTCTTTGGTACTTCCCGTCGGCTCGACTGAAACGATTTCCCAAGTTCCAGCGAAGGATCCGAAGGCCCGTTCGATAGCTGTTGGCCTTGCATCCGTTGGCGCATTTTGTTGCGAAGTGTTGTCCGCCACCGCTGAGAGGCAGATGGTGGACACGATGAAGGGTGTTAGCATTTGTTTCATGGGAATCTCCAGTTTGAGTTTATAGGAACAAGAAATTATCGAAGCCCGCCGGAAGCGACGATCACTTCACCGGTCAGCCAGCCGGCATCGTCTGATGCCAGAAACGTAACGACTTTAGCGATGTCGCCCGGTGTTCCCATCCGGCCGAGCGGAGTCATCGCCACAAGCTGCTTCTCGATGTCACTGCTGACCCCGTAGAGGCCAGCTGCCTTGGTCCCTTCGCTTAGAGTTGCACCGGGATTGACGGAATTGACTCGGATTTTTCGCGTAGCCAATTCCTTTGCCACGACGCCGGTGATGGCATCGAGTCCCGCCTTGCTGGCAGAGTAGATCGAATACCCGGGTGGGTGCGAGCGTGAGGCCCCCGAACCGATGTTGACGATGCTGCCACCGCTTGTTCCAAAGTACTTGATCGACTCGCGAATCACGAATAGCGGTCCAAGCACATTCGTATTGAACTGCCGATGGAACTCTTCTTCCGTTAGTGCATCGAGAGGTTCGTGCTTGTAGACCCCAGCGTTGTTCACCACGACGTCCAATCTCCCGAACGCCGTCATGGTTTCGAAAAAGAGTCGACCCACATCCGCTGCATTCGACACGTCCCCCGAGAACGCAATCGCACGGCCACCGGCCTTGGTGATCGCATTCACTACCGCTGCTGCGCCCGACCGATCGGTCGCGTAGTTCACCACGACGGCCGCGCCAGCAGCAGCAAGTTCGTTCGCGATTCCAGCACCGATTCCCTTCGAGGCGCCGGTAACTACAGCGACTCTGCCCTTCAGTTTGGTCATCGTCATTCCTTCAGAAATTGTGAATTGAGGAGCTTTTTCCCCCGCATTCACTTGGACCCCGTCAGGGAACGACTGTGACAGATCTATTTCATTTTTTGTCAGTTCAGTCGCAGAGTGCCGCGCAGATCTTCCCGTTGCAGAATCTTTCGCAGCCAGTGAATCTCGTCCGCTGGTCGAAGGAATGGGTGATCGCGGAAGACGGCCACATGTTGCTGTTCGACCACATCCTCGATATCCCGAAATGTTTGATCCGCAACGTCTCGTACCCGTTTAACATGCTCCGAAGCAAACATCAAACGATGAGGGTCGACATGGCCATCTTGAATGAAGCCACGAGTCTTCTTGGGACAGCGGCAGGAATTTTTCGTGTTTACAAGCCCACACTGATTGTTCATGAAGTTGTGAAGGTCGCGGCGGGCACGCGTGAGGCACTGGCGAAAGTTGGCCGTTGAAATTTCCAAGACTTCACTGGCGATGGTGTCGGTAACACCGAGGACTTCGCCGAGCGTAAAAATCAATCGTTGCTTTCGATCCAGGCAAAGTAGCATTCCCATCGTGCAGGTGCTTTTCGCTTCCTCAACCAGCATCGGCAGTGCGACTGGAACCGACTTCGGATCGGGCAGGTCGGCATCGGAAATCTCGTTGATCGCGGATCCATAGTCAGCGAACACCAACTCGTGCTTTTCTGCACTTCGCCGCTTCATGTTAAGAACATGATTCGTGGCGATGCGATACAACCATGTTCGGAACTTGCTCTCTCCCTTGAACGTGCTCAATTTGGTGATCACTTTGACGAGCACTTCCTGGGTGACTTCCTCGGCGTCGTGTGGGTCAAAGACCATTCGCACGGCGATGTTATAAATCCACGCTTGGTGACGGAGGACGAGCTTCTCCAATGCTTCACGATCACCGGTATTGGCCCGCTCGACCAGGTCGTCATCGGTCGCGTCGTTCTGCTCGGTTTCGCTAAACGGGTTGAACATAAAACGGCTCCATTGATTCTAAGACGACCAAGGTGAAACTTTCGGACCCTTAGACACGCCCAAATTGAAGGTGTGACAAGCCTCAGCAAAAATCTTTGGATGGTCAACAACCACCGGGGACAGAGCCAAAACCATTGCGACAGGGGCGATGAGGGGCGTCGTTGCTAGCAAATGTCCGCAATCCTCAGCACTGATGGAGCCATGTCCCCGGGTAATCTGTCCCCGGGTAATCTGTCCCTGAAGAATTAGCCCACCGATGGCAAGGCGTACCCACAGATATCCGACTGCATGGCATCCGTGGGGACGCGCTGCCATGCGTGGGTTTCTTCTCCAACGATCAAAATCCTGGGTGCAGAGGTTTGCTGCGACCTCGTTCCGGGTCGACCAGAGGGAGTGGTGGCGTGATCCAGAGGCGGCGCTGCGCTGACCTCCGCCTACTCGCTGAAATCCCTTCGGGATGAAAAATACCAGGATCTGTTCCCCCGGTGGACATTCGAACAGATCGGGGTCTGTCCCCGCGAACGGATCGCGGGTGGATGGGGTCTGTCCCCGGGTGGATGGGGTCTGTCCCCGGGTGGATGGGTCTGTCCCCGGGTGGATGGGGTCTGTCCCCGGGTGGATGGGGTCTGTCCCCGGGTGGATGGGGTCTGTCCCCGGGTGGATGGGGTCTGTCCCCGGGTGGATGGGGTCTGTCCCCGGGTGGATGGGGGGAGCTGGACGAATGATTAATCGCTGTCGGTCAGGTCTTCGACGTAGCTTTCTTCTAATGATGACGCTTCGGCGGCGGGCGACGCGGGCGGGGTTAAATCGAGGGTCGGACCGTCTTGGCGGGGGGCTTGGAGCGGTGGGGCTTTGCGGCGCGGAGCATCGGGCAAATCGTCAAACCTGAGCGGGTCTGAAATCGGTTCCTCCGCTGAGGCCGGCATGACGGGTGTCAAATCGATGATCTTGGTACGCAACTCCCCTGGATCCGACCCGACTGCACGGTCGACCGTGGACTCGAGATCCGGTGTCTCCGGTCCGCGATCCAATACATCGTTTTGCGACAGCGCCAACTGTGTATCCGCCCAGCGTCTCCAATCCGGTCGCGTTTCGATCAGCGCCAAATCCTTGAGCTGCTGGACCAGCACGTCATCGTGCTCGCCCAGCCGCACCCGCAACCGGACCAAATTGCCAAGGTAAAGCGGATTCGCTCGATCCATCGCGTTGGCGGTGTGATACAGCTCAAGCGCTTCGTCGGTTCGTCCGGCCGCTTCGAGCGCCAACGCCAAGTTGTAGACCACGGCCGGATCGCCGGGCAGGAACTCCCGCGCCTGCTCAAACGCCATCACGGCCTGGTACAAGTTGCCTTGCTCGTAATGCAACAGCCCCAAATTGTTGTGGGCCGGGCCATAGGTGTAATCGGCCTCCACTGCCTCGCGAAAGTGTTTGGCCGCCTGATCAACATGCTGCTTGCCGAGCGATCGGATTCCCGCGTACGTCAGCCGATTGGCGCGTTCGGTATCCCGCTTCGTCTGGACCGAAATGACTGACTGATTCTTGCGCTGCAGCGACGAGCATCCGACGGGCAGCAGACAGACGCAGCACACGGCGATGCGGCTGAACATGGCGACAAAACCACATCGCGTCATCTTCAGCGCAGCAGACATCCAACCTACCCGCGATCGATCGCTACGAACTCCAATTCGACGCATTCCAATTCGACTCAGTGCTTTATCATCGCGACAGTATTCGGTCGTCCACGGAAAAAAGATCAGGAACAGATGGCACAAGCATAGGTGGAGGCAGAAATCGGCTTCAGCACCCGTTGGTGTTAGCCTTAAGGCGATTCCCGGTCGCTGCTAGGCAGCGACGGTGGGCGGCTGAAGCCTGCACACCAACACTCATTCCCCAGCCACTTGAAGCACCAACGCACGTTCACGTGTCGCTTTTCGGTGAAAAGATGATTTGGGTCAAGGTCAGCTGAGAATTCCAGGTCTCGCGCGATCCGGATTGCCGGGGATCAAATAGCTGTAAATCCCGCACCAGACTGCCGGTCGATTCGTCTTTGAGCGCGTCACAAAACGACACGATTTGCTCCACCGTGGCCGCGTTGAGTTTGATTTCAACCCGCCGAAGTTTGAAATCCGTCTGACCAATCCGCTGCGGTTGGTTGGGGGTTTGATTTGACAGCAAATCGGAGGACAGATTGGCTCGCTTGAGCGCGGCGTTGATGCGATCCAAGATTTGGTTGGGTTCTTCCAGCTCCAACGCCGCGACGCGGGGCGCGTCGGCGACCCGTTCGATCTCGTCCAGCTTTTGACGCAGCTCACGCAAATCTCGGCGATCCAGCTGCAACCGGCTCGCTGCCGACCACGTGTTGATGACACTCGACGTGCCGTAGAGTCCCAACAGCACGATGGCTGCGGCGGCGATCAATCGTTTCGTCGTCACAGTCACGAATCGACTCCCTCCCCCGGCCGATTCTCGGACGGATTCCAAACGGCCGAGAGGGTCGATTGGTAAGTCGGAATCGGCTCGTCCTTGCTAGGATCGATCTGCTCGGAGGCCGGTGGTGTGACGTCGAACCCGATCGTTTCGAGCGACTTGGCGATGGTGCCGATTTGGACGGCGTCGACAGCGCGCACGGTCAAGGAGCAGACGCCATCGACGATTTTCAAATCCATCAACCGCAGCCGCACGCCGCCGACGCGTTGCGCGTGTTCCAAACCGCGGTACAGATCCTTGAGCACACGCGTCGCGGGAACCGGCAGCCTGATCGCATCGCCCCGACCGCGCGAACCGAGCGTCTTGCTGTGTTCGCCCCGAACGGTTCGCATCAACATCACGGGAACGCGTCGCCCCGGATAGGCTTCGGCGAAAACGACGCGCTGTTGCTGTCGAACCGATTCGGATTCGGCGGCCAGCCGATTGCCGCGATACCAGGCCGCGATCGAAAGGATCAGAAAGCAACACGTCGCCGTCAACGCGAGCTTGCGCAAGGGGCCGGCGACGGCGAACAGCGGATCGCTCGGTGCCAAGTCACCGCGCCGCAAGTCGGGCCAACGCCCCCAACGACCGCCGAGTGCAAGGCCTGCACCTTCGGCGGCCAGACGTTCGGCATCGCGATCACACCATTGGATTCGGCCGCGCGGTTGAAACGCCAATTCACTTCGGCCGACAATGACGGTCCTTTCTGATGCGTCGACTTGGTCCGCGACGGTGGCTTGATGTCGACGAAGTTCATCATCGGCGTTATAGAACTGCCGCCAGCGATACACCCCGCCGCCGTCGACCGACAACGATTCGGCCGACGTTGCGGCGAAGATCAACAAGGTGAACGGAGACTTTTCGGCGTCGCTGCGGTAGAAGGCTCTGGCGATCAGGAACGCCGTCGGCAGAATCGAAACGACTTCGATCCCCGCCGCTTCAAGCGCGTCGACCGTCGGTTGATGCCGGCGGGTTTCGATCGCGACCGCCGCGATTTGCCTCGACGCTGCACGGACAAAATAGTCCGCGACCATCGATTCGGCGTCGAGCGGAAAATGGCGTTCCAGTTCAAACGTGACGGCGCTACGGTCTTTGGCGTCGATCGAATCGGGCAGCTCATCGCAGACGAAAAAGCACTCGCCGCTGGGCACGCCGAGCACACATCGTTTGTCGGCACCCTTGACCGAGTCACACAGTTGGGCAAACCGTTCGGCGACAACTTGCGCTGGCGTTTCGGCGGCGAGTTCAGTTTGTTCGAAGCCGACTTGAAGGAACCATCCTGATTCGGTGTGCGCGATCAATCCACCGCCGTCGATGCAGAACCGATCGCTCATCGAGCCGGTCTCCGGTTCGGCCGATCGGGCTTGCCGCCGCCGCTGGACTGAAAGGAGGATTTCAATCGCAGGGTCGACTCCGATCCGCGAAGCTCCAGCGTGACCTTCTCCGAATCGATCTTTCGAACCAATACGCCCGGCGGTGACAGTTCGACGACTTCGCCGGCACCACGGATGTCGGTCTTGCCGGACGCATCGGTCAGGATCGCAACGCTTTGATCGGAGTCGATGATCGTTCCCGTCAGTGTCCAATTCAGTCGTGGGGCTTTGACCGCCGGCGGATTGCGGACGACCACGGGTTTTGGTTGAGGTTTGGGTTTTGGCGGAGGTGGCTGGGGCCGGTCGTAGAGGGGCTGTTGCAGTTTCAACGCCAAGTTGACCGGGGCTGCCGCTTCGACCGTCGGCGACGACTGTTGCGGCGGGTCGACCGCAGTTTGTATGCCGCCCAGCGATCCGCGTGTGGCGTCGGATTGACGAGCGGGTGAATCGATACCGCCGAGCGACCAGACGACACCCACCGCTGCAACGGCCAAGCAGGCTGCAGTCAACGCGGTGATCAATCGTCGTTGGGCGGTCAAATCCATCCTTCAGCAAACTCTCTCATTCAACTGCGAGGTCTCTCAAAAAGAAAAGCGTTCGTTGAGCGTCAAACCGTCATCGGTCGTTCGCATCACCGAAAAGGTCCGCATGCTTCCACGGGCCACTGCGGAGGCGTCGATCCAAAGCGAAAAGTGCGTGCTGGTCTCGGATAACATTCTAAGCAGCCGAAGACGCTCGGTTTCAGTTTTCCCTTCTTGCTGGACCAAAATCGCCAGTGAGGTGGTCGGATTGTCTTTGTATCGGCTGGCCAGCCGACGGGCTCCAGCATCGGATAAGACGCAGGCTGCGGCGGCTTGGATCGACGTCTCCGAGGCCCGACGGAGATTCAGCCCGCCGCCACCCCAGCACGTGATGTCGCCGCTGGCCGACGGCAGGGCGGCGTCGGATCCCAGACTCGCGAAAAGCCTGGACAGGTCAAACACCTCTCCCCAGCTTCGGAAAGCGCGCGGGATTTCCGTCATCGGCTGATCCGATTCGTCCTCGTATTCATTTTCGGCCGCCGACTCCAGCAACGCGTCGGTCATCGGCCGGGTGGCGGGCAACAGACGAACCGCCCGCGCGGCGACCGGTCTGAGCACTTCGCCGAGCGTCGTCTCCGTCCGCCGCCGACCGGTCATGTGGTAAACCTGATTCAAATTCAACTTGGCGTCTTCGTCGGCTAGAACGACGTCAAAGGTCACGCCGCCGATCGTCACCGCACCGCGAATCTGTCTGGGAAAGGGGCTAACCGTTCCCGTCGATTCTGCAATCGCATCGGCTTGTTCTTCCAGTTGATCAAAGACCTTGCCGGCTTGCGGCAACAGAACGCGTTCAATCGACTCGGCACCCAGTCGCTGTTGCAAACGAACCTGCGCGTCGGCTGCGGCGAGCGCGCGGCGCAGGCTGAGCTTGGACAGCGTCGCCAGCACGGTGACCATCAACACCATCACGGCCAGCACCGCCAGCAGCACGTATCCCGGGCGACCACGTTCAGTCCGCATGATGATCGATCACCTCGTCAAACAAGATTCGACCTTGTGCGTCGCGCCCGGCGATGCGAAAGCGACTGGGCATCGGCAGCAGCCCACCGGTCATGTCGGGTACGGGGGTTTCCGCATCGAACTCGTCGTACGTTTCGAATTCAAAAGCCCCAAAATCGATCCAACACACATCACGCTGACCACCTGCGCGACGAATCAACAATCGTCGCGTTCCGATCGTCGCCTGCGTGTAGCGGATCATACCCGGCACCTGCTGTGGCGAAACGTATCCCGACAAGATCAGCGTGTCGGTGGCGGCGGCGATGCCTCGCGCGTTGATCAAATCGTTGCGCAAACGATCGGCCAGTGTTCCGGCGGCGACATGATCGAATTGTTCGCGACGCAATTGAGTGGACTGCGTCGAGACCGATGCCACGATGCCCAGCAAGCCGACCATCATCAACGACGCCAGCACCAGCGCGACGATCATCTCGATCAAGGTGAAGGCGTTGGCGGCGGAGCGTGGACGGTCCGCCGTCCGGCGACGGCAGCGACGAAGCGGCAGACACTCCAACGGAACGGGTATCACGAAAACGCAATTCCGCAACCGTCGGTGTCTAGCCTTCAGGCGACTCCCGGTCGCTGCGATGCAGCGACAGGTGGCGGCTAAAGCCTGCACACCAACCGCTCTGCCCGTGCCATTAGGCGGGCACTCCTTTTTCGATCTTTGTTTACGTCGCATCATCATGGAACGCCCGCCGGTTTGATCAGATCGACCGTGACCAACGGCGTTGGTGCGGCACCGAGTTCCACGATTTCAAACCGCACGACCCGCATCTCAACGGTGGCCAAGGACGTGCTGCCGATCAGCGAGGTTTGCCAAACCCAATCGCCCTTGCCGGCCACCGCGCCGCGCGAGCCGATCGGCAATCCGCCTTGCTGTGCCGAGAGTTCGTGCACCAATCGATCGGCGACTCGGGTGGCTTCCAATCGTTTCTCGGCCATCGAAAGTTGGTTGCGATGCCGCGAAAACGCGAGCAACGATGCGACCAGCACCGATCCCATCAGCGCCAACGCGACAATGACTTCCAATAGCGTGAATGCACGTCGACGGTTCATCGCATCCCCAACGCCAGATCGACTGCCATGTCGTTGAAATCGTCAACGACCTGTCCGCTTCCTCCGACGAAGAACACCCAGCGCCGCGTGTTGCCGCTGGCCAGTCGCAGCGCATAGCTGGGCGACGAACCGTCAGCGTTTGCTACGATTTGGCTGCCCGAACGAGACGACGGCACGGGGCCGAAGCGAATCGCATCGATGGAAACTTGTCGCGGCAACGTGTAGGTTCTCGATCGTTCTCCCGACGGATCAACGGTCAGCCGGCCGCGTCCACGGTCGATGACGCCGGCGACTTGGCGGCGCTGGTCGCGTGCGGAGCGTCGCAGCGCGGTATCAAATTGCTCGATGACTTCGACGGCACGTCCGAGACGTTGCCGAGCGATCACGCCGCGGACCGACAACGTCGCCATCGAAGCGATCACCGCCATCAGCACCAACACGACGACCAATTCGATGAGGGAGAAACCGCGGTGACCGCAGTCGGTGCGATACTTCATCGGGATCAACTTCAAAGCCCTTCGTCGAGCGGAAAAGGGGGCAGGCACCAAAAACCAAATGGCCCAACGGGTGCTTCGCATTTTTGGTGCCTGACCCCTTTTCCGCGGCAAAAGTTGAGGGGGCACTCGTGAACTCATTCTTCCAACATCGCGCTGGAGAAATCGGCGTCCTCTCCGTCACCTCCTTCACGTCCATCGGCACCCAGACTGACCACTTCGACGCCCTCTTCGCTGACGAAGTACAGGTAGGGGTTCTTCCAAGGATCGACGGGCATCTTGGTCAAAAAGCCTTCCGGCCAGGTTTCGGTTTCTTCTCTAAGAATCTCAAGCCCTTCGTCTTCGGTCGGATAACGTCCCTGATCAATGCGAAACGTTTCCAGTGCGTTCATGATCGTGGCGATTTCTGCTTTGACCGCGTTCTTGCGCGAGTTGACCAGATAGCCTCGCGTGCGAACGGCGACCAACCCGGCCAACATGCCCAGAATCACCATCACGACGATCAACTCGACGAGGGAGAAGCCGCGTCGGTCGTTGGTCCGCGAAGGGTTCCGATACTGATGCGGATCTCTTTGTTTGGTGCATGCCGGCAACATTACCATCGCAACCTCCCTCCCCGCGTCGTCGTAAACTCCTCCGCGACCCTCCCCCAGGGAGGGCGACTTCGTTTCACCCCTCTCACAAAACATTTCCAGCCTCCAGGATCGGAAGGATCGTGGCCAACAACAGAAATCCCACCATGGCGGCCAAGACGAGGATGAGAACCGGTTCGATCAACGAGGTCAGTCGTGCCGACGCCGTTTTGACTTGTTCATCATAGTCTTCGGCGAGACGGAAAAGCATTTCATCGAGTTTTCCCGACTCCTGTCCGATGGAGAACACCCGCACCGCCAGCGGGGGAAACGCCCCACTGCGTTGCAAGGCATCGGAAAGCTCTTCGCCGGCAGAAATCCGGCTGCCGCATTCACGCAGCGCCGATCGGAACACCGTGTTGCGGGTCGATCGCTCAGCCAACTCAAACGCCCGGGTCAATTCGACGCCGCTTCGCGAGAGCGTTCCGATGATCATCGCGATCCGAGAAACACCTTGTTTGACCAGCATCGGACCGAGAATCGGCACGCGCAACACCAGGCGATCGAAGACCTGCCTGCCCTGGCGGCTTCGCAAGGCCAACGTCAAAGCGACCATGCCGCCGACCAGCCCCACGATCCAAAACCAGCGATAGTCGACGAGCAAACCGCTGAGCGTTTTGGCGACCCGCGTCGGGAACGGCAGCTCATCGAGGGTCTCTTCCAGGTTCTCCAGCAGCGGCGGCAGGACGCTGGTCATCAAAAACACGCCGGCTGCGGTCCCAAAACAAACCAGAAAGATCGGATAGACCAGCGCGGTCGTGACCGCATCGGTGAACTGGGATTGGCGTTGTTTGAATTCGGCGAGTTGTGAGAGCACCTCCTCGAGCGTCCCGGCATTCTCGCCGACTTCGACCATCTGCACCGAAGCCTCGTCGAACAGGTCGGGGCGGCCGCCGAGTGCCTGGGCGAACGATTCACCCGCGGCGACTCGGTCGCGGACGGCCAGCAACGCCGCGCGAAACGAACCGTGATTCTGCTCGACGATGGTATCGAGTGCATCGAGCATCGGAATGCCGGCGTGCAACAGCATCGATAACTCCGACACGGCGGTCGCCCAATGACTCTTCGATCCGATCAGCGAAAACCGCGGCAGCCGGAACTTTGATTCACGTTGTTTGCAGGCGGAGATTTTGCGAACGTGGATGCCGCGGCCACGGAGCGAATCGCGGGCTTCGCGAGCGGTGTCGGCGCTGATCGTTCCCTGGACGGATTTGCGAGCCGCGTCGATACCGGAATAAGAAAAGACAGCCATCGGGCTCACAGCGTCGTTACGCGGAGGACTTCATCGAGCGTCGTGACGCCTTGATGGACTTTCAACAAACCGTCCATCGACAACAAGTGCATCCCCGATTGTAACCCGGCTTCGCGGATCGCCGATGCGTTGGCTCGGGTTTGTACCAATTCACGACAGGCGTCATCGATGACCAACAGTTCAAACAATCCGACCCGGCCGCGGAATCCCGTCCCGCGACAGGCATCACAGCCGACCGGCTCAAACACGCCGACCAAATCCGATTGAGCCAAACCATGGGACTCCAGCAGCAGCGGGGGCACCTCGGGTAACGCCTCGCTGCTGCGTCGTGGCCGCTTACAGTCAGCGCACAACTGGCGGACCAGACGCTGGGCCAGGGAGGCGACCAGAGAGCTGCTGACCAGATAGGGTTCGATCCCCAAGTCCAACAAACGCGTCACGGCGCTGGCGGCATCGTTGGTGTGCAGCGTGCTGAATACCAGGTGACCGGTCAGCGAGGCCTGGATCGCCATGATCGCGGTTTCGGCATCACGGATCTCGCCGACCATGATGATGTCGGGGTCTTGCCGCAGCACGCTCCGCATGCCCGAGGCGAACGTCATCCCCTTTTTTTCATTGATCTGGGTTTGGCTGATCCCGTCCAACTGATATTCGATCGGATCTTCGAGCGTCAGGATATTCAGTTCTTCGCTATCGAGTTCCTGCAGTGCTCCGTAGAGCGTCGTGCTTTTGCCGCTGCCGGTCGGACCGGTGACCAAGATCAAGCCGTGGTCGCGAGCGATCAACGACGCGAAACGCCCGAAATCATGGGCCGGCATGCCGAGTTCGGCCAGCGTGTATAGCCGCGCGCTCTTGTCCAACAGTCGAATCACGATGCGTTCGTTGTGGCTGGTCGGCAGCGAGGCGATCCGCAAGTCGACCGTTCGATCACCCAGTTGCACCGTCGCCCGTCCGTCTTGCGGCAAACGTTTCTCGGCGATGTTCATTTTGCCCAACACCTTGACTCGAGACAGCACCTCTTCTTGGACAGATTTGGGAATTTCAAAGGTATCGAACAAGACACCGTCGATACGCTTGCGCACCATCAACCGGTCTTCGTACGGTTGAATGTGAACATCCGAAGCGCCCGATTTGACCGCATCGAACAGGATATGATTGACCAGGCGGATGATCGGCGCCCGGCCTTCGGTATCGAGCAAGTCTTCCTTCGGTCCCAAGCCGGCCAGCTGGCCCAGCAACTCGTCACGATCGAGCGAATCGATCACGCTTTGTGTTCGACTGGATTGATCGGAATAGGCCGCGTTGATCGCGCGCCCGATGGCGGCGGTCGTCGCCGGCAACGGACGCACGCGCAAGGGGCGGAGCCCGCCTTCGGGTCGCTGGGCGAGTGCGCGGGCGATGATATCCAAGTGTTCGTATCCGGCCATCGAATCGATCGCCAACCAGACGTCGTCGTCCTGCTTGCCGCGAAACCCCATCACACCATGCTCGCGGGCGTGCGCGATCGGGATGCGACTCAAGAAGACATCCGAAGGCCGCAGCTTTGACAGGTCTTCGGAGACCGGCATCTGAAGCCGCTCGGCGAGTTGCTCGGTCGCCTGCCTGGTGGCGGATTCGTGACGATCTTGGCTGAGCGTCTCGGTCATGTCGCTTCCGTCGGCAGGTTCTCGAGGTCCAACAGATCCTTGCCACGTCCCGACGCGCGTTTCATCTTTCGCAACAAACGCAATGAAACGTAGGGCAACCCACCGACGACATGAACGTCCTCGAATGCGACGGACGTCGGCTCATCGTCAACGCCGGGGAGATAATCGAAAACGTCGAGGTATCCTAAGTCCGTTCCCAGCATCATGAGTCGATGCGACCGAATGTACTGGAGATCGACTTGGACCGTTTTTTCCAGACGCGTCACCGGGTCGATGTCATCGCTGATCCAAAACGCGTTGATCTTTGACAGTGCCGAATACAAAGCCTGCTCGGATGATTCGGTTCGATCGAAGATGATATCCGTATCTTCCGTCGCGCGAGCGTAACCGTAGCTGTTGACCGCGTGTCCTCCGATGATGACCAACGGAACCGAATGTTCGAGCAGCAATTCGATCAGGGCGAACGGGCGAGCGGTCATGGACACGAAGGGGTGCGAGAGATCCCGTGACGTCGAAGCAACTTGTCCACCTCTGATTGTCGGCGCTTGTGATGGTTTCGACGGATGAAGTGGTCCATGGCGTCGGGACACGCTTCCAAGACTTCGAACGCCTGCCGTTGCAACTGGACAAACAAACGCATGTTCTCTTCGGGCGTCCGCCGCCAGGCGATCTTGCGACGGTAGGTTTCGGCGGCAGATTCGTGGTCGGACATGGCGTTTGTTCGTGCTACGGCGACGGATAGACCACCTGCGGCTGGCCGATCACTTCGTATTCCTCCACCGGAAAATATCCTTGCATCGATGGCGACAAATGCTCGGATCCGATCGGGTCCAATCCGGCGGGCGTCGGGCAGGGAACCAGCAACGGTCTGCTTACAGGATAGTCGGCCGGCAGCTGGGCGTCTTGGGTTTCGAGGTCGGACAGGAACTGCAAATCCCGGAATTGCGAGTCGCGGAGGATACGAGGCCGAATGAACAGAAAGAACGACGTCGTCGTCTGTTCTTCGCTCCGCAGACTGGTCAGATCCCGGATCACGGGGATCTTTTCCAGCCACGGCACACCGGTGAACGAATTGCCTTCGCTGGTCCGCTTCAGCCCCCCCACGACGATCGTTTTGCCATCGGGAATCGTGACGACACTGCCGACCCGATCGATTTGTCTCGGCGGCGGCAAATTATCACTGGCGGTACCGATGAACGTGCTGAATTCGACATCGAATTCCAGTTGCAGATGATCGTCTTCGTTGATGTGCGGCGTGACGGAAATCGTCGTGCCCGCTTCCTGGTTGCCGCCCAGGCCCGTCAGCGTGGTCGTTTCACCCTGGCTGAATGCCTGGAACGGGATGCTGGAAATACTGTTCAGCGTTCCGGTTTGGTTGTCGTTGACCAAGACCTTCGGCGAGGACAACACGCGGCCGCGCCGGTGTCGGCTGAGCGCCTGGACGATCACATCGGCGACTTCCGGGTCCACCAAGACGCCGTTGAAGCCCAGTGAGGGATTGATCGACAGGGCACCGGTCGTCGGGTCGACTTCACTGAGTCCGAACGACGTGAATTCAAACAGCCGTTTGGATCCCTCGCGATCGCCGCCGCTGATTTCCACGCCTAGCGAAAAATTGTCGCTCGTGTCGATCGCCAAGATGTCGGCTTGAATTAATACTTGCGGACGGCGCTGGTCGAGTGACCGAATCAGTTTTTCGTACAGCGACTGAACGTTCGAAGGCGCGAACACGATCAAGCTGTTGGTCGCGACATCGGCCGACACGCGCGCGCCGCCGGGCAACGTGGCCACTGCGGCGCCACCGCCCGCTCCATAGCCGCCACTGCCGAATCCTCCGGCACCGATCCCGGCCATCGAACCGAGTGCGGCGTTCTGGTTGGGGACCCGGCTGGAGGTCATGTTGTTGCTCAAGTTTTGACCTGCCACGCCGAACGCTCCGCCGCCGAGTTCGTCGAGTCGTTGTTGCGCCCGTGTTCGTCCGCCTTGAAACATGCTGTTCACCCCGCCTCCGGCAGCTCCCATCGGGTTGCCGCCAAAGCCCATCGCGGGGCTGATGCCACCCATGTTCGCGCCGCCGAGTGTGCCGAACGCTCCCGCGCCCAGTCCGCCGGCTTGGGCAACGCCGCTGCCGGCGGCCTCTTGAAGTGCCAGCAGCGAATAAAGCACCTCCATCGCGGTCGCGTTCTTGAGCTTATAAAACCGAATCGGACTTTCGTCGGAATCCACCGGCTGGTCGAGTTCCTTGAGCAAGGTTTCGATCTGTTGATGAACTTCCGCGCCGGCACGCACGACCAACAAGTTGCCTTCTTCGTCGATCGTCGTTTCAATCGATCTCGACTCGGTCCCCCGATTGCCTTCACCGGGCATCTCGACGAACCCTCGAATCAGATTGTCCAGTCGCGATGCGCCGATGTATTCCAGCCGATAGACGCGTGTCAAAAACTCTGTGCCGGAATCCAGTCGTTCCAGTAACCCGATCGCCGCAGCGACCAAATCTTTGCGACCTGCCACGACCACTCGACGGCCGGTCTTGTCGACCAACAGTTTTAATTTATTGTCTGAGGCAGCTTTTGTGGTGGTGTCGGTTGGTTGGATCGTTTCGTATTGTTCGATCAACATCGATGGCGGTCGACGCCGTGTCTGGTAAAACTCGATCGTCCCCTCGGCGTCGGGGCGATCGATCATCGCCAACAGCTCAGCGACCAACCGCACGTCGGCGGCATAACCGGATACGATCAAGATGCCTTGATCGCCGAGTGCAACGATGTTGGATCCCGTCTTGCTGAGAAAGGGTTTCAGTGACGTTGATGCGGTGGTGATGTCAATGTGTTTGACCGGCAACACCTGAGTCACGGCGGCGGCGGGGCCGTTGCGACGCGAGATTTCCGCAGCGTCTCCGGCCGGCGCGCTGCTGACGATGTCGGCGATGTCGACGACGCGTTTCCAGCCCGGAACTTCTGAATCGACGACGGCCAAGTTGGCTTCGCGAAGCAGGCTGCCCAACAACGTCGGCAGAACTTTCTTAGGCAGTCTGGCCGGCGTGTAAACCGTCACGTCGCGGCGGGCGATGTCCGCCCCGTGAAGAAAACGAATCCCCAACTGCTTGCTCATCAAATCCAGCAAGGTCGTGACGCGGACGGTCCCCGATAAGTTGAGTTCGACAATCTCGTCCCCATCGCCAAGCTGTGCCTGCACGACTCCGCTGCCCAGCAGAATGCACGCCAGCGCAGCAGCGAGCGGCAAACAGCAGCGTCGAAACGAATTGCTAGCAGTCATAGGAGGTGGAGATGGGGTAAGAAAATGATGGGGCAAGAAGATTGATGGTCGTATGAAGAGGTTGTCGTTGTTCGGCCGAACTCATTTTCCTACCTCCAAAATCTTCTTACCCTCCATCAGTAGACGCCTGTTACCGAGCGTGGCGGCTGATCACTTCCATCAGCTCAGCTGTCGGCTGTTGGATGTTCATCACGCGTTGACCCCCCGGGGCGTTCGGATCGCGGATGATGACGATCATTTCCGTCGCGGTGGGTTGGCTGGCGCGTGAGTGGTTCGGCGAGGGTTGTTGAGGAGCGTTGAGCGAGGCCAATCGGGTCTGGGGCTGGCCGGGCTGGCCGTTCGTTTGTCGCGACGGAACGGTCACCGGCGCGGGGGGCTGGGTTTGGTAGAGGTGAGCCAGTTGCACGCGGTCGAGTTGCCAGCGGATGCTTCCCGGTCCGGTGTAGATCCCCACATCGCCCTTGTAGTCGGCGGCGTTGCAGACACCGATCAGCTGGCCCGTGGCGTCGAACAGTCCGCCGCCGCTGCGCCCGTCGACCGGGGCACCAGCGATTTCGATGTTCGAGGCGCCCACGTGTTGGTTGTACTTGTTGATTCCGGTGATGGCGGTGTCGCGGCGTGAGGGATCGTCGCCGTGGTCGCAGCCGAAGCTGAACGCGGTTTGTCCGGTCTGGAGCGGGTTGTCGGGGTTGGCGATCTGGATCGGTTGGACATCGAATCCTGGCCGCATCACGACCAGAGCGATATCTCGGTTGTCGGCGTCGTAGTCGATGACTTGGCCGGGGACCGTTTTGATTTGCCCGGCGACAAACAGTTCAACTTCGACTTTGGATTGCAGTTTGGTTTCACGGAACAGGTGACCGCAGGTCAGCACCAGGGCTTCGTCGCCGTGTCGATCAATGATCGTCCCGGTTCCGACACCGAACCCGTTGCCGTCGTGGACCTTCAGTCGCACCGTCGCGGCTCGAGCGCGCTGGACGGCGTCGGCCATCGTCAGACTGGGCATCGCTTCGCCACGGGCGTCGCCGATGGGAGCGGAGGGTGCGGCGGCGCGGCGGGCCTGGGCCGCGTCCGGGCCCGTTTGGCTGTGGAGATTGGCTTTGGTTTGAAACAGTGGTCCGGCCGGGTCAATCGCCAACGCTTGCTGCAGGCTTTGAGCGGACTGCGTTCCGACCAATCGCGTCAATTCGCGGCCGGCCGACAGGACGACGTAGGTCGGCACTTGACGAATGCCGTGGCGTCGCGCCAATTCGGGCTCCGCATTGACGTTGACGTGCCGGATCGGTGTTCCACGTTGCTCCAGTTGCCGCAACGTCGGCACCATGGCCTGGCAATGACCGCAATGGTCCGAGGAGAACGCCAGGAGCACGCTGTTGGCTGCCGAGGCGTTCGCGACGGTCACGGTGGCCAGTACAAACGCCGAAACGATGGCCGGGCATAGCCGGCCGAACAAATGCGTGTTCAAAGTGTCTCTCCCTAGACAAGTGCCCGGATCGGCCGATCCTTCAGCCGAATGGTTGTCGTCCCCCGTCACAAGTGAGTTCTCACTTGAGACAAACTGACGACAAAGGGACTTTCCGAAATCGGCCGCCGTGGCGACAACCCCAAACGAAACCCTTCCCCCTGGGAAACCCTGTGAAACATTCGGGATTACGTGTTTCACGACGATCTGTACAATCCGCCCCTGAATCCCCCCGTTTCGACACGCCCATTATTCAAATCATGACCCGACGCATCTTGGTCACCAGCGCCCTGCCATACGCCAACGGGCCGATCCACATCGGCCACCTGGTGGAATACATTCAAACGGATATTTGGGTGCGTTTTCAGCGTCTGATCGGCAATCGCTGCGTCTACATTTGCGCCGACGACACGCACGGCACCGCGATCATGATCCGCGCGAAAAAGGAGGGCCGCAGCGAAGAGGAACTGATCGCCGACATGAGCGCTCAGCACCAACGCGATTTCGCGGATTTTCACGTCGACTTTGACCACTACGGCAGCACCAACAGCGACGCCAATCGGGAGCTTTGTCACCTGTTTTGGCAAGCCCTCCGCGACGCCGATCTGGTCACCGAAAAGAGCATCCAACAGCTTTACGACCCCGAAGCGGAGACGTTTTTGGCCGATCGCTTCGTCCGTGGAACCTGTCCGGTCAGCGGTCACAAGAACCAACCGGGGGACAATTGCCAATGCGGGGCGACGTATTCTCCGATCGACTTGATCGATCCCAAAAGCACGCTCAGCGGCGCCACGCCCGAAGTCCGCTCGGCGGTCCATCTGTTCGTCACCCTGGAAAAGCTGCGTTCATTCCTGATCGAGTGGATCGACAACGGTGATGCACTGCAAAAAGAAACCGCCAACTATTTGAAGGGTTTCTTCCTGGCCGAAGACAAAGAGCTGCGGGACTGGGACATCAGCCGCCCCGGCCCGTATTTCGGTTTCGAGATCCCCGATTCACCGGGCAACTACTGGTACGTCTGGTTCGACGCTCCGATCGGTTACGTTTCCAGCACTAAGGAGTGGTGTGAGGCCAACGGGGAATCGTTCGACGATTGGTGGCGCAGCGAGTCGACCGAGATCCACCACTTCATCGGCAAAGACATCACGTATTTCCACACGTTGTTCTGGCCGGGCATGTTGCACACCGCCGGCCTGCAGTTGCCGACGAAGGTCCACATCCATGGATTCTTGAACGTCGGCGGCGAAAAAATGAGCAAGTCGACTGGGACGTTGATCAGCGCGGAAACCTATCGCAAACATTCCGATCCAGACTACTTGCGTTATTTCTACGCGACTAAGTTGACGCAGCGTGTCGAGGACATCGACTTGGGCATCGACGAGTTTGTCGAAAAGGTCAACAGTGACCTGGTCGGCAAGGTCGTCAACTTGGCCAGCCGCGTCGGCAAGTTTGCCAAGAACACCGGACTGGCGGAAAGTTATCCCGACGACGGCGGCTTGTTTGAAACCGCCGCCAAAGCCGGGGATTCGATCGCCGAGGCGTATGAAGTTGGCGACTACAGCCGCGCGATGCGGTTGATCATGGAACTGGCCGATGCCGCCAACCCATTCGTCGAGCACGCCAAGCCGTGGGAAATGAAGAAAGATCCCGAGCGTCAAGACGAACTCCGCGACGTGGTCACCGTCGCACTGAACCTGTTTCGGCAACTGACGATTTATCTGGCGCCCGTGTTACCGACGCTGGCTGAGAAATGCGATGCGTTGCTCGGCGAGCCGATCACGTCGTGGGACCAAAGTAAAACGCCGCTGTTGGGGACATCGGTGGCGAAATTTCAACGCATGATGGAACGCATTCAACCCGAGGATTTGCAAAAGATGATTGAAGAGAGCAAAGAAGCCGCTGCCGCAGAAGCCGCCGAAGAAAATCGACCGACGTTCAACGATTCTGATCAGCCGCTCAAAGACGAACCGATCGCCGATGAAATCACGATCGACGACTTTGTCAAAGTCGACTTTCGCGTCGCCCGCGTGCTGTCGGCCGAACATGTTCCCGAAGCGAACAAGTTGCTCAAGCTGACGCTAGGTCTGGGCGGCGACGAAACGCGTCAGGTGTTTGCCGGAATCAAGGCGGCCTACGAACCGGAGAGTCTGGTCGGGCGATTGGTTGTGATGGTGGCCAACCTGAAGCCGCGCAAGATGCGTTTCGGATTGAGCGAAGGCATGGTGTGCGCCAGCGGCCCCGGCGGCGAAGACGTGTTCCTGCTTTCCCCCGACGAAGGCGCCCTGCCCGGTCAACGCGTGCATTGATGTTGGCCGGTGCGGTCGACCCCGAACGGGTATCGCGGCGAAGTATTTCTTAGCGGTAGGGCGCAAGCCCAATACCGCTAAATCGAGATTTAGCGCCGTGCGGACGCGGCCGCTTTCCTTTGACACCAAACGGAGTGATGCTTGTGAGCGGCAGGGCCCTGCGCTTGTCAAAACCTTGTCGATTGAGCGGTATTGGGCTTGCGGCATGACCCCGACGGGGTCCAAGCCAATAGCCGGAGGTGAGCGTAGCGCTTAGGTTTGACCACATCTTTTTACAATCTTCATTGCGTCAACGCCGCAGAGCATCGCTTGGAGGTCGTTCCAGCCTCGCCAAATCGTTTGCCATCCCGGTGGGTGATCGGATTTGCGGTTCTGATG
>WCIL01000047.1:0-62977 GCA_033042175.1 Phycisphaera sp. RhM
CTCTTCCCTTCGATGTTTGCTCAATGCGAAAAACCTTCGGGCACGATGCCCGATCTTACCGGCAGGACGCCGCCACACTGTTCAACTCGCCGGACCGCAAATTCCAATTTCCGTTGAACCAAGACAAGACGACATGCGGCACAGCAATTTGAGTGCGCAGCGCCGCTTGGCCAATAAGTCGTCGGCCGAATAGACAAATCCCGCCTTGCCACGACCGATCAACTCGCGAATGCGGAAATCGCCAAAGCGTTGTCCCGCCACCAGCGGCGAACTCATGCACGATTCAAGCGAGTTGGATAAACGCGTTTCGTCGTTGCGTGACGGGCGGCCCTGGGTTTCGTCAGACGGATTGGCAGGAGGGTTCTCGGGAGGTGCATCCATCGCGATGACGCTAGCAGTATGCTTGGATCGATTGACTCGAATTCACTTGCTCGGCAAAAAACACTCGTTCGCCTCTCGGCAGCCCTCTTGGCCCTGATCGTTTGCCTCTGATCTCTTTGGTGGCGAAGCCCCGCCAAATTTTCAGACGCAGTATAAACGACTCGGCCGAACCGCTGGAGGCAAAATCCAGTTGTGCGCCACAAGAAGTTGAGTCGTGGCGTTTGCGCACATTGCGTCCCCGCAATGCCGCACCGTGGGGGGGATGCCTTCCCTTTGACGTCGGCCCGTTTGGGTGCCAATCGCCGTCGGTCGCGTTGGATCAGAACGCAAAGACTGCATAGAGCGAAATCGCCAACAGGATCAGTCCGCCGCCGACGTAGGGAGCGGCTTTCCACGGAGTCAGGTCGACCGCCCCCACGTCTTGTTGGACGTAGGGCGTGCTGCGGCGGAACCCCACCGCGCCGAGAACCAGCTGCAACACAATCAGCCCCAGAAACACGACGCCCATGAAGTGATACCCTGACCCGAACGTCTCGATCACCCAGCCCTGCTCTGTTTCGCTTTGCCCACTCAAGAACGTACCGATCGACATTGCTGTCAAGCCGACGATCAGCGTGATCAGCGCGGACATCCCGTCGACGGTCCGATCGGTCAGGCCGACCAACATGATCGCCAGAATCGGGATGAAGTACACGCCATTGAGCTTTTGAAAGAAACCAAAAACCTCTTCACGGCCATGGAAAAACGTGGGGGCGGCGATCACGGCGAACACCGCGACGACGAAGCTGCACAGCTGGCCGGAGAGCACGACCTGATGTGTCGACGCCTGGGGACGGATGAATTTCTTGTAGATGTCCAGCGAAAACAACGTCGCGCTGCTATTGAGCACCGAGTTGAACGTCGACAAGATCGACCCGACGACCACGGCGGCGAAAAATCCCACCAACGACTCGGGCAAGACCGAAACCACGAGCGTGCCGTAGGCCCGGTTGGCCGCCCCGTCGGTCGTCGCGCCGACGCGCTCGGCAAACTCGGGATTCGTGGCAACCAAGTACGCAGCCGCAATCCCAGGCAACACCAAAATCAGCGGCGCCAAAATTTTGAAGAACGCGGCCAACAGGACACCCTTTTGCCCCTCGGCCAGGTTTTTGGCGCCGAACGTGCGCTGAATGATTTGTTGATTGGTGGACCAGTAGAAAAAATTCAGCAGCAAGACCCCTGTAAAGAGGGTCGGCCAGGAGACGTCTTCATCGGCCGATCCGAGCGATCGGAAGGCGTCCGGGTCGCGGTCGGCAATCAGTGACAACGCCGAGAGTAAACTGCCGTCCTCCCCGGCGATCGTGGCGAGCGTGAAATAGGTGATCATCAACCCACCGATCAACAGCCCCGCACCGTTGAAGGTGTCCGAGACCGCCACCGCTTTTAATCCGCCCCAAATCGCATAGGCAGCGCCGACCGTTGCGATAAAAATGATCACCGTCCAGATCGTTTGGATTTGTGTCATGTTCAACCGCGATTCCAGTTCCAACATTCCCGACAATCCGTTGGCGCCCAAGTACAGCACGAAGGGCAGCAGAATCAGCATGTAGGCGATGACGAACAGAAACGTCGTCAACGTTCGCACGCCACTGCCGTAACGCTCTTCAAAGAACTGTGGGATGGTTGCGATCCCGGATTTCAAATAACGCGGCAGAAACACCAACGCCAAGGCGACCAGCGAGATCCCCGCGACGACCTCCCAAGCCATCACCGAAAGTCCTTCGGTGAAGGCCGCTGCGTTGAGCCCAATCAATTGTTCGGTGGAAAGATTCGTCAGCAACAGTGAACCGGCGATGAAGACACCGGTCAGCGATCGGCCTGCCAAAAAGTAACTCTCGTCAGTCGATTCGCCACCGCCGCGGGTGACCCACCACGTGGCAAACGCGACCAGGGCGGTAAAGAACAGAAAGGTTGCAATCGTCAATGGACCGTGCCGAAGCGAGAAAGGGGGCGCACCCGTCGCCACGGGCAGGTGGGGCTGCGCTTGGTTGCGAGATGTTGGGCGGGATCGTCGTGGGTATCAGTTGGGATCGCTCAGTGGGATCCGTTTTCCGTCCAACGAATCGCTCCGCCGACAGGCATCGAGAATGCGCTGGGTTTGGACCGCGCGGTCAGCCAAACCGCGATCGAGATTGCCGGAACGGGCGATTTCGTTGAACGTTCGCATCATCTCGACTTCTTGCGCGTTAAATTCACCGCTGTGGTATTCATCGCACTGGAACGTTTCGCTGCGACGACGGAAATTCCACTGGCAATTGTCGATCTGCAACTCGTGACGATGGATTTGGTATTCGGTTTTGGAGTCGTACAACGGCAACACGAAGTCATCGATCGTCAGGTATCCCGAATCACCCGAAAGAGTCGCCAGTTGCTGGTTGGCGGTGCAGAACGAGCAAAAGAAACCGGCCGTCAGTCCGCCATCGAAAACCAGTTCGCCGGCGAATTCGCCTGGGACCCAATCGTCGGATCCTTCCCGTGACAAACGGGTCAGGGTGCGTCCGGAGACTTCCAGGGGATCGCGAAAGCCGCTCGCCCACAGGATGAATCGAATGCAGTACCAGCCCAGGTCGCCCAAGCATCCGTGAGGTTCCAAAATGCTGTCGGTGCGAATGTTGGCGGACTGGAATTCCGAATCGCCGGTGAAGGAAAAGTGGGTTTGAATGCGACGGAGCTGGCCCAGTGCCGCCGATCGAATCTGTTCGCTGACGGCGTGGATCCGCTTGCCGTGATCGAACATCACCCCGTCCATCAATTGGACGCCGTTGGCGTTGCAAGCGTCACGCATCTCTTGCGCGTCGGCGGCGTTGACGGCGACCGGTTTTTCGATCAGCACGTGTTTCTTGGCTTCCGCGGCCGCGATCACCCATTCCTTGCGACTGCCGGTCGGCATGGGGACGTAGACGGCGTCGATTTCGGCACAGTCCAACAGTGCCTGGTGTCCATCAAACGCCTCCGGGACAACCTCAAAGGGAGCTTCGTGTTGACAATCGGCGATGAATTGATGGGCCCTTTCGACCGATCGACTGGACACGCCTCGGACGACGCCGTTGCCGCTCAAGCGGATGGCTTTCCAGTTCTTCCTTGCAATATTAGCCGTGCTGAGGATTCCCCAACGACACTGCGCACTTGTCATCGCTGCTGATGTTCTCTAAACGTGTCCACTGCTGTGATTCCATCCGCTGTGATTCTACGAGCCGAGAATTGCAGCAGCCTGGAACGAAGTTTAAGAGGATAACATGGAACACGACGGGCGCGCCTCCGGCACGCCTGGATTGGGAAGAGATCTCACTGAATCGATAACCGATCTCACGCGGGCCGCCGAGCGGGCAGCCGCATTGACAGCCGAGCGGGATGCGATCAGGCCCGATGCGATCAGGCCCGATGCGATCAGGCCCGATGCGATCAGGCGTAGTCGGCGAACTCGACCTGGATGCGAACGATGTCGGCCGCGCCGGCAAAAAACGCGTCCAGCACATCGGAATCGAAGTGGGTTCCGCGGCCTTCCTCGAGAATCGAAAAGCATTTTTCGCGCGGCATCGCTTTCTTGTAGGGCCGTTCGGAGGACAGGGCGTCAAAGACGTCTGCCACCGCGGTGATCCGGCCCTCGATCGGGATGTCGTCACCGGCCAGTCCGATCGGGTAGCCCGTTCCGTCCACTTTCTCGTGGTGGGTTTGCGCGATGCTGGCCGCCAAACGCATCAGTGAGGTCCCGTCGGAGAGGATTTCTGAACCGGTTTGCACATGGCTGCGCATCGTCGCGGCGTCGTGGGCGGCGAAGGGCTTGATGATCTGGCGTCCGTGTTTGACGTGCCCCTTGATGATCTCATACTCCTCCGGTTCCAGTTTGCCGGGTTTGAGCAAGATGGCGTCGGGGATCGCGATTTTGCCGACGTCATGAAGTTGAGCGGCCAGTTCGAGATCGTCGACGAAGCGTTCCGGCAGACCGAGGTTTCGGGCGATCACGCCCGCGTAACGGCCCACGCGGATGACGTGGTTACCGGTGTCGTTGTCACGCAGTTCGGCGGCCCGGGCCAGACAGTAGATCACTTCACGACGCGATTTTTCCAGTTCCTTCGTGCGTCGCAACACGATCTTTTCCAGTTCCGCGGCATGATAGAACAGCTGGTCATGGTACATCTTGCTTTGCAGCGCATTGCGAACCCGTGGTGCAAGTTCCATCGGGTCGATCGGCTTGATCAAAAAGTCCGTCGCGCCGAGTTCCAGGCAGCGCAATTTGACTTCGCTGTGTGTGTTCGCGGTCAAGATCAGCACGGGCAGACGTTTGAATTTTTCGACACTGCGGATCTGCGACAAGATCGATATCCCGTCCACGTGCGGCATGTTGATGTCCAACAGCACGACGTCGGGCTCGCGTGTGTGAATCAGATTCATCGCGACCGTCGAGTCGGTCGTGGTTTCAAAATCGCTGTGCCCGGCCTGGGACAGGATTTTCTTGGCGATCAGCACGTTGGCGATCTCGTCATCGACGATCATGATCTTGCCCGGAGGCACATCCTGACGGCGTTCGACGCGAACCTGCGAGTCGAGGACCAAGGGGGCGTTGACCGCCGGGATCGGGATCCCCTGGCGGGACGATGGATGATTGATCGAGGAAACGTTGGAACTCATGGCACTCCGCCTAACGAAAGAAAGATTCTGCGGAAGTCTTGGTTCGCGTGTGGTGGACAGCGAAACCTATCAATCGCTTCGTCGCCGTTTGGCCGTTTTCCTCAATCCGATCGAATCGGCTGTGCCGATTCTGACCCATTGATCGGGTTTGCCGGCTCCGTCGACGTCAAGACCGATCATCCACAATCGGCGTCCGAAACCTCCTGTCGCACCACGACACATCGAGCCGCCAGGCGTTGGCGGTGGTGTCCAGCGGTGGCCGTTGTGTGGTAGGTTCATCGCTCAAGCGAACGCACAAAAAAGGAGACATTCAGGATGCAAAAACGCCCACTTGGAAACACCGGTTTGGAACTGTCCGTGCTCGGGTTCGGAGCCTCATCGATCGGAGCCGAGTTCCGCCCGATTGACGTGTCCGAGGCGCTGCGATGTGTGAACGTCGCGCTGGATCGTGGCATGAACTACATCGACACCGCGGCCTATTATGGACGCGGAATGAGCGAAATCATGCTCGGACGCGTGCTGCCGCAACTGCCGCGCGATTCCTTTTATCTCAGCACCAAACTGGGCCGCTTCGCTCCCCAACACTTCGACTTTTCGGCCCGCCGTGTCGCCGAAAGCATCGATATCTCGCTCGAACGGATGCAGCTGGACCATCTGGACATGGTGTTCTGTCACGACATCGAATTCGTGGACCTGGATCAAATCGTCAATGAAACCATCCCCGCGCTGAAGAAAGAGGTGGAAAAGGGCAAGGTGCGATTCGTCGGCGTCAGCGGATACCCGATGAAAATCTTCCACGAGATGATTCGGCGCAGCGAGCTGGATGTCATTTTGACCTACAACCACTACACGCTGCAGAACGACATGGCACTGAGCCTGGTCGAGCCCTGTCGCGACGCCGGGGTCGGGCTGATCAACGCGGCCCCGTTTTCGGCGCGGCTGCTGACCGACGCCCCCTTGCCGTCGTGGCACAAAGCGACCGACCAGGTGCGTGAAGTTGCCAAGGCCGCCGCCGCCCACTGCCGCGAACGGGGATCGGATATCGCAAAGCTGGCACTGCAGTATTCCGCCGCCAACGAATCCTTCGCCAGTTGCGTCGTCGGATCGGCCAACCCCGATCGTGTCGCCGGTTGGTGCGATTGGCTCGACGAACCCCTGGACGAAACCCTGGTCGCCGAAGTCAAAGAGATCCTCAAACCGATTCACAATTGGGTCTACGTCGAGGGCCGCCCCGAAAACAACGACAAGTGACGTTTCAAGTTTCAAGTTTCAAGTTTCAAGTCCTGGGTCCTGAGTCCGTTCCGCTCCCAGTCTCCGTGTCTCCTTGTCTCTCCCAATCCCCCTACCCCCTGGTCAGATGAAATCTTGCATTACCATTTCGTTGGTCGAAGAAGCTCGCGGTGGGCCGTTCGTCCTCTGGGACGGACTCGAAAAATCGATCGCGTTTGCCGGCGAACTCGGTTACGACGCCGTCGAAATCTTTGCCCCATCGGTGGAATCGCTGAACTTGGATTCGCTCGGCAATCTGCTCGACGGCGCCGGCGTTCGACTGGCCGCACTCGGTACCGGCGCCGGTTGGGTGAAACATCGGCTGCAGTTGGCCGATGCCGATGCGAAGAAACGATCCGACGCCCGTGCGTTCGTTCGCACCATCATCGACGCGGCCGGTGGATTCGGCGCGATGGCGATCATCGGGTCGATGCAGGGTCGCAGTGACGCCGAGGTCGATTCGAAAACCGCCCGGGCGTACCTCGCCGAGGCGCTCGAAGACGGCGGGGAGCATGCCAGCCAGTACGGCGTGCCGTTGATCTACGAGCCGCTGAATCGCTACGAGACCAATCAGTGCTGCACCGTCGCCCAGGGCGTCGAACTGCTGCAATCGCTGTCGACCTCCAACGTGCGATTGCTGTGCGACCTGTTTCACATGGGCATCGAAGAGACCGACATCGCGGACGCCCTGATCCACGGCGGTGATTTGGTCGGCCACATTCACTTCGTCGACAGCAACCGCCGGCCGGTCGGTTGTGGTCACATGCAGTACGGACGCATCATCGAAGCGTTGCGGGCGATCGACTACCAAGGCTACTTGTGCGCCGAAGCGTTTCCATGGCCCGATCCCCACGAAGCCGCCCGCCAAACCATGCGGGCGTTTCGTTATTGGACCCAAACCGACTGATGCTAGGCCGAGACGAGTGACGCCGTGGGGTCGACATAGTCGTGATGTGAACCGACCAATTCGGATTCGCTCTCATCGGTCGCCGGCGAAACTGTTCCGAAGTACAGCAGGCAGGTCACTGCGATTCCCATGCTGATCAGCGTCCAAAACGGCTGATACGAGGGACCCAGTTCGGTCTGCGTCAGAAAGACCGGCGCGCCCGACCAACCGCTGTCCGCGATGCGGCCCAGTGAAACCGATAACGCATTGTTGGTGAAGTGGATCAAGATGCAGGGGACGATGCTTCCGGTTCGCAGCGTGATCCAGCCGAGTGCGACGCCCATCACGGATGCGGCGATCGACTGTTGCAGAACGCCGTGTGAGATGCCGAACATGATGGCGGTCAGCACCACCGCGCGGAGTTTGCCTTTTTCGCGAACCAGTCCGCCGAAGATGAATCCTCGAAACGCGAGTTCTTCGCAGACCGCCGGCACCAACGCCATCAGCAGCACGACGGCCGCCCAGGGAGCCGATGCGATCTGTTCGGCGAAGGGTTTCATCGCCGCGGCCGCTTGCTCGCTGACCGGATAGACGTGATTGATCATTTTGGACAGCATCACGTAGCTCGGGTGCAGCGTGATGCCGAACAAGATCGCCAGCGGTAGTGTGGTCCAGTGCGGCATACGCAGTCGCAAACTCTGGCGGACCGAGGTCGTCAGCATCGTCGCCATGATCAGCGCCGGGAACACGATCAGAACCTGGGGCATCATCACCAGTTTCGCGATGCCGGCAAAGTCCTGCGGCATTTCCGAAATCGTCAGACGGGCAAAGAACAAGGTGACCAGCACGATCGCCCCACAGGCGTAGGCCTGCGCGGGGGTTGCCGCGATTTGTCGATCTCGCCACAAGTGCCGCACCCACATCCCGAGTTCCCATTGTTCGCCGCCGCCGAACAACACCGCTTCGTCTTCGAATTGGCGTCGGGCCCAGCGGGCAGCCAACCACAGACAGGTACCGGTGACCGTTGCCACCATCGGAACATAAAACAATGCGGTCCCATACTGGCCTTCGACCAAGGCGCGGACCAGCAAGAACATCCCCGAGACGGGAATCAGGCTGGTGCCGATATTCAACGTCGTGCCGGGCAGCATCGGCAACATCACCAACGGCAACGTCACCATCATCAGCGGCATCAAATAGTACTGGCCCTCTTTGCTGCTTTGCGCCATCGCCGCGACGGCGAGGGCAAGCGCGCTGAACAGGCAGGACAGCGGCACGAGCGCGACGAACAACCAGAGCATCGGTACCAGTGGCGGTGAGCCCAGCGCGGCGCCGGCACCGCCGACACCCATGTGTTGAAAGACCAGTGAGCTGGTCAGCAGCATGCTTCCGGCGTTCAGTAGGGCGGTCAACATGCTGAACGAAGCGACCGCGCCCAGTTTTCCCCAAACGATCTCGCTGCGCAGTGCGGGGCTGCACAGCAGCGTTTCCAGTGTTCCCCGTTCTTTCTCTCCGGCGACCAAGTCGACGGCGGGGTAAAACGCCCCCGTCATCGCCCAGACGAGCATGATGAACGGCAGCAGCTTGCTCCAGAACGCCGCTTCACGTGTCCGTTCAGGCGCAATGTCGGTGTCGGACCACTCAAAGGGCAGCAACATTTCGGCATCGATGCCGACGCCGGACAAACGCTCTTTGATCCATTCGCCACGCCAGGCCGCCAGCACTCCGGCGACACGTTGTCTGGCGACGACGGACTGGTCGCTGCCCACGTTGAACAACAGTTCGATGTCCGAATCGCGGTTCTCCCCTGCCGAGGAAGACTTCGTTTCTGTCCCGACCAGGTCGCCCATCAGTTCGTTGTCTTTGAAGGCGGGCGGGATCAGCACGACCAAATCAAACGCACCGGTCTTGACCCACGCGTTGGCTTTGTCACGAACCGGTCGATCGGCCGACAGTTCGTCCCAGCGATAGGTCAGAAGCTCCAGCGAATCGGGTTGCTCGATCAGGTCCGGTGCAAACATTTCGCCCTCGAACAGGGGCGGCGCACCTTCGATGTTCTCGGTGCCGATGACGCAGACCGAGGTCGGGTTCTGGCGGGTGAACTGGGCGATCTGCAAAAGCAGCATGCCCACCAGCGGGTACAGCATGATGGGCAGCACGGCGATGGTGAACAGCGTTCGACGGTCACGCAGTTGGTCCCGCATCTCGCGCATGTAGATCAGCCAGACCGCGGACACACGAGGCTTGTCTGCCAGTTCAGCTTGTCGTCGAATCGCTCTGGACGAATCGCTCATACCAGTTGTTCTCCCACCCCATGGTTGGCCGCCGACGCATGATCGATTCGTCCGCCGACGCGCATCTCTTGTTCGTGTTGGCTGAGCAACCCAAAGAAAAGCTCTTCAAAGTCATCTTCGCGATGGCGATCTCGAAGTTCTTCGAGGGTGCCGCTGTCGAGAATTTTGCCGCAATACATGATCGCAATCCGATCGCACAACCGTTCCACTTCGCTCATGATGTGCGTCGAGAAAATCAGGCACTTGCCGGCCTCACGCAGCGATCGAATCACGCCCAGCAGATTGCGGGCGACCAGCACATCGAGACCCAACGTCGCTTCGTCAAACACCAGCACAGGCGGGTCGTGAATCATCGCCCGTGCGATCGAAACCTTTTGCTTCATCCCGGTGGACATCTTGCCGCCGGGGACATCACGAAAGTCGTTCATTCGCAATTGATCAAACAGGTCTTCCAAACGCGCTTTCAATCGCGCGGCCTTCATCCCGTGAAGTCGTCCGAAATACTCCACCATCTCCCAGGCGGTCATGCGGTCGTAGATGGCCGTGTTGTTGCTAACGAATCCGATGTGCCGCCGGACTTCGGCCGAGTCGCGAACCACGTCATACCCGGCGACGGTGGCGATGCCTTCGGTCGGTTCGAGCACCGTGCTCAAGATTCGCAGCACCGTGGTTTTGCCCGCCCCGTTCGGCCCCAGCAAACCAAAAATCTCGCCCTTCTGCACCGAAAACGAGATGCCGTCAACGGCCACGAAGCGGCCACGCTGGAGATCCTCATACGTCTTGGTCAGATGTTGAACGTGGATCATGCGAAAAAGCGGGCCCAAGGAGCGGTCTGTCTGAAATGGCTTCTCGAAGCTAGCTCATTGAATGGTCCGTGTGTTTCAAATCCCGCGGCACCACGATGGGATCGACTCATCCTCCGTGGCACAACCGACAGAAACGGCAACGCTTATGGGGGGGATTGTGCAACGGACGCGCGAGTTTTCTTGTGACCGGCCGACGGATTACACTCGCACTTGACGCGTTACCTATTACTACTGATGAACCTACAGCTTCTTCCTGTCGTCGCCGGCGGTGCCCTTCCATGCCGAAATCACCGAAGTTACGCTCCAATCTCAAGGCGGCTGATCGCCGCCGTCGCCGCCGCAATCTGTCCGGTCGCGGTCACGATCGGCCGACCGCCCCAAACGACGCGAATCGACGTCAGCGGGATGGTGTCGATGTCCCCCAATTGCTGATTGAGGCCGTGCTCAGCGTCGCTGAACGAGAGGCCGCGCTCAGCGACTCCGCGGTGGTCGGGGCGCTGCGGGCGGTCAACAACGGATCCACCTCGCGATCCGCTTTCACTCAAGCGGTCTGTGAAGAGATGATCCGCCGGCTTGATGCCGCGGCCGTCAGCGAGCCGCAGCGGCGGAAGGCGGCAGGCGAATTGCTGACGATTGCGTTGGACAACACGGATTCTGAGTCACCGCATCGGTTGATTCGCTATCTGGCGCTGATCGCGTCCTGATCGCCGGTTCTTCACGTGTGCTTCACGCAATCTTCATGATCGAGCGCATCGCTGGAAAGCTGCAACGATTCGGGGGAGCGGAAGGGCGATTTGCGTCAAGACGTATCGATGGTGACGGTACTGCGATTTGAGCGGCAAACAACGATCGAAAGTGTCATCAGAGTGGGGGATCCGTGTCGGCGGAAAAACTTTGTACACCGACAAATCGTTTTGTGCCGCATACGACGATGGCTGAACTGGGAGAGAGTCGTTTCCCGACCCTGTTCCCATCAACTCAGGGCGAGTGGCTAATCAGGTACTGATGGATCGGTACTTCATGCTCGTCGCGACTGTTCACGGATGACAACGAAGCGATGAAGAAGACTCATGGTGCGCGCTCGCGGCGATTCTCGCTCGCGCTGGCGCTGGCAACGTGCTTTGGCACTGCGGCGGTCAATGCCGACGACACGATTGCCGAGGATACTTTTTTCGGCATGCCGGCCGACCACGCGGCGCCGGTCTATCAAACCGCCCGATTGAATCCGATCGATGATGCCGGGCTGATTGATTCGGGAGTCGAGCCTTCCGCGTCCGACGCAGTCGTCGACGGCGGAACCGTTCCCTTGAAGGATTACGAAAAATTGCTCGGCCGCGTCGGCGATTTGGAGTCGTCGTGGGAAAAGTACCAGGACAAGCTGAAGAGCGACGCCGACGCCAAAAAGAAGAAGCCGTCCTACAAGCTCAACGGACGGATTCACCTGGACAATTGGAACTTCCTCGACAGCGATGCGGGGATCAACGAATTGGAGACGGGGGATCCGACGGACGATCCGGAAGACCGATGGGATTTCCGTCGGATTCGTCTGACCTGGACCGGCGACGTGCCCGGCAACATGGAGTACCGCATCCAGATCGACTTCAACAATCCCAGTTCGGCGGAGATCAAGGACGTCTATTTCGGGTTCAATGAGCTTCCGCACAACCAAACCCTGTTGATCGGGAATCAAAAACGGCCCATCGGTCTCGATCACCTCAACAGTAGCCGTCACAACGTGTTCGCCGAACGACCGTTGGCGGTGGAAACGTTCAACGAAGACGCCCGTCGGTTGGGTGTTTGCATGTACGGCCTGACCGATGACGAATCGCTCCACTGGCGTTACGGTGCGTTTCTGTTGGAAAACATCAGCCAAGACGGACGCTACCGCGGTGACTTTGACGAATGCGGTTTGTATGGTCGTCTGTCGGGCAGTCCCTGGTACGACGAAATCAGTGGCGGGCGCGGCTATTGGCACTGGGGGATCGCCGGGTCGGTCAACCAAACCGATGGCGACGGCCAATTGGACAATGACCAAAACGCCAACGAAGGACGTTTTCGAACGCGACCGTTGGCGCGAAGCGATTCGCGATGGTGGGACACCGGGCGGATCCTCGGTGCCGAGGGTTACCAACAACTTGCCTTTGAGTCGATGTTGAACGTCGGCGCGCTTCAGATCACCGGTGAGTACTTCACCACCTGGATGCAGCGTGACGCGTTGGGCGGGTTCAACGGCAGCAACCTGACATTCCATGGCGGCTACCTGTTCGCGCACTACTTCCTGACCGGCGAGCACATTCCGCTGAAGCGAAGTTCGGGAACGATCGATCGCGTCAAACCCTTCGAAAACTTCTTCGTCGTCGATCGCTGCACCGGCGGCACCGGAAGGGGTTGGGGTGCGTTGGGCATGGGGCTGCGTGCGGACTACCTGGATTTGTCCGATTCCGATATCCGCGGCGGACAAGGGTATGCGTTGACGGCCGGTCTGAACTGGTACTGGACCGCGTACTCCAAGATCCAAGCCAACATGGTGATGGGGGAAATCGAGAATGCCGGCCAAGGTCGCTCGGCCGTGCCGCTGGCCGCCGGGATCGATGGCGACTTTAGCATCCTCGGTTTCCGCTACATGATCGACTTCTAACGATCCGTTCGATTGTCCAATGCCCCAACGGGTGTTCTCACAAACCACTCCATTTCAAGAAGAAGTCATGTCCATTCAAAAAAACATTCAGGCCGCCCTGTTGCTGGCCGCCACGCTCTGTCTGCTCGATTGCCACAGTGCGTTTGCCCTCGGCGGTAAACTGCTCGATCAAACCGGCTGTGCGTGCTGCCCCGTGTGCGACCATGTTTGCAAACTCGATGCCGAACAGGTCGAAGAGGAAAAGACGTGTTTCACGGTCGAATCCAAAGCGATCTGTATTCCACGAGTTGTCTTTCCGTGGCAGAAAGCCAAGAAGGCCGCCTGTGCGTCGTGCACGGCCTGCGACGGACTCGGTTGCACCGCGTGTGTGCACAACGGAGCCCGCGTCCGCAAGGTCTGTGTGCTGAAAACTGAAAAGTACAAGTGCCCCGCCTGTGAGTACACCTGGACGGCGGAAAAGAAAGATCGCTGCGGCTGCTGCCCCGGTTCGTGCGCAGGTGCCTGTGGAGGCGGAGCGGGCTGCGATAGCGGATGTGCCGCCGCCCCGATGGCATTGCAGCCCAGCCAGGCATCGGTTCTGCCGGCACCGGTCGCCGAGCCCGCGGTGGATGCACCCGTCGAGCTACCCGTCGCTGCGGCGGACTACTATCGGTCCCCGTCCGAGGCGTTGCCGACACCGACGGCGGCCCCGCCGGCACCGGTCGCCGAGTGATTGCTGAATCGAAACTCCCGGTTGGTTCCATCGCCTCGTCGTTGCCCGTCGGCAACGGCGGGTTTTTTTTTGATGACGCGTGGTCGCGGTGCAGAATGGCAATGCCCCCGAGAACGCATCGAATGCCTACATTAGACACTCCTTCGACCATAGAACCTATCAGGAGACCGCTGCATGTCCCGAGCGTTATTGGTAATCGATGTTCAACGCGAGTATTTCGACGGAGCACTGCCGATTTCTCATCCCGCCGGACACCTCGAATGCATTCTGGAGGTGATGGATCGAGCGGCCGAAGCGGGTGTGCCCACCGCCGTCATTCGCCACCACCAAGCCGATCCCGAGTCACCGATTTTTCGCAAGGATTCAGAGATGTGGCAATTGCACCCCGAAGTCCAATCGCGGCCCCGTGATGTGCTGATCGACAAGCAATGGCCCGGATCGTTTACCGGAACCGAGCTGGAGGATTGGCTGAAAAAGACCGCTGCCGACACGATCAGCATCGCCGGATACATGACCCACATGTGCTGTGACACGACCGCCCGCCAAGCCTTTCATCGCGGCTACAAGGTGGAGTTCTTGCGTGACGCGACCGGCACACTGACGGTGGAAAACGAAGCCGGCAAGGCAACCGCGGAACAGTTGCATCAATCAATTCTGGTCGCGCAGCAAATGTTTATCAGTGAAGTGATCGGCAACGAGGCTTGGATGCAACGTTTGCAATGAAGCGATAGAAGGCAGAAGGACACGGGGCAGTATGATCCTGTCGCCGGTCGCCAGGAAAATCGCCGCGTTCATTCGCCAACCGCCACCGGTCGGTGGGCGGGAAGCTGGGCTTTGAAATCGCCCAGGGAGTGCCAGTGATGCGTCTGATTCAAGTCGACCTCGGCAATCGCGATCGTTCCGAACTCGTCAGCGGCGGCCAGGGCGGTGCCGTCGAGTCCGTAGATTGCCGATCGAATCCAGTCGTCGGTCGACTTGGTGTACGTGCTGCTGACTAGGTAGACATGGTTTTCACACGCCCGCGCCTGGGCCAACAGTGGATTGCATCCCCAAACCGGCCAGGCGATGACGTCGGCGCCGTTGTTGGCCAGTTCCCGCGCGACTTCGGGAAAGAAGCCGTCGTAGCAGACCATCATGCCGACCTTGCCGAAGCGGGTCGAGAAGACCGGGTATTCGTTTCCGGGCATGATGCCGCCTTCGATTTCGCTGCGGGGCAAGCAGACCTTTCGATACTTGCCGACGATGTTTCCGTCGGGGCCCAACAGGACGGCGACGTTGTAAATCAAATGCCCGTCGCGTTCGTGCAGTCCGGCGACAATGTACAGGCCATGTTGCTTAGCCAGTTCGGCAAAGTAGTCCGTCGACGGTCCGGGGATCGGCTCGGCAGCGTCGGCATAGGTTCCCTTGGTGCCGTAGTAGGTCAAGGTCTCCGGTAGCACCACCAGGTCGGCGTCCTGGTTGGCGGCTTGTTCGATCAGCGGGGCGAACTGGCGGCATTTGTCCATCGAGGTTTCGCCGCCGCGTGGTTGGTAGTGGATGGTCGCCAGGCGAACCAGGTTTTGCTGCGGAGCCGGCGCCGTTTCCAGCCGTGCCTGCTTCCAGTGGACCGACGAATCTGGATCGCCCCACCGAAAATGCAGTTCGATCGTCGCCGTCGCTGCGTCGGGTGGTGCCAGGTAGACGCCCGCCAGTTCGTCCCAACCGTCCCGTGTTCCCACCACCGCGGGAAACTCCGGTTCCGACTGTGGCCGAATCCCTCGTCGAAAGGAGTCGATGGCCGGCGCGGCATGTTTGACTTTTTGGCCGTTTGGGTCACGCCACTGCAGTCGTGCGATCGCGGAGCGGCGGGGGTGTTCGATCCCGTCGGTTTTTCGCAGCACCGAGAATTGGTAGTGCCGACCGCCGACGACGGGGACGCTGCGTTGCCAATGCCCGCTGAGCCCCTGGCGATCGTCCGCTCGGATGATGAGTTCAAGCCCGGCCGGGTCCCCATCGGCGGAGGGCTTCATTTGAAAGATCGGTTTGATCTCCTCGCGTGGGGCCAGGCTCATCCAGTCTTTTGCCGTCGCGTCCTCGGCCACCGAAAGCGTGGACACCAGCATGGCCAGCGAGACCAACACGACCAGCGGGAAACGATTCAAACACATCAGATTTCTCCACAGGAAATAAAGACCAATCCACCAAATTCTAAGAGCTGTTGGGATCCCGGTGTGATTCTCCCGATGCGAATCTGCCTGCGTGAAACGCCCGGAGTGCATCGGTGAACGAACGCCCGATCGCTGAAAAATGCTTCACCGCGTGAACGGTCGCAGATGGCGGTGAGGCGTCGTTTATGCGGCCGCAAACGCGTCGGGAGTAGGGAAAACGCGAGGCGGAACGCCGCCAGACGGTTCGGGCTGAACCCCGGCGGGGCCAGGTTTGTCTATTCGCACAGTGACTCCTCCGCAACTCTTTCGCGACGCCCCTCTACCCGGGTGCAAGGTGCACGGGGACCGCCGGGGGTCAGGCCCTTGCTGGTCTGACCTCTCAAAATTATCCTACCGGGCTCAAATTTCAGGACTTTCTTTCCCTTTCACGGTCAAAACCGGACTGATGCCCAGCCCCACTCAGCGACACGTTCTCTCCGCTCTGGTCCAGAACGTTCCCGGGGTACTCGCCCATATTTCTGGGATGCTTGCCTCGCGTGGCTTCAACATCGACTCGCTCGCAGTCGGTGAAACCGAAAACAAAACGCTCTCTCGCATGACTTTTGTCGTCGTCGGCGACGATCGCGTGCTGGAGCAAGTACGCAAGCAATTGGAGAAGATTGTCACGGTCGTCCGTGTCATCGATGTCAGCAGTCGCGATTTCGTCGAGCGGGATCTTTTGCTGTTGAAGGTCCAGGCCCCGTCGGGGCCCAAGCGGGCCGAAATTCGTGAGCTGGTCGATATCTTTCGCGGACGCATCGTCGATGTCGGGCCGGAAGAGCTGATGATTGAGATCAGTGGCCGAGAGAACAAAGTCCAGGCGTTCATCGAACGTGTCCGGCCCTACGGGATCACCGAGTTGGTCCGAACGGGCCGCGTCGCGATGGTACGCAGCGATTCGAACGTCTCCATCGCTGACGAAGCCACCAAGGCGACCGCCTGATTTCTCCCTCGGAATCCCTTCCCTACCACCTTTCCAATCACCTCGAGACCATTTCATCATGGCAGCCACCATTTACTACGACAACGACGCCGACCTCTCGCACCTCAAAGGCAAGACGGTCGCGATCCTCGGCTACGGATCCCAAGGCCACGCCCAGGCACAGAACCTGCGTGACAGCGGCGTCAATGTCATCATCGGCCAACGCCCCGGTTCGGCCAACTATGACCTGGCCGTTTCTCACGGCTTCGAACCCAAGACGATCGCGGACGCCACCAAAGAAGCGGACGTGATCAACATTCTGCTGCCCGACGAAGTGCAGGCCGATGTCTACCGCGACGCCATTCTGCCGAACCTTTCCAAAGGCAACGTGCTGATGTGTTCGCACGGATTCAACATCCACTTCGGGCAGATCGCCCCTCCCCAAGGGATCGACACCCTGTTGGTCGCACCCAAGGGCCCCGGCCACCTGGTCCGCAGCGAATATGAAAAAGGCGGCGGCGTCCCGGCGTTGATCGCGTTGGGCGAAGGCGCGTCGGAAACCACCAAGCAGATCGGTTTGGCCTACGCCAAGGGGATCGGCGGAACGCGAGGCGGTGTGATCGAAACCTCGTTCATGGAAGAGACCGAAACCGACCTGTTCGGCGAACAAGTCGTGCTCTGCGGCGGCGTCAGCGAACTGGTCAAGGCCGGTTTTGAAACCCTCGTCGAAGCCGGATATCAGCCCGAGATGGCGTACTTCGAGTGCATGCACGAGCTGAAGCTGATCGTCGACCTGTTGTATCAGGGCGGACTCAGCTACATGCGTTACAGCATCAGCAACACGGCCGAATACGGCGACTACGTCACCGGCCCCCGCATCATCACCGACGAAACCAAGGCCGAGATGAAACGCGTCTTGGAAGAGATTCAAAACGGCACGTTCGCCCGAAACTGGATCCTGGAAAACCGTGGCGGCGCCGCGTTCTTCAAAGCCACCCGACGACGCGAACGAGACCACGGTGTCGAGCAGATCGGCCGTGGGCTGCGAAAAATGATGTCCTGGATCGACGAAAAAGAAGTCTCCTGATCATCGGCCCGGACCCCAAGGGGGCCTGGCGATTGAGTCGATGGGCTGAATTCGACGCGATGGTGTCAGCCCGACGCGTCAGCGAGGGGCACCGCGTGGACCCTTGCTAACGCATGCGGGCTGAAATCGACAGGCCCCAGTGGCCTGCTCCACCTGGTGATGACAACGGCCCGGGTTTCCTGACAGCAGGGGACCCGGGCTTTTTTTGTGTCGTCGGATTGCTCTCGCAATGACCGGCGAGAATCCGCACAATGCGGGTGCTTCATTTCGCTCCCCCGCTCGCCTCGGCTTCCCGCCGACCTCCAGCACCATGTCAGCATCCACCCTCGCCGCAACGCGTTTGCCCTCGGTTTCAGAAATCACGCAATTGCAAATCGACACCGTGGCCGCTTGGCACCAGGGGCCGATCGAAAATCCCTATGACGGATTCAAGCAACTCGTTTGCACCCAGCACGAATACAACTATCGGCTGTGGCACCAGGAAGACATCGCCCGCAGCCCGACCGCCGACGATGTCAAGATTGCCGAAGTGAAACGGGCGATCGACAAGCTCAATCAACAGCGAAACGACATGATCGAAAAGCTCGATGACGCGATCACCGAACTGCTCCGCACGCTGCATGTTCAACCTGCTCCCGCCGCGCCGATCAACACCGAGACCGCCGGCAGTGCGATCGACCGTTTGTCGATCATGTCGCTGCGGCTGTATCACTATCGCGAGCAACTCGATCGCGACGATGCCGATGCGAACCACCGCGCCATGGTCGCCGCGCGAATCGATCTGTGCCAACAACAGCACACGGATCTCTCCAATTCGCTGCAAGCATTACTGGTCGACATCTTCGACGGAAAGAAGCAACACAAGACGTATCGTCAAATGAAGATGTACAACGATCCGTCGCTCAACCCTGAAATCTACAAGTCATAAGAAGTGGCTGTCTGCCGGCGGGCCGATCGCCGATTCACACCGTCGACGGGTCGACGGAGTGTTCGGCTTGCGTGTTGCTGGGCAGGATCACCGCGCCGTCGCGGAGTTTTCCGGTCGGCCGGGGTTTGTTGTTCGGCGCGCCGTTGATCCGCTGATTCGGTGGCACCACGACGCCACAGCTGACGACAAACTGGATCGCTTCGTCGATCGTCATGTCGATGTCGATCGTATCGCTGCGCCGGACCGTGACGGTAAACCCCGTCATCGGCATCGGGCTGGTCGGCATCAGCACGCTCATCATTTCTTCACCCGTGGCGTCGTGCAATTGACGGACGCTGTTGCCGGTGACGAATCCCAATGACCAGATGCCCTTGCTGGGATATTGAACCGCGACGACGTTGTTGAACTCGATTTCACGTTCGCTGAACGCAAAATCGGTGACCTGCTTCACGCCGCCGTAGACCTTGTTGACGAACGGGATGCGTAAGATCGCTCCGTCGAAGCCGCGGAAAAACCAGCGGCCGAGGCGAAACGTGAACAGACGTCCCATGAAATACAGGACCGTCAGGAACACGATCAGGAAGACCGGGACGACGTACTTTCGCTGCATCCATGTGATCTGGATGTAGCGATGCCAGTAGGCGTTTGCCGAAACCAGCGGTTTGGCGTCGGTCCCGAACTTGTCCGCGTTCTCGTTGACCCTGTCGACGATTTCTTTGGGCAAGTAACGTCGCCCCGTCGGATCCGGGACGTACCGGCTGTAGCCCAGCAGCGTGTAGGTGCTGAACCCGCCGTCAGGTTCGGGTACCGCCCCTTCAGGAACTGTGCTCAGCGTGCCGTCGAAGTATTCGGCGCCCCACACCAGCCCCTCCTGGACGATCCACTCGGTCGGACGCAGCACGTACGTTTCGATCGTTCTCCACGCCCAAATCAGGACCAGAATGGTCAGCAGCGGCGGCAAAACGACCCCCAGCCCGCGAATCAAAATGTTTCGCACGCTCACCGTTCGAGAAGCATGAAAGTTGTCGTCGTGATCGGTCACAGCGGCTGTGGTTGAATCAGGCAAAGCAATGGAAAAAGGTTGTGAGTAGAACTGTACGCTACTGGGTCAAGTCTGGATTGGAATTCCCGGGGCGACCGTCTGACGCAGTGGCCCCTAACCCTCACAGTATGCACAATCGGCATGTTCGCAAGAATCATCGCATTGAAAAACCCGTCTTCCAGCCCGCCACGCCTCCGCCACGCTTTGAATTTGCCGAAACTCCGCGAACTGCCTGCATTAAGGCGCTTCGGGCCCTCGATGGAATTCTTTGTGGTCAATTCCACGAAAACTCGACACTCGGTCATCCCGAGCAGGCGCGTGCAACGACCGCGACGGTCACGCGGCGTGCCCCGGCTTGTTTGAGCACCTTCGCGTTTTCCCCCGCGGTGGCGCCGGTCGTCATCACGTCGTCGATCAACAGCACGTGTTTGCCTGTCAGCGACCGCCGTCGCCAGGGTCGCCAGGGCGTCCGCGAGGCGCAAAACGCGCCGCTCACGTTGGCAATCCGCTCCTTTTCACCGAGCCAAGCCTGTTTGTTGATCTTCCGTGTGGTCGCCAGCACGTCCGCGTAGACCACGTCGGGCCAGCCCTGGCCGAGGGCGCCGGTGACCGATCGGGCCAGCACACGGCTGCCGCCCGCCCCCCGCTGAATGCGACGCCACAGATGCGACGGGACCGACGTGATCAAGTCCGGAATGTCTGTTTGTGCCTCGCTGGCGGCGTCCGCTGGCGGTTCAATGACCTCTCGAATGCGGCGGGCCAATCGTCGTGCCAATGCGTCGGCGAGCGAAATCTGGCTGCCGTACTTCGCCGCCACGACCGCGCTGCGTACCAGCCCGTCGTAGCTCCACAAGGCGATACAGCCGTCAAAGGCGTAGGTTTCCCGTTTACAGCGCGGGCAGCGGTCGAGCGGGGGCGGTTGTTGACCTGGCGGATCCGCCGCAACCAGGGCGAAAGGATCCGCCCCCCGATGGTTTGCGCCCGCAGTGCCAGCGCCCGCAGTGCCAGCGCCCGCAGTGCCAGCGCCCGCAGTGCCAGCGCCCGCAGTGCCAGCGCCAGGGTGCCCGCAGCGCAGGCAGGCCGATCGCATCAGGGATTCGCTCGATTCGAGTTGCGGGCGGCAATCGGCACAAAAATCTCGCTCCGGCGCGATGCAGGCGTCGCACAATCGGCAGGTCGACGGCAGGACCAGTTCCAACGCTTGCCGGCCCAGTTGGCCCCCGAAACGGGCGCCCCGCTCGAGGAGCCGCGGCCGTCGGGTGGCCGCGGCGGCGTTTGGAGGGGAACGGTCTGCACCCATGAGTCAGGCAAAACAAAAAATTGATTTATTTTCGCGCGAACCTTTCTTTGAGGGCTCGCTCTGTACGATCAACTACCACAGGTCGGTGAGTTTTCACTGGCTTTTGGGGTCGACGTGCGTTACCGTTAACGCAGGTCGGCAGACCCACCGCCAGCGGCATGTTAATGCATCCGCAGCAGTTCGTTCCCGTCGGGCGAAATGTTTGGTCGGTCCGCCATTTGAATTCTTATTCTTTGCTCCACGCCGCACCACCAACGGTGCCGGGAGGTTTGAAATGCGTATTAATCAAATCATCGCAGCTGTCACACGTAGCCTGAATATCGCAGGTGTCCGTGAGATTTCGAGCGCCGATGTATTTGCACACGCACCAGACCTCCAGCTCTGTATGGCGTGTGTATCGCCCGGGATCGGGATGTATTCGGGACCACAGCGATTGCTGATGCAAGATCAGCCCCGTTGCGGCCATCCGAGTCCTCCGACATCCCATGCTTGGCTAGCCAGCGTCGTCCAGACGGCCGTCGGTAAACGGAAACGTTTACCACTGGCCGTCCGGCTACTAGGACTAGCCGAACGTGGCTCGGCCGCTCTGCGACAGAGAGGCTGAGATTTGGAAGCCTGTCGAGGCAGGTCTCCCAATCCCACCGCGAATGCCAGGCCGATGGTCCCTGCCGAAACCGACGTCAACGCGACGCAGGTTTCCCCCCCCCAGGTACCTTCGGAAGTGTGTTTAACGGTTTTGATCTGAAGTCCAGCGATTTCAAGTCATCGCCCGTTCTCGATCGGCAAGCCTTGCGGCCCGTTTCGAGAAACAAATGCATCGCTCCGATTTCGGACATCGAGACGGTTGGCAGTCGCGACTGATACATCCAAGTCGATCGCGTGAACGCGGCCTGTTGCCACAGACCACTTCACAAGCTCGGCCTCGCCTTACCCCGACGATCAACCCGGCTTGATCACCCTGCCGCGCCCGCGGAGCGCTCCAGCACAGCGCAACGAAACGACGCGGCGATCAAGCTGACACCCGAACACGCTGATTTTCCCCGTGCGGAATCAAACCGTCACACCGGTCAGCTTTCGGAAGGAACCGAGCGATGAACATCAACACTGAAACCCTGTTTGATCTCCGAGAATTGACGGTCGCTGAATTGGTCGTTCGCGCCCAAGGCGGCGATCGCGATGCCTTTGGCGAATTGTTTGACCGATACCGATCCGCAATCGTCGCCGGTGCGATGAGCCGGGTTCGCAACGCGGACGAAGCCGACGAGCTGGCGCAAGACGTCTTCATCCAGGCGATGCAGAAGATCGACCAACTGCGAGTGCCCGAGGCGTTCGGCGGTTGGTTGCGACAGATCGTGCACCGAATGGCCATCAATCGCGTGACCCGCAATCGATCGGCCATCGCCTGCGATCCGGAAACCCTGGAAGCGACCTGCGTGACCGAAGACGCTCCCGACGAGGTGGCCGAGCATCGTGAGCAGGCCGAAGCGGTTCGAAACAGCATCGACCGTCTCGGCGCATTGGATCAAGAAACGTTGACCGCGTTCTACTTGAACGGTCAAACCTTGATCGAGATGAGCGACGCGTTCCAAGCCCCGATCGGAACGATCAAGCGACGATTGCACGTCGCGCGAAAGCGACTGGCCAAGGAGATGGACTTGCTGGGGGCGGCCGTTTGAGCCGCCCTCGGCTGGGCCAGACAGGGGCGGGGCCAGACAGCGGACGACTCGTTGAGGACGCGTGCGGATGAGGTTCCCGACCTCGTTCGCACGCGTTTTTTTAGTCCAGCTCGCGTTGATTGAGCTCGTCGCGTAGTTTCGCGGCCAGCTCATATTGTTCTTGTTCCACCGCGGCGGTCAATTTTTCGCGCAGCGTTTGGCCGACTTCATACTCGCTGCGCAGCGTTTCACGCAACTCGACCAGACGGACGACCAACTCGTCTTCTTCGAAGTGCTCGTCGGCTTCGTGTTTTTCAAAGAACTGTCGGATCGTTTCCAGGCCGGCGTTGATCGCCATCACCGCGTCTTCGCCCGACTCCTCCTCTTCCAAGGCGCCCAGGGCGGCCGCTTGCGTGCGATGGAACAGCACGAACGGTCGGTATTGCTCGTGCGAACGCGACCATTCCTCGTCGGGGCTGACCCGCTCGCTGACATCCATCAGCCGCAAGGTGTGATCGGCATCCATCACGGCGCGGTTGTAGTACTGCAACCGCAACCAGCAGATGCGGCGATGGTAGAACTGCATGAACTCCCGATCGACCTCCATGCACTGATCTTCGTCCAGCTCCATCTCGGGGTCTTCCAAGACCGCTTCCTGCAGGTATTCCAGATAGGTCGGATGCCCCTCGACCACGGTGCCGTCGGGGCGGCCGGTCGTCTCGAGCTGCAGGACACCCATGTCCACTCGCATCTGGATCACATCGCGTCCGTCATTTCCTTTCACCATGCGGACATTCAACGTGTGCGGGTTGAATTCCCATTCCTTGAGTAGATCGTCTAGATGCATCGTTCGTTTCATCGGTCTCTTCTGAATCGGCAAGCTGTGCTTGCGGGCTTTCGGTTTAATCGATGTTTCGAAATCAACGCACTGATAACCGCAGCCCGACGCGTGAGCGAGGGACGTCGCATGCCCCTTGCCTACGCATGCGGGCTTAAAACGACAGCCCGCTTGGATGGATCAGCCAAGCCCGCCCTGCAAATGGAGTATAGCATCGGACTTGTCGCGGTCGAATGACCAGCCGTGTCAGGTCCAGCGCAGATAACTCTATCAGCGTCAGGGAAACAAGCCGACCAGGGCAGACGTCTCAATTCGCGACAAGCATTCCAGGATGAGTTACCAAAGCACGATCGAAAATTGCCAGCAATGTCAATCTCGTCGCGTGGTGGTACAGAAAAGTTCAACGTTTTTCAGCGGATTTTCTAAAGTTCGCCGGCATTTGGGATTGGTTGACGCGATTTAGGCTAGTGATTGGCACACGGTTTGTACCTCGTTGACGCAAACGAATTGTTTCAGACTCCATAGATCAAGGAAGTAAGCTCATGTTGGTTCTCAGTCGCAAAGTCGGTGAAAAGTTGATGGTCGGCGATGACATTGTTCTGACCGTCAATCGGATCTCGGGAAACCGAGTCGCCATCGGCATCGAAGCGCCCCGGAATGTCCGAATCGTGCGAGGCGAGTTGCAAAAAAATCAAGTCGCCCCTTCGGGATCCACCCCAAACACGGCGTCGATGGGCGAAGCAGCGATCGCGGTCGCTAGCAAAGCAGAGGCGTGAGGGGGCCCGTTCCGATCGGGGCTTGCGGTGTCCGTCCCCGCCGGGGTCATCGGTCCAGGTGGACGCCCAGTTTACTGACCGTGATTCGGCCGTCGAAACAATGCTGGACGTCACGTCCTTGTTCTCGCGGCCTGGCATGAAAATCCAACTCGAATCGAACACGTCCCCCCGGTTCGATCGTTCCCGTTCGATCGATGGGGCAACGATCGACTTCGCATTCGATGATGTCAGGTCGAAGGTCGGCCTCTGGAGCCACGGCGGGCAGATTCACGTTCCACAGCGGTGGCGGATTGCCACCGGCCGGGGCGCCGATCGCCGCACGAAAAAAGTCACCGATCGTCGGCTCCAGCCAAATCGGCGTGTGGTCCCAGGTCCGCGGCACATCGGGTCGCCGATAGTGCGACGCCGCCAGTGCCGGAATCCCCAGCAGACTCGCTTCACGGGCTGCGGCGAAGGTACCGCTGATCATCAAGTTCACACCCAGATTCGCTCCGGCATTGATTCCCGAAAACACGACGTCCGGTTGGAAATCCATCGCGTAGTGGGCCACGCGGATGCAATCGACGGGTGTCCCGTTGACGCTGTGCCAGTTCTCGCGAACCGTCGTGACGGTCAACGGATGCGTGGTCACAATGCTGTGTCCGCACTCGCTGCGGCAGCGGTCCGGTGCAACGGCAACGATTTCGACGTCTTCGCCGGGGCGATGCACCTGGATCGCATGACGGACGCTGTCATACAGGGCATGGATTCCCGGCGCATCGATGCCGTCATCGTTGGTCAGTAAGATCTTCAGCATTTCGTCGCGATGATGGCGTCCAGTTCCTGGCGCAGCCGCGGCAGGATCTCGTCGTACCCGAATGCACCCAAAGCTTCGGTGCCACGTTTCAGATTCACCTTGGCCGGGCCACACCACAACCCGAGGTCGGCATCATCGGTTTCACCGGGCCCATTCACGCGGCAGCCCATCACCGCGATCGTGATGTCGTGGTCCTTGGCGTACTCGGTCATTTCCTTGACGCTTTGGGCCAGATCGATAAACGCTTCGTTCTCCACGCGCGAGCAGCTCGGGCAACTGATGATGTTCAACGCTTTTTCATTCAGCTTGACCACTGTTCGGACGCGTCCGGCATAGATGTCTTCGATGATCTCACGCCCCGCCGCGATCTCTTCGGGTTTGCGATCGTTGGGAAGCGTCAGTGAGACTCGCACGGTGTCCCCGATGCCCTGGCCGATCAACTGTTCGAACGCGATCCGTGTCTTGATAATTCCCTCCGGCGGCATCCCGGCTTCGGTGACGCCCAGGTGCAACGGGATCTCGGGCCGTTGTTGGGCGAAACGTCGATTGCCTTCGATGACCTGTTGGGGATCGCTATCTTTGAGCGAAACGACGTAGCGGTAAAAGCCCAGCGAGTCGACGAAGTCACAGTGCTCCAGGGCGCTTTCGAGCATCGGCGTGATCGAGTCCGATGGATCGTACTTGGCTTTTTTGTCGGGGTCGACGCTGCCACAATTGACTCCGATCCGGATCGCGCAGTCGTGTTGTTGGGCTTGTTCGATGATGAACCGCACCTTGTCTTGCCAGGGCTTGTCGCGCTGATGGTGATAAAGGTGACCGGGGTTGTAGCGAATCTTGTCGACGTACGGCGCGACCTTTTCCGCCAGCCGAAAATTCTCTTGCAAGTCGACGGCCAGGTTGGCGGTGGTTTGCTTTCGAATCTCGGCCAGTGCGGCGGCATCTTTGTCGCTGTCGACCGCAATCCGGACCACGCCCGCACCCGCCTCGCGATAGGCTTCCGCCTGGGCAACGGTGGCGTCGATGTCTTGGGTCTTGGTCGCGGTCATGCTCTGCACCGCGATCGGATGGCCGTCGCCTACGACGACATTGCCGATCGCGACTGCCCGAGTTTGATTTCGCTGAATTGCCATAGAAACTGTGTGGGGGTGAATGGGGGGGCGGGACGTTCCGCCTGCGCCTTCCGAATGGCCCGCCGGCAGACAAACCGCCGTCGCTGGCGGCCAGCAACCGGACTTGCCTGTCGGTGATTCGCTCGCGGAGATTGTACGCCCAGGGGTACCGAGACGGGAACCGGCGAGCTGTGCAATCCAAACAGTGCAATCCAAACAGTGCAATCCAAACAGTGCAATCCAAACAGTGCAATCCAAACAGTGCAATCCAAACGGCTGCCAACCGATGGACCTCACGGCGCCGGTCTGGCCAAGCTGCTGATTGTATTTCAGCCCGGCCGCCGTTGCCCACATCTGCTGCCCACATCTGCTGCCCACATCTGCTGCCCACACCGACCGGCATGGCATCAACGAGAACGGTGCCGGCGTGGTGTTATGGGGGCGCCGTGTCCGGCACCAATCGCAATTGGCGAGACGCGTAACTTTAGTCGGTTGGTCCAACCTCGGCGAGTTTGAGATAGTTGTTTCGTTGCTTCGGACGACGAAAAAGCGGGGGTAGGAAAATTTTGGAGGTGCGAAGATTGTCGACAATCATGGATCGCAGCCGGAATTCATTTTCTTACCTCCGAAATCTTCTTACCCTTTTCCAACAGCCGATTCGGGACTGGGCGGCAAAACAATTTCGGGCTGTGATCGTTTTGCCCCCATCGTTTTGCCAACCGTGCAACACCCACTGAAAACCAACCGCGCGTCGGTCGCATCGCCCGCTCGCGAGGCGTTGGCGGCTTTGGTAATACTGCTTGTAGGTTGCCTAGTCCTTATCAACGTCAACCGACTTGGTCGCGGATTCCTTGGTCACTTGCTTTATCAGCTGGAGAATTTGGCGATGTGGTCGGGATTTGCGTGCGGTTGGTCACTAGTACACGGCTGCTTTTGGGGGGATCTGATAGGTCTGAGCATTGCCTGGTGGTTTGGTTGCTCAGTATTCGGCAGTGTCGTATTGGCCGTGTTCCAATCGAGGGAACAACCCACTGTCGTACATTGACATGCGTCCTTGCCCTTGTGCAGCTTGGCGTCCTTGCCAACCGATGTCGATTTCGAAGCTGTAAGCGTTCTATCTGCCCGGGGTGACCTTGCTGTCGGGGGAAGCTGCCGGCGGCCAATCGCTACCCCGAAAACTCGCTGGCGGCCGCTTCCCTGACACCTTTCATCCCCATCGTCCGGGAAGCAAGCAAGTTCAAGTCGGCGTCTGACGATTGACGATCGAGAGCGCCGAATTCGGATCAGAGGCGGCGAAGTCGTTTTGCTGATATACTGGGCGCCTTGCCTGAGCCTCCCACCTCATTCGTTTACCTAGCTTTGGAATCCTGCTGCTGGCCCAACTGTGGCTCGCGTCTCTGGTCCATCGACCCTATGTGCAAACGTTTCTCTCCTACATGGCGTCTTTCCGTCGCACTGGTCCTCGTTCATTGTTCCGTGTCGTCGCTCGCACAAGCGAACGATTCCACGCACGGTGTGTTTGAAAGCGACGTGCTGCCGGTCTTGAAAACCCTGTGTTATCGGTGTCACGGACCGGATCACAACGAGAGCGGCCTTCGACTGGACCAGCTCAATCCAGATATGCTTGTTGGAAATGATGCCGAGTCCTGGCACGACGCGCTCGATCAAATCAACCTTGGAGAAATGCCACCGGCAAAGACAAAGCAGCCAACGCCCCGCGAGCGGCGACTGTTGACCGGCTGGATCGGTTCGGCACTGCGTGAAGCAGCCGAGGCAAAGCGTTTCAGAGATGGCCGAGTGTCAACGCGGCGTCTAACGAGATACGAATATGCGAATGCGATGCGTGATCTGTTGGGAGTCGATCTGGATTTCGCCCGCAACCTGCCACCGGATCCGATCTCGCCGACAGGATTTCTGAATGATGGTGCGACCCTGGAAATGTCGCCTACGCAAATCGAGATGTACCTGGACATTGCCCGCCGCGGGTTAGCGGAAGCCATTGTGATAGGCGAACGTCCAAAATTGCACGAATTCTCCCAGACGACGACGGCGATCGGCAATCTACCGAAGAAGAAAGTCGCTGGTCACCAACCGGTTAAGCCGGAGTTCATTTTGGACTTGAAGGATTTTCCGCGACACGGTGAGTTTGAACTGAAAATTACGGCGCGCGCCGCGACTCCGGGCAACGAGGGTCTGCCGCGGATGCGAGTTTCCATGGGTCACGTGCCGGGCATCATTCATGTGCCTCGTGGCGAAGTCGGCGAGGTCGATGTTGCTGAGGATCAGCAGACCTATGTCTTTCGCGGGCGGATGGAGGACTTTCCGCAACCTGGCCCCGTGTCGTTCGGGAACTCAGGTTTCAAAGGCATGATCGTGATGATCGACTTCTTTGATGCGGATGGGAATGAACTCCGTTATTCCGATCGGAAGTATGCCCAACGCCCACCCAAGCCAAAGAAGAAGAAAAAGGGAGAAGGCAAAGGCGAAGAGAAAGCCAAGCCCGAGGAAGACATCACGCAGGTTGCATTCGGAAAGCGGTTGGACGTCCAGGTGACCGCTGCTGAATTCAAGGCCCCGGTTTATACAAGTTGGCCGCCACCGAGCCATCAGCGATTGCTATTTGAATCGGTACATTCCGGCGATGAGCCGCGTTACGTTCGCGATCTGGTGCGCACGTTCATGACGCGAGCATTCCGCCGCCCGGTCACGGAAGACGAAGTCGAGCAGACGGCAAGACTGTTCGACACGATTCGCCCGCGATCGGATTCGTTTGAGCAGGCGATTCGTGAAACCTTCGCTTCCGTTCTGGTTTCTCCGCACTTTCTCTACATCATTGAGCATCGCGGGCGGAAACCCGAAAGCGGCCGCGTGACCGATTGGGAATTGGCGTCACGTCTCTCGTTTTTCCTCTGGAGCTCGGCGCCGGACCAACAACTCTTGGATTTGGCCGACGAAGGCCGCCTGCGGCAGTCGGATGTGCTCGGGCAACAGGTTGATCGGATGCTATCCGACGAACGATGCTCGGAGTTCGTTCAGAGATTTGTCGATCAGTGGCTCGACTTAGATGCCTTGGATCGCGTCGCGGTGAACCCGGAGTTCTTCCCCGACTTCGATAACAACTTGAAGCAACAGATGCGGGAAGAAACGCGAGCCTACTTCTCTGAGGTTCTGCGCGATGACCGTAGCGCGTTGGAGTTACTCGATTCCGGTTGGACAGTGTTGAACCGTCCATTGGCAAGGCACTACGGCCTAGCGGGACCGCGTTCGAGTCGTTTTGAGCGTATCGCCTTGGAGTCTTCCGATAGACGCGGTGGATTGCTTTGGCAGGCAGCTTTCCACTTGGCGAATTCTAATGGCGAGGATTCACACCCCATCAAACGCGCGGTTTGGATCCTGGATCGTCTGCTCGACTCGCCACCTGCGTCGCCCCCGCCCGATGTGCCTGACCTGAATCCCGAAAGCCCGGACTTGGCGAAGTTGACCTTGAAAGAACAGCTTGCCGTCCATCGGGAAAAGGAAACCTGCGCCAACTGCCACCACGGGATCGATCCGTGGGGCATTCCGCTTGAAAACTTTGATGCGGTTGGCCGCTGGCGAACGGAGATTCCGCCGCACAGGAAACGCCCTCGAGTGTCCGTTGACGCGGAAAGTGTTTTGCCTGACGGTACAGAAATAGGCGGCGTGCGGCAGTTGCAGAGACATCTTTTGGATCACTGTGACGAAAGGTTTGCCCGCGCGATGGTGCGGCGGCTGATGGCTTATGGGCTGGGCCGTACACTCGATTTCGGTGATCGCGAGCCGGTTCAGGCACTCACCCGAAGTTTCATAGACAATGATTTCAAACTAAAGTCACTGATCGTGGATTTCGTCCAGAGCGATACGTTTCAAACAAAGTGACTCCAGACACTTCATCCTCCCGCACGCGGAAGCGTGAAGGACCGTAACCACGTCATGAAAAAATCCTGGCAACTCAGTCGGCGCAGCCTGTTCCGAGCAGCGGGAGTCAGCATGGCGCTGCCGTGGCTGGAGGCAATGGGCGCACCCAGTTCTGCTGAGCAGCAACTGCTGCCCCGGCGGATGTGCGCTATCCTGTTTCCTTTCGGAATTGCGATGCCGAAAGATGACACCGAAGATCGCAAATGGGGTTGGTTCCCGACCGGAAAGGGTAAGGATTACCAACTCACCAATGTATTGCAGCCGCTGCAGCCGTTGAAGCACGAATTGTCCATCTTTCATGGTCTGTCGCACCCCCGCTGCCGCGCGATGAATGGGCACGATACTGGAGATACGTTCCTGACGGCGAACAGTCTGGCACCTGTCACGTATCAAAACACCATTTCGCTCGATCAATATGCGGCCAATCGCATCGGCCAACAAACCCGTCTCGCCTCGTTGACACTTTCGACCGACGGTGGCGTCGGGCCGCGAACGCGAACGACGACGCTTTCATACACCGATCAGGGTCAACCCATACCCGCGCTGTCGGATCCCAAACAGGTCTTTGAACGCTTATTTGGCCAGGATGGTGCCAGCAAACAAGACCGAAGCAAATTGCAGAACTCCGAGAGTATTCTCGACTTGGTGATGGATCAATCGAAATCCCTGCGTCACAAGCTGGGCGTCGCTGACCAGCGGAAGATGTCCGAGTTCGAAACATCCGTGCGAGAGGTGGAACATCGCATTCAGCGTTCTAGCAGTTGGCTGGACATTCCGCTTCCACACGTCGACCGTGATTCCATCGCGCTCGATGCGACCGTCGATGCGCCCAAAGAATATTTGAAAGCGATCTACGACCTTCAGTTCCTCGCCTTCCAGACCGATTTGACGCGGATTTCCACGTATCAAATTGGAAGCTATGGTCCGTCGCGGGCAAGAACGTTTCCTGGTGTCCTGGGATTAAAACCCGACTGGCACGGATTGGCGCACGCCGCGGGAAAGAAAGGTGGTCCCGAGAATATTGGTCGCTTCGACCAGTTCCTTGTGGAAAACCTGGCACGATTCCTGACGAGATTGAAAGAGACTCCCGAGGGGGACGGAAGCTTGCTCGACCGTACTCTTGTGCTGTACGGAAGCAGTAACAGCCGCACCCACCAAAATCACAACTATCCGTTGCTACTTGCCGGTGGCGGCGGGCTCGGCCTGCGGCACAATCAGTTCTTACACTTCGACGAGAAAACCCCGATGTCCAATCTTTTCGTCACGATGTTGCAAGCGTTGGGCGTGGAAACCGAGAGCTTTGCTGACAGCACTGGATCGTTAGACGGTTTGAGTTGATGTGAGCCGACCTAGAAAAAAAAAGATGAATCACTTTAAAACCCGCTTTGCTTGCCTTTTGCTCTTGTTGTTGGGTGTCATTCCCGATGTGTTGGGCGACGAGGTATCGGGACTCCGTGCTGGCACGGCAGCGATCGAAATCTCTCCCGACGTGACTCCATTTCAGTTGCGATCGGGACGTTCAAGTTATGTTCACGATCCCTTGTTTGTGCGCTCGATCGCCATGGAAAATGATGGCGGAACCGCCAGCCTGTTCGCGATACTCTCACAATAGTCTCTTCAAATAGGTAGCTCATGACTTCTCGCGTCCGCCTCGTCTGTTACCTGTTGTTTGTATCGCTTTGTCAGTTTTCACCGGCGTGGTCGAGTTCGCCACCAAACTTCGTGTTCATCATTGCGGATGATTTGGGCTGGGCGGACGTTGGCTTCCATGGAGGCAATGCGCCAACGCCCCGCCTGGATCGACTGGCAAACGAATCGCTTGAACTAACCCAACACTACGTGGCACCGGTGTGCAGTCCGACACGAGCGGGGCTACTGACCGGAAGATGCTGGAGCCGATTCGGGATCACAACGCCAACCAATTCGCTGGCGCTACCAATGGATACGGTGACGATCCCGCGAGCCTTGAAGAAGCAGGGTTACGACACCTTTCTTGCCGGAAAGTGGCACTTGGGATCGTTGCCAATGTGGGGGCCGAACGAATTTGGATTCGATCATTCATACGGTTCGCTGGCCGGAGGAATCAGCCCCTGGAATCATCGCTACAAGAAAGGGCCATTCACCTTTACCTGGCATCGCAATCAGCAACTGATCGAAGAATCGGGACATGTCACCGATCTGCTGACCGATGAAGCGGTGAACTGGATCCAGTCGCGTGGTTCAGAGCCTTTCTTTTTGTACTTGCCATACACCGCAATCCATTTGCCGCTGAAGGAACCGCAGCAGTGGCTCGAACGCGTACCTGAGTCCGTTTCCGGCGAGGTTGCACAGCACTACGCAGCAGCGGTGATGCATCTGGATGATTCAGTGGGGCGAATTCTTGATGCCCTCGACCAGAAGGGTTTGCGCGATAATACGCTTGTCGTCTTCACGAGCGATAACGGCGGTAGCACAGTCGAAAACAATGACCTGAAGTATCCCGATGACGACTGTCCGGGCGGTCGACTCACGGGAAACAACAAACCGCTCCCGGCCAGAAAGGGGATGTCTACGAAGGTGGAATACGTGTGCCAACGATCGTGTCTTGGCCAAGCAAAATTGAGATGGGAACAAACGGGACGCCCGTACAGATTATCGACTGGATGCCGACGTTTTGTTCGCTCGCGGGTTTCAAACCGGATCGCGATTTGAAATGGGATGGCACCGACCTGTCGGAACTATTGCTGGAAGGTGCGGAAATTCCTGATCGTCCGATCTACACAGCGGGACCGCGTCTGCGCGCGTCGTCGTTGCGACTGGGCGACTATAAGTTGGTGACACGCGGCGAGGGCGAATCCTTGAAAACGGAACTCTTCAATATCGCAGAGGATCCAGGTGAAACACAGGATCTTGCCGAGCAACAATCCGAACGGGTGCAAACGCTACTTGGCAGGCTCAAAGAGTCCGCCACTGCGGATCGTGATTCTGTTGCTCAGGCAAAACCGATTGACGGCTCATTGATCACCGCGATCACGAAGCAAACGCTTTGGAGCAATCGTGACGGCAAGAGCCGTACATGGTTTCACCCTCGAGTCTGCATGATGCCTGACCCGGACGGACGACCTGTGGCGCTAATGAACCTTCAGGAAATCGGAGGCTCGGATTACTTTGGGCCCGTTCATTGGTCGACATCAAGAGATCAGGGACGCACCTGGAGCCAACCGCGGCAGATTCCTTCTTTGGCTCGGGAGCCTGTTGCTGGCCGAGAGGACGGGCTGATGGCTGGTGTTTGTGATGTCACTCCGCAATATCATCCTCAAACCGACACCGTCCTTGCTTTGGGCCATGTCGTGTTCTACAAGGGGGACTACTTTGCCAGGAAGGAACAGTTGGCACGGTATCCCGTTTATGCGACTCGGTCGAAGGACGGCACCTGGTCGGAACGCAAGATTCTGAAGTGGGACGATCCGCGCGCAGCTCATATCTATTCCAACTATTGCGGACAGCGCATTGTTCTGCCGGGTGGAGACGTGCAGATGTCGTTCACGTTTGGCCCGAAACCCGAGAATCGGATGGTTGCCGGTGTTCAATCGAGTTTTGATGGCAGCGAACTAAAGGTGACCGAGGTGGGGCCTGCACTGCACAATCCAGTTGGTCGCGGCTTGCTCGAGCCGAGTGTCACGAAGTTTGGTGATGAATTCTGGATGACGATGCGAGCCGAAGACGATCACGGTTATGTGAGTGTTAGCAGCGACGGGCTGAACTGGAAAGAAAAGAAGCCTTGGTTGTGGGATGATGGTACGGCCCTATCGATGTCCACGACTCAACAACACTGGCTGACTCACAGTGACGGATTGTTCCTCGTTTACACACGAAAAGATCCCTCCAACGAAAATGTGATTCGTTGGCGATCGCCGCTATGGCTGGCTCAGGTGGACGTGCGTAAGCGTTGCTTGATCAAATCGACCGAGCGAGTTGTGTTGCCACTGGTCGGTGATGGTGTTAACGCTCCCAACAAAGTCGCTTTGATGGGTAACTTCGACGTCACGAACGTCAGCCCGCATGAATCCTGGGTCACGGTCGGCGAATGGATGCCACGCGATGGCTATCGCGGCGACGTACTTCTTGCGCGCATCCACTGGGCAAAGCCGAATCGCTTGCCTCTGTGGTAATTCTCAACGCCGAAACGCTAGAAGCAGCCGCCTTTGTCAATAGTGGACGCCATCGAGTGAAGAGAAACAACCATTCAGACGGACGCAACTCAGATAAGCAGCGTGATGAATCGACATTGTCAGTAGTCCATCGCCCCGTCAACTCGCGGCTCCGTGCGGTAGAATGGTCCAACCGCGGCGCGTCCCGGGATGGCACGCTCGATAGGGCCAATAGGACATAGGGGACCTATCAGTCCGATGTGTCCTCTTGGTCCCAATGCACCATCGCTGCCACATCCACGCAGGAACGGCAAAACAATGGGGGCAAAATAATTTCGGGCTGTGATCGTTTTGCCCCCATCGTTTTGCCAACCGTGCAACACCCACTGAAAACCAACCGCGCCGTCGGGTGCATCGACCGAAGCGCGTTCGGCTGGAGGTTATCGCTGAGGAAACGTTCGCGGCGTCTTGATCTCGTGCGGCCCATCGTGTGATCCGCAGGCGCATGACTCCCCCGTCACTCGCGTCGTGTGGTCCGAACGCGTTTTATCGGGATCGCAACGATTCGTACAACGCTTCGTAACGTTCGATCATCTGGCGGTTGGAGAAATAGTTGTCGACGTGTTGCTGATTGGCCTCGCCGATCTGGCGGCGCAACTCGGGGGAGCGAAAAAAGGCGTCAGCCAGACGTGTCAGGGCGGCACCGTCGCCGGCAGCGAACCCCTGAGATTGGCCGCGTCGGGTGGCCGCGTCGCCGAGCAATTCGATGCTGCCTTCGACTCGGCTGCAGACGGTCACGCACCCGGCGGCCATCGCTTCCAGGACGATGTTCGGCATCCCCTCGTAATGGCTCGGCAGCAACAGCATCGTGGCGGCATTTAGGAACGGCGCGACATCGTTTTGCCAAGGCAGGATTTTGACACGATCCTGGCCCACTTCGTCGGCCCAGCGCGACAGCGGTTCTCGCAGCGGGCCGTCGCCGATCATCACCAGTCGCCGATTACTGTGATCAGCAAACAGTTCGTGGAACTGCTGTTGAATCAACTCGATCCCTTTCTGGGGATGCAGTCGACCGATGAAGACCGCAACTTGGCTTTCGCTCGGCCAACCGATTTGGGACCAGTCCAGCGCCACGGCGTCTCGATAGGTTGGCACGTCGACGCCGTTGGGGATGACGGAACACGATTGAGGGTTAGCGGACAGCTGCTCGATCGCGAAGGAACGAACCTGGTCGCTGACGCAGACGAGATGACTCATGCGGCGGATCGCTTTGGATTCCAGGATCAACCGCACGCGTTTGGCTTCGGCGACGCGAAGCCCGCCGACGACGTGTCGTACGCCGGCGCGTTTGGCTGCGAGCGTTCCCAGACAGTTGGCGTGGAAGAGGAAGGTTTGGCAAACGTCCGGTGGGTCTGCATTGATTTGGCCAGCCAGCCAGCGGGTTGCCGAGATCATCCGGCTCCAATGATCAAAGCCACCGAATTTCACCGTCACGTGTTCGTCGGCCAAGCGGTCGACCAGACGGTGTCGGTCGGCCGACGGCGCCGAACCGATCGAGAGCACGCGGACGCGGTGACCCCGCCGTTGCATCCCGAGGGCCAATTCGGAGAGCGCTTTCTCGGCGCCTCCGACGTTCAATTCGGTGATTAAAAAATCAACTCTCATGGGATGGGATACGAAGTGGAATCGGTCTTGGTTTATCCGTTAGATTGCATGTAAGGTCCCTGCAATCGTCTCAATCACCCGATGGAGCGAAACTTGATTGACGGGATCGTCAAATCAAACCCAATTCCATCGGATCGATGGGCGAAGTTGTTGGCAGTGCCTCACTGTTCGATTCCGCTCGCAACTTCAGGGCGAGCAAGTAGCTATAGGTAAAGAGATGATCACTCCGTCTAGCTGGTCTGTCCCGCCAAGCTTAACGATCGAGTCCGTTCACGGGCTGAAAGAAACGTTGGTCGTGGGTCCCAGCGGCATTTGGCCATCGACATCATCGGCGGCTTCCCGCGATGGCTCGCGTGGCCAAACGGGAAACGTCGGCGATCCGGCAGGCGATCCTTCACGCTCGAACGGCCCCGGCGACCGCCAGGGCCCCGGCCGAGAAAGCTGAATTTCGCTGAGTGGCTGTTGGTGACTCCCCTGGTGGGCGGCTTTGCGTCGTCCGTCACCGCTGAACCTTCAGGGCCACACCGGTCAAACGCTTCGGCCAATCCCGTTCGGTGACGGCCTGCCGATTTCGGCCCAATACCGCTAGGTTGCGTCTCGTTTCCTCGGGTTTGCGCCCCATCGGCTCGCGCCAAACGGCTGATCATCGTTTGATAATCGACCGGTTCGCGCCAGCGTCCGGACCTCTCCATTCCGCTTCATCTGGCGGTATTCGCATACGCGTCCGCACCTGACGAGATCGCTTTGGACGCTCCACGCCCGCAAATCAGCGTCTGCTTTGTAACGGCGACGTAATAAATGGTGCGAATTGTCTTTCCAGCGGCGTGGCACGAGCGATCCTAAACCGTTAACCTATCACGGGTTTGGGGTTTCACAGCCGAGATGTCTCCGATTTGACGGCATGGCAAAATTTGCCATGCTTTTCGCTACAGACTAGCCGAAAACATCGGGTGGGGCGGTGCGTTCGAAGCGATCAGGTGTCGCTGCTGGCCGGCCAACCATACCACCTGGCGTTCGTCGCCCGAGAGCAATTGTTGATGAGCACTGCTACGCCGCACCAGCAAGATTCAAAAGACAAGTCCGATTCCGAGCACAAACGGACGCGTGTGCCGCACGCGGCCAAGCTTTATCACAACCTTGTTCCCGCCTACCAAGCGTTTTGGCCGGCCGTCGCGGGCAAGAATATTCGTGCCGAAGTCGGCGCGTTGCAGCTGGCCAAAGATACCAAGGTTCTCGAGGTCGGCGTCGGCACCGGGCTCTCATTGGCCAGCTATCCCACACACATTCGATTGACGGGCATTGATCTGTCCGAATCGATGTTGGCCGAAGCCCAGACATTGATCGACAGAAAGGGTTGGGACCACATCTCGGTTCAACCGATGAATGCCGAAGAATTGGAGTTCGAAGACGACCAATTTGACGTGGTGACTTCGTTTCACACCGTCAGTGTCGTGTCCAATCCCGCCAAAATGATGCGCGAGTTGGTCCGCGTTTGTCGCCCGGGCGGGCAGATTCTGATCATCAATCACTTTCGCAGCGATAATCCCATCATCGCCCGCGTGGTCGATTCGGCCGGCAACGTCACCAAACGACTCGGCTGGCGAACGGATCTGGAACTGGAAGAAGTCTTGCGTGAGTTGCCCATCCGCATCGACCAACGCTACAAGCCCAACCCGTTTTCATTCTTCACCATCATGAAAGCGACCGCCAAGCCGGATCGGGTGTAGGCTCGGCTGCGAGCGCGTAGGGCATGCTGTGCATGCCATCGGCCAGTTGGCACGTCGCGCACAGCGTGAGCTACTCGCGTTTGTTGAGGTGGTCGGCGTAAACCTTGGCGACGTCGCCCATGTAGTTTCGCGGCGCGTCGGTTGCGGCGAGTTTGAGGTGTTGTTTGGCCGTCGTGTCGTCGCCCATGGCGTCTGCGTAGAGCCCCAGGTAGAAATGCCCATAGAACTTGGCCGACTTTTCCGCCGACGTGCCGGGCGTCAAGGAATTCATGCGTTGTTTGACCGGTTCGGGGTCACCGGTGCGAAGCATCTCTAGTACCTCGGCCATCGGAGCCCTGGAATCGTTCGGCGCGGGCAACAGCAGTTGTTTTGCCTTTTCGGGGGATTCGTTTTTGGCGATGCACAGAAAATGCCACGCCGCGTTTTCGACGTCGTTGGGATTCACCTCACGGTGGACTTCAAACAGTTCGGCGCCCTCTTTGAATTTGCCGTCGAAGTAAAACGCGATCCCCAATTGCCACAAGTACGGTCGATCGTTGGGGCGTTTGGCCAAGTAGCGTTCGAACATCTCGATCGCACGTTTCGGTTCACCGCAGCGAAGCAAGGTGTCACCGGCGACGCGTCGAAACTCATCGCTCGCCGGTGACTTGGCGAGTTTGTTGGCCGCCTTTAACGCCGCCGGGTAGTCTTGTCGCTCGAGCGCCTGACGTGCTTCGCCGGCCCACCGCAAGCTGTCTTCGATCGATGGAGCTGCCTGATTTGTTTGAGCTGCCTGATCTGATTGGCCTGCGCAGAGGGTCATCATGCAGAGCGAAACGCAGGCCAGGGTGGCAATTCGAAGTGAAGTCATGATTGTTCCGGGGTCTACTTGTTCCGGGGCTACTTCGCGACCACTTCGAGTAATTCGATGGCGGGTTCGCCGTCGCAGTAGATCAGTGCGGTTCGTCCGTAAACGGTTTCGCCTTCTTCGGCATTGAGTAAGCCTGCCAGGGCCGGTCCGGCCTGGATCTCCCACAACTCGCACAGTTGCACTTCACGCAGCACGTTGTGTTCGATCAGGACCCGCCCCAGCGGTGTCTGTCGTGCTTCGATGCGTTCCCAGACTTTCGGGTCGAGTGCGGCGACGTTCAGACGAACGATTCCATACTGAACCACCTTGCCGGTCACCTGAGTCTTGAGCGTGATTTCGCGGACGTACCAGTCTCCATGGTCGTCGGCGTGGCGGTGGTGTCGATGGACAACGACATCGACCTTTTCGCCGTAGTGTGATTCGACGGTCACGGTCATGTGCGAATGGTGGTTGATCAATTCGTCGTAGGGTGATGGCACCCGCAGCGTCGAATTGCATCGCCCCCACTGGGAAAAACCCGTTTCCGGCTCGTAGAACTCCGCCAAGAGCGTTTCGATTTTTACGTCGGCATCATCTTTGGAAAGCCCTACAACCATGTTTCCGCTCGGGGGAATTCTTGAGTGTTGAAAGTGGTGATTCAGGAACCCATCGATTCAGACCGCGGATGCGGCGACGCCCAGTGCGACCACGTTGGGAGTCTTGATTTCGGGGCGTTCGAGCACGGTATCGACCAAGAAGTACAGCAGCCGCCGCAAGGCATCGGGTTCCAAGGTATCGGCGACCTGTTCGGCGCGTTGCTGATGTTTGTCGACCAGGCGAAATGCGGTTTCGAACACGCCGGCTTTTTCGTACAACCGACGCACGGCGGTCAGTCGCTCGCCGTCGCTCAACGGACAATCGGCGTGGGCAAGTTCCAGCAACTGTTGTCGGTCGTTTTCGTCCAGCGATTCCAGCGCCAGTGCCCATAACAAGGTCGGTCTGCCGCCGAAGATGTCACCGCCGGCGGAGAGTTTGTTGTCGTCGTCGCCGGCGAAGTCACCGAGGTCGTTGAGAATTTGGAAGGCGACGCCCAAGTTGCGGCTGAACGTTCGGATCGCTTCACGGTACTGCTCCGCTTTTCCTTCGCTGTCATCGCCACAGCCCAGTCGAACGCCGCTGAACAGCGCGGCCTCGAACGCCGGAGAGGTTTTGAGCGAATAGATTTTCAACGCATCCAGCGGCGTCAATCGACGGTCGGTACCGTCGCGCCAGAGCAGTTCGGCGCCTTGGCCTTCGCCGAGTCGCATGTGGGCTGCGGCAAGGCAATCCATCACATCGATTTGGGCCATCGTATCAACGGGGTTCTGGGCGTTGTTGCCGCACATCGCAGCCCGGTCGCTGAGCAGGCGATATCCCATGCCGACCAGGAAGTCGCCGACGTTGATCGCGGTGGGCACTCCGAACACCTTGTGCAGGGAGGGCTGTCCGTAGCGATAGGCGTCGTCGTCTTCGATGTCGTCGTGGACCAAGCTCGCTTTGTGAAAGGTCTCGATACTGAGTGCGGCTCGCCGGACGGCATTGGGCACTTTGGAGATTGCACTCGCCGCGTCGCTGCCGGTGCACTCGCCGCCCGTCATCGCATCGTAGGCGGCCAGGGTGATGAAGGGCCGTGAATGCTTGCCGCCACGAGCCAGGAAGTCGTAGGCGATGTGTTCGGTGGCTTCGATCGCGTCCATCGCCGCAACACTCTCGGTACTCAGATCGCCCGTTCCGAAGGGTGTCTTGCCACGCAGTCGCGGTGCGATCTGGTCGAGCGTCTCGGGCGCGAACAAATCGCCGGCGGCACGCATCAGGTGGACGTAGCTGCGTGTCTCTTGTTTGGCCGGCGTGTAGGGCGTGCGAATCATTTGGTCGACCCACGCTTCATCGACCTTGGTGTTGCGGCAATCGCTGCTCAGCAACGGGACGGCCATGCAGGGGATTCCTGCCAACAAGACCTTGTCGATCGCTTTTTCCAAGACGTTCAAACAGGCCACGCCGACCACCGCGTCGACGTATCCGCCGACGATGATCTTCATCACCACCGGAGAACCCTCGGCGACCAGCACGCGGTAACCCATTTCTTCGGCCAGCCCGCGGAAATCCGCGATGCTGCAGGCCCCGCACTCTTTGCAATTCATGCCGAACTCGTCGTATTCGGCCGGGCATCCTTCGGCGTGTTTCAGGCAATGGGGCAGCAAAAACAATCGTCGTTCCGGCGGCACCCCTTCCAGGGCATGGCGCCAAAACGAGGTGCTGATCATCACCATCACCCAGCCGACCAGGGATTCGGGGAGATCCGCTTCTTCGAGTGTCCGCCGGGCGACCTGTTCCAATTCATCTTTGGTCATCGGAACGCTGCGGTCCAGACGGTCGGCGACCTCCTCGCAACGGGCGCGCAGACTCTCACGCAACTCAAGCGTTTCGGGGACCTCTTTCAGATGACTCGTCTTCCGTCGCTTGCTGCGTGAGACGGTCCCGGCGTCTGATGACGCAGGGTCCGATGAGGCTTGGGTGACGGTTTGGCTGGCAGGGGTATCGGTGGGGCTGAATCCGGTCGACAAACCGATTACCTCGGGCAAGAAATGGTGCGGAAATCTAAGGTGGGTTCACTGTAGCCTGAGACCGGAAAGCCGGTCGTCATCGAGGCCAATTCGGGTCGTGTTCTTCATTGAACGCACGGAGAAATTTTCCCAGTGCGGCGGCAGTGAAAATCAGCGGATACAAGCGTTCATGGTACCAAAGCTTGGCAAAGTAAAATCCAATCGGCCAAGCCACTTGATGTCGCCGATCCTCGACGCTCTGCATCAAGAATTCGACCCCGCGTAGTATAGCCGCCAGCACGGCATCGTTCACAGCGGCGGAGCAGACTGCGGCAGAACATTCTGGTCGTAGTTCTGTTAACCCGGCATTTGCCCGATCGGATCGCGGATTCGACAGCGCAGGGCCAGATTGCGGGATTCCGGATTGCGGCGCAGCGGACTCGGTTTGATCGCGAGTTCGTAGAATGACCGTCGCCAGGGCTTCGACCGCCAACGCCGTTTCTTCCACGCTGCTGTGCAAATCGTCGGGGATTATTGGTGCAATTGAGGCGTACTCGGGATCGGAGTCGATCAGTTCGCGGATTTTTGTCGCCACTGACGGCCCCCCGCCCCAGCCGCCGTCCGCGTTTTGGGCATTGGTGAGATAGTCGCATGCCGCCGCTTCTGGGCGGGTGCCGATTCCACCTGCAATCAAGACCTTCGCCGTTCCATAGACGGGGTTGGATTCGTCGTCGCGGTCTTGGTTGCCGAACCAGAGCGGCATCCAGGAGCCGTCGGGTTGTTGCTGACGGTTCAGAAATCGAATCGCCTTTCGCTCCGGACGCTGGAAATCCGCCCGGCTCGGCCCCGCCCCCCGAGATGCTTCCGGGCGACAGGGAATCAATTTCAAAGCCCGCATGGCGTGTGCGGTCAGATCGGTGCTGCTGCGATCGAAGGGCAGTTTTCCCCAGCCACGGCAGAACGTCGGCCAGCCACCGTTTCGGTTTTGCAGCCGGATCAGCCAACGGCCGCCGCGGATCATCGCCTCGTGCATCTGGTGCCGTCGGCTTTCATTGGCGTGGGGCTGCATCAGTCCCAGCGCCAAGATGGCCGCCGGCGTGTCGTCGCTGTCCGGAACCGCCCCGCTTAAATTTGTCCATCCCCAGCCGCCCGGTTCGGCACCGGTAAATGGATGTCGCGTCAAATGCTGACAGCCCAGGTGCCAATCGACCAGACGCTCGCTGTACCAGCGGCCATCGTCGTCCGGATCGCATGCCAACGCGTGAATCGACAGCGACGTCGCCCAGGTCGCAAGGTTGGTGTCGATCGGCCAGCATCCGCCGTCGAGCATCGATTCTTTCAAAAAACGCAGCCCGTTGCGGACCACCGGCAAGTCGCATCGTCCCGTCGCAGCCAGGCTCATCACGACAAACGCGGTCAGCGGAGTCGCTTCGAGATAGCCTCCGCTGGCAGGTTGCATTTTCTCCAGCACTGAAAGGGTGCGTTGAACGCTCAGGGACCGAATCAGGCGAATCGCTGCGAAGGCGCGGCGGCCGAGAAAATGGCGGGCTTGGCCGATCGCGACCAACGCGGGAATCGCGTAACTGACCACCGGCATCTGCAGAAAACGATACATCGATTGCGGAAACACGGCCGCTTCGAACGGCAGGGCTGCGACGTCGTCCCAGGAAATCAGCCCGGCGATGGCCATGTTGTTCATGATCGGCACCACGAACGTTTTGTCCTTGCCGTACCGCCGGCGGAGTCCGTCCAGTCCTCCCGAGCGGTTGATGTATTGCTGCAACTTGTCGATTGCGGTCGACGGCAGCGGTTGCTGGCCGACTTTTTCCGCCAGTGTCGACGCCGACAGCACCAAGTAGCTGGTCGCAATGTTCGAGTGGCTGCGGTCGGTGTCGCCGAATCCGCCATCGTCGTTTTGTTGGCCGCTCAGGTACTCCACCCCCTGCCCGATCAGCGATCGCAGCGACTCTTGCCGTGGTTGCGATGAATCGCTGTGCTGGGAATCGCTGTGCTGGGAATCGCTGTGCTGGGAATCGCTGTGCTGCAGGACGGCCGCCATGGCGCTGACGGCCGTCGCGGTGCTTAGGGCGCTGGCGGCCAGTTGGCCGGTCCAGTGCCCGGCATCGTTTTGGGCCTGCAGCAATTCGCGACGAACCCGGTCAAGTGTTTGTCTGCATCTCTGGCGCGTCGCATCGATTGCGGTGGGGGAAGAAGACAGCGTAGTCAAATCGGTTCGGACTCAAAAAGTGTCAGGGGGGGGGAGCGTTCGAACGAGCGACGGCAGCAGAGGTGCGGCGGCGGCCGTCTGGCGACACGACCGCGACGCGAAAGCAAGCATTGACGTTCCGCCGGTGGCTGTCCCCCCGGTTCAGTATATCCGGCCAGCCATCGCGTCGTCGGCGACCATTGATCGGTTATTTCTTAACTGGTACGCTCGGTTCCAGCAGGCAAGGATTTGTACGCACGCGAAACCCGACCGACCAGACCGACCCCACCCCAGCAAACACGTGATCGCTCCCAATCTCGCCTCCGAATTACCCGACGAACAGCGAATCGTCATCACCGGAATCGGTTTGACCGCTCCCAACGGAAATGATTGGGATGCATTTCGCGAAGCACTGTTGGAAAAACGCAGCGGCGTCAAACCTTACGAAATCCGGTACTTTGGCAAGACGCTGGCGGGGATCTGTGATTTCGAAACGACCCGCTACCAAACCAAGAAAGATCTCCGTCGTGGGACACGCGCCGGCAGCGTCGGCGTCTATGCCGCCAACGAGGCGATCAAGCACGCGGGAATCGATTGGGAAAATATCGACAAGTCGCGGGTCGGCATCTACGTCGGCGTGACCGAACACGGGAATGTGGAAACGGAGAACGAGATTTATGTGATCAAGGGATTCGACTATGACACCAGTTGTTGGTCACACCATCACAATCCGCGAACGGTTGCCAATAACCCGGCCGGCGAGATTGCGTTGAATTTAAAAGTCACCGGTCCGCACTACACGATCGGGGCGGCGTGTGCGGCTGGAAACGCGGGGCTCATTCAAGGTGCCCAGATGTTGCGGCTGGGCGAATGTGATTTGGCGATCGCCGGCGGCACCAGCGAGAGCATTCACACGTTCGGGATTTTCGCCAGTTTTAACAGCCAGAACGCATTGGCCAGCCACGAAGATCCCGCCAAAGCCTCGCGGCCGTTTGATGTCGACCGCAGCGGCATCGTGGTGGCCGAGGGCGGCTGTCTGTACACGCTCGAACGGCTCAGCGACGCGAAAAAACGCGGCGCGGAGATTTACGGCGAATTGGTCGGCTATGCGATGAACACCGACGCGACCGATTTCGTCTTGCCCAACCCGGAACGACAGGCCCAGTGCGTCCAGATGGCGCTCGATCGAGCCGGATTGCAGCCCGATCAGATCGACATTGTCAGCACCCACGCGACCGGGACCTCCAGCGGCGACGCTCAAGAATGCGCCGCACTGCGGTCGGTCTTCGGCGACTGTGAGAACGTCCGGATCAACAACACCAAGAGCTACATCGGCCATGCGATGGGCGCCGCCGGAGCGTTGGAGTTGGCCGGCAATCTGGCCTCGTTCCGCGACGCCGCCGTCCACCCGACGATCAATGTCGATACGCTCGACGAAGACTGCCGGCTGCCGGGACTGGTGCTCAACGAAGTCCAGGAAACCCGCAAGGTCGACTACATCCTGAACAATTCGTTCGGAATGCTCGGCATCAACTCGGTCGTGATCATCGGCCGAATCTAGCCGCCGCGCCGTCGGCTCGCGGCCGAGATCGCCAGATCGGCCGGTTTCGCTTGGGGTACAGGCCCGTAGGCCGCACGCCAAACGGCTGGTCGTCAATTGAAATCAGCCGGTTCGCGCCAGCGTCCGGGCTGCTCCTCACCGATTGAATCGACAGAGCACTCGCGCCATTCCGCGGGCTCCTTCGGTGCTAAATCCGGGGGCGGCGATCGGCGTCACCGGGCTCGGGCCGCTCCGCCTGCGGGGGTCGGATCCGCCCGTGAGTTTCGCGGTTCGAAAATCAGACAGCGACAAAAAACCTGGGATTCGGGCACTTCGAAATTTGATTCCCAGCCGGTAAGATGGTCGGTCCGGCAAGTTCTGATCCGCCCCGATTCATACCAAATCCCTGAAAGCAATGACGCCTGCTGAAATCCGCGACGAAATCCTGGACATTCTCGAAGACATTTCGCCGGACGAAGACCTGGACGATTTGAAGGACGAGGTTCCGTTCCGGGAGCAGTTGGAACTCGATAGCATGGACTTTTTGGACATCGTGATGGAGTTGCGAAAGCGGCACCGTGTCCAGATCCCCGAGGAGGAGTACGGGGAGCTTGCCAGTATGGCCTCGACGGTGGCGTATCTTGAACCGAAGATGCGTGACATCGTCAAAACCTGATCCTGCGGTCCGTCGACTCCACACGCGTCGAATTATCTGTGACCGACCCGAACGCAGCCAAGAACAGCGCCGACCACTACGACACGATCATTATCGGTGCCGGGATGAGTGGTTTGGCGGCCGGGATCCGTCTGGCGCACTACGACCAGCGGGTCTGTATTCTTGAGCGTCACTACACGATCGGCGGTCTGAACTCGTTCTACCGGATGGGTGGGCGTGACTATGACGTCGGTCTGCACGCGATGACTAACTTTGCCAAACGCGGGACCAAGAAAGGTCCGCTGGCAAAGCTGATTCGTCAGTTGCGGTTCCGCTGGGACGACTTCAAGCTTGCCGAGCAAATCGGTTCGTCGATCCGGTTCCCCGGCGTGTCGCTCGATTTCAGCAACGATATCGGGTTGCTGGAAAACGAGATCGCCGAGCGGTTTCCCGGTCAGGTCGATGGCTTTCGTTCGTTGTGTGATTCGCTGTTGGATTATTCCGACATGGATGGGGCCGATGAGCGTTTCATGCGTTCGGCGCGTGAGGTCATGGCCGAGCACATCAGTGAGCCGTTGTTGATCGAAATGTTGCTCTGTCCGCTGATGTGGTACGGCAACGCCCGCGAAAACGACATGGACTTCGGTCAGTTTTGCATCATGTTTCGGGCCTGTTATCTGGAAGGGTTCGGGCGTCCGTTCAAGGGCGTGCGGGTGATCCTGAAGAACCTGGTCCGCAAGTTTCGAGGGCTCGGCGGCGAGTTGAAGCTTCGCAGCGGCGTGTCGAAGATTCATGTCGAAGGCGGACGTGCCGTGGGGGTTGTCTTGGATGACGGCACGGAATTGACCGCGACGCGCATTCTCTCGTCGGCCGGCAATGTGGAAACCATGCGGATGTGCGACGACATCACCGAAGTCGACGTCGCGCGTGCGGGCAAGCTGTCGTTCATCGAATCGATTTCGATCCTGGATCGGATGCCGCAATCGTTCGGGTTTGATCGCACCATCGTTTTCTACAACGACAGCGATGCGTTTCATTGGAAACGCCCGGACGACCAGCTCTGTGACGCGCGGACCGGGGTGATCTGTTCGCCCAACAATTACATCTACGAAGACGAAGAGGGTGACCTGCCCGACGGCGTGTTGCGAATCACGACACTTGCCAACCATGATCGATGGTGCGAGTTGCCCGAAGCGAAGTACCAGGCCGAAAAGGTGCGGCAGTACGATTTGGCCGTCGCGTCGTCGGTGCGCTTCATGCCCGACTTTCGCCAGTACGTTGTCGACACCGATGTGTTTACGCCCAAGACAATCCGGCGATTTACCTGGCACGACAACGGTGCCGTCTACGGGGCGCCGACCAAGCAGCTCGATGGCACCACGCATCTGCCCAACGTTTTCTTGTGCGGCACCGATCAGGGGTTCGTCGGCATTGTCGGCGCGATCGTCAGCGGCATCAGCATGGCCAATCGGCATTGTCTGCAGCCGTAGTCGGCTCCACTCAAACGTCAGTGAACGTGATTCCTGCGTTTGGCCGTCGGTCGGAGCAGTCGGAACCGGCGAATTTAAATCTCAAATCTCCTGACTCTAACGTTTTCTATGTTTGTTCGCGATGAAGCCCGGAGGGCTGGCGCAATGCTTGCCGGTGGCGTCAGCCACCGGCAATGGAAAGACCTCGATCACGGAGGCCTGAAAGGCCGGCACAATCGGTCTGATGAACCGCGGGTATTGCCAAAAGCTGGGGAATTGTGTCGACCCGTTGGGCCTCAGAGACTCCTTGAAATCATCTCCGGTGGCTCACGCCACCGGCATCTACTCTGCCGGCCCTCCGGGCCTGAAGGGCTTCGCCTATCCGGCAAATTTCGGTACATAGAAAACGTTAGAGTCAGCAAATCTCAGATCTCAGATTTCAGATTTCAGATTCGAGCTCAACCCACAGGCTCTGCGGGTGAGCCCATAAAAAAAGACTCGGCTGAAGACAGCCGAGTCTTTTCAGTGTTTGCTTAGCGGCAGGTGATGCGATGCATTGCACCTGCCCGGCATGCATCGCGTGCTAGCTGTTGGTGATCGCAGCTTGGGCGGCGGCCAGTCGGGCGATCGGGACCCGGAAGGGGCTGCAGCTGACGTAGTTCAGTCCCACTCGGTGACAGAACTCGACGCTGCTCGGGTCGCCGCCGTGTTCGCCGCAGATGCCGATCTTCAGGGCCTTTTTGGTGGCGCGGCCTTTGGTGACACCCAGCTCGACGAGTTGTCCGACACCGGTTTGATCCAGGGATTGGAACGGGTCGACATCCAGAATTTCTTGCTCCAGGTAATCGGGCAGGAAACCGCCGATGTCGTCGCGGCTGTAGCCGAACGCCATCTGGGTCAAGTCGTTGGTGCCGAAGCTGAAGAAGTCGGCGTGCTCGGCGATCTCGTCGGCGGTCAAGCAGGCGCGGGGGATTTCGATCATGGTTCCGATCGAGATATCCAGGTCGCCGTCGAACTTCTTTGCCGCAACGGTCGAGGCAATCGTCTCCTCGACCTTCTTTCGCAGCAGTGCGAGTTCTTTGTAGGTTCCGACCAGCGGGATCATGATCTCGGGATGAGCCTTGATCTTCTTCTTGCCGCAGTTGATCGCTGCTTCGGTGATCGCTTGGACCTGCATCTCCAGGACTTCGGGATAGGTGATGCTCAAGCGGCATCCCCGGTGTCCGAGCATCGGGTTGGCTTCGTGCAGCGCTTCGATGCGTTTCTTGATGTCGGATGCTTTGACGCCGAGTTCGGCGGCCATCTCTTTTTGAGCGGCCGATTCGTGGGGCAGGAACTCGTGCAACGGCGGGTCAAGCAAACGGATCGTCACGGGCAATCCGGCCATCGCTTTGAAGATGCCTTCGAAGTCTTTGCGTTGGAAGGGCAGCAGTTTGGACAGTGCCTGGCGGCGCTCTTTTTCTTCTTCGGCCAGGATCATCGACCGCATATGAATGATGCGGTCCGGCTCGAAGAACATGTGCTCGGTACGGCACAGTCCGATGCCTTCGGCGCCGAAGTCACGGGCTCGCTTGCTGTCGGCGGGTGAATCCGCGTTGGTGCGAACGGCCAGCGTTCGGTACTCGTCGGCCCATTTCATCAGCTTGGCGAAGTCGCCGGACAGCTTGGGCTCTTGTGTTTCGACGGCACCCAGCATGACTTCACCGGTGGTGCCGTCCAGGCTGATGACGTCGTTGACGCCCAGGGTTTGCCCGTGGACCTTCATGCGTTTTTTCTTTTCGTCGATCTCGACATCGGAGGCACCTGCGACGCAGCACTTGCCCCAGCCTCGGGCGACGACGGCTGCGTGGCTGGTTGCACCGCCGGTGCTGGTCAGGATGCCGACCGCGGCGCTCATGCCATCGACGTCTTCGGGGCTGGTCTCGCGACGAACCAGGATGATGTCTTCGCCGGCGTCTTTGCGTTCGCGGGCTTCCTCGGCCGTGAAGGCGGGTTTACCGACGGCGGCACCCGGCGACGCGTTGATGCCTTTGCAAAGCACTTCGGCGGCGTTGCGGGCGGTGGTTTTGAAGCTGGGCAGCAGCAACTGCGTCAGTGCGTTCGGGTCGACTCGCATGACCGCTTCTTTTTGGTCGATCAGCTCTTCCTTGACGAGATCGCAAGCGATTTTGACCGCGGCGATGCCGGTACGTTTGCCGGTTCGCGTTTGCAGCATGTACAGCGTGCCACGTTCGATCGTGAACTCGATGTCCTGCATTTCGGCGTAGTGATTCTCGAGCGTCTTCTTGACCTCAAGAAGCTCCTTGTGGATCGCGCGATTCCACTTGGGCATTTCGGCGACCGGTTGCGGGGTGCGGATCCCCGCGACGACGTCTTCACCCTGTGCATTGATCAGGAATTCGCCGTAGAACTTGTTTTCGCCGGTGTTGGGGTTTCGCGTGAACGCGACGCCCGTTCCCGAATCTTCGCCCATGTTTCCATAGACCATCGATTGGACGTTGACGGCGGTTCCGAGCAGGTGGCGGATCCCTTCGATCTCGCGGTACTTGACCGCCCGATCGGTGTTCCAGGAGCCGAAGACGGCTTCGATCGACAGTTCCAGTTGTGCGACCGGATCCTGCGGGAACATCTCGCCGGTGTGCTGCTTGTAGACTTCTTTGTAAGCCTCGCACAGTTCTTTCAGGCCCTCGGCCGGCACTTCGGTGTCATCGGAGACGTTGTACTTTTTCTTGATTTTGTCGAATGCGACTTCGAACTGGTGGTGGTCCATCCCCATCACGACGTCGCCGAACATGTTGATCAGGCGGCGGTAGGCGTCGTAGGCAAAGCGTTCGTTTTTTGTCGCCTTAGCCAGGCCTTCGGTGGAAATGTCGTTCAGCCCCAGGTTCAGGATGGTGTTCATCATCCCGGGCATGCTGACCGCGGCTCCGGAGCGGACGCTGACCAACAGCGGGTTGGAATCGTCGCCGAACTTCTTGTCGAGTTCTTTTTCGAGTTTCTTGATCGCTTTGCCGACCTCGTCCATCAGGCCCGAGGGCAATTGTTTGCCGGCCTTGTAGTACTGGTCACAGACTTCGGTGGTGATCGTGAACCCGGGGGGGACCGGGAGTCCGATCGAGGTCATTTCGGCGAGGTTCAGTCCTTTTCCGCCGAGTAGAGCTTTGGGTTTGCCTTTGCCTTCGGTTTTTGTTTTACCGAAGTAATAGACCATCTTGTTCGCCATGGTTGTTCTCTATCGAAACCGTCTCAGAAGGGGCGTGAGCAGGCGGTGGGTTCGTCGCTATCCGTAGTCAAAACAAGGACTTACGTCTATCGACGCCGCTTTCGCTCGTGGAGAATTTAGGAGTCACTCGGGAGTCATCGGGGGCGTCTTGCTCGGCATGGTGGTGCCGCGAATCGCGGTCGCAATTCGCCTGAAGTGCCCGATTTATTTCACCTCGGTCCGGCCAAGCGGGCGTAAATCTATTTGCGACAAGCGGTTTGGTCAATGAGAGGGGCGGAGGAAGCGAGGTGCGGGCAGGTTTTTATCGGGCCGGGGGTCGCAGGCGGCCAATGTGTTGGGGGCGATCGGGTGCGAAATCGGGGAGAGCAAGTGGGAAAAACGATGGGGGCAAAACGATGGGGGCAAAAAGATGGGGTGGCAGGGTGATGGGGGATGCTCGGCCGGTCCTGGCATTGTTTTGCCCCCATTGTTTTGCCAACATGCTCCCCATCTCGGTCAGCTCGGCCGGTGTCGGATGAATCGGGCTCGGCGAGATCCGCTTGCGTCCCTACAATTCGCGTCTTTCCTCGAGTCACTCCACTTTGCCCGCCGACCACCGTGACAAAGCCAACCAGCCAACTTCGCGTTTACAACACGCTGACGAAAACCAAACAGCCGTTCGAGCCGATCGCTCCGCCCGCCGTCGGGATCTATCTGTGTGGACCGACCGTCTATGCCGAATCCCACATCGGTCACATGGTCGGCCCCGTCATTTTTGATACCGTCAAACGCTACCTGCGGTACAGCGGCTACCAGCCGACCTGGGTGGTGAACATCACCGACGTCGACGACAAGCTGATCAACAAGAGCAAGGAGCGGGAGCTGCCGGTTTCTCAAATCGCCACGGAAATGACGGCCGACTACTTAGCCAACCTCCGCGAGTTGGGCGTCAACCAGATCGACTATATGCCGCGGGCGACCGATCACATGCCCCAGATCATCTCGTTCATCGAGCGGTTGATCGAAAAAGACCACGCCTACGAAGTCGATGGCGACGTCTTCTTCGACGTCGTCAAAGACCCCAACTACGGTCAACTCTCCAACCGCAGCGTCGATGACCAGCAGGGTGAGGGCGGCGAGGCGGCGGCGAAAAAACGGTCCGCCGGCGATTTCGCGCTCTGGAAATCCGCCAAGCCCGGTGAGATCTCCTGGGACAGCCCCTGGGGCCGCGGCCGACCCGGTTGGCACATCGAGTGCTCGGCGATGAGCCACGAAATCCTGGGCAAGACCTTTGACATCCACGGCGGCGGGCTGGACCTGATGTTCCCCCACCACGAAAACGAGCTGGCCCAAAGCGGCTGCTGCCACGACGCCCCGATGGTCAAGTACTGGATGCACAACGGCCTGATGCGGTCCGAAGGCAAAGGCAAACTGGGCGGCAAGGGCGATCGCGAAGAATCGGCCGAAGAAGCAGCCGCCGGAAAAATCAGTCGCTCCAAGGGCGACGGCGGCCTGAGTGCGCTGATCCGACGCCACACCGGAACTCGGATTCGATTCTTCCTGCTGAGGACCCACTATCGCAGCACCATCCTGTACAGCGAAGAAGGGCTGGAAGAAGCCGGCGCGGCGCTGGACGGTTTTTATCGGTTGTTTGATCGGTTCAAAGAGATCTCGGGAGTCTCCTTCTACGGGGACGGCGACGGCGACGGCGATCTGAAACCGGCGAAAACACGTGCCGGCGGCGAGTTTGATCCCGGAAAGGATGCCTTGCTCGGGCAGGTGCACCAGCTGCGGGAAAAATTCATCACCGCGATGGACGATGACTTCAACACCGGAGCCGCGATCAGCGTGCTGTTCGATTGGCTGCGGTTGCTCAATCGATTCATCGACGAGAAATCTCTCGCCGCCGGGGCGGATGCGTCCTCGCCCGAAGTCGTCTCGCTGATCGCCGCGATGCGATCAATGAAAGAGCTGACCAACGTGCTGGGATTGTTCGACAAGCCGCCGGTCGCCGGCGGAGGCGATGAAGTCGCGCAAGAGTTGCTCGACAAGACGATTCACCTGTTGATCGATCTTCGCAAGGAAGCCCGGGAACGCAAGGACTATGCCACCGGTGATGCCATCCGCAATCGACTCAGCGAACTCGGCGTTGCCCTGTTGGACAAGAAAGATGGCACCAGCTGGGAATTGACCTCATGAGTTCGCGGGCGGCGGTCAAACTGGGCGGCGCCGCGGCCAGCCAAACGCCGGTCACGATCCTGGGCATCGACCCGGGATTGAACACGACCGGTTACGGCGTCATTCGCGTCAGCCGGGGGCAATTCCAGTTGATCGAAGCGGGGATCGTCCGCAGCAAAGCGAAAGCGTCGATCGAAGCGCGGCTGCTGGAGATTCACACCGGCGTCACCGAGGTGTTGCAGCAGCACAAGCCGGATTTTCTCGCGCTCGAACATTTGTTCTCCCACTACTCGCGGCCCAAAACGGCGATCCTGATGGGGCACGCTCGAGGCGTGATCTGTTTGGCCGCGGGAACGGCCGGCATCGCCGTTAAAAGTTTCGAACCGACGAAGGTCAAGAAGGTGATGACGGGCAATGGGCACGCCCCGAAGCATCAGATTCAATTGGCGGTAAAATTGCAATTGAACCTGTCCGAGGTCCCCGAGCCGGCCGACGTGGCCGATGCCTTGGCGATCGCCGTCTGCGGTTTTCACCTCAGCCATAATCCACTGTTGGCATGATGTGACTTGAGCGACAGCGTTCCGATGGCTCCGCACGGGAGCGCGACGTGCGAAAGGCCCGTACGCTCGCGCGAAACGCCTAATCCGCTGTGTGATCCGCTGTGTGATCCGCTGTGTGATCCGCTGTGTGATCCGCTGAAATCGACATGCCATTGGCGACATCCGCTACGATTCGATCCGTCATCGATTGCATCAACGTCCTGAGCCTGGAACCGATTCCTTTTCCCTCCCTTTCAAACGGCCACAACACGTGATTTTGAATATCGCCGGAAAACTGACCCAAGTGACCGAGTCGTCGATCGCGATCGAGTCGGCACCTTTCGAGTACGAGGTCTTGGTCGGCGACTACACCCGTCGGCAGTTGCAATCCAAGGTCGGTCAATCGATCCGTTTGCACACGATGGACTACATCGAAGGCAACGCGCAGGGTGGCGGCCGGTTGACGCCGCGGCTGGTCGGGTTTGCGACCGAGCCCGAGCGTCAGTTCTTTGACCTGTTTTGCAGCGTGGACGGTGTCGGCGTGAAGAAGGCGCTTCGCGCGATGGTCCGGCCGGTCAAGGAGCTTGCGGTGATGATCGAACAGCAGGACGCCAAGGGGTTGTCGGCGCTGCCGGGAATCGGGCCGGCGACCAGCGAGCGGATCATCGCCAAATTGAGACGCAAGATGCCGCGATTTGCGTTGATGGTCGACCAAGCCGGCCCGGCGGGCGAGGCCGATTCAGAGAGCAATCAAGTGGTCAGCGAAACGTTCGACGCGTTGATCACGCTGGGGCACGCCGAGGCCGAAGCGCGGCGTTTAATCGACGAAGCCTTGTCCACGAAGAAGAAGTTCAAAGACACCGAGGCGTTGCTGACGGCGATCTATCAAAAATCGGTTTAACTACTTGGCGATTTCAGTGAACGCGGTTTCTCGGAGCACGGTGACTTTGATTTCACCGGGGTACAGCAGTTCGCGTTCGAAGGCTTTGGCGATCTCGTGGCAGACGACGGCGGCTTGTTCGTCGCTGGTGGTGGTGCTGTCGATGATCACGCGCAGTTCACGGCCGGCGCTGATGGCGTAAGCTTCGCGAACGCCGTCGAACCGTCGGGCGATCGATTCGAGTTCTTCCATGCGTTTGATGTAGCGTTCCAGCGATTCACGCCGCGCGCCGGGGCGACTGGCGCTGCAGGCGTCCGCGGTCGCAACGACCATCGTGTAAGGATGTTCGACGACGATTTCATCGTGGTGTCCCAGTGCCGCATGAACGACTTCGGGGCTTTCGTTGTGACGCCGCAGCAGGTCCGCACCGATCTTCGGATGGCCGCCTTCGAGCTCGTGATCGGCTGCTTTTCCGATGTCGTGGAGCAAGCCGCAGCGACGGGCCACGTCGCCGCGCATCCCCAGCATTTCGGCGATCATTCCCGACAGGAATGCGACTTCGACACTGTGCCGCAAAACGTTTTGGCTGTACGAGGTTCGGAAATGCAATCGGCCCAGCATTTCGATCAACCGGTCACTCAGTCCGGGCACGTCGACTTCATCGGCCGCCTCACGTCCCTTTTGAATGATCAGCTCGTTGATCTGTTGTTTGGTTTCTTCAACGACCTCTTCGATCTTTGACGGATGAATGCGGCCATCGGCGATCAGGTTGGCCAGGGAGCGACGGGCGATTTCGCGGCGCACCGGATCGAACCCGCTGACGATCACCACGCCCGGGGTGTCGTCGATGATCACGTCGATGCCGGTGGCTTTTTCAAACGCGCGGATGTTGCGTCCTTCGCGGCCGATGATCCGGCCCTTCATGTCGTCGGTCGGAACGTCGACGGTGCTGGTCGTCGAGTCGGCGGTGTAGGCCGAGGCGTACCGCTGGATCGCGGTCAGCAACATCTCGCGGCTCTTTTCTTTGATCGTCTCGTTGATCTGCTTCTTTTTCTTCAGCAACAGCTTCCCGCGTTCGTGTTCCAGTTCCTCGTCGAGCGCTTTCATCAATTGCTCGGCGGCTTCGGCGCGGGTCATTCCCGAGACCGCTTCGAGAACCTTTCGTTGCTTGCGTTCGAGCGTCTTCAGCTCGTCGCGCTGTTCGGTGAGCGATTTGAGTCCCGCGTCCAACCGTTGCTGGCTGTTTTCCAGCCCGCGTTGCTGTTTGCGTAAGTCCGCCTCCTGGTTGTCCAGCTGTTCGGCTCGGCGATCGAGGGTTTGTTCTCGGCTCAATTGCAGACGCCGAGCTTCGGCCAGTTCGGCCTCTCCCCTAGTCTTGATTTCCAGTGCTTCTTCCTTGGCCTCCAGCAGAATCTGTGTCTTCAGCGCCTCGGCTTCGCGATTCGCCTCGTCCATCAACTTGTCGGCTTTTTCCGCCAGCCGAATCTTGTAGGCGGCGGCTTTCCAGCGTTGATACCCCATCATCAACACTGCACCGGCTAGAACGCCGGCGAGTGAATACAGAAAGAAAAGTTCGTCGAGAAATGATGCGAGGGGCAGGACGTGGGGCAAGGGAGCCTCGGATAGCATATGAATTGCGCAGTCGCGTTCGGGCAGTCACGCTCGTGCAGGTGCGCTCAGGTGGATGGAGGAGACCGGTCGACGAGGTGACGATCGCAGGTGAAAACTCGGCGACGGTTCGAGGAAGATCCTACCAAATTTCCTTTCGTCGTGGGTGGTTGGTTGGGCAGCCACACCGGTTGCGATTGCCGGGCGTGATTCTGCCGCGGCGTCTCCGGGGTCCCCCCGAATCGGATTGTTTTTTACAACTAGCCGACCGGCCGGACAGACCGCCAGACCGGCTTTTTCCAGCCCACGGTTCCATGACAACTTCATCTCCTTGGCAGAATGTTCGCGATGCGATCGAATCGGCGTGGCCGGCGTCGCGTTATCGGGATGTCGGCGTCGTGGTCGGTTGTAGCGGGGGTGCCGACAGCGTCGCGTTGCTGCGGTCGCTGGTCGAATCGGTCCGCCATCCCGCCGCCCCCTCGCCGCCACGGGGCTTCCTCGTCGTCGCCCATTTCAATCATCAGTTTCGCGGCCGGGAATCGCACGCCGATGCCGAATTCGTCCGGCAATTGGCCGAGCAACTTGCGGTGCCGCTGGAAACGGAGTGTGGCCAGACGGCGGAGCAAGACGAGCAGTCCGCACGGAACGATCGCCGCGAGTTCTTTCGCACCGTTATGCGGCGACACGGCGCCCGCTACCTGGCCCTGGGGCATTCTCGTGACGACAACGTTGAAACCGTCTTGTATCGGCTGATGCGTGGAACCGGGCCGGCGGGGATGGCGGGGATCGCGTCCTTTCGCCCCTTCTCGGACGATCCCTCCGGTAGCGATTTTGTGATCGCGCGACCGATGCTCGATCTCGGTCGCGACCAGATTCGCGAGGCCCTGCGGTCGATCGATGCTCCCTGGCGGGATGATGCCTCGAACCGATCCAACACCTATCGGCGGAATTGGATTCGCAATGAGTTGTTGCCGACCATGCAATCCCAGTTCCCCCAGGCCGTTCCCGCCATCGCCCGCGCGATCCAAGGCCAACGCCAATGGCTGGACGCCTTGCAGCCGGTCATCGATCACTGGTTGGCGACGGTCCAAATTCGGGAAATGCCGCTCACGCTGCGACGTTTGGATCGAATCGGCGGCGTGGCGGAAACGGATCCCACCGCCACGCAGCTCCGGGACCAAGCCGTCGCGATCGAAGCACTGCGGCGGTGTTGGCAGCGATCGGGATGGCCGCTCCGGGACATGGGCCAGTTTCATTGGACACGGGTTTTCGAAATGCTCTCCGGGCGCGGCCCCGACGCCGTGACGTTGCCCGGTGCCATCGAAATCCGTCGCGATGCGGATTCGTTGACGCTGGTCCGTCGTACCTGATCATGGACTAAACTACCACCTGCCTGACTGTCCCTGCCTGGGCCTGCCTGCCTGGGCCTGCCTGCCTGGGCCGGCCTGCTTGGGCCGGCCGGACGTGTTGATTCGCTCGACTCGCTGGACCGCGACGCCCCATCATTCCTGTCATCATTTCACCAAGACATCCGCCCATGAAAACGAAATTCTTGATCGCGTTGGTTCTCGCAATTCTTCCCCGGGGTTTGGCGGATGCCGCCGAGCCGACCACGGCGGACGTGGTGATTTATGGCGGAACCTCGGCTGCGGTGACCGCCGCGGTGCAGGTCAAGCAGATGGGCAAGTCGGTCGTCATCGTGTGCCCCGACAAACACCTCGGTGGTCTTTCCAGCGGCGGGCTGGGATGGACCGACACGGGGAAAAAAGAAGTCATCGGCGGATTGGCCCGTGACTTTTATCATCGGATTTATCTGGAATACCAAAAACCGGAAGCATGGAAATGGCAGTCCCAAGACAGTTACGGCAACAAGGGACAGGGCAATCGCGCGATCGACGGCGAGAATCGGACGCAATGGATCTTTGAGCCCCACGTCGCCGAAAAAGTCTTCGAAGACTACGTGAGCGAGTTCAACATTCCGGTGCACCGCGACCGCTGGCTGGACCGCCAATCGGGCGTCGAAGTGGTGGACGGCAGGATCGTCTCGATCCGCATGCTCAACGGCGAAACCTATCACGCCAAAGTGTTCTTGGACGCCACCTACGAAGGGGATCTGTTGGCGGCCGTCGGCGTCCCGTATCACGTCGGACGCGAGTCCAGTGCACAGTACGGCGAAAACTGGAACGGGGTGCAAACCGGAGTCTTGCATCACCAGCATCACTTCGGCGATCTGCCACCGATCAGTCCGTACCACATGCCCGGAGACCCCAGCAGCGGAGTCCTGCCCCGGATCAGCACCGATCCGCCCGGTGAGAAAGGTGCCGCTGATCACCGAGTTCAGGCGTATTGCTTTCGAATGTGCTTGACCGATCATCCCGACAATCGTGTCCCGTTTGCCAAGCCCGACGGTTATGACCCGTCACAGTACGAGTTGCTCGCGCGTATTTATCAGGCCGGCTGGGATCAGACGTTTCGCAAGTTTGATCCGATCCCGAATCGAAAGACCGACACGAACAATCACGGTCCGATGAGCACCGACAACATCGGATTCAATTACGACTATCCCGACGCTTCCTACGAGCGCCGCCGGGAAATCATTCGCGAACATGAAACGTATCAAAAGGGGTGGCTCTATTTCCATGTCACCGACCCGCGCGTTCCCGAAGAGATTCGTACGAAGATGCAATCGTGGGGTTTGGCCGCCGATGAATTCACCGACAACGGCAACTGGCCGCACCAGATCTATGTGCGTGAAGCGCGCCGCATGATCGGCCAGTACGTGATGACGGAAAACGAGTTGCAAAAACGACGTGCGACGCCCAAGTCGGTCGGAATGGGGTCGTACTCCATCGATTCGCACAACGTCCAACGCTACATCACGCCCGAGGGGCACGTGCAAAACGAAGGGGATATCGGCGTGTCGACCGGCGGTCCGTACCAGATCTCCTATGACTCCTTGGTCCCCAAGCGATCCGATTGCACCAACTTGCTGGTGCCGGTCTGTGTCTCCAGTTCGCACATCGCGTTCGGCTCGATTCGGATGGAACCCGTCTTCATGATTCTCGGTCAAAGTGCGGCGACTGCAGCCGTGCTGGCGATTGAAAATGGATCCGCCGTCCAGGACGTTCGTTACGAAGCGTTGCAAGACCGACTCTTGGCCGATGGGCAGGTGCTCGAGTACGAAGGCAGTGATAGCGGCGGCGCGGGGTTGCGGCCCGGTGATTTCTCCGGGGTCGTGTTGGACAACACGTCGGCGAAACTGGACGGTTCATGGCAGACCAGTCAAGCCAATGGTCCGCATTTCTTGACCGGCTATCTGCATGATTCCAATACGAACAAAGGCACTGCCCACGCGACGTTTGAAATCAAGCTCGATGCCGGAACCTACGACGTGCAATTGGCTTATCCGGCCAACAACAATCGGGCGACTAATGTTCCGGTCCAGGTCACACATGCCGATGGGACCGATTCGCTGATGCTCAATCAGCGGAACAAGCCGGCGATCGAAGGCGCGTTCAGCTCGCTGGGGCGATTCCGCTTTGATGCCGCTCGACCGGCCCGCGTCGTGGTCGGTAATCAGCTCACCGACGGGTACGTGATCGTCGACGCTGTTCGATTCTTGCCGGTCAAAACCGGTGAATGAACGGCCTGTCGATTCAAGCCCGCATGCGTTCGCCAGGAGCTGCGTTCGCCAGGAGCTGCGTTCGCCAGGAGCTGCGTTCGCCAGGAGCTGCGTTCGCCAGGAGCCGCGTTCGCCGGGAGCTGCGTTTGCCGGGAGCCGCGCGGCGCCCCTGGCTTACGCGTCGCGCCTGGCGTGATCGCATTGAATTCAGGAGATCGACTCAATCAACAGGCCGTGAAGCAGCCGGACGAATGCCCAATACCGCTAAGGTCTCAGCCCTGCCTGATCCGCGGCGTCTTCGAGGAAGTAATTGATGTCGGCGTGTTTGTCCGCGTGCAAGATCTCGTAGGCGTGGGCTGCGCTGCGGGCATGATAAAGTTGCTCGACGAGGTTGGCGTCGCGGGTGATGGCTGTCGCGAAGGCGGAGAGCACCTGCAGGTGGCGGCTGCGTTCCAGTTCCGGTGTTGCCAGCAGCAACACCGCATGGACGCGACGGTCGTCGAAGGTGTCAAATTGCAGTCCTTCGGCGCTCAGCCCCAAGACGCCACGTATCTCGTCGCCTTCGCCATCGTCCAGAATGGCGTTGGGGATCATTAGCCCTTGTCCCAAGTAGGTCGACAACTCGGCGTCACGGGCCAGCACTCGTGCAACAAAATCTTCCTGTGGGAGTTGCATCTTGGAGGTCGCGTAAAGCTGTGACGCGAGTTGTCGAATGGTCGCTTCGCGATCGCTGCCGGTCAGCCCGACGGTAATCCGCTGCTCCTGCAGGAAGTCCAGTAGCCGGGGGCGGTCTTTGTGGTCTTCGCCCGATCGGACAAGTGCGAATCGTGTGGCGCTCGGTCCGAGCAGCTGGTTGATCGCCAGTGCCGACAGTCCGACCGTGTTGACGACCGTTCGGACCTCGTCGCTGAAGCCCGAGTTTTCGCCCGTCACCAGCAGGATCAAGCCGACCGCGACGCCGCCGTGTGGCAGCAGTGCGATGCCGAGGTAGCCGCGGACGTTGTCGGTCACCCCGGACAACGACATCGCGGAAAAGGCACTGACGCATTTGCCGATCAACCGTGCGGTGAAATACAGTCCGACCAAGGCAGCCGCGCTGGGAACCAAACCGAAATCTAGTCGCATGCCGGCAAAGGTAAAGAACAGGGCGAACAGCGCGCCGCCGATGGTTTGCAAATAGGCTTCGCCCGAACGCACCAAGTCGTGCTGGAAATTGGTCAGCACGATGCCCGCGAAGGTGCACGCCAAAATCCCTCCGGAAGTGCCGAAGCCGGCGGCCAGCCCCCACGAACCCAGCACGGCGGCGACGATCGTCGGTCCCAAAAACGCCGGGCTGACGACCGTTCGCGTCAAGATGATCGCGATCAACGCACAGCCGCCGCCGATGACCAGTGTCACGCCAAACTGAACGAACACACTTTGCAAGGCATGTGTCCAGCCTGCCTGGTCACCCAAGAACGTGGTGATGAAGACGAACACGGCAACGGCGACCATGTCGATCAAGCCGATCGCCGCCAACAAGGTGCGGGTGAGAATGCCCCGTGCCCGAGCTTCTTGAATCACCAAGACCGTTGTCCCCGGTGCCCCCGCGATCGCAATCGCGGCCAACAACAGTGCCGGCTGAGTCGTCATCACGTCGCCTCCGGGAACCAGCGGCCCGGCAAAATAAAGCAAGGCACCGACCAACACCGGCGTGATCAACGTCTCGCCCAGTAGTAACAACCCGATCCGTTTGCCGGTGTTGCGCAGGCTGGCAAAATAGAGCGTCGCCCCCACCGTGAATGCGATGAACCCCAGCACGAAGTGCATGTACGGCAAAAATCGATCCAAGGCTTTGGGATTCACCCCCGTGTCCATGCCTGGAAGGGCGATCCAGCGAAGCAGAATGCCCGTGGCGATCCATCCTGTCACCTTGGGCAAGCGGAGGAGGGCGAACAGTTCGCCGCCGATGATTCCGGTCACCAAGACCGTTGCCATATTCAGCAGCGGATCTTCGAGGTGAAGGTTTACCGAAGCGTGAAACATTTTAGGTGTCCTCGCCGATGTAGTTCAGGACGGACGCCCGCCAACAATAAGAAAAGCCGATCAATCAACAAACAGAATCACTACGGCACCGCATGTTTCACAGCAGGCGGATCAACTCGCAGCATCCCCGATTCAGTCGCCGGTTCAGCCCGGTGCGACACTACTTTAAAGCCTTCGGTTGTCAACCGATACCGTACCGGCCTGTCGATTTAATCGATGTTCGGAACCCAACGCAATGATGCCAGGCGCAACGCGTGAGCGAGGGGCGCCGCGTGGCCCCTTGCTAACGCATGCGGGCTGAAAATGACAGGCCGCTACGACGTCGACACACATCCGGCGGTATCGTTCACGTTTCACCCCCGAAGTCGAATGGTGGCGGATTCAGCCGGTGCCCGATTACATTGTGGGGCGTTCCCTTGCGTTGCGAGTGATCGAATCGAAACGGAGGACGGCTGGGCATGGCGATTACCATCAAACCAACTGAAATCGCAGACATCGACGCGATCTTCGCCCTGCGCAATGACCCCGATGTGTTGCGCCATCAGTACCAGCCCCGGAAGGGCGAGACGCCCGCGTCGTTCAAAAAAAAACTGGCCGGTCGCCCCAACGTCCTGGGCATCTCCTTTCGTTGCACGTCGATCTTTGACGACTGCTTTTTGGTCGGGCACGTGATGCAGTATTTTGGTCCGGGGCCGGAGGGAGGACGCCGTTCCTGTGAGTGTGGATGGAACCTTGCCAAATCGCACTGGGGCCAGGGCGTGATGCCGCGGGCGCTCACTGAGTTATTCGCGCAGTTGTTTGATGAAGATCCCCGATTGGTCGTTTTTGCATCTTGCTTCGCATCCAATCACCGATCTCGCAGGGTGATCGAAAAACTGGGATTCGAGCCTGACCGAATGCACTGGATGGTGTGGCTGACGCATCTGGTTCGCAGTCATGGGCGACGTATCGAACAATATCGGCTCGATCGGCTACGATTTCGTCGAGCGGTCGCGCGGATGGCCCCGCCGAACGAGTCTCAACGGTGAACACGTGGCTTATGCTTCCCGCGTGCGCGTTCTTCAAAACCCCGGGTGTGGCAAGCAGGGTGCGTACCCCACCTGATCTAATTCGGTGCCCGCGATGGCAAGCACGATCCGCGAGAACGTGCGAAAAGACGCCCTGTTGGCTGCGCATCGAAAAGCGGCAGACTCTAACGTTTTCTATCCATCGCGTTTCGCCGGATAGGCGAAGTCTGCTAGGCCCGGAGGGCCGGCAGAGTGAATGCCGGTGGCGTGAGCCACCGGAGATGGTTGCACGGAATCTCTGAGGCCCAGCGGGCCGACACAATTCCCCAGCTCTTAGCAGTACCCGCGGTTCATCAGACCGATTGTGCCGGCCTTTCAGGCCTCCGTGGTCATTCCGGTGGCTGACGCCACTTGCAAGCATTGTGCCAGCCCTCCGAGGCTTCATCACGAACAAACATAGAAAACGTTAGCGTCAGGAAAGCGAAAATCTATGCCGAAGCCGCGGGCGTTGGGCGACGCTGCGAAGCATTTTTTAGCTGTTGGGCGCGAGCCTTGCCGCTAACAAGCATCACTCCGTTTGGTGTCAAACGAGAGCGGCAGCGAACCGAGTATCCCGAAGGGATTTCAGCGAGTAGCCGGAGGTTAGCGCAGCGCCACCTCCGGGAAGCACGTCCCACAGTCCCCTCGACCCCCGACGGGGTCGCGGCAAAACCATCCGCCGGCGGTGCGGCTGTCTGCGTTCGCAAAGGAGTTGATTGGTGAGCTTGAGCGTGCGGGCTGGCCGGGTCCGAGGGCGCCGACGTCATTTGCTTCGACACCCTTCGGGGTCGCGTCTGACGGGGGACCGGATGTCCGGAGGTGTCGCTTCGCTCACCTCCGGCTAC
>WCIL01000048.1:0-58631 GCA_033042175.1 Phycisphaera sp. RhM
AGCAATCCGGACAACAGCAATCCGGACAACAGCAATCCGGACAACAGCAATCCGGACAACAGCAATCCGGACAACAGCAATCCGGACAACAGCAATCCGGACAACAGCAATCCGGACAACAGCAATCGTCTGATCCCGACGCTCAGAAACAGTCACGATCAGCCGAATCGACCGATCGTGGCAAGCAACGACGTGAAAAGGACGGGTCACAAAATTCATCGAAGAACGACTCGTCGCAGCGCGAGGACTCCGAGCAGTCGTCTAACGAGTCGGCTTCCGGTGAGCCTGCACCGAAGCAAGAGAATCGGTCGGAAGATCCACAGCGTGACGGTCAAACGGACTCCGAGGAATCGGAGAGCACGGCCGAGCGAGGAGATGCGGCGGAGACATCCAGCTCGTCGTCCAGCAGTTCGATGCCGTCGCTGCCTGATGTGTTGCCCGCCGTCAGCGGTCTGTTTCGATTGCTGTTGATACTCGGACTGTTGGCGATCGTTGCGTTCTATCTGTATCAAATGCGGGAACGGTTGGCATTGTGGTGGCAGTCGTTGTTCTGGCGCGAACGCGACGCAACCGGATTGGCGGACGCGATCGGCCCAGAAAAACTTCGCGACGCCCCACGGCGACCGTTTGCTTCGTTCCGAAATCCGATCGGTCATGAGACCGATCCTCGGCGTGTGGTGGTGATGACCTGCCAAGCATTTGAAGCCTGGTCCCGTGAACGTGGGTTTGAGCGCAACCGAGACGAAACGTTCTCCGAGTTTGGTTTACGATTGAGGCTGGCGACGAAGCAGCGGCATGATGCGCGGGCACTGTTTGCACCGGTCGAATCCGCGACGGGCCGATTGACCGCAGCATACGACCGGATCGTTTACGGCCGCGGCCAGGCGAGGCAAGGCGATCTCGATGCAGCCAAAGTGCTGTGGAAACACATGACCAACGCCACGGTCCACGAGATGGCAGGCGCGTGAAGCCGTCTGGGCATGAAAAGGCAACTGGTCTCAGCTGATATTTCCCTACGGGTCCAACGTGCACCGTGGCCCGTCAAGTCGGTGTGAATCAGGGCAGGGATGGCAGAATGATACAGGGCAGAGTGATGGGGTGACGTAAGCTGCCGCACAACGACTGGTCCTACGGAGAACCTCGCTGGACAGCGCGGTGTAGTTCAAGAAACATCGTGAATCCCCTTTCCAACGTCGCTACCTTCGCCAGAAGGTGGATCCCCGGCGTTTTCCACGCTCTGGCGAGCGTCGCTACGTCAGCGATACGCCTCGCCACTTGGCTAATCTGGGCATCGGGAATCCTCTCGGGCGCACCAATCGCGTACACTAGTCACGGTTCGGACGGGGCCGCCCCCGACTCGTCTCCCCTGCCACTTTCCCACGTCGATTTTTCGAATGCCGCGTTTCGCGTTTTTCCTGTTTGCCTTGCTGACCGTCCCGCTGATCGTCGGCTGTGAAGGCTGCACGACGACCCCGACGACCGACCCCAACGCAGAAAAAGAGAATGCTCCGCAGGAGGCCTATTCGACTCGCTCGGCGATCGTGTTCCCATCGGACCAAAGCGAGTCGATCGGCGCAGTCAAACCGGGGCACTGGATGACGGCGGAGCAGTCGATCCGCAGCAATAAGGCGGACACCCGCGGAGAACTGTCCAGTCGATCGGAGGTGATTCTGCGCGACGTCAACATGGAACGCACCGGGACGATCCAAAGCCTGCAGTCGGTTCGTCCGGTGGTTTTGCCCAAAGGCCAGATGCGGGGCTTTGATTTCCGTTTCCGATGCCCGACTCCCAATTCCATCGACATACGACGCGTCAACCTGTCCAGCCGTTTCGTCCCTCGCAGCGGCGGCATCTTGGATACCGGTGGTCAACCGTTCAACGTGATGCGTGGCAGCGAGTATTTTTTCGTCGTGCTGAGCAAGCGTCCGGAGCGATTCACGCGTCTGCAAACGGCCAACTGGACTCGATCGTTTGAATCGGAGATCCAAGACCCGACCGGACACAGCAACTATCGCGTCGTCGTGCCTGATGCCGGTGACTTGTTGCCGTTACCGGAGACGATGTTGGACTGGTCCAGCACCGCCGTGGTGCTGTGGGACGATCTGTCCGAAGACGCGTTGACGCCGCAGCAACACACCGCGCTGGCCGACTGGATTCGTTTCGGCGGTCGTTTGATCGTCAACGGGCCGGCGGCCAGCGATGCCATCGCCAACACCTCGCTGTCCGACGTGTTGCCGCTGGTCCCGACCAGCAACATCGAACTGGACGGTAACGCGGCGGCGGAGTTATTGACCAAGAACTCGGTCGCGACGGATCGATCGTTGCAAAAACAAATCGAATTGGTTCGCTCTCAGATCAGCCACATCGCCATCGACGGGCGACTCGATCCTGACGCATCGGCCATCGACAACACGGCGTCACTCGTTTTGACGCGACGGATCGGTCGCGGCACGGTCATCCAACCGCGGTTCGATTTGACCGACAACTGGGTCGAAGCGTGGGACTCGTACGACAGCTTCGTCAATAGCGTGATTTTAAATCGTCCCCCGCGGGAATACGTTGAACCCAATTTCGGCGACGTCAGCCAAGAAGAACTGGCCGAACAAGGATACAACGCGAGCGAACTGCGATTGTTCTTCCAAGGAACCACGCTCCGCAGCGACGCCGCGGTGAACTCCCGATTCCGCATCACCACCCGCGACAGTCTGCTCGCCGGCTCCGACGACGAGGAGAAAAAGAAGAACAGTCCCTTCGACTCGTTTTCCAGAGTGGACGCGGTGACGGGCATTTCCGCCTGGAACGATTCCAGCGACGCGATCACGATGCTGCAACAAAAGCTAACCAGCGAAGCGGGAATTGAGATACCGGGTTCCGCCCTGGTGATTCGATCGCTTGCGATCTATTTGATCGTGTTGGTGCCGATCAACTATCTCGTGTTTCGCTTGATGAACCGGTTGGAGTACGCTTGGTTTGCGGTCCCGCTGATCGCCGTGATCGGTGCGGCGTTTGCCGCCCGGCAAGCAAGGCTGGATATCGGATTTGCCCGCAGCACGACGGAACTCGCGATCCTGGAAGGACACGCCGAATACCCCCGCGCGCATTTGACCCGCATGATCGGCATCTACAATTCACTCTCCAGCCGCTACGCGTTGCAATTTCGCACAGTCGACGGCATCGCAGTCCCGCTCGACAACGAGCCGGATCCGAACACCGACATCCAACCGCTCATCCGCACCTCGTTCGAAGAAGGCCCATCGCTGGCTGACTTTGCCGTCAACAGTAACCGAATGCGCTACGTCCACAGTGAAGAGATGGTGGACCTGGGCGGCGCAATCGAATTCGACGGCGACAGCACCTTGACCAGCGAAGCCGACATCGAGTTTTCAGACACGCTCGTGGTGCGAAAGAATGATCAAGGAGACACCGAAATCGCCGTGGTCGGGACCTTGAATCGCGGGGAGACCAAGACGGTTGAGTTTAACACGACCGAGCGTTCAACGGTTGCCAACGATTTGCCGATGCAAGCCGACGACCTGATGAGACGTTTGGCGGCGACCGATTCCGTTCCCAACGGCACGATCCGCTTGATCGCACGAATCGTTGGTGCGCTCGATGGACTCGAAATCTCCCCCGCGGCGAGCCAGCGAACGGCGCAGACCATCGCCATCATTCACCTGAAACATGCTGATCTGCCCGAACCGGTCGCCGACAAAAATCTTGTCAGTGACTTTCGCCGTGTGAACCGCATCGAGACCACGACACCGGAATCGGAAGATTCAAAACCGGATTCGGAAGCAACAGACACGACCAACAACAAGACGCCGCCGACGGAGAGCGAGTGAGATGATTACGTTGACAGGATTCGGAAAGGACTATGGAGACTTCACCGCGGTGCAGGAGTTGGATCTTCAGATTGAAGCCGGGGAGACGTTCGGATTCATCGGCCCCAACGGTGCGGGCAAAAGCACCACGATTCGATTTCTTGCTACGCTGTTGCGGGCCACACGCGGTCGCGGCGAAGTCGCCGGATGTGACGTGATGGCCGATCCGGTCGGCGTTCGTCAGGCCGTCGGCTACATGCCCGACAACTTTGGCGTGTACGACGGCATGCGGGTCTGGGAGTTTTTGGATTTCTTTGCCGTCGCCTACCGGATCGGACGCAAGGACAGAAAACAGATCATCGACAACGTCCTGGAACTGTTGGATCTGACTCACAAACGCGACGATTTTGTCAACGGATTGTCTCGCGGCATGAAACAACGACTGTGTCTGGCCAAAACCCTGGTGCACGACCCGCCGGTCTTGATTCTGGATGAACCGGCTAGCGGTCTGGATCCCCGCGCCCGCGTCGAAGTGAAAGAGTTGCTCAAAGAATTGCGACGGATGGGCAAAACGATTCTGATCAGCAGCCACATCCTGACCGAACTGGCGGACTGCTGCACTTCGATCGGCATCATCGAACGCGGACAACTGTTGATGAGCGGTCCGATCGAAACGGTCTATCGACAGATCCGACGAAACCGGCACGTCGAGATTCAGTTCGTTGCGGGTGAAGAGGCCGGGCTGTCGATCTTGCGCAGCAGCCCTGCCTTGCGATCGATCGAACAAGAACCGACCTGCATCGTCGCCGAACTAGAAACCGACGACGAAGGCTTGGCGACGCTGATGGAGACGATGATCGCCGAAGGAGTTCGTTTGCGTTCGTTCAATGATCGCGCCCCGACCTTGGAAGATGTCTTCATGACCGTGACCAAGGGCCTGGTGACGTGATCCGATGTCTTGCGTCGGTAGCCTTGGTCGTTGCCGTCATTCTGGGATCGACTTGGCCGACGCTGTTGGGAAAACGCATTGCCTTTCGCGACGTCAACCATTTTTACTTGCCGCTGTATGACTACGTGGCCGAGCGGACGGCCACTCAGTGGCTTCCGTTTTGGAACCCGCTCGATCACACCGGCATGCCCCTGATCGGTGAGACGTCGACGGCGGTGATGTACCCGCTGCGATGGTTGGTGTATTCGTTTCCGCTGGCCAGCGATCGGCTGTCCAACGAGTCCTTGATGAGCATCTATTTGATCGTTCATCTGTTGTTGGCCTCCGCCGCCGCGGCCTGGCTGGCCAAGTCGATCGGCTGCCGGCCGCTAGGGGTGCTCGTGGCGGCAATCGTTTATCCACTCTCGGGCAGCGTTTTCTCGCTGTGTTGCAACCCTCCATTCTTGGTCGGCGCGGCGTGGATTCCGTTGGCCCTGGGGGCCTGCCTGCCGACGATGACCTTGGCGGGCCGATCTCGTTCGACGCGTCGGCGGATTGTGGTCGCCGCCACCGCTTTGGCCATGATGGTGCTCGGCGGCGATCCCCAGTCGGCACTGCACTGCGTGATGACAGCCAGTGCGATCTCGCTGTTCCAAGCCAGGAGTCAACTTCGACAAGCCCGTGATCAAGGCCGGACGTGGTGGCAAAGCGAGTTCGTCCGCACCTTTGTCGTCGGTGTGAGCGGTTGTGCGTTGGCCGTCGGGATCAGCTCGATTCAAATCGCGGCGTCGTTGGATTGGAGTCGGCAAAGTGTTCGCGCGGCGCGTGTTGCCCAACGCAACGAGGTCTACGAGTTTTCGCTCGCCCCCTGGCACGCCATCGAAACCGTCTCACCACGTCCCTTCGGCAGTCTGTTTCCCATCCATCGACGGATCGCCAACGTGATTCCGGGCGAAGGACGGATGTGGACGCCGTCGCTGTACGCAGGTTTGGTCGTGGGGTTTGCACTGCTTTGCCGTCTGGCGCGGCCGCGAAGCTATCTTGCCGAACCTTGGCTGGCCGTCTCGCTGGTCAGCTTGACGATTTGCTTCGGACATTTCGGACTGGTCTGGTGGCTGCAGCAGATCCCCGGTGTACTCGAGCAAAGCGACAGCGCCGTCGGGGGACCGTTTTGGATGCTCTGTCAGTGGATTCCCGGCTACAGTTCGTTTCGCTATCCGGTGAAATGGTTACCGATCTTTGCCATCGCCAGTTCCATGGTCGCGGCGCAGTGGATTTCGTCCCAGCGTGACAGACGTGAATTGCCCTTGGCGTTGATGCTGCTGGTTGGTTTTGTCGCCGGCGGCGTGTTGGCGCACTTGGCTAGCCAGCAATGGGAACGCTGGCTATCGATCGACCCCGACAGGCTTCCGATCGATGAATATTGGGGACCGCTGGACGTCGCCGGCAGCCTGACGTTGATTCGTGCGTCGTGTTGGTGGACGGTCGCGGTGTTGGGTGTGCTGGTCGGATTGCGTTGGTTGGGGGAGTGGCAAGAACAGCGCCGGCCCGCGATCTGGATCGGCGGTGCTTGGGTCGCCTTGATCGCCATGGATACGATCGTCAACACGTCGACCTTATTGCCCCGGGTGGACGTTTGGCGGGAACGACAGTTGGCACACCAGGCAAGTCCGGCACCGATCCCGCGAACACGCACCCTACGCACGCAGGCCGGGATGTGGCCGCAGCGATGGCGGACCACCGGATCGATCGATCGCCCGCTGGAAGTCGCCGCAAGCGAACGGATTGCCTGGTTCGGACGTTGGCACCTGGTTCATCGACAGGCGGTGTTCAACAGCATGGTCAGTATCAAGAGTCGCAGCTACGGAGAGTTCTGGTGGTCTTGCAACCACCACCTACAGAGTCTCGATCGCGAACAGCGCTCGGCGTTTTGGAAGGCGATCCGTCAGTGGCTGGCGATCGGAGCGGTCTCGCACGTCGACGGCCACTCGGCCACAGCCGCCGATGGAATGACATTGGTCTCGGTGGAACGCCGGTTGACCGAACCGATCCGCGACGTCCGCGTTTTCACCGATTGGTTGCCGGAAACACCGTTGCGTGAGTTGATCCCAGAATTCGGCCGTCACCGCGGACTGCCCTTGCCACACCTCGCGGCGACTCCACCGGCGTCCCGCTCGGCCGCAGCACCGCCGGCTGGTTCCACCACACGCTCGGCTGGACGGTCCGCCGGACGGTCCGCCGGACGGTCCGCCGGGCGGTCCGCCGGGCGGTCCGCCGGGCGATCGGCACGCGTCGAACGCGTGGCCGACGGAACGATCATCGTCCGCTGCGACACCCGCTGCGTCCTGGAACGCTGTGTCTATCAGGACGGGAATTGGCAGGCCCGGCTGGACTCCGTCACCGGTGATTCCTCCCGATCGCTGCCGGTTTTCCGCAGCAGCCACTTGAACCAGGCGGTGGTCATCCCACCAGGAAGTTGGCGTGTGAAGTTCGAGTATCGGCCGTGGTGGAAAGCGCCGACGCTGGTCGTGGCGACTTCAGCAACCATTTTGCTGGCGATTTTGGTCTTTTTGCCGAACCAATTCGGCAAGGCGACGGTCCGGGGAATTGTGTTTTTCCTGATCCGCGGTAGGCTGCTGCGCTCGTTTCGACCCTACACTCGTTAAAAATTCAACACCCCAGGGACTCCTTATGACCCAGCGTCGTGGATCTGATTTCGCCGGACTATCGGTCGCCATCATCACGCCCTTTGCCAACGGTGGAGTGGACTACGACCGGTTGAAACAGCAGATCGAATTCCAGATCGAAGCGGGCACGCGTTGCATCGTTCCCGTGGGGACGACCGGCGAATCGCCGACATTGACGCACGACGAGCATGAGCGCGTGATCGCCGAGACGATTCAGTGCGTCGCCGGACGCGCGAAAGTGATGGCCGGTACGGGCAGCAACAGCACCGCCGAAGCATTGCGTCTGACGAAACGGGCCGCCGACGAGGGTGCCGATGCGACGCTGCAGGTCGCACCCTATTACAACAAGCCGACCCAAGAGGGCTTGTACCAACACTTCAAAGCGGTTGCCGAAGCGGTCGACATTCCGGTCTGTGTCTACAACATCCCCGGCCGCACCGGAAAAGAGATCGACGTGTCGACCATCCAGCGATTGGCCGAACTGCCGGGCATCACGATGGTCAAGGAAGCGACGGGCAAACTGGACCAGTGCTCGGCGATCGTCGGCACGACCGATTTGACCGTGCTCTCCGGCGACGACTCGCTGACGTTGCCGATGATGAGCGTCGGAGCCGAAGGCGTCGTGTCGGTCGTCGGCAATCTGGTTCCCGGCGACATGATCAAATTGGTCCAGGCGGCCAGCAGCGGTGATTACGAACTCGCTCGCAAGATGCACCACCAGTTGTTCGGCCTGTGCAGCAACATGTTGGGGCTGGCCACCAACCCGATCCCGGTCAAAGCCGCGATGCGGATGGTCGGACGCGACACGGGAGAATTGCGTTTGCCGATGACGCCCCTGGACGAAGCGGCCGAAAGCCTGCTGCAGCAAACCATTCTCGCCTATGGTCTGGCGAGCGCCGCAGCGGTTTGATTCGCCTGGGCAACGTTTTCGTCGTCAACAGTGCATGCTCGCACGCCGGCACGAACCGGCGGGTGTCCGACGAAGCTATTCTTTTACGCGGAATCGCGTGACGGGACCTTGGACGGCAGTCAGCGATTCAATCTCCGCCGTCGCCAACTTCGCCGCGCCCTCGGTCGCTTCGTGCGTCATGATCACCAGCGGCACCAGTTCCAGATCCCCGCCGGCGGCTTCGGTTTCGTGCTGGATCACCGAGGCGATCGAGATCGCATGCTTGGCCAAAACGTTGGCGATGGCCGCCAGCGTCCCGGGATGATTGGCGACATGCAGCCTCAGGTAAAATCGCCCTCGCAACGTCTCGGCGTCGCGGAGGATGGCGCGGGGAGGATTGTCGCTGGAGAAATATTCCAGCGTTTGAAAGGTCAACTTGGTTCGGCCGACCGCCGTGTCGATCAAATCTGCCACGACAGCGGACGCCGTCGGCATTTGGCCGGCTCCCAGCCCGTGGAAGAACACGGGGCCGACGGCATCGCCGATCGCGCGGATCGCATTGAACGCGTTTCGCACTTCGGCCAGCGGCGTCCCGATCTTCAACAGCGTCGGCGAAACCGACAATTCCAAGCCGTCGTCGGTCAAATTGGCGACGGCCAGTAATTTGATTCGATAGCCCAATTCCCGCGCGTAACGCAGATCCACCGGATCCAACCCGTCGATGCCGACTTTGGGAATGTCATTCCAGTCGACGGCGGCACCGAACGCCAGGTGAGCCAAGATCGCCAGCTTTTGCGCCGCGTCCGTCCCGTCGACGTCCATCGTCGGATCCGCTTCGGCGTACCCGAGTTCCTGCGCCATTTTGACGACTTCTTCATAGTTGGAACCGAATTCGTCCATCTGGCTGACGATGAAGTTGCTGGTCCCGTTCAGGATCCCTTCGAGCGATTGCAGCTGGTTGGCCGACAGGCATTGGCTGATGTTGGCAATGATCGGGATGCCGCCGGCCACGGATGCTTCGAACGCAATGCTGCGTCCCAATTGTCGGGCACGATCGAATAATTCCGGACCGTGCTCGGCCAGCAGCGCCTTGTTCGCCGTGACGATGTCTTTGCCCGATTCCAGCAGCCGCAGCATGATCGATCGAGCGGGTTCGAGCCCGCCGATCAGTTGCGCGACGACGGTGATTTCCGGGTCGTCGACGACTTCATCGATCGAATCGGTCAACACACCTTCGGGCAGATCGATCCGTGCAGCGGCTTTGGTCAGGTCTCTGGCGACCGCCTTGCGCAACCACAACGTTCGACCGGCATGACGCGCCGTGCGGTCTCCATGATCAAGCAACAGACGGGCAACACCGCTACCAACAGTCCCCAGGCCAACAATGGCAATGTTTGTCTTTTCCATGACGCCAGATGTTACCCGCCCGACCGCGTTTGAACGAGACCCGGCACTAGCGATGCATGTTGATGAATTGCCATCCCGAAATCCGCCAGTTCGGCCCATAGGCACGACACCAGCGGCATTGCGCCAACATCTTGATCGGCCCCCCCTTGAGCGACTCGATCGTCAGCACCGCGGTGGATCGCTCGGGGATCTCGTCTTGCGTGATCAGCCCAATGCCGGCGGCGGAGACGTTTCGCGAAAATGCAATGATTTCTTCCTGAGACCCCCGGATCAGCAGCGTCACGGGCCGGACCAAATGCTCGCGGTGCGAGGAACGATTTTCAATGCGATCGTAAAACGCGTCTTCCTCAAGAAGATCCCGAATGGCGTTCTCGACGTCCATGTTCGGTGCGGTACCGGAAAGACGCAACATTGTGGGCAGACTCCTGCACGTTCTATGGGTGACGCGTGGTTTCTTGCGTCGACAAGGGGATTCCAGGGATGTTGACCGGGTGCGTGTTCGGGTCAGGCAGACTGTGCCGACATCAACGCTACCCGTTAACTTCAACCTTGCCGGGCATTCTGCCCGTGTGCAAATGGATTTCCGCACGAATGCTTAAGAAATCGATCGAAACGCCATGACCATTTCGATCGGCCCCTTCACCCTGCCACGATCTGGTCGCCGACCACCCCCCTAATTGGAATAGTGAACAGCGCGTTCCAGCGTCCAGCGCAACCCACAGTGCGAGCGTTACAGCGACCGCAGATACTCCACGCTTTGCTGAATGCTTTTGACCGGGTGCGGCGAGTGGTCTTGCTCGACGTGGCAGTGTGACACGCCGGCATCCGCCGCGGCGGTCAGGATCGGTTCCATCGGGATCACGCCGTTACCCAGTTCCTTGAACGCTTCCTTGGGGATGCCGTCGTATTGCGGCGGCGTGACGGATCGATCCAGGTCCTTGAGGTGCAACTGCGTCACGCGTCCGGAGAGTTTGCGAATCAGATCCGCGGCATCCAAGCCACCGACGGCGACCCAAAAGACATCGATTTCAAACTTCATGTCCTCGGAAAACTCGTCGACAAAAACGTCGTAACCACACTTGCCGCCCTCAAGCGGTTTGAATTCAAAGGCGTGATTGTGGTAGGCCAATTGTATGCCCGCGCGTTTCGCTTTCTCGGCCGCAACGTTGCACCGCTCTGCGACCTGCTTGTACTGGTCCAACGAACCGCGCAATTCGGCGCCCAGGTACGGGACCACGACGTGGGTCAGTCCCAGGTCGTTGGCTTTGTCGAGCAGCTCTTCAAACGGCTGAACGCCTTTCTGGTCAGGCTTTAAGATTCCGTCGGTGTTGATGTGCGACGAATGGACCGCCATCCCATTGGCTTTGGCTTCGCGAATCATGTCGTCCGCGCCGGGAAACCCATACGGTTCGACTTGTTTGTATCCCGCCTCGGCAACTGCTTTCAACGTGCCCGCGACGTCCTTGCCGATTTCGTTCCGCAGCGTGTAGAGTTGGATACCGATCTCGTTGCGATACTTGTTGTCCGATTCCAGGGCGCTGAGCCACTTGGATTGTGCAAGTGCGGCGGTCAGGGCTGCGCCGGTGGCAATGAATTGACGTCGTTTCATGGTCGTGATGGGGTGTGGGAGAACGAAAAGCAAAGAAGAGCGGTGATCAATCGCGGGGCGTGTAGACGTTCCCCACGCGATCAGTCGGTTCGCGCGCACGTTCGGGCCTCGTGCGTGAACGCGCGAGGCCCGTCAGCTGGCGTCCGACCGGCTGATTACCGGTCGAGCGCATCAATTGGAAACCGCGGCGTCAACCGACTTGCATCGCCGTCCCCATCGTAACCCCTGGCGCGGGCAAATTGCTCTCGCCTTGCAGAAAAAGATCGATCGCGCGAGCGGCGCCCCGCCCCTCGTTGATCGCCCACACGACCAGGCTTTGGCCGCGGCGACAGTCCCCGGCGGCAAAGACCTTGTCGATGTTCGTCGCAAACTGGCCGTGTTCAGCCTTGAAATTGCTCCGCGGATCGGTCTCCATCCCCAGCGATTCGGGGACGTACTGTTCCGGCCCCAAGAAACCCATCGACAGCAGGATCAATTGGGCAGGCCACTGTTTCTCGGACCCTTCGACCTCGGCCATCTGCCACTTTCCGGACGCGTCTTTGGTCCATTCCACTTCGACGGTCTTGATGCCCGCAAGTTCGCCGGCGTCGTCGACGACGAATTCCTTGCTCAGGATCTGGTACTCGCGAGGATCGCGGCCGAACTTGGCTTCGGCTTCTTCGTGTCCGTAATCGACACGGAAGATGCGTGGCCATTCCGGCCAAGGATTGTCCGGGGCACGCTCTTGCGGCGGTTTGGGCAGCAGTTCGAAATTGACCAGGCTGCGGCAACCGTGTCGCAAACTGGTCGCAATGCAGTCGGTTCCGGTGTCCCCCCCCCCGATCACGATCACGTCTTTGCCTTCGGCGCTGATGAACCCGTCGCCGAGCGTCTCTCCGTGTACGCTTTGACGGGTGTTGGCGGTCAGGAACTCCATCGCAAAATGAACGCCCTTGGCGTCCCGGTTCGGGATCGGCAGGTCGCGCGGTTTCGTGGCGCCACATGCCAACAGCACGGCATCGCTGTCGTTGACCAACTCCTTGGGGTCCACGTCGACGCCGACGTTCACGCCGGTCACGAACTTGATCCCTTCGGCACTCATCTTGTCCACGCGGCGCTGGACCGCCTCTTTGGAAAGCTTCATGTTGGGAATGCCGTATTGCAGCAATCCGCCGATGCGATTGGCCCGTTCGTAAACGGTCACGCTGTGACCGGCTTTGTTCAACTGATCCGCCGCGGTCAAACCGGCCGGGCCGCTGCCGACAATCGCGACCGATTTACCGGTCCGGCTTTCCGGCGGTTCGGGCACGATCCAGCCCTCTTCCCAAGCCCGGTCGACGATCGCGTTTTCAATGTTCTTGATCGTCACCGGCGGGTGATTGATCCCCAACACACAGGATCCCTCGCACGGCGCCGGACAAGTGCGTCCGGTGAACTCGGGAAAGTTGTTGGTCTTGTGCAACCGCTCGATCGCTTCCTTCCAACGATTGTTGTAGACCAAGTCGTTCCATTCGGGAATCAAGTTATCGATCGGACACCCCGTGCCGGACTGACAAAACGGGACGCCGCAATCCATGCAACGGGCGCCTTGTTCGCGGAGGTGATCGATTTTGTGTTCGGTGTAGATTTCGTCGTAATCGTTCAGCCGAACGACCGGCAATCGCCACGGTACTTTTTTACGATCAAACTCTTTGAATCCGGTTGGCTTTCCCATCAGTCTGCTCTTGGTCTAACGTTTTGGATGGATTGGAAATGAAGTTGTTGCGGCAAGCTGGAAGCTTGCGTGCTTACTCGTTGGCAAGCTGGAAGCTTACCCCACTGGGGCCGCTTGCTCTTTCTGTGCCAGCAGCACGCGTTTGTAGTCCACGGGCATGACTTTGACGCACTGTGAGAGGAACGTGTCCCAATCCTCGAGTGCTTCGGCGGCGACTTCGCTACCGGTGTACTGCTTGTGCCGAGTGATCAACTCTTTGATTTCGGCTTCCTCATCCGAATCGTCGATCCGCTCCAGTTCCACCAATGCCAGGTTGCACTTGATATTGAAATCACCGCTGCGATCCCAGACGTAGGCGATCCCGCCGGACATTCCGGCGGCAAAGTTCCGACCGGTTTCGCCGAGGATCACGACGCGCCCGCCCGTCATGTATTCACAACCATGATCGCCGACGCCTTCGACGACGGTCTTGGCTCCACTGTTTCGCACACAGAACCGCTCGGCCGCACGACCGCGGAAAAACGCTTCTCCGCCGGTCGCCCCGTACAAGCACACGTTGCCGACCAAGATGTTGTCTTGCGACTTGAAACTGCTCTGCTTGGGCGGATAGACGATGATGCGGCCACCGCTGAGCCCCTTGCCGACGTAATCGTTGGCGTCGCCTTCCAGATCGATGGTGATGCCGTGGGCCAAGAAGGCCCCCAAACTTTGGCCCGCCGATCCGGTCAATTGAAGTCGAATGGTATCGTCGGGCAGCCCCATTTGGCCGTAGACCTTGGCGACCTCGTTGCTGAGGATCGTTCCCACGGTCCGGTTGATGTTGATGATCGGTGATTCGATCACAATCGGCTCCTTGGTTTCGATCGACTTGCGTGCCTGGTCCAACAACACCGTCATGTCCAATGATTTTTCCAGCCCGTGATCTTGGGTCTGGCTGCAAATCACTTGAACATCCGGGTGCGGCTTGGTGGCGACTCGCAAGATCGCGGTCAAATCCAAACCGTCCGCTTTCCAGTGTTTGATCGCGTCGTCGGTGTGCAACACGTCGCTGCGGCCGACCATCTCATCGATCGTTCGGAAACCGAGCTCGGCCATCAGGCGACGCGCTTCTTCGGCCACCATGAACAGGTAGTTGACGACGTGCTCCGGCTTGCCGGTGAACTTCTCACGCAGGTAGGGATCCTGAGTCGCGATCCCGACCGGGCAGGTGTTCAGATGGCACTTCCGCATCATGATGCAACCGAGCGTGATCAGCGGCGCGGTCGAAAAGCCGAACTCTTCGGCCCCGAGCAATGCGGCGATGACGACGTCGCGTCCGGTCTTCAGTCCACCGTCGGTCTGCAACACCACGCGGCTACGCAGATTGTTCAACACCAGCACCTGGTGCGTCTCGGCAATCCCCAACTCCCATGGCAAACCGGCATGTTTGATACTGGTCAACGGCGACGCCCCGGTTCCGCCGGTGTCGCCGGAGATCAGAATGTGATCGGCGAACGCCTTGGCAACACCACTGGCGATCACACCGACGCCGACTTCAGAAACCAGTTTGACGCTGATCCGGGCGGCACGATTCGCGTTCTTCAAATCGTGAATCAACTGCGCCAGGTCTTCGATGGAGTAGATGTCGTGGTGCGGCGGAGGACTGATCAGGCCCACACCCGGCGTGCTGTAACGAATCCGGGCGATGTTGTCATCGACCTTCTTCCCCGGCAGCTCACCGCCTTCACCCGGCTTGGCTCCCTGCGAAATCTTGATCTGGATCTCGTCGGCATTGGTCAAGTATTCGATCGTGACGCCGAAGCGGCCCGAGGCGACTTGTTTAATCGCCGAACGTTTGGAATCGCCGTTTTCGAGCGGTTGGAATCGCAACGGGTCTTCACCCCCTTCGCCGGTGTTGCTTTTCCCGCCCAGACGGTTCATCGCGATCGCCAACGTCTCGTGTGATTCGGCACTGATGCTGCCGAAGCTCATCGCGCCGGTGCAGAACCGTTTGACGATTTCCGACGCCGGTTGAACCTCTTCCAACGGGATCGAGTTTCCGGTTTCCTTGAACCGCAGCAACCCGCGGAGGGTGCAGCGCGAGCGGTTGTCGGAATTGATTTTTTCAGCGAACTTCCAGTAGGCGTCTTCGTTGTTGTTCCGCGCGGCGATCTGCAAGTCGGCGATCGAATCGGGCGACCAGGCGTGCTTTTCACCTTCGGCCCGCCAGTGGTACTCGCCCAGGTTGGGCAGGGTCGGCAAGTTATCGCTCTTGCGTTTGGGATAGCCCAACGCGTGGCGACGGAGCGTTTCTTCGGCGATCACGTCAAAGGAAACGCCCTGAATTCGGCTGGCCGTTCCGACGAAGCACTTGGCGATCACCTCGTCCTTCAATCCCAAGGCTTCAAAGATCTGGGCACCCTTGTAGCTTTGCAGCGTGCTGATGCCCATCTTGGCCATCACCTTCAGCATGCCCTTGGCGACACCCTTGCGATAGCTGGCGACGATTTTGTCATCATCCAGCGACGGGTCCATCAACGCGTCGCGGCGTGCTTGCCAGAGGGCTTCAAAGGCCAGGTAGGGATTGATCGCATCGGCACCGTAACCGATCAACAGGCAGTGGTGGTGGACCTCGCGAGCCTCACCCGTTTCGATCACCAAACCGATTCGCGTCCGCTTGGCCTGTTTGACCAAGTGATGATGGACCGCTCCGGTGGCCAACAGGGCGCTGACCGGGACACGGTTGGGTCCGATCTTGCGGTCCGAAAGCACCACCAATTCAATCCCGTCGTCGGCCGCCGATTCCGCCTCTGCCGAGATTCGGTCCAACGTTGCTTGCAGCCCCGCCTTGCCTTCGCTGCGATCGAACGTGATGTCGATCACGCGACTTTGCCAGCCTTCGTGGTTGATGTGGGACAGCGCGGCGAGTTCCTCGTTGGTCAGAATCGGGTGCTCGACCAACAAACGGTGGCAGTGCGCCGGCGTCGCGTCCAACAGGTTTTGCTCGGGCCCGATGTAGCATTCCAGCGACATGATCACCTCTTCGCGAATCGAATCGATCGCCGGGTTGGTGACTTGCGCGAACAGTTGCTTGAAATAGTCATAGATCATGCGGGGCTTGTCCGACAGACACGCCAGCGCGCTGTCGTTGCCCATCGAACCGACCGGGTCACGCAGGTCTCGGACCAGCGGACGCAACATGAAATTCATCGTTTCGCTGGTGTACCCGAACGCCTGCATGCGGTGCAGCAGCGTGTCACTGTCAAACCCGTGCGGTTCCGCTTCCGGATGCAGGTCCGACAGCCGGATGCGTTCTTGACGGAGCCAGTCGCCATAAGGCATCGCTTTGGCGAAATTGGTTTTCAGCTCCTCGTCGGGAATCAGTCGCCCCTGTTCAAAATCGATCAGGAACATTTTGCCCGGCTGCAAACGGCCCTTCTCTTTGACGATGGCCGGATCGACCGGCAACACACCGACCTCGCTGGCCATGATCACGCGGTCGTCGTGGGTGACGTAGTAACGACTGGGACGCAAACCGTTTCGGTCGAGCGTCGCGCCGATGTACTTGCCGTCGGTAAACGCGATCGATGCCGGACCGTCCCAGGGTTCCATCATGCACGAGAAATACTCGTAGAACGCCCGCTTGTCTTCGCTCATCGAGTCGTGTTTCTGCCAGGCTTCGGGAACCATCATCATGATGGCTTCCTGCAACGTGCGCCCGTTCATCAACAGGAACTCAAGCACGTTGTCGAACGTTCCCGAATCGCTGCAATCGGGCTCGACGACGGGAAACAGTTTTTGCAACTCGTCGCCGAACAACTTGCTTTCGGCGGTCCCCTGACGCGCCTTCATCCAGTTGCTGTTGCCACGCAGTGTGTTGATCTCGCCGTTGTGGCTCATGAATCGCAACGGCTGGGCGCGGTCCCAACTGGGGAACGTGTTGGTCGAAAATCGACTGTGGACCATCGCCAGGTGCGTTTCGAAATCCGGGTCGCGGAGATCGGGGAAGTACGGCAACAGCTGCGCCGGCGTCAGCATCCCCTTGTAGATGATCACCTTGGTGCTGAGCGAGCAAATGTAGAACATCAGCGCCTGCTTGAGCGTCTTGCTGCCGCGCAACAGGTGGCTGGCACGCTTGCGAATCATGTACAGCTCACGCTCGAACGCTTCGCCCTTGAGTCCATCGGCGGCACCGACAAACAACTGTTCGATCACCGGTTCGGCGGCACGCGCGGTGGGACCGACATCGGCGAAATCGGTCGCCTGGTGCACGTCACGCCAGCCGTAGAACACCTGACCGCGATCGGCGATCAGCTTTTCAATCGTCTGCTTGCACTCGGCCCGCTCGGCGTCGTCCTGCGGTAGGAAAACCAACCCGGCACTGAATCGCCCCGGCTCGGGTAAGTCCACGCCCAAGTCTTCCTTGGCCACCTTGGCGAGAAACTTGTGTGGCAGCCCACACATCATGCCGCAGCCGTCACCGGTGTTCGGTTCGCAACCGCAGGCACCACGGTGATCCATCGCGCGGAGAATCTCGTCGGCATCGAGCACGTTTTGATGGCTGGGAACACCCTTGATATGAGCGATGAACCCGACCCCACACGCATCTTTCTCGTGCTCAGGGTCATACAACCCTTGCTTCTTGGGCAGGTGAAACAGTGGATCACGCATCTCGATTTCTTTCGTTGATGTCATCGGAGTGAAGGCTTCAGTTTCGTGTGTGGGGATGATTCGCCTCTGCCGATGCGAACCGTGGTCTTGGTTGGTGTGTGATTTGAAAAGGGGTGTCGCAGCGTTCTAAGCGACGACGGAAGTCCCGGGGACGATCGGCGGCCCCTGCGATTGCGACTTGTGCCGGCCGCGTCCGCCGGGTTTGTCTCGGTCGGGTTCCAACGGGCGGCCCAACAACAGCGATCCGAATTCGTAACCGGCGGCACTCGGCCGGCCCGAACGCCGGAACACGATCCCAAGCGGACGGACCATCCGTAACGCACGACAGGCCACCACTCGCAACGCACCGGTCGCGGTTTCCCGCCGCACCGCCGCCTCGGGCAGAAACCCCGCACCGTCGTTGGCCTGGATCGCACGCACGATCGAATCGGCATTGTCAAATTCGTTTCGAAAATCCACGCGGATCCCGGAGCGTTTCAGCGTCGCGTCGATCATCCGACGCAACTCAAGACTGCGGTCGAATCCGATCATCTCGATGCCATCCAGATCCGACAACTCCGCTTCGTTGCGGCGAGCCAGTGGATGCCCAGAGGCACAAACCAGGCGAACCGGTTCCTTCTGCCACGGCACCACGACGAGTTGCTTGTTCGTCTTGGGGAAACTGATCAGCCCGATCTCCGCATCGCCGTTGAGCACGTTTCGGATCACGGCCTCGTTCTGACCGTAACCGATTCGCACATCGACATCCGGATACAAACGACCGAACTCCTCGATCGCTTCGGGCATGTAACTCAGTCCCACCGAGTAGATCGCCGCGACATGCAACGGTCCGGTCAAGCCCCGCCCGGCCGTGATCACGCGCTCTTCCAAACGGTGATACGCCGCCAAAATCTCTCGCAGTCCGCAGTGATAGTTGGCCCCCGCGGCGGTCAGCGACAACGGCCGTGTCGAACGATCGATCAGTTGAACGCCGAGTGATTCTTCGAGATGCTGGATCGCTTGACTGGCCGCACTCTGCGTCACGCCACGAGCGTCCGCAGCTTTGGAAAAGCTACGCAGCTGGGCGACGTCACAGAAAATCTCAAGCGTTCGTAGTTGCAATCGTGATCCAGTATTAGATGGCCTAATGTTGTCAGTCGAGACACTTCGGACTTGCTAATGCGAAGGTAAGCAGGCTTGAAACCGTCGTCAAGCCACGGAAGCCGGCGTCCACCATCAGGGCACCTAAGGCGACTTGATCCGCCACTATCTGCCCGGAATGTTGATATCATTCGGGGGGATCGAGTGCGGCACTCGTTTTTCGCGGCACCGCAGATGCCGGAGCCCGCCGCCAATCCGTGCCGAAACGAGCCGCCATGGGACGCCATGGTTTCATCACGCATCACGCACCGGTTGATCGAGTCCAAAGCTCCGCGCGGGATCCGGACAGGATGCTCAATCACCGCGATGCTCAATCACCGCGATGCTCAATCACCGCTGGGCCTGAATCGCTGGGGAAGCGTGAACGAGTAGATCACGATCAGCGATCCAACGCTCAACACCAACCACGGAAACCACTCTTTGGGCTGCCATGTGATCGTGGTCTGTCCGGCGATCGTGGAGGGACTGAAAAACTCTTTGGCGCTCGAACCGCGATCGGAATAGATGTTCGCACTGTCGATCACCAGCGATTCGAAACCGACGATGATCGCCATGATGCCCAGCGCAATAAAAAATGCACGCCACATCGGAAGGTGTCTCCGGAAAAGGTGGTCAGGGGATTGCCGAACGATCGCCTGCGGGAATCCCCCGCAATGATCGACTCCGGCGATTGGTGCCTAACAAGTCCATCGTCCAACGCAATGCTTGCAAATCAGCGAGAGCAACCCAGACGCTAGGAACGTCACGTTCGCGCTAAGACGTATCCAGACCTAAGCTTCCGTTGAGTCATATCGACGGACCACGCATGCCGGACGGATCAAGATGATAGCGACAGCGCTTGAGTCATCGACAAAACACGAATCACCCAATCGATCGGAAATCGCGACGCAACCGGATGATCCTCGGCGTGTGACAGCATGGCCGCCATGACATGCTGGTCAAACTTGGACGGGCACGCGGCGCCGTCGGACCGATGACCTATGGTCGATTCCGATTCCCGCTGGGCATCGTCTAGTTGGTGTCCAGCCTTCAGGCCAATACTGCTTATCACCTTGCGTTTCCGGTAGGCGGTAGTGGACGAGGCGACGAGTCCCCTGCTTGCGTTTCCGGTAGGCGGTAGTGGACGAGGCGACGAGTCCCCTGCTTGCGTTTCCGGTAGGCGGTAGTGGACGAGGCGACGAGTCCCCTGCTTGCGTTTCCGGAAGGCGGTAGTGGACGAGGCGACGAGTCCCCTGCTTGCATTTCCGGTAGGCGGTAGTGGACGAGGCGAGGAGTCCACTGCTTGCATTTCCGGTAGGCGGTAGTGGACGAGGCGACGAGTCCCCTGCCAATATGCCGACTGCCGGGGACTCGTCGCCTCGTCCACTACCCAAACATTGAGCCGGGGACTCGTCGCCTCGTCCACTACCCAAGAATTTACGTCATTCACTCCCAGGCCCTTGTTCGGCCGCCGACGTATCCGCTTCGCCGTACAGCTTTGCCAACTCCAAGAGGATCGGAAGCGCCTGTTTGCGAAGCTGTCCTGGATCAACATCGCTGAACCGACTGCGAAGATCGCGGAGTTTTGATTCCAGCTCGTCCCGCAGGGCAAGTTGCTCGTCGGTCAGCCGAACACCGCCATCGCTGATCGGGATACTAAATCGGCTCGCCAAGTCGCCGTCGACCTTGGCGTCTCCCTTTGAGTTCGCTTTGCCCAAGACCAGCGCCAACGACGATCCCTTTCGGTCATCGTTGTCTTCCAGCAGGGCGTGTTCGGTCGCCAAGCGGCCTTGCTCTTTGTAGAAGCGATCCACATCGACCGCGGCCTTCAAAAACGCTTCGCGCACACTCACCGAATCATCGTGATCCAAATCGGCGTCCGCAGCGCTGAAGGCAGCGGCAAAGTATTCGCCGAATCGGGCAAAGTTCTGTTCCGATCCGCTCTTGGTCGCCGTCACGATGACGCGATTGTGGCTCGACAACCGGTTCACGAACGGACCACTGGACGAGGTGCAGTTGGCGATCACGAGCGGCCGCCCGATCGGATCGAGCCAGCTGTTGAGTTCTTTTGCGTTTACATCAGGACCGACCAGATTGAAGTCGGCCGACGCTCCGTCCCACGTTCCGTGACCGATCAAGATCAACCACAGCGGTCGGACGCTGTCAATCGACCCGGACCGTTGTAACACAGCTTGAAGTCGGTCGCGGTCAGGACTCTCGCGGTCACTTCCCTCCGGTCCGATCAATTGCATCGTGAGCCCGGCGCGCTGACAGGTCGCTTTCCAAGTCTGGGACCACTGGCCGAATGCCTCGCCGAACTCGTCGGTCCCCGGTGCACCGACGACGACAATCACGTCGACCGGTTCCGCCGCGTCGTCGGCCCGCGCGACCGCCCCCGACACCACAAACAATAACCAAAGTGGCGTAAGCTTCCAGCTTGCGATCGGCGGCCAAGCATTGGCCGCACGGCAAGCAAGATGCTTACCCCACTTTTGTTGATGGCAAGCTGCAAGCTTACCCCACTGTCTTGAAACGATGCTCATGCCAGGCCCCTCCATCGACGCAATCCCCATTCTCCGCACAGGCAACCGAGTGCCAAGGCGATCACCCAGCCGCGGTGCCAGAGCGGGAACACCCAGGTTTCCATCACGGGAACCTTCTCGGACTTCAGCCGCCGCGACAACAGATCCAAGTCTTCTTCGGCAATGACGTCTCCACCACTTTGCTCGGCAATCCGCTGCAACAACGCTTGGTTGACTCCCAGCGTGTCGAACTCCCGTCCGGCGATTTGACGGGTCCAACCGACGGTGGGCGTGCCAATCAGCTCGCCGTCTTGGGCGCGCACTTCCGCGGTCGCCGTGTATTGTCCGGGTTGATCGTCATAGTACGCTACCGAATACGCTCCGGGGATTTCGCCGATCGGCTTGGCATCCAGCGTCAGCGAGTCGCCGGCGGGGCGAATCACGTTGACGGTGATCGTAGGATTTTCCAAGGGTAAAAAGGCCTCGTCGAGCGCGTCGACACGAAGCACCATCGAGTCGTCGCTGTCTGGTCCGGGCGCGACCGACAATTCGGCGCGACGCGGCACGTCGCCGACCAACCACCGCGTGATTTGGCGCCAGGCCTGGGCGGCGTCGTCCGGGTTTTGTGGATCGGGCTGCATCGACCATCGCCAAAGGTCCCCGACGGTGATCGCGCCGACTTTGCCCCGACCGAACCGTTGGACCGCGATCGCAGGTTGAGCCTGGCCGTCGCTACCGCTGACCGTCGCCAGTTGATAGGCACCGGGTTTCAAGCTGCCGACGACATTGACCGAGTCGAACTGCGGCATGGTACGCAACCGCTTCGTTTCGGCGTCGGCCGTTTTTCGCAACCGCATCCAAGGTTGCAACATCCCTTCTCGGGTCAGCTTCATCGAATACTCGGCCGGCATACCGATCTCGGTTCGGCTGACGTAAACCGGTGAAAGGTCGCCCAGGAACGAATCACCAAACGCTCGTCCGCGGAACATCTCTTGACCGCCCAGCATCAACAACCCACCGCCCCGCGAGGAAACGAATCGGCGAACCATTTCAAGTTGATCTTGTGAAAAGAACTCCGGTTCGATGTCATCGAGGATCAACGCGTCAAATCCGAACAGTTCCTCTTCGACCTTGGGGAACCCCGACGCGAGTTCTTCGGTTTCCTTGACACCGATGCGAATCATCACCGGCTCGTCGTACTGCTCGGCGGTCTCTTCGGCGTCGTCGCCGAGTCCTTGAAACAGCGGGTTGGTGCTGGAGACTTCCTTGTCCCGGAAGCTGAACTTGGGCTCCTTGTTGGCCATTCGAATCAGACCGGTCAATTCGACCTCGGCGTCTTCCGAAATCGCGCGTCGCAGAAACTTGAATTCCCAGTTCGGCCGACCGGCGACGTAGAGCACACGGTACGGCCCGCCCTTTCGATCGACCGCGATCAAGCGGGTGTTGTTGACCAGCGTGGTTTCCGAGGATGGTGTGTCCATCAATTGATCCAGCTTGTCGAATGCCGCTCGATCGGCTTCGCGGAACAAATCGACGCGATAGAACCGCAGTCCGACGTCGGCGGGGCGAAACTGAAACGACACGCTGAAACTCTTTTCGCCCGACCGCAGTGGCACCGCTTTCTCTTCAACCACCGATTGCAGCACGACGTCGGTCAATCTGGCGAAGGCTTGCCCTGGGAACGACCCGTCGATCGCGAATTGTACCGCCAAGGTGACGGGCGAGATTTCAAAATTGGTCTGACGCACCGTCGTGCTGGTGATTCGCAAATCATTCAGCCCCGTCGTTCGGCTCGGCATCACGGGATAAACCGGAAACTTCAGCTCCGGCAATTCCTCCATCTCCTCCGCGACGCCCGGAACGTTTCCATCGGTCATCAGCAACACACCGGCGACGGGACGTCCTTCCAGCCGCCGGGAAAGCTCGCCAAGGTTTTCCACCAACCGGCTGCCCGTCCCCCCGCGACGCAAATCGGCGACTTCACTAGCGCTGGATAATCGCTTGTCAAATCCATAGATCCGCGTTTCGAACAATTGTGCCATCGACGAAAACACCGGCGAGTCGGCCGACATGTCGGATTCGATTCGATCACGCCACGATTCGGTCGACCGCCCGATCTTCAGCTCCATGCTGCCGCTGGTATCGACGACGATCGGCAGCAAATTCGCCCGCGGACGCGGACGCTCGCCGCGCTGCATGGGCTGCAACAGGCAAACGGCCAACAGTGCGATCGCGATCAGTTTCAACGTGACGCCCAGCCAAGCCGTCCGCACCCGACGGCCACCGCTGGTGGAGTAGTTCCACAACACCAGGAACGTCAACACCGTCCCAATGATGATCGCGGGAACCGTCCACTGGGGCGAACCGATCACCAATTCGGCAAAGACGACAGGAAACAAATCGAAGACCATGCTCACCTCGGCGACCCCATTGAACCCGTCTCGACATCCGCACTGCCAAGGTTCTCGTAGTAGCGGCGCACGGCATCGGTGAACTGAGCGGGCACCGGATCGCGGTCGATCGGAACGAGTTCATTCTTTGAAGCCGTGCGTCGAAGCAATTCGGCGCGGACCTCTTGCTTTAATTCTCGCAGCGGCTCAGCCACCAAGTCTTCGACCAGCTCCCATTTCGGAGCCTCGCCGTGTCGTTTCATTTCGGTTCGCATTTGACGGACACGGTCACGGATACTGTTCGCCCGGGCTCGCAGGTCCGCATCACCGACCATCTCTTCGACGTCCCGCATCTGATCCGACCAGGCGCGAAAGTCACCGGTCAGAGGACCGATCGGACCACCGCCCTCGCTGGGTGATTCTGCGGCAAAACGGCCCCCGGACGAATCCTGCTGAGATTGTGGCGCATCGGACGACTGCTGCGGTCCGCCACGCAGCCCAGGCTGCTGACGTTGACCTTGCTGCTGACCTTGCTGCTGACCTTGCTGCTGACCTTGTTGCTGGCCTTGTTGCTGGCCTTGTTGCTGGCCTTGTTGCTGGCCTTGCTGTTGGCCTTGTTGCTGGCCTTGTTGCTGGCCTTGCTGTTGGCCTTGTTGCTGGCCTTGTTGTTGGCCTTGTTGTTGGCCTTGTTGTTGGCCTTGTTGTTGGCCTTGTTGTTGGCCTTGTTGTTGGCCTTGCTGCGTTTCGGGAGCCTCCCGTTGCAGTTCTTGCTCGACTCCACGGGTGAGTTGTTCGAGCTGTTGTGCAGCGCGTCGCAGGCCTTCGGCGGAATCGCCGAGCACAGCGTCGGCGGCTTCGTCGATGCTTTTTTGCAGCTGCTCAATTCCCTTGGCCGCTTCCTGCTCGAATTGTTCTGCTTGCGGCATGAAGCCACGTCGGACCAATTCGGCGGCGTTCTGCAGTTGCTGTTCGGTTTGCGACCGACGAGCCTGACGGAAGCCGTCGTACAGCTTCTCTGCCAGTAGCGGTTCGGCTTCGTCGGCTTCGCGGACCGTCTGTTCCATCTTGTCGACCAAATCGCGGAACCGCTGTGCCTGGTCTTCCAACTGCTTCGGCGCGGCGTCGGTTTGTTCGTCGCCGCGGAGTCCTGGAGAGGCCTTTTCCACTTGTTCTCGCATCGAACGTCCGATCTTTTCTTGTTCGGTTTTCAGCTCGGTCGCTTCCCGCTGCATCTCGCGAACGGTCTCATCAAACGCACCGGCGGCACGTTGGCGGAACTCCTCTTGCAGTTCATCGAGTTGGCGTTCGGCGCGGCGTCCGGCGGCGAGTGCGGCCGATGCATCGTTTTCCTCGGTCGCCTTGCTCGCCTGCTGCAAATCTTCACGTGACTCTTGCAGTTGGTCGGCTTGCTCGCTCATCCGCTCGCTGTTCTCTGGCGAACGCATGCGTGATTCCAATTCATCGGACATGCGAAGCAATTCCTGCTGCTGCTCCCGCAACCGTTTCAGCTGTCGGCGAATCTCCTCGGCTTCTTCTTCGTTCTCGGCCTGTTCCAGTGCCGACTGCAACTTCGCCAACTCCTCGGTCAAATCTTCGGTGCGTTTGGCTAGTTCGCGAAGCCGGCTAAGGACCTGACGATCTTCCGCGGCGACCTGCTGCTCGGCGGTTTGCTGTTGAGCCTGTTGCTGGGTTTCGTAACGGTTTTCGTCGTCTTCCAACTCCAATTCATCGAGCTGCTGTTGCCGACTCTGACCACCTCCGCCGCCTTGACTTTGTTGTTGCTGTCTCTGCTGCCGCGAGACCTCAAACTCACGCGAGCGCAGCTTCAGCAAATTCGAAAAACTGCGTTGTGCCGACGAGCGGGCTTCGGGAAGATCCGCGGCGGCAAGGTTTTTCACCGTCTCGTTCATCGCTTCATAAGCCCGCAAACCAATTTCCTTGGACTTTGCATCGGTCAACTTTTCCGCCATCTCTTCCAATTGGGCGATCGCCTCGGTTTGGGAGTCACTGATGGTTTGGATGTCGTCCGCCGCTGGTTTGGTGCCGGCCATCTCGAGTCGAATTTGATTCCAAATTGCGGTGATGATTTGTTTTTGCAGTTTCGCCAACTCTTCGGCTTGCTGCTGTTGACCGGACGGTTGACCGGGTTGGGACGGCGGCGGCGATGCACCTTCGCGAAAGATCTCTTCGAACGGACGGACGTCGGCAAAGAACAAATCGCTCTCGGTACGACGGGGTTCTCCATCCGGCCCGATGTCTTCGGCCCAAAAATAGTACGAAACCAAATCGTCCGGTTTCGCCTGCAATGATTCAAAGTCCAACGTGTGATCGATACTCGAATCAACGTTGCGAGCCAGGTTTTCGGCAAGCTCGACGGTCACTTCGGGTTCATCTTCGATCCGGTAGGTGATCCCCGATTTCGAAATCCCATAGTCATCACGAACGTTTGCACGCAGCGGCAGCTCTTGCAGCGCCGAGACGGTCACATCGCGAGCCTTTTCGAGCTTCAATTTGGGCGGCTTGTTCGGCAGCACCTTGATCGACAATTCAGGCGGATACTTGTTCTCGCGTTCTTCATCGTCAACCAATTTCAACAGATAGGTTTCCGATTGATCCGCCGTGACGGTGGCAACATAGGCGGCATAACGGTTCGTCGGATCATCGGTTTTGGGGTCGACGATCCGGGTCGCGGGCGAACAATCGATTACCTCGCCGCCTTTCGTCGTCAGCGTGCATGAGACGACGGGTTTGTTGAGCAGCAATCGCCACGTCACCTGGGTTCCCTGGACCACGCTGACCTTGACGGTGTCTTCGACGGTGCGTGAATTCATCTGCGTGTACTCAGGAAACTCCAGCACGGCATCGCTGCGTCGCAACTCGGGAAACTCGAACACCTCGACCGAATACGTTTGGCTGTTCCAACGCGGCGATTCGATTCGATAAGACAGCGGTTGATCGACGCGAGACAGAAAACCGCCGACGATCGGATCGCTCAAGTTTCGTTTCATCAAGACCTCGGATAACCTGCCATCGACGAACTCCGTGATCAGCATCGCCGTCTCGGGCGCCGAGACGCTGAATTCGGCGGTCACGACCAGACTGGTGCCGCGTTCGATCGACACGTCACCGGGCAACACCGTCACCTCCTGTTGTGTTTCCGATTGGGACGTCAGCGATGCCGGCAACAACGACGCGTCGGGATCCTGCCGGAAATCGATCATGGACACGCCGATCGCAGCGGCCAGCGCACCGGCACCACACAGTCGCGAGGCCCACAGCGACAACGTCGACACCACGGTCTGCCAATCATGGGAACGAAAATGGTCGTGTGTCTCGCCGATCAGATGCTGCCCGAGGGGGCCGGATGTCTGTTCGTCATCCAGGTAAGCAGCCGTCAAAAGCCGTTCGCCCAACCCCGGAAACGCGGTTTCTATCTTCGATGCCGTCGCTTGCACGCCCCCGGCCAATCGGCTCGCCAGAACCCACGACGCAACCACCGCGATCGCCAACACCGAAACGATCAACGTCCATGTGGTGGCATCGTCGATTTGCCCGGACAATTGCGCCCCGCGAAACATCAACGCAAACAACATGGCGATGATCGCGAACACCGCCAGCAATGTCCAAAAGTGTCTGGACCGGACACGACCGGAAACATGCTTCATCTCACGCCGAATGCGTTCGAGTTGACGTTCCGCCATGCCGAGTTTGGAATCGAATCGAAGCTCGTTTCCGGTGGTTGGGGTGTCGCTCATCGTTTCGTCACCTGGGACGGAGTTCGCGGTTTTGGAGAAGAAATGATGTCTGAAACGAATGGCACGGGCAGAAGCGTTGGTGTGCAGGCGTTAGCCGCCCACTGTCGCTGCGTAGCAGCGACCGGGAATCGCCTCAAGGCTAGACACCAACGGTTGCTGAATCCCGCTGTCTTGCGGCACGTGCCATTCGTCGCGGACATCGTTTTCCGCACCCTTGTTGATTGAACCATCATGCTGCTGCCTGTTGACGGGTGGAATCTTTGGCGGCCAGCAGTGTTTCCGCCGCGATGAATCCGAGCGTGGCCAGGATCAGCCATTGCCACCAGCCTTGGCGGGCTTCCAATTCGATGTCACGCAATGCCCGCTCGGCGGTTTGTTCCTGCTGTCGCGCCAGCGGCGACGAGACGACGGCACCGAACTGGACGATCCGATCCTGGTCGAACGACGTGGTCGCACTTTCCGTTGGATCCAGGTTGACCGCGTACGTTTCTCCATCGACGTCGACAAACCCCGGTTCGGTCGCAATCGCGTCGCCGCCAAGAGAATCACCGACGATCAGTGATTCCGGGGCGAGCTGCATGTTTCGCCCCAACATGCCCAGCAGGATTGGGACAAACTTGGTCGACAACGCCAACTGGCTTTCCGATGGTTGCCAGCCACTCGTCAAGACCCAAACCTTACCAGCGGGAAGATCCGGATCGACGTTAGCGACATCTCGTCGGACCAACAGCGGCGAACCGTCGTCCAACTTCAGCGTCACGTTGGGTACTTCACCGAGCCCTTCAAGCCGGCGGTGCTTCCAGATCCGAATGTTGCTGAAATCGTTCACCCCGGGATCCGAAAGCGGAGCGATCAGTGCGGATTTGAAATCGACCGAAGCGATCAAGCGGTAGTCTTCCGTTTCCGTTTCACGGATCGCCAGTTCGGGAGATTGCAACAAGTTCGCCAGCGCGGCAACCGTAGCACCATCAACAGCCCGATCGAGCACCACCAGAACGCGTCCGCCAGATGACAGGTATTGCTCGACCGCCTGGCGGCCGGATTCTAGAGTCGCCGAAGCATTCATGATCAGCAGCGGCGTCGTCACGGGATCCAAACCTTCGCTCCAATCATCACCGGTCCGCAGCTTCAACGTGACCTCACGCGTGGGGTCGGACCAGGGAACCTGGCTGGCATAAAACGAGAGGGTTTCACGAACCGAAGTATCTGACGCCGGATCGGATTCGGCCGAAGGCCCACCGGAACGCGAGGCGTTGCGCGATGCTTCGACGAAGCGAACTTCTTGTTCGATGAATTTGGGGCGAATGAAATAGAACGTGTTGTCAAAGCTGTCGCGGTCTCCCGAAACGGTCAACGTCGCCGTCCGCACCGGGTCGCCGTCTTCACCGGATTCGGGCAACTTGATCGAAACGAAACGCGTTTGCCCCGGTGGCACTTGGATCACGGCGGCGTCCTCGTCCTGGTTTTCGAAACGCAGTCGGAACGTGGACGTATCGCCGTCATCGGTTTGTGCCACCTGGACACGAACCAAATCAGCTGCCGCCTCTCGGATGGCTTCATCGGAGTCGGCCGCCGGCATCTGTGGCATCACCCGCAGGCTGACGTTTCCACGGGTGGTGGCGATCAGCGATTCCATGTCCAGCCATACACGACTGGGCCACTCATAACCCTGCAGCGATTCAATTTCCGCGCCGGACTGCAGATCGCTCAACAGCACGATGCGGGTTTCGATCGTCGCGCTGGCATTGGGATTGTTCGGCGTGGCCGACACATTCTCCGTTTCCCCGAGTTCCAGCAGCGCTGCCTGATCGGCGGCGTAGCGGATGGCTTTGCCGACATCGGTCGATTCCCATGACGGTGACAATTGATCGATCGCATCCCGCGCGGCACTCTTGCGGGTGTCCGCGACGAGCCGAGTGGATTCCTCCAGCGAAAGAATCGTTCGCGGCACGGAATCAAAGGCGATCACCGAAAACAATGTCTCGTCGTCTGCCTGCTCCAAAATCTGTTTGGCCTGTTTGGTCGCCTGGTCCCACAAGCCGGCGCGTTTCATGCTCGCACTCTGGTCGATCAACACGATCACCGCCTGTTTGACGCCTTCCACCGAATCGGATTCCGACAGCGGCAGGAACGGTCTGGCAAAAGCGAAGGCGAGCAACAAAATCGCCGCGCATCGCAACAACAACAGCGGCCAATTCTCCAGTCGGCTGCGGCGTGTCAATCGCGGCGGTGTCGAATCGAGAAACATCAGCGAACTGAATTCGACCTCGCCCTTGGGTTGTCGCCGGATCAAGTGAAACAGAATCGGCCCGGCAACAGCCAAAGCGCCCAGAAAGTACAGCGGTGCCAAAAAACTCATCGTCGCACTCCCTCGCTGATCGACCGGTGTCCCGACTTGCCGAGTCGGTTTCTGGCGTGGATCAAACTCGACAGCGCCAAATCAAGCGGTTTGTCGGTGATCAGTTCATAGAATCCCACGCCCGTCGATTCACAAATCGATTCGATCTCGCGGCGGTGTTGCTCGAATCGCTCGGCGTAACTGGCTTTCGCCGCGGACGGGTCGACGTAGATTTGTTGGCCGGTTTCGACGTCGGTCACCATCGCCGGATCCTTGATCCCCAACTCAAGCTCACCCGGATCGATCATCCGCAACAACACGACTTCGTGGCCGCGTGCGCGAAGCGCTGCCAATTGCGTCTTCAGCATGCCAGGCGGGGCCAGCAGATCGCTCATCAAGATCACCAGCCCGCGACGCGGCACCAACGACGTCACTTGGCGAAGCGGGGCTTCGATGTCGGTGCCCTTGCCGACCGCCGGACGAGACAGTTCGACCAGAATCTGGTGAAATTGTTTTGCACCGAGTTTCGCCGGCAGAAAATCACCGAGTTCCGCATCGAACGTCAGCACACCGACCGCGTCGTGTTGCATGGTCAAGAAATAGGCCAGCGTCGCGGCGACCGTGCGGGCATAATCCATCTTACTGTACTCAATCGATCCATAGCCCATTGAACGGCTTTGATCGACGACCAGATAGCAACGCCGGTTGGTCTCGTCTTCGAATTTTTTGATGAAGTAACGATCGCTCCGTGCGTAGAGCTTCCAATCGAGGTTGCGCAAGTCATCACCGGGCACGTAGGCGCGGTATTCGCTGAACTCGATCGAACTGCCGTGGGTCGGACTGCGGTGCAAGCCGGAAAAAAAACCTTCGACGACCGTCTTGGCGCGCAGTTTTAAACTCTTGATCCGCATCAGTGCCGCGGGGTCGACACCGGCGCGAGCATTCGCGTTCGAACTCGATCCGGCGGAAGGCGGTCCTGCAGTGTTTCGTCGCACGGGGGGCGCCCCGGCATTCGCGGCGGCGCTCATGGCTTAGGAATCGTCTCCAACAGTTTGTCAATGATTTGCTCGATCGTGATCCCTTCGGCTTCGGCCTTGTAGGTCGGCAGCACGCGGTGACGCAGCGTCGGATGCGCCAGCGCGACGATGTCGTCGGTTTGCACGTGGGCGCGTCCCATCAACAACGCGCGAGCTTTGGCGCCCAACACCAGAGTCTGCGAGGCGCGCGTGCCCGCCCCCCAGCCGACCCACTCGTTGACAAAGTCCGGCGAACCGTCGCGGTTGGGACGGGTGGTTTGAGCGATTTTGACGGCGTACTCGGCGATCGGGGTCGCGATCGGGACGTCGCGGACCGTTTGTTGAAACTGCAACACGTCTTCGCCGGAAAACAGCGGATTGATCGGCTCGGGTTTCGACGCGGTGGTCCGCAGCACCACCGACAACTCGTCCGCCGGAGGCAGATAATCGATTTTGACGTTGAACAGGAATCGATCGAGCTGGGCTTCCGGCAGCGGGTAGGTGCCTTCCATTTCGATCGGGTTCTGCGTCGCCAAGACGAAGAACGGTTCGGGCAATTCGTAACGTGTGCCGGCCGCCGTCACCTGGTGTTCTTGCATCGCTTCGAGCATCGCCGCTTGGGTCTTGGGCGGCGTTCGGTTGATCTCGTCGGCCAAGATCACGTTGGCAAACACCGGTCCTTTGACAAACGTCAAACCACGGTGCCCGTCCTTCGTTTCTTCCAAAATCTCGGTCCCGACGATATCGACCGGCATCAGGTCGGGCGTGAACTGGATGCGACTGAATTGAAGGTGAAACACTTGGGCGACGCTACGGACCAGCAAGGTTTTCGCCAACCCGGGAGGCCCGGTGATCAAGCAGTGGCCGCCGGCAAGCAGACTGATCAGCAACTGTTCGATGACGTCGTGCTGCCCGACGATGGTTTTGGAAAGTTCGCCGACGATTTTTTCGCGGGCGTCTTGGATCTGCTCGACCACGTTGGTGTCAGTGACTGTCATTGGCTAGTTGCTAGGTGGGTCCGAACAATGAAAGGCGTCCCGATGTGGGAAGCCGCTGATGAAGTGATGAAAGGCAAAACCGAAATGGGACTCGCAGTAGCGATTCAGTGAGTCATGGCGTAGGTGACGATGTTGATACCCATCGGGTAGGCCTTTTTGACCGAAAACTCACGAAAGTACTCTTCGTCTTCGCCTTCGCGTTCCCAACCGTCACCCAAATCCGTGTTGTGGCAGATGAAGACCATGATCCGGTCCTTGTCGTCGACGATCGCCCGATAGTGCGGCACGCTGTTGTCGCTGCCGTCGCGGGTGTCTTCCCAAGTGACCGACCCCCAAGCCCTGCCGATGGCCGGGACTTGCGGCTTTTCTTTCATGTCGTACACGTTGTGAAAGATCTCGTGGTCCAGCGGGACTTCAAAGGGCTTGCGATCGGGAAAGACTCGTTCGAGCTCGAACGCCAGGTTTTCGTACTGAGTGTCGCCCCAGAAATCGTCCACCATCAAAAAACCGCCGTTGAAACAATACTTACGTAGCGCCACCACCTCGGCTTCACTGAACACCAACCCGCCGGGTTCGATCATGTACAGGAACGGATAGTCCGACAGGTTTTCGTCGGTCAGATTGACGATCACGGGATCCGGATTGACTTTGATCGTCGTCAGCTGCTGCAGCCGCAACGAGAAATTCAGATCACTGTCGGGGTAATCCGTTCGCCAGCCGCCGCCGCCACGTCCGCGACCGTAATACGAGTCGTAGTAAACCCGGGCGAAGGTGAAGGTGTCGCCGGGGAACTGCCGATCGACCTCCCACTGCGGAACCCCTCGCCGGTCTTCTTCGACGCTGCGAAAGCGACGTCCCCACTGGGCCAATGCGATACCGGCCGCACCGACGACCAACATCGCCGTCAGCATCACGAAGATCTTGGATCGTTGGCGCACATTCGACGACACTCTCCGCGGCAGGAATCTCGGACGGATTGGCTTCGCCCGCTGGCGAAGGATCGGGCGAATCGCTCGCATCTTGCTCAGACGCAGCAGGCTTCACCTCAGCAGGCTTCGCCTCGGCCGGAGTCTGATCCACCGTTTTCTCGTCCGCGGCAGTCTCTACATCCGGCCCAGTTTGCTCCGCCACCATTGGCTGTTCTTGCAGCGCGAGCAGCAAGTGATGGGCATCGCGATACCGCGGCGCGATCAACAACGCGTCGATCAGGTGCTCGGTCGCCGCGTCGATCTCGCCGGCGGCGGCCAGCGACTCGGCCATTTGAAACTCCAGACCGGCCACGTCCACCGGATCCATCGCTTGCAGCGCACGCAGCGACTCGATCGCTTTTTCGCTTTGATCCAGTTCACGACACGCCGTCACCAGCGATTGATGCACGTCCAGCGCGAACGGCTGGATCTCAAGTGCATGGACGGCAGACTGCAGCACCGACGACCAGTCGTTTTGCGATTTCTCCATTTCAATGAAACGCTGCAAACTCGGTAAAGCATCGGAGGAAACGGAAAAAAGCTGTTTCAAAACCTCACGCTCCTTCTCTACCTCCCCCAGTTCGCGGTAACAGACCGCAAGCGATTCCAGCACACCTTCCGACTCGCCCGTCGCGGCGTTCTTCTCTACCAGCAACGCAAGGTGCTCCGCCGCGTCGGCGTATTGCTTCCTCACCAGCGCCGCCCGCGCCATCGTCATGCGGGCCCAATAGTTGTGGGGGTTCTCCTCGGCCCACTTCAAAACTTCTGCCGGGTCGGCGTCTTCATTTCCTGGTTCATCGGGCGACTGGCGACGCGTGAACTCCAGTCCGCTGCCAAAATCAGTGGCCAACTTGCGCGCATATTCAGCAAAGCCGGTTTCGATCCGTTCCATCGGGGCGATGTTTTTCGCCAACGCTTCGTTGATCGGAATGCCTTCGGCAAGCGAATCGAGCGTCGCGTTCAACGCTTCCGCACCGTACTGGTCGACCAGGTAACGGACGACCAACGATGATTCGTAGTACGCGAATTGTAGATGGGTCGGTGAGGGCGGATTGAGAAACGCACCGCTTAATTGGGACACCGGGGTGAAGTCGTCGCCCAGGATCATCTCTCGATAACGGGCGGTCATCGACTGTCCCCAACGGGGGTCCCGCTCAAGCTCTTCATAGACAGAGATCCCTTCGCTCAACCATCGCGGCATTCGGTTCTTGGTTTTGGTCAGCGTGATCACGTGGCAAAATTCGTGCCACAGCACGCTCTTCCAGTTCGACGGCCGTGGCCCTTGCGACGCCGGGCTGTTGGCCGTGATCACGCGTCCGAAGCACACGCCCAGAAACCCCTCACCGCCGGGTAGCCCAAAGGTGCGGATCGCGAAATCGCTTTGTTTGGGAAAGATCTCCACGATCACGGGGCGCGTCAGTTCCAATTGGTACTTTTCGCAAAGCACCTGCTTGGCTTCGGACAACAGTTCCGCGACCGCATTGCCATAGACCTTGCGTTCGCGCGGATCCATTCGAATCAGAATCTCTCCCGGTTCGTGGTGTTCACCAAACCCCAACGCGCCGATCGGGTCGTCGACGTCACGTGCTGTGCCCACGGCCTCACTGGCACGGATCGTTTCGAACCCATCGATGCGATCTTTCAGTGTCATCAAGTTGTAGGCGACGACGTTGTACGGATCTTCGGTGTTGACCTGTTCGGCGAGTTTCCAGCCGACATCATCATCACCCAGACGCAACAGATCCTGTGCCAACTGGAACGTGGCCGGGATGTGCGAGGGTTCAAACGTCAGCGCCAATCGCTGATAGTGGGCCCCCTCGGCGAAACGGTACTTGTCGGACAATTTGCGTCCGATCAGATGATCCACTTCGGGGTTGGTCGGCCAGCACTGCAGCGCCTGTTCACGAAACGCTTTCTCTTTGTCGTAATCACCGTCCAGGTGGGCGAGCACGGCCTTGAGCGCGAACGCAGCAGGGCTTTTGGGATTCGTTTTCAGCATCCGTTCGATCGTCCCCTCCGCCTCGGCGTAGTCTTCGCGATCGATCTCCTTTTCCGCTTTCAGGATCAACGCCGGTTCATAAACCGGATTGAGCCGCAACGATTGGACGAGTGCCACTTGAGCTTGTTGCGGGTCGGACGATTGCAGCGCGACGGCACGCAAGTAATCCAGTCGAGCGTCTTCGAGTTCGCGTTGCTGGGCTTTTGCGACCGTTTCGGCGGCGACGGCAAAATCACCTTTGCTGATCGCCAGCTCGGCGGTGGCGATCAACGCTTCCAGATTGGTGGGGTCTGTCTCGAGCACACGGTCGTAAAAGTTCTTGAGAATGATCCGGGCGTCGATCCCGTTCTGTGAAAAAAAACGTCCCGCGGCGATTAACGTATCAGACGTTGCATACTTCAACTGGCCGGTTTGCAAATAGCGTTGAATCATCGCCGCTTCACTGGCCGCGCGATCGGGAAGATCGTTGAAATGTGCGACATCGATTCCCAGCACACGGAGCGGCAAACTGGTCGGATAGCGGCCGATCGCGGCGTCGTAGGTTTCCAGCGCCGGTTCGTATTTCCCGGTCGCCAGTTGGCATCGAATCAGCAGTTCTGACCAGCGGCGATTCCAAATCCCCCGGTCGACTTCGGCCTTGGCGATTTCTTCCGCCTCGCCAATTTTCCCCGACAGAAACAACGCTTCGGCTTCGGAGTAATTGGCCGCCAACGCGGCATGGCACGGTAGAAGAAACACCAACAAGGCGAATGTGGCGGCCCGCAACCGGCCGGCGGCGATGATGGAGTGATGTTTCGGTTGCCCGCCTTGAGTCCGATTCGCCGTGATACTGGACACTTGGGTGATGTGTCGACAAACACGATGACTCAGACAAATCGCAACGGGGCGGCGCGGCAACACAACGCGAAAGGCAGACGGTCGAAACACGGCGGTGGGCACCATTGGGCGGGACGGTTCAATCGCACAACCTACGATTGTAGCGAAACGGACCAGGGCGAGGGTCGTTCGAGACAGTTCGGGCGCGTTCCTATATCCGGCGCGTAGTCCGGCTGGTATCCTGTAGCGGTTCAGTAAGCGTGGCACCTTTTGATTGTGGGAACGGAATGGATAACTCGGTCGAGTCAGCAGGGAACGACGGGGCGGCGATGGGCGAGCTTTCGGCAGCCGACGCGGCACGTCTTAACGATGCCAAAAAACAGATCAGCCAAGAACTTGGCAAAGTCATTGTCGGACAGCAGGAAGTCATCGAAGAGATCATGATCGGGCTGTTCAGTCGTGGTCACGTTCTGCTCGAAGGCGTCCCCGGGCTGGCCAAAACATTGATGATCAGCACTCTGGCGCAGACGATGGACCTGGCGTTTTCTCGCGTCCAGTTCACCCCCGACCTGATGCCAGCCGACGTCACCGGTACGGAGATCATCGAAGAGGACCGTTCGACCGGGCACCGCGGGTTTCGGTTCATGGAAGGCCCGTTGTTTGCCAACATCATCCTGGCCGACGAAATCAACCGCACGCCGCCCAAGACCCAAGCGTCGCTGTTGGAAGCGATGCAGGAACGGCAGGTCACGGTCGGACGAACCCGCCACCCGCTGCCCAACCCGTTCTTTGTGCTGGCCACGCAAAACCCGATCGAGCAGGAAGGCACCTACCCGTTGCCCGAAGCGCAACAGGACCGCTTCATGTTCAAGGTGTTTGTCGAATACCCCTCGTTCGACGAGGAGTTCGAAGTCGCGCGGCGAACCACCGGCATGCAAACCGGCGACGTCCAAGCGGTGCTCAACGCCGAAGAGATCATCCGTTTGCAAGACTTGGTGCGACGGGTTCCGGTCAGCGATCATGTGGTGCGTTACGCGCTCTCGTTGGTCCGCCAAACCCGCGTCGGCGACAACGGCGTTCCGGATTTCGTCAACGACCTGGTCGGTTGGGGAGCCGGTCCGCGGGCCGTCCAGTTTCTGATCCTCGGCGGCAAGGCCCGGGCGCTGTTGGAAGGTCGTTTTCATGTCTCGATCGACGACATCCAACAACTGGCCAAACCCGTCCTCCGTCACCGCATGGTGGTCAATTTCGCCGCCGAAAGTGACGGGGTGACCAGTGACAATGTGATCGATCGCATCGTAGCGGCGACACCGACGACCGAAGACGAGCTTTCGCGTGATGCCCGATTCCAAAAAATATTTGCGTCCTGAAGTCACGCAGCGAATCCGTCGAATGGAATTGACGGCGCGTCGTGTGGTCGAAGGATTTCTGTCGGGCATGCACCGCAGCCCCTATTTCGGCCAGTCGATCGAATTCCTGCAGCACCGCCAATACAACACCGGTGACGAGCTTCGTCATATCGATTGGAAGGTGTACGCGCGGCAGGATCGCTTGCACATCAAACAGTACGAAGAAGAAACGAACTTGCGGTTAACGCTGCTGGTCGATCGCAGCGCCAGTATGTCTTACGGCGAAGGCGAAACGAACAAGTTCGATTACTCCGCGTCCATCGCCGCTTCGCTGGCTTACTTGGCCCTGCGTCAGAAAGATGCCTGCGGGGTGATCACGTTCGACACCGAAGTCCGTGACATCGTGCCGGCCAAAAGCAATCAGCAACAACTGGCGCGAATCTTGTCGATGTTGGATCAGGTCGGGGCCGACGGCCGAACCGATTTGGTCCGCGTCGCCAAACAGGTCGGCCAGGCGATCCCCCGACGTGGGCTGGTGCTGATCGTCTCGGACCTGTTGGGAATCGACTCACTGGTCGAAGGGATGCGGGTGCTCCGTTCGCGGGGACACGACGTCGCCTTGTTCCACGTTTTGCATGACGACGAAATCGAATTCCCCTTCAACGGTGCGACGCGGTTCGAAGGGCTCGAAAGCGACGACATGCTCAATTGCAATCCCCGCGCGCTGCGACAGGGTTACGTCGAGGCGCTCGATCAATTCTTGAACGCAACACGTAAAGCGTGTGGTCGGCTGTCGATCGACTACATCCAAGTCCGGACCAGCGACCCACTGGATGCACTGCTGGCACGATTCCTGTCGCACCGCACCTCGCTTCCCAAGCTACGCCGGTAAGGAGGCCGCGAACCATGTTCTTGTATCCCGCTCTGCTGGCCGGCTTTGCCTTCGTCGCCGTTCCGTTGTTGGTCCATCTGATCAACATGCTGCGTCACCGCCGACGACGGTGGGCGGCGATGGATTTTCTGTTGGCCAGTTATCGAAAACAAAAAAAGTGGCTGCGGCTGCGGCAATTGTTACTGCTGTTGACCCGCCTGGCCGTCGCCGCGGTGTTGGTCATGATGCTGTGCGGATGGACCGGAGGCCGTCAAATCCTGGGCGCCCTGGGTGGACAAACCACGCACCACATCATCATCCTGGACGACAGTTATTCGATGGGAGACGTCAGCGGGGGCGGTGAAGCGACCTCGTATGATCGGGCCCTGCAGGCGTTGCAGCAGCTGACCCAACGGTTGGTCAACGACGAGGGCAATCATCAAATCACGGTGATGCGTGCCAGCCGCGCCGCCCTGGCCGTCCAGGGTGGCAGCGATTCCGGCGACGTCGCCGCGGACCTGTCCAGCCAAACCGTTCTGGGCGACAGCAGTCTGATCGCACGCGTGATGGCGACCGCGGTGTCACCGATCCGAACCGATCTGGTCCCGGCGCTGGACCTGGCCGGCGAATTGGCCGCCGCGACGTCAGCGGACAACCAATACGTTTACATCGCCAGCGACTTTCGTGCCCGCGACTGGGGTTCAACCGAGCGGCTGGCCGAAGCGATGCGCAAGTTTTCCAGCGACGATTTAAAAGTCCGCATGATCGACTGTGCCAACCGCCCCGAGCGAAACCTGGCCGTCACCGATCTCGCGCCCGTCCAAGACGTCTGGGTGGCCGGTGTTCCCGTCGTCGTCCGCGCGACGATCAAGAATTACAGCGGCCGCGAAGTCAAGAACGTCACGCTGGCCTGCCGCGTCATCCGATATGGAGACGAGATTCAATCGGTCGATCCGTCGCGCCGCGTCAGCGGTGTCGTCGATTCGTTGCCCGGACTGGTCATCGAGTCGCTGGCCGCCGGTGCCGAAATCACCAAATCGTTTCAAGTCTTCATCGCCGAAACCGGGACCCATGCGATCGAAGTGGAACTGCCCTCGGATGCGTTGGCCGTCGACAACCAGAGAACCTGCACGCTGCCGCTGAGCGATGTCGAACGCGTGTTGGTGATCGATTCGGATGTCGACGAAGCCGGCGCGTACACTGTCGCTGCCGTGCTCGATCCCGGCAGCCAGGTTCGTATCGGTGCCCAGCCGGACATCAAACCGCCGGCGTTTCTGCGCAGCGCGACGATGGAGATGTTGGCACCTTACCGCGCGATCTACTTGATGGATTTGCCGCAGATCAACGAAACCACTGCAACAGCATTGCAGCAATACGTTGAAGCAGGCGGCGGCATTGCTTGGTTCCTCGGTGACGCCGTCGAGCCGAGCGACTACAACCGCATCTTGCTGACTCAAGATCGACGCCTGTTGCCCGCACCGCTGCAAACGATCGAAGCGTTGCCCGTCGGCGGGTCGACCCAAACGGGCGATGTTTTGTTCGGCGACAACGACACCTTCCTGGATCCGCTACGCAGCGCCGGGGATGCTTCGCTGTCGATGATCGGCGTCGCAAAGGGGTGGACGCTTGCCGATGACGCAGACGCGACGGGAGAGCCCCGGCGGTATCGCAAGGTGTTGGTCCGCCGCGACGGCGTTCCCCTGGTCACCGAACACAACTCCGGCGCGGGAACCGTCGTCACCGTGCTCAGCAGTCTCGCCCCGGACTGGACCAACTGGCCCGGCGACCCGACGTTTGTTCCGTTCATGTTGCTGTCCAACGCCCGGCTCTGGAGCGGCGCCAGCGCGTCGACGTCCCACGCAGTCACCCAGCCGCTTCGCAAGACCCTTTCCACCCGATCCTATTTTCCGGAAATGAAATTGGTGACACCCGCCCAGTCCCCACCCCGCGTGGTGATGGAAATCATCGGCACCGAAGCGGAAGCGGACACCGTCCGTGTGTCGCTCGATCCGGTCGAACGCTTGATCGCCAGCGAATCCAACGTCGACGAACTGCTGCGTCCCGGGTTGTTCGAGTGGGGACTTTTGAAAGCCGATGGCGGCGGCGAGGTCATCCCCTCGGCCAGCACGATCGTCGGGGGTGAGGGTGACTTGGAACGCGCCGACGCCGCCGAGATTCGCCGCGCCCTGCTGCCGATCGACGTGCAATTTGTGTCCAGCGAAGATTGGCGGCAACAGAATCAGTTCGCCGGCAGTTCCACCCTCGGGCTGATGCTATTGGCGCTGCTCGGGTTGCTGTTGGCGGCCGAACAGGCATTGGCCTATTGGGCCAGCTATCACACTCGGGCAGCCGTTTCGACCGGCGGCACACTGGCAGCGGAGGATCCGCTTGGCGGTTCAAAGCGTCACGAATTCGGTTTGGCGGCGGGAGGGCGATCGGCGTGAACGAAACAGTAGAACAGTCCACCGAGAGCAGCGTGGCGCTGGAGAGCACCGTCTATGAATTCGCCCGCGCCGCTTCGATCGAAGGCTGGTGGTGGTGGGCGTTGTTGTTGCTCTCGACCGCAGTGGTGATTTTTGGCTGCGCGCGGTTTTACCGACGCGACACCGCGGAACTCTCCCGTTCGGTCAGCATCACTCTGATGTTTTTGCGGCTGACGATGATCGTCGCCCTGCTGTTTTTCTTCTTTGACCTGCAACGCCGCACCCAGCGAGAGATCCTGCGACCGAGCGAAGTCGTGGTGCTGGTCGACACCAGCCAAAGTATGTCGCTGGCCCAGTCGGACGCGATCGGCAGCGAGAGTCGCGCCAAGCGCGCCGCCGAACTGCTGGCTGACAACGAATTGGTTGAACGTCTCGGTGAGCAACACCGCGTCAGTGTGTACAGCTTCGGCGACGCCGCCGAACCCCTGTTGTTGCAATCCGGTGGCGGAACCGAAATGGATTCCGAGCCCGATCAAGACGACGCGGTCCAGCCGTCGACGTCCATCCGCCAACCCTCACCGGTCGCCATCACCGGTCTGATCTTGCTCGGCGTCGCACTCGCGCTGTCGCTCGCCTCGCTGTTGGTCGGCGGTTTGTCGGCCCCCACGTCGGATTCACAGTCCGGCGGTGGACGCGAAGGCCTGGGCTGGTTGCTGGGCGTGACCGCGGTGACGATGTGCGTCGGCTTCTTGTTGTGTGGCTGGGCGTACAGCAGCGCCACGTCGCGATCGTTCGCGTCGCTGGTCGGGTTGGCCGATGACGCGCCCGAAGCAACCGACGGTGAAGAATCCAGCGATCAGGCGGATCCGGCCCAGCAACCGATCAAGGTGCTCAACTGGGAAGACGCCATCGCGGCATCGGCGTCGCAAAGCCGGATCGGTGATGCGATCACCAACGTGTTGGCCAGCCACGACCCCACGACGCTGGCCGGCATCGTGGTGATGACCGATGGGCAAAACAACGGGGGCAGCAACGTGGCCTCGGCGATGGCCCTGGCCAAACGCAGCGAGGTCTCGGTGTACCCCGTCGGACTCGGCAGCAGCAAGCCTCCGACGAACGTCCGCGTGGTCGACCTCGATGCCCCCAAACGCGTTTATCCGAACGACAAATTCGCCGTCTCGGCCGTGCTTCAAGGGACCGGCGGCGACGCCCTGGATATCGAAGTCCAACTGCTCGACGGTCTGGACGCGACAACCGCCGACGGCGGAGCCTCCAATGCGTTGCCGACCGAAGTGATCGATTCACAATCGGTCAAATTGAACGGGGACGGCTCGCTGGTCGGCATCAAATTCGAACTCGAACCCCAATCGGTCGGGCGGCGACGACTGGCGATCCGCATTCTGCCGGTCGAAAAGGACCAAAACCAAAAGGATGACGTCAGCGACGCGCGCTACGAAGTCGTCGCGCGTAAGCTACGCGTGCTCACGATCGCCGGTGGTCCGACCCGCGAATACCGCTTCGTCCGAAACCTGCTGCACCGAGAAAAATCAATTCGCTTGGACACCTGGCTGCAAACCGGTCAGCCGGGAATGAGCCAGGACGCCGATCAACTGTTGACCGAGTTTCCCGCGACCCCGGCGGAGCTGTTCGAGTATGACGCGATCGCGATGTTTGATCCCGATTGGACTCAGATCCCCGCGGCCTCGATCGAGTTGCTCGATCGCTGGTTGGCATCACAATCGGGAGGCTTGATCATCGTCGGCGGACCGGTCTATCACCCCCGTTGGCTGCGACTGCGGACCGATCCGCGCGTCGCCCGCATCGCCAGTTTCTTCCCCGTCACCTTTTCCAGTCGAGGCTTGATGATGGGATCCGGTCGCGAAGGGGGCGAGACGGCTTGGCCGCTGGAATTCACACCCGAAGCGCGGCGCGCCGAGTTCCTGTGGGTGACCGATGAACCGGCAACCAGCTTCGAAGCCTGGGATTCGTTCGGCGGCGTCTATGATTACGTCGGCGTCAAAGCGGCCAAACCGATCGCCAAGGTTTACGCCTACTTCTCCGACCCGACGACGCGGATCTCGGATTCATTACCCGTTTACATGGCCAGCCAATTCTATGGTGCCGGCCGTGTGTTCTTTCAGGGCAGCGGCGAGATGTGGCGGATGCGCCGCGAAAGCGATGCCTACTTTGACAACTATTACACCAAACTGATCCGCTGGGTCAGCGAAGGACGGCTGTTGCGCGACAGCAACCGCGGATTGCTGTTGGTCGATTCGCCCCGGGCAATGGTCGGCGACACCATCACGGTCCGTGCGGTGCTGACCGACGAGCAGTTCGAACCGCTGACCGTGCCGGAGGTCAAGGCAAAACTGATCACACCCAAGGGTGTCGAAGATGTTCGGCTGACGCCCGTCGAAGGCGAGTCGCGACCGGGGATTTACAGTGGCCGATTTGTCGTTCGCACCGACGGCAATCACGAGTTGCGTCTAACACTCGGCGACGCGCTCGGCGAAGAAGTGTTTCGCCAAAACGTGCAGGTGCGGTTGCCGACGGTCGAACTGGAACGCCCCCGCCGCAACGACGAAGACCTGGCGAGCTTGGCCGAGACCACCGGCGGGGAATACTGGAAAGTCGAAGCCGACGACGCAGGCGACTCGCTGATTAAAAACATCGTCGGCACCATCAGCCCCCAGCCCCAAACCACGATTCTTCCCGGAACCCCCGACGCGATTTTCACCGAGCGCAGAAACGCAATGCTGTTGTGGCTGATCGCCAGTGTGCTGACAATGGAATGGGTCACCCGCAGACTACACAGGTTGGCTTGACATGCTTGATCCCGAACTTCAATCGTTGCTTCAATCGCTTCGTGGGCGGATCCGCCGCTACGTGGTTTGGGACTCGGTGCTGGCCATCATCGCGGTCGTTCTGGTGGCGTTTTGGATCGGGCTGTTGATCGACTACGTGCCCGTCACACTCGGCGGTACCGAAATGCCTCGCTCGGCCCGGGGGATTCTGCTCGCCGCCGTCGGTTTCGCGGTGTTCGTGATCGTTGTCCGAATGCTGATCGATCGATTGAGCCGGCCGCTTCCCGACGACAGTTTGGCGTTGTTGGTCGAACGCCATCATCCGCAACTCGCCGGTCGATTGGTGACCGCCGTCCAACTGTCGCGGCCGGGCCGAACGGGCGATTCGCACTCGCCCGATTTGTTGCGTCTGGTACACCGCGAAGCGTCCGAGTCGGTGGACGAAGTGGATCCGGGGCGTGTGTTTCGGATGCAACCGCTGATTCAGAAAGCCGCCCTGGCCGGACCGCTGTTGCTGTTGGCGCTGATGTTTGCCGCCTACAGCCCGAGTGCGTTCGCCCGCGCGGCGGCCCGATTGACGCTGCTGTCCGACGCCCGTTGGCCCCGGAGGGCCAGACTGGAAATGGTCGGAGTCGACTTGCCGACCGTCACCGCGTCCAACCTCCAAGATTCCGACCCGCAGCGAATCGAATTTGAAAATGGCGTGATGCGATTGCCCACCGGCAGCAGCGGCATCTTACGGATTCGCGCCTCCGCCGAGGCCGCCGAAGTCCCCTCGGCGTGTACCGTTTACTACGAAACCGACGACGGCACCCGCGGACAATCCAACATGCGTCGGGTGGGACGTCAGCGCGACGGTTACCAAGCGTTTGTGCTCGACGGGCCTCCGCTCAGCAACCTCGCATCTTCGTTTTCGTTTTCCATCCAAGGCCTCGATGATCGATTGGTCGACTATCGGATCGAAGCCGCCGAGCCGCCGGCGATTTCGGCGATGAATGTCAAAATTCGCTATCCCGATTACCTTCGTGATTCCGCCACGTCCACCGCAACCGATGAATCCGAGTTCGATTTTGAAACTCCCTATCAGGCGGGACTGCGGATCAGCGAAGGCAGCGGTGTGACGCTGGAAGCGGTTTCGAGTCTGCCGTTGGGTGATGTCGACGTGGTGCTGGAATCGGATGGGCAAGAAACCCGAGTGACCGACTTGGTGTACGCCGACGACCGCCAGTCCGTGCGGTTGAAGCTGGACACCTTCGACAATCCGACCGCGATTCGCATCGTTCCTTCCGATCCCGACGGCATCAGCGCCCAAGCGCCGTTCCGATACTTCCTGGGCGCCATTCTCGATGAACCTCCCAGCGTCGCTCTGGCACTCAAGGGCATCCAATCCGCGGTCACACCGATTGCCCGACTGCCGCTGGAATGTGTCGCCGAAGATGACTACGGTGTCGTTTCGGTGACCGCGTTCGTCGCGCAGCGTGCCTCGGCCAGCCAAGGGGATGGCGAAGGCGCCGCAGCCCCGCCGGAACTGGCCGAGCCGATCTCGCAGCGGCTGGAATTGGACCGCGATGGACAGGCCGGTGCCGTCATCGATCTTCGTGAACTGACCAATTCCGGGCAGATCCCCGCCTTGCAGCCCGGCAGCGCTATCAGCGTCTATGCCGAAGCACGCGACGGATACAACCTGGACGGAACCCACCTGACCACCAGCGAAATCTATCGCTTGCAGGTCGTCACCCCCGAGGAACTGCTGACGCTGATGGAGCGCCGGGAACTGGGACTCCGCACCCGGCTCGAACAAACCGTCACCGAAACCCAGGGACTGCGCGACCAACTCGCCGGGTTCCGATCCGATCGGTTCGCGCTGTTGATGGAACGCCAGCAAGGGGAGTCGGAACAACAGACACGACAACGCGAACTGCGAATCATCGGGCTGCGGGTCCAACAAAGTGGCTTGCAGGCCAGCAAAACCGCCGAAGAACTGACCGGAATTGCCGAGTCGCTCGATGACCTGCTGTTGGAAATGGTCAACAATCGAGTTGACTCCAAAGATCGACAGGAAAGACTTGGCAGTGGCGTCCGCGACCCGCTGCGGAAGATCGTCGATGTCTCCATGGAGCAGCTCAAGCAGCAGATCCGAGCGATCGAAGGTTCCATCGAACAGCCCGAACAGGCCCTCGAGCACACCGAGGCCGCGATCCAAACCGCCGACCAAGTGCTCTTGGAGTTAACGGCCGTTTTGGAGAAGATGCTTGACTTGGAAAGCTACAATGAACTGTTGGACCTGGTTCGTGGCCTGATCCAGGATCAAGAACAACTCAAAGAAGACACCCAGCAAGAACGTAAAAACCGTGTCAAAGACCTGTTTAAATAACCAGCACTAAACTGCCGCAGACCTGGAATACGAAATGTGGGACAATGACTTGATGAATGAATCGAATCGCTCGGTCACAAGTCGAGCCGCCATGCGTCAATCCACTCCCTTCCGCTTCCTGGCGGCCGTTCTCTTCGTCCTCTCGGCCTCCCTCTGTGGGGCCGGCACCGCCACCGCCCAAGACCCCGCCCCCGAGTCGGATCTGGTGCTCCGACAAGCCGGCGTCGCCGATCGCTACCAACGTCTCGAAGAACTGTTGCTGCGTCTGGCCGATGTCGAAGCCGCCGAAAACCCCGACCGCGCGGCGTTGTTGCGACAGGCGGCCAAACAGTCCCGCGAAAAGTTCGTGCTGCAGCAACTCAGAAATGCCAGCGAAGCACTCCGAAACGAAAAATTCTCCGACGCCGTCAGCAACCAAGATTCCGCCAGTACCGGGCTGGCCGAGATCTTGAAACTGTTGACCAGCGAAGACCGGGCCAACCGGATTCGTGATGAAAAAGAACGGTTGTCGAAGATGATCAAGGACCTCAAACGCATCGAACGCTCGCAACGAAGCACCCGTGCAAGGACCGAAAACGGGGCGGAACTCGATCAACTCGAAAAAGAACAAGAGTCGATCGCCGATCGCGGACAAGAGTTGAAAGACCAGCTCGCCGAAGAAAACGGCGAAGAAATGCAGGGCGGAGCCGAGGAAGGGGAAGCGAAGGAAGGGGAAGCGAAGGAAGGAGAAGCGAAGGAAGGGGAAGCGAAGGAAGGAGAAGCGAAGGAAGGAGAAGCGAAGGAAGGAGAAGCGAAGGAAGGAGAAGCGAAGGAAGGGGAAGCGAAGGAAGGAGAAGCCAAAGAGGGGCAAGAGCAATCTGGATCAAAGCAACAGGGCGAGCAGGGCCAGCAAGGCGAGCAGGGCCAGCAAGGCGAGCAGGGCCAACAAAGTCAGCAGCCACAATCGCCGCAGCAACAGGCCGAACAGAAGTTGCAGCAGGCGATCGAGAAGATGCGGCAAGCGGAGCAGGACTTGGAGCAGTCCAAGCGAGACGAAGCCGTCGAGGACCAGTTGGCGGCCGAAGAGAATCTGCGTCAGGCGATCGACGAACTCGAACAAATCCTGCGTCAACTTCGGGAAGAAGAGATGCAGAGGGAACTTGCCCGACTGGAAAGTCGTCTGAAGAAGATGGCTGCGATGCAATCAAAAGTGATCGACGATACGGCGGAACTGGCCGCGACGCCGAAATCGCAACGCAACCGGCAAACAGACCTGAAAGCAGGCGATTTGTCCTTTGATCAGAAGAAGATCACGGTCGAAGCGGATCGGGCGATGCTGCTGCTGCGAGAGGAAGGCTCCAGCGTGGCGTTCCCCGAGGTGGTGGCGCAAATCCGTGACGAAAGTGATCGAATTGCCCAGAGATTAGGCAAAACGCAAATTGATGCCGTCACACAAGGCATTCAACAAGATGTCCTCGCCGCCATCGAAGAAATGATCGGCGCTTTACAGCAGGCTCAACGGGACCTGGAAAAACAAAAACAACAGGGCCAATCCGCCCCCCAACAGGCCGGACAGCCCGGAGAACAGCCGCTCGTGGGCGCGATTTCCGAGCTGAAACTGATCCGAACGATGGAAACCAGGATCAAATCGACAACACAACGTTATGCCGGACTCCTACAATCGGATGAGACTTCGGCACAGGACGTGCTTCCTTTGCTAAAGAACTTGTCCGATCGCCAGGCTAGGCTGTACAAAATAACGCGTGACTTGGTGATGCAGCGCAATAAGTAAGCGACTCCAACACAGGCGGACCACTGTGATTCTTAATCGAACCTCTCAGAAGCGGCGGAGTTTTCTCTGTTCTGTCCCGTCTTACTGTTTCGTTTTCTTGCTCCTCGGGTCGACCGCCATGGCGGATCAATCGCTGGAAAGTGAACAGAGTTGGAAGGCCCTCAACGGCGAGCAAATGTCTGCCCTGCTGCGAGGTTCGCTCAACGATTTCGGCGCCCCACCGGCCGCCAGCGCAGAAGCGTCCGAGCGGTTCCGGCAGCAATTGGAACAATCCGATCAGGACCCGATGGACGCCTTCATCGAAGCCGTTGCCGGTCTGACCGACGCGGTGGAACGGCTCGCAGAGATCGCGGCCAAAGACCCACTCGCCGCCGCGGCAAGCATCGACCCCTCCGCCGCCGACTATGCGGAAATCGAGTCGTTGCCCAAGCCGATCCGGATGACCGTGCGAACCTGGCTGGGCCGACTGTTGGTCCGATCACGCCTGTATGACGAAGCATTGCCGGTGATCGCCGAAGTCGACGCAACCGAGTCGATCGACCCGGCCAGCTCGCTGTTCTATCGCGGCGCCTGCTACCACGCGCTGCTGATGAAACAAGAGGCGCTCACGGACCTGCGCACCCTGCTGGAAAACGAAGACGATTGTCCGGTCCGGTTTTCTCGCTTGGCCAAGCTGATGGTCGCCGACATCAAACCGCTCAAAGAGGATTCGCTCGACGAGATCTCACGGTTGATGACCGACGTCACCCGCCGCCTGGACCTGGGGCGAAGCGACGAAAAGGTGTCAGGCCAAGAACAAAAGATCATCGACAAGCTGACCAAGTTGATCGACAAACTGGAAGAGCAACAACAACAGCAGCAACAACAACAGCAACAGGGCGGAGGCAGTTCGGGAGGCGAGCCGAAGAACGGCCAAGAATCGCCCATGCAGGACAGTCAGATCGCCGGTGGCAGCGGCGACGGGAACGTCAAGAAGAAGAACCTGGGCGACGACGACGGCTGGGGAAACCTGCCGCCGGCCGAACGCAAGGAAGCGCTGCAAAAGATCAGCCGCGATCTGCCCACGCACTATCGCGACGCCATCGAAGCCTACTTCCGCAAGCGAGCCACCGACGGCTGAGCGCCCACGCCACCGTTGGTGTCCAGCCTTCAGGCGCATCCTCACGCGCTGCTTGGGATGTGAAAGGAATCACTGACTCGAAAAGCAGCGTGGAGCTCGCGACTATTCGGTCGATGTCAATCGATTCCCCTCGCCGGGAGATACACTTCGCGCCAACGGCGCCACACCGCGGAGCGGTGCCACAACAAAGCCCGAGGTCGCGAAGCGCACCCCGGGTGGTGGCACGGAGAGAGAGGAACCCCAGCGGGGTTCAACAATCGCCGCCGCGCGATCGGACGGCGCAAAAGGCGAGGTGATTCGGGCGAACCGTGTTGTTCTGTTCAACCCCGTTGGGGTTGGCGGCCTCAATGGGACCGCATCTTGGGGTGCGCGGGCGCGACCCCAAGCTTTGATGTGGCACGCCGCTGGCGTGAAACTGCGATGTGGTTGGTGTCCAGCCTTCAGGCGCATCCTCACGCGCTGCGAAGCAGCGAACCGAGCGGCGAAAGCCTGCACACCAGCGCAGGTTGGTGTCCAGCCTTCAAGGCGCATCATCACGCGCTGCGAAGCAGCGAACCGAGCGGCTCAAGCCTGCACACCAGCAACGCTCCGATCAACCATTTTCCGTCGGCCGCAAAACCGGGAACAGGATCACGTCGCGAATCGATTTCTGTCCCGTCAAGATCATCACCAGACGATCGATTCCGATGCCCAGCCCTCCTGCAGGCGGCATCGCGTGACGCAATGCGCGGATGAAATCGTGGTCCATCTTGGCCATCGACTCTTCATCATCCTGGCCCTCCAATTGCGTTTCAAACAGCTTTTGCTGCAGATCGGGATCGTTCAGTTCGGTGTAGGCGTTGGCCAGTTCCATGCCACTGATGAACAGCTCAAACCGTTCGGCAATCTCGGGGTTGTCCCGCTTTCGTTTCGTCAACGGACAGATACTGGCCGGATAGTCGATCACGAAAATCGGCCCTTCCAGCGTGTCTTCGACTTTCTCTTCAAAGATTTCGTTGCGGACGACGTCCAGGTGCTTGTGCTCGGTGTCCAAGCCTAGCTTTTTGGCGTACTCGATCACCGCCTTGTCATCGGTCTCGTCGATTCCCGTCGCCTCTTTGAACAACTCGGCATAGGTGGCCCGTTTGAACGGCGGCGTGAAATCGATCGTCTTACCCGCGTATTCACGTTGGTATCCGCCACCGATCACTTCGATAGCGTTACAGATCACGCGTTCGGTCAGATCCATCATCGACACGTAGTCCCCGTAGGCCTGATAGACCTCCAGCATCGTGAATTCGGGGTTGTGCCGCGGGCTCAGTCCTTCGTTGCGATAAACACGCCCGAGCTCGTAGACCCGTTCCATACCGCCGACCATCAGCCGTTTCAGGTGCAACTCGAGTGCGATCCGCAGGGTCAGCCCCATGTCGAGGGCATTGTGGTGCGTTTGGAAGGGGCGAGCCGCGGCGCCGCCGGCCACGGTGTGAAGCGTGGGGCCTTCGACCTCGCAAAAACCATCCGCATCGAGGGTGGCGCGGATCGACTTGACGATTCGGGTGCGGTCCAAAAACGTTTCCATCGTGCCGTCGTTGAACGCCAGGTCGGCGTACCGCATCCGCTGCTTCAGATCGACGTTGGTCAGCCCGGCGTGCTTTTCCGGCGGCGGTTCCAGCATCTTGGTCTGGAACGTCAACTTCTCGGCAAACACGGTCAGTTCACCGGTGTTGGTGCGTCCCAACCGTCCTTCGGCGGCAATCAGGTCCCCCAGATCGAACAGCTTGGCGAGCGCGAAATCATCTTCGCCGACTTGTTTCTTGCCGATGAAGATCTGGATCGATCCGGTCCAATCCTTGATGTTCAAAAAGATCAGCTTGCCGGTCGGCCGGGCCAACATGATGCGGCCGGCGACGCGAACGGTGGGACCGATTTCTTCGCCGGGGCCGTTGTCCGATTTCCACTGGCGGTAATCGACGTCTTCGGATTCGACGTCGGGCAGTTCTAATAGTTGGCCGTCTTTGGTTTGAAACTTGATTTCCGGGATTCGTTTGCGGCAATCGCCGATCAGCGTTCGGTCGTCGAAACGTGAGCCGTAGGGATCGATCCCCAGCGCTTCAATTTGTCGCAGTTTTTCGCGACGTGCCACTCTCGGGTCGGTGGTGTCACCATCGTCGGGAGTGCCATTTCCATTGCCGCCGTCTGGGTTCTGATTCATCTTGACTGCTGATTGAGTTAAAAACTGCCGCGGAAAACGACCGGATTTCCGGGCCTGGGGCCGAATTGTCGAACTGATCGCCGGTTTTGACAAGGCGAGCGCCGGTTTTGACAAGGCGAGCGCCGGTTTTGACAAGGTGAGCGCCGGTTTTGACAAGGTGTGCGACTGGGAGCTGTCTTGACCCGGACCGCGGCGGTTGGTTATCAGACGTTTTGTTGTCGCCGGCGTCGTCGTGACGCCGGACCATGACGCGTTTCTCTCCCGCCACTGATCGAATCCGAGTCCCCCATGAGTCGTTTTCTCGCCTTCACCTTGTTCCTTGTCGTCGCCACCTGCTTTTCCGCCAACACCCAGGCGTCGGCGGCCGAAGTCGTCCATTTCCAGTGCAAGGAATGGAAAGCGAAACACATCCACGATGCCAAAAAAGCGACCGCGATTGCCGGGACGTTGAAAAAACTGGGTTGTGAAGTCAAGGAAGAACAGCACAACGGCCACCTGGACGTCAAATACCGCTGCGTCAAAGAACGCACGCTGCCCGTCAAATCCCACGCCGAAGCGGTCAAATGGGAAAAGTGGTTCAAGGAATTCGGGTTCAAGGTCTACCACACCCACTAGTGCTTACGCCACTTGCCCCGAACCCGGAGTGTGATTTACACTTCTGGACTGGACGGCAGGCCGTTTCGACGACGAAGCCGATCCCTGAGGAGGATAAGCGAATTGGCAAGCAGACTGATTCGAAATCAGTTGCCGCGCAAGCGGTTGCGGGTTCGAGTCCCGTGTCCTCCGCTCCATAAAACCCCGTTAAACGCGGGGTTTTTCTTTGCGCTGACCGAAAGATTGACGCATTCAGCCGGCACCCCTAGACTGTGAAGGTACCCCCAGGGTACCCCCGAGGACCGTTTCGGTACCCCAGGGAACCAAAAAAAACGCCCGGCGATGGTGCTGGTAACACCTCCGACGGGCTTGTCACAGTCGCAAGTGAGGTGCGAGCCATGACCGCTATTCAGTCTACCGAAAAGCCGGCGAAACCCTATGCCAGCTACCCTCTGACCGCTCACAAATCCGGCCAATGGCGGAAACGCTACAAAGGTCGGGATTATTACTGCGGACCCTGGAACGACCCTGAGGGGGCTCTGGAAGAGTGGGAACGAATCAGGGCATCCCTGACGCTGGGGATTGATCCCGCCAAACCCGATCACTTGACGATCGAGGATCTGTGCGACTTGCTGACGGCCAGCAAGGAGGCGAAGCACGAGATCGGCGAATTGTCCCACCACACGCTGGCGGACTACAAATCAGCGTGCAAGCACTTGTTGGCTCGATTCGGCAAGCATCGACCGGCGGAATCATTCACCCCTGCCGACTTCGACACGTACCGATCGAAGTTTCCGAAGCACTGGGGTACCGCGTCGATCCTGAAACAAATCACGCTGACCCGTGGGATCTTCAAATGGGGATACGACAACGGTCACATCGACCGCATCCCTCGCTACGGCGAAAACTTCAGCAAGCCGAAAAAGCGGGTTCGCAACGCAGAACAGCGGGCCAAGGCGAAAAAGGAGTTTACCGGTGCAGAGGTCTACGCACTGCTGCACGAAGCCGACCCGCAATTTTATGCGATGATTTTGCTGGGATTGAATGTCGGTTTTGGCAATGCCGACTGCGCCCGGTTGCAGACGACCGACATCAACGGCGAGTGGATCGAGACGCTACGGGGAAAGACAGGCACCCATCGCAAGGGTTGGCTATGGCCGGAGACTCGCAAAGCACTGCGGGACGTTGAACGGTTCCACAAGCGATCAGGGATCACGCCGGCGAAGGGTTGCGAGAGTCTCGTCTTCCGAAACCATGACGGTACCCCGTGGGTGTCGGAGACGCAAAAATTCAACGCGATCACCAATAGATTCGCCAAGATCAAACGCGCCGCAAAATGTCACCGACCGGGCTGTGCGTTCTATTCGTTTCGCCACATGTTCGAGAGCATCGCTGGCGAGACGAAAGATCAGGTCTGCGTCGATCACGTCATGGGGCACGCGCCAGCGGACAACGACATGGGAGCCATTTACCGCAACGGCATTTCGGACGACCGTATCAAAGCCGTCTGCGAGCACGTAAGAGCGTGGTTCATCGCGGCGAAGCCGAAACGCACCCGCAAGAGCCAAGGGGGTGCAAAATGAGCGAGTATTCACCCGTGGAACATGGCGTGAAGCCTATCGCCGATGATCTGGAAACTTTCGTGCACATGGATGGCATTCAGGTCATCGACCGTTGCCTCGCCGGGTTTCCCGACACGTTGACGGCGACATTGACGCGAACCGCAAGCACTCATTCGTTCGTCCGATACGAGAGCGGCGGCGGAGCATCTTTCGATCAGAGCCGCGACCGCTTTGACTTACTGGTCGAGTGGCTGATGTTCAACCACCGGGGAGATGCGGCAACGGAACTTCGCAGTCGATACTCCGAACTGCATCAAATCTTGTTTGACTGGGAACGCGATGCGAGGGAAAGATTGAAATCGGTCGATCCTGAAAAGATCAACGCACCGAACTTTCGTGGCAACATCGAATGGCTACTCGGATCGGACATGCACCGCTTGTTTTGCTCGATCCAAGGAGAAGGAATCGAACTATTGAAGTGGCTCCGGCATCTGGAAGTTGCTTTGACGGCAGCGACCAGCGACATCATTGACTCGCACACTGCGATGAAGATGCTCGACACAAAGTCGAACGCCAGTTTTCAGCGTTGGAGACGTCAAGCAAACGTCGAACCCGTTGGTCACGGAAAGTGGAAACGAGACGACATTGAGCGGATAAAGTCGATGCGTGAAACTTTGGGCGGGTAGTTTGTTTCACTTGTTTCACTGACAGCTATTCGATCTTCTGCATCCGTTTTAGCTCACTACAACAGACCGCGTTGCCTCCGGGTGACGCGGTTTTTTTGTTGCCACATGCGAGCGGTGAAACATGAAAAAGGGATTTAATTCAAAGGCACTTGCGACCCGCTGGGGATGCTCCATCGATCAGGTGCGGAACTTGATCGACTCTGGGGAATTGCCGGCGGTCAACATCGGTCTTGGCAAGCAGCGGGCGCGATGGGTGGTTCCCGAGGAATCGGTGGTCGCGTTTGAACAGCGGCGATCGAATCAACAGCCGGGTGCAGCTCCACGACGAAAGCCTGAGACGTTACGGCGATCACGCCCAGCGAACATCAAGCGTTTCTACCGGGATGCGACGTGATGCGTCCCGTCAAACAGCACGCCGCGTCCGGTCTGACATACCGCGACGAAGAACTCTGGAATCTCTGGCTGGAATTTTTCGTCGGTCTGGACATGCGAGCGCCTGACAACTTCGACCTGACGTTGACAACACAAGATGACCCCGCGCGGTACTCGCAAGCGATCGAGTTGCGCCGGCAGTGGGAAGCGTGGCGATCAGCACCACGATTCTAAAAACAGATCGTTTGGGTAGCGGCGCTGCGAAGCGTCAGACCCCGCGCCCAGCCGCTCGTGGCGTGTGCAGTGTAACGGCGGCAGTCTGGCATCGTTTTCCTAGCGAGAGTCAGACACGAGCGGGCGAGGTTTTGAATCGGCCCCGCCCGCTCGTTTTCAACAACGCACCGAAACCGACGACGGGCAAAGCGAACTGATAACCGTTATCACCCGCCGTCAATTCCAGCACTTGAACCAACAGTATACCGATGAGCGAAACACAGAAACTCGAAATCTCACTAATCAATCGAGAGCATACGCAACTGCGCGTGAAGATGTCGCCCGATGCGGTCAACGACTACGCCGAAGCGATGAAGAATCCGAAACACGATATGCCGGCGATCGTTGTTTTTCGTTGTCCCGAAACACACGACTTGTATCTTGGCGACGGCTACCACCGATGCAAAGCCGCTGAGTTGCTCGAGCGTAAGACGATCAGTGCAGAAGTCAGGGACGGCACGATCGACGATGCGATTCTATACGCTGCGAACTGCAACAAACACAACGCCGTCAGGTTCTCAAACGCCGACAAGCGCAAAGCGGTTCTGACGATCGTTGAGCGGTTCCCCAGGAAGTCGCAACGATGGGTTGCCGAACAGTGCGGCATCACGCAAGCCGGCGTGTCCAAGATTCTCAAAGCAGCAGCGGACGTAGACAACTCGAAACCCGAGAGCCGGACACGATCGACACCTACAGCGCTCGACCGTTTGTTCTCAACTCATCAAGCCTATTGCGATTCATTGGAAGCGGTCAAAGCTGAGTACGGTGGATTCACCGGGATGATAAGAAACGAAATCGGAATCGGCATTCTCAACCATCACGTTGAAATTGCGAAGTCGATGGTCGAGTCTGCCGGGAACCAGCCGGAATGGGAATCAGACAAACGCGACGACGACAACGATGTCATCGATGCGGTTGCGAAGCCGAAGATTACCTACGGTGATCTCGCAGATTCCTACAACGATCTCGTTGAAGCGGTTGCGACACCAGCAACCCACCACGACGCCCAGGATGACGAGTACGAGGACGTTGAAGGGTACGACGACATCGAAGTCGTGGAACCTGACGAAGCTGCTATTGATCCACCTGGCGAACCAGTGCCGTATGAGTTGCTCGAGAACGAGAACGGCGGCGCACCACGGCGGCAGGGAACAGGCAAGGGACGCCCACAAGGTCGATTCGTTCTTGCCCGATACATCGATCAAGCGAAACGCAATTCGCTGAAGTGGTTGGTCATCGATACGAGACACGACTTCGCACTTGTGGTCTGCGAGGGGCTGACCCGTAGTGCAGCAAAACAAGAACGCGATTCGTTGAACCAGTAATTAGGGAATCGCCAAAATGGATTGCGCACAACTCGACACAAGTGTTCCTCGTCAACTGACCGAACGCCGGCAGTGGGTGAACTGGGACTACGAAAGCCGAACCAAGAACGGCAAAGCAACAAAAGTTCCGAAGCAGACGAACGGGCTACGGGCAAAGTCGAACGACGCCGACACATGGTCATCGTTCCAAGAAGTGCTCGACAACTCGAGCAAGCACGACGGGCGAATCGCTTTCATGTTCTCCGAACAAGATCCGTTTTGCGGGATCGATCTGGATAACTGTTTCGATGACGCCGGAGAACTGCGACCGTGGGCGAAGCCGCTGGTCGATGCGTTGGTTCCAGTCAGCTATGGCGAAGTCTCACCATCGGGAACTGGAATCAAGTTCACCACGATCGGCAAGAAACCCGACGGCGCAAAATCGGTGCGATCGTTCGCAGACGACAAGCAACAAGTCGAGTGTTACGACAATCGCAGATTTTGGGCGATCACTGGGAACGCTCTCGAGGGCGCATACGAGCCTCGTGACGGTCAAGCCGTTGTCGATCGAATCTGCGCCGAACACTTCAGCAGCAAGCCGTCAGAGCCGCACAACGGGCAGTCAAGGAACGGGCACGCCAAGAAGCCGAACGCCGCGGCCGGCTGGTTTGAAAAGCGGGCGAACGCCTACCTTGCGAAGATCCCGACACCTCCCGAGGGCAACCGGGACAACACGATCTTTCAAGTCGCTGGTTCTTTGCTGGCGATGAGCGATAACGGTTATCACCCGAGTGCCGGCGAAGTGTTCGACGTGCTGTTTCCTTGGGTCACTTCATTCGTCGATGAGTCTCCCGAGTACGTTCGGGCGAAGATCAACAACGCATCGAAGAACGGAACCCCACGAGACGACAAGCCGTCGTCAGCAGATGCAACCCGTGTTCGATTCACGAAGAACCATCGACGTGACGACGGCGAATCATTTGCGTGGATCTCCAACGACCAGCTACAGAACGATAGCGAACTGGCGACACTGTTTGTCAGTCGATTCAATGATCGGTTTCGGTATGTCCCGGCGTGGGGGAAGTTCATCATCTGGGATGGAAAGCGATTCAAGGTTGATCCCGACCAAACGCACGCGCTAAGGATTGTTCGGATCTTCGCCAAGTCGCTCTGGGATGACCTTGCCGAGTTTGTGAAGGAGACGCACCCCGACGAAGACGAGATCCGCACCGCGCATCGAGAGATCCGGCGCATCAACAACATCCGCGGATTGGAAGCGGTATTGAAGTGTGCACGCGCCGACAGACGTGTCATCGTCGAAGTCGATCAGATCAACGCCGACCCGTTCTTGTTGAATCTTCAGAACGGAACACTCGAGCTATCGACCGGCGACTTCCGAGAACACCGACAATCGGATCTCATCACCCAAGTCGCCAATGTCAGCTATGACGCATCGGCAACGTGTCCCGAGTGGAAACAGACGGTCAAGCTCATCACGGGAAACGATGACGATCTGGCGATCTACCTGCAACAGTTGTTCGGCTACTCGATGTCGGGTGACACCGGAGAAGCGATCCTTCCTATCGCATACGGCGACGGGCGAAACGGAAAGTCAACCATCTGGAACACGCTGGTCGAGTTGCTTGGAGACTATGCGACCGTTGCCAGTGAATCGCTGTTGTTGGGAAAAACAAACGAGCACGCATCAAACATAGCTGCATTGTACGGAAAACGATTCGTCGTCATTGCTGAGCCGGACCAGGAACAACCGCTCCGTGAAGCGAGGATGAAGGAACTGACCGGAGAGAAGTTCATCACGGCGCGACGAATGCGAGAGGATTGGTGGACGTTCCAGCGGACGCACACGTTTTTCGTTGCGTGTAACCATCTGCCGAAGATCAAAGGGACAGACAAGGGAGTTTGGCGACGAATCAAACAGATTCCGTTCACGCAAGACCTTGGGAAGATCGAGGGTCTAACAATCCGCAAGTCGTTCAACGAGTGGTTGGTGGCGAACGAGGGCGCGGGAATCCTCAATTGGTTGATCGATGGGTTGGCGTTGTACTTCTCGATGGGCAACAAGTTCAAGCAACCCCAGGCAGTCACCGACGCAACGACCAGCTACCAGATGAGCGAAGACCCGTTGCAAGAGTTTATCGATGAGTATTGCGACATCGGCACGACGTTCGAAGTCACCGCCAAACGTATCTACCAGCACTACAAGGACAACGGCGGAACGATGACAAGCACCATGTTCGGGCGTGAACTTTCGCGCCGATTCCCCAAGAGCAAAGCGACAAGCGGACCGAATCGCAATCGAAGCATCTACAGCGGAATATCAATCAGATCGTGATAACGGTTATCAAAACTCAGTGGTCAGAATCAGGAAGTGCGCCGAGTTGCGCCGGGTTGTATCGTTCGCGCCCTAGGAACAGCGATTTCCTAGGAGACAAACAAACTAACCCGGCGCAACCCGGCGCACATGGCTGAAACACGGGAAAAACGGACAAGGAGGACAAACCAATGAAAGACGGCGACAACTGCCCACGATGCGACGCTGGCGTTCTAAGGCGATACCGGACAGTCACGGGCAAACACGTTCGCACACGCTATTTGAAGTGCGACCGATGCCGGTATCACGCGCGGGAACGACTGCTCGCAAAAGTGAATCGACGTGGTGAGAAACTTTTTCTGCCCCCCACGGGTAACGGCACGATTGATTGTCCCCTTTGCTCTGGAACAATCCCAAGTGAGCACAAGTGACACCCAACGCATACGGCTGGCATCCACATGAGCGAAGCAGCGACCATCGAAGGCCCAAAACTCGACATTCACCTACCCCGGCTTTCGCAGTCGGAGATTCAATCGCTTGTCGTGATTTTGTCTGACAAAGAAGAAACCTTCCCGCAGTACTGCCGTTGGGTTCTTGACCTACTCGTTGTCGAAATCGAACGCCGCGAAACGCCCGGCAGCGAACCGCAGATGATCGAGCCACCATGGTTCGGTCCGCGAGAGATGGCCGACATGCTTCTCGCATCCTACTGCTTCGTGCGCTACCCGATGACCGAAAGCCAACACAGATTCCTTGACGACGTGGACCGCCACATGGTCGCCAACGCTAGCAGCCTACTCGGACACATTGGAGAACAATTCAATGGCTAGTTCGAACAACCGCCCGCGCTTCGTCGAAGCTGACGAAATCGCTCGAGAGCTCAATATCTCGCACAACACATTGGCCGCAATGATTGCTGACGGACGTTTTCCGGCACCGTTGCGACTTGGACTCCGCAAACGTGTATGGCTCCGAAAAACTTTCGATTGTCACATCGCGG
>WCIL01000049.1:0-58308 GCA_033042175.1 Phycisphaera sp. RhM
GGCTGCCTTCTCGACTACTTCAGGATTTTTCGAAATCTTTTTGTCGGCATTCTCGGTCATGTAAACTCTCCGTGCCCTCAACTTTGAAAAACTCAAAGTTGTCTCACTCATGTTGGCACTGAGGGTGATCGGAAAGGATGCTGGCGAGGATTTGCGAGAATTTTTTGACGATCACGGGGCGGTCGAAATGACGGATCGCCGCGTCCCTCGACCGACGCTGGCGATTGACAAAGTCGCAGGTGGAGGTGCGACGCGATTCCGCTTCGGCTGTGGCCACGGCATCCGCAATGGCACTCGGCGATCCCGGTGGAACGCACCAGCCGATGTCGCGTTCACGAACGGTTTGGCACAGATCCGATTGCGGGTCCGCGACCGCAATCACGCTGCGGCCGGCAGCCATGATACCGTACAGCTTGCTCGGGCACAGACAACCGGTGACGTTTTCGTGCATCGAGACGACGTGGACGTTGGCGGCCGACAAACTTTCGGTCAGTTGGTCGCGCGGTTGATAATGGACAAATTCAACCCGCCCCGGCGGAAGATTCAACCGCGCGGTGTGCTCGAGCAACTTGTCACGCGACGCCCCGTTGCCGACGAGCAACAGTTTTGCCCGAGCCGGCCAATGCGGTTGGGCCGCCGCACTGATCAACACCTCTAAACGTTGGGTCAGCCCCATGTTGCCCGAATGCATGACCACGAACGCATCGGCCAATTCAAAGCGTTTTCGAAATTGATTTTCGCGAGGATCGATCGGGACAATGGTTTGACAGTCCGACCAGTTGGGAACGATTTCGATCTTGTCGCGTTGGATTCCCCACCGAGGCCCGGTCAGACGCCTCCGCATGCAGCGTCCCAGCACGATGATCCTTGAGGCATTCTGGTACGCGGCGCGCAACTTTCGTCTCAACAGCGGTGCCACCAGTGGGATTCGTACCTTGCCAACCGCTTCTGCCACATCGGGATAAATGTCTTGCAGATAAACACAGTGCTCGGCACCGACCCGCCGGGCATACTCCGCCCCCGCGATCGGCAATAGAAACGGATCGGTCTCACTGATGACCACGTCGGCCCCCCAGTCGACTTTGCGCAGGTAGCGACGTGCGGAATAAAAAAACGAGAGCAGATTGAGGATGCGTCCGAAGGGGTTCTTCTTGGCGAATTGATGATGCGTCAGACGGTGGATCGTGACGCCGTCGCGGACTTCTGCACCGACTTGCAAAAATGAGCTGCTCGGTTCAGGGCTGTTCGGCTGGCCGCAAACCACATGCACGTCGAAATGCGGAGCCAGACCGCGGCACAAGTCCGAAAGCAACTGACCGGTCGCTTCGATGTCCGGCCAGTACGACCGATTCAAAAAGACGATGCGGCGACGTGGAGTGGGCACGGTAGACTTCGGCTCAACGAGATCGGTCTGGTCGGGGGGAATCATGGCAGAACTATTTTTTCCGACCACGGCTTATTAGTTTGATACCAACGTACGGATTCGTCCAATCCTTGTTCCAACGAAACCTCAGGTTTCCAGCCCAACAGCTCTCCGGCTTTGGTGATGTCTGCACTGGTGGTCATCATGTCTGCCTGGTGGAAGGGCAAGTATTCGATGATCGCTTTTTTGCCGAGCCGATCTTCGAGCATGCCGATCAAGGTATTAAGCGAAACCGGAGTCCCACCCCCGCCCAAATTAATGATTTCGTATCCCACGGGTTTCGCCGCCAGAATGGTTCCCCGGGCGATATCGTCGACATAGGTGAAATCGCGGGACTGTTCCCCGTCGCCAAATAATTGAATCGGAACGCCCTCGTCGATCCAGCGAATGAACCGGAAAATCGACATGTCCGGACGCCCCGCCGGCCCATAGACGGTAAAGTAGCGACAGATCGAGACATCGATCTGATACAGGTAGTGGTGGCTGTACGCCATCACCTCGGCGCCTTTCTTGCTCGCCGCATAGGGAGAGATCGGCGTGTTGACCGGCAGCGATTCGCTGAACGGCATCGGCTGGCCGGCGTACAGGGACGACGTCGACGCGAGGACGTATTTGCCGACGCCGGTCCGCCGCATCTGATGCAGCAGATTGAGACTGCCCAGCGAGTTGGTCGTCTCGTAGATGTGTGGATTCTCCATGCTGTACCGGACACCGGCCCGAGCAGCAAGGTTGAAGACGGCATCGAAGGAATCGCCGTCGAACAGTTCCGCCAACGCATCCTGGTCTTCGATATCGATCCGATGAAAACCGAATCGATCCGATTCGAGTGCCTTCAGTCGGTGTTCCTTCAGCGAGGTGTCGTAGTAGTCGTTGACGTTGTCCACACCGACGACCCGATGTCCGGCGTCAAGCAACAACGACGCAACCCTGTTGGCGATGAAGCCCGCGCAACCGGTGACGAGATAGGTTCCAGGTGTTTCAGCAGCAGTGGTCATCATAAAGTCTCGAACGTGAAGGTCGTTCCAAGAATGGAGGTGCGACGCCAGCGCCGTGGGCGGCGCGGACTTCGTCCACGTGGGTGACACATCTCGTTCAGACGTGCCACCACCGGGGAAGGAGGATGTCGCGATTGGTCAGTGGAACGGGCGTCCATCGCGATGGGGCGGACCCGACGGACCGACCCGACGGACTGGGGAGCCTGTCTCACGGGCTGGCCAAACACGCTGACGGCCCGATGCGCGTCGAACGCGCGCCGGCCGATGCGTGCGGAATTAGTCATCGCCTATTTGAGCCCCCGATCACCAACGTCGTCCACTGTTCCGGCGAGCATACTTGTGGAACCGTGACGGTTGCAGGGACGTTGCCAGTTGGGCGATTGAATCGGTTTGCGAGCTCAATTTTGCGCTTCCAACGGCAAACGGTGCCTCAAACGGACCCGGGCAAAGCTATATTGACGCAGTGATCGGGGCCGCCGGCAGAGAGAAGGGTTGGGCGTCAGAACTTCGGGGGGCAGCGCACCCGGCTCGCATCTGGTATGGTGCCTGGGCGTTGTCTCTTAACTTGGACCCAATGGAGCCGCGGTCATTCGAAGGCCGAAAGGCACCGTCTGGCGACGGTAGCTACAACGTTCAGGGCCAGAGCCTAGAATGATGCCCGTGGTGGATGCGATTTTTCAATCAGCGAGATGTTTCAATGAGTAATGTGAATCCATATTCCGTGACCGATGTGGGAGTGCCAGCCGCGTTTGCCGACGAGTCGGCCCGCGCGGGGTTCATTCGACGAACTTACACCCACCTGTTCGGCGCCATTTTGGCATTGATCGGGATCGAGGCGGTGATTTTCACCGTCGTCCCCCAGGCCAAAATGATGCAGCTGGTTCAGAGTGTGTCGCCCTGGACGTGGCTGATCGCCCTGGTCCTGTTCATGGGAGTCGGCTGGCTGGCCCGGTCTTGGGCCGGCAATGGCGCCTCACTTGCGAGGCAGTATGCCGGTCTGAGCTTGTATGTGGTGGCTGAGGCGGCGCTGCTGTTCCCGCTACTGTACGTGGCCATCACGTTTGTCGACCCCAAGACTCCGCTGATGGCGGCGGCCGTCACGCTGGTGGTGTTTGCGGGTCTGACCGCGTTTGTGTTCATCACGGGTGCCGATTTCAGCGGCTGGGGTAAATTCCTGGCGTTGGCCGGATTCGCCGCGATGGGTGCGCTCTTCGCGGGGATCTTGATGGGCTTTTCGCTCGGGCTGTGGTTCAGCGTCGCGATGGTCGCCCTTGCCTCGGGGTATATCCTGTACGACACCTCGAACGTGCTGCACCATTACCGCACCGACCAGCACGTGGCGGCATCACTGGCGCTGTTTGCATCAGTCGTGCTGTTGTTTTGGTACGTGTTGCGGATCTTGATGGCGTTTGCCGAAGAGTGAAATTGATGGGTGACTTGGACGACTTGACTCGCTTGCCGGACGACTTTGACGGTCAGGTCCGCTTGTTCCCGTTGCCTTCGCTGGTCCTGTTTCCGCACGCCATGCAACCGTTGCACATCTTCGAACCCCGGTATTGCGAAATGCTCGCCGAGGCACTCGAAAGCGACGAGTTGATCGCGATGGCGACGCTGACCGAGTCGCCACCGATCGGCAAAGGGGATCCGCCCATCGATCCGATCGTTTGCATCGGCAAGATCGTCTCCCACGTCGAACGCGATGACGACCGGCACAACATCTTGCTGGTCGGCATCAAACGGGCCCAGGTCACTGCAGAGGTCGATGCGGGGCGTTGTTTCCGGATCGCCAAGATCAACGTGTTGGACGATCTCTATCCGCCGTCGGGGATGAACGACCGCAGCCAGCTTCGCGCCGCGTTGTTGGCTGCGTTCGGCGAAGTGATCCCGGCCAGTCAAAGTGTCCAGCAGGGACTGAGCGAATTGTTGGCCGGCTCGATGGGATTGGGGCCGATCACGGACATTATCTCGCACACGCTGCCGCTGTCAGTGGCGATGAAATTGCGGTTGCTCGCCGAGCAAGACGTCGACCAACGCGCCCAGTTGTTGATCGACTTTCTGGCCAGTGGTGCCGTTCAGTTGCCTTCTTCCGACCACCAGTCCGGCGGCAATACGGCGAAAACCCGGCTGCCGTTTCCGCCTCCATTCAGCACCAACTAGGCGGCGACTCCCGGGGGGGAAAGCGGGAGTGGTGGAATCGACGTGGGGGTGCGTTTGTTCTATGTTGGTGGTTTCGTCTGCCAGGCTGATCTTGACATTCTCTAAGGAACGTGATGACAACTGAATCCGAACAACCGAATCCCGACTACTCGGCCGTCCGTGCCGAGCTGCAGGCGAAGCTCGACAAGCTGGTGACTCGCGTCGAGGGAATTGACACCGACCTCAGCGAAGCGGTCAACGAAGACTGGGAGGAACGTGCGACCGAGCAAGAAGAAGACGAAGTGCTCGCCGGTTTGGGCAACGTCACGATGCGTGAGATCAACCAAATCAAAGAGGCACTGCACGCGATCGAACAGGGGACCTACGGCATCTGTGCCCGCTGCGGTGCCCACATCGATCCGGCCCGGCTGGAGATCCTGCCGTTCGCAACGACCTGCATCAAGTGCGCGTAGGGAAACTTAGCGTCGGCCTCCGCGCCGATCGGGGCGGTAGTAAATCGCCTTCATGATTTCCTCCGGCGGAAGCAGATCCAACACATCGGGCTCTTCTCGTGAACGGTAGCGATCAAGCGGAGTCGATTCATCGGCTTGGAACGCCGGTGAATTCCGGCGAAGCGCTTCGAGGGTCCACGTCCGCAGCGTATCGTTGACCGCAACCACTTCACCGGCAAGCTCGGTCGACAGACTCGTCAACGCACTCAAGTCCTCGCGGGCTTGGTCATCCAGGAGCGCCTTGAGATCTTGGTATTCGCGGTCGGTGACCGGAGGAATCCGCGGGGGCGACGGGCGTCGCCCGGGATCACGATGATCGTCGACGTCCGAATCATCCTCGTCAGCACGTGCCGGCGGTCCATTGTTTGGCGGCCCATTGTTTGGCGGCCCATTGTTTGGCGGCCCATTGCCTGGCCCCCTTGGCCCGCCACCGCCGGGTCCCATCCGTAATCCACCGCCGAATCCGGAAAATCCGGGGCCACGGCCTCGCCAATCGCGGTCGTCGACCATCGCGCGAAGCATGAAGTACTCCGCCCATTGTTCGTCGCGTCCCTGCTCCTTGAGCATGGCTTTGCCCCGTTCAATTCCGGCGGCCAAACCGGGTATCTGCTCCAGCCGTTGCGTCAACAACCATTGCAACCACAAATAGATCCGATCCGATGTTTCTTCGCTGATCAGTTTTCCCGAATCACGTGCCAGATCGTTCATCGTGATGTCGATCGCCAGGTCAATCGCATTTTGGCGCACGGCTTCGTCGCCGCTTTGCAGATCATCACGCAATTCTTCACCGACGCTTTCAATCCAGACCGACGCGGCTTTCATGGTTCGCAGTAGCTTTTCACTGTCCTTGGCGTTGCGGACTTCCTTGGCGATCCGCCTCAATTCCTGTTTGGTTTCTTCGCTGTATCCACGATAGGCCTCCCAGCGGACGACCAACTTCTCGCGCGTCTCGGTGGGCAATGACTGCAGCGCGGCATCGCGATCGCCCAGTGGGATGCTGGCGACCACGCTGGCCGGAGCCATTTCTCGCTGGCCGACCTGCTCCATCGTTTCAATCATGTTTTGCCAGCGGGGATTGTACGCGAGCTGATAAAAGAACGAAAAATTGTCACCCAACTTGTAGGCTTCGTGGTCTTCGGCAATCGCCAGCTCTGCCAGGTCATTGCGGAGTGCGATCCGATTGGCGATCGACACGCCGATGGCACCGGCGGCGAATCCGGCCAACAGCAAGGCGGCGAAGACCAGATGCCTCCAATGCTGGCTCACCCAGCCGGCTTGCGATTTTTTTTCCGGAATGATGTCGGCGACCAGTAGCTCGATGGTCGATTCGACGAGTTTCTCGTTGGTGGACTCCGAGGGTAATTCGTCCAGCCACTCCCAACCGGATTGCAGCGTTTGCAGACGTCGCTGGAACTCGGTCTCCGCAACCAACCGCTTCTCCACGGCCTTCCGCTCGGCGTCGTCGAGTTCGTCATCCAAATAGGCGACCAACAGTTCATCGTCGGGATCAACCGGTTCGTCATCGGTTAACAAGACACTTTCGCTCATGGTTCCACCTCGCTCGGGATCACCCCCGCCTCGATATACGGCTGCAAGATTTCGCGCAAGTTGACTCGTGCTCGACTGAGTAACGATTTGACCGCTTTGGTGGTCAGCCCCATCGTTTCAGCGATTTCGGCATAGCTCAGATTCTCAAAACGCGACAGCATCAATGCCGTCCGCTGTCGCTCCCCCAGGGCTTCGACCGCCTGACGGACGATCGCGCCGCGTTCGCTGCCTTCGACCAATCGACCGGGCATCAGCGAACTGGCGTCCAACGCGGTGGCGGCCAGAATGCCGACGGCCTGGGAGCCGTCGGAGGTCGCCGGTGCGTCGATCTCGTTGACCTCCTGACGCCGTCCCTGACTTCGCGTCGCGTTTCGTGCCACATTGGCCGCGATCGTAAACAACCAGGTCGAAAACTTGGCGCCGGGCTCGTAGCTGTGACGCGCCCGGAAAACACGCATGAACGTCTCTTGCGCCAGATCTTCCGCCAGATCCGGTTTGGGACCGATCGTTCGCATCAATCGAACCAGCCGAGGCTGATACTTTCGCAGCAACTCCTCAAACGCAGCGGCGTCGTCGTTTCTGACACGAATCATCAACCGGACGTCAGGGTCCGATTGCTGGTAACGCAGTGCGGTGGAATCACTAACAGCCAAACGATCGGGGACGCTAAGAGAAATGAAGAATCGGCATCAATGCCTGAAATCGAGCATTTTAGTCTATCACGATGAAACCCGCCCTAGCAGTCCAGGTTCCGCTCATTCGTGCGCAAGCATGCTTTCTCGCAAACGCCCCAGCACTGCAACAGCGACCACGGCCAGCAATTCCACCCCGATAAACAGTAAACGAGCCAAAATCGCAGCCATCAGGGCGTGAGATCCCCCGATCACCGGCGCCAGCACCACCGCCAACGTTAACTCGCGAACCCCTGCGCCGCCTGGCAGCAACGACGCGAACCCGACCACCATCGCCAACGCGATCGAAGCGACCGACGCGGCATAGAGCAGCAACGCGGAATGCGCCGCCCGCTCGCCCGGAATGCTATCAACCAGCCAGGCAAACGACGCACCGATCAAGGCCCAGGCAACGCCCTGGCCGATCCAGGCAGAGACAAAGAAACGCCAGTCGTGGCCAACTGCAACCACGACCGACTCCGCCCCCATCACCCCAGGGTCTGTCCCCATCACCCCAGGGTCTGTCCCCGACAATCCGGGGTCTGTCCCCATTACCCCAGGGTCTGTCCCCATCACCCCAGGGTCTGTCCCCATCACCCCAGGGTCTGTCCCCATCACCCCAGGGTCTGTCCCCGGCAATCCGGGGTCTGTCCCCGGCAATCCGGGGTCTGTCCCCGGCAATCCGGGGTCTGTCCCCGACAATCCGGGGTCTGTCCCCGACAATCCGGGGTCTGTCCCCGACAATCCGGGGTCTGTCCCCGGGGGCGAGGGGTCTGTCCCCGGGGGTGGGGAGAAAGGGTGGGGCGTTGTTGGTTTGGGGGAGACTTTCTGGACCAGCCGCTTCAACACCGGGGGCAGGGTGGGGAGCGTCGCCAAGACGCCTCCGCAGAGTGCACACCAGGCGATCCATCGCGGTACCGGCAACAGGAAGATCAAACCTCCCGCCAACGCCGCGCCGACCGCCATCATTGTCAGCGTTTCCAAAAAGACAGCGATCGAACCGGCCATGACCGGAACCCCCACCCCAGCCAGTCGCCCCGCCCGGATCACCACCACCATCGCTTTGCCGGGCACGTACTTCCCCAAATGGCCGACCACTTGGGCGGACAAGGCGTCCTGAAGACGGACGCGATAGCCCAACACACGTGTCCCTTCGTACAGCACCAACCCGCCGGGAATCAGCCCGAGTCCATAGAACACGGCCGCCAAGCCGATTTTTCCCCAGGTAAGATTCAGCACATCGGGAACGTGGGACCGAGCCAACGCCAAGTCAGCCTCCAATTGCCGACGCTCCGCAGCCGTTTTCGCCGATTCGATCGCCACTTCAATGTCCGCGATCCGCTCCAGGGCCAAATCCTTTTGATGGTTCCACTGCGTGATGGCACTGCGAGCGGCCAGGACCAGCCCCACGACGACGACGGTTGCGATCAGCACTCGCGCAACACGCTTGACGTTCGAACTCATTCGGCTTCCGGATATCGGATCGATTCCTTCCGCAACCGAACCTTCCATTTTTTGACCACCTCTTCGCGTCGACTGGCGACTTCCTCTTCGGGTTTGAAGAATAGTGTCGTGCCACTGATGTCACGCAAGTGCTCTGACGCCAAGACTCGAACGGGCATCGACGGCGATTCCAAATCGGCCACCAATTCGGCGTCTCCACCAGTTTCCAACTGGTCTTGCGAGTACCCGGTCAGCAGGCGAAACAACGTGTCGCCATCGGCGTTGTCCATCGCCGCGTTCTGCCCCGCAATCGCCGTCCTGACCGCTGCGGCATCGGCAATGCTGCGGTCCATCATCTGGCGAACCGCATGCAGGTGAGAGGACCAGTAAAGACGCTGCTTGGGATCGCTAAATAAGCCATCGACACCGAAGTACGCCGACGCATCCCCCAAGGCCAGCATCGTTTTGCCGGCAAGCGCCGCGACTTCATTGCGACGAAAGCCCAACGCAACGCGCAATGACAACATCAGCGAATCGGATCCGTCACCGCGGACCAATTCCAGCAAATCGCTTGCCGCCTCCGATTCCAACGATCCGGTGTCCACTTCCGGATCAATCCAAGACGGTAATTGTGGCGGTTGAGTCACCGCATTCTCGCCGGGATCCGACTCATTCAGCTTCAACACAACCTGCGAACCGGCAGGGCTCTCCACCGCGTCACCATGCCCACTGACCGAAAAGTTGCCCGCGACGCTGGTCAGTACCACCTCGGTCTGATGATTCTGAGCCACCATCGGGTCGGCCCCCAACTCACGACGATGTAAGACTTCAAATGCCAGCACGGCCTGGCCCGTTTCTGTCTGAGCAACAATCGTGGTCTCGCCGATCGTCATGGCAACACTGTTTCCGGGTTCGGGCAATTCAACCAAGCCGCGGCCATAACGGATCTCCATGTTCACCGTTGCCTGGCCCGATTCCCAACGAACTTCGGTAGGCCCGACAAGCGTGCCGGTCAGCGTTTCCTCTCCGGCCAACTGAAAACTGGCGCGATACTCGGGGCCACAAACCGTCACGCTGCCGGGGCTCACGGTGGAGTCGGGTGCCAACAACGTCCAGTTCGATTCCCCTTGCCGTTTGGCGACTAACGCATTGTCGGAAATCAATTTTGCCAGAGCCAATTCCGCAGCGGCGGCATCATCCCCAGTCGGGTCGGCCGCGCTGTCCATCTCGGGCGTTTTCGTCTCCGAATCGGGTTCACGTGAGGTCTTGGTGTCGGGCAACGAAGCGATCCGTTCTTCGGTCATCCCAGGCGGCAGCGGGGGCGCGTCGGAGTCTTCCATCACGACTCCGGCGTTCCCGTCCGGCGGATCGGGAATGTCGGATGCGGTCGACGGATCGATCAATCGATCGGGAGCCGTTGGCAGCGGCGGTGCATCGGAATCCTCCATCGGTTCCACCGTCTCGGTCGTAGCGGGAACCTCCACCACGTCGGCCGCCGAATCGGGTTCCGGCGGCGCCTCGCCGGGCCCGGGCACAGGCGGCTGTATCGCGACCGGTTCCGGCGCCGGCAACATCTCCGGATCGATCGCCATCGGATCGTCCGCCCCGTCGTCAGCATCTACGTCCGCTTCAGCCGTTTTCGAATCACCGGTATTCGCTTCGCCGACTCCCGCATTCGACGCGGGCTCATCACTGTCGGATTGGGAAACAGTGGACTCGGCATCGGACTGGGCGAGTTTTTCCGGTCCCAGCAACGGCGTGAAAATCTTGCTGATCGCAAATAACAAAATCGCGACGAGCGCGAGCGTGACCAGCCACGGAGTGATCCGCGACGTTCGCACTTCTCCGTCGTAGAAATCGGAACGTTCCAATTGCTTCAGCGGTCGGTCGCCTGCGAGCGGCTCGGCATCGTCCAATGCGGTCCCGGCCTCGGCAAATTGATGCGACTGTTCACGCAGTTTTGTCGCGGCCTGGAACACGCCGCTATCGCTCACTCCGACCGGTTTGACGTCTTGCGGCGGTGTGGCTCGGGGATCGGCGATCGGCTGCGACGATGCATCGGGAAACGTTCCAACAGCTGCTTCGTCCGGCGTTTCAGCGGGCGGCAGCGTGGCCGCCCGGTCATCGGCGTCGCTGAGATCGATGCCGGAATAACGGGGACCGATTTCGCCTGCGATCGCCGGCGATGCGGTTCCGCCGAGCGGGCCCGTCGACGGCGACCGATCCGTCGCGACGACTTTACCGTCAACGTCGACCATCCCGATCACACGCTCGCGCAAGCGATCCGATACTGCAGCCGGTCGTCCCAACACCATCGTCAAGATCTGGTGACAGGCGGCCGCCTCGGCAAGATGCGGCAGCGATTCCAGGCAGGCCTTTTCGATTTCAGCGATCTGCTCCGGCGGCAGTGTGCTGTCCAAAAAGTTGCTCATCATGTTGGGCTCCTCGATCGGGTGAACCGAATCGGGAGCCGGAGCGGACAATGAAGGGTCGGCCACGGAGCGGCGGATTCGCTGAACCAGTTGCGTGGCGAACCCGCTCTGTTCGACCTTTTGCCGCAGAATTTCCGCCTCTTGGGGCTCAAGCGTGTTATCCAAGTAGGCCAGCAACGTTCGCAGCGTCAGTCGCATCGTTCGTCTCATCACTAAACAGAGTCAGGGGAAGTCACTCCGTTAGTGGCGCGCGAGGCGTTGATCCGTGCCAAAAAAAGCAGTTTTCTGGGAAAGACTTGCCAGAATCCACAACGTCGCGGGGCCTGGAACGGTGGGTCACGCTGTGCTTGAGAAAGGCGGTCGTGACAACGGCATGCACAGCATGCCCTACGCGAGCCAGTTCGTTGTTTTAGGCCAGTTCGTTGTTTTAGGCCAGCACGTTGGTGATCGGCACGTTGGTGGCCAGGGCGGTGATCAGGATCAGCAATAGGATCCCCAGCCAAATCATGACGGCGACCGAGGTCATCACCCAGAATTGGTTCAACGTACGAACGGCCATCAAGGCGGCGATTGCCGAGGACGACTGGGCGGCGGCTTTCAGTTTGACCGCCGACTGCACCGCCATCACGCCGGCGATCGCAGCGACACCGCTGAGCGAGATCCGGATCGCGGCGGACATCGTATCGGATTTCAACTTTCTGCCGCCCTCATTGAGGGCCACGATTTGGCCGACCATGAAGATCGCGGCGATGATCAGCAAACTGACTCCGAAAGCCAGGATCAGGGCGTGGTGTTTGGTCAGCTCGGTCGACAGCGCGCCGCCATCGGACGGAGGCGTCTCGCTGGTGACGTGGGACACGATCGTCTGACCGCCGCCGGCTGGGGCACCGCCGAACAATTCCGGAATCATTTCGGCAGCCGGTTTCCACGTGTCCATGCCGTTCTTCCAAACCAACGAATCCTTCTTGAGGATTTTCGCCTCGCTGTAGAGACGCATTTGGTCCATCGAAACCGGCCCCTGTTTTTCGCCATTGACGTGGGCGTACCACTGCGCCGTGGCGTTGTCATTGGAAGCCGGCGCGGCTCCGCCTTCGCCGTGTGAACCTTCGCTGCCCGGTGGCACGCTCGATGCCGACGCCGCCATGTCGCCGGCCATGCCACCGCTGGCGACCGCTCGGGGAAAAAAGTTACCGAACTCATCGGCCTTCATCCAACTCAACCCATCGCCGGACAACTCATGCATCCGAGTGACCTGGCCCCGACGGACCATATCCTTGACCTTGTCCGGAGTCAGCGGGCCAATCGTTCGACCGCGGAAACGAATATAGACACGTTCGATTTGAGTCATGCGATTCAGTTCGGAAACAAGAACAGGGGGCGTCCCGGGACTTGATGCACGGGATTGGGTGTCAGTTGAACATGACCTTGCTGCAATTTTCCGACCGGAAAAATCGACGTCTCCGCGTCACCTTCTCTGGAGGCCGCGGCGACATACAACGTGCCGTCATATTCTGGAGTTCCACCGCGAAGATGATACTCGATTTGGCCGCCTAACGATTTGCTCAGAAAACCGACCCACTTGAGTCGCTCGGCGGCAATGGTTTCGTAGTCGGACAAGGGGTTGGCCAAACGTCGATAGGCGATGGGCAATTCGGCCGCAATCACCCGCTTGACCTCCGGATTCAGTTCAGGATCGGTCGGTCGCGATTGGTGCCACTGTTCGCGGACGCTGCTGCGTCGCACCAGCGTCCGCATCGTCAACGGGATCATCTCCTTGAGTTCTTTGCTGCCGCGCGTCGCGGCATCGAGCAGGTAATAGATCAGCCATTCTTTGATGACGCCGTCGAGCTCTGGTCGCTTCATCACCTCGCTGACTTGTAACAGAAACGTCAGTTCCCATTTGGTGTCAAACCCAATCGCCTGCTTGGACTTTTGGCTGACGACTTGGGCGATCGATTGATTCGGTTCGTCGATGACCTTCGGCAACGGCCCCTGGAAGGCTCGGTTGCGGACACCGCCCAGCGGATCGGAAACGACGTCCACGCCGATGCTACCGGCGCGGGACATTCGGTCGGCGTTCTGTTCGGCAAAGGTCTTGTAGATCAAATGTGACGTCGTGCCGGTGGGGCTTTCGGAATCTAGAATCGGCAGCGTGACCAATTGCGACAGCGGATGTTTGGCGATCAACCCGAAGGCCCCGTCCAAGATGACCTTTCGCCCGACGATCTCTTTCATCGTCTCGGTAAATTGCGGCATGGCCTGCGAGACCGGATTGGGCGAGGCGATCGATTGGATCCGTTCCGCCGACTCGATCAACGCCGCCGCTTCGGTCGACGTCACTCCATTGTTCAACTTGGATTGCAGATCGGCCAGCCACGCATTGATCCGCTCCACATTCAACCAGTGATCTTCTTCATCAATGACCGTACGAAATTCAATGAAGTCGGTGCGTGAAACGGACTGCGTCGAATAATCGCGCAGGCGATCGGAATAGACTTCCAACGAACGGGAGTTGAGCAACGAATCGATGGCCGCGTCGCGTTGTTGGGACACCATGCTTTCGTCCTTCAGGCGTTTCAACGTCGAATCGACTTGCGCCCGCAGCGTTTCCTGTTTCGCCCGCGCCGTGTCCGAGGCGAGCGGGAATTGGTTGGGAAGCCGGACGATGGACGAGAGCAGCTGCCCGATGGCTTGGCGGTTGGCGTTCGAATCGCCACGTGAAGACAGTTCGGAGAACTGCCGCTGGAACTCGGCGACCTTTCCGATCATTTCATCGGACTGCCGCATCGCCTCGCCGGCCCGATAAGCCGCCTTTCGTTGACGGAGATCATCGACGCGGGCCTGCTCGCCGGGCGTGGAGGCCAACTCGTCGAGTTGCGGCAACAGGATCTCGTCGATCAATGCCGGGTCATCGTTGCTGGCCTGGGCGATCAGCTTGTCGAATAATTCTTGCCGAGCGGCCTGTTTCTCGATCGCTTTCTTTGCCGTCGCCTGCATCGCGACCATCTGTGGCAACCGTGCCAGGTCCGGGTCGGAGGCAAGGACCGAGTTGTAAAAGTCCATCGCCGCGTCGTACTGTTCGGCTTCGACAAACCGGGTCATCTGTTCGACGCTTTCCTGTTGTACGGTTTGCTTTCCCGAGGACGCGATGAACATGCCGATGCCGACGATTCCCACCAGAACGACCGCTGCGATACCGGCTCCGATCAGAATCATTTTGCGTTTGGCTTGTTTGGCCGGTTGTTTGGCCAGCTCTTCGACGCGCTGCGTCAAATCTACGGGCAACGGCTCACCGAACCGCGATGCCTGGTCATAGGCCTTCTTGACGTCTTCGATCGGCGAATCGGACGCCAGCGTCGACTCCAGATTCGCCATCGCCATCTGCCGTTCACTTTCCATCACGGCTTGCCGATCCAAATCTTCGAGCCACTGCATCGCTTGGGCGACGCTGGATTCCAAATGGCCCGGCACACTGACCTTGTACTTGGCGCGGACCGATTGCCATTGTGATCGCAGCGTTCTGGCGAGCGACTCGTCACGATCTTCGAACGCCGCGTTGATTTGCGGGGCCAAGACACCGAGTTCGGATTCTTGAGATTGACGGACGTGGGCTTCGGCGGCGAAGGAGCATTGGTCGATCAATCGGGACGAGGGCGCGACCCGCCAGTTGCCGCTGGTCAGTTCCTGATTCAATTGATACAGGTAGCGCGAGTCTTCTTGCTCCAGGGCGTGCTTGAGCTCATGATCGATCTGACTGAGCCGCACCTTTTCCCATTTCTCCACATCGTCCTGCCAGACACTGTTGGCCGAATCCACGCGGGCAATTTGCCGAAGCGTTCGCAGGCGGACCGCCAACGGTGCTTTGGCGATCGCCAGCCGTCGATGTCGTCGCAGCAATGCGTCCAGCGGCAGACTTTCGATGATCGCTTCATTGATCTGGGCGACGTAGTCCTGGTTCAGCTTGGGCGGCAGCGGGATCCCCATGAACTGAAGAATCTCGTTCCATTCATCCCATTCGGGAAATTCCAGTTCGGCCGCTGCGTCGAGCGCGTTGGGCGTCATTTCAACGCGTTGAATCGCTTCGCTGCGGAGCCCTTTGCGGAGCAACATGACGGCATCGTCGAGTCGCTGATTGACCTCCTGGACTTGTGTCCGATAGGAATCGGCGAGTACACGCATCTCGTCTTCGGCAATTCCATCGCGTTTTTCGAGAGCGCGTCGGATCTTGTCAACGGTCGTCGGCATGGCAACACTTACCAGGAAAAATGTATGTGAAGCGGAACACGTCGCAGCACGACCGTTTCCGATTCCAGGAATTTCAATTCGGGAACTTCAACCCGGTGGCCTTCTGCCAAGACGGCGAAGGCGCTGTGGAGTTCGGCGGCGACTTGGGCGAGTTGCCCACAATCATCCACGATCTGCACCAGTGCCGCCTGTTGGTCTTTCTTCAACGCCTTGTTAGACGACTCGAGCTTCGACCGCAACGACGCTTTTAGTTTGGTTGACGCCTCGGAAAGGTCCATTCCTCCGGCACGCCGAATCAGCGATTCGATCCGAGCCTGAGCCTTGCCCGGGAACAGGTGGCGAAAAAACGCTTCGGTGACCTCTTTTAGATTCGGCGGCAACGAGGCGCTCTCCCGCTCGATGGAATCGGCCAAATCCGCGAATCGGGCCAGCTTGACCGCGGCGGTGTGGTACGCCCGCCCCTGCTCGCTGAACCATCCATCTTCGCTGCTCAAATCCAACTCGGCGATCGCGATCAGGTCGCCGGTCTGGCGACTCCAATAGACCTTGGTCGGCCCCAGCGGTTCGGGAACCGAAGGCAACTGTTCAACGGTCAGCGTTTGCGCCCGCTCGGTCAATTGAGTGGTCACGACGACGAGTTCCTCGGCCGCCCCCAACGACTGGGGACTGCCGCCCCATGCAACCCGTTTGGTGCGTTTGATGTCGGGAGCATTGTCCGCATCGTCTGGGAGCGACTTGAGCCGCACGTAGCCCCGCAGCGAAACCGGCCCCGGCGGCGGTGTTTCTTCGTCAGGGTGCTGGACCGCAAACGCCAGCAGTTGTTTCTTGTCGTAGTGCAGGACCAAGTCGAGGGTTTCGATCGGCACCGGGACCGGCGCCGGAGCGGGCATTTCTTCTTCGATCGGCGGCGTGATGTCGATCGGCATTTGGGGTGCCGGTGGCGGTCCGGATCCGGGCAGGATGGGAAGCCCCGCCATCAGGCGTGCCACCGTCCAGGTCGCCATCAGTCCGACGATCACCATCAACACCGTGCCGGCCATCACAAGTTTCTTGCGTCGCTCCCTGCCGCGGATCAAATCCATCGGCAACGACGGGGGTTCGATCGGTGGTGGCGGCCCGGGCGGAGCGTCATCGTCGGACGACCACGACGATTCGACGGGGGCGGCCACGTCGACTTCTTGGACCGCGTTGAATCCGCCGCTGGCAATCGGCGCTCGGATTTCTCCTCGAATCACCCCCCGCGCCCGCTCCACCCATTGCGACGCCGTCGTGATCGATTGATGCTTGGTCAAATCGATCGCTTTACCAGAAGAAGCCGCAAACCGCGCCTCTTCGGTAGCCACGGGGACGAAACGGATCTTGCATTCGACGTCCGGGGGAATGTTCGCCGCAAAGGTATTGAACGTGGCTCGCCAGCGCTGGCTGACCGGCAACAGGGCGATCGATTCGTCGATCAGCTCAAGCAATCGTCCCTGTTGGTTCAGCCGGTAGATCACCCATAACGGCGTCGCGTCGGGTTGCGAAATCGCTTCGGCCACCACGCCGCCCCAACCGGCGTCGCCGGCGACCGATTTCCACGACGTGCAGATCCGCGGCGGTTGGTCGCCGCGGGGAATCTCCGGTCCGCTAGCCGGTGTCTCACACTGCCCCAGCCATTCGCTGCGCAGCACCGACCCCTGGGCGATCAACCAAGCCGGTCCCGCCGCAGGCATTTCGCTCGGGTCGATCGTGACGTGATGGGCGATCTTGTTGGTCCGGCCCGAGTAGTCGGTTCCGTAGGCCGCAACGCGGGAAAGGACCGAAACGATTTGACCGCCCAGATTGACGCGTTGATGGGCAAGCGAGACAGGGTTTTCCGAAGCCCGACTGCTGTCCGGTGGAAACAGATGCCGGTAACTGGATATCGCTTCCAACTTTCCGATCACATTGATCGGCATCCCTGCCGTCGTCAGGACCGTACAGAAACCTCGACTGCCATGACGCAGCCCTTGGGGCGCGGACGTGTAAAGTAATTCAGTACTCAAAGGTCACTCGAGTTGTTCCGTCAGCCAGCGACCGTCGTCCAACGACGCGGTATCGCCGGTCGCTCCGACCAGACCGCCCGCCCAATTGTGCAACGCCATCAACATCGGGATCTCGACCCAATAGGGCTGCATGTCTCGCGGCCGAATCCCCAACGCGCCGGTCGCCGGATCGACCGTCGGACTGCTGCCGCTGGCGCTGACAGGGATAAACGTCAAACTGGTCGAGAACCCTTCGGCCGCGGCGACGATCTCGGGACAAATCTCCGCCATCAACTCGCCGACCCGCTCAGACGTTTCTTTGATGCGTCGGCTGTCGAGCGAGCAAAACTTGCTGCCTTTGACCGGCAAATACGGCTCCTCGGTCGAAACCTCCGGCAACAGATTCTTCCACGCATCCCACTTCGTCACGATCACGATCAGGGGACGCTGATGCAATTCATCGTCGCGAAGGCCGGCATGGCGACGCACCCGCTGGATCGCTTCCAACAGGATCGTGTCTTGACGCACCGTGGTCTCGCGAGCCAAGCGTGAGGTTCGAGACACCATCTGCGGATCCTCGGTCTTGCCTTCGCAGGCGCGGCGGAAACGCGTGTCTTGAGTCGGATCGAAACAGAAGAACAAACACTTCGAACAAGCCAAGTGCCGGGTGACCGGGTTGACCGTCTTGTCCGCCCCGGGAAAGAAACTCTCCCCCGCGTTGTCGTACAGACAAACCAGCTTGGAAATCTCACGGTTGCGACGGTAACGCGGATGATTGGACAGCGGTTGCAGATTAAACATGAATGGCCGCGGCAACGAGACGCTGTGGTCGCCCATGTCGACCGTGTCATACATGTCCCCCTGCTCCTCCGTTTTCGCCAATGCGACCGGCGTGTCCAAATCCGGGTTCATGAACTGCAACTCTTCGTATTCATGAATCCGCGAATTCGTTTCCGCATCCACGTCGCTGAGCGAGACTGCGAAACGTTTCGGCAGGGTCTGACGAAGCTTCCAGGACATCGACGTCAGAAAATAGCTTTTGCCGCACGCCGGGGCACCGAAGATGCTGAAGAACAGACTGGGCACCTGGTACATCGAACGCGGCACGTGCAGATGGCATTTGGGACAGGCCATCCGAGTCGCGTACTGCCCCATCTCATCGATCGCATCTCCCTGGGGACTGAAACGACTGGGCAAAAACCGCTTGGCGTGCTGAAACCCCAATTTGGCATCGCCCAGCAAATCGGGGTGCTCGGCAATCCAAAGTGACTCCTCAGGCGCATAGGCATGCCAGCAATGCGGACACGTCACCTTGTTGAGCAACGTCAGGGCCTGAGTTCTTACTGCGGTCGGCATGCGGGAAAAGTCGCTCATGCGGAGAGGAATCTGGAAAGTGAACGCTTCAGCAGTCTAGTCGACTAAGGATCTCGATTCCAGCAATCAGCGTCTCCAGCATTTTCCACTCCTCGTGCCCGGCGATCAAATGTCCTCCCGGCTGGACCGATTGTAGGCATTGGTCCGTCATTCCGGCATCGGGTCAGGCACTTCGACCGATATTCGTCGTCGACGGCAGGTAGGGGGCGGCGGCCGGGCGGATGCGAAGTTGGAAGAACGCGGGATGCTGGGCCAGCAACAGGGAAAACATCGTCGCTCCGGATTCGCTCAACAGACCCAGCATCGAATCGTCCAACTTCGGCAGGGTGCGCAAATCAAAGATGGCCCGATTGAGTGTCGTGCCGAACGGGCCGTAGGGATACTCTGCCAACGTGTCTTCACGCATGCGAAAATAGTCCTGTGACGTCGTCGGCGTCATTGCCATCCCCTGCAGCTCGGCTGCGTTTTGAAAATCGCCTCGCTGTTCGTAGATGTCGATCAGCAATCCGACAGCGAGCTTTCGAGACGGATTAGAATCCGGTGTCGAGTCGCGATAGCGTTGTGCATCGATCAGCGCGCGGCGGTCATATTGAAAGAACCAATCCACACGGCTTTTGTCGGTTTTGATCAGCATCGACAACGGGTTCAATTTCGTCGCCGTGCGTAACGCGTCGATCGCTTGCTCGCCCAGACCGAGCGCGGCCAACAGCAACCCGCGCTGATGTTGGACTTGGAAGTTGTATCGATATTTGCGATGCAATTCGGCGAAGATCCGATAGGCTTCTTCGAAATGATCCAGCGACTGCCATTCGATCATCGCTTGGGCCAATCGAGCGTCGACGGAGTTGGGATCTTTTTCGAGCGCCTTGGTCATGCTGCTGCGCGCCTTTTCCAGATGGGCGAGTGATTCGGCCGAGTCGGTTCGTGAGGCCAGGGTCAGCGAAGCGAGGGCGATTGCCGCCAGCGGTTCGCTCAACCGTGGGTCTTCTTCATGGGCCTTTTCAAAACAACTGAGCGCCCGCATGAGTCCCTTGGTGCTGTCGGCATCCGCGTAGGCATGCCCTTTCATCATGCATCCGTAGGCCATCGGATCCGGTGCATCGCTCTTCTGCCCGCTGGTGACCAGCGCACGTCCGATCTGTTTGGCGACGTCCGACGCCACCGCGCTTTGCGTCAGGAACTGTCCTCCCGGCATGGCGCCCGACTGTTCGGTCACAAATTGTTTGCCGTCGATCAGACTGCCGTCGACTGCACTGACGAGTTGCCAGCTGACGATCCAGTAGGTTTGCTGGCCCGTCGTCTGGCTTTCGAAGGCCCCGGTCAAAAACGCATCAACACCCAGTTCTTCGCCGAGCGCGACAAACTGTTCGGGCGTTTGGGCGGTCAACGGCCGGAAGGGCAGCACCGTCAGACCGTCGACCGCCGACAGTTCATTGACGAGCGCCGAGGCCAGGATTTCACCGTCGGCAAGGCCGCGCTCGGCCAGCGGCGTCGCTCCGTCGGTCTGCTCCCCCACCTTCGCGTTGATGTCACGAAGTTCCAACACCGCGATCGATTGAATCGATCCCAACCGCGAGGACGTCTTGCCCAATGACAGCCCGCCCAACATGCCGCCGAACAACCCGCCGGCCAAGGTCGTCAACACGTGTCGCCGCAAGATCCCCTCGCCGGCTCCCTGTCGGTCGGCCGATTCGTTGGTCCGCGGTGAAGTTGCCACGCCGCTGCTGCTGCTCAAGTCGAAACGACGCAATCGCGCGTAAACATCCGTCGCCGTCGGGCGTTTGGCAGGATCCTTGTTCAGGCACTGGGCGATCAGCTCACACAACACCGCCGACTTCTCGCAAGGGCCGTGATCGTATTCGACTTCTCCCCTCAGCGTGCCGGCCAATCGATCGGCCGGAGTCTCACCGGGAATCGCCTGCTTTCCATAAAACACTTCGTACAACACGCACCCGAATCCAAACATGTCGGCCGCGCTGGTCGCCGATTCCCCCCGCGCCTGTTCGGGCGCCATGTAACCGGGTGTCCCCAGGATCATCCCCGAACGAGTCCGGCTGGTGTCTTGGTCGCCATCGGCGAACGCCGAATCACTGACCCGGGAGAGTCCGAAATCGACCAACTTGACTCGCGGCGCCGAATCGCCTGCCGAATCATGATGGTCGACCAGCATCACGTTCTGTGGTTTCAAATCGCGATGGATCACCCCGGCGGCGTGCGCGGTCGCCAAGGCGCCGGCGATCTGCATCCCGATCTGACAGGTCTGCTCGGGAGACATCGGACCGGCGACCAGTTGCTCGGCCAAAGTCAGACCGCTGAGGAACTCCATCACCGCATACGGCGCATCGCCCGCCATCCCGACGTCGAACAGTTCCACAATGTTGGGATGCGACAGCGCCGCGACCGCCTTGGCCTCGCGTTCAAATCGCTCCACCAGCTCAATCCGTTTAGGGTCCGACGGTGCCAAATGCGGAAAGCCCAACATCTTGATCGCAACCGGGCGGTCCAACCGTGTGTCCACGGCGCGATAGACGATCCCCATCCCGCCACGGGCCAGAACCCGTCCGATCGCATAGGGGCCGATCGCGCTGACCGATTCACCGCGGGCCAAGCGATCGTTGGTACCGGCTCGTTCCGCGGTGTCAGGGGATGTCACCGGGGCGGGAGATTTCGCCGAGGCAGAATGGTCCGCCGAGCCGGCGCGTGCGCTCGATTTCGGCGTTGGTCCCACATCCGGCGACGGAGCCATCCATTGGGTAGCCCGTGGACTTTCAAACTCTGGACTTTCAAACTCTGGACTTTCAAACTCTGAACGTTCAACCTCTGGATGGGCATCCGCGGAGGCAACCGGGTCATCAACCTTGGCGACCGGGTCATCCGCGTCGGTCGCTGGTCGCTCATCGACCAGCGGGCCGGTCGGGTCGGCAAATCCCAACACCGGTTCCGCTCGCATGGGGACACCGGTCTTGGACTGGAACGGCGTAGGCCGCGATTCGGCTGCCTGGCTGGCGCGACGTCGTTTCGATTGCAGTTCGTTTTCGATTGCCAGCAACTCTTCACGCAACAATTCAATGTGCTCGCGCAGCGGCGTGCTGCCATGTTGCTCAATGAACAACTTAATGGCCTGTTCGACCGACAACGGGCGATCGGTCTGGAAACACTCCTCGAATTCCAGGCAAACCGTGTCGATCGCGGCCAATTCGTCGGCGGTCAGGTCGTCCAAGTTCATCGTGTTTTACCACCGGGTCACAAGCGTGTTTGTACCGTGTCGCTGGGCTCGACGATCGGGTGTTCAACGATCGGGTATCCCCCGATCGGGCGAACCATGATCCATGATGAAGCGTTCTACGGACGGACTCAAACCCAATACCGCTCGGTTATGTGTCGTTTGCTCAGGCGAGGGCCCGTAGGCTCGCGCCTGACGGCTGATCATTCGATTGATATCAGCCGGTTCGCGCCAGCGTCCGGGCACCGCATGGATGTTAGTTTGGCGGTATGGGGTTCAATCCGACTCGTCCAGTTCTTCGTCGTTGGAATGGACGGCTTCGGACCAAGTCCGCCGAATCAATTGCAACCGCCGCTCGGTCGCTCGTTTGCTGAGTCCCAACCGGTCGGCAATCTCGTCGACCAAGAAACCATCCATCCGCATCACTGCGATTTGACGCAGCTGGGCGTCTGGCAACTGATCCAGCAGCGCGTTGCACGTCTCTTCCAACTCCACGTTAAGATCCGCGGTCGTCGACTCGTCGGAAACCCCACCGATGCCGGGTGACTTGCGGGTCTCGTCTTCATGCATGAACACCGATTCCCCCCGAACGGCACCGCCGCCACGTTTCTGACGGGTCTGGAACCTCAGGTGGGCGTTGACTTTGCGGCCGGTCAACGTGATCAACAATCCCCACAAGTTGTCGGGGCCACTGAGATCAGGAAACTGGTCGCGTCGGATTCCCGCGATAAAACTGTTGAAGGCCGACAGTGCGATGTCTTCTTCGTCACCGGCTCGCTTCAGGTTTGACGGCAGACGCTTGGCCGCCAGACGCACCAGCCGTTGGAAGTACCCGTTCCAGAGCTCGCCGATCGCTTCATCGTCTCCCTTTCGAACACGCTCCATCGCAGCAGCAAACCGTTCCGCTGCACTGCTGTCGGTTCCGGGCTGATCGTTGCGGTGGTTGTCCATCACGTTCAGATTGTTGCGCCATTCCATAACATCGTCCAGACGATCAAAAACACAGTGGATTGGCTGGATTTGGATGCTGCAAAGCAAGTGTCGAAGCAAAGCGGGGGCGCAAGGTCGACGTCGTCGCGATAATCCGACCTCAGGATTATACGGATCTTGCGGAAAAACAGTTCAACCGAGGGGGATTCCCTTGCCCGTCTTCCTGGATTCGGTAATCATTCCCATCGTAACAGGATTCATTTCGGAGAATACGACAAGGGTTCACCGACCGGTCTCAACCCGACATTCCGCAATCGCCCCCCCGCAGCCTTAGACGACGACGGGCCTGTAGCTGGACCGCCGGATGGACCGCGTCGCCCGATTGCCGCGATTCCGAGCGATTGGGATTTTCCGGTGCCTTAGCGACCAGGAACCTATTCCTGACCTAAGTTCCCTCCAGCGGGGAGCACCTTGGGGAGTATTCGCGCTGCATGAACACTGTCACTACACAACATCGCCATCCGGGGGGAATCCAACTCATGTTCCGCGCAACCGTCATCGCTCTTGCGACCATTGCGACTTCGTTTTCGATCGCTGCATCCGCACTGGCCCAATCGCAATGGCCCGACAACGCCTTTGCGATCAAGAAACATGACTTTGGAACCGTAGCGGTTGCTTCCAAAACCGAATTCCGCTTCCCGGTCTACAACCCCTACACGCAACCGCTGCACATCCAAACGGTCCGACGAAGCTGTGGATGCACGACACCGATCGTCGAAACCGAGTACATCGAGCCCGGCCAAACGGGATCGATCCTGGCACGATTCAACACCGACACCTTCCGAGGTACCAAGGGCGCAACACTGACCGTCGTGATCGACAAACCGTTCTTCAGCGAAGTGCGGCTGCGCGTCGACGGCTACATCCGCAGCGACATGGTGTTCCACCCCGGTGCGATCGAGTTTGGCACCGTCAACCAAGGCGAATCGGACAGCAAGACCACACGCGTGCTGTATGCCGGCCGCAGCGATTGGGAAATCGCCGATGTGCGAAGCAATGTGCCGTGGCTGGTCCCGAGCAAAAAACTGGTCAGCCGAAGCGCCGGCCGAGCCGATTACGAGCTGACCGTCGCGATCCGCGAAGACGCCCCCACCGGGCCCTTCCAGAACGAAATCATCGTCATCACCAACGACACCAAACGCCCCGAAGTCCCCTTCCCGGTCAGCGGCAACGTCGAAAGCCCCCTCAGTATCTCGCCCCAAGCGATTGCCTTTGGCAGCTTGAAGCCGGGCCAAAAAATTGAAAAGCGATTGGTCATCAAAGGTGCCACCCCGTTCACGATCGAATCGATCACCTGTGAAGGCTGGGACGTCTCCTTCCCCCAAGCCACCGTCGCCAAGACGATCCACATCGTTCCCGCCACCTTCACACCGACCGACGCCGAAGGCCCTCAAAAAGTGACCGTCCTGATCACCACCGCCGGCGATCAATCCGTCACCGCCAAAGCCATCCTGACCGCCGACATCCGCGAGCAGTGATTCGGCAGGGGCCGCGAGACTAACGACCTGCGGCATTGGCGCACCCCGAACGGGGTGGAAGCCAGTAGCCGGAGGTGAGCACAGCGACACCTCCGGGCATCCCCCCTCATGCCAGACACGCCCCCGGAAAGCGTCGTAGCCAATCGCGGCGGCGCCTTCGGATCCGACGACAAGCTCGCGATTGTTTCGAGGCGTTTTGCACCCCATCAGCATCGGCACGTGGCCCGCGACACGAACGTAGCCCCGAGTTGCTTCGACCCCGTCCGGGGTCGACCAAACGCTCTGGCGGCGGTTCCCGGAGGTGACGCTTCGCTCACCTCCGGCTACGAGCTTTCATCCCTTCGGGATACCGATCGCCTCGTCAGCCAGGCAATCTCCCGATCGTCCCCGCCCAGCCGATCGTCAGACTATCTTGGACGTCTCTGTCCGTTCGCCCTGGTCCCCCGATTTGATCCCATGCCACAAAGCATCGCCCGTCACCGGTCCGTCGTCCACGCCCTGCTGCTGTTGCTGATCGCCTGGCTCTCATGCTGGAACCGCCAGAACGCCTGTGCCGCCCCCCCTCCCAACATCGTGTTCGTCCTGTGCGACGACCATCGATATGACTGCTTGGGCGTTGCCGGCCATCCGTTCATCGAAACGCCGCACATTGATGCGATCGCTTCGGCCGGTGCGATGTTCACCAATGCCTACGTCACGACATCGCTTTGCTCGCCCAGTCGCGCGTCGATCTTGACCGGACAATACGCACACAACCACCGCGTCGTGGACAACTACCACCCGGTCGATTCCAGCCTGGTGTTCTTTCCCCAACAGCTTCAAAAAGCCGGCTACCAAACCGCCTTTATCGGCAAATGGCACATGGGCGGAGACATCGATGACCCGCAGCGTGGGTTTGACCACTGGGTCGCGTTCAAGGGGCAAGGCACGTATTGGCCCGATGGTCACGGCACGACTCGTGAAGTCCCCCAAACGACCTACGACGGTTTCAACGTCAATGGAAAACGCGTTGCACAAAAGGGCTATATCACCGACGAGTTGACCGACTATGCCATCGACTGGCTCGAGCAGCGGCAATCCGAACAACCCTTCTTCCTGTACGTCAGCCACAAAGGCGTTCACGCGGACTTCGTGCCCGCGGATCGACATCGGGGACGCTATGACGACAAAGCCTTGCCGATCCGCATTCCGACTCCCGAGCAGATGGCCAGCGGAAAGCTGCCGATGTGGGTCCGCAATCAACGTAACAGTCGGCACGGGGTCGATTTCGGATACAACATGGCCGATTTCTCTCCGACGGTTTATTACCGCCGCTACTGTGAATCCATTCTTGCCGTGGATGACAGTGTCGGTCGCCTGGACCGGTACCTGCAACAATCCGGTCTCAGCGACAACACCGTGTTCGTCTACATGGGCGACAACGGATTTCAGTTCGGCGATCACGGGCTGATCGACAAACGCGTCGCTTACGAAGCAAGCGCCAAGGTCCCGTTGTTGATGAAAGCGCCCGGCCGAATCCCGCCGGGCCAAGCCTACACCGATCTGATCGGCAATATCGACATCGCGCCGACGCTGTTGGAAGCCGCCGGTGCAGAGCCTCCCGCGGCGCTCGATGGTATCAGCCTGTGGAAGTCGATCTGCGGCACGTCGACCGACGACGTGACTCGAAAACATCTACTGTACGAGTATTACTGGGAACGCAATTATCCCCACACACCAACGTTGCACGCCGTGATCGGTGGCCGCTGGAAATACATCCGCTGCCATGGACTTTGGGATCGCGATGAGTTTTACGACTTGCAAAACGATCCCGAGGAAATGAACAATCTGATCGATGATCCCTCGCATCAAACGCGGATCAAAGCCATGAATCAAACGCTCTGGTCGTTGCTGAAGGAATCCCAGGGCAACGAGATTCCGTTGTTGGAAGACCGCGGTCCAAACTTCCCTTGGCGACATCCCGATCACTCGCCGCAGGCAGAATTCCCCGACGAGTATTTCCGCGAAAGCGAGAAAGGTTGACGCGGGCGTGACGCGTCGGGATACAAATAGCCCGCGCTGGTGCGGAATTACTGCCTTAGCAAACGCAGGTCGACCAAAATCTCGCAGGCATCACAAATCGTCAAGATGACCTCGTCGGTAACCGGGACGGATTCATATTCCCGTTGATCGACCAATCGCAGAATCGTCAACGCGGAATCCGAGGGATCGGCGATGACGTACCATGGAACGCGGCACTCCTGATACAGGGCGCGCTTCTGGCAGGGATCACGCTGGCGAGTTGACTCGGAGAGCACTTCTACGACGATGGCCGGTGCCGATTCGATGTGGCCATCGGGTGGCGCTCCGCAGACCACCGAAATATCGGGCCGAACCACGGTGTCGGCGGAGATGATCCAATCGATCTCGGCCAGCACCGCTGCACTGCACTTGGCGTGATCGATGGCATTAGTCAACGCCGTCCCCAAACGCATCAGCATTCCCCCATGGCGACCGAAAGGACTGGGCGTCATCGCCACCGCAGTGCCCTGCCACAACTCCCAATCACCTTCCCACAACCGGTAATCGTCGATTGTGTAGTGAGGTGAATATCGATCAGCGGAACTCATCAGCGGAGCTGCGAAAAAGCGTGCGAAACATCGTGTGCCGACCGCCATTCTATCAACAATTCCTGGCCTACCCAAAACCAAACTGCGTGGGAATGCAAACCGTTTCCCTGCCCGCTGGATCGCCGTTGACGTCCGAACTCAGACGCGCGTCGGAAGGCGAGACAGAAATCCAGTCTTCGCCTCATCGATACACGACTGTGGTTGGCTACCGCATCGACCGCCCGGCGGCGCCGTGTCCCCGTCGCGCAGGGAGTCACTGAGTGAGCCCTCTCTGGCGTTTGCTTGCTACGCAAACGCCGTCTCTTAGAGGGAGAGAATCTAAAGCTGGCTGCCAATAATCGGAGCTTTCTCGTCGGTCCGATCGCTTGACACCCCCACCTCACCCCATTTCCATCTATCTAGTACACCAGGCATCCGGAGATGTAGCGAAGCGATGCTCTTTAGGATTGATCCTTCAAACGGCGTTGCGATTTATTTGCAAATCGTGCGTCAAATCAAATTTGCGATCGCCGAACGGACGTTGCGGCCCGGTCAGCTGATTCCCAGCGTTCGCGCGCTCAGCCAACAGATGACGGTCAATCCGAACACCGTCACCCGGGCGCTACAGGATTTGCAGGCCGAAGGCATCGTTGAAACCCTGCGTGGCAAGGGAATGGTCGTCTGTGAAGGTGCGACCGCGACGTGCCGTGTTCAACGCAAAGAAATCATTGCCGATCGAATCGCCGGAGTCTTATCCGAAGCCCTCAGCGCTGGGCTGTCGGGAAAAGAAGTCCAACAGATCGTTTCACGCAAACTGAAGACTTTGGAGGGGAAAGTGGCTCTGATTAGCTCACCGGTTCCCGACTGAATTTGAATCTCCCGTCGGGTTTACAGACTCCGCCAACGCTCCCAGCACACTCTTCACGCGGCATTGCATTCATAAATCACATTATTGAGACGTCCGATTTGACAATGCGTTTTCGGGGCTGCGATGCGTTACGCGGTGTCACGCTGAACGTCGACGAAGGGACTGTTGTTGCGCTGCTCGGCGAAAACGGGGCCGGTAAAACGACGCTCATACGGATCTTGTCCGGGTTTCAATTGCCGACATCGGGCACGTGCCGGATCATGAATCTGGATCCTGCAAAGGATGCTTTGGAAATCCGACGCCGAACCGGTTATGTCTCCGATGCACCGGCGCTTTATGACTGGATGGGCGTCGGTGAGATCGGATGGTTCGCGGCCACGCTTTACGACGAACAATTTTTACCCCGCTATCAGGAATCCATTCGGCGTTATGAGATTCCAGAAGACCGCAAAATTCGTCATTTGAGCAAGGGGCAGCGTGCCAAAGTTGCGTTGTCTCTTTCGCTGGCTCACGATCCCGAATTACTGATTCTGGACGAACCGACTTCGGGGCTCGATCCGATGGTCCGCCGTGATTTCCTGGAAAGCATGATCGATCGCGCTGCGTCCGGACGAACGGTGTTCCTCTCCAGCCATCAGGTGGCTGAAGTTGAACGGGTGGCGGACGTCATCGCAATCCTGCACAACGGCAAAGTACGCGTTTGTGAACCGTTGGATACGCTCAAGGATTCGGTCACCGAAGTGGCGATCAGTTTGGAAGATCCGCTCATTGCGCTGCCGACACTTCCCGTGCCGGCCGAGGTTCTTGGCGAACAGAGCTATGGTCGACAACGTTGGCGATGTTGAGGCAATCGTTCGGCAACAATCGGCTCTCGCTGTTGAGAATTCTGCTCATGATTTTGGTGGGCGTGATTGGTGCGACCGCCGGTGGCCTGCCGTATGTTGGGAGCTCGCGCAGCGGTGGCACCGTGCACATCTTCTGCGGCCTGCTGGGCGTCTGCTTCTTGGGTGTGTTTGCATTTACCGGAGACAGCAAAGCTGAGCGTCTACGCTTTTTTTCCGATCGTGGTGCGTCGCCGGCGAAGCTCTGGCTTGGGCGGCACCTGTTGGCGGTGGCTGTGCTGGGGTTCGCATCGTTGCTCTATCTCCTCGTCGGTGTGATCAGCCAAACGATGCAAACGGCAAACCAACCTCGCCCGAAGTGACACCCACTCGCGTGAAGTATTTCGACCATTTCAACAGGCACATTTTCCACTACCGCACGATTGCGGTTCGCGCCTCGCGTACCGCAGCGGAGCCGACTGGGGAGGACTCGTCGCCTCGTCCACTACCGGAAAATTGAGCAGGGGACTCGTCGCCTCTTCCGCTACGCGAGTATTGAGCGGGGGACTCGAAAATCGAGTAGGCCGTAGTGGACGAGGCGACGAGTCCCCTGCCGATATGCCGACGGTAGTGGACGAGGCGACGAGTCCCCTGCCGATATGCCGACGGTAGTGGACGAGGCGACGAGTCCCCTGCCGATATGCCGACGGTAGTGGACGAGGCGGCGAGTCCCCTGCCGATATGCCGACGGTAGTGGACGAGGCGACGAGTCCCCTGCCAATATGCCGACGGTAGTGGACGAGGCGACGAGTCCCCTGCCGATATGCCGACGGTAGTGGACGAGGCGACGAGTCCCCTGCTGGCCTTAAGCACTTTACCGGGAAAACAGATTCCATTTCCATTGTTGCATTCCCTGTTTTCTGAGTCGTGAAACAATCCGGTCGAATCGATCCCAGTGATCTGCCGCAAATGCTTTCAGCTCGGGGTAGCCAGGAACGAGACAGCCTGTGAAGGCGTATTTCGCAAACTCACCAATTTTCACGAGTCCACTCCGTTCAGGATTCCTGGCGACGTACTCACAAAGTTCTCGAAAGTTCGCTTGCATTCGTTCTTCTTGCTTCAAGACATGATCGTAGGCTTGGTCCTGAAGCGCGAACCCGACTCGATGCAGCGCATCCTCACATCGGGGACGAAAGTGCTTCATCGCGTTGAGCTGATCGCATTCTGAGTACAATCCCATCCAAACCATGTGGATGTGGTCAGGCATGAGGCAGTAGATCGGACAGACGATTCCATATCGAAACATCGTATGCGTCACGAGTTCGCGAAATTGGCAATAAAATGCCGAGCTAAGCCAGCCTTCGCGGCGATCCCGAATCGTGATCGTCCAATGAACAATCGCTTCTCCCTGGTAGTATTCTCTCGACAGGCGTTTCAAGTGATCGCGCATGATGAGTTGAATTAGGTAGTGGACGACGCGAGGAGTCCTGCGTTTAGGTGTGCTGGACAATTATAAATTGTCGGGGGGACTCGTCGCCTCGTCCACTACGCGAGTATTGAGCGGGGGACTCGTCGCCTCGTCCACTACGCAAGAATTGAGTAGGCTGTAGTGGACGAGGCGACGAGTCCTTGCCAATATGCCGACGGTAGTGGACGAGGCGACGAGTCCTCGCCCCAAGAATCGAGTAGGCCGTAGTGGACGAGGCGACGAGTCCCCTGCCAATATGCCGACGGTAGTGGACGAGGCGACGAGTCCTCGACCCAAGAATCGAGTAGGCCGTAGTGGACGAGGCGACGAGTCCTCGACCCGAAAATCGAGCGAACCTGCTATCCGTCACACGCCAGAGTGATACGGATTTCGTCGTAGCTGACTTCGCCGCCCAAGTGATCAAAGATCGGTTTCATTTTTCCGTCGCCGGCCAAATGCTTGGTTGCCAAGACGCGTCGGGCTGTTTCAGGTTTCACCCAGGGCGTCGGATCATTGATGCCGTGGTGCCGGATGTAATCGGCCAGATACTTGACGATCGTGCTTTGGGCGCGGGACATCTTTTGAGCGACCGATTCGATCGAATCGCCCGAACGAAAGTAATCAAACGCGGCCAACGAGCTGATGGCGGGGACGAAGGAGTCACTCCCATCGGTAGACTTCCTGCTGCGTCCGGTGGTCGTCAACTTGGGTGTCCCTCGGCCACGCAGCAGACGCCGGCCTGATTCGGTCGGCGCAAGCGTCTTGTAGGAGCCGCTGCGACGGAGGTATTTCTGGCTGATCAGCTGTTGGATCCACACTTTGATCGCCATCGGACCATGGTCGCCGAGGGCCCCGAAACTGTTCAGCCGGTCGTGATTGGACTGGATGATACGTTTGTCGGATTTCCCCGCCAGCACACGGGCGACATGTCCGGCGCCGTACTTCTGTTTCAATTCTTGGACACACGCAACGATGGTTCGCGCGATGTCGGCCGACTGGTCGTGCAGTTCCAACTCGCCCAGGCAAACATCGCAGGCGCCGCACCGCATCACACCGTAGTCTTGTCCGAAGTATTCGACGATCGCTTGATGCCGACACGTGACGTCGTTACAGAGTTCAAACATGGCCTGTAGCGAATCCCGGGCGACTTGACCGGCTTCGCCGTGCATCACGTCGGTCCAGACCAGGAAGTCGCGTGGACTGTGCAGCAAGACGCACTCCGCATCGAGCCCGTCGCGACCGGCCCGACCACTTTCTTGCTGGTAGTGCTCGACGGATTTGGGCATCCCGGTGTGAATCACAAACCGAATATTCGATTTGTCGATTCCCATGCCAAAGGCGATCGTGGCGACGATGATGTCACAGCGACCCTGCATGAAACTGTCTTGATTCGCCTTCCGCTGCGGCGCGGTCAGACCGGCGTGGTACGGTTTGGCTTTCAATCCCAGCGTCCGCAACGCCTGGGTGGTCGTATCGACTTCGCGACGGCTGAGACAATACACGATGCCCGACTGGCCCCGGTGACGATTGACGACCTCCATGATCTGCTGCATCTTTTGCCCGGCCCGGATCATCCGATACGTCAAATTGGGTCGATCAAAATTCCCGACCAGAAAACTCGGCTCACAAAGCCCCAGCTGGCGAGCGATGTCGCGTCGCACGGGCTCCGAGGCCGTTGCGGTGAACGCATGAATGGACGCCTCGGGGAACACCTGCTTGAGCGTCTTGAGCTGCTGATACTCCGGGCGAAAATCGTGCCCCCATTGGCTGACGCAGTGCGCTTCATCGATCGCGAAATAGCGGACACATTGCTGCTGCCGCAAGAAACCGAGCGTCTTGGGCGAGAGCAATCGTTCGGGGGCCAGGTACAGCAATCGAAGTTCGCCACGACGAACCCGCTCGGCAACGTCGCGCTTGTCCGTTTCGTCTTGCGTGCTGTTGACGAAGGCCGCCGGGACTCCTTTTTGTTGCAACGCGTCAACCTGATCCTTCATCAACGAGATCAGCGGCGAGACGACGACTGCCAAGTCGCCGGCACCAGAACCTTTGTTCCCGTGACGTCCGTTGCACAAGGCCGGGGCTTGAAAGCAAATCGATTTGCCGGCTCCGGTGGGCAACACCGTCAGGCTGTCGCGACCTTCCAGAATGGTCCGAATCGATTGCTCTTGAAGGGGGCGAAAGGAATCGAAGCCCCAGAATTGTTTCAACACGCGCCGTACATCGTCCATCGGTCTCTCCCAATACTTGTGTGCAAATGACAAAAGTGAATCGGGTAGTCCGATGCCTCGGCGATGATTTCAGAATTGCGATTCCAAACATCAACTTGCCGAGCCGCGATCAATTCGCTGGGCGAATCATTGCAATTTCAACAGAACAAGTCAACTATTTTTCCAACCGGGCGACTCCAGCGGGACGCGTCAGCGGTCGGGGCGTGGTGACCTCAATACCTACACGCGGCACTGGCTCACGCCACGTGCTGGGATGATACGCCAGCGGGCAGCGTTGCCCTCCGCCTCTCCAACGCATCCGATAGAATGAGACTTCGCATCGTCAGAACCTGTTTCGAAGAGCCCTACCGGATGAGTGTTCCCGAATCGTTCCAGTACATCCATCTGCCGTGCGGCGAGTACACCGAGATCCGTGGCGCCGAATTTGAATCGGTCGCCAATCCGCTCTCGGGAATCCAGACCACACTCTGTGCCCACTGCGGTCAGCGAGACAATGTGGAAGAATTTTGTTGGGAGGGTTCGGAGGAAACGATCGCCGACTACTACCACCGACTGTTGATGCAAATCCCGGAACAGGAACTCGACCGAGCCGGCCGCGCAGGCATGTTCAAGTACTTGATCATGGGCGGCGTCGGCGGATTCGCCTCCGGTGTCTTCATCGGGTTGATCTTGGGGCGATTGGGGCCGATCGCGGCGATCGTGGGGGGATTGATCGCCGTGTTGCTGTTGACCTCGATCGGAGTGCTGATGGGGTTTCTGCACTTCGAAAAGAACGTCGTCGCGCCGGTCGTCAAAAAGTACTGGAACGTCGACGACGTCCGGTTACTCGTCGAATCATGACCGCCGGTTCCTGAAGACGAGCCATTTGCATCACATCCGCCGCGAGTCTATTTTGAAAGCCTTCCTTCGTTGCGTTTCCGCAGCGTTCTTCTATCGATCTATTCAGTGATGCCCAGCGAGACGTGATGTCCAGCGAGCCGCGAGCGAGTCGAATCGGCGAACCCACCTGGGAGATCGCCAACCTTTATCCGCGTCAAGGCGCGTGGTCGGAGTCGGACTACTTGGGATTAGGCACAGGCCGATTGGTAGAATTCGAAAACGGGGTGTTGGAGATCCTGCATATGCCGACGGAATTGCATCAGGCGATCTCGCTCTTTCTGTGGCTTCAGATTCGAAACTTCATCGACAGCCACAGCCATGCGAAAGGCGTTTGCCTGGTCGCTCCTCTGCCAGTTCGTTTATGGGATGGAAAGTTTTGTGAGCCGGACGTGTTGTACATGTCGGCTGAAAACCGCAAGCAACGGACGGCCAAGTTTTGGAACGGCGCCGACTTGGTGATGGAAATTGTCAGCGAGAGCGATCCGGATCGCGATTGGATCGAAAAGCGGCATGATTATGCAAAAGCTGGCATCACGGAGTACTGGATTGTCGATCCGCGTGACCGCAGCATCACCGTCCTCGGGCTCGCGGAATCCGAATCCAGCTATCACCAGTTAAACCGAAACTTCAACGGCCAAACCGCATCGTCACGACAGCTGGACGGATTTTCCGTCGATGTTTCAACGGTGTTTGACCGCCCCGAGGTGATTCAGTAGCGGTGTCACGCATGCCCCAATCCGACCCTTCGATTCGCGATCGCCACTGGAGTCATGGGTTCTGGTGGGCGGCGTTGGCGTTGCTCGTGTTCGGTCTGCCACAATGCAGTCTGCTGGTCAACAAAGCGATGACTTGGATTCCGCTGGGCAACAGCCTCATCAACGCGACGGACATCGCAATCAGCTATGCGATCTATGGCGTTGCAACGGCGGTTTCGTTCGCATCCGGCCTGGTGATCCTGGCCGCCATCTTGCTCCGCGCCGGAAGTGGCTGGAAGCGTTTGTTGTTGGCGGCAGGTTACGTGGCCGTACACTGTCTGGTGACGGGGTTGGTGTTGGCCGTCACGCAATCCCGCTGGATGCAACACGCGATGCAGGAAGAATCGGCATACCTACGCGTGATCGCATACCTGTTTCTGTCTCCGGCGATGTCCTTTGCCTCGGTGTTTCCGGCCGCGGTCATGCAATTGTTCCGCGGATGGACGATCACACGCGGTTGGCCGGAATCAAAGCTTCAACGCGTCAACGTGCTCGCGCTGATGGAATGGGTGCTGGTGAGCGCGTTGATTTTCACCTTCGTGCGACTGTCGTTTTTCGCCGATTACCAGTCCAACGTGTACGCGTTCTATTATGAAGTCTTGATGGTGATGTTACCGGCGATCGGGCTGGGGATCGTGACGATGCTGCTGTTTCGCTGGATCCTGTGCGTTGACGCGTCGCCGCGCCGTTTCCTCATCCTGTTGATCATTGCGTTGATTCATGCTTTCGTCTTCGCCGCCTCCTTTGTCGCTCTACAAGCCGAGGGCGACGCCATCGGGCCGAATCTGAACTTGCAGTACAGTATCGCCCCGCTGTCGACCTGCGCGACCGGAACACTGATCGTGGCCGCCACCGTCGGTTGCCTGCGGAAGCTGGGGTATCGATTGCACACCAGCAGGACGCGTTAGCGAGCGGAAAATAAGTGGGATAGGCTTCCAGCCTGTCGATGCCGAAATGACAGGCTAGAAACCTATCCCACTCGAATTGATCTCACGCCGCGTGCTGGGAGGATCACTTCATCTTCACGCGGCACAGAAAGTTGTCCGCGGTGATGTACAGGTACGCTTCTTCGGCATCGAAGGTGCAATTGCTGACGCGACCGCCGGTGATGATGCGACCGAGTAACTTGCCGGCCGGAGAGAGCACGTAGATCGCGCCCGGGCCGCTGCCGAAGATCGTTCCATCTGTTTTGACGGTCATCCCGTCGGGAAGCCCCGGATAGTCCTTCATCGCCGCTTTGGCATCGTGCAAGACGTTGCCCTGCCCCAGTTTGCCGTCGTCGCCGATCGGAAACGCCATCCAGATCGGGCGCTCGGGATCACTTTGCGCGACGTAAAGTGTTTTTTCGTCCGGCGACAAGCCGATCCCGTTGGGCCGCGTCATCTCTTTGGTCAGCAGCATCAGCGTTCCGTCGGCCCCGAGTCGGTAGACGCCACAGAAATCCAGTTCGCGTCGCGGGTCCTCGGCGCGTTCGGGCAAACCGTAGGGCGGATCGGTGAAGTACAGGTTGCCTGATTTGTCGAACGTCAAATCGTTGGGGCTGTTGAGTCGTTTGCCTTGGTAGCGATCGACCAAGGTCCGTTTGCCGCCGCCGCGGGTGAGCACCGAAACGCGACGGTCACCGTGCTCGCACATCGTCAACCGATGTTCCGGATCGAGTGTCAGTCCGTTGGATCCGGGTTCCAAGCCGTAGTAACTGACACCGGTGTAGCCGCTCGGTCGCATGAACAATTCGACGCCGCGTGACTGGGACCAACGGAAGATACTGTTGCGTGGGATGTCGGAGAACAGCAAATGGCCGCCTCCATCGTCGGCGATCCAGACCGGCCCCTCGGTCCAGGTGAACCCCCCTGCCAGCACTTCGATCTTGGTGGCGGCATCGGCGTAGGTTTCCATCTCCGGCGCCAACACTTCGATCTGGCCGATGGTGGAGGGCGTTTGTGCGACGCCGCAGGTGGCGAGACCGAGCAACAGCAGACTGAGTAGTTTTCGCATCGAGTTGAATCAAAAGGATAGGGAGAGCGTTATTCCGCGTCCTTTAGTGTATCCAAATCGTTTTCCGGTTTGCGAATTTGTGCGCGAGGTTTTTCGGTAATGGTTCCGGGGACCAACCAGGGGCCGGTGGAATGCTCCTTGATGATGCGGAACAGTTCGGTGTTGTCGATCGACTCGACCTCCAACAACCGTTGCGTGATCGCTTCGAGCACCTCGCGCCGCTGGGTCAGAATTTCGCGGGTTTGGGTGAGTGCGTCTTCGACGATCCTGGACACTTCCTTGTCGATCAGTTTGGCGGTGTCTTCTCCGTAGGTCATGCTGTGTCCGTTGCCGCCACCGCCGGTCAGGAACGGCGACGCGGTGCTGCGGCGATAATTGATCCGTCCCAGCCGGCTCATGCCATAGTCCATCACCATGCTGCGGGCGATTTCGGTGCAGCGTTCCAGGTCGTTTTGGGCGCCGGTGCTGATGTCCTGCAACACCATTTCCTCGGCCAGCGTGCCGCCCAGCAAGACCTTCATGCGGCTTTCCAATTCCAGCTTGGTCATCAGATAGCGTTCGGATTCGGGACGCTGCATGGTGTAGCCCAGCGCGGCGAACCCGCGGGGGATGATACTGACCTTGTGGACCGGATCGGTGTTGGGCAGTGCGGCGGCGACCAGGGCGTGAGCGGCTTCGTGATAGGCCACGCGGATCTTTTCGTCCTCGTTCATCACACGGTTTTTCTTTTCCAAGCCGGCGGTCACGCGATCGACCGCTTCGTCGAACTCGGTGGTGCTGACGGCCGATTTGTCCGACCGCGCCGCCAACAACGCCGCTTCGTTGACCAGATTGGCCAGGTCGGCACCGACAAACCCGCTGGTGATCGACGCGATGTGTCGCAGGTCGACATCGTCGTCCAATTTCACGCTGCGGACGTGGACCTTCAAGATCGCTTCGCGGCCGGCGAGATCGGGACGGTCGACCAAGACTTGACGGTCAAAACGCCCCGGACGCAGCAATGCCGGGTCGAGTGTTTCGGGGCGGTTGGTAGCCGCGACGACGATGACGCCGTTGTTGGAATCAAAGCCGTCCATTTCGACCAACAAGGCATTGAGCGTTTGCTCTCGTTCGTCGTGGCCGCCGACCACGCTGCCCGAACGACTTTTGCCGAGCGCATCGAGTTCGTCGATGAAAATAATGCACGGCGCGCGGCTGGTCGCCTGCTGAAACATGTCGCGAACCCGTGCCGCACCGACGCCGACGAACATTTCGACGAAGTCGCTGCCGGACAGGCTGAAGAACGGCACACCGGCTTCACCGGCGATCGCCCTGGCCAACAGCGTCTTGCCGGTCCCGGGCGGTCCGACCAACAACACGCCTTTGGGAATCCGGCCACCGAGTGCCTGGTACTTTTCACTGTTCTTGAGGAAGTCGACGACCTCACGGACCTCTTCGACCGCTTCGTCAATTCCCGCGGCGTCTTCGAAGGAGATCGACAGGTCTTCTTGGCCGTGCAGTTTGCCGCGGCTGCGGGAGAACGACATCGGGGAACCGACCCCGCCGATCCGCCGCAACATGATCACGCCGATCGCGATGATCGCACCGAGCATGAACAGATTGAACCAATTGTCCGCCAGCCAACGATTGGGGCGGGCGTTGTCCCAGGTCACGCCCGATTCCCGCAAGATCTGGTCAAAGTACGCGTCTTGGGTTTCATTCTGCACGCGGATGGTTTTGAAATCCGTCTTCGTCGGCACGTTCTCGGGGTCATCCTCCGCTTTTCTGCCCGAGCCCAGCGAGCGATACATCACCGTTCCGGTGATTTCTTCGTCGCCGAGTAAGACGAGCTGTAAATCGGAAAACTCCAGCTGAATCTTTGGATCCTTGGGCGAATCGACGACCACTCGGGGCGTTTCCGGCTGGCCGCCTTCGCGTTCGATTTTCTTTTGTTTGGCATGTTCGACGAGCAGCTTGGCCAGATCGGGGTAACGCAGCGAACGCGTGTTCTGGCCGAACAGCAGGGCGCTCATCATCACCGCCAGGATCACGCCGATGATGACCAACCAAACGCCACCGGTCCGCGTTTCTCGCGACGGCGCGTCGCCACCTCGGTTGTTTTGGTCGTCGGAACCGCGATTGGATCGTTTCTTGTCACTCATCGAAGATTGATATCAGCGTCGAAAGATGGGAAAGAGAGGCGACGTCGGTCACCGAGGTGTTTGGTGGTTCGGCACAGACGCGTGACGTCGGCGTGGTGCGAATCGAGCAAATTAATCGAATCCGACCAAATCACACGCCATTGTTCGGTCCAATGGCACGCGGGACAACCCAGCGCGGGTCGAGCATAACGCAAGGTCGGGTCGTAACAATCGAACCGATCGTCCATGATAAAGGTTTCAAGGGATTCTACCGGAGCTGATGGAACCGTCACCGTGACCAAACTTTCAACCGCCCCCCCCTGCGAATCCGAGTTGCCCGCCGACCGTTCCAAGCGATCGACGGTCAACGTTGCGGTCCTGGGGGCGACCGGCAGCATCGGCACTTCGACCGCCGAAGTGATCGGTCATTTGAATCGCATCGACCCGGACCATGTTTGGCGGTTGTGGGCCGCATCGGGGCACAACAATCTGGACGTGTTGGAAACGCTGGCCGGACAGGCCTGTCGGGACGGCCGAGCACCGGCGCGACTGATTTTTTCCGATCCCTCGTCGATCACGCCCGAAACGGCGAAGCGGCGATTCGAATCGTTGTTGGACGATCCGGGCGGGCTGCGGTTCGGCCCCGACCAACTGGTCGACGCCGCACGCGATCCCGAAGTCGACGTGGTGGTGGCGGCGATCGTCGGCCGCGCGGGATTGGAAAGCACCGTGGCGGCCGTCGAGGCCGGCAAACGGGTGGCGCTTGCCAACAAGGAAACGCTGGTCGTGGCCGGCGGCCTGGTCAGCGAGAAAGTGGCCCGATCCGACGCCCAACTGCTGCCGGTCGACAGCGAGCACTCGGCGATCTGGCAGTGCATCGCACACTCGCCGAGCCCCGCCAAGCGGCTGATTCTGACCGCCAGCGGCGGCCCGTTTCGGTCCGCCAGCGCGGCGGAAATGCGAAATGCCACGCCGGACTGCGCCCTGGCGCACCCCACCTGGCAGATGGGGCGGAAAATTTCGATCGATTCGGCGACAATGATGAACAAGGCATTGGAGATCATCGAAGCCAGATGGCTGTTTGACGTCTCGGCCGACCAAATCGAGGTGATGATCCATCCTCAGTCGATCATTCATTCGATGGTGGAATTCCAAGACAGCTCGGTGCTCGCTCAACTCAGTCCACCGGACATGCGATTGCCGATTCAGTATGCTCTGACGCACCCCCGACGTCTGCCTTGTCCGACTCCGCCGTTGGATCGCCAGCAGACCTGGGATTTGAGTCTTCAACCGGTCGATTTCGATCGTTTTCCGGCGTTGACACTCGGTTTTGAGGTCGCCAGGGCCGGCGGAACCGCCGGCGCGGTGGTCAATGCGGCCAACGAAGTCGCGGTCGGTCTATTCCTGGACGGCGAAATTCGGTTTACTGACATCGTCCCGCTGTGCCAAAAAATGCTCGAAAACCACACCTTTGAGCAACGGCCCGGATTGGCCCGTCTGCTGGAATTAGACCAATGGGCACGCCAAGAAACGCGGCACTGTGCCGAACGCCTTTCATCCCCTCCTCGTAGATAACCAACGATATGATCAGCGATCTGTTCCTCCTGCTAGCCGAATCCGAACCGGAGGGTCTGATGGCGGTGGGAAGCAAATTCCTGCTTTGGACGCGGGTGGCGCTCGGCATCGGCCTGGTCATCTTCGTCCATGAACTGGGGCATTTTGTCGCCGCAAAGACCTTCGGCGTCAAATGCGAAAAGTTTTACGTGGGCTTTGATCCGCCGATGAAGATCGGCCCGATCAAGCTGCCGTCGACGCTCGGCAAATTCACCTACGGCGAAACGGAATACGGGATCGGAATCATCCCGCTGGGTGGCTACGTCAAAATGCTCGGCCAGGACGATGACCCGCGAAAGATGAAAGACGAAGCGGCCCGGGCGCGTCAGTTGGCCGGTGACGGCGACGAAGAACAGGTCGACGACGACCACGACGGTGAATCAGAACCGTCCGCGGCGAGCGAACTGGCGGAATTGGATCCCCGCAGCCTGCCGGCCAAACCCGTCTGGCAACGCATGATCATCATGAGCGCCGGTGTGTTCATGAACGTCGTGACCGGTGCGATGTTCGCCGCCGCCGCGTTCTTTTATGGCGTCCCCTACACCCCCGCCATCATCGGCGGCGTGACCCCGGGCGGCCCCGCCTGGCAAGCCGGAATCGAACCCGGCGGACAAGTCGTCTCGGTCGACGGCATGGACGACGCCCAAATGCACTTCCGCGAGATGCGTTCGGCGATCTTGCATGCCGGGCTGGAAACCCCGGACCGCCCGATCCCGTTGACGGTCGCCTTTGACAACCGGAACGTCCAATACGAGCTGGTCACCCAGCCCCACCCGCTGCAAAACCGGTTTCGGATGATCGGCATCACCAGCCCGACGTCGACCACGCTCAGCGATTCCGAAAACGCGGCCCCCCGCAGTGTCGCCGCGGACGTGCTGACCGAGCAGGATCTCGGCGCGACGATCGTCTCCTTTGACGGCACGCCGATCGACGAAAACGCGATGGTCCCCGGCACGCCGTTGTTCGACTATCTGAACACGCATCCCGAAAAAACGATCCAATTGGGACTGCGTCGCGCCGACGGCAGCAATCACGTCGTCGAGTTGCCGCCGCAACAATCAAAATGGATCGGGATTCGCACCGCCGCCGGACCGGTCACCGCGCTGGTCACCAACGGCCCCGCGGAAAAAGCCGGACTGCAAGTCGGCGATGTGATCCAAGCGGTGGGCGATGTGACGTCGCCCGACGGAGAGGAATTGGTGCTGATGCTCGCGCGACGCGAGCCGATCGTGTTGACGGTGCGTCGCGGAGAAAAAACGCTGGAAATCGAAATCAGTCCCGACGATTCTCCGCAAACCCTTTCGCCCGCCTACGGCACCGGGGACAAGGCATCGATCAACGCCTACGGCTTTGCCTTTGATTTGCCCGCCACGGTCAGCGCGTTCGACCGAGCACTTCTGGTCAAAGGCGACGAACTGCAACCGACCGACGAACTGAAGAGCATCACGCTGCTGGCGAGCAACGAATACCCGGATGATTTCTCGACCGGTCCGCTCGCCGGCCTGGTCGAAGAACTGTCCAAGGGATGGAAATTTGATGAAGTCCAGACCGCGGCGGGGTTCTTTGAATCGATTCAGTCGCTTCCCGAGGGAACCGAGTTCAAAGTGTTGGCCGAACGTGCCGAAACCGGCGTGATCGTCGAATCGGTGGTGAAGCTGACGACGGATCAACGTGTCCGGTTCGAACGCGGACTGGGCCTGGTCGCCGCGGAAGAAATCCAGACGGCGAGTTCGTTGAAGGAAGCGTCGGTGCTGGGGATTCGTGAATGCCGGCGCCGACTCGGCGAAGTCTTTCGGTTCCTCAACATGCTCGTCCATGGAAGCGTCAGCAAGGATCAAGTCGGCGGGCCGATCAAGATTTTCCAGGTCGCCGGTAGCGAAGCCGAACGCGGCGTTTCGGCTCAACTGCTGTTCTTGACGATGCTCAGCATGAATTTGGCCGTGCTCAATTTCTTGCCGATCCCCGTTCTGGACGGTGGTCACATGGTGTTTTTGATCTGTGAAGCGATCATGGGACGTCGTGTCAACGAAGAACTGGAGATGCGTTTGACGCTGGTCGGCGGGCTGATGCTGCTGGCGCTGATGGTGTTCGTGTTTTTCAATGATTTGATCAACATTTAAGCAGCGCACAGCGCGGACGATGACTGTCTCCCGTCGCGTAGCTGCCGTCGCCAGACGGCGGATCATCCACGCTCTGGCGAGCGTAGCGACAACATTCGTAGCTGCCGTCGCGCTCGGGGCGGCGTGATTCCGTCTCTTCCGTCTGTAGCGGCGTGGCCGAACGCAACGGTCGCCGCCAACGTGCCTGTTGCGACTGTCCTCCACGTTGCGAGCGTGGTTCTCGTTGAACGTATCAGTCACTGTGCACCGCCACTCTGGTGTTGCTGTCTCCACATTCGCGACACTTTCGTGCATGAGCATCACCGGGGCGTCGATATGACTCTTGTTCGATTGACCCTCGAATCGATTTGCAACTGACGACCCTCCCTCCCTACGTCGGTTGAGATCGCGGCGCATCGGAGCATCGACGTCTGCCGTCCTGACCCCAAAAACTATCTGATCACGATCGATCCCTATGATCGGCGCGACGATGGTTGGGCAGACGTCGCTGCTCGCCCGCGATTTTTTCCAACGCATCATCCGGTCGCTCGCCGCCTCCCAATCGGCAGCTTCTGGCTGAAAAACCAATGAGGGCTCTCTCGGTTGCTGCGCGCCCTCTCCCAACGACGCGTGGTTCATGGGTCAATCGTTGCCTTCCCACTTCGATTTTAGCGCCACTCCCTTTTTAGGAGGCACCATGGCCAAGAAAGACACCTACCGCGTGGTTACACGCGGCCGTGATGGTTCGTTGATGATTTCCGATTACCCCTCCATCGCTCCACTGATGCAGTCGCATCAACAGATCGGCATTGATGACTGCAGCACCGACCTGGCACTCCGCGGGATGCCCGTGTTTCGCGGCCTGATCGGCCCGATGCCCGAAGGAAAAAACATCGTGCGTTACGAAACGCCCGAGGTCTTTGAAGTGTTGACCAAAGAGTGGATGAACGCGAAACCTCGCAAGCGTCGACGCCGCACCGCGGCACAGATCGCCGAAGAAGCCGCGCTCGCGCTGGAACTGGAGTCGCAAATGGCGTCGTCCTAAACGAATCTGCTACGCGACACCGAGCACTCGTTGAAGCACTTCGACTCGTCGGGGATAGGTCGAATCCGTCCAGCCGGCCAACGGCAGCGTGACCGAACCATCGCCGCGAATCGTTGTATCCGCGTGGTGGACACCCGGTACGGCGGCGGGCAGATAAGCGTGCGCGAGCGACTGGCCGGGATCGACGCCGCCGATCTGCAGACGCACCGGAGCGGCGACGTCACCGACCGGACTGCCAACGCGAATCGTCGCAACGGGCGGTGACGACAAATCCGACGGCGAGACTTGGTTGTTCCGCCAACGGATCACGGTGCGCAGATTCTGGTCAGCGGTCAGCCGCATCAGGGTGACGCGTGAGACGATCGAGTCGTCGCCTTCCTGCTCGCCGGTGATCGGCAACGACGTCTCATTCCAGCGGGCGATCCAGCGGACCAACAGTTCGCCGGCGATCACTTCCTGGCCTGATTCAAACGGTGCCTCACCGACCACGACGACGGTGGAGCGACTGTTTCGAAAATGCTCGTGCAATCGATCGGGTTCCGCCCCCCTGGGGTCCACCGCCGCTGCCGGGTCGAGGGTTGCGCCGCCTGCCAAGCCGCCCAGCAGTTCGTGCAAGCGTGAGAGCAGACCGATGGTCACCGTGGGCGTGTATTCCATCGCCGCGCCCGAAAGATTCAATCGCTGTTTCAATCGCGGCGTGTGCCGGTCCAGATTGCCGATCCCCCAGAAATACTCGGCACGACGAACCGCGTCGCCCAGCGTGGTGCCGAGCAAACCGTCGCGGGCGATCGTTTGATCGAGCGCCCGTGAGCAGGCGGTGTCGGCCATTCGCAGTTGGATCCGGCCCTCGGCGATCAGCGTCTCCAACACTTTCGCTTCCGCGATCGTCGCCCCGTTGAACTCCACGACCGGAGTCGGGTGGAGCGACAGCGATTCGCCGAAAGAATTCCAATCGATCGAATCGATGGACTCCGATCCGATTCTGGCCGGGAGCGTTTGAACCGCCGCGGCCAATTCGAGCCGAGCCAGATCACAAGGCACATCCGTCTCGCCACTGGCAGCATCGACGCGCACGTCATCGCAGCACAGCGGGCAAAACGGACAGACGATCGGATCGCTGGGCATGGTTATGCCTTGGGGGTCTTGCGCAACTGCAACCACTCGCTGTGAAACGTGCCGTCCTTGTCGACTCGCTTGTAGGTGTGGGCACCGAAGTAGTCGCGTTGGGCTTGCAACAGGTTGGCCGGCAATCGTTCCATGCGATAGCCATCGTAGTAGCACAGCGCGGTGCTGAATGCGGGAACAGGAATCCCCATGACTGACGCAACCGCGACGACCTTGCGCCATTTTTCTTGCGCGTTTTCGACGGCGTCTTCGAAATATTTGGCCAGCAACAGGTTTTCCAAGTTCGGATCGGCGTCAAAGGCTTCTTTGATGCGGTCGAGGAACTGGGCGCGGATGATGCAGCCCCCACGCCACAACAAAGCGGCGGCGCCGTAGTCGAGGTTCCAGTTGTGTTCGTCCGAGGCGGCTTGCAGTTGCACGAAGCCCTGGGCATAGGAAACGATCTTGGACGCGTAAAGTGCTTGCCGAACCGCTTCGACGAATTCGGCTCGATCGCCGACGAGCGTCTCGGCGATGGCACGCATTTCGGGATTCGACGATTCGGACGGGCCATGGAGCGTTTTGCTGGCTCGAACGCGGGCCTCTTTTTGGGCCGACAACCCGCGGGCGAAGACGGCGGTGGTGACCAGCGTGCTGGGGACCCCCAGATCGAGCGCCAATTGGCTCATCCATTTCCCGGTGCCCTTGGCCCCGGCGACGTCCATGATCTTGTCAACCAAGTAACCATCGCCGCCCTGGTCGTCTTTGACGCTGAAAATATCGCGGCTGATTTCGATCAGGTAACTCTGCAGTTCACCGTCGTTCCACTGGTCGAACACGTCGTACAATTCATCGTTGGTCAACCCGCCGAGTTCACTCAACAATTGATAGGCTTCGCAAATCAGCTGCATGTCGCCGTATTCGATGCCGTTGTGCACCATTTTGACGTAGTTGCCGGCGCCACCGCTGCCCAACCATTCGCAGCAGGGGATGTCGTTATTGGGGCCGACTTTCGCGGCGATCGACTGAAACATCTCTTTGATGTGCGGCCAGGCGTCGGCGGACCCACCGGGCATCAAACTGGGACCTTTCAAAGCCCCCTCTTCGCCTCCGCTGACGCCGCAACCGACGTACAGCAACCCGGCTTCTTCGACCTGTTTGGTGCGGCGTTCGGTGTTCAGGTAGTACTCGTTTCCACCGTCGATGATGATGTCACCGGGCTCGCAGTGCGGCAGCAATTGCTCGATGATCGCGTCGACGGCCGGGCCGGCCTTGACCAGCATCATCAACTTGCGGGGGCGTTTGACCGCTTTGACGAATGCTTCGATCGAGTGGGTACCGACGAAATTCTTGCCGGCGGCGCGGCCGGCGATCAACTCGTCGACCTTGCTGGTCGTACGGTTGTACACGGCGACTTTGTACCCACGACTTTCAACGTTCAGGGCCAAGTTCTCGCCCATGACTGCCAGACCAATCAAACCGAAATCGCAATCGCCGCTCATCTTTAAAAACTCGTTGGGAAGGTGGTTTCCAGACCGTCAGGCCAGATTCTACGGCAGACCAAAAAAACCGGAAGGGCGGGGCAATCACGTCCGCGGAGAGCTAAGATAGAACCGGTGCGGCATGGTGTTTGCACCGTCAGCACCTAGCGATTCATCGCCCCTGGCCCCTCGAAATCCCCTTTCGGGGGCAGATTCGGACCACTGATTTGCCTCAATTTCGGTTCAATTGCGGTAGTTTCTTGCCGATCCGCCCGCGACTGATTACTGTCACAGCAAGTGACTTTTCCCCCTGCGCCCCACACTTCGGCCGCGTTTTGAAATTGGTTTCACCGATGACACGTCTTTTCCGCTCCTTTTTGCTTGCCGCACTCGCCGCAGCCTTCCTTTCGTCCGGATCCAGTGTTTACGGACAGAACACTGGCGGCGGCGGTGGCGGTGGAACGGTCAACAACTTTGCCCAGCCGATCGCCGGCGTCGACGTCGATGCTCAAGGCGTCTTGAAAGTCCGCCAGTTTGATCCCCGCGTCGCCCAGCAACGCTTGATGGCTGCCCGTCAAATGCGGGACAACGACCTGATGCGGGGCAGTAAACTGCGAAAGGTCTCGCTGCAACGCCTGGAAGCAGCCATCCAAGAACAGCTCGCCGCCGGAGGTGCCGTCGGCGATGACTTAGCAGCCCTGGCTGGCCTGACGTCGATCCAGTACGTCTTCTACTACCCCGAAACGCGCGACATCGTGGTGGCCGGACCGGCCGAAGGCTTTGTCGCCGACCCCACCGACCGTTTTGTCGGCATCGAGTCCGGTAAACCGACGGTCCTGTTGGAAGACCTCGTCACCGCCCTTCGCGCCTTCGCCCCCGGCCAACCGGCGACCGGTGTGATCAGCGTTTCGATCGATCCGACCGAAGAAGGCTTGCAGCGAATGCAACAATTCCTCGCATCGGTTCGCGGCCGAGTGCAGCCCAGCGATGCGGCTCGGTTGGCCAACGGATTGAAAAACAATCTGGGACTGCAAAACGTCTCCATTCGCGGCATTCCGACCGACACCCACTTCGCCCGCGTCTTGGTCGAAGCGGACTATCGCATGAAACTGATCGGCATCGGTCTAGAACGTCTGCCGATGCGATTCCAAAGCTACGTCGACCGAGCCAACCCGTCGGCGGTCGCCGCCAACGCGATGGAGCGGTGGTATTTCCAACCCCGGTATGACGGCATCGCGGTCAGCGAAGACGGTTTGGCGATGAAGATCAACGAGCGGGGTGTTCAATTGGTCGGAGAAAACGAGCGCGTCGCCGGCGGAAAGCGAACCATCACCCGTCGCGTCAACAAAGCCAGTCAGGCGTTTTGCCAAGAGTTCACCAGCAAGTTCCCGATGATCGCCGACCGGGTTCGAATCTATGCCGAGCTGCGTCAACTGATGGACGTCTCGATCGCTGCGGCCTACATCCAAGAACAAGACTTCTACGGTCAAGCTGAATGGGCCATGCCGGTCCTGGGCAACGAGTCGGCCCTGACGGTGCAAACCTACACCGCACCGGAGCAAGTCGAGACCGCCGTCAATGCGGTTTGGCGAGGCAACACGTTGATGACGCCGCTCGGAGGCGGTGTGCAAATGAGCCCCCGAAAAGCACTCGCCAAAGAGACGCTGGTCGTCGACCGCGAAGGAAAGGCCGACGAAGTCAAACAGTCCGCCGGACCGTCTGATTTGAAGCCCGGTCAGTGGTGGTGGGACTGATTCCCGACCACTGATTCGTCAACACAGCGAAACCACGCTACACTGGCCGTCGGGAATCACTTTCCGTGCGGCCGGTGTTTTTTTATGAAGTACGAGTCACCCTCGAAACCGTCCGATGAGCGGAACCCGCTCGTCGTCGACGCTTCCGAAGTCGACTTCGTCAAATCGGGGTTGGTGGTCGTCTACGACGCCCTGCAAGAATGCCCGTATCTGGACGGGAAAGTGGCTCGCATGCCGCTGGAATATCCCAAACGTCGAATCTTGCCCGATGACCTGGATCGTTTGCTCCGACTCGGTTACCGGCGAGCCGGAACGATGCTGTATCGGACGCAGTGTCCCGACTGCAGACAATGCATTCCCACCCGCGTCAACGTGCATCAGTTCCGGCTCTCTCGATCGATGAAACGGATTCTCAATCGATCCGATCGTGAATTGGAGATCGGCTGGGGACGCGTGCTCGTCGACCCCGAACGACTGCGACTGTTTAACACCCATCGCAGCGCAAGAAAGCTCAGCCGTCGTGGGCCGGCCGATTTGGTCGACTACCACGAATTCCTGGTCGCGACCTGCGTCGAAACCGCCGAACTGACCTTCCGCCTGGACGGGAAACTGATCGGAATCGCGATCGTCGACTTGGGCCGCGAGTCCGTCAACGCCGTCTACACGCACTTCGACCCCGACTTTGGACGCTACTGCATCGGCACCCTGGCGGTACTCAAGCAGATTCAATGGGCTCTGCAAACGGGGCGAACGTACGTGTATCTGGGTCTGTTTGTCGCCGAAAACCCCCACTTGAACTACAAAGAACGATTCCGCCCCCAGGAGCGACTGCTCGGCGGAGTTTGGCGCGCCCCTGACGCAGATTGATACACCCGGGGTGCAGCATTTTGCTACGCTGAGGTGACGGGAAGGCGCCACGGATGACCGAATCACAAAATAATTTGATTGGCATGATTTTTTCACTCCCTGCCGTTCGGTCGTAGACGCCGCCCCCAAGCACTCCATTCACCATACGAACCAACGTCAGGAATATGTGATGAATCGAAACCGCCGGATTGCGATCTTGGTTTCCGCTGTCGTTTTCACCTTCGTCATCACCGGGCTGGTGGCGTCTCATTCCTGCACCGCTGCTCCTCCCGGAGATCCCGCCGAGGCCATCAGTGCCGGAGAATTCGCGGTCGCCAAATCGATGCCGCCGGCTTCGTTGCCGACCACACGCGACGGTTGGTTGGCCCAGATCGCCACGGCTCAATCGCTCTCGGGTGATTCGCTGGCCGCCGCCGCGACGGTGCGCCAGATCGAGACGCCGGCTAATCGCCAGAGCGTGATCGACCAGACGCTCGGAGCCGCACGCGGAGGGCCCGTCCAGGGCGGAGGGGCGTTCGCCGATTTTGATTCATTGATGCAGCTGATCGAAACCACCGTGGTTCCCGATACCTGGGAAGCACTCGGCGGCAACAGCACGATGGCGCCGTATCCCCAGGGCGTCTTTGTCGATCCGTCGGGAACAGTCGAGATCGCACTGCTGCCCAGCGACGATCAAGCGCGGGCCCGAGGGGCGATCGCGAATCTCGACGTCTTGCTGTCCGGCGACACGGACGCCTCGGCACGTGATTGGCGCAGCCCGTCGAAACTTCGCTGCGTTTCGCTACGTCGCCTGCGTGACGAAATCACAACGCGACGGATGACCGGTATTCCGCTCGGCGATAGCCTGTTGAATCTGGCCGGCCTGTCGCACATTGAGTACCTGATTCTGACCGACGACGACATCATCTTGGCCGCGCCGACTAGCGGGATTGATATGGACCGAGGTTGGTATGTGGATCGCGAATCAGGGCGATCGACGCTGCGAAGCGACTTCCTGGCCCGTTGCTTGGCGTCCACGTTCGCCAATACCCCGTTCGGATGCACGATCGATCCGACACCGGCCGGCATGCAAGCGGCGATGGAAGTTGCCGCCGAGATTCGTTCCGGGCAGATCCCGATCGGTCAATCCGCCGACAAACTGCGCGAAGCGCTCGGCATGCAGCGCGTCGAGGTGTTCGGTGCGGCGGGCGACACGTCGGTCGCCATGCTGATGGTCGAAGCGGACCGCCACATGAAACAACTCGCCCTCGGCCAGCAACCGATGCCTGAAGGCGTCGACAGCTACTTGGACGTGGTCGACGATTTTATCGCGCAAGGCCCTCCGGACGGATTGCTACTGCGGCTTTGGTTCACGGCCAATCCACAATCGGTTCGCAGCGACAACGAGCAGCGTGTCTTTGAAATCGCCGGCACCCCGATTCGGCTCAGCGGTGAAAACCAACGTGCGTTGGCCGACGGTAGCCGCGGAAATGTGACGGTTGATCCGCGTAGTGCGCAATTCGTCGCCGGGTTCAATCAACATTGGTCTCGCATCCGTGACCAATACCCCATCTACGGCGCGCTTGAGTCGCTGTATCGGGTCGCTGCGGTCTCCCATCTGATCGACCGATTCGGTTCGCAGGACGTGCACCGCCCGTTGGCGATGGGACTGGCGTCCGAAGACGATGCCAGGGATTGGAATTTACCCGCACCCAAACAAGTCGAATCGATCGCCACGTTGCACACCGTTCGCAAGGGCAGCCAACGTCACCACGTGCTGCTTGCCAGCGGCGGCGTCTCCGTGGTGCCACAGTCGACCGTCAAACCAACGATCGGCACCTATCCCAGATTGTCCGGCCAAACGTTTGTCACCAATCATCAACCGGTCACGGTGAATCAGTGGTGGTGGGACGCGCCATGACATGACTGTCGCAAGGCGGTTTGTGACAATCCTTTTCCTCAATGCATGCGGGGGCAATGATGTTGCCAAGTCGGACGGTTACTCGAAACGTCAGCGCTCTTTCCTGGATGGTCGGCTGCCTATTGATTGGCGCGCCGGCGGTTTCGGCGGTGTCACCTGAGACGATCGCGATCGGTCGACAGCTGTTCGAAAAGAATTGGTCGCCGCAAAATCCGGCGCTGATGGGCAACGACGGCTTGGGACCACTGTTCAACGGCCAATCCTGTGCCGTCTGCCATCGGCAGGGCGGAATCGGAGGCGCCGGCGAAGCTGAATTCAACGCCAAATCGATCAGCATCGAATCGATGCACGTCTCCGGCGGCCCGATCAACCAGGACGTCATTCGTCAGGCAGTCCGCGGCTTCCACCCCGGGTTCATCGATCCCCAAGCCGGCATTGTCAACTCGTTGTCACTGGCGCATCACGGCGGCACCTCCGCGTTTGCTCAGTCCCGACAAGCCTTCTTGGAGAAGATCCCCGCCCTGTTCAGCGACCACGGCGGCTCGACCGATGCCGCCGAAGTTCGACTGGCCAACGCCACGCCGATCCTCTACACGGCGACCCAAGGCACGTACCAAACGACGATTCGCGCACGCATGTTTCAGCGGAATACCACGCCGCTGTTCGGCGCCGGGCTGATCGACCAAGTCACCGTGAAACAACTGCGGGCCGTCGAGCGCGAGCAGACCAAGCATCCGGAAATCAGCGGACGATTGGCCACGCTGGCCAGCGGCGGCATTGGCAAATTCGGATGGCGCGGCAACGTAAGGTCGCTGTTGGATTTTTGTGACCAGGCGTGCGCGGCCGAAGTCGGACTGGAAACCCGCCGAATCAATCAACCGGCCGACCCGATGGCGCCGGCGTATCAAAACCCGACCTTCGACATCTCCGACTCACAAATCAGGGCGATGGCGGCGTTCGTTGCCGCATTGCCGGCTCCGACGCGAGCCGTCCCGCAAGAATCCGATCGCCGCATGCTGGCCGCCCGCGGCGAACAAGTGTTTGCGTCGATCGGATGCGCCGTCTGCCATCGTTCGTCACTCGGTCCGGCCCAAGGGATCTATAGCGACCTGCTCCTGCACGACATGGGGCCGAAGTCCTATGACCTGAACCCCGCCGACCCCTACATCGTTCGGGCGACGCCGGTGACACGCATGGACTTTGCGATTGACTCCGAAGCGATCACGACTCGCACCATGGTGGACGACACCGTCATGGGAACCGCCTATTACGGCGGTAATTATTCGATGGAACCCGGGTCAACCGGTATGGTCTCGCGACAATCAAACAGCATCAATACCCGTACCGCCAGGTCTGTCATCCCGACGCGATCGAGTGTGTTCGTGTCACGCAATGAATATCGGTTTGCAGCCACTCCGGTCCCTCCCATGACCCTTCGATTCGTCAACGAGCGAAGTAAATCCAAGACCTGGCAAACCAGCAATATGGACACTCGTTTGGTCGAGAACGAAGTCAACCGCAACAATCGGGAACGGACCGCATCGGGACGAGACACCTACACCACCGAGAATGTTTCAACGTCCACCCAGAACATTCGCCAAACACGCACCGATTACACGCGGTTGCACTTGGAAACGACGTACTTCACTCAAGAGTGGAGAACGCCACCGCTATGGGGCGTCCATGATTCAGCCCCTTACATGCACGACGGCCGAGCGGAAACCCTGCTCGAAGCGATCACGATGCACGAGGGCGAATCCAAGGGAACACGCGACCGTTTTTTGAATCTCTCGCTGGAAGACCGCCAAGCCGTGATTGAATTTCTGCACACCTTGGTCGCCCCGCCGAATGCTCCGCAGCCTCGAAGCTGAGCCAGATGGTGCGGACAAAGATGGCAGAATGATACGGGGCAGAATCATGGCAGGCACTCAAGGGAAGCTACCTGCCTCACCATCGTCTTGCCCCCATCGTCTTGCCAACCCACTTCCTTCAATCACAATCTTCCCCGATCAACGTCAAGAATTGATCAACATGTTCCTCCGTCGTGGCGAACGAAGTGACCAGACGATACAAACCTTGCCCTTCGGCCAATTTGGATTCAAACTCTTCCGGGACCGGCCAGGGATAAAACCGAGCACCTTGTTCTTTCAACCGTCCGGCCAGATCCTTCGGCATCGTGACGAACAATTCGTTTGACTGGCACGGCCAACCGATCGAAACGTTTTTTGCAACCGCGATCCCGGCGGCCAATCGGTCGGCCATCGCATTGGCGTGCGTAGCCAACCGGATCCACAGGTCATCGTCCAGGTAGGCGTGGAACTGGGCGGCGATGAAACGTGTTTTGGAGAACAACTGTGCCGCACGCTTGCGAATGAACGGCAACTGTTTTGCCCGCGTGGGGTCGAAAAAGACAAGTGCTTCGGCGCACCAACAACCATTCTTTGTCGCCCCGAACGAAAGCACGTCGACACCGCTTTTCCAGGTCATCTCGGCCGGCGTCGAACCCAATCGCACCATGGCATTGGCAAATCGCGCTCCATCCATGTGCAACGGCAACCCGAGCGCGTGGGTGTGTTCGGCGATGACCGCAATCTCTTGATTGGTATAGACGGTCCCGACTTCGGTCGCCTGGGTCACACTGACCGCCATCGGTTGACCGTGGTGGACGAATTCGGGATCGAAGCGTTGCAGCCCACGGCGCAGTGCGTTCGGATCGATCTTCCCGAACGAACCATCGATCGGTGCCAGTCGGGCGCCGGACGTGAAGAACTCCGGAGCGCCGCATTCGTCTTCGATCAAATGAGCCTCGCGATGGCAGAGCACAAACCCACCGGGGCGATTGACCGCCGACAGCGCCAACGAGTTGGCGGCGGTTCCGGTGCCGACGAAAAACACCGCGACTTCACGCTCGAACAACTCATTGAAGCGTTGTTCCAATTGCTGATCGAGGTCACTGGCGCCGTAGGCGGGCGAGAAACCGCCCGAATGTCGCTGCAGGGAGGCGGCGATTTCGTCGGCCGCGCCGGCCCAATTGTCACTGGCAAAAAACATGGAATCGAATCGTCATGAAAGAGGGTTGGGTCGCGTCTACCGTTTCCGCCGACAGCAGTGTTTGAACTTTTTCCCGCTCCCACAAGGGCACTTGGCATTCCGCCTCACCCGCTTGGGCCGACGCGTGACATCGGATAGAAAGCTGCGTGTGTTCTGGCGATACATTTGTTGCAACATGTCGTAGATCTCCGGTGCCTTGGACTGCAGCACGTCCGGGGCTTCGAAAAAGTATTCGGACAACACCGCAAAGTATTCTGCTTCATTGGTGTAGGCGTATTGATCGATGTGGTGACGCCCCTGGGGTTTGTTTTTGAGCTCTTCCCCGATCCACTGAATCCATGGCCCCGCGATCGTGGTGCTTGCCCCCGGCGGCATCCCGTCCACGCTGCCATCGGCCTTGTCCACCAGATGCGCAAACTCGTGAATCCCAACGTTGCGTTTGTCTTCGGGGTTTTCAAATCCCGATAGCAGATCGGGCTTAGACAGAATCATCACGCCGCTCAAGTGCCCGACACCGATCATGCCCAAGGTTCGACGATCGACATTGTCGTTCTCTCCCGACGTGCTGTAATCGTCGCCGAAGGCACCGGGGTAGATCAGGACCTCCCCCAACCCCGAGTATTCCCAATCGTCAAACCCGAATACGGGGATGATGGCGCTGGCGGCCACCAGCGCCCGCGTGGTGGTGTCGACGTCGGTGCGAATGCCGGTGATCGGTGTCTCGTCCAAAAAAACTTTGACGAGATTGCGGAATCGTTCGCGGCCGGCATCATCGAGGGCACGAAAGTATGCGACATGCTGCTGCAGTGCGGATTCCAGCTCGCTCGGAAACGGCTTGGCCATCACCCTTAGCCGGCGGAGTGTTCGCCGCCGCCACCACCAGTACGCCAGCGGCGAGAGCGGCAGACTGATCAGCCAAATCGGCGACGCGAGCGCCAGCAGCATCCCTGTGGCCGCCATCACCACTGCGATCGCGATCGCGTTGCGATGATTGGCGCGGACGGACTGTGGAGTTTCGAGCATCAGCCGATGGGTTGAGGGCGGAGGTGGAAGACCCTGCAGTCGTCTTTCAAACGACTGACGTATCCGCCATCGTACCCTGAGGCGATGCCCAACATCAGCCAGCCATCCCAACAGAAAACGTCGCCTGGCGTGGATTGGATCGCGACGCTCCCTAATCAACGCGATCGGCATCGCCCGCACGCTAGACCGTCTGGCACCGCCAGGCTGGGAGAGAGAAGCGACGAAACGAACCCAAAAAAAGCCCCGATGGCTTTTTCAAACCATCGGGGCTTTCGAGATATTCGCTTCGAAATCGGAATCGGCTCGGAGCGTTGCACAGCTGACTCGGGTCACTCACCAGGGAGAAGATGTGAGTCGTCTCCCCAAGTCAGCCGGTTGGAACAGGGTGCTTGGCGGGAACTCCTCGAGGAAGATTATCCCGATCCTCGGCATCTCTTTCTAAATCTCAGTTGCATCCGCAAGGAGCAGCGACTTCGCATCCGCAAGCCGGCTCGATGATTTCGCAACCGCAAGTCGGCTCAGCGGCGCAACCCATGTCGCATCCGCCGCAGCTCTTCTTGCTGAACAGTTTCTTCAGCAAGCCGAAGTGACTCTTTTTGGGTCCGCAGCAGCTGTCGCAAGCCGGGACTTCGCATCCGCAAGCCGGAGCTGCAACTTCGCAGCCACAGGCCGGTGCGGGTGCACAGCAAGGAGCAGCAACTTCGCAACCGCAAGCCGGCTCGAGGTCGCAGCAACCCGCATCGCATCCGCATCCACGATGCTTTCCGAACAGCTTGGCGAGCAGTCCGCCATGCTTTTTGCAGCCGCTGTCGCAGCCGCAAGGATCGACAACTTCACAGCCGCACATCGGCTCGGCTGCACATCCACAAGGAACGGCCACTTCACATCCGCAGGCAGGTTCGCAAGCGACTTCACAGCCACAAGCGGGTTCAGCTGCACAGCCGGTGTCACAACCGCTTTTACAAAGTCTGTCCAACAGGCCAAACGCGCTTGCGTTTGACGAGGTGCTTGCGACCAGAGCGACGGCCAACAAAGCAGGTACGATTACACGACGCATCGTGATTCTCCATGAATTAGTTTTGGAAGGGTCTTGCCAGCGCTTCGGCTGCTGAATCGGTGGTGGTGGTGACCCGTGCCGGTGAGCACTTGCCAGATCGTGTCTTGCTAGTTCGATCATCACTCGCCGACACTACCGTTTGGTTTTGCAGCGTTTGCTTCACGAGTTCGACGGATCGTTGACCGTGTTCTCTCGTGCAGAAGTGGCTATCGTCTTGCTCGCAATGCTTCCTCTTGTTTTCCTTGAAGAATTAAAGATCAAGCTCGCTGCGGTGATCGCATCGCAACGTCTCGCCCGGCAGTTCCGGATATGACGCTTCCAACGGGCCGGTTTAGAGCGCCGGGGTGGGCGGTTTCAATGACATCAGCCACATCAACAGAGCGGCCAGCGTCAAGATGGTGATCAACGCCCCCAACGACAGACGTTTGCGAACGGGTTGCAGATCTGGTAAATCGCGTTGCCGGTCACACCACGGACACTGCGGTGCGCGGCCGTGGATGCGTGCGTTACAATTCGGGCATTCCTCGATCGCATTGTTCATTTTCACGTCACCGTTTTGTCCGCCGTGCTTGACCCCCAGCGCCCCTACGCTTTCCTGAACGAACGCGAGCCGACCAGGGATGGATGCGGAAACACGGGAATCGTCGATGTCGCCACCGTCTTCTTGACCGCCAGCCGATGTCCGATCGGTTGCTCGATGTGCGACTTGCACCGCAACACGTTGTCGCAGCCATCGCAACCGGGGGCGATTCCGACGCAGATTCGCTACGCCCAACAACGTCTCGAACCCGCCTCTTGGATCAAGTTGTACAACAGTGGCAATTTCTTTGATCCGTCCAGTATACCGCCGCCAGACTACGCTTCGATCGGTCAACTGTGCAGCGGCTATGATCGCGTGATCATCGAAAACCACCCGCGTTTCGGCAGCCGCCGCCATGATCGGTTCGGTGAACACGTCGCCGGCAAGCTGGAGGTCGCCGTGGGGCTGGAAACGGTGCAGCCGAGAATGCTGAAACGCCTGGGCAAGCAGATGACTCGGGACGATTTTGATCGCTATGCAAACTCGCTGATTTCCGCAGGCATCGATCTGCGTGTGTTTTTGATCGTGGGCGCTCCTGGGCTGTCGGCGAAAGAATCGATGCGATGGGCGCGACTGTCCATCCGTCATGCGATCCACGCCGGCGCCCGCCACATCAGTTTGATTCCCGCCCGGGTCGGTCACGGCTGGAACGGCACGGCGGATTCATTGACGCCGGTCGAACTGGAACATTTGGTGGACCTGTTTGCCGATTCGCTGGACGAGATGCGTGCAAACGCGTGCCTGAGCGTGGACCTTTGGGACATCGCGAGCGATGAATTGAGTGAACCGCGTCGGCGTCTGTTGGACCGATTCGAATCCGCCATCCTTCATCAAAACGCGAGCCTGTTATGAGTCAGCGGTTTGACGTTGCGATCATCGGTTCCGGGTTTTCTGGATCGATCCTGGCCAGAATCTTGGCATCGCGCGGCCGCCGCGTGGCCTTGCTCGATGCAGCCAAGCACCCGCGATTTGCGATCGGAGAATCTTCCACGCCGATCGCCGACCTGCTACTCCGCCGGCTCGGTCAACAGTACGGTCTTGCCGACTTGGAAAACCTTTCCGCCTACGGCCGTTGGCGACAGACGCTGCCGGAACTCGCTTGCGGGATGAAACGCGGTTTCAGCTACTTCGATCATCGTGGATGGAATCTCGAATCGCACGTCGGCCAACGGTCGCTGATCGTCGCAGCCAGCCCAACAGACGACGACAGCGACACGCACTGGTACCGCAGTGACGTCGATGCCTATCTGTTTCAAAAAGCGTTGGACGCGGGCGTCGATGCAAGGGAAGGCGTCGCGGTGACGTCGTTGGATTTGTCGAATACTGCCCGAGCACGACTTGGCCTCGCGTCCGGCGACCCCATCACGGCAGGCTTCGTCATCGATGCGTCCGGGGCGGCGGCGGTGTCGGCGCGATTGCTGGGTGCGGCCCCGATGACGGATCGATTGACGACCAAGACTTGTGCCGCGTTTGCCCATTTCCGAGGCGTCGGCTCGTACTCGGATGTTTTTAATTCGCTACACGGCGATCACCGCGCGTCGGACCCGTTCGATGCGGATGCCGCGGCGCAACACCATTTGATCGATGATGGCTGGGCGTGGATGCTGCGGATGAACAACGGCATCACCAGCGTCGGTGTCGTGTCGCCACTGCGTGGGGACGCGCCGACATACCACGACACGTTGCAGCGAGCGACTCGCGTTCTGAACGATCGATTCGGTGGTGATGTGACGCTCAAGCAAGTGTTTCGCGACAGTGTACTCGTGGCACCGGGTTCCAATGTCGCCACGATCGGTCGGATCCAACGCCTATTCGATCCCGTCCTCGCGACAAATTGTCTGATGACGCCGGCGACGGCGGCGACGATCGATCCGCTGCATAGCACCGGGATCGCTCACGCGCTGGCAGGAGTGATGCGATTGGCTGATCTTCTGTTGGCCAGCGACCCACACGAGCGGATCAAACGCTATCGGGCGTCGATGCTTGCCGAAGCGTTCCACGTCGATCAGATGATCGCGATGGCGTACCGATCGATGCACTCGTTTCCGCGATTCACCGCATCCTGTATGGTTTACTTCGCCGCCGCGATCGCGTGCGAAGAACGGATCGGACGCGGTGAAATGCCCGACCGGTTGTGGCAAACCGACGACGAGTCCTTCCTCGCCGCGGTCAAGCGGTCCGACGAAGTGATCCACTGCGACGCCGATGATGGCCAGGTGGTCGATCATTTGCGAAACTTGATCGCGCCTTGGAACACCGCCGGATTATTCGAAGGCGCCGGGAATCGCTACGCGTATACGGCAACGAAGTGACGGCAGAAAAATGGGCGGAAAAAAAGGGAATGGGTGAAGAAGAAACAGACAAGAAAATGATGTCGCTGAGAACCGCGAAGGCAACCTGAAACTGAAGACTTGCTGACTCTAACGTTTTCTATGTACCAAATTTTACCGGATAGGCGACGTCCTTCAGGCCCGGAGGGCCGGCAGAGTGGATGCCGGTGGCGTGAGCCACCGGAGATGATTGCAAAGAGTCCCTGAG
>WCIL01000050.1:0-56227 GCA_033042175.1 Phycisphaera sp. RhM
GGTAGGAAGATTTTGGAGGTAGGAAGATTTTGGAGGTAGGAAGATTTTGGAGGTAGGAAGATTTTGGAGGTAGGAAGATTTTGGAGGTAGGAAGATTTTGGAGGTAGGAAGATTTTGGAGGTAGGAAATTGCCCAAGTCGAATGGATGGTGCATTTCAATATTTTCTTACCTCCAAAATCTTCTTACCTGATTTCCGCAACGACCATCAAACAAAGGCCCGAACGCTTGCGCCAATCGGCTGATGTCCGTCGTCGTTGGCAAATTGCGGAACCGGTTCGGCAGAAATGGGTCGACCACGCAAATCGACCGTCCAGGCCCCGTCTCCTATCCGAACTGCTTGATCATCTCGTCGCCGTCCGTTTTTCTGGTTGGTGTTGTTCTGTTGTGCTCCAAAAACTTTCCGCGGTCGAGCACCAACTGTCTGGATGCGATCGCGGCGACGTCACTGTCGTGGGTGACCATCAGCAGCGTGATATCGAGTTCTTTGTTCAAACGTTGCAGCAGCGTTTGCACTTGCTCGCTGGTTTCCGTGTCCAGGCTACCGGTCGGCTCGTCGGCCACGACCACTTGGGGGTGGGCCACGATCGCACGGGCGATGCCGACGCGTTGCTCTTGCCCGCCGGAGAGTTGGCGTGGGTAGTGGTCGGCGCGATCGCTCAGTCCCACGGCCTCCAATGCCAAATCGACGCGTTGCCGACGCTGGGCCGCCGTCAGTTTCAACAGCAGCGTGGGAAGTTCCACGTTTTCGTACGCGGTCAGGACGGGGATCAGGTTGTGCGTCTGAAAGATGTAACCGAGGTTTGCCGCCCGCCAATCGGCCAGTTTGCTGCGCGACAGTTTCGTCACTTCGGTTCCGGCGACGGTGATCGTCCCCGAATCGGGACGGTCGATGCCGCTGACCAAATTAAGCAACGTGCTCTTGCCCGTGCCACTCGGACCCATCAACGAGACGAACTCTCCCGCGTCGATGTCCAAATCGATGTGGTCCAGCGGTGTGATCGTTTCATCGCCCTTGCGAAAACTTTTGCACACGTCGCGCAGTTCTACCAATGCCATTTATTTGATCCCCATGTTTTGATCGTCGCCTGTCACCCGAACGGTGCTGTCTTGTTTCACGGCGTCCAAGCCGCTGCTGATCAGCTTGTCGGTCACGTTCAGTCCCGACTTGATTTCGACCAGGCGGTCACCGCCTGATCCGCCGAGTTCCACGGGCCGCCGTCGCGCGATGTCGTCGGCGTCCACGACCCAGATGAATGTCCCCGAATCACCCGACTGAACGAGTCGCCTGGGGGCAAACATGCGTTCGGTTTCGGTCGTCTGGTTTGTCGACTGCGCAACCTCCGCGGCCAGGAACGTCGCCGTGACCAGCATTTCGGGGCTGACCGTCGTCGGCGGCTGGATCAATTCCACTTTGACTTCCAATGTGTTTTTCTGAACATTCGCGGAGCTGGTCGTTTGCAGCACGCGACCTTGGATGACGTCTGCCGAGGAGGCCGTTTCGATCTGGACGGGCTGACCTCGCGTGACCATCGGGACGTCTTCCAATCGAACATCGGCGCGGACTTGCAATCGATCCGGGTCGTACATTTCGATCACGGTACTCGAACTGTGACCGGCGTTTGTAGCCAGTCCCATGACGCGTGTCCCCGGTGCAGCGACCAGGCGTAGCACGCGTCCGTCCATCGGTGCTCGAACGACGTTTCGCCGCAACGCCAGTTCGGCTTGTCGCAATTGCAACTCGGCTTCGTCTCGCAACGCCTCGGCCGATTGCACTTTGGCTTCGGCCTCTTGGAGTTGGCGTGTTTCCTCCACCAGCAGTTCAAGTTGTTGCTGGAGCGCGGTTACTTTTTGGTTGAGGGCGTCGGCTTCCCGCTGCAGGTTCGGTCCGCGTTGCCGCAATTCTTGCAACGTCGCCAGCGAGGCGGCGTGGTCGCTTTCGGCACGCGCGATGATCCTGCCGGAGATCGCGCCCTTGGCCGACCGTTTGCCTTCCATGCTGCTGAGCGTGTAGTCAACATTCGCCTCGGCTGCCTGGATCAAGAAAGGCAGTTTGGCCAGTTCGGTTTGAGCTTTGGCCAACATGCTTTGCGCGTCGGCCAATTGCACCCGCAAATGCACCGGGTTGTCCAAGCGTATTTGGGAGGCATCACATTCGGCGATGGCCCGTTTCAGCTCGCCTTGCCGAATCGCCAGCAAGTTCTTTGCTTGCTGGACGTTCAGTTCTGCGTCGATCGAAATCAACTTGGCGATCGCTTCGTCTTTCTTGACATGTTGTCCCGCGACGACCAGCAGTTCTTCGATCACGCCCGGCGCCAACGCGGGCACGCTGATCGCGGTGGGCCGGGGCTCGATCCAGCCGGGGGCTTGGAACAAAGTCGTCCCGGCTTGCTGAACCTCCGCTCGCTTGACGACCACCGGCACGACCGTGACCGAGGGCCGTGGCATCAGCCCCCGTCCTGCGGCGGCGACCAGCAAGGCAACGAACCCGCACAGGATCCCGATCGGCAAGACGTACCGAGTCAACCAACGCTTGCGGCGCGGTTTGGTCGGCGTCGCGTCTTCCCGAGGCGATCGGTCGAGTGCCAGTTGGCTGAGGTCGAGCGGAGCGTTCGCCATGACTACTTGCCCGGTCGGACGAAGACTTGTTTGGCCGCAACGGTCAGATTGCCCTGGTCATCACGCTGCGCTTTCCCGGAGACGACGACGGTGGACAGTTCTTTGACGCCGAGAAACTCACGCGCATCTTGGGCAACCGGTTTGCCGGCGTCGTCGACGATTTTGACGGTCGCGATGTTGTCCTTGACCGCATCCGTTTGGCAGCAGTAGTCCCAGGGCGTCGGGCATCCTTCGTCCTCGGCACAGTACGGTACCTTGGCATCCACGATCGTGAATGCGGCCAAGCCGTCGACAAACGGTTCGCTCGATCCGCCGATCAGGCCCACCAGCGTGATGTCTTGGCCGTCCTCGGTGTTTTCCCGTGCTTCGCCGACTGGTATCGCTCCGTCGGGTTCGCTTTCGGCGGCATACGGTGACGTCGCCGCGCCCGCGGCATCTTGGGTTGGCGCCGATGCGACGTCCGCCTTGTCGCTGCATCCCGACGCCGTCAATAGCAACGCGGCCAGGCCGAAGTTAAAAAACGTCTTCATTCTCAATCTCCTTGGTAAACTTCTAAACTGCTTTCAAACTCGTTGCGACTTGCAATCGCAACGCTTTCAGCGCCGGGGGCAACGCGCCCAAGACGCCCAGTAACAATCCGACGCCGCAACCGATCAAGATTGCGACGCTGTCGATGCGCAACGTGAACGCACCCATCGTGAAACGCACGGCCATGCCGTTGAGCATTGTCAACGCGATCACACCCGAGAGCAGTGAACCGGCCGCGGCCAGCAAGACGGCTTCTTGAATCAGGCTGACCAGGATCGCACGTCGACGAAATCCGATCGCTTGCAACGTCGCGATTTCACGAACCCGTCCGGCCACCGCGCCATACATCATGTTCAAACCCGCAAAGACTCCCGCGCCGGACACCAGAACGACAACGAACCAGGCCAGCAATCGAACCGGTTTGTAGTGCTGTTGCAGGGTCGCGTAGTAATCGGTTTCGCGGCTCGCACGCAGTTCCAAGTCGGTACGTTCTTTGCAAAACAGCTTGACTTCCGCGGGCGAACTGCCCGGTGTTAACAGCATCGCCGCGAGACTCAAGTCCTGCCGCTTCGTTGCCGTTTGCAAGTCGCCCAGGTTGCACCAGATCTCCGACTCGTACGCCGCACCGCCCGCGGCGAAGCGACCGCTGATTCTCCATGACCGGCCTTCAAACTCGATGGTTTGGCCGACCGCCATCGCTTCGTCCGAGCTACCCAGTTTTGCCGCCGCCAACCGGCCCACCATCACTTCGCCCGCACCCGGCCAGTCGCCACCGGTCAGCTGGACCGACCGGCGGACCAGCGGTGCGGCCAGCGTGATGCCACGAACCAGTCCCAAGCCCCCGTCGGTCGATTCGCTTTTAACGCGTGTCCCCAGATACAACTCAGGCGAAACATGTGTCACGCCGAATCGCTTGACCGTTCCTTGCAAACTGGCGGTCAACAAAGCCGGGGTTCGAGAGGCGATCGAAGAGTTCTCGATGTTTTCTTCGGAGTTGACCGAATAGACCAAGACGACGTCCGGATCACCGCTGACCGACAGTGATTGTTCCATGCCACGAATGAAACCGACGACGACGAATACGAGCATCACCACCGTCGCCAAGGCGACGAGCGTCAATGCCGTCCGCACCGGCCGTCGAGCCAGATTGCGAACACCGTATTCCCAGGGAAGTAACATCAAATGATAACTCAAACGTCGTATTGAGTAGGTCACGCTGTGCGTGACGATTGGCATGCACGGTATGCCCTTGTGACAGATGGCATGCACAGCATGCCCTCCATCTGTTCATCCGGTCCGGGATCGACCGATCACGTTCAGGGGACGTGGCGAAAGACGAACGCTAAGGACGCAATCATCGATTGCGTCTCAGACGTCCCTTTGCTCTGGCCGGTTCAAATCAGCCACGATTGATGTGCTACGCGCACATCGCGACCGCAAAGAGGTTGCCCGGCGGAGGTAAACGCGTGACGCGTCAGAAAGTCGCCTGCTCCGACGAGGCAAGCGACCGTCGCCGGGGGCAGTTGTTCCCAGCTGACCACAAATTCCGTGTCCGGCAGCTCACTATCGGCCTGAATGACGGCCCCTTCGCAGATACAGCTTTGGCAACTGCAATCATCACCGCAGGGGGCGGGCTGCTCCGAGGCGGGAGCCTGATCGTCATGTGAACAACACGAACAAGTCTCCACCGCGCGGTCATCACTCACCGTCACCGTTGTCTCACACGACAGGCAACGCACCGGGCACGCCAACAAGTTGACGATCAACAGCAGGGCAAGAAGGGGGGAGTTCATGTCATGATTCTAGCTCTCGGTCACCCAACTGGCAAGTTCGATGCCTCGGCAACTACGATGTTGCCCGGGAAGTGGCTAATCTCTAGACCCCCACACGCTTTTCCAAGGAATGAAAGATGGCGTCATTGGAACGCAACTCGATCAGCCGTAGAAAACTACTGGCCTTGCTCGCAGCGACGGCAACAAGCCAGGGCGCCACCGGCGCAGAACCGGCGGGCCCGAAGCACATTCTGCTGCGATCTTCGTGGCAGACCGTCAACATCGGCGACATCGCCCATACCCCCGGCGTGTTGCGGATTTTGGAAACGCATCTTCCCGAGGTGAAGGTCACGCTGTGGCCGAGCAAGGTGGACAACGGCGTCGAAGCATTATTGACGTCGCGTTTCCCGAAGCTGCAAATCGCCAAACGACCGGACCAGCTCAAGGCTGCGTTTGACGATTGCGATTTTCTGCTGCATGGATCCGGGGCGTCCTTGGTCGCCGAGCGCGATGTCGTTCGCTGGGCGAGGGAAACGGGCAAACCGTACGGCATCTATGGGATCACCCTGCCACCGAAAAAATCGAGTGCGACCCAAGCGACTTCGGCGGCGGCGATGGCTGAAACGATTCGTGTGCTCAGCGACGCGGCGTTTGTGTTTTTCCGCGATTCACACTCACTGGCACTCGCCAACGCCAAGGGGTGCAAGACGCCGATCATGCAGTTCGGTCCCGACGGCGCGTTCGCCTGTGATTTGCGAGACGACAAAAAGACGGATGCATTTCTGGCCGAGCACGGCTTGGAAACCGGCAAGTTCCTGTGCTGCATTCCCAGACTTCGCTACACGCCCTACTGGTTGATCAAAGACCGTCCGTTTGACCCGGTCAAACACGCTCGCAATGAGCAGATGAAGGAGCACGACCACGCACAATTGCGGGCGGCGATCATTGAGATCACAAAGACGACCGACTTGAAAGTCTTGCTCTGTCCCGAAGACCAAACGCAAATGCAGGTGGGCAAAGACCTGATCTTGGATCGCCTGCCCTCAGACGTCCGCCAACGCGTGGTCTGGCGGCCGAATTACTGGTTGACCGGCGAGGCGGTGAGCGTTTATGTCCGCAGTGCAGGTCTGTTCGGCAACGAGATGCATTCCCCGATCATGTGCATCGGCCATGGGGTTCCCGCGATCGTCTGCCGCTGGGCCGAACAGACGTCCAAGGGTTACATGTGGGAAGACATCGGACTAGGCGAATGGCTGTTCAACCTCGATGATCCCGCCGACGTGCCTAACATCGTCCCGGCCATCCTCGAGCTGGCCCGCAACCCCGAATCGGCTCGACAGAAAGCAAGGGCGGCGCAACAGCGAGTCGAACGCTATCAAGCTGAGACGATGGCGGTGCTGCGAGCAGAGCTGGCATCCATCGCGAGGGAGTAGAAAAACGCCACCGTCGGCCGCCTACTCTAGAGCCGGCGAATCAATGACGGTTGATAGATCGTTGCGGTTTGGTGCCACGGGTAAGCCGCCCGCAGGAACACTGTAGCTGCTAGCAAATCTGCGGACGTGCACACAAATTGTGGGTGGCACCATTCGGCGCACACAAATTGTGGGTGGCACCATTCGGCGTGCGGACGTGCACACAAATTGTGGGTGGCACCATTCGGCGACGCGTTGACGGTTGGCAAAGAGATCGCCTCCGATGCTCTCGTCAAAACACAGGCCGCTCATGCCGATCACAGTGACCAGTGCCGCCTGTTTTGAAAACGCCGATCGCTTGCTTCTTAACATTTCCCGGGATTCGTATCGCTCGAGTGTATTCCCCCTTTTCAGAGATCGGCACAACCCCGCGTTTGACTGAGAAACTTCTGGCACGCGAAAGCGACACACCCCAAGCGAAACGGTGTCGACGTTGCGAGATGCGTTACCACATGTCTGATGCATTCACCAATGCGGTCGCTCATCCAAGTTCACGACTACGTCAACAAATACTCGACGAACAGCTTGTTGTCGGTTCGGATGTGTTTGGCGGCGGTTTGAGATTCTTGCCAGGCGGTCCATTGGTCATCGTCGGCCAGGTCTTTCAATGCTTTCTCCGTCGCGTCGGCTGACTTGGCTTTCGTTGCCCAGCCGGTGTCGGCTCGGACGACGCGGCCTTGACATTTTTGAAGCAGACGTAGGTATAGGGGGCGGGCGGGCATTTGCCAGGATCCCTTCGGGTTACGCTGCAGTGCGAGCTTGCGATCGACGGGGATGAAGGCCGTTAATTCGTCTTCGTTGGCCATCAGTTCCAAGCCCCGGCCGCGGGCGGTGGCGTTGTGACTGGCGTGATGCCCCACCTTGTAAAAAACCGTTCGGGACAACAAGTCCGCGGCGGTCACCTTGCGAGCGGTGCCCTCCGCATCAGGGACGGACCAATGAAGTTCCGGGTCATGCCAGGACAGCCAATTCCCTTGCTGGGCGTCGGCGGGAAACAACAACACCTTTCCGTCGGCGATCCGCTCGATCGCAAGCGCCAGTGAGGTGTTGTTGGTCAGACTATCGAGCTGGAGTGCGAAATGGGTGGCCGCGTTCAGCCAGCCGACGTCGACCGATCGCCAGTCTTGATTCGCCTCGCAGTAGCCGGGATACAGCCGACGCTTTTGTGTTTCATCGCAAAGGCGAAATCGCGAATCGAACGGTTGTTCTAGCTCCGATGCCTCTTCGTCGGCAGCCGACGCCGGACTTGCCGCCGTCGCCGCGCTTAATTTCGCCGCTCGCATCAGCCCGTACAGTTCGTCGCTGCCGTGCCCGCCGAGATCCTTCAACAGATCCTTGTCGCGGGGAGGTCCGAGCACGTATATGCGAAAGCCCGGCAACCAGTCCGCTTCGATCAGATCTCCCTGATTGTGATAAGTCGGCTTGGCGCCGAGTCCCGTGCGGACGAAATCCATCGCTTCGTTGACGGTCTTGGCAAAGCCTAATGGATCGTCGGACGCTTCACCGGCAAAGTCCATCAAGTCATGCACTTGCTTGCCGACTTCGGTATCGGGTGACGCCACAGCGATCTCCGCCAACGCCTTTCCCAAATCGTTGCGGTACTTGGCAAGTGTCTTGGCATCCGGATCGGCGGGGTCTTCGGTCCAGGCCAACCAGACGTGATTGACGTTGCCGACCAACGCTTTCATCGCCTTGGTCCGGAACGCGGACAAATGGTCTTGATGCTCGTGCGTCGCGACCACGACGTCCAGCCGACCGTTGTCCAGGATCGTCGATTCGAGGTGCTTGACGATGTCGTCGGTTTTGACATCGGAGTTTTTATTACCCAGAGTGCCACAATCGATCAGCATGTGACGCTCGTCGCCGCCGACATCAAACGTCACCAGGAAACAGTCCCCGAGCCCCTGGCGAAACATCCGCACGCGGACGGCGGGCAGGTCGGGTCGGGTTGTTGTCTTCTTACGCTTCGCGGGCCTGCGTTTTGACGTCTTTCGTTTGGCGGCTTTCCGGGTCACGCTCTTGCGATTAGGACCCTTGGATTTGGTTCGCCCCGCCTTAGTTGCGGACTGTGACCGCGATTTGACTTTCTTGCTGGCTGATTTGCGTTTTGCCATTGGAGTTGCCTAGAGGGAGGGACCACGGTGGAGGAGTGCGAACGGCTCATCGTCATCCGCGGACGACTCCGCGTTCAGCGAACGGGCGCCCAAGTAGGTCGCGTGTAAGGAATCGAATTCGCCGAGTGCGAACTCCTGTTGTCGCGTCAATCGCGAAGAACTTTGCAGGCTTTTTCGAATGCAGTAACGCACGCTGCTGGCGCGCAAATCGGCGACGACGGTGCAGCCGCCTTCAAACGACATACTCGGGCCGTTGGGGTCGCTGGGATCGACCGGCTGTGTGGTCGTTTGCAGCAGTCCCATCAACAGCTGGGGCAACACGTCGCCATCGGGGCTGACGCGACAGGCAATCCGAGCCGAATGAACTTCGAACGACTTTCGCGGATCGAGGCCCAGAAACCGGGCATCACGCTGCCTGTCGTTTGCCGATTTCAGGTGTCGACTGAGCCAAGCATGAAGCTCGTAACGCATCTTTCGTTGCAGTCCGAAAATCTCTTCTCGCGAATCCGCATACAGATGCTCGTTGCCCGCGGCGCGCAGACTTTTCAGATATCGCATCAGCCCTTCGGAGGGCAGCGGGTCTTCCGACTCGGGTGATCGCCAGCGCAAACTGGCTTCGCTGAGTGTGCGAACATCGTGTGGATAAATACCACGCCGCCGAAACGCTTCGATAAACGCAACGCGATAACCCAAGTCGTCGTTGGTGACCAGGTCGTGATCGGCGGTGATGATGGCCCGTAGGTATTCGCCGAAGGTGATGTCGGTCGGTGGGCAGTAATCCAAGGCTCGGATACACATCGTCAGCACATGTTGGGCCGAGCGTGTGACTTCGCGTGCCAGGCGATCCACCAGATCGGGGTGGATGGCGCCGGGGCTGAGAATGCCCGTGCCCCCGGTGGCCAAACGCAGCAAATCGGCGGTGCGGCGTTTGTAGATCGACAGGAAAGCGTCGAACACGGCCGAGACGAGGATCCGTCCGCGGGCATGGGATTCTTCGGTGGTCTCGTATTCCTGCGGATCGGGCTCGCGCAGCTGCCATCGTCCGTCTTGGTTGACTTTACCGATCGCATCACGCAGTGCCATTCGCCGGCCGGTCGCATGTCCGAACTGGGATGCCAATTGCACCAGTAAGTTTTCTTGCGAGTCGATTGCCCCACGTGTGTTGGCGATTTGATGGGTGACCAGTTCTGGGAACGTAAAATGCTGCAACATCGCGACGCAATCGGCGAAGCCTTCGTGAAAGGCATGGACGTCGCGATTGCTGGGCAACAGAAACTGACGGTGCATGCCGTCCAACAAGGCATGCGTGGTTTCGTGGGCGATGATGTCGTGCGACAGACAGGTGAAGATGCGCCCGCCCGGCAATTGGTCGCCGGGGCGATCGCGCGAGGCATTGAAGTAGCCGAACAACAATGCCACTTTCGATGGCGAATAATACGCATTGGCTTCGCGCAGTGCGTGTGGGTAGACGCGTAGCCGGGGGACAAAGTGAGCGTCGTTTTTTCGATGGGCGCCTTCTGCCGGCGGGCCCGGTCGCCACAGCGATTTGCGTCCGAGCGCCCGTTCGAAGTGTTTGATCGTCAGGCTGCAAACGGAATACACCATCTGCTGATGAAACTGCGGCGATCCTTCCGACGGTGGCAATCCGTCCTGGGCCAGCAAGGCCGGGGCATCCAAATCGACCGGTTCGTAGAAACAGCCGCTGGGCGGATCGACATCGACCACTTCCAAGTACTCGCCGATCGGTCCGGGTTGAAGTGTTTCCCAGGGCAGTTTCAGTGTGACCTCGCTGATGCCGGCCGTTTCCAGGGACGTCGTCAGACTGGGATCGACGGCGTAAGCGCGGAGGGCTCGAAACGGCGGAGACGGTGGTTGAAAAACGCTCGCCGGCGCAGCGGTCTGGTCGCTTTCGGCAGGCGGCGTCTCGGTCGCAGGACGTTTCGGTCGGGACGGCTTTCCTGCCGTCGCATCCAAGTACTCTTTGGCCCTGGCTTTCAAGACCTTCGATGCATCGGGGTGCTGGCTGACTTGATCCAGAAACGCGATGATCTGGTCTTGCGACACGTCTTCGGAGGGTCGATCGGGATCGTCGACGGCTCGATCCAGCGGGTTTTCTTCCTGAGTACTTTGCCACTGCTGAATCAGCTGGGTGGCTTCCAATTGAAGCATCTTGTCTTCCGGCGATGGAGCGAGTCCGCGTCGGAACAAGACGTTGAGGAACGGGAAGCCGGCCGAGTCCCTCGGGGTCTTGCGCAGCGTGTCGCGGTCGGCCGGTGCGACTTCCAACGCCCGAAGCGCCTGCAGGATGCCGTTGCCCAGTTTCTCGCGACTGCCACTATCGGCGGTCTTGTCGGCTGACAGAAACAGCGCCCGGCGGACCGCTTCGACACGCATCCACGGTTCCGGGTACTTCTGCGAATCGAACAAGTCGTCCGCGTGGATCTGCAGATACAACGCGGCCGCAGCGGCAACTTGTGGGGTTGCCGATGACGTGCCCGCACCGTCCATGCTGACCAGTTCGTTGCAACCGATGCGGGCCCAAGGGACGTTAGGCGTGTAAGCACTGATCGCAGTCGCCATGGCCGATTGCGGTCCCCAGTTGCCCTGCATCGTCCCGAAGCTGAGGTCGTAGTAGGGCGTGCGATCGGCCATCACGCCGCAGGCGGCGATGACACGTCGGAACCGTGCGGGGTAAACGATTTGGTGCGTGGGGACTCCAAAAAAGCCCGCCGAAAAATTGTTACCCGCCGCCGCCACGTAGACGATCCCGGCTTCATAGGCTTGATTGACCGCGTCGGCCCACGCTTGCGAGGCGACCCCGCCCATGCTCATCGAAATCACGTGCACACGTGTGTTTTTCTTCGTGCACAGTTCGACCGTGTATTGAATGCCTCGGGCCACACTGCTGGTCGTCAATTGCACGACGGAATTGCCGACGCGCACCGGCACGACGCGGGCCTGAGGCGCGCCGCCCAGCAGACCATCGAATTGATACCCCGCGCCGTTGAATCGAATCTGACCGCCGGCGAGCAGTGCCAACGTCGCGGTGCCGTGGCCGGGGTTTCGCAATGGGCCGGTATTGCCGGGGTCCCGAGCATCGTCGGGTGAACCGCCGTCGATGAAGTTGCGTTGAAGTCGCGTTTCGACGAAGTCCCTTTGAACGCTCTGATGGTCGGGGTCATAGCCGGTATCCAGATGGGCAATTCTCACCAGGGCAGGGTCGGTGCCGATTCGCGCTCGCGCGCCGGCTAACTGTGAAAACGCGTCACCCAAGTGCCAGGCGAACTGCCCCGGACGAGTGGGCAGATCCCGGTTCTGATCGTCAAAGACACATGCTTGGTCGGCCGCGGCAAGTCGCGTTTGCTGGCTTGGGATCAGGGGCAACCAGTCCTGCACGAGATCCGGTTCGATCAGGTCGGGGACGACATCGCCAGCCAATCCGACACCACGCGACAGCATCTCGCGCGCGTCGTGTACCAAGTCCCAAGGATTCGCACCGTCGACGGATTCCCTGGGCCTCGCGAGCAACCAATCCTTACCCGCGGACGTGGCGGCCAACCCTGTTTCCGTCGCTGAAGTCGAAAACAGCCATTGGAAGTCGAACTTGTCGCTTGACGGTGCGTCTTGTTGACCGGCCAGAGCCGGCGAATCGTCCGTGCCCCTCGGCACACGAAGTAACAAACCATTGATCGGTGGCATTCGGGGTGTCTCTCATGGTTGATGATTCTGGCAAAGGTTGTCAGACGTTCCCGATCCACGAGAGCGTCGGTGCGTCAGGAATCACACGTCACCGTGCGGGTCGTGCGCCGATGTTCCATCCTGGTCCTGTTTCTTCTTCTTCTTTTTCTTCTTCTTGTGTTTGGGTTGATGCGTATTCGCCGGCGGTTCGTCGAACGTTTCAAGTTCGCTTCGATGAGTCAACGCGACGTACCACAACTGCATCAATGTTGTGACCGCCTTGGGGGCGCCGGACCGAATCGATTCAGCCAGTTCTTGGTCCAATCGATCGACGGAGTCTTGCTTAGGACTTTCATCTTCGACGGGCGTGAACCGGTCGTGTGATTCGATCGATTTTTCGTGATGAAGACAGATCGTGATTTTCGGTCGAGCGTTCGCAATGACGGCTGCCGAGAGACTGATGACCGAACGGGCGAAATGGCCAATCGCTTTGGCATTCCAACGCATCAACTCGCATTGATGGATCTTGGCGAGCGCGTCGCCTAGCTTCGTGGCCATTTTGTCCAGATCTGCATCATCGATCTCGGTTGCACCACGAACCGTGACGGCGGTGATCAGCGATGCGATCTCTGCACAGGAACCTAACAATCGCTCTCGGCCACCTGGGGCGAATAAGACGTCGGGCAGATGAGCCTGGTCATTTTCGCGGCGGACGTAGGATGTCGCCAACGCTGCCAGGTGCGCCGCCATCAATGGTTGGCTCGTGACGCCGGATCGGATCGATGTCGCGGTCCGCCGCAATTCGATCCACAATTCGACCAGTTTGGAGTCCGAGGGGAAGGACATCTCATTGACGTCGATCGCGATCGCGTCTTCATAGGCACTTCGAATCCGCCGATTTGATTCCCACTGTTGCAGCCAAGTCCGAGCGCACTTGGCTGCATCGCCACTGACCATCGCTCTCACGCAGCGTTTGAAGCCGGAAATCCTAAATCCTTTAAACGCCCGTTGATTCAGCAATTCGTCGGCGTCGGAGTTGAAGTAACCCAGGTACCACAGCCGGGTCAGGGTATTGAGAATGCGGTCCAAATCGACACGACGGAGTCCGCGATCGAGTTCGTGACGCGCGGCGACCATGCGGGATTCAGTGGGGGTCTTACGTCCGATTTTGAACGCCAAACTGCCTCGTTCGGCGACGCCGTCGATTCCCCGGCCGCACGGTCGTTGTCCGCGAGCCAAGCGTCCCCACATCACGCAAACGCATTGAGCAAACGAGATGGTGGTCACATGCTCGCCGCCTTGAAAAACCGATCGTTCCAGTTCAGAAATTTCGGCGACGACATTGCTCAAGACATCGCGGAGTTGCTGGTCGGGTGCCGTCGAGGCCGGACGGGTGAGCGATTCGGTGATGGTGTCGGCCACGTTTTCGCACAAGTCGATCACTTTGCGCCGACCGCCGACCTGGAACGCTGAATGGGGGCGGCCGCGGTGGACTTCTTGACAGGCCGTGGCCATCGCAGCCAGATGTGCCGCGAGCAACGGTTTGTACGGCGAATCGGACTGCCGTTCCTCGGCAAGCCGTTCGTAGAGGGCTGCACAGAACGACTCGGCGCCGGTGTCCAGCACGTTGATGTCTTCCAACACCGCCTTGCGATAGACGCTCCGCAGGTCCGCACTTCTTTCGTAAATCCGCAACCAGGATTCGGCGAATGGCTTAGGATCTGAATTGATCTGCAGGGCGCGGACGTGTTGGTGCAGATTGGGAAAGGCGTAGGTCGAGATCGGCCAAATGGCTTCGTTAAAGATATCATCTTCGCGATAGGTCACTTCCTCGTAACACGCCAATCGATACGCCGTCAGCAGTCGTTCTTGCAGGACATCAAAGTAGGGAACACCGTCCTGAGCGGACCGTACCGAAGGCTCGGAAACCCGCCTCAGTTCACGCTGAAACCGTTGGTATTCCGAACCGCCGGTGGGTGTCGAGGCCTGTGATCCGTCCGGCGGTGCCGTTGCGTTGTCAACCGTCTTGGAGCTTTCGGCGGACGTGACTCTGTCGGTGGTTGTGGCGTTGTTTTTGTCCGTGGCTTTGCGTTGTCCCATCGTCCAACGTTCCAGTTCGCGACATAGTTTTGACGCGACGTGGTATCCGAGCATTCGATAAGCGCTCACTTGATCCTCGGAATAGAACTGATTGACGGTCGGTTCATCGGGGAAGGTCGGAAAACGGTTCCGAATCTGTTGGATTTCGATGGGATCGGTATCCGAAATCGCCATCTGGCAGTAGATCAACAACCCCTCGGTCGAATCCGGATAACGCACCCGCATGCAAAGGTATGGCTGATGCACCAATCGCTGTTCATCGAACAGCAGCCGGCCAAAGTCGATGGGGGCTTCATGATCCAGGTCGACGAAACGAATGCCCAACTCGGCGGAAGTTTTTTCGCACATCTTGGCCAATGTTCCCAGATGATCACCACCAACGTTGGCCCCCGCATCGCTGACCACGATCAATTCGCAGCGACGTTTCAGCAGTGCGGAGACGCCCAAGTAGTCGGTGAATCCACCGTCGGCGACGTAAAACGACTTGGCCGATCGTTCGCGTTGTTCCCTGGGTGCGTGGGGGCCGACTTCGCGGGGCAGAAGCAACATCTTGAGAAAGTGCGGAACGCCTTTTTCGTGAATCACGCAACTGCCGATGATCCACGCCAGTGCAAACGCGGTGACCGTGCTCGGCCAGTCCTCACGCATCACCCAGAAAATCAAACCCGCAAACGCCGTGGCGAGTCCCGCCGTCACCAGCCACAGCATGTTGTCCGGTCGGGCGCTTTTGACGTCGGTCTTTTCGGTGCGATAGACCTGCATGCCCAAACCGGTATTAAAAAAATCGACCAACAGTGAAAGGCATCGATTGGTCGTCATGAACGCCGTCACCGCCGCACCGGACAGGGTCACGGCATCGGCCAGCGTGACGGACTTGGCTTCAGAGTTTTTCGACAGCGCGACCTGCTTTGTACAAATTCGATTGTTGGGATCATCCAGATCGCCACAGTACCGGGGGCTGAACATGAAGGCTCGCGAGGCAATCATGTATCCCCCGTTGACGGTTGCCGGTTCCAGCGACGCGGCCAGCATCAACGGGTAGGGAAGCCCGTCTCGCGTCGGGTCGAGTTGATGCAGTTGCACTTCCCCCAACGCTTCATCGCGACGATGCGAACGCACCAAAAAATTTGCGCCGAGCTGCTTTCGATAAAACCGGAACACCGTGGCGACTTGATGGCGGTAAACACCTCCGATCGCCCCGACGGTCGCCATCAGCAGCCATAACCCGAGCCAGGACCGTCGTGCTTCTTGGTCGTATAGCGGTACGACGTGAGTGCTTGGGATGTCTTTGGCGCGAACCGCTTTGGGATACAAGGCCTCTAACAGCAACCGGTTGACGTCGGCGTAGGCGAGACGGTCGCTTGGTGACATGGCCGGTGCGAGATCGGGCGTGCGCTCAATCAAGTCGATACGATGCGCCGCATTGGCGATTGACTTTCGTTGCTGCTTGGACAAATCGAAGTCGTTCGAGGAGACCAAGGTGAGGACGTCTTTGTACAACGAGCTCGGAAAGTCGGTCGAAGCCTCGGTTTTCCCCCCAGGCATTCCGATTCCAGCGAGCAGCGCGCGGGTGAAGTCTGGGTGTTCCAGAGACTGATTCCATTGACGGAGTTGTTCGCGTTGAGCCTTGCGGAGTGATTGAAGTCGTGCGAATTCACGACGCATGGTTTCGGCAACGCCATCCGACATCTGACTTTCGGTGCCGGTCTGCTGATTCTCGTCAGGATCGGCCGATAAGTTTGACTCGGACATCGCCAACAGATAGGCATGAAACGCTCCCAGCAATCGATGTTCTAACATCCAAGGTGACGTGACATCCTTTGTGTTTCTGGCCGCGTCGTTTGTCTCGGTCACTTCGTTCGACGTCCTCAGATCCTTTGCGTCGGAGAGCAATCCCCAACGCCGTGTCGCCAGAGTCTGTTCCCAGCCATCGGGTAACTTCAATGTCTTCGACAGATTGTCCGAAACATTGAGCCAGAGAGGATCGTCGTCAAAATAACTGATCACCGATAACAGAAGCGAACGCAGCAAAGATGGTATTCGGTAGTGCGGTGTTTCTTCGTAGACATCAAACACATGTTCCAAGGTCTGCCAATCGCTGACGTCGCCGACCATCAAGTGTGGATCGCGGTGGTTGGCGAATTGGCTGATATTCTCCCGCCCCATCCAGTGAATCATCGAAAACACCAGAAACAGCGTCACGCCGACGGCAATGAAACGCTGCAGATGCCGCTGCCAACTCTTGGCGTCTTCACGCTCTGAGCGGAACAAACGGTCGCTGCCGAAAAACACCAGGATTTGCAACGTTCCCGCAATCACCGCCAGCCACTGCGCATAGTGATTCAAGTAGAGCGAACTGCCGGCAGCCGATTGAACGTTCGTCGTCCCGTTGCCCAAGAAAATCGCGAGGGAGGTCAAAAACGCTAACACCAACGCCACGAACGTCCAGGCTCGGACCGAGATGTGCTTCTGCTGCAGCTTCCACGTGTTTTCGCCCATCACCCAGCGAAACGCAGACCACCCGATCTCCAAGATCACAAAGACCGCCAAAAACACAATCGCGGGAATCAACGCGATCAAGAACTCGTTGCCGACACGAATCCCCAGCACTTCAAAGTACATCGCCCGAAAGGTCGGGTCGTCGAACGATCGCCAGAACAAGGCCGCCAGCGTCGCCAGGATCCCACAGATACCGATGTAGAACGTCGCGCTAAAGAAACACGACCACAAGTAGGCCGGCAGGACTTCCATCGGTCGGCTCAGATAGCCTCCCACGGCAGCCAACCGCCGCGTATCGACTTCTCCCGTTCCAGGCTTGCGCCCCAGGTGCCAACGTTTGAACTGATTCTCGTCGTCACGGTCGTCATCGTGAAAACCCTTTTCCGCGTCTGCGTCCGACGTGCTTGAACGTTCTCTGCCCTCGCTTTCCTGGTCATCATGCGGCTCCGCCTGAGCGATCAGGTGACCGGCGATGTAGCCTCCGCCGGAGACACTGGCCAGGTAGTCCACATAACGCAACAAGCCGCGATGCGAGAGCCCTTGCAGAAAACCGTCGTTGTACAGGGCGGATCGGATGCCACCGCCAGACAATGCAAGCCCAATGAGGTTCTTGGGACGCTCGTGAACGTCGATGGGAGTCGCGGTGTGAAATGCTTTTTCCCGACGCTGGTGAATCGATTGCCACTCTTCCTGTTCCCAATCGGACCTGTCGTTTGTCATTGCAGCCCCCAGCTGACGCCTACGCCAGAAACGTTCTCTTCCAGCCAGGCCTGTTGCCGGCCTGGGGCAGTCGACGCAACTAAATCGGTTGTCTGTTTCGGGTTCAAAGGGCAAACCATCTCGTTGCTCGGTGTCCTCATCGCGTTGCTCGGTGTCCTCATCGCGGCGCTCGGTGTCCTCATCGCGGCGCTCGGTGTACCGTCTCGGGGTCGTTACGATCGCTGCGCCACGCCGGGTGATGAAAGTGAATGACAAAGTCGCCGTTGTACGATGCGACGGCTTCGCTGAATTCGAGCCTGCCGATCCGCTGCCAATCGTCGAACTGCCAGCGTTGCCGCAGTAGGCCGCGACGTGTCCCTTGGTCGGTGACATCGATGTTGAAGATCAGCTTTCGCCCCGTCGATGCAGCGCTGCCGCGGTCATAGAGTTGTTCCAGGATTTCATCACGGAAATCCAACGCCTCACCCTCGATCCGCGGCTGATCGGCGGCGACCGTCAATCGCATGAAGGCCGGTGTACGTGTCGGTTCGTCGCCGGGCTTGCCCAATTCGGCGATCGTGTGCAGCTGTCGGATCGCCGGTTCGACGTTGACGAATTTGAATAACAGCCCGGTGATCAACAGGATCGGCGTTCCCCAGCCGCGTCGCCACGGCGTCACGTCGGGTGCGTTGCGTAATTCGGCGTCATTGATGTACGGCGTTCGCTGGCCGCCGATATCCTCCTGGGTGATGAAGTCGGCGGTGCGGAGCCTTTCGTCGTGGTCGACGTCGGTCGTCGGGTAGAGTTTGCCCACCATCGACAATGATCGGAGGCGACCGCGCCGCGTTTCGCTGCAGCAGGTCGAATAGCGGGCGATGATCAACGCTTCGCTGCCTTGCCGGAAATACCCGCTGAATTCATTTTCCGCGTCGATGATCCAGCGGCCCAACAGGCAGATACCGTTGGGGTGCAGCAGTCGGCGAAACCCGCGGCGATCGGATCCCCACCGCAAGTCCGCGTTTGAATCGACCGTGCGTTCCGCGGCCGCTTTGAATTGCCAGGGGAATCCTTTCGACAATATCCCATGCAAGACACGGCCCAGCGTGACTCCATAACACGGCAGGGGCGGCTCTCCGTTGTCACCCCAGGTCAGGTAGTAGGCGTTGTGGAACAGCGCCGCTTTGACATCGGCATAGCGGGAGCCGGCGTACGTCCGGTCGTCGACATCGATGCCTTGCGGTCCGAGATGGTCGCTGTCAAATTTCATGACCTACAAGTACCTGCGGCGGATTTGACGACGGTAGTACCAGCGGGCAAATAGCCAGTGCGTCAACAGCAAGAACAACAGCAACGCGATGACGATCAACGTCAACTTGACGATGCTCGCCGTGGAAAGTCGCAAGGCCGGCGGTTGGGCACGCTGCGGATGGGCCGGCAATAAATAAGGTGCCTTTGAAAGAAACGCTTCCGATCCGTCACTGCGACCGTCATTGGTGGTCTGACGCGGCCAGCGATAGCGATCGTCTTGATAGGAAAGTTCGTACAGCAACGTGTCGCCGTGTTGGGCAAGGATCGCAGCCACGTCATCGGTGAGCAGTCGCCCGTTGGGAAACCCGGCCGGGTAGCGTGTCGAATAGCACATTACATCGGGGACAAAATCCCAGCGGCGGTACGCAAACAGCGAACTCAAATTAAAGCGCAGCGCGAGGTCCCGCATCAAACTGGGGTGCGTATGCTCCTTGGTGATCGCCGCGACGTGTCGGCTGGGGTGCAAGGTGTTGAGTATTTCGAACCTCGGGTTCTGTGTCCGCAGGGATCGACCGACGTGATCGATCGGTCCGCCAGAACCCTTGTGGGATGTCGCCCAAATCAAAAGGTCCGTGCGGTCGTCCGGGAACACGCTCATCGGCACGCGGACCTGCATGGCGACGATGTTGGTGCCGAAAAACGCCGGAAAGATAAATGGATCGTCGTGGATCCCGGCGTCCGGTCGGAGGTCCACGTCCAAGTGCTTCGGCTTGGAAAATCGTGGGTAACCCGGTTGCAACTTGCCATTGTCGGTGAGCCGAAACTCGATCACGATGTCCTCCTTGATTTCATCGGGATGCAGAATCTTTCCGCCGTACCGTGCGAATGCTTCGACGACCGACAGCGTGTTCGCGTCATGCGAATGTTTGTGGCCATCGGCGGATACCTGCGCGGATGCCACCGCGTCTACGGGATGGGGATCGGCATCCGTCCGTGTCGGGAAGTCAACCGGACTGTTGTAGTCAATGTTGATTTTGTAGGTGTAAGGTTCCAGCTTGAGTGTGGTCGAATCGGTCAACTGACGGCGGACGCAGAGGATGAACACAAGCGAATCGATTTGTTGGCGTTGTTCGTCGCTGAGCGGGTCACGCACGACATCGGCAAACAAGTCGTGAAGCGGCAATTTGGAGTTGCGCTCAAACGGAAACGCCGGCGTGCCATCCCGCTCGACGGCAAACACGAACAAATCCGTCAATGCACGCTCCTGTCGCTGGCGATTGAACACGTCGATCGGATCGGCGTGGTCCGACGCTGCGACGGCAAGCGGCAGAAGGACCAGCAACACACTGCAAATCGATCGGGACCTGATCATGCCGGTTCTCCGTCGCTGGGCGGCAATGGAATGTTCCAAAACCAATCACTGGTAAACAGCGACGACCCGACGTGTTCACCGAGCTTGCGATAGCTCTCCCATTGGGCTTCATCGAATGATTGATCACCGGTCGATTCGTGCGGGAATTCCGGGTGGGTTCGATGGTAGTTGCGGACGTCATCCGGCTCGTCTCCGGTCAGGCTGGCTTTGAGGTAGAGCAGCAACGAACGGTTGGCGTGGGGAGCATTCGGATAATGAATCCAGCACAACGCCGCGTGTGCCTTGGACGAACCCGATGCGTTTCCGCCGGCTTCGGAGGACGGGTGAAGCTGTTGGACCGTGCCCAGACGATCGCGTGTCGATGGTACGATCACGCCGTTGGACACCAACGCGTCTAACTCTGCGTTGGTCAACGATTCGATGCGGGCTCCGAAATCGATTCGCGCCTTGCGAACCAACTCGGCAAAGTCTTCGAATTCGTAGCTCGGGTCGGCACCGCCGTCACACAGAATGATGCGTGGGACCCGGCGACGAATCAATTCGTACGCGGCCAGGTTTTCAAAATAGCCTCCGTCGGAAATATGCCAAAAGCGTTCCCAGGGACCGGGATAGCGGGCGATCCACTCGGAAACCAGCAGCGATTGCGTCGCGAAGTAACGTGGGATCAGATACAGGAAACGGCGCATCGGCGACAGGACCGGCCAACCGATCCGATCGGCCGCGGAGATCCCGCTGTCCCACCAGTGTCCGGTCCGCATGTTCAGCAACCCCATCAGCAGCGCCGTGCCGAGATGGGTCGTGCGGCCGCGGCCCGGATCGATTGCCGCCCCGGAAATCCCGATCCATTGTCGCAGCGACAACATCTCCGCACGATCGGCGGCGCGGTCCATCTGGTCGACCAGGGGGTGCGCACGTCCGGGGGGATTGCCGACCGGATCCAGGCCGGTGGGGACCTTGCGCGCCCCTGATCGACCCGCATGCGAGGCATCGGTCCAGGCGCTGTGCCAGTGTTCGCCGACCGAAACGCCCAGGGAGCTGACCGCCATGTTCAGCCCCTGACGGTCACGTTTCCTCAGTCGCGAACCGAAGTCGACAGTTTGGTTGATCGTGAGGTTGATCAAGTGCAACGGTCCGCCGGCTTCATGGGGACGATAGTCACGAATTGATGCCACATCGTCCCCTGCGATGACTTCGGTCACGTTGATCCCGTCGGGGCGATGTCGCGCAGGATTGGACGCACCCAAGTAGGCGCGCGCTAACCGCGCCGAATAGGTTTGCGACAGCGAGGAGCGGTTGACGAACGTCAGCGTGCTGGGAAACGCCAACAGAATCGTCAACGCAAGCGTCCCGACCGTCACGGCGACGGCGGTCCAAAACCAATCTTTGTCGCCGCCTTGAAACAGGGCATGGGACGCGAACGAGTAGGCGACCAAGGGCAGCGTGAACAGAATCACCGCCAACATTCCCGCCGTCATATCACGCAATAAAATCCGTTTGAGCGTCGATGGGGGGCCGCCGGCGCCTTGCTCGCGAAAAAAGCCCGCCAGCCATCGCATCAGGGGAATGATCGCCATGATCGCCGCCCCGAGCGACGCGAACGCTTCGGCGTACGTGAAGTTGCCTTGCAGTTTCCATTCTTGTAAACCGTGTCCCAACGTATCGATCAACGCGAACACCAACGCCGCCCCGGCCAACGCCAACGCAAGCCCGAGGTCATACGTCAAATAGTTCCGTGTGCGCAGACGTTGCGTTTCGACACCACCGGATCCCGTTGCCGCTTCGCGTTTGCGTCCACGCCGCCACGCCAATTCCACCTGCAGCAGCGACGAGAACATTGCCACACCCAGCAGCAACGGTTCGAATCGAATGCCATCGGTGACGCCGATCCACAACAACACGGCCCCGACCGCAAACAGGATCAGCATTGGGATCGCCTTGAACGATTCGTGCTCGTCTTGCGAGACGATCCAGTAGGCGATGATGCGGGGGAAGACCAGGAACAACAGCAACAGTTCCACCAGAATGAACCAGGGACTCAGCCACGGTCCGATCAGCGATTGCAGCAGATGACCGATCGGCATCTCGCCCAGGTCCAGTAACCCGGTCACGCCCAAGACTTGATCGAGCCCGCTGTAACGAATCAGATTGGCTAGACTGAACAAGGTCAGGATCGCCAGACCGACGACCAGATGTAAACTGAGTAAGTTGCGGACAAAGACGGCAAAATTGAGTCGCACGGCGCCAGGACCATTGGGGGCGATGTAGTTGCCGTGGCTCCGCAACCACTCAATCGCGGGCGACTGAGACGAACTGAGTGTCTGTTCGACCAGATCCGCCGGCCGAGCCGATTGCAACCCTCCCGAGTTGCGGACGGTTTCCGGGCGCAAGCGATCGAAGCATCGACCGAGAAACGCGCCGATGTAGCCACCGCCGGAGACGGTCGACATCAGATCCACACGTCGCAACAAACGCTTGCGGGCCATGCTCTGCAGCACCCCCAACGCGTGCGTCGCGCTGCGGATGCCACCCCCGGAGAGCGCCAACCCGGTCACATCGCTACTCCATTGCCCCTGTTCGCCCAAGGGCGGTGCAAAGCCGCTCGCCCGCTCGTCCGCGGTGACTTCCGATGACTCGTCTGCCGTTGACGCTTCTGCAGTTGACGCTTCTGCAGCGGCGACGAACTCGGTTCGCTCGCGACGCTGCTTGATCACTTCGGCCTCTTTCTCACGCAACCGGTGCGGGTAATCCTCGCTGTCTGGTTTGCGCAAACACTCCGCGTCTTCCAAGATCACGTCGGCGGCTTTTTCGCTCGCCATGTAGATGTTGGCAACGATGAAGTAGCCGGGGATTTTGGGAAAGATCGACGCATCCACGACGCGCAGATTGGCAACACCGCGGACGCGAAAACGGCTATCCAGAACTGCGCCCGTGTCACCGTCGGGGCCCATCCGGCAGGTGCCACAGGCGTGATGCCCCCAGGCGTCGCGCCGAATCCAATCATTCACCGTCGCGTCGCTGTCGAACTGCCGGCCGGGGTGGATTTCCTGGTCGACCACGGACCGCGCCGATCGCAAGATCTTGCGTACAAATTTGACGCCGTGAACCATCGCGCGGACGTCGGGGTCGACAGCGCTGGGATGCACGCGGGGATCCAATCCGGTGCCGAAATAATTAAAATTGATCTCGGGCGTGTCCAGCGGATCGACGCTGCGCAGTCGTACGACGCCTTCGCGATTACGGGTGTGCGATTTCAGAATCACCCAGGTGAATCGGTTGTGATCGGCGATCCGCGAGTAACCGGTCTGATAGCCGCGAAACTCCGACGGAATCCCAAAAATGAACAAGTCCGGTTGGGCGAGATCGGGACGTGATCGGTTGAAAATCCCCAGCACCGCACCGTTGCTGGTGTACAACCCCGTGCCCTCTTCGCGCCACTGCCTCAAGTGACGATCCGGTGCATCGGGATCGGCGGGCACCTGAAACGTCGCTCCATCGAGCAAACTGAAATCCTTTTTCATCTGGCTGACGATCGAGACCTCGTAACGGTCTTGCAGATTTTTGCCGACACCCGACAACGCGACCGTGCACGGAACCGATTGCTTGTCCTGATCCGGGCGGTGGGGATCGTGAATGTTTTGCAGCGTCTCGGGATCGCCGATTCCCGACAGCATCAACAATTGCGGCGTGTTGAATGCTCCGCCACAGAGAATCACTTCGCCGCCTTTGCGGACTCGGACGGAATCCGGTTGACCGGGTTGTTGATTCGGATCGACGTGGGCGCGATACAACCGCTCGCCGCGCAGCAGTTCAACGCCGATGGCGCTCGGCGGGTCACCTTCCAAGATCACTTTGGTGACCAAACAATCCGTCCAGATCGTCAGCTTGTCGCCGTGCAGGGCAACCGTTTCGAGCAACAGTTCCCGTGGGCTGCAGCGACGCCCCAGCATGGCGTAGGGCGTGCCGCGGTTCTGGTGAATGGTGGTGTCGCCCCCATACACCGACGTCGGAATCAGCACCACGCCTTCGGGGCTGCTGGATTGGGTTTCCCAGTGATTCGGGTCCAACGATTGCCGAACGTGACCTTTCAGTAACGTTCGCGTCCACGACCAGGCACTGTCCAGGCCCTCCCATTTCGAGACCCAGAGTGCCGCCTTGAGCATTTTGACGAGTTGCCGGTCCTGCAAACCGATCGACAGGTCGGTGAAACTGGTGTGCAACCATCCCCGAAAACCATGGCGTCCGCCGGTCGCATCGGGGCGACGCCCGCCGAGAAACAACAAGCTGTTGAAAACATAACGCCACTGGTGACGCCACTTCCGCCGGCGACTGCGATCGGGGGGACGTTGGTGATCGTTGTGTTCGAGCTTGCGAAAGTACGCGCGCATCTGGCGACCATTCCAGGTCGGGTCTCGCAGAAACTCCGCCAGATCGTCCCAGTCCGATTCGGGGCCGGCGATCGTGATCATCGCATTGTGAACCGTGCAGCCGCCGATGCCCGCGGCGCGTGGATAAAAGATGCCTTCGTGCGACTCGTTTTCGCCGGCATTGGCATCCGGTGTGTGCCATTTGGGGTCTTGGCGGATTTGGTCGGGCAGCTGACCGGTGCCGTTGCGTTGGTAATGGTCGACAAAGAACCGCCACGACAAATCGGGATGTTCGGTCGAGGCACCGTGCAGCAACGGCACCCGTGAGACTTCGTTTCCGCCGTCGCGTGGACCGCGCTCGGTATGGTTGGCCCCGGCTTCGATCACCAACACCTTTTTGCCCGCCCGGGCGAGCCGGGATGCCAACGGCGCACCGCCGGCGCCGGAACCGACGATGATGTAATCAAAGTCGTCGGGTGAGTTGTTCGCCTGTTCGTCGCTCATGGTGGTCACAATGTCTTAAGGAGCTCAATCAGCGCGTTCTTGTCGTCGTCGGTCATCGAATCGAACCAGGGGAAGTAGTGCCCCTTGTCCATGACGAAGTCGGGACATTTGTTGACGGTCATTAGCGCCGGCGCGATCTTTTCCTTCATCACCCGCTCGGCTGCTTCCTCGCCCAGTTGCCGCGACTGGATTTCGGCAAGTCCCGTGATCAGCGCCGCGACACTCTTCTTTTGTGTCGCCAATTCCGCTTCGGGATTGAAGTTGGCCAACAGGTTGACCGGTGTTCCGGCGGGAATCGGTCCGATGTTGACATCGCCGAGTCTGCCGGCTTTGAAGTACACCAGCCCGCTGACGACCAAAGCGGCGATGACTAGCCCGTAGCCGCACCGGCGTGCGAATCGACGTGACAGGTTCAACCCCAGCACGACCGCCACGACGAGTAGCGTCAGCACCGGCAGCAGCCAGGGATGCACGTTCCGCAGTGGTGCCGCCCATTGGACGCCGCTGTAGGATCTCGCCCACCACAGTGCGGCGGCCAAGACGATCGCCAGGAATACGATCACGTAGGCGACCAGCCGTTTCGAATCGGTGCTGCTGACCAACAGAATGATCAACGCTCCGAAGAGAAAAATCACACCCGGCAGCCAGAGCGGCCGAACCGAACGGATCCACATCAGGCTTTGAGATTGATGCAGTGTTTCGAGGAAAGGCAATCGATAGACGAACCCGGGCACGCGTTTCGCATCGACTCGCAGATACGATTCCTCGGTCGTTCGCCAGATCAATCCGTGATCACGCCGCAGACGTTCCGGCGTGGCGTCGTTGTAGCTGCTGCTTTGGAGACGTTTTTCGGGCCACAACAATTTGCGGATCGCGTCGTCAAACGCGGCCAACCGACCGTCGACCGACGGGTCATTGTTGTACAGCCCCAGGCTGTTGTTATGCAGCAGCGGCGCGGTGGCCCAAATCGACATCAAGCTCGGAACGCGATAGTAACCCGGGCCGCCGCCCCCATCGCGTTTTCCCGTGCCCGGATTGATGTGTCGCGGCGAGAAGGACTCCATGGCGCCTTCCCCACCGGCATAGGGATTGAAGTATTCGATCTCGCCGGGTGATGGCAGTTGTCGATAGCTCTCCGACGCAAAATCTTCCCACATGTGGCCTGTCATGCCATTGGTCGCCATCGCCCGCGAGGCGTTGGTTTTGACGAGGTTGACCGGGATGCGATAATCGGTCGAAAGATAGTTCTCCGTCCAGAACGTCGGTTGTTCGACAATCGCGTCGGCCCAAGCTTGATAGCTCGGATCTTCCAGCCACTGTGCCGGGTCGTGATCCCAAAACTCGCCGTTGCTTTCCGATGCGTTGCGGACGGCCAAGCGTTTGGCCACCAAGGCATCGAAATCAGCATCACCGGGGAAATCCTTGACAATCGCTTCGGTGCTTTCCGGTTGGATGCTGGAATGGCAAACGATGCAGTTGCGGGCAAAGGCTTTTCTGCCCCGGGCAAGTTGGCTGACGTCGACGCGTTCGGCCCGCTCGGCAGCCAACAATGATTCGACGTCACGTTTTTCGCGTTCGGCTTGGCGTTTCCATCGCGCCTGTTCTTCGTCGCTGATTGGTTGCCGACGGGCTTCGCCACCGGGAGTCGATAGCAACGGCATGGTCGGCGTGATCTTCAAGAAGTAGTCACGCAATCCCGGAACCCGCTGTTCGGTCGCGTTCCAATAAACCGAGTGTTCCTCGCAATCGGCCAGTCGAAACGGCCGTTGGGGACCGAACCCGATGACGACGTGATGCAACTGGTTCCATTGTTCCCAGTAGCTGCCGATGTTCAGATAGACGCGGGCTAACGCCCCCCAGGTGCCGATCGAATCGGATCCGTCCAACAGGATCCGTGGCACGTGGCGCGGGTTGTCGTTGGAATGCACGACTTGGTCGACCAGACCGAGATCCTGAGCCCGTTGGACCCAATGCTCCGGAACCACATCCTCGCCATTGCCGCGAAGATTCGGGTTGGGGTGTTTCCACAACGATGGCAGCCGAGAACTCTCTTTGGAGAGACGTTCTTGCGGATTGTGAAGCGACAGAATCGCGCGTTGGGGAAGCCCGAACACGGCGTTCATCGTGTTGGGGTTGTTGATGTTGTCCGATGCGATCAGCGACGTATCGATCGTGCCACGCGGTTGGCTTTCCAGTAGATGGTAGACAAATTGGTCGGGCGTCAGCTGGCCGCCGACGGTGGCCCGCATACTCAGGTACTGCGCCCCGATGTTGCCCGAAAGGTTCGTCCAACGCGGGTTGGTCACGTCGCGCGGTGGTTTGAGCGGGTGGAAGGACGCGTGACAGAACGCACAGCTCATGCCGACACGGTACGGCCGGACAAGATTCGGGTCGGTGTAATAAGACTTGTCGGTGTAAAACAGATCCGCATCCCAGTTGGCCTGGGCCTCGGCGTCGAAGTACGGATTGGGGAACAACCGCAGACCGATCACGCCGCTGGACAAACCATACAGATCCGGCGGTGGAATGATCTCGTCGATCGGCCGCTGCAATGATTCGGATGATTGGCCCTGGCGATCCTCGTCTGCGTTGTACCGCTCGCGATCGGCGTACCCAGGCGGATCGCCCGTGCCGTAGGATTCGTCGTCGTCGGAAAGGTACGTCGACGGATAGCGATAGCCTTCGTTTTTGAACGCGTCCGGAGCGCCCGTGTAGAGTGACGGGCCGTCGTAGTCGCCCGAGGGTCCGCGTCGCTGGAGCCCGACTTGCGATTTGTGCCTGCCCGCCGCGATCGCATCAAAGGTTTGCCGGACGTAGGCCTGTCGCCAACGACGCACCCGGTCATCGGTCGGGGAATCCAGCCAGAGTCCAAATTCTTCACCACGGGCCGATCGGGCTTGCCTCATGCCGGGCTCGTTGATCATGCCCGTTTCGGCGAACCGCTGCGCCCGCTGCCGCGAATCGACCAGTTTCAACAGATCGATAAAGCCGAGGCTGTCGGTGCAGAGCCAATCCCAAAACCCTTCGTTGCCGGCGCACCAGGCCATCCAGGTGTTGCGCCCGATCCTCTCGTTGACATTGAGGTCGGCCGGTTCGACCGTCACCGCCGCCCGCACCACCGATCCATCATCGTCGCGCATCAGGTCCAGCAGTGGATCGGGAACCGCATGGGGCGGGGAATCGTCGTCCGCGGCGGTTTGATCCGTCGCGGTGGTTTCATCCGTCGCGGTGGTTTCATCCGTCGCGGTGGTTTCAACCGCCGGCTTCACCGCGGGCCGGCTGATCGCGTCCATCCCGGCGAAGAAGTCGGGGACGTGCGGCGAATCATCGTCGTCGTAGGGGTCGGAATCGCGATACGTGAAATAGCCCGCCGCGGAATCGTTTGAAACGTTTTCCGCGAGCGCTCGTTTCTTGGCGTCATCGGTTTGCGTTTGCGTTGCGGGCGTGCACGCGGTGCAAAGGCACAAGGCGACCAGGGCAATCGTGGCGAAGGCGCAGGGTGATTTCATGGTGTCGTGTCATGAGCACAGTGAGAAGAGATCACTGATGCCAGTGTGACAAACGACCACGACGCTTCTACAGAAGACACCCGGAAGCAAACGGGAAGACCGTCGATCCAGATGGATGTCGATCCTTACTGGATATCGGAATCGCTGGGAGGCAATTGATAATCTTGGGATTCGTCGACGCTGATCACGCCGGGAACCTTCCGCAATGCGGGTTCTTGTTTCGGATCGATTCGGCCGGTGATTTGGCCGAGGACTTCGAGCGACTCCCCGACCACCATCCCCGCCGCCTTGCACTGCGTCGCGACTTGTTGAATCTTGGCGACATGTTCATCGTCCAAGGTGACGATCACCGTTTTCATTTTCGACATCGTTTGCTCCCGATTGGACGATCGCGTGAGCGATCGTGACGCAGATCTTATTCTAGGCTGAGTCGAGCGTGGAGAGAAGGTTCAGGCTTGGCCGCCGACGCAGACGGCGCGATCAGACCGCCGCAATCAGACCGCTTCGACCAGTCCGTTGCCGACATCGGCCGAGCCGAGCGGCAGTCGCCGGACACGCCGACGCAGTTCGCGATACAGCTGGACGCCTCGCGCCGAAGGGATTTCTTGGGCGATCAAGGCCGCGATGCCGGCGACGTGCGGGGTGGCCATACTGGTTCCGCTGATCGAGCGCCGTCGTACCGGCATCGGCCAACTGGAAAGCACGTTGACACCTGGCCCGGCTACGTTGATCTCGCCACCGGCAGGATTGATCCCACGATTGGAGAACGTCGCGACCGACAAGTTCGAATCGACGGCGGCAACGGCGACAATCGTCGACGCGTTGGCCGGGCTGGACACCGGTTGGATCAACGAAGGGCGGGAGCTGTCGTTCCCGGCCGCCGCCACAATCAATGTTCCCGCCTGCAGGGCGCGGCGACCGGCAACTTCGTAGTTTTGCGTCGGCCGTTCCCCGACACGCACACGCCGGCCCAGTGACATCGAAACCACCTGGCAACGGTTGCGCACCGCCCAGTTGATGCCGTTGAGGATCCCGCCGTCACTGCCGCTGCCGCGATTGCTGAGCACTTTGCCGACAAAAATCTCTGCCTGGTGCGCGATGCCATAACGCGGCCCGACGCCCGGCCGCAACGCTCCGCATGACGTGCCGACGCAATGGGTCCCGTGCCCGTTGCCGTCTTGAACCGATTCACCCGGAATGAAGGACTGCGTTTGGATCGTCCGACCGGCGAAATCTGGATGCCTCAAATCGAGCCCCGTGTCCAACACGGCCACTCGAATTCCGCGGCCGGAAAATCGCGAATTGAGAACGCGTGTCGCGTGCAACCCCCAAGTCGCCGCGGCGTTGTCGCTGAATGCAGCCAAGGCGCCGACAAGACCGGGCTGGGCGCTAATCGCGACGCCCCCGGACATCGATTGGATCAACGCGTTGACGCCCTGTTGGTAACCGCGCAGGTAATCAGCCGAGACGTTGGCGGCTTCGCCGATCGACGTCTCCTGGTCCACGCCGCCTTCCTCCAGCACGTCGTCGTCCAGACCCACGTCATCGAACGCATAGTTCATGTATTCCGGTTCGATGATCACCTCGGTGTCGCCCGATTCCTCCATCGCGGCCATCTGTTGCATCTGCTCGGCGTCCCCGTCGATGATCGCGATGTTGAGTTCGTCCAGTACGATGGCTTCGGCGTCTTCGGTTTGGGCCAGCTCGAAGGATTCGACGCCGAAGTCCGACATTCGCATCACGTTGGACACGCCGGCACGGTTCTTTAACTCCGCCAGGGCATTTTTCATCTGCGCCGGCGAATCCCCCATTACGGTGACAATCGATCGACCGGTCCGCTCGGCACCGAACTCGCCGCCGAAGGTCCCACCGTCGCCGGGCTCCAACGTGAACTCATCTGCGGATCCCTGTGCCGTCAACGACGTTCTGGTGGCTCTTTTCTTGGTGGCCCGTCGGGCGGTTTTCTTGGTCACTCGTTTTTTGGCCATCATGATTCTCCAAAGTGGTCGGCATCGGTCCCGGTGTGATCGGTTGCCGATGATTTTGAACCGTCAATCCACGGATCGACTACGGAAAGGAATCGGACGAATGACCCCATGGCGGCTTCCGCTTGGCCGCCCGTGTTATCCGCAGATCTCCGGCCGGCTCAACTCGCCGCTGTCCAGCCAGTCCGCCGAAATCAGGGTCCAGAAATCGCGCGCCAGCTGACGGCGGATGAAGGCGACCGGAAGCCAGCCGTTCCCATTGTCTCCCCATCGTCTTCCCCAAGAACTTCGGATCAGCAACGCGTCCTGATCGGGGCCGTAGCGGTTGGCGTGGTACCCGATGGCAACGACCGTTTGGCCGCCTTGGGTGGCATCGTGCTGTGGGCGGTAGGGGATGTGGGCGTCGAACGTCATCGAGGAGGGAACCGAAAAGCCGAAAACGACAGGGAATCGGGCGGCGAGAAATGATTTCACGATGGCCCACGTTCGCGCGCCGCTGCCGTTGGGTTCATCGAGCCGCAGATAGCAGAGGTTGGCGATCCGTTTGGCGTCGGCAAACACAAAGGGACTCGGCTCGGTGCCAAACCGTTCCGTCTGGTAGGGCCAGCTCGTTTCCGCCGGTACCCCGATTTGCATCAGGGTCTTCAGTGTGCCGCGGATGTCGGCGCCCGCGTCGGCCGGCGGCTGTTGCGATGCCGCCAGGCGATGGCGGGTCGCCTGATACAGGAACAGTTTCGATCCGTCCAAGGTGCGGGCGTGAATCCGTCGCTCGAAATATTCCACCAGGGCCAGCACGGCAAACGCCGACGAAGCATTCAACGGCCCCTGATCATCAACGTCGGTGAAATAAACACCTCCACTGTCGCGACGTAAATCGACGACGTCCGGCAACGCTGCTCCCGTTGGGTCGGGCAAGCGTTTTAACGTGTCCATGATCTCGCAATCGCGGAACGTCCGGTCGCGACCGTCGGGCGACGGTCGCGACGCTCAGCAGAGCGTGGATCGCGCGCAGAACCTGCCACCGGCACCGCAGTCACCTAAGATCGACGAATTCCCAGACGACGCCTTCGCCGGTGCCGTCGCCGCGAAAATGGACCAACGGGTTGGTCTGCTTTCGATTGAGACATTTGATCGTGTCACTCAACCGGCGCTTGGCGTCCTGCTCGGGATGCGGTGGGAGCGGATCATCGATCCTCGGCGGCCATCCTTCTTCTTCGAACGCACACAAGATCGCTTGCTGGTTGACCGCGACCCATTTGAAACGCTTGACGATCGTCCCGCCCACGCCCAACTCACGACGCTCCGAATCCCAACGCGGTCGCTGCCCCACATGGAGACGACTGCCGTTGACGGCTCGCAAGTTGACGCCGCCGGTCAAGATGGCCTCAGTCGCTTCCCGCCGCGGCCGAATCGAAGGCTGTCTCTCGGGTGCATCGGGTTGATGATTGGCCAACAACCCTTCCGCCAACGCGATGCCCCGGTCGGTGAGCACAAAACAGGTTCGCTCGGGAAACGTCAATTCACCCGACGGCAAAAACGTCCGCCCGTCGTCACTCTCCAACGTCACTTCACGCTGATGTTGGACCCAGCCATTTCGTACCAGCCAACGAAAATCATTCGGGGCCATGTCCAACGCCGTTAACTGTTCCATCTCCACGGCAAACTGCCAGCGGTCACAGTTCGATTGACACGCATAGTCAATCGCAGTCAATAGCGGAAGAAAAGCGAGACGTACGCGATGAGGCACGTTTTCCACGTGCGACGAGATCTGTTTCAATGCCATGCCCCGGCCTCGATTCAATCGTGTTGGTGCTTCCCTTAACGGTCGGATAGCCAAACCCCCCAACGGCCATTTCTTTCACTATAAGATTGCCAGCAAAGGAATTCAATCGATTTGCATCATGAATTCATGATTGACGCGCTGGACCAAGAAATACCAAGTGAACAGTTGTGCGCAACCGCATGCCGGTGGCCTTCGGGTTCAAGGCGAAGCGGGCCGACCGCCTTCGGACGCACCGGCTGAGGACACCGTGAGGCGAGTTGACGGTGTTCGTCGATCAGCTTGTCGGTTTAGCGAGCGATGGTTGAACGTCTTTCGATCAATCGACCGCGATTTCGTCGCTACGACGTCAATGGCACAACTTCTGCATCACAGTCGTCGCCACGGACAACGCATCGTTGTCGATGTTTGGTTGTCACGGGCATCAACCCCAAGGTCATTCAATGGCCTGTTCGGGCAAGGGGATCCTTGTCCGCAACTCTTCAATAGCAAATCAAAGGAGCATCTTTAATGCGAGTAAAAACCTACTGTGTGTCACCGCGTTGGCTGGTGCGAGCATGGCATTGCCGACCGGCAACACCACCGCGCAAGACCTCGGCCAAGCCGTTCCGACCACCCAAAACGGTCTCGGCAACACCGTCGATAATGCGGTCCGCAGCGGAATCGGAGCCGCCGCCGATCAGATCCGGCAAGGCGGAAGCGTCCGCGGTGCGATTCAGCAAGGAGCCGACCAAGCGCTGCGTCAAGGCGCCGATCAGGCGATCCGCGAAGGCGTCAATCAGGCGACCCGGCAGGTTCTGCCGAACGCCAACATCAATGCCGACGTCGACGCTAACGCTAACCTTAGCGGCAATCGCAACGTCGCCGGTTCCAACGTTGCCGCGCGACAACGCGCTCGGTTGGGAATCGGATTGCAAAGCAGCGAACAAGGCATTCGAATCACCAACGTCACGCAAAACAGCGCGGCCGCACGAGCAGGGCTTCAGGCCGGTGATGTGGTGATCAGCACCAACGGTCAAGCGATCACGTCGACCGACCAGTTGGCGCAAATTGTCCGCAACGCCGATGCCAACGCCCAATTGCAAATGAAGGTGTTGCGTAACGGTCAAGAGCAGGCGGTGACCGCGTCGTTGGCGGCACGCCAACAACAGAACGACCGCTATCGCGCAAACAAGCCCGCCATGGACGGTTCGGCCAACGCGTCGGCCGCCTATGAAGCACGCATCACGGCGTTGGAAGACGAAATTGAGCGACTGAAGTCGACAATCGACCAGCTGCGTGGCGAATTTGATGTCCAAGGCGATGTCCAAGGCGACGTCCAAAGTCGTCGTGATCGAAACACGTCGCTCAATGCCGACGGATCGCTTGAAGCCGACGCGTCGCTCGATTCCGGACTCGATGTCGATGCAAATGGATCGGCTTCGACCGATGCCGACTTGGACGGGTCGCTCGATAACTAATCCCGCTCGATCACTGATTGACGCGTTTCATTCAGCTGCATCCCCACGGATGCAATGAATCCTATCCCGCCGATGAACGCAATGCCTGGAAACAGACGTTGCGGTTCTCGGCGGGTTTTTTCGTTTCCAGCTGAAAGGAAGCGATGAAATTGCTGAAGTGAATCGTCAGCGGTAGCACACCAGCACTCTCAATGGGCTATCCACCGAAAATGACACCCGCGGATAGCAGCGCGAACCCACGGATGACAGGGTGCATAAAATCCGTGGGTTCGCGTTGCCATCGGTGGGCCCAGTCATCGTTTCGTCGTTCCGCAAGTGACAGCCTGACCTTTCAAGTTTCCGCGGCAGCCTAAATCTAAAAGTTGACGGAGCAATACGGCTCCAACGACTCTTAACGTTGGGGTTGCGTTGTTTGAGCTGAAAAGTCCCATGATTTTCCGCGACCGCTTTCGTCTCGAAAGTTCATTGATTGAACATCCACCACACTTTCCTCGGCCGGCAGATACAAGCGGACAACGCCGGTCCTGCCATTGACGGGGATCTGGACGGTGATGTCTTGCCAGGATGCGCCTGCGGGAAGATCGAAGCGGACCACTTGGTCCGACGCGGGAAAGGTTTCCTGACGTGCGGTTTTCCATTGAATGCGTCCTTCACCGCCTGTCGCGCTGCGGGTACGCAGCCGCAGGGTCAGCGGGCCGTCGGATTTGACTTGGGCCGTCCCCAAAAACGGCTGACGTCCCCGGCCCACGACACGGATCGCGTTGTCTGTCTTGACGAGTTCGCAGTTGCGGGCAACCAACCCCAAGGTGATGTCGGATGATGCGGGCGTTCCCGTGGAACCCGCGTTGGAGTCTGCGTTGAAGTCGGGGTTCGGTTTTGGGGCCAACGCTCCGGTGTCGCGGATGAATTGGTCGATCAAACCATCCAACTTTTGTACTTTCTGCGGCATCGCGTTTGCCAGGTTTCGTGTTTCACCGATGTCGTCGGTCAGGTTGTAGAGTTCGCGGACGGCGGGATATTGGGGATGCGGCTCGAACCGTCGAATCAATTTCCAATCGCCTTGGCGGACCGACACGGCGGGAATCAAGTGCGGAAACCAAGTGAAGTAGGCTTGGCGTTTGAGCCGGCCGGTTTGTTTCAACACGGGCAGCAACGATTCGCCATCAACGATGTGTCCTTCGGGCTGCTCCAGGCCCGCGACCTGGAGGATCGTCGGGTACAGATCGATCGGTCCGACGATAGCATCGCTGGTCGAAGCGGGCTGGACCTGACCGGGCAGTCGTACCATCAAGGGAACGCGTTGACCTCCTTCATAGATTCGTCCTTTGCCTTCACGCAGCGGCGCGTTGTTGGTCGGTGGCTGTTCACCGGCCCATTTCTTCCAGTCTTGGACGAAGTCCCATTTCGGATGTCCCGGTTTGATGTTTTGCATCTGTCGGCTACCGGGCACGTTGCTGTGCGTGTTGCCGCCGTTGTCGGAATAGAAAATGAACAGGGTGTTGTCGGTCAACTCGAGTTCGTCGAACTTGTCCAACACACGGCCGAGGCTTTCGTCGACGCTCTGGAGCATCGATGCCATGATCGGATTGTTCTGTCGGCCGCGTGGGTCGGTCTTTTCGGCAAACCGTTTCGTGTACTCCTCCTTGTGCCCCCACGGTCCGTGGACGGCGAAGTGCCAGAAGTTTAGAAAGAACGGTTCGTGTTGGTGGCTTTCGACAAATCGAATCGCTTCGTCGGTGAGCCGGTCGGTGATGTATTCCCCCACCGGGCCATCGGTGATCGTTCCGACGTGGTGTTTTCCCGAAGGCACTCCGCTGGCATGGACGCCATAAGGCGAAAAGTAGCTGGCCGGACCGGGGCTCGGTTCGGCGTGAAAGGCGACTTCAAAACCGTGTTGCTCGGGCCAATGCTCTTGGCTTAATCCCAAGTGCCATTTCCCAAAATGCCCCGTCCGGTAACCCGCGCCGTGCAACGCTTCCGCCAAGCTGACCAGGTTGAGGTCCAAGTAATTCTTGCTGTTGGCGTAGATCAACGGGCGGTTGGCAGGCGCTCGGGCGGGATACGCAGTCGCATTGGCGGGGGCTGCCGACTGATGTCCGGAGGCGGACGTGACGCGATGGCGAGAGGAGTACTGGCCGCTCAAGATTGAGGCACGCGTCGGTGAGCACAGCGGGACGGCGTACGCATTGGTGAAACGCATCGATTGCTGTTGCAACCGTTTCATGTTCGGCGTTTCGTAATACTGCGACCCGTAGGGCGCGCTGTCCATCCAACCCATGTCGTCGACCAGGAACAGGACGATGTTGGGTTTGGTTGCTGGTGATACATCGGCGGCGCACACCGTCATCGCCGTCGTGACGCTCATTCCCGCGATCAGGACGCCGAACCAAAAATCGTAAGTCGTTGTGTATTCATGCAACTGACAACTGGAGGAAAAGAAGAGAACCTTGTCGACGCATTCCGCTGGATGGACTTCCACGCGTCTAAAACTCAGACAGTCAGGCGGAAAGCCCCTGTCGATTTTGACACCCTACTTTGACATCCGCGCACCGAGCGGGACGAGTTCATTGAATCGATCGATCGGCTGGCGGGCCGTCCACGCCATCGCGCGCATCAAGATCGTGCGGAAGATCGGATCGTCGAACGTCCAGCTGTAATGGCCGGGAATGCTGACAAAGACTCTGCCCGCCGAACGCTCGTACGACCACATCTGCGGTCGCGCTTCGCCGTCTTCGATGCTGGTCGCGAACAAGGTGACGTCCAGTGGCCGGCCCGTCAGCCGCCAATAGCTTTCATCATACAGCTGCAGCGGCTCGACATTGCGCATGATCGGATGGTCGGTGTTGTGGACGTTTAATGTCAGCGGTCCATGCCGGTAACCGATGCTGCCCCCCTTGGATGCCAATCCGATCCGTCTGGCGAACTCGCCGGCCCGGTCGTTTCCGTTGACCGCCCAATGGATGTAAACCGCTCCGCCACCGCGATCGAAAAACTGGTCCATCTTGCTTTGTCGCTGATCATTCCAATCGCCCTTTTGAAAAAACATCAGGACGTCGGCGGTCGCGAGCTGATTGTCGTCAGGAAAGTCCCAGGCCGCATCGACGTGAACGGCTTCGGCGGCGGCAAGCAACTGCCCCCACTGAATCTGCCACGCCGGGTAGTCGTGTTCGCCCGGGCCATGGTCTTTCTTGCCTGCCACCAAGACAATGTGGATCGGGTCGAGCGGGCTTGGCGGCGGCTGCGACCCGGCCAGCACGGCAGCGACTTCGGCTTGGGTGCGCACCGGTGGCGCTTCGATCGGCGAATCCAGCGGCATGTGTGGCGGCGGGGTCAGCAAGAACGTCATCAGGTCGCGGAACTGGTCCGGCGTCAGTTTTTCGTCGAGGCCCTTGGGCATCACTGAGACGTCGGCCGGCTTGATCGTGTCGATCTCCGCTCTGGTCAACCGCGTGGTCTTGCCGTCGGCGTCTCCCAAGATCAAGTGCCCTTGCTGGGTTTGCAGTGTTCCGGTCAACACGCGGCCATCGGTGGTCAAGACCGTGTTGCCCAGGTAATCCGGATTGATCGCAAAACTTGGATGCTTGATGTCACGTTCCACCGACGCGTAATCGCGATGCACCAAATTGGTCAGGTCGGGCCCGATGTTGGGACCGCCGCCATGAATCGCGTGACACTTGAAACAACCCGCCGCGTCACTGTGGAACACGCGTCGTCCCCGGCCCCAGTTTCCGCCTTCGATCTCAGCGATTGTTTTTGATTCAACCGGCTGGGCCTCCGAATCAGACTTCGAGGTCCACGGCAAGGAGAAACGGCGCAGTGGCAGGGCACGCAAACGCGAGTCTTCGTTGGTTGATGCGGCGAGCGACCAATCGGGCGCGGAGTTCGCGGCAACCCGCGCACGCAGCGTCAGCGAAACGTTGTCGGCCGACTCGGGGGCAATCTCGACACGGGCAAGGAATCTTCCGTCATCCCCCCGAGTCGCCGCGATTTGCCGGTCTGCGATTTCAAGACTCAACGGCTGGGACGAACTGGCGGTCAGAGTGACGATTTCTTCGGGCCACTGGTAATCCAACGTCGAACCCGGTTGGACTTTCGGTCGCAGCAGGTCCGTCATGTCCAGTCGCGTCTTCAGCGTCATCTCGCCCCCGTCCGGCAACAGCAAGCGGAGGTGATCATGGATCGCACTTTCACGTGTAAATTCGTCGGACACCTGCCAGTTGACGTGCGGCAACCAACCCGTCCATTGAACCGCGTCCGCCCCGTCATCGGCGTGACGGGCGAACGTTGCTTCGACACCTCCGAGCGTCAGGTCCAGATCGATTGATCGGCGTTGTTCGATCGATCCCCCTGTCGATTGGACGTCGATGGGTTGATACGGGATCGACACGGCGTAGTGTGAATTGGCCAGCATCGGATCGGTTTGCAACAACACGTTGCGGCGATCGGCGGACAACGCCATGCCGCGAACGGCGAGGTTTCGGCGTGGCGTCGCCAATTGCCGCTGGACGACAGCGTAGGGGGGCACCAGCGTTTCGAATTGATCTCCGGCGCGGACGAACGGGCCATACTGAATCACGATCTGATCGGCGACGTTTTGCAGCATCGCGGCGTCCAGCGGACGATCGAACGCGATCTGAATTTCACGCGGCGAATTTGCCCAGGCTTGGAGGGGGCGGGCGATGTCCGGATCGGACATGCGGATGCGAAACAGTTTGCCTTTGCCCGTCGGTCCGGTGCCCCAGTCCGGCGGTCCGCTGTGACACGCGACCACCAAGTCGCCGTTTGGGGCGACGCAGGCATCGATGGTCAGCATTTGTAAACACGCCAACAACTGGGTCGTTGCGACATATCCGGCTTCTGTTTTGGCGAGCTGGGTTCGCCAAAGCTTGCCACGCGACTCGCCGCAAACGATCGCGTTTTCGGCCCAACCGCTCGGACCGAATCGAGGCGCCGAAGCACCGTCACCGTTGAAAACCATCCCGCACGTCGATTGATGTTGTGGGGCGTAATCAAACACCGACGGTTCGTCAATGACGTCTGGATTGTGTCGCGGATGCCGCGGCGGAAAACCGTAATGACGATCCGGGACGATATGCAGAAGTTCATCAAACGGGTTTCCGTTGGGCAACCACGTCGCGCCTTCTTGCTCGGCACAAAACAAGTCGCCGTGCCGGTTGAAGGCGAATGCGATCGGGAAACGAATGCCGGTGCAAACCGTTTCACGCGTCTTGAAGTCCGGCGAGACACGCTGCACGGTGCCTCGGTCGCTTTGCAGGTCGTACTTCGCAACACCTTGATCGTCGATCAGGTAGGCGTTGGCATAATTCGCCGTCCCCAGGCCGAAATACAAGGACCCGTCGGCGCCCATGGCGATTCCGGTGGCGTCAACGTTTTGGGGAATCTCGTCCCAGCCCGTTGCCACCACCATCTCTTCGTCTGCCCGATCGTCGCCGTCGGTGTCAACGATCAACGACACCTTGCCCTTGCTGGGCGTGAAGATGCCGTGGCCGTGCGGATAGTCCTTTGGCGTGACCAGCATGCCGATCGGTCCCCGCAGCGAACCTTCGTTTTTCCAAAACAGTTCCGCCCGGTCTTCCAGTCCGTCGCCGTTGCTGTCGTTCAACAAGTGGATGTCGCCGTTGTATCCCAACGTGAACAGTTTTCCGTCGTCTCGGAACCGGACGTTGTTGACGTTCGTCAGCTCGACGGGAATCTCGTGGACTTCGAAACCGGGAACCAACATCTGAATCGCCGGCGGATTTTCGACCTTGACCAATTCGGCCGCATCCTGATCCAGCTTCAGCGCCGCCGGCAACTCTTTAGCGAGGTTTGCATGCTTCGCAGCTAGGTAACGCTCGACCGCCCCCGTTTCTTCGTCCGTTAGCGTTCGCTCATAAACCAACACCTCTGCGATGTCGCACGGCAACTGACCGTGAACCTGTAGCTTGCCCGGCCCGTTGGTGTGAAAGCGAGCGCCCAGCGTCATCTCCACCAGAGAGATCTCGGACGGTTGATAAGCCCGCCGGCCGGTGTCTTTGCCTTCGACGCTCAATGAAACCGTTTCTGATGCTGCATCGACGTGCAGGGTGAATTGATGCAACGTCCCGAACGCGTAACTGCCCTCCAGCAGATCGCGAAACCCGCCGAAACCACGTCCCTCGGCATTAATCACGTCAAACTTACGTGTCGGTCCCGGACCGAGGTCCAAATTGAATCCGGTTTCGTAGTCGCGTCCGCCCGGTGCATTGGACGAGAGCCAACCACGGAACTCGCCGGGGTTCGCGTGTGCCGCCACGACGGTGAAAACGGTGAGCGATTTTGACGTGATATCGTTGCCGACGCTGCGCAGGTGCGAGTCATCAAAACGCACCACATGCGATCCCGCCACTTCCACAAGCGTCGGTTGATGGTCCTTGGTTGCTTGCGAAAAATCACGCACACCGGCGGCGAGGTTGTTCCACGTGTTGACCGGCCCCGGCCGCTGTGATTTTGCCAGTTCGCCAGCATCGAGGTGCAAGACAAGCCCGCTCAACTCGGGCAACGCTGGCACCGGCGGGTTTTTCGCCGAAGCAAGACCGGCGATGAGAGTCAATCCGAGCAGCGAAAGAGTTCGAACGATGCGCATGGACATCCGCAGCTTTACCAATGGGGCAAATGATGGTGAGCCGATCGGGCTCGGGGGAAGGCGTCCCGTATTGTAGCCTGTCCATACGTGCCACGTTGGTGCTTTGCGTCGCGCGGATGAACGATTCAGTCGAAGCTTGGTCTCGGGACTAGCCGTAGGGCATGCCGTGCATGCCAACCGCCAATCAGGCAAAGCCTAACCTACGTCAAGATCCAAGTGCGATCGTCTTTCAGCCTTTCGACGCTGCAATGGCAAGCTTGGAAGCCAATTGTACTCGTAAGATCCGGTACTTCTTTACCGCTCCTCGCTCAGTACGTGAACTCGGTCGCGAGATAAAAGTTCGCGCCGGGTTGCGACACGCTGCCGATTGAGGTTGCAGTGTTCGCGGGTAATCCGGGCAGGAACGTCAATTCTCGACCGGCGGGATCGAGGTGGGTCCGGTACTGATTGTCTCCAAAGTTTTCCACGCCCGCGTGTAGCGTGACCGCGTCCGTCGGACGCCAGTAGCCACGCAGGTCAAAGATGCTGTATCCGGGCGTGCGAACTTCGCCGAGCGAGTGGGCGACGAGACTTTGACCGGCGACAAACAGTGCGGAGATCTCCAGGCCCCATGGAGAATGCTGGTCGCAACCATTGTTCAAGCGGATTCCGACGCGAGATTGCAGGGGCAACATGTTCGGCAGCGCTTCACTTTCCGTACCGGCAAGCAAACTGCGCAATTCTGATCCCGGAGGATCAAAGGCACTGGCGGCCGCATTCGACGTCCGTGTCCGATCCCGACCCTGGGTGTAAGACGCCGTCACAAACCCGTTCGTTCGCTTGGTCAAATCCATTTCGCCGTCGAAGTCAAAGCCGACCAGCGTTGCCAGATCCGTGTTGACGGTTTGAAAGGCGTAGAAATCGGGCGACAATGCATCGAAGGTGATGTAGTTTTCAATCCAGGCGGCGAACCCATTGACCCGCGCGCGATACCAGCCCTTGTCGGTCGCCAACGACGCGTTGATCTGATAACGGCGTTCCGGCTCGAGATTCGGATTGCCGAACAAGATGGAGAACGTTTGCTGGGGAAAGATGGTGGAGATATGCTGGAACGAATACAGTTCGGTCATCGTCGGTGCACGCATGCCATAACCGAACCCGATGCCGGTGGTCCAATCGGCATTGAGCTGGTAGTCGGCGTCGACGTAAACGGATCCCAGCCCGAACGAACGGTCAAAGTCGCCCAATAACAAGTCGTCCAATTCCGCCTGCACGCCCGGAAACGTCAGGACGTTGCCGGTGCCCGGGTCAATCACGTTGACAGGGTCACCGTTGGGGTTGTAAACGAACGGGAATTCTCCGTTGGGCCCATTAAGAACCAATGGACCTGACAATCCACCCACTTGGTCGACGACGGTTTTGGCGTTCGTTTCGACAACGTCAACACGGCCGCCGACACTGACGGTCAATCGATCCGTCACGCGGCGAATGCGTTCCATGAACAACCCCGGGTTGGCCCAATACGCTTCGGGGACCGGACCATTCACCTCCGCTGATGCATCGTTACCGTTGATAAACGGCGGAGAAAGAAGCGGCAGTTCCGAGAACTGATTCACTTCCTGAGTCAAATAGCGAAGGTCACTTCCCACGGTCGTCACGCTGTCCTCAGAAATCCAATCGCCTGAGAGCGAGTAGCCGGTGGACATGTTGCGGGCGTTGGATCGGATCGGGCCGATGTTCGTCCCCAGGAACGGGATCGCCTCTCGCTTGGCCTCCGAGTTGGCGTTCCCGTTCAAGCTGGTTTCGTTGTACCAGGTATTGAACGTCAGAACGTCGAAGACTCCGGAATCCTCCACCACGTAATTGGCGTCGATCCCGTGAGTCCGCAGGTGGCCGATATCCAGCAGCTGTGTCGGCACTTCGACGTCGTTGAGTTCCAACCAGATGTAGCTGACTTCCAGGTGCCGATACGGTGTCAGGTCGCAACCGAACGCGATGTCGACGTCTTGTGATTGATAACTGGATAGATACTCATCGCCGTTTCCGTCGTGGTAATCACTTCCCGAACGTTTGCCGTAGCCGATGCGGAATCCGTAATCCTGGTTGCCACCCCAAACGGACTGACGACCGTACCATTGTTCGCCATTACTTTTGTATTCGGCCGTCGAACTGCCGTGAGACTCGAATCCGTTTTCATAGCGCGGCGACTGCATCACTTGAAAGTCGATGAAATCGAAACCGGGGCCGTATCGAGCCGCGAACGGGCCCTTGATGATGATCACGTCCTCCAGGATGCGTGAATCAATTTTGTTCAAGACCGTGTCCAAATCCTGTCGGGCGGGGAACCAATAAGACCCCGAGGCAATCAGCTGGCCGACCGTGCTGCCGTGCACCTTGGTGTCGGTGATGATCGGAGACCGACTTTTGGCTTGGACGCCCGGTGCCGTGATCGACTTTCCAAGTAGGTTGCCCGCGTCCGTGGAGACTCGGAACTTGGCTTCGGATCCGAACACGACATCCGAACGCGAACGCGAGTAGCGACGTCGACGTGAGGAAAGCAAACTGGTGTCACGCGAGGCAAGTATCGTGTCGGCAAATTCCCTCGCCTGGGGCGTCAACGCGATCGGACTTTCAAAGGTCTGGGGCGCGGGGACCAACGGAGTCGTCTGATCGACTTGAAACAGAACCTGGTCAACCAGAGTGTCCGCCCGCTCGGCTGGTTCGATCGTGCGGTCGGAGAAAGCAGGGGGCGCCCCAGACGCGTTCGCATCCGCATCACCGATCTCGCCCACGATCACGTCGACGAGTTCCCCTCGTTGCTCTCCGGGCGTGGTCGCCGAACGTGGCGGTCCTGCCACCGCGGCGGTGCCGGCAAGCGCCGCTGCCACGGCGAGGACGATCGCCCCGGCATCGGCGACGGGCAGCTGGAATAAACCTGAGGCAATCCAATTGCGGCAGGAAATACGTTGTCTCGGCATCAGGTTTCTTCGAGATGAGTCGGCAAGTCACGCATGGTGTTTGCTGTCAAACCGCTGCCTGCCGCGCAGGGTGGTAACGGTTACGACGCTTGTCCCTCATCTTCGGCCTGGGGAACATCAAATGCGACTCTTTCCCGTGCAATCGATTTTAACGTGCTAGCTTGCCTGAATTCGCAGTTGCTAGCACTCTTTAGAAGTGGAGTAAGCTTCCCGCTTGCCATCTCGTTTCACTCGTGAAACGCAAGCTGGAAGCTTACGCCACTTTGTTGCTGGCCGTCACAGCTTCGATCGCCCGAGCTGCCAGGAGGGCAACACATTGCTCAGCGCGGCGGCGCGGCTTGGTCGTCGAGACCGGTGATCGCTTGTTCGGCGCGTCGACGCAGCGTCAGCAACTCGATGCGCCCCGGGCACTGGGACTCCATCAATTCGATGGCTTTGCCAAGCGTGACCGATGCCCTTTCCGTGTTGGCGGTCTGTTGCAGCGCGATGGCGAGCACAAACATGTCGAAGGGAGACGGCTGGATTCGCAACTGGACCGCCGCTTCGGCCTCGTCCAACGCCTGGTTGCCATCGCCATCGGCCAGATACGCGACGGCCAATGAATAACGGAAATCGGGATTCAGTTCGTCTTGATCACGAAGCTCACGGGCCAATTGGATGGCACGTTGGGGGTCGCGAATCTGTTCGGCTGGGCACTCCGTCAGCACGCGGATCAACGCCCGTCGGTACTTGGGCGAATCGGGCAACTGTTCGCGGAGATGAAGCGTTTGTCGATAGTGGGGCAACGCCGCGATCAGTTTGTCTTCGGCGGCAAGCAGTTCGGCAAGATAAAAATGACACCACGCGAGGGCGTCGCGGTAGCGAATCTGCGTTGCGCCGGCGTCGACGACGGCTGTCAATTCGTCGATGACCTCGCTCAGCAGCGCGCGTGCTTCTGCCGTTTGGCCTTGCAAGCTCTTCGTCTTGGCCAGTCCCATGCGACTGATCGCAACGTCACCCCGATATCGAATCAGATCGGGGAAGTCTTCGCTCAGCCAGGTGAATTCTTCGATCCCGCCGTTGAACGCCGTTTCCGCCATGCCGTGCTCATTGAGATCTCTCAAAACCATCGCCAACATCACCAAACACTGTGCCTTCGCTTCGCGATAGACCGCGACTTGGGGATAGGTCTGCGACAGCGAAATGAGCTCTGACACCGCCTGGTCCAAATGAACTTTCGCATCGCGACTGCGAGAGGAAAGGTGAAGCATCTGGGCGATGTTCACACGGCCAGTGGCCACACTTTGCCGATACTTGGGCATCCCCGGACGCTGATTGAGCAGGACAAGGTAATCCTCCACCGACGATTGATAGGCGTCGAGCGGCCCGTCATCATCGCCCGACAGCCGCAATGAATTCCCCAGCAGCACGCGGGTGAGCGCCAAGCCTTCTCGATAGGAGATTTGCTCGGGGGCTTGGGCGATCAGTCGCTTGAACTCGGATTCCGCGTCGCGAAGTCGCTCGGTGGCTTGTTGATCGTCACCGGTGACTTGCAAGAGTTGTGCGACTTCGCGGCTGCACATCGCCAGCCCTTCACGAGCACGGAGGTTGTCCGGTGCTTCGTCACGGATCCGAGCAAAGCCTGCTTCCGCGGCGGCGAACATCTCGGCCGCTTCACCAATTCGATCGACCTGCACCAACAGTTCGGCGAAATTGTACCGGGCACCGGCAAGATCGATCTGGGCGTTGCGTTGCAAATCCGGATCGGAATGCGGTTGATCGAAGGCGTTGACGGCTTGTTGGAAGTACTGTTCCGCATTCTCGGCGTCGCCGATCGACATCGACAAGAGTGCTCGACGAACCCAGACATTTGCCAGATCGATGTTCCAGCTGGCGTCATCGGGATGTTGTTGTTTCAGCAGCTCCAAGTTTTTCTCGGCAATCTGATAATGCCCGTCGGCTGCATCATGTTCGTGTATCGTCCGGCGCAGGTCAGCCAATCGGATCCGCGTGCGTGCCGCTTCGCGACGCAGTTGCGGGTCGTCTCCGTCGATTTTCAACAGCTCTTCATAATCCTCCGCCGCGGACTGCAATAGTCCTGCCCGCACCGCGCTGGTGGCCGGAAAGACGGCCAGCACCTCGCTCACGCCGGACAGGGAACGGTCGATCGCATCTTGGGCACGGCGAAATTGTTGCAGCGCGAGTTTTTTTGCGGCTTGCTCAGCGCTCAAGGACTCGGTCGCCAGCACAAGTGCTTGTTGTTCCTTTCGCAACGACTCGGCGACATGATTCTTGGCGTTCGTTGTCACCGCAGCGATCGCGAAACCGGCCATGGACGCGACCAGCAAGACGCCTGCCATCGCAAGGCTCAAGGTTCGATGATGGCGAAACCACCGCGACGCTTTCTCGAGTGCCGTGTCTTGACAGGCCGAAACCGGTTCATCGGCCAGCCAACATTGGATGTCGCCGGCAAGTGCTTCGGCTGACTGGTAACGCTCACTTCGCGATCGAGCCATCGCTTTGGCGCAGATCGCATCGAGCGCTCGGGGCGCGGTCGGCACGACCGAACGGACCGTCGGCGTGGGAAACACACGAATGCGACGCAACAAGTCGTGGGCGGTGTCTTTGGTGTCGGCCGGGCGAGTCGTTTCGTGCGGCGATTTCCCGGTCAGCATTGCGAACAGGATCGCCCCCAATCCATAAATGTCCGTCAACTCGTCGTTCAAACTCACCCGACCGGCAGCTTGCTCGGGTGACATGTAGGCGGGTGTTCCCAGCGCCTGTCCTTCTCGCGTGAAGCTGACAGAGTGTTCGTCGTCAAACACAACCGCGTCCATGTCCACGTCTTCTCGAGGGGCTTCATCAAGCTTCTTGGCCAATCCCCAATCGACCACAATCACTTCGCCGAAGTCGCCCAACATGATGTTGCTGGGCTTGAGGTCGCGGTGGATGATGCGGCGGGAGTGCGCGTAGCCGATCCCATGGCAGATCGACACAAAAATGCCCAGCAGCGTCCGCAACTCCATCGCATCGATTTCCGCGGGCGGCCGACGACGGTTGACGCTCCGCAGGTGGTCGCCGAGTGTTTTGCCACGCAAGAAACGCATGGTGTAAAACGGCTGGTCTTCCTGATTGGGCGAAAGTTCGTAGACCGGAACAATGTTCGGGTGCTCGAGCTGCCCGGTGATCTGAGCTTCGCGAATCAGCTTCTTGTATCGATTCTTTGTCTGACGCTTGCCGGGCAAGACTTCTTTGAGTGCGACTTCTCGATTAAGGATTGAATCGCGTGCCAGCCAGACACACCCCAGGCCACCGCGCCCGTGTTCGCGCGTCAACCGGTAACGGTTGCGGCTGCGGGGCAGCGACTCGAGCGTTTCGAACAAGTCCGACTCGTCGCCTCCCTCGCCGATGGCTCCCTCGGAGGACCGAGTCGCATCGTCAGATTGCCCCATCGTGCCCGGCGAAGGAGTATCGATCGTTTCCTCGTTGCTTCCCCTGTGCGTCTTGGAATGGACCGCCGTGTCTTTGCCGGGGGACGTGGAATCGGCGCGCAGGAGTCGATCGATTTCACGCTCGATCTCTGCTTGCTGCTCTGCCGTCAGAATCGACTGTTCACGCAACATCTCGATCAACCGCTGGCCGGAACTCTCCTCCAGTTGTCGGGCCAATTCCTCGAGACGCTCCGTGTCGATCACCCCCATTCGCACGGCGAGGACAACGAACAAAAACTCACGTTTCACGTTCACGGGAGGCACCAAACCGTACGAAAATCTCGACGAAACCGGGGCTGCGAGTATAGCGGCCGATCCCCCAAACGGATATCCGCCGCCCGACGGGGGCAAATGGCACGTCCTGTGGTCCCGGACGTTAGGAAAACGGAAATCAATGGACCGCGTTTCGTCTGGTGTTACAATTGGATTGAGCCAATGAGAGATCACCGTCCCCTAGCATCTTAGTGAGCATGGACCGAGAAGAACTAAACGACTGGATTAGGCAGGGGCCGATTCGCATTACCATGAACAGCGGTGACACCGTCGATATTCTGAATCGAGAAATGGTCACCGTCGGCTCCATGACGGCAGTCGTTCTGGTGCGAGGCGAGAATGGCAAATACCGACACCATGTCCATCCCCTGCTCACCATGAGCAAGATTGAGCAATTGGAGGCGGCGCAGTAGCCACAGCGACAACGAGACACCGCACGGGGACACGGCACCTGGCGAAATATGATTGCAAATTAAACGCCCGTGCCCTGTCCCCAGCATTGTCTGTCCCCCGCATTGTCTGTCCCCCGCATTGTCTGTCCCCCGCATTGTCTGTCCCCCGCATTCTTCCTGACCCAGTGCTAAAGAAAGTGGCAAGGGGCGCTGACCGTCGTGCGCGGATTTCACCGCAATGCGTTTCGGTATGCCATCATCCGGTAGTAGTCAATCAGGCCGAAAAGATCTTGCTTGACTGGATCTCAAGTTCGCAGTCGCCGCAAACGGTTACTTTGATCGCCGAATAAGTTTCGGTTGATTCGTACACTCCGCCGGGCGACAGCGTTAGCTGCTGGATCGTTTTCGCGTCCGGATCGATGATCAGATAGGTTCGCACGCCTTGGGTCTGATAGAGTTCTCGCTTGTAAGTCAAATCGTTCCGCCGTGTTGATGGCGAAAGAACCTCGACGACCAAGTCCGGTGGACTTTCCAGATGCTGATCGGGCACGCCGCCACAAATCACGATCAAATCCGGACGCACCACCGTGTCATTGCTCACGATCCAATCCAATCCGGCCAAGGCAGTGGCATGACACCTCCTCTGTTCGATGACGACACGAAACGCAGTCAACAGTGACGCCACGATTTCCTGGTGTCGCCCAAACGGGCTCGGCGTCATTGCGATCGCGATTCCGTCCCAAAGCTCCCAGTCCCCCTTCCAAAGTCGATAGTTCTCGATGGTGTAATGGGGTGCGAACTTGATCGCGGCCGACATGATTCGCATCCGTCAAAAGATGGTTGGTCGAGGGGGCCTTTGCCAGCGATACTCTCTCTCGCCAGCCGATTGCAATTGTATCTCAAAGGACTTGAAGTCCCAAACGCTAAGCGGATACAGATTTCCTGACTCTAACGTTTTCTATGTACCGAAATTTGCCGGATAGGCGAAGTCCTTCAGGCCCGGAGGGCCGGCAGAGTGGATGCCGGTGGCGTGAGCCACCGGAGATGATTGCAAGGAGTCTCTGAGGCCCAACGGGTCGACACAATTCCCCAGCTTTTGGCAATCCCCGCGGTTCATGAGACCGATTGTGCCGGCCTTTCAGGCCTCCGTGATCGAGGTCTTTCCATTCCTGGTGGCTGACGCCACCGGCAAGCATTGTGCCAGCCCTCCGAGGCTTCATCGCGAACAAACATAGAAAACGTTAGAGTCAGCAGACCTGAAAGGTGCCACCCTCGTGCCCTGTCCCCGGGGGTGCCCTGTCCCCGGGGGTGCCCTGTCCCCGGGGGTGCCCTGTCCCCGGGGGTGCCCATTTTCTTGTCAACCATGTTCCTGTCTCCCATCTCCGCGCGCCATTTTTCTGCCCGCGATTTTTCCGCCACTCGTTCGGCAACCTCCGCGGACTATCCGCTAGAATCCATCGCCTGTCTGCATCAATCTGCCCCGAATCAATCTGCCTCCCTCCGGCGACGTCCATTCATGAACCGCTTGGCAATGCTGTCTCCGCGGGGCATCACTCTGCCACCCGTTGCATGACCCCCTGTCGATCGTCGATACTTCCGCGATCATGACGAGCTAATCGGGGGGGCGCAATGCTGGCACGACTGAAGACGTTTACTTTGTTGGGCATCGAGGCGATGCCGGTCGACGTCGAAGTCGACATCTCCCCAGCCGCGATGCCGAAGACGATTCTCGTCGGATTGCCCGACACGGCCGTCAAAGAATCGACGCACCGCGTCGAACGGGCAATCGTCAACAGCGGCTTCACCCGGCCGCACGACCGCGTCGTGATCAATTTGGCCCCCGGTGATTTGCCCAAGCAGGCGGCGTCGTTCGACTTGCCCGTCGCCCTCGGAGTGCTGGCCGGCAGCGGGCAATTGATCCCAGACCGGTTGGACCATTACGCGATCATCGGCGAGTTGGCTCTCGAAGGGCACACGCGTCCGGTCAAGGGCGGACTGTCGATCGCGATCGAAACGGCCAAGAACGAGGGGCTGCGTGGGATCGTGTTGCCGGCCGAAAACGCGGGCGAAGCGGCAGTCGTGGAAGGGCTGGAAGTGATCCCGGTGGAGAGCCTTTCGCAAGCCGTCGCGTTTTTCGCCGGGGAGATCGACATCGCGCCGGCGCCGAGTCGTCTGGAACAACTGTTCGAAGAATACAGTGCCTATGATGTCGACTTCGGCGACGTCCGCGGCCAAGAAGCAGCCAAACGCGCGGTCACACTCGCCGCCGCGGGGCGGCACAATTTGATCATGATCGGCCCGCCCGGTTCGGGCAAAACGATGTTGGCCAAACGCGTGCCGACAGTTTTGCCACAATTGAGTGCCCCCGAATCGATCGAGACGACTCGGATTTACAGTGCGCTCGGTCAGCTGCCGGCGGGCCAGCCGTTGCTGGCCCGGCGTCCGTTCCGTTCACCCCATCACACGATCAGCGATGCCGGACTGGTCGGCGGCGGAAGCCCTCCGTCGCCCGGCGAAATCAGCAAGGCGCACAACGGGATCTTGTTCTTGGACGAATTGCCCGAGTTCAACCGCAAGACACTCGAAGTGATGCGTCAACCGCTCGAAGACGGCATCGTCACGATCTCCCGCGCCCTCCGCAGCACCACTTTCCCGGCGGACTTCATGCTGATCGCGGCGGCCAACCCGTGTCCCTGCGGCTACCGCAGCGACCCGCGACGCAATTGCAACTGCACGCCGCCGCAAGTCGAGAAGTACATGTCCCGAATCTCGGGTCCGTTGCACGCAAGTCTCGCAATTTGATCAGCCGACCATTGTGATCACGTTCACACTGGCGAACGCGGCCTAATTTCTTATCATGCACGTAACCGCTCTGGCGACGGCCGGAGCGGTTCATTCAAGTCATGCTGGCGACGGTCGGCGTGATGGCATCGCACGCCGCTGATGGATTCTCTTTGCTCCATCGGCGGCGGCGGTGCCGACCAACGCAAAGAGGATTCTAATGGGACGCAAGCGGAAGCACCCGCACCGGCACACCGGGAAGATTGTGCCGCTGCGTACTGCAGAGCGGATTAAACGTGAGGTTGAGACTTCACGCGGCAGACCGAAGCTAAGTGTTTGGCGGGATATGGTCTACGCGGTAATGGAGCAAGAACTTGCGTTGGTCAATGATGAATCTGACCGAGAGATGTACAAGGAAAGAACAGCAGTACTTGCAGAGGTCATGGCGACGCTTGACATGATTCAGCAACGATACCTTCACGACAAGAACGGGAACCCGACTGACGTTACACATGAAGACGCAGAGTTTGTGACCTATCATGCACTACGTGCCGGATACCTATTATCTAATGCGGCAGCGAGAGTGGCAATGGAACAATATGCCGTTGAAGGTGTCGAGCACTCCGACCGCGGCCGACAGCAAGCGGAACGCAACGCAGCGAGAAAAAAGAAGACGACCCGCGATGAGTTGCTACAACTCTGCCGAGACTTTTACCGACTCCACCGCTGCAGTCGAAGGCAACTCGCAGAACACGTGGCGACCAAACTCTCTGTAAGCGAAGGTCGGGTTCGTCAACTGATGAGCGAGTACAAAATTTTCAAGAGCGACTACACCTAAAAAACTTCGAAAAACTTTTGGGCTAACCTAATCTGGACTAGCCCAAATCACTCCTAACCTTCTCGCAAGTTGCCAACAAATGCACTGCGAGAAGGTTTTTTTATGTCTGCATCGACCGTTCCCCCAAACGTCCAACGGGTTCTGACCGAAGACGTGCAAACCCTGCAAGACGCCCGTGAAGACTTGGCGTCATATCTCGGACGACGCCCCGACAAGTGCACTCTGTACCGATGGTGCCGGGATGGTGTTCGTGGGACCAAGCTGGAACACGTCCGACTTGGCGGTCGGATTCTGACCAGTCGGCAAGCTGTAAGACGATTCATCGAAGCGAGATCGTCCAAATGAGCAGCACCGACACGGAAGTCACGTTGACGCCGGAGCAAATCGACGCGCTCGCTCGATTGCTGTTGTCGCTGCCGCCGGCTCCAAAACGCCGGCAATGACCAAACGCACAACGGCCAACCGGTGGATCGGCTGGCCGTTGCTATTCGAAAGACGCCCCACGGACACGGAGCACTTCTATTGTGACCGATCAAGCAAAATTCTCAAGCCGAATCACACTCTTTGCGCCGGGGGTGATTCGATGAATCTCACACTCCCACCGACGAATCTTCGCGGCAGGAAGCGAACTAATGCTCTTGCTGTTTTCGGCAAGGGACTTACTGCGTTTAGCTCATCACTGGATCTAGGATTCAAAATCTCAAGCCGTGGATGGTGCTACATTTTTGAGAACCACGGGTTCATCACCAAATCAGAATTTGCCCGTGTTGAAAAGGTCATCAACGATTGCCGAAAACTTGGTTTGATTGATCCGAAGTTCACAGCGGACGATTCAGCGCGATCAGCCGTCGGCGTTGAATCGCTCGACTACGATGATCCTTCGAAAGAAGCGAAGTGGCTATTCGATGCAGTGATTGAGGGCAGGATTGAAAACTACACCCCGAGATCATTTTGGGAAGAACTCGACATCTACATTGAGATAGTTGTTGAGAAGATCGACTTGGTTGGTCTGTTCGAACCGCTTGCCCGAAAATACCACATCCCGATCACGAACGCTCGGGGATGGGCAGACATCAACTCTCGGATCGACTTGGGGCGTCGCATGGTGGCGCACAAGGAGTCCAGAAAAATTGTGCTGTACTGCGCCGACCATGACCCTGCCGGACTGTTCATTGAAAGCGCATTCGCAAAAAACCTGGATGACATAAAACTCGCCACCGGATGGACGCCGAACGAAGATCCTTCGTTTAGCGTTCATCGCTTCGGATTGAATTTCGAGTTCATCCAAGAAAATCAACTTAGTTGGATCGACAATCTTGAAACTTCGTCCGGGAAGGACTTAGCCGACCCCCGGCACAAGTCGCACCTGACATACAGGGTGCCGGAGTACATCAATCAATTCGGTGCTCGAAAAGTCGAGGCCAACGCACTGGTTGTAAACCCGGCAGCGGGCAGAGAATTGCTCGAATCAGCTATCCGAATCTACATTCCCGATAGCTACGTCGAGGCGTACGAGTCTGCGCGTTCCATGATGCAGACTGAATTGCGAGCGGAAGTTGTGTCCTACGCCCAGCAGTTGGGGGCGCAGCAATGATCTTCGCAGACCCCAGCGTCTTAGCGTTCCTTGTCGAACACCCAGTGGTCATCACGGTGGTGCTGGCGACGTGGATGCATCCGAGAGCCGTTGTCGTGATTGCAGGCGTCCGTCGGGCAGTCTGCCGGCTTGTTGATTGGAGGGGCGACCGATGAACCAAGAACAACAGACCGACGTTGCCGGGTTCCTGCGGGCGCTGCACCCTGACGGCGTGTTTGAGATTCGAGCATTCGATTGCCCGGACTCAAAAGGTTCAAGGTGGACCAAGACCGTATCGGGATACTTTGACGATCACGACAAGGCCGCGGAATGCGTTAGGGCGATTGAGCTTTGCGAACCACCGGGCATTTATGTGACGGTCAACCCAGTGGAAGGGACGTCGCTTGCGCTGGCCAACAATCGATTGATCTGGGGTGCGAAGAAAACAACGGGCGATCCGAACATTGAACGGCGCAGATTCTTATTCATCGACATCGACCCTAAGCGACTATCAGGGATCTCATCAACTGCCGATGAGCTAAATGCTGCTCACTTGATTGCTGATGAGTTGGAGCACGACTTGTCGGGGAAGGGCTGGCCGGCTCCTATCACCGGCATGTCCGGTAATGGTTGCTACCTGTTGTATCGGATCGATCTGCCGAACAATGACGAATCAGACAAACTGATTGGGTCCGTGCTGAAATCGGCAGCATCATGCTACGGCAACAAAAAGGTTTCTGTAGACACTACGGCATCCAACGCCAGCCGGCTTATGAAGCTGCTCGGCACGATGGCTCGCAAGGGTTCAGACTTCCAACCGGAAGACAAGCCAAATCGTGAGCACCGACCGCACCGGCGAAGCTGGCACGCAAATGCTCGCACTGACTTGGGGATTGTCACCGAAGATCAGTTGAGAGCGTTTGTCGAAGAGGTCGGCGTTGAGGAATCAGAACCGGAACCAGCGAAGCGCCCGGGAATGAAACTGACGGCCGGGGATTTCAGCCTAGAGCGTTGGATTTCAGATCACGGCGTTCCTGTCGGTGATAAACGTCCCTGGCAGGGCGGTTCTAAGTGGGTTTTTGCAAAAGATAAAACCGGATCTCCGCTGTGCAGCGATCACGGGTCCGACGGCGCGGCGTTCATCGTCCAAGGGGCAGACGGGAAGATCGGTGCCGGATGCCATCACGATCACTGCACATGGAAGTGGCCAGACTTGCGGACGCACTACGAGCCGGATGCGTACAGCAAAAGAAGCGACGATGACGACGGACCCGAAGTCAATCTTGACGGCATCGAAAAACAGGCGAAGACCCAGGCCCAGCAACAGGCACCCGGGCAGACTGACGACGCTGGTGGTCAGGATAAATCAAAAGACAAGGCACCACCGACCGTTGACGCTGTGTCAATTCTGCGTGAATTGGTGGCGGACCTGAAAGCCGGCAAGGGCGACAACCTTTACAAGTTCGGTGCTGCACTCGATGGTCTGGAGATCGGCAGCGGTTTGCTTGCCGGATTGGCGGCCGGTCCTGGCGTCGGCAAAACGGCACTGTCCGGTCAATGCATCTTCGAAGCACTGGAACACAATCCCGAGCTAAACGTCTACTGCGCCAACGCCGAGACGGGTTTCAAAGGACTGTTGAAACGGGAGTTTTCAGCGCGGACCAGCGTACCAACGAAGGCGCTGCGGTTCGCTGACCTGACGCCGGCGCAGATTCACGAGATCGAACGTGCGGCCCAAGAGATCGAGCGGATTGCGACCGGGGGACGTCTTCACGTCTTGCCGATCGAGCAGTGTAACCCGATGGGTCTTGCCGGTTTGCTCCATCAATGCGAGCCGGGGTTCCTTGTTGTCGATTACCTGCAAAAGTTTGTTGATCGCGGCAAGGATGCACGCTTGGCCGTGAACGACCTGATGGGGTTCCTGCGGGTGATGGCGTCGAAGGGCTGGGGAATCCTCTGCCTGTCGGCAACGTCCCGCACAAGCGGTAAGGGGGGCTCTGCGCACAACGGTGACGATCTGACGCTGGCGTCATTCAAGGAATCCGGCGAGATCGAATTTAACCTTGATGCTGCGTATCTGTTGCGCGACCGCGGTGAAGTGACGCCCGGTGTTCGGGGTGTTCGCAACGTGGTGCTCGATTGCGTCAAGAATCGGCACGGTGAGCAAACCAAGACGGCGCTCGTGTTCCACATGCCAAGGATGCGGTTCGAAGCACCATGCCAGCCCGAGCCGGACTTGTCTGGATTGGAAACGCAGCACCATGACCCATACGACAACCCGTTCAACGAGCCGGTGACCTGATGCACATGCCATCGCCGAAACGGAAGTCGCAAAAGCGGTTCGAGCAACTCAACCGGATTGTTGATGACATCGCGCCGACATTGCCATCGTCAACGCACACTGCGGTGCTGTTGGTTTGCTTCCGTCACGCTCGGCAGGGCGGCGCGTTTCGAGTGTCAACACGACGGATTGCTGACGCTGCCGGAGTCACCCCGAGATGGGTTCAAAAGGTGCTCGATGATCTGGAACAGCTCGGAGTCGTCACGCTCTGCGAAGAACACAAGGGACCGATTCCAAGACAGTATCGGATCACCGGAAATGTTGCCCGCCCCCCAAGTTAATGGTGAAGCCCAGTGCATTTAATGGTGAAGCCCAGTGCGTCTAATGGTGAACCCCACTTCACCCCATACAGAACAGAACATTACGCGGTGCTCGGCCGGCCGCTGCGCTGGCCGAGTCACGCTTGCCGAAATCACCCGCGCCGGACTGCCGGCGCGACCCTCCATCACCGACAAGGATGACGACCAATGAAAGACGGCGACAACTGCCCACGATGCGAAGCTGGCGTTCTAAGGCGATACCGAACAGTCACGGGCAGACACGTTCGCACACGCTATTTGAAGTGCGACCGATGCCGGTATCACGCTCGGGAACGACTGCTCGCAAAAGTGAATCGACGTGGTGAGAAACTTTTTCTGCCCGTCACGGGTAACGACACGATTGATTGTCCGGTTTGCTCTGGAACAATCCCAAGTGAGCACAAGTGAAACTCAACGTATACGGCTGGCATCCACATGAGCGAAGCGGCGACCATCGAAGGCCCCAAACTCGACATCAACCTCCCACGGCTTGCACAGTCGGAGATTGAATCGCTGGTTGTGATTCTCTCGGAAAAAGAGAACACCTTTCCCCAGTATTGCCGCTGGATTCTCGATCAACTCGTTGTCGAAATCGAACGGCGCGAAACGCCCGGCAGCGAGCCGGCAATGATCGAGCCACCGATGTTTGGCCCGCTCGAAATGGCTGACATGCTGATTGGCTCCTATTGCTTCGTGCGGTTCCCGATGACCGACAACCAGCACAAGTTTCTCGACGACGTGGATCGTCACCTTGTGGCCAATGCCAGCAGCCTACTCGAACAGATTGGAGAACGTCTCAATGGCTGATTCAGACAATCGCCCGCGATTCGTGGAAGCCGGCGAAATCACACGAGAGCTCAATATCTCGCACAACACATTGGCCGCAATGATTGCTGACGGACGTTTTCCGGCACCGTTGCGACTTGGACTCCGCAAACGTGTATGGCTCCGAAAAACTTTCGATTGTCACATCGCGG
>WCIL01000051.1:0-56193 GCA_033042175.1 Phycisphaera sp. RhM
AATCTATGAACACCCGAGCCATGCCTGGAAAAATCCCGGGGGTTCGGGGGCTGGCCCCCGAGCAGTGTTGCACGAGCAACTAACGCACACCAAAAAGTTGTCTCACTGTCGTTGACACATTCCGCGGAGCGCTTCCCTGGACAATCACGAGAGCAACATCGCGTACATGGTGCTTGCGTCACTGGATTGGACGCTGAAAGCATGGTAGCGGGACGCTGATCCCGATCAAAGGTATCCAAGGACAACGGTGAGTCCGGAGAGAAGCACGCAACCGCATCATCAGACACCGCCGCCAAAGCAGCTCAACCCAAAACTGCTATCGACATACTTTCGTGTCAGACCCTCAATATTCAACGCCACCTCCGTCACCCGGTTCACCGGGGTCGGAGTAGGGTCCCGGGCAGGGAGTGTCACTGAGGCTTGTCGTATGATCCTCCCACACATATTGCACTTCCTTAAAACACCCGATGATAAAACCCGGTCCACTCGGGTTGTCCCTTGTTTCGCAATTGCAGTCGCCCTCCTCCGTACATATATTGTAAATATCGCTCTCTAAAACATTACTCTGCCAAGTTGCACCTGACACGAATTTGTTCTCAACGGCATTTGTGTAGCCCCAGTCTTCCCCCTTGGTTTCGAACCAAGATATGTCATTCTCACACGCAGTAAACTCGCTGTTGCAGGCATCTGGGCAATCCTGCCAATCATACCCGGCATAGTTTCCAAACGGGTCACACCCTTGAATATCCGAGTAGCTGTAGCAAAAATCCGGAAGGGGCGGTTGGGCGTTCGTGTAGCCCGCAGCTATCAGACACAGCATGATAACATATCTCATTCTACTTCTTCCTCTTCAATAACCAAATCGGGAGGTGCTACTCCTTGCCGTTGCCAATCAACGTCAAAAAGAGTTCGGATATTTTCCCGCCAGTCCGGCATCGAGCTTGCGATGAGCTCTGGAGGAACTTCTTTGTCAAGCCGCCAGTCAAAATCGATTTCAAAGGTCTTCGTTCCGCCGCTAGGCTGATTGGAAATTGCTTTTAATTGGACTGGGACAAACAATGTCCCCTCTTTCTTCCATCTAATAAGTTGGTGTGAAAGAAGGAGTCTCCGTTCTTCCGGAAGTACCAGAGTCCACTTTGCTTCAACAGGAAAAAAGCGAGATTTCTTGCCGAACACAATTTCGAGTGTTGATGGGATATTCCAGTCAAGTTTGAACACGGCAATCACATTTCCATCTTTGTCATACCGGCCTTCACTAAGTTCGCACTCGTCTGCCAAGAGTAGTTCCCAGCTATTCCGTCGCGATTTGCCTCCGGCGTTTAGATTGCCTGCGGTCGAGAGCACTTGCTCAAAAGGTTCGATCCGTGAAATTCGCCTGAAGGCTTTTTCCTTTCCTCGTCATTGAGCTCCTCCACAACGATCGTCGAATTGTCACTGTAGATACGTGTGCGTAACAACACGCCGCGGTCGGACTCAAATCGCTGGTTCCATCCTTCGCGGTATTTATTATCTGACGAACTGTATGTTTCCGCAGATGCGAAAAGCGAGTTTTTGCCTTGCTGGCATCCAACATACCAGCGGTCTTTGATCGCAACATTCCCACTATCTAACGCGACAGACACACCCTTGCCAACGAACGCCCAGGGTTTAGTCCGCACTTCCTCGCAGTTGACGTGATAATCCGCCAACACAGTATAGACTCGTCCAGTCAAGTCATTTTCCTGCGCCTCAGCATTTGCCAGAACGACAATGCAAATCACACATAACAAGAAGTATCGCACCGTTCTATCTCGCAACAAGATTGAAGCTTAGTTTTTGACACCCAAGGTTGAGGGAATAACTACGCCCCTGCAAATTGTCCTTCGCCGTGACATCCACGATGATGGTATTTCCAAACCCTCGCGACTCTATTCCCCAGTCTTGCTTTGCTTGGCCCGATTCAAAAAACCATTCAGACTCCGGCGGCAGCGACTTTATATCGCCGACCAGAATCAGCTTAAACTTCATGGGGCTTCCACTTCCATGAACGAAGTCCGTCGCAAGCCGAACCCTCCCCTTGATACCAGTAGCCACAACAACTGGGGCAAATCTCTCGTCAGGTAGCGTTGGAATCAGCGTTACGCAAGAACGCCGGGACGCAGATTCTTGGGGCACTGCGAAGGTCACTTCACAGACCTTTCGGTCAATCTGTTCATGTGACACTCGCTTCAACTTAGTACTATTTAGCTCCAGCGATAGCTTGTCCAACGCAATTCGGGGGTCGTTAATCCGTACTGCAACGAGCCCATCTTTCCCGTCGTCATTGAACTGAATCTTTGGTGTAACGACCGCCACTCACTTCAAGGCTTTCCCCTTGATGTAGCAGAGATAGCTGGTGGGCCCAAAATCGATCGTAATTCCTATTCCATAGTTACCAGGCTTTTTTGGGGTTACTTTGGCTATCAAGCGAAACCTTGAGCCTGGTTCGCAATCCTGATCTTCCGGGTACAACACTGAGCAACCACACGAAGTCGTTACCTTTGCAATAGATAGCGGTGCAGTTGTGTTGTTGAGAACTTCGTACACGCCCTCAATCGTCTCACCTACGCATGACTGGCCGACGTTGATCGATGGTCGCGTTTCAGTAACCTTCACGGCCCCCAGGACGGGAAGATTCTTTGGAGCCTGGTTGACCTGGGAAGCGGCGGTACCCTGAGGCTCTACCGCACTTGCATGTAAGCAGTGCGCAGCAAACATTAATAAGATAGCCAATCGCATTCTGTGCCCCCGGTATTTTTCGATTGCTCTGGCCGATTGCCTGAGGATACCGCCCCCCGCCCGCTGAAGTCAACGAAATTTTTTTAGAATATTGAAAGGTCTCTGCAGACTATACTTTCGTACGGTTGGCGTTAGAACGCTCTTTGAGAATGCACTGATTGGCACCGGAAGATCGCAAGCGTTCTATCTGCTCATGCTGACGACGTGTTGAGCGTGATGGGTTTCTTTTCAACTACAGGAGAAACCGATGGTTCGCTCATCCAACCCCCAGCTTGTCCGGCGGTGGCGGGAGCGACTACAACGCTTTTCCGACAGACATGAAAAAATGTTCCGATGGGCTGTCCGGGATGGTCAATGGTGACTTTCAGGTCGACCTGTTCTCCGGACACTTGTTCGTCTTCTTCAACCGAAAACAAGATTTCGTCGTGATCCTGAACTGCATCTGCTCATCGGCGAATTGAGCTGTTCTTACCACCGCGACAAGGCGGGTCGAGATTCCGAAGCGGTCAGTGAGTTGATCTCTCGTGGCCCGTGGTGGATCGATCGACGCCTGACTCCCTCGTGACATGCGATACGTGATCCGGAGAGTCCTTACTTTTAGCAGAAGACCGAATCCCGTGACCGCACTTCGCGCCGCCGCTCGGGAGTCGAGCGGCGACGATTGGCCGCCGGCAGCCTTCCCCGACAGCAAGGCCACCGCTGTGTTGGTGGTGCCGGAAAGAGCCAAGGACGAAAATGGTAGACTGAATATACCCCACAATCCGTGTATGTTCTTGATCACTTTCATGGGGAAGAGTATCAGCGAAGAATGTTGGCGGAAGAAACCGGCTGAAGCCGACGTTCGATTAGACAAGAAAACGCGTGTCAGGAAAATGCAACACCCGATGTTGCCGTCGACGGTGACGCGGTAAAACCATTGAAACCGCGACCGTCATCGCCGCATCCGGATCGAATTCAATGGCCAAAAACCTGTACATCGCTGCGTCCGAACCCGACAGCGGCAAGTCCCTGGTGGTGCTGGGCATCATGGAACTGTTGTCGCGACGCGTCGAGCGTCTGGGTTTCTTTCGCCCGATCATTCGCAGCCACGGGAAACGCGACAACGATACCGAACTGCTGCTCAATCGGTACTCGCTCGATCAAGACTACGAAGACAGTTATGCGGTCACCTCGGATGACGCACAAGCGATCGCGACCGAGAAAGGCCTATCGGTGCTGTTACGTGTCATCCTGGAAAGATACAAGGCCATCGAATCTCGCTCCGATTTTGTGCTCTGTGAAGGCACTGATTTTGAAGGCGTCGCCTCGGCGTTTGAGTTCGATCTGAGTGCGCAGATCGCCACCCATCTCGGGACACCGGTTGTCAACGTGCTGTCGGGACGAAACAAGTCCCCCGAAAGCATTCGCGGTGCCCTGCATGCGACGCGCATCGCGATGGTCGACGAAGGGTGCACGGTGATGGCCAATTTCGTCAACCGCGTCGCGGCCGAACGCATCGAAGCGGTGCGGAGCGAGGTGCAAGCGAGTTGGAGCTACGACGATCCGGTGTTCGTGGTCGCCGATGAACCGACGTTAGAAGCCCCCACCGTCGGCGCGGTCGCCGAGGCGCTCGGGGCGGTCCCGATTCGTGACGGCGAAATGGATCTGAATCGAGAGATCTTGACGATCTCGGTTGCGGCCATGCAGTTACCCAATTTTCTCGAGCGGGTCCAGGAGAGCAAGCTGGTGATCACTCCCGGTGATCGCAGTGATATTCTGCTGGGATGCCTGGCCACGGTCGCGTCGGACAACTATCCGAAAATTTCCGGGATTGTGCTGACCGGTGGCATGCGTCCTCCCGCCAGCGTGACCCGATTGATCGAGGGCATTCGCCGCCCGTTGATTCCGACCTTTGCCGTCGAGACCGATACCTACGAAACGGTCCGAAACGTGATGGCCGTCGAAGGGACGATCAGCCCCGACAACGACCGCAAAATCCAAGCCGCCCTGGGTGTGTTCGAATCGTCGATTGATCCCGACGCCTTGGCCCAGCGGATCGACGTCGCGCGCTCGAACGTCGTCACACCGGCGATGTTCGAGTACGAGTTGATTGAACAGGCCAAACGCCGCCGCCAACGGATCGTCTTGCCCGAGGGAGACGACGAGCGAATTCTACGGGCCACCGAAGTCCTGCGGCGGCGTGACGTCGCGGAGATTGTCTTGCTGGGCGATCCGCTCAAGATCCGCACGCTGGCCGACGAACTGGGAATTGACTTAGCGGACGTCGAGATCATCGATCCGGGTGACAATCCCTACCTCGAAACATTCGCACAGCGATTCTTCCAACTGCGTCGACACAAAGGCGTCACCGAGGATCAGGCCCACGATACGGTCCAGGACGTCAGCTATTTTGGCACCATGATGGTGTACGAGGGCATCGCCGACGGGATGGTTTCCGGTGCCGCACACACGACCGCCCACACCATTCGTCCGGCGTTGCAACTGATTCGAACCAGACCGGATTGTTCGATCGTCTCGAGCGTCTTTCTGATGTGCTTGAAGGATCGCGTCCTCGTCTACGGCGATTGCGCGATCAACCCGAGGCCAAACCCCGCTCAACTGGCCGACATCGCGATCAGTTCCGCCGGCACCGCGAAAGTGTTCGGCATTGAACCGATCATCGCCATGCTGTCGTATTCCACCGGCCAATCGGGCAGCGGCGAAGAGGTCGAGCGGGTCAAGCAGGCGACCGCGCTGGTCCGCCAGGCCCGACCGGATTTGCTGATCGAAGGCCCCATCCAGTACGACGCGGCGATCGATTTGGGCGTTGCCAAAACCAAACTACCCGACAGCCAAATTGCCGGCCGGGCGACGGTCTTCATCTTTCCCGACCTGAACACGGGCAACAATACCTACAAAGCCGTGCAACGATCCGCCGACGCCGTGGCGATCGGTCCGGTTTTGCAAGGCCTCAAAAAACCCGTCAATGACTTGAGCCGCGGCTGCACCGTCACCGACATCATCAACACCGTCGCGATCACGGCGATCCAGGCTCAACGCAACGGAGCGGAATTGTGAAACAAATCCTGGTCCTCAATTCCGGCAGCTCGTCGATCAAGTACGAGTTGTTTGACATGGATGCCGCTGGCGCGCTCGAATCCGGGCTGGTCGAACGAATCGGCGAAGACGAGAGCTGCCTGAGACAGTCGTTTCCGGCGTCGACGTCCACCCCCCCGTCGCGCTCGATCGACGTCTCGGTTCCCGATCACCGGCAGGGCATGGAGTTGATTCGGCGTGCGCTGTCGGAAAACGCAAGCTTTGCCGGTGGCCGGCATCTGGTCGGCATCGGCCACCGGGCCGTGCACGGCGGTGAAACCTACTCCGGCCCGACCTTGATCGATGATCGCGTGATCCGGACGATGAAACAGTTGGTGCCACTGGCGCCACTGCACCATCCCGCCAACCTGATCGGAATGGAAGTCGCGCGATCGGCGTTTCCGGATGTCCCCCAAGTCGCCGTGTTTGACACCGCCTTTCACCAGACATTGCCGGCTTTTGCGTATCGTAACGCCGTCCCACAAGACTGGTACCGGCGATTTGGTCTGCGCCGCTATGGATTCCACGGCACCTCCCACGCCTACGTCGCCAAGCAGGTGGCACGCCATCTCAAGCGCCCCTTGGCCGACGTGAACACGATCGTGTTCCATCTCGGCAACGGGGCCAGCGTAACGGCGATTCGCGGCGGCGTCAGTGTGGACACTTCGATGGGCTTAACGCCGCTGGAAGGTCTGGTGATGGGAACACGCTGTGGTGATCTCGATCCCGCGATTCTGATCCAGATGGCAAAACAGTCCGGAATGAGTTTGGACCAGATGGACGAGGTGCTGAACAAACAGAGCGGTCTCAAGGGACTTTGTGGGGCCAACGACATGCGCGAAGTGTTGGCGAAGGAATCTGCCGGCGATGAAGCGGCGGCCTTGGCGGTGGAGATCTTCGTCTATCGAATTAAAAAGTACTTGGGCGCCTACCACGCGGTGCTGGGACGATTGGATGCCGTCGCCTTCACCGCCGGGATCGGCGAACACTCACCCGAAATCCGGGCCCGCAGCTGCAGCGATCTGGAATCACTCGGCATTGCGATCGACGCGGCGCGCAACACCGCGGTCGAGCCACCGATCTGCGAAATCCAAACATCCGACAGCCGAGTGAAAGTCGTCGTCGTCAGCACCGACGAAGAATTCGAGATCGCCGAACAAACCCTCGCCTGCGTCCAGAATGCCGGCAACTAGCATCGCATTTTCTTGACAGCCATTTTCTTGTCGCCCCGTTACCCGACACTCCCGTTTTTCTGCCCACCGTTTTTCTGCCAATCGTCAGTCAGCAGAACAACCATGAACTTGCCGCTGACGGGCATGATCGTTGCTGAAGTCAGTCGACGGTTAGCCAATCGACGTGCGTCTGCGACGACCGACGACGACCGATGGCGACCGTCATGCCCAATGCGAGAAACGCAAACGATGACGGCTCGGGAATGGCGACGTGTGTGAGAAAGGTATCGTAGTCGGCATCGCCCGTGGTTCGTCCACTGGGCAGCGAGAGTGCGTTAAGAGTCGGCGTTGCAATGTTTCCCCAGAAGTCTTGGGCGTCTGGCGACGCAAAGAGAATCCCATCAAGCGTCACAGATCCTTGCCGCAGCGGACTGGTATTGCTTTGGCTCTGGCCATTGATCGCGAGATCAACCGCGCCGCCATCAACCAAGTCATTCGCCGCACTCGACGTCGTGTCTTGCACCGCCCCCCAAGTAATGACCGCAGCGGGGGCTGACGAAGAAACGCCGAGTGTCATCAAGAACTGGACCGCATACTTTTGCATGAAACGAATCCAGAGGTGAATGAGATCAGATAGAATTTGGCGAGAATCAATCGAGGATCAGCTGGTCGCAGGTACAAAAGTCCCCGCTCCCCTGGCTATGGTACTCCCGATCACGCCCGCCCACACCATTCCCGCCTTTCACGAACGCATCTCATGAATTTGAAAAGACGACAATTCTGTTCTTCCCTTGCGCTGACGTCGCTGGCTGCGACATTGACGCCCGCTTATGCCGCAACCGAACTCCAGGCCGACATCGTGATTATCGGTGGAGGCCTGGGCGGATGCTCCGCCGCACTTGCCGCACTTCGCAACGGCAGGCGAGTCGTCATGACGGAACCGTCGGATTGGATCGGCGGGCAACTGACCAGCCAGGGCGTGCCGCCGGATGAGCATCGTTGGATTGAAACCACGGGAGCTAACCGGTCCTACCGTGAGTTTCGATCGCAGATCCGCGACTACTATCGCGACAACTATCCGTTGACCGATGCGGCTCGAAACAATCCACATTTGAACCCCGGCAACGGCAACGTTTCGCGGCTGTGTTCGGAACCCAAAGTCTCTCTGGAAATCCTCCTGCGTCAGCTCGCTCCCTACCGGCATTCGGGGCAATTGCAACTGTTACTCGAAACCACACCCGTCTCAGCGGATGTGACGCGTGATCGCGTCGAAGCGGTCACGGTTCGATCAACCCGCACAGGCGATTCGACCGTGTTGCGTGGCACGTATTTTGTCGACGCCAGCGAAACGGGTGACCTGTTGCCACTGACCAACACCGAATTTGTCAGCGGTTCGGAAGCGCGTTCGGAAACCGGCGAACTGCATGCCGCAGCAGTGGCCGATCCTGACAACCACCAGGCGTTTACCGTCTGCTTTGCCGTCGACTATTTACCGGACCAGAATCATGTGATCGAGCAACCCGCCGAGTGGCAATTTTGGCGTGACTTCGTGCCCCAACTGACACCGCCATGGCCTGGTAAGTTGCTCGATTTGACGTACACCCATCCGTCGTCCGGCAATCCGAAAACGTTGGGTTTTGATCCGCTGGGTGGTCGATCGGTCAACGGCGTGTTGAATCTGTGGACCTATCGCCGCATCATCGACGCGTCGCTATTCAAGCCAGGACGGTTCGACAGTGATGTCAGTCTGATCAATTGGCCGCAGAACGATTACTTGCAGGGGAACCTGTTCGGCGAAGGCCCCGAGCAAGCTGAAATGCATCTGCAACGGGCACGACAACTGAGTCTGTGTCTGCTGTACTGGCTGCAAACCGAAGCACCTCGCCCCGACGGAGGAACGGGCTTCGCAGGACTGCGGCTCCGCGGTGACCTGATGGGCAGCAGCGACGGACTCGCCAAGATGCCCTACGTTCGCGAGTCGCGGCGGATCCGGGCACGCTTCACCGTGTTGGAGGAACACGTGGGGCGACAGAATCGGAGTCTGGTGACCGGTCAACCGATCGACGAAGTCAGCGCCGCCCGATTCGAAGACGCGGTCGGCGTGGGCAGCTATCACATCGATCTTCATCCCAGCAGTGGAGGCGACAACTACATCGACTTTGCGTCGTTGCCGTTTCAGATTCCACTCGGCGCGTTGCTGCCCGTGCGAATGCAAAACCTACTACCGGCCTGCAAGAACATCGGTACGACGCATGTGACCAACGGCTGTTACCGGTTGCATCCGGTGGAGTGGGGTATCGGCGAAGCGGTCGGCTGTCTGGCTGACTTCGCGATCACGCACAACCTAACGCCGCATGCCATCGCAGACACTCCGACTCTGCTGGCCGACTTCCAGCGGTCGATCCGCAGCCAAGGTGTCCAGACGCAGTGGCAGCTCTGAGGCAGCATCCACGTGCCCGCGTGCCCACAACGCGATTGACGATTCGCGTCACCGGGCAGGCCGTTCGTCTGCACACCGAGACGTTTCTCGTGCGGCAACGTGTGCGTCGATGCACGGCGTTTGCCGAAACGAATCGTCGTTGGCTGGTTTTTTGAAACCGGACAGCCGGATGACGGGGTTGCCGCCATTGGCACGCAAATTGCCACTTCAATGAACGCGAAACGATCCACTATCGACAGGCATCCCAGGAGCAGAGCCATGTCACCCGATTCGCCAATCGCGGGCGATACTCGCGACAGGTTGGAACAGAGGTATTTGGAACTCAAAGAACAGCGTGACGATCTATGCCGCGATCTCGCTGGTTGGTGCGGTGTTTACATCGCTCCCGGAAGCGATCCGGTGAAAGCCTTGGAACCCTGTCGAGAAGCGGCCGAGGTCTGCCACAACACTGAAAAGCTAGAGATTGTCGAACGCATCAGCAACGACACACTCGACATGCGGAAAATCCAAGAACTGCTTCGGGCGGCCGATGCCGAACGCAGCCACTTTGTGATCTAGCACAGCCCGAGAGGACAGGCCACATCAGAGCGGGTGACCGGATTCGAACCGGCGACAAACAGCTTGGGAAGCTGTCACTCTACCAACTGAGTTACACCCGCGGAGCGACCGCATTTTAGGTGATCCCACGACGGCCGTCAAAGCACGCCCCCAAAGGTTAGGAGCAACGCTGGGGATGTCGTTGAACGAGAAGAGGCACAATGATACGGGGTACAATGATACGGGGCAGAATGTTTGTGAGGACTTGCTCAAGACCATCACAAATGAGTTCGATAACGTTTGACCTTCAGTGTTCAGAGCACGTCGAAGCGCAGGGGACTGTGTACAATGATTCGGCGCAAAACCCGCATGTTGACCAGCCATCGTTCCAGGCGTCGTGGACGTAAACTCGGAATGAACTCAAACACCGAATACGGGCGAATGATCCGACGAAATTTTGTCACGCTTTGTGCAAGTGCGGCTGCAGGGCTGGGGGTCCCCGGACTTTTGATTCCATCGGCCGATGCGGAGGACGCACCCACGGAACCGGCCCGTCCGCTCGACGAATCCTACCTTCAAAAGGGGCTCAACGCACTGGCGCGGGCCCATCACATGAATTCCATGGCCGGGCATCTTGGGGCCTCCCTGATCGCCGGCTACTACATCGGCGAACAGCGTCCCGACCTTGATCCCGAAGTCTACAAGGGGATCGAAGGTGACCTTCAACGTGTCCTCCGCGGCGAATCCGTCTTCGGAAAGAGGATGTCAAAAAACTCAAAACTTGCCGACGCGGAGTTGTTTGATCCGTTTCCGAAGCAGAAACCGGACGAGACGCTAATCGACGGCATCGCCGAGGGGCTCGAAAAGAGCATCGATCAACCCCGCCAATCCGGGCACAACGTGATCTTCGCCTCCCTCGCCATTCGAGCGCTCAAGGAGCATCCCCAATACGCCACGCCCGCCGTGGTCGACGGTATCCTGAAACTGATGGCTCTGTTCACCAACGCAACGCCCGGCAGTGGGTACTACGGCAAACAGAAGGGGCGGATTCACGGCCACAAAATCACGCTGCCCGATGACGACGCGTCGCCGGCGTACGATGACATCGAGGGGATGGTCACCGCCGTGCTCGACGAAGCGATCAGCCAGACCCCGGAGATTCATCGCAGCGGTTACGGCGGCCTGGTCCACGTCATCAACCACGCCGCCGCAATCACGGATCTCGCGGAGCACGGCTACGCGGACTTGGCTTCGCAGGCGGTCCGATCCCATCGTCACCACTTGCGACTGTGGCGGAATCTGCCGAACGTCGCCGACGAAAAAGGCCCCTTGCAGGTTTCCCCGTTCACGCCTCACACGGCAGCATACTGGACCTCCGGCAACATCCCCTACGATCGCGCATTGCTGACCCATCGCGTCAAGACCATGTTCGGCTTTGATGAACTCGCCACGACGGTTGACGAGGAAGCGAAAGAGCTGGCGGCCTATGACAAACTGCGTTATTTGATGTAGCCGCCTCGCAGCAACGACTCTTCCGTCGCCAGCATCTTTTGACCTCTTCATGAATCCCCTTGTCCCCAGAAGCGGTATTCGAGCGGGTTCGCCCGGCTGATTTGGGACGAAAGACTAAACCCGACTGATAGAGCCGACTATGCTTTGTCTCGCGTCCGATCATTGGACTATCAATTCAAACTTTGCTTCGGAGTCAACTTCTCATGTTTCGCCGATCTCTGATTGTCGTCGCAATCCTTTGTGCGACGGTTGCTTGTCTACAACAGACCGTAACCGCGCAAGTCGCGGCGGACGCAAAGGCGACCGACTTCGCCATCTACGCCGGTCAAATGGTGACGCTGGATTCGTACAGCACCGTGCTGGGTGACGTTTATGCCCGGGAGAATATCTCGGTCGAATTTGGCTACGGCATTCAGCGTCCTTCGCGAAACCGCGGCAACTTTTACGCCGTCGAGGACATCGTCACAACGGCCAGCCTGATCGATATCAACGGCGACCTCTTTGCCAACCGCGATATCAGTCTTAGTAGCGGGACCGATGTCATCGGAAATGCAACCTATGGACGTGACATCTCCGCCAATGCGTCCAGCGTAGTCACGGGGACGGTGACTCAATCGAGCAACACCGTTGCCTCGATCGCCATGCCGCACACCACTGCGTTCACCGCGGGTTCTGTCGATTACAACTTGGCCGGTCAAGAGGTCGTCAACTTGACTCCGGGAAGCTATCGATCGGTCGACCTCAGCGGTTCGTCGCTGAAAGAATTGCACCTGACCAGTGGAGACTATTTCCTTCGCAATCTGACGCTCGGCATTTCCACCGATCTGTATCTCGATCTGACCGGCGGCCAGATCAACGTTTACGTCGAAGACGATGTGGATCTGGGAACCGGATTGCAGCTCTACGTCAACGGCACCGAATTCGTCGATCCCGGCGACAATCCTCCACCCTCCTTTGTCGACCTGGCGAGCGAAGTCACCTGGGAAGTGCACGGCGATTTCGAAATCGGCAGCGGGTTCCTGAACGAATTCCTCGGTACCGTCTACACCCCCGACGGAAGCATCTCGGTCGATACGCAAGCCTTTTACGGCTCGATGATTGCGGGCCGCAACGTCAGCGGAGACTTTTACTTGGAGCACTACGCCTCTAGTCGACTGACGGCCATTCCCGAGCCCAGCGCCGCACTGGTACTGCTGCTGGGCGGAATGACCATGTTCCGTTCACGTCGCAGGGCTTCGTGAGCAAAAAAGGGGAAGGGGGTCTTTATGCGCCTCTCACGCCATCGTCCGATCGCTACGTTGGCGAGTCTTTTAATGTGCTGCGAGCGGGCTGCGCCGGACCAGCTCGTGCGCAAGTAATCCGATCGTGCGATCAAATTCCTCATCATCGGTGGGTGATTGATAGGGGCGCAGCCAGTCCGACGAGAGCGGTGACGGCATTTCAGGCTCAGCCATCGAAGAACTTCTTCTTGCGATCTCGTTGAGAACGGCGAGTGCGTCGAGTGGGCTCACGCGATCGTCGACGTTGACATCGAAAAACACAATCGATTCGCCTAGAGCCGTGACGGATTCACCAACGCCTTGGTTTCTGGCAAGGTAGTTGATCACTTGCAGGGCATCCAACGGCGATGTCTGGCCGTCGTTGTTGACATCGAAGGGGTCGATCGGGTTTTGCGCTCGCCCAGACGTGATCAACAGCGGGGCACCGGGATCAACGATCACGCCGTTTTCTGTCAAATCGTCGTCTCCGGTTCTACCATCGGTGAACCGCAGCACGATTTCCCCGGGCGACAACGATTGAATCCCCCATTTCGAGGTCCGTGTGAATCGATAGTAGTGGGGCTCGCTATCGTCCGGAGTCGGTCCGTATTTGTAGTAATTCGAAATCAATGAGTTGTTATGCAACACGAGCGTGACATCGACCGTTTCCCCGATCTCGATACCGTGTAGTTCAAAACTGATAAACCCGACCGGGAACTTGGCGTCTTGCGGTATCTTATCTGGTTCCGGCTGATCGTTGGACGCGGTCACGGCAACCAACTCGGTGTCTTCCGGAGCAATAATCGTGACGTAGGAATCATCGACGGCGTTTGGCAAAGACGCGACGTGGGGTTGCTGGCGGTCCGGGACGCCATCGTCGTTTCCATCACCACCAAACGGCGCCCCATCTTCGACCGAGTCGGGTATCCCATCGCTATCCGTCGAAGCGTCTGTCGCGACACCAAACGTCAGAACGTTTGTGCTGCCAGCAGTCGGCGTCAGAGTATAAATTCGATTTTCCGGAAAAGTCACTTCTTGTCCGGGCCTGGTCGCGACGCGAACGATGTACTCGTTTCCGTGTTCGGCCGGAAACTCAAACTGCCCTTGTTCATCGGTTGCCACCGTAGCGAGCACCTGACGGCCTGGAAGCGAAAGCAATTCGACGTCCGCGCGGTTCAAGGGGCCTTCGTCCGGATCTTGCACGCCATCGCCATCAAGGTCGGCGAAGACACTCCCGGAAAGTGTGGCGGTTTCGGCGTGATTGCCGAAATCGATATCAATGACTGTTTGTCCCGCATCCATCGACACCGCGTGATAACTCCGCACGTCCGTGACGTAGACGTCCGTCGTTGTCAACGTCCCGATTTCGGATGCGAAGAACGCAACGCGACCCGCTTCAACGACCGCTCCATAGGCAAGGTCGAAATCGGGCTCCAGGATCTCGCGTCCATCGAAGATGAACACGCGCGAGACATGGCTCGCCGAACGGGACCACGCGGCCACCCCGGCATCGAGTGACAAGTCAGATTTCCTTGCCCCGTCGCTCGTCAACGTGGACAGCGCACCGCCAACATGAAAGATCACCTCCGCATTGTCATCGTCACTCCAACGAAGCCAAGCGACGTTACCGAATTCGTCAACCTGGATATCAGTCGCGGCCTCTGGTCCGGTGTCGATTTGCACTGCTTCTTGGCCGTTGTCTTTCCACAGCGAATACCATTCGCTAGCGAAATCGTACTGGATCCAGGCGGTGTAATCACCGTGGACGTCGATCTCGAAGATGAACTCACTCCCCTCGTCGGAAATCTCTCGTAGCAGTTCGCCGTTGTAGTGGTAGAGTCCGAATTGATTTTGATTGGCTGCGACATCAATCGCATTGAAGGCGACGCTGCCGCCATCGGCTGCCGCAACACCAGCATATTGTGACAAGACGATGGTCTTTTCACCGTCATTCAAGAATAGATTGTTTCCGCTCTTGTAGATCAGATGATCTTCATCGGTCACCAGATCGCCGTCTTCGACACCGTTTCGTGTCAATCGCCGCACCGTGCCCGAAACGTTCTGATAGATGTCGTTCTCGTCGCTGTCGTCATCGAAGCGATCGGGATCCAAGGCCCAGGAAACCGTCCCATCGCGGGTGAGATCGAATGACGTGATCATTTCATCATCGACCACAACAACGTCCACCACATTGCTGCCGTCGAATCGCCGCAATCGCCCTCCTGTCGATGTGATTTCGTACCAAACGATGTAGGGTCCTGACAGCGACAAGCTACCTTTGAGAAGATCGGAGGTCGCGACAGACTGATAATCCACCGCGACCGGGAATGTCTGGTTCCACCCCGCTTGCGGCGCTTCGCGAATCACGTAGTCGCCGGCGGGCAGTCGCAGTTCGTAAGTTCCATCGGAAGACGTCGTCGTTGATGGCTCGGAGGGATCCAACACCTGGTTGTCATTGATGTCGGCATAGATGGTCCAGCCGGCAAGCCCCGGCTCGACGGGGTCGTGCACCGCGTTGCCATTGCGGTCTTCAAATTTTGTCCCTGTGACGACACCACGCCGGTCGATGACACCGAAATCCAGGTCGACCAGTTGGGTGCCACTTTCAATCGCGATCGAATAATCACCTCCGTCAACAAACTGAGACTGATTGAAGCCCTCCGGTAGGACGAGCGAAACGACGTGCTGCCCGAACGGCAAGCCGAAAAAGACGAATCCAGATTCCGTCGATTGCATCGTCTGGTCGATCGAACCGTCGCTGTGATAGTCGACTTCGACGACGAAATCGTTTCGCAGCGGTTCGCCCGCGTCCCGATCGCCATCCTTGTTCAGGTCCTCAAACACCGAACCGCTGACCGATGTCGTTCCGAAGAGACCAAAGAAAGTCTTGTCGTCGACTTGACCCTCGGCGAGCGTCACGACTCGCGTCGAGTCGGTCGTGAATGCGAACTGCTGCGTCTCGCCAATCAGGACCGTGTAGTCGCCAGGCTGTAGACCAGAAAATGCAAAGTACCCGTCGGCATCTGTGGTTGTCACAAAATCACGGCTGGAAGTCATCGCCCCGACGCTCAAGTCGACGCCGAAGCCAGGGATGGGAGACTCGCCGACGTCGAGCCGGCCATTGGCGTTGGCATCGTCGAACACTCTGCCCGCGATGGTCGCGCCCAGGAACTCGAAACCAAACGAAATGTGGTCAACGGAATCCTGGGTGCCAAGCGAAACAGATTGCAGTCCGGCGGGTGGAGAGACGAGTTCGTAACCTGCGGGAGCCATGACACGGATGTCGTAGGTCCGTGGCGGCAAGTTCTCGAATCGGTATCGTCCCTCCGCATCACTGAATACCACTGGTTCACCAGCGTCCAAGCGGCCATTTGAATTTCGATCGGCGTAAACGGCGACGTTTTCCAACGGCGGATCATCGGGAAAGTCGTAACGCAAATCACCCGTTTCGTCGAGAAAGATGAAACCGCTGATCGATCCAAATCGGGTGTTGCCAAAGTCGACGCCCGAGACGCGATCGCCTCGCCCGATTTCCAGACGGTGGCTGGGAGATCGCAACAACGTCAGGATGGTGAAGCTTGGATTGCCGACGTTATCGGTCGCCAGTAACTGCAGATGATTTTCACCGATCGCCAAGGGAACCTTCATCTCATATCGATCGCCGTCGAGCGGTCTCGGCGTTCCGGTGGACAGAGCCCCATTGCTGGCCGCACCAACGCTCCAGGACAAACTCGCTTCGTCCAACCCCGCGGCATCATCGTCGACCCGAAACACCACGGTCACTTCGGGAACGGTCGTGATGATTCGACCGTCGGCAAGACGTGTGCCCACCGAAATGGATTCGATCTCCGTTGACGGGCCGAGAAAATCGTAGACAAGAGAGAACGACGTCGACTGTTCATTGCCCACCCAGTCTTCTGCGAACCCGTTCAAACTGACGCTTTCGCCCGAGTCAATCTGGTCTGCAAAAGCTGTTTCAGAAAGGGAAAAGCTCGCACCGGAGCCCAAGTTGCCCACGCCGGGGAGTGTGATTCGAGCCTCGGAAATCCCCACCCCAACGTCCGTCGCCAGGCAGGTGATCGGCGTTTGCGGCCCAACAATCTGGTTATTCGCAACACTGAGCTGCAACTGTGGGGACGACGCATCGACATAGAATTCGATCGACTGGATGGCCGACTGGTTTCCATTGGCATCGCTGGTGCGGTAATACAGCACCTGCGTCCCCTCTTCCAAGTAGGTAAGCCCGATGCCCAATACCGGTACGGAACCAGCTTCCTTGCGGCGGACGAACAGCTCGATGATGCCTGCCGCGGGGTCGCCCTGGACCGATGTGCTGGGGCTGGACAGATTCGGGTCATTCCACGCGTATTCAAAATTCGTTGGTGAATCAAACTCCAGGTGAATCTGCTTTCCGCGGTCCAGATTGATGTACCAATCGATGGGCTTGGAGAACGTTGTCGGTCCATCAAATTGCCGCGACTGGAACGTCTGGCTGATCAGCGGCCGCCCATTGAAGTAGATCTGGCTATCGTCATCGGGTGACTCGGTATCGAGGACATCCACATACTGCAGACTCGGTGCATTGGTGTCGATGATGAATGTCGCACTGCGTATGGCTTCACGACCGCCATGCTGATTGAGTGACCGCCACTGCAGCGTAAACGGTTGTTCGTCGGCGAGTCCCAAGTCACTGGAAAGGGAGACGACGCGACGCGAAAACTGATTTGGATCCACCATGACCCACTCCGCTTGGTCGATTTGATCTTCGGCAGCGACGCGGTATTCGACTCCGGACGGGCGAACGGAAAAGACGCGGTTAAATTCGTCCAGAAAAATCCGTTCTTCCGATTCAAAGCGGATCTCCGCGTCGCCATGCAAACGATAGATCCGTGAATCGGGATCGACAACAACCGTTTCTTCCGTGACGGCGAGTGACGTGACGGGAGTGAGAAGCGTTTCAACGATCACCTCGCCGAGCGACGCTTGATTGTCGTCGTCTTGCTGTAGGAACGAGCCTTGAATATTGGATTCGGAAGTGAACAGATCCGTCGGGATCGTTCCGTGAGTGTGCATTGAGAAACCCGCCAAGGCTTTCATGTAACCGTCGGCCAGATCGGTTAAAAACAGCGCGCTGGTCCGAGACAAATTACCGTCCCCGGGCTGAGTATCGACCTGACTGAAATCAAGCCCCTGACGGTCTTCGTTGCCGTAGGCGTGAAGGGATCTCGGGTCCGCAGCGGCCAGTTCCAACGGCGGGCCTTGATTGATCGGAACGGGTACATTCGGAGCAGCGTCTCCGGCGATAAATCGCAAGAATCCGCCTTCGCCCCACACAACGAACTGGGGAATCTGCAAGTTTGCGTCGTACTGCTGGAGATTATCGTGAATGGCTTCGTAGGGCCGCAGGTCGTCCTGCAATTTCGGTTGTCCCGGCAAGCCCATCGCCGCCGTCAAGACTTGCCTGACGACCGGAACGATCAATTCATTGGTGAGAGAACCTCGAAACAGCGGATCAAAACTGTTCGAATCGGTGCTCAGGAATTCATCAATTTCTGCAAGGCCGAACGATCCGCTGGGAAGATGTGCCGTGATGTTTTTGATGAAACCATCCAGTTCGTCGATCGTCTGATCGATGGCGAGCGAAATCGCTTCTGCATCTGGAACGGCGGCGATCTTTTCGGCAACCGTGTCGTAGCTTCCCGAGAACAGGTCGATCGCCTGGTAGACGGACGCGACAATCGGCTCGGCGATAAAGAGCCGCGCGAGGGACTCAAACGGTCCCCAGTAGGCATCGGTCAAGTACTCCGTCACCCAAGGGTCCAGTAGCGTCGCTTCGAGTGTGTCATTTTCATAAAACGCGTTCAGCATTTCAGCTCCGGTGCTGCCGCCAAACGGAGGTGCCGTGTAAACGACGTTGGAAACGGCCTGCTGCAACGCCGGATCTCCGGTCGCTTGCAGTAAAGACAACGCCGCGCGCGTGTCTAACCCACCGGCACTGTGGGTCAGAAAATTAACTTGCGACGCGTCACTCAAGGGGCCGACACGACCGAGTTGGTCTTCGAGTAACTCCAACAGGTCTTCGGCGTGGTAGCGTGCCAATCCGTTGACGTTGTAACTCGAGCGGGCTTCGGCAAAATCGTACGACAACGCCGGAATGCTGCACGACGTTGGGTCAAGAAAATTGGAGCACTCCAGTACCCAGTTCTCCGGATCAAAAAGCCCAGCCATGATCTCGCTGAGGCTGTCAAAGATGAATTCGGTTGCAGACGGTTTTCGAAGCACATTGTTGGGATCGACTAAATCATCGAGTGTTTGGACCACCGCACCACTGCGATCAAAGGAGTCATTCTCCGGGTCAAGATTGGGATCTCCGAAGTCGGTTGACCAGAATTGAATACCGTATGTCTCGACACCCGCAGATCCTTTCGCGTAACTTTCGCCGTCGGTGATGTCGGCGAGGTTTTGAAAGTACAGTCCTGTTTCTCCCCAGCCCGAACCGTCATCGTTAAATCCTTTGACATAAAGAATCGGCAGTTGCTCACTTTGCCCGTCGGCGACCGCCGGAATCCGTGTGACGGGTGTCCGAACGCGGTCGGTCCGCAACAGCCTGCTGGCGGGGACAGAAAGCCGAGGGTCGTTGGCCGGGCCATATGGTGGTGGGTCATTGGAGATCGGTGCACGAAACTCCAACGGCACGGGAAGTTGAAGACGCGGCGATGAAGGGATCCAGCCATCCTCGAGTTGCTCAAACACTTCGTATCCGCCGGGCGGCAACGCCGAAAACTCGTACAGCCCTCGCTCGCTGATCGGATCAATGACACCGTTTTCGTCCAGGTCGACGCTGGATGTGACCGTCTGAAAAGAATCGCCCGTCCGGCTATTGACGACCTGAATGGTCCATCCATCCAGCCCCGGTTCGACGAATGCACCGGTTTCGGCGTCGACGTCCCGGACGCCGTTACCGTTTTCGTCGGCGAACTTCTGCCCCGAGATGGAAGCCAACCGAAACTGATTCCCAAAATCAAGTCCGTCGATTATCTCAATGGAATCGACATCCACTGCATAGGAGCCTGTCAAACGCTGAGTGAAAATATCGCGGCGCGCGTTTGTGTCGTTGGCAATCAGGTTGCTGCCGTCAGATGCCATCGCGATCACGTTGGCATCTTGACTGAGCACTGCCTGCAAGGCGAAGTGGTCGCCCTCTTCGATCTGCGACTGTCCAACCCGTTTGGTGACATCAAGTGTTCGATCGTGAAAAAAGACGTCCGGACCGTTGTTCGTATCGCTTGCAACCAAATCGCTCGCGTACGAAGTGAACAACACTTTCGTACCGTCAGCGTTCAGACTTGCCCCGCTGCTGGGCCCGTCGCCGTGCGTGACGCGACGGAGTCTGCCGTCGGTCCAATCCGAAACATAGACATCGATCTGCCCGTTTGTGTCACCGGGCATCAGATTGGTCACAGTGGTCGCAAATGAGACGACTTGTCCATCACCGCTGATGGCTGGAGCGAAACTGTCTCCGTCTGGATCTTGCCCACCAGCACCGCGACTTGCGATCGCCAGCTCATTTCTTGCTCGATCGTAGACATAGATGTCAAGATTCGCATCACGGTCGCGATCGTCAAGCGTCTGCGCGGCCGACGAAAACACGACGTATCGACCGTCGTCGCTGAGACTGGGTTGAAAGCTTCCCCGATTCGATTGAGATCCGTTAGTTGCGACGCTGACGCGTTCGGTAAGCCCCGTGTGCAAATCGGTAACAAAGATGTCGGCAACTCCATTGGTGTCACCGGCGACCAGATTCGATGCCGTCGACTCGAACGCAACGAACCGACCATTGCCGCTGATGGACGGTGCAAAGCTATCCTCATTGCCTTCGTCCAAATCCAAGTTTGCACTCACACGCCGAGTCACTCCGGTGCGACGATCATACGCGAAGATGTCACTGGCGACGTTGCGGTCGTCTTGTACCAAGTTTTGTGCGACAGAGCGGTAAACAACAACATTGCCGTCGCCGCTGATCGATGGAGTGTAACTTGCGCCGTCGGGCTGATCACCATTGACCGACAGCGAGACGCGCTCGATCACACCGGTCACCGTGTCTTTGACGAAGATGTCACGCCATCGGTTGGTATCGTCGGCAACCAAGTTGGATGCCAACGATGAAAACGCGATGAACCGGCCGTCCGCGGAGATCGATGGCGAATCGCTTTGGCCATCCGATTCAGTTCCCTCCGCGGCTGTACTGATGCGATCGAGCGGGTCGACAGGGAAGGTTTGATGCCATCCGAATTGCTGCGTCTCGCGCAGTTGGTAGGAACCCAACGCGACTTCCTCGAAGACATATGCACCGCTAGCATCTGTGACAGCGGTTTGAAGGATCTGTCCCGTGGTCGGATCGAGCAATTCGATGGTCCAACCAGGCAGACCTGATTCGTCGGCGTCTTGGATTCCGTTTCCGTTAACGTCGTCAAATTTGATCCCGCGAATTTCCGACAATGGTTCGCGTACTTCCAGTCCGATCTGCCCCGTGTCGCTACCACCATCCTTGTCGGTCACCGTCACGGTTATCACATAGTTCGTCGCCGAATCGGGGATCGGAAAGGTCCTGTTCGCGGAGAATTCTCGTTCAACGTCCGAGAGCGCAAGCTCCGTCGGTGGAAGGCCATCGCCCCAATCGATCAAAACCGTTTGCGTGTCGTGGCCGGGATCCTCGAATTGTCCGACAAGCGTGGCGACATAATCATCGTCAATTTCGATCGAAAGCCTTGGCACACCAAAGGCTCCACGCATGTCGGGTGCAACATTGGCGATCGAAACCGTTGTGGATGCGATGTCAACGTCACCGTCTGTATCGGTGACCCGGACGGCGATGGTGCGCGGCGGATCCACATCGTCGTAGAAGGTCACCGGCAAGGTCGCGCCAAAGTACTGCGGATCGAATGTCGCGCCGTCGTAATCGAGATCCCAACGGTAGTCGAGCGTCTCGGATGACTGTTTCGCAGAGAAGCTATTGGTTGCGTCGAGTATGAATTGCGTTCCTTCGACACCGCTGTAAGGGCCGCCGGCATCGGCGATCGGCGGGCTGTTGATCAGCGTGGTGACGACCAGTTCGACCACCGAGTCGCTGCCCGGTATCGTCATGCCAACGTCCGACGCGTTGTCGCTTGCCGGCCCAGAGACACCGCTGGCCTGCAGAACCAAGTACCGACTCGAAAGCGTCGGTTGGTAGTCGCCGAGTACTTCGACGCGGATTCGATCGAGCTGCGCGTTTCCTCCGACGGTGACTCGGTCAAAATGAAGCCCTGCCGCATCGTTACCATTTTCATCTGTCACCGGACCGCCGATCTCGACCAGATATTCCCCCTCGGTGACAATCAAGTCTCCGCTGATGCCGAGGATGCCGGGCGACATCCCGGGACTGATCGTGCCTCCCGATTGCAAGACGGAACCATTGATTTGTCCGTCGCCGATGAGTAGACCGCCGCTTAGGTTCAGGTCGCCACCGACGACCCCGAACGTGCCATCGGACAACTGCAGCGTTCCAGATTCCTGGTCGAAGCGGTAGAATTCTACATTCTGTCCCGCCACCATGAAGTCGCCATAATTGACGAAATCCGCTATGCGAGTCGCCACGCCCGACGAACCGACCGAATCGTCGATTGTCCAACGACCGCGGTTCTCAACGTTCCCGCTCTTAAACACGGGGGTGGTAAGATTCCCGCCCGACGCGTCGACGAACACGCCCCTGTTCACGATCGAACCGTTGTCAAAATGAATGCTCTGCCCCAGCCAATCGGCTTGACCTTCATTGATCAGATTGGAACGGATCGTCAGCCCTGTGTCGCCCGCTAAGCTGCCCAGAGTCAACCGTTTCTCACTCGTGATCGTTCCACCGCCCAGTGTGCCGCCCAGGAACTGAAAGTGTTCGGTGACGTTGACGGGGTCTGAGGCAACGATGGAACCGCCGTTTATGGTCAGGTGGGCCAGGGAGACTGCCGTATCAAAATCGACGCCGCCTTCGATCAGCAGCGTGCCGTCGACATCCATCGCCCCGCGAATCGTGTTGTTACTGGTCTCGATGACCAACACGCTGCCTGCTTCCGATCGCACCGAAGATTTGGAATCCAGCGTGAAATTGCTCCGCAACGTCAGCTCGGTGCCGGGCAGCAAATTGAAGTGCCCGGTGTGCGTCAGCGGCGTGCAACAATCTCCGATCGCCAGTTTGCCTGAATCGAGTTGCAATGTTCCGTGATTGTAGAATCGGCCGAATAGGTCCGCTTCATCGTCGGCGGCGGACGGAGCATCATGAATCCAAGTCGCTCCCGATGCGTTGACGATCGTTGCGGGCGCGTTGAAAGCTCCCGGCGGCAGGCTGTCGGCATTGGATGTCGTCGTCAATGTTCCGTGATTGCGGATGGTCGAACCGTTCGCGTTGACGTGACCGCCCGACCAGATCGATGCGTCCCCATAAACGTCGATCACGCTACCAATCAACACATGCTCTCGATCGCTGGCGATCAAAAGATTCCCCATCACTTCCAAGTTGATCGAGTTGATTTGGGCCTGGTTCCATCTCAAGTCGCCGTCGATGGTCAGTCGAGTCCCGTAGGGCGCCTGCAACGAGTCACCGAAATCGGTACGCGCCCCGTCAAGTGTGAGTCCGGCGATCCAGGAATCTTGATTGATTTGCATCAGACCTTTCTGCTGCACTTGCAAATCGGCGGCGCTCCGCATGGAACGGACGCGAAATCGATCGCTGCGGTCCGTCTCGATCAGCAGAGTATCCCCGGCGTATTTCTCCGCAACGACGACATTTTCATAAAACCGCGGCGGCCGGCTCGATGGTGTTACCGTTCCATCGGCATCTCGAATCGCCCAGTTTGCTCCGTTAAAGACCCTGTTGTTGGTGCCCTGACCGACCCAGACACGTGATGGTCTTCCGATTCGGTAATCTTCGACTTCACCGCTGTCGACCAAACCGTTGGAATGGGGATCGGTGACAAAGTCTGCGTCGGAGCTGAGTCGTAGTCTGGCGTAGGTTGTGAAGACCGAGTTTTTGGGAGGCTCGGGAAACACCAGAGTCACGTTCGCGGCATCCGTGCCGATCGGGACATCGGCAACCGCTCGCTCAACGGCATCGTCAAAAACACCGTCTTGGTTGAAGTCGATCCAACCGGCCAGCAGCGCCGGCTTGTCGGTGAGGTTGGTCGCAACGACTTGGATTTCCGGCTGTCGGCCGGGCAGCAGGTCAAAGTCTTCCAAGCTTCCGCCGACGACACCGTCTTCGTCGTCACCCCGTGTGATGGTCGCGCTTAAACGCGTCGAATCAGAGTCAGAGCTTGAGTTGGCGTCGATCACGAAATCGACGATCGAACCTTCGGCCACGTCAAGCTCGGGCAACGTGAAAGAGAATCCGCGACCATCTTCGCCTTCAATCACGTCATCGAAGACCAGGACCGCATCTGCGTAGACCAATAGACGCGTGCCGTCACCGGGAGCGATGTTACTCTTGCGCACCCGACCTTCGATGGAAATCTGTCCGGCATCGGACGGACCGGCGACCCAACGTGCGATCAACCGGTCGCTGGTGCCGGCGATGCGGGGGTGAAAGGCGAGTTCATCGCCGCTGGGAAAGCCCAAGAAGTCGCCGTTTGAACCATCGGTGTGGTCGGATGCAGGATTTTCGAACGCGTTAAGCATCGTGTCCCATGCGAGAGGTTGCAGATTTGCGGAGCCGCTACTCGGATCCATCGACTCGCTGACCAAGTATTGCCACGTGCCTCCGCCTGCGGCGTCTGAATCAATGGAGGCTCCGGCGGTCATGGCCGCAGGATCGACCGCGGCAATGAAGTCGGCCGCGAGATCTGCGAGTACCGTTGTGTGGTCGTCTGCCCTCGCGCCCGACCCGTGCGTAGTCCCTGAATCGCCATCTACCCACCGGCCGAGAAAGAGGCCGGGCACAATCTCGTGTGCCGCTCCATCGCTCTGCGATCTCGTCGCGTAGTCACCCGCCCCAGAGAAATCGCTCGCGTCGGGAGCGTCGCCGTAGTCAACGGCCAGCAGACGTCGGGATTCCAATTGCTCCACCAAGAGGCTGCGTCTGGATACACATCGGCGGTGGCGTCTCAGTGGTTTTGGCGGTTTTTGCCGGAATTTGCCGTCGCCGAACTCTTGCGATCGATTACTCATCTGCGTTTCTTCGTCAGGTATCGCGAACAGGAGGACGCAAAGCGAAATCCGGTGCATCACGGTCGTAGACGGCAAACGCATTCGCTTTGTCGGGGGTTCCCCAAGGCGCCATGTGCAAGCGAAGCAAGAAACGGACAAAGAATTTTGATTTTTTTCTCGACGGTGCGCAGAATAGGACGTGACCGACGTGACAATTGCGCTCCAACCCAGTACACCGTCCTCGATGCATGATCCCGAACAGAGCGATCTCGACCCTGCAAACCCCGCGTCCCCCGATGCCGGTGAAGAGTTCGTTCTGCTGCTGCGAGCCGCAAAGTCGGGTTCTCAGCAGGCGATGAGTCAATTGATCCGACTTTCGCAACCTTATCTGATGGCAATCGCCAATGCAGAGATGAAGTCGGACATTGCGGCAAAGGTGGGCGCGTCAGACCTCGTCCAGAATTCCATGCTTTCGGCGCAACGCTGTATCGCCGATTTCAACGGGGAATCCAGAGAAGAACTTTTGGCCTGGTTACGCGGGATCCTACTCAAGGATTTGAAGCAAACCAATCGGCACTATCGAGCGGCGAAACGGAACGTCAACCTGGAACTCCCCTTGCCAGAGGAGAGTGTCGGCAACCAAGCAAGCAGGTTCGTCGACCTCGGTGATTCGCCCTCCACAGCGGCCGCCTTGAAAGAACAGGAGAAGCAACTGCATCGGGCAATCGAAACACTCAGTGAAATCGAACGCGAAGTCATCAAGCTGCGAAACTGGCAACGATTGTCGTTCGTCGAAATCGGCCAGCGCACCCAGCGGTCTGCCGATGCGGCAAGAAAGCTTTGGTCGCGGGCGATCGTTCGGTTGCAGAAGGAGATGGATCGGCAAGATGAGTGAACGCGAACGACGAGACATCGACGATCAATTCGCATTGCAGTTGGAACGCGTGGATCAGCAACTCGCCGACGATACTCCCCCTGGCGATGACGACGCCCAAGCCGCCATCGGTTCGGCAGACTTCGACGCGGCAAAGCGGGTCTTGGGACTGATCAACCGAGTCCGATCGGCCCAGCCGCAGGAACACCCTCATGGGGACGTGACGCAACCGAATCCCTCGGCCCAACCGCATGGTGACGTCACAACCAGCGTCCCCGATCGGATCGCTTCGTACGAAATCCTCGGTCAAGTGGGGCGCGGGGGCATGGGCGTCATCTTCCGCGCCCGCGATCGATCACTCAATCGCATCGTGGCGCTCAAAATGATGCTGGCAGGGCCGTTCGCCAACGCTGAAGAGCGGAGTCGGTTTCGCATCGAGGCCGAAGCGGCGGCCGCGCTCGATCACCCGGGCATCGTCCCCGTCTACGAAGTCGGCGAGCACGGTGGGCTGCCGTTCTTTACGATGGGACTGATCGAGGGCGAAAGCTTGGCCCAACGTATTTCCGAGGAACCGCTGCCCCCCAAGGCCGCTGCTGCGATCGCTCGGCAAGTCGCTTCCGCAGTCGCCTACGCGCACCAGCAGGGCGTCGTTCATCGAGACATCAAACCGGCCAACATCTTGCTCGATCAAAACGATCGGCCGCGGATTACAGATTTCGGGTTGGCACGACGACGGGACAGCGCAAGTGATTTGACCGCGACGAAACAGGTGCTCGGCACGCCCAGTTACATGGCGCCGGAACAGGCCTCCGGCGGGGCAAGTGGTGCCGATGAGAAGGCCGATGTCTATTCGATCGGGGCCACACTTTATTGCATGTTGACCGCACGCCCACCCTTTCAAGGACACAATGCCGCCGAAACCGTGCGTCTGGTCGTGGATCGAGATCCGGTCCCCCCGAGGCAACTCAATCCCGCCATCCCGATCGATCTGAATACGATTTGTATCAAGTGCTTGCAGAAGGATCCCGATCGCCGCTATCGCGACGCCGCATCGCTGGAATCCGACTTGCAACGATTTATGGATGGAAATCCGATCCGGGCGAGACCTATCGGCATCGTCGAAACCGTTTGGAAGTGGTCGCGACGCCATCCCGCTGTGGCTGCCCTCACCTGCTGCTGTTTATTTGCGGCATTCACCCTGGTGGCCGGAAGCGTCTGGTACCAAAGACAGCTCAATCACTCCCTGACCGATCTCAAGCGTTCGCGTGGTCAAACGGTTCGATCGCTGTACCGCGCGTTTACCAACGAAGCTGAATACCTGAGTCAGGTGCGGCCCGTCGGATATGGGCAGCGGATCGAACAGTTGGTTGCCAAGGCGAAGTCACTCGACACAGATGCGAAAGATCTTCAACAGTTGCGACAGTTGCTGGTCAGCAGCCTCGGGTACGTGGGCGCGAGAGCCCCCGTTGTCTTGGAGAATTTAGACGCGGAAATCACAGCCGCCAATGTATCTTCCCAACGCAATCATCTAGTCGTCGGGCTTGAGAACGGGATGCTGGTCGCGTTTGATTTAGAAAGCGAAACAAAACTTTTCGAAGCCCAAGTGATGTCGATTCCGATCACGAGACTCGATGTCGATCTTTCATTCGGCGATGGGGCAACACGGTACCTGCGGGCGATCGGTCGAGGAGGATCCGAAATCAGCCATTGGTTCTGGGATGGGCGCTCGTACTCGCGGGCCGAGCAATGGAATCCGCCGAATCTACCGAAAGGCTTTTTCGGTATCGATGTGTCGCCGGATGCTCGACACATCGTCGGGTTGCAATCGGCATCATCGCATTTACTTGACCCGTCCCTATGGCACACGCGGGGAGGCGGCGCAGCGGTCTCAGATCCGCAGCGTCGACTGGAAGGGCTTGTTGACATCCATTTTTCGATTGCATCATCCGATCCGAAGCGTCAATTTTCCATTCGGCAAACCACCATTCCTGTTTCGCCGCGATTCGACCTGAGCAACAACTTCCTGGTCTTGGGGCGTTCGTGGCTCGATAAGGAATCGGTCGACGACGACCTACAGATCTACGACCTGCACGCCGATCGACTTGTCCAATCGATCAACGCAAGTGTCGGTGCCTTGCAAAATGTGAGGCTCAGTCCTACCGGCAAATTTGTCGCCTGCGGCGGCTATTTCGGAGTCGAAGTGTTTGCGGTCAGTAGCGGCGAGCGGATCGCAAAACATGACGAACTGGGCAGATGCACCGTTGTTTCGTTCGTCGGCAGCGATGGCGACGTCCTCGTGCGCACCCCCACCGAAACGGTTTGGCTTTCGGCCCGCTACGGACAGCCGATTGTCACGTTTGCTGACGACAATGACCGTTCATCCGTGTGTCTTTCTTCCGACGGACGGAACGCTGTTTGGATCGGTGATCGCCGACCTCGCGTCGCAACGTTGCAGGGCGATCAACGAACGCGAATCAGCGCTCACAACCGGATTGTTGAGACGGTTTGTCTGAGCCCCGATGGGCAGCTCTTACTTTCGACGGGACGGTTCTACGGCGGGAACGAAACCAAGGTCTGGAATGTGGAAACCGGCGAACCCGAGTTTGAGTTCATCGGCTCGGCGTCCACCTTCAGCCCCGACGGAGCACTGCTGGCTGCCTGGAATGGCCGATTGCAACTTTGGGACGTTCGGACCGGTGTGCTGGTTGCCGAGGGAGAATGTCGTGAAACGCCCTCGCGAATCGTCTTCTCCGATTCAGGCGAGCTGCTCTTGGCGGTGGGCAATTTCGCCGATCAGTCTCACGCCTGGCGCGTCCACTCGAAACCCACCGCCGGAGCAGCATCCGAATCCACACCTCACTCAAAACAGGTGCGTTGGGAATTGGAACCGGTGCTGATCCATCCGGATGTTCGCAAACCTGCAACGCTCAGTCCTTCGGGGCGTCGAATCGCCTTCGCTTCCAATGACGCGATCGTAGTCGACGATGTCGAACGGCCCGGCGTTCCGCGGGTCCTGCAGACTGAACGCCGCATCGGTCCCGACTCGCTAGTTTTTCTTGATGAGACTCACTTGCTTTTCGTTGCCGACGACGCGCACCTTTGGAATCTGGACACGAACGCAGTGGTCCTCACCCAAGGCCGTCACATACAACCGCCAGTCTTGATTTCGCCGGATCGACGGCAGATTTTTTGTGGTCGACAGCTGATTTGGACTGCGGATTTCCACCCCATTGTTCAACTCCCCGACTGGAACAACGCGATCACGTCGGCGACCTGGAGCCGCGATGGTCGCCACGTCGCCTATGGATTGGACGGCGGCGACATCGCAGTCTGGGATTTGGTTGCGGTCCGGGAAAAATTGCTGCAAAGCGGATTTCCCGGCGATGAAATCACGCCGAGGCCCACCGGTCCAATCGAGTCAGTCAGTCCAAACGATTCGGTCAGCGCGATGCTTCGTGTCGGTCGGCTGAAACGAGACCGAGTCCATCCCCGTCAGTGGCGTTACAAGTGCAAACAGTTGACTCAGTGGATTCAAGGCGACTCGATCGATCGTGATCGGGTGCTTCGTCGCGTTCGAGATCTGTCCGAACAAGTTGACCGCATTGGCGGACGACCATTTTTCGACTCCACCGAAGAGGCTGTTGAACACCTTCTTGATGCTGCGTTGCAGCTCAACCAGGAATTGAGCCGTGACAAACAGGTCGAGGCGCAACGGTTGCTCTTGACCGCGCTGTCCAAGAGCCTTCAACATCAGCCGCCACGTTCGACCGCAGGGATCGTGCAAGGAAGCCACATTCACCACTTGCTGGGCGATTTACTGAACTTTCAGTTTCAAGAGAATGAGGGTGCGATCGACGCTTACCGCAACGAAGCCGAACGACTCGCAGAGGCGGAATCAGCTGCCGATCCGGCCCTTTCCCACAAGGCGTATTCAAGCCAATGGTTTTGGCTCTATCGAAACAAGTCGCTTGCACTCGCACGCGACGCTCGTTGGGCAGACGCTATCGCCGCCATGACGCACGCGCTCGAAATTCAGACTCAATTCGAATCGGTGGCAACCGACGTGCCATCGGTCGACCGTGACCGAGACCTGCTCGAGAAGTGGCGTGAACAGGTACGTTGACAAAGGATTGGGCAACCTCGCGGCAATGCCTCCTCAGGCGTCAACATCTTGAGACCATCCAATTTCTTGACCATTCTCCGCAGCCCAAACGGACGCGACGTTAGAAGACGAAAAAACGCCACGTGACTGCGGCTGACGGCAACCTTACAGATCCGGCCCCTCGTGTCACGACACCCGAGACGACTTTCTGGATAGAATCGAGAGAGGCAATCGCTTGAGCGCGGTTGTCGATCGATCGCTGACGTTGTCAGTCAATAGCGTTCACGTTGCGGAGTTGTCTATTTTGGACGTCAACTATTACACGATGGTGTTGCTTGTTTTCACCGGGGGGCTCGCGTCCGGACCGATTGGCGAATCCATCGCCGCAACGACTGATGAAGCCAGCCAAACCTTTTTCAAGCGGTACTGTTCGACGTGTCATTCCGGCGCGGAACCGGAGGGAAGCTTCGACGTCGCATCGCTATCCAACGATTTTGGCAAGACGGACAATCGAAAGCAGTGGCAGAAGGTTGCCGAGCAACTCAGCGCCGGCACGATGCCTCCTCCCCGCGAGCATCGTCCAGACGAACAGGAAGCGAAGCAACTGCTTGATTGGATTGACAGGCAGATTGTCGACGCCGAAAACATTCGCAACATGACAGACGGTCGTGCGGTCATGCGGCGATTGAACCAAACGGAATATAGAAACACCGTCCGTGACCTTCTTCGGGTCGATGTCGACTTGCAGGGGGTGTTGCCGGACGATTCGGTGGCGGGTGGATTTGATACAGACGCCCAATCGCTGCACTTTTCCTCGTATCAGCTAGCCGCCTACCTGGAAGCGGCCAACCACGCGTTGGATGCCGCGTTTGCCAACGGCCCAAGACCGTGGATCCTGGATCGGCGATTTGACCCCAAGTCCGAATCCGTGACGCGCCGAAAAGATGTCTATCGCCATCTCGACGACGGAGTTGCAATTTTTGCATCCGATCTGGCATCGAATATCCAGATCGTGTTTTGGAATTGCTTCACGCGATTTCCGGGAAGGTATCGATTTCGCATTTCGGCTTACGCCTATCAAACCGACCAGCCCGTACGTTTTCATCTCAATGGAGGAAGTGACAACCTGGGCGATCCTCCTTACCTGATCGACTACTTTGAAGTCCCACCCGGCCCACCGACGGTCGTGGAATTCGTGACTGAGATGGAGGCCCGGCGGAACATTCGGTTGCTCGTTGATACCAACGCTCGGCCACGTGATTTAGTGCGTCAAGGCGGTGCAGCGAATTACGAAGGTCCCGGCTTGGTATTGCAGTGGCTCGAAGTGGAAGGTCCGTTAATCGATTCCTGGCCGCCACCGAGCTATCGATTGTTGGTGGGCGATCTTCCACAGCAGCCTCTCTCGAGCGGAACCGAACGCCGCGAAGTCGTGTCACAAGAGCCTCTGACCGATGCAGAGAGAATTCTCCGCGATTTTGCGCGACGCGCCTTTCGTCGACCACCGACGGAAACTGAAATCGAGCTCCTGCTCGGGCGCGTCCAGAACAAGCTGGAACAAGGTGCTACGTTCGAGCGGGCGTTGCGTGTCGGTTTGAAGGCGGTGCTCGTTTCGCCCCATTTCCTGTTCCTTCACGAGCAGGTTCGCCCCGTCGCAAGTGGCGAAACAACGCACGACTCGAAGCGGTTCGGGCAGCTGGACGAGTTTTCGTTGGCCAGCCGTCTGTCCTACTTTCTTTGGAGTTCGATGCCGGACGAGGAACTGTTGCAATTAGCCGAACAGGCCGAGTTGAGTCACCCGGGCGTGCTGCGCGAGCAGGTCGAACGCATGCTGAACGATGACAAGGGCAAGGCGTTCACCGAAAACTTTGCCGGACAATGGCTGCGACTTCGCGAGATCGACGACACTCTGCCGGACCGCCAGCTTTATCCCGAATATGACGAACTTCTGCGAGCATCGATGATCAAGGAGGTTCATTTGTTTTTTGATGAGGTGCTGAAGAACGACCTCAGCCTGACGCAGTTTGTCGACTCCGAATTCAGTTTCCTCAACAACCGTTTGGCGGAACATTACGGAGTGCCGGATGTAACGGGTTTGGAGTTCCGCAAGGTTTCCCTTCCCGAGAATCTTCACCGTGGCGGAGTGATGACGATGGCTGCGACCTTGAAGGTGACCGCAAACGGGACGACGACTTCGCCGATCGTGCGCGGTGCATGGGTGCTTGATTCGTTGCTCGGCACACCCACTCCGAGACCGCCGACGGGCATCGAGGCGGTCGAACCTGACATTCGCGGAGCGACGACGATTCGTGAGCAACTGGCCAGGCATCGACGGGTCGACGCCTGCGCGGTCTGTCACGCCTTGATCGATCCGCCCGGGTTTGCGTTAGAGAACTTCGATGTCATCGGTGGCTGGCGAGACCGCTACCGCAGCATTGGCGAAGGAACGCCCGTGCACATCGACGGCCAGCGAATGCGTTACAAGCACGGCCCACCGGTCGACGCTTCCGATGTGTTGTCCGATGGCCGGCGGTTCGACAACATCGATCAGTACAAGCGATTGATCCTGGCCGACAAAGATCAGATCGCCCGAGCCTTAACGGAAAGGCTGCTGACCTACGCAATCGGTGTCGCCCCCACGGCGGCCGACCGCACCGAAATTGAATCCATTGTCGATGCGGTACGCGGCCAAAACTACGGATTCCGCTCTTTGGTGCACGAGATCATTCAAAGCAAACTCTTTCGGTGTAAATAAATCCATGCAAGTTTCCCGAAGACGAATGTTTCGCGCCGCCGGCGTCTCACTGGCGCTGCCGTCGCTAGACGTTTTTGGCTCCAAACAGGCACGCGGCGGTGCCGCGACGCCACGCCACGCCGGATGGTCTGCATCTGCGCTCCGCTTGGGTTCTATCCCGGTGATTTCTTTCCCAAGCAAACCGGCAAAAACTACGCGCTGTCACCCTACCTGAATTTGCTTCGCCAGTACCGTGACGATTTCACCGTCATTTCCGGGCTGGCGGGAATCAACGGCGGCCACCAAGCCATCGACGGGTTCTTGACCGGTGTTCCTGGGGCCGGCCAGCCAGGGATACGAAATGGCATCTCGGTCGATCAGTTGGCGGCACAGTACATTGGCGACCAAACCCGCTTCGCCAGCCTCGCACTTTCCGGACAAGGACTGGGGCTTTCCTGGACGCGAACCGGTGCCCGCGTGCCGGCTCACAACTCTCCGTCGCGTTTGTTCGCCGAGATGTTTTTGAAAGGTAATGAAAACCAGATCAAGGCCAAGTTGTCCGACCTTCAGGAACGTCGCAGCGTCTTGGATGACGTCCGCGATCAAGCCAAATCGATGCGCAACACGCTCGGCAACGAGGACCGCGACACGCTTGATGAATACCTGGAAAGCATTCGCGACTTGGAACGGCGATTGGTAATCGATGAGCAATGGGTCAAGACGCCGAAGCCGACCATCGATGCCGAGCAACCCAGAGACATTGCCAACAAAAGCGACCTGGTCGGTCGGACCAGGCTGTTGTTTGACCTCACCCATCTGGCGATTCAAACCGATTCGACTCGTCTGATCACCATCATGCTCTCCGGCACGACAAGCCCTCCACCGATCGACGGCGTGTCACTGGGGCATCATGATTTATCGCACCACGGTAAAGACCCGGGGAAATTGGAGCAATTGCGAATTGTCGAACGAGAATGTTTGAAAGTCTTTCATGACCTGATCGTTAAATTGAAGCGGTCACGGGAAGGCGACGAGACATTGCTCGACCGTACCATGGTCTATTTGGGCAGCAATCTCGGCGACGCGAGCAGTCATTCCACCAACAACTTGCCGATCCTGCTCGCAGGAGGCGGATTTCGACATGGCAGTCACCTGGCATTCGACTCCAGTCATTCGCCTCCACTGTGCAACCTCTACGTCAGCATGCTGCAGCGATTGGGCATCGAAGTGGACACGTTCAACTCCGCCACGGGCTCCCTTTCCGGGCTGGCAACGCCATCGGCCTAAACGCCTCGCTCCGTTCAGCTCATCGCATGCCGACGTTGCGAGATAGCGGTAGCCGATGGCCGAGTGGCCGTTCGCGTCGGGCACGTACCGTTGCCCCTCTCGCTGGCGTGTTGGGTACACTAAGGCCTATGTTCATGGCATTTGACGGTGCCATTTGACCGTCCGCGGCCACCCGCTTGAAAACACGGGATCGCTGTCCTCCCTCGGTGAACTGCGGCATCTGGATCTGTCCGACCAGCGCGAACGCCTTCGTGACATCGGAGTTGGCACATTGTTGCCACCCCACGGATCCGCACGACAACGACGGGAATCGTCTCTGCTCTGCCCGACAGAAGGTGGTCAAAAGATTGAAGGGTCAAAAAACGTAGTCACCTTGCAGGAGCGACTCTGCAGTGGTCCACATTGATTGAACAGCAGATTCGTTGCCCCTTTCGCCATGCGAAACGGGGCACGGCGAATGACGACCGATACACCCAACGCATCAACGGCGATCAGCACTATCTTATCCCCATCATCTTCCTACCTCCCGCCTCAGCCAGGCCCAAGCGGACGCTGCCCAATGAGGGGCACTCGAGCGATTGTCTACGATCCGATGGTACCGTTCCGGATAGCTTGAACCTCTAGCGCGTCTGCTTCAATTGCTGCCGATCTCTGAGCGGCTTCCCCGCTTCATCGCGAAAACGTTCGGCGGTGATCTTCAGGCTCCTGATGCGGGTTTCGCGAAATCGAAATGCCAACCAAAATCGTTCAAGAGGAAAGGGATGAACTCGGCGACACGGGCAATGCAGCCGTCATCACGCTTACGTTTTAGGAGACGAACGGGGTGACCTCGGTTGCCACGCGGATGAGTACGCGTCCAAACAGGCCCGCGATGCCGCCTTGGCGACCGGAATGGACGCTTCGATGGAAATGGGCGACTGCCGCATTAATGACCTGCTGACCGAGTCATCATGTTTTTTTCAGGTCATTCTTTGGCGCGATTTCGCATATGATCCGCTGTCCGAAAAAATGTCATCTTGAGTTGCGAAACGAGCAGCGGGTCGGCGACCAGTTCGTCGAGTGCGCGATTCATGCACAACAACCATTGATCTCGTTCGGCTTCCCCGATCGGAAACGGCAAGTGCCGCGCCCGCAACCTCGGATGACCATATTCCTCGAGATACAGCGACGGCCCGCCGAAGAACCCCGACAAAAACTTGAACAGCTTGTTTCTCGATTCGGTTAAGTCGCTGGGATGGAGTGCGCGAATGGTCTTCGTCTCGGGCAACTCCGACATCAGGTCGTAAAACCGATCGACGATCCGGCGCACCCCCTGGTCGCCACCGAGCTGCTCGTAAAATGTAGGAGAATTCATCGGACTAAAAATACTCGAACACGCTACGACCGGATACCTGATGACTGCTGATGTTTTTGCCGAGTTCCTCGTTCCATTTGAGCGATTGACCGTGCTGCGCGACCGCGTGCGGGCAGTGCTGGAGCGATTGCCCCCACCTGTTGTGGAGGATTTTTTGCAGGACGAGCGATTTCGCGTCACGCTTGAAAATTTTGTTCCCGGCCAAGGTTGGTCACTGTGGATGGCGATGCCCGGGCCGAATCAGAGCGGCAGTCGCGTCGTCGTGCTTCGGAAACGGCTCAACGACTGCAACGAAGACTTTGCCCTGTACGTGATCGCACATGAGTTCGCGCACGCCCATCTTCACAACGGCGGCTGGGGGGACCATACCGATCCAGAGCAAGCGGCCGACGCCCTGGCCGATTCCTGGGGATTCGCAAAGGTCGCGCGTTCCCCGCAGGACTAGCGTCTGCACGACACCGCGATCGGCCCAGTCGACGAAACGTGTCGTGTCCACTCGCAACTCCACCGGTAAGCACTGGATTGGTGCGTGACATCTTGCACCGGATCGGGCCTAACGGAATGGTGGTCAAAAAATCGAGTCACCATGCAGCAGCGTTGTTTCGCCGCCAACACGCTTTGCCCCCCCGCCAACGCGAAACGGGGCAAGCGATATGACCGCGTTTGCGTGCGAGGAGTTGACGGGGACTTACCGGACAATCCGCCAACACCTCTTACAGTGCGGTCGTTGGACGGTTCAAAACAATCTTCTGTCCTCTTCGGCTTCGTCCGCCTCGGTGGTCGCCGACAGCCGCGAGCCCAACATTGGTGCGACAACCGATCTCATAGAATCGCCCTCGCCGTCTTCGGCTTCAGTGCCCTGATCAAATTCGGATCGCGCGAGATAATTGATCACGACCAAAGCATCGATCGGACTCACCTTGCCGTCGGCGTTCACATCCGGATAGCGAGGAACTGCCTCGCGATTGGGATCACCTCCCGCCAAAATCGTGGCAATCCAATTGATGATGAACAAGGCATCGCGAGGCGAAACCACTTGGTCGCGATTGGCGTCATGGGGTTGGTCGGTGTTGTGCCACTTGAGATCAACTGGTTGGATCGAAACGATCGTCGAGGCGGGATAGAAGCCAATTGCCGAAGCGGTCAAAGTCAGCGTCTCAGGGGTTGCGATCGCGGTACCGTCTTTGATCGACAATTCGACCGTGATTTGGTCGACTCCCGTGGGAATCTCGAAGGTCTGTGACTCGATACGTAGGGGATCACTCCCTGAAACCAACACGGTCGTACCCAAGCTGAAATCTCCGTGGTGTCGCCGCAGCACCAATTCGATCGCCCCACTGGCTGAAACGCTTCGCTCCGCAACCGAGATGGTTAGGCCGGTTTGCGGAACGATCGATTCGACATAGTTGTAGGCGATGTTGGTGACAAACAGGTTCTCGTCCAACTCGCTAATGCGCTGGAGGCCGACGAAAATGACTTCGTGAGGCAGGATCGCCATTGTCGGGAACGCCATCATGCTCCTGAGCGGATTTTGCTGGGCAAAGACCGTGTTGATGGACCATTGGCCCGTTTGCTTGACCGCATGGCGAATTTGTCCTGCAAACTCTTCGGCACCGAACTGCGGAAAGTGCTCCGAAGCGTGATCGGAAAATGCGATGTGCGGACGTCCGATCGCATCAAACACAAGGTGCGGCGCAAATCCAGTGAACTTTGCTCCATCGCCGGCAACGTAGCCATCAGCGCGATCCGCGACAACTTCGCTGATCCAGTTGCCGTCAGAATTGCGTCGGTGAAACAGCAGCTGCGATGCGACGGCCGATCCCGTTTGGTACCTATCGACAAAGAAACTGGCGATCGCAGGCTGGCCGTCGGGCGCGATTGCAATCGAAGACGCCAGTCCGCTTTGGCCGGAATCGTCTCGCGGCTGGTGGACGATCTCGGTTGTCCAAGTTCCCGAACGATTCGAGACGTAAGCCAATTGATCCCAGGGACGTCGAAAACCACCCTCTCCAAAATCTAAAAACTCCGGCGCGAAGGAGACATGTACCGAACCGTCGCTCGGATCCACCGCCATCGATACATAACGTGAATCCAGGGCCTCGAAGTGATAATAAGGCCCTGAAGCCGCAGGCTCGACAATCTCAGAGATTGCCCACTGTCCCGATTGGTTGGTCGCATAGAGCATTCGGCCGTAATACCAATCGCCCGCCGTCACGATCACGTGAATCGCGTCGTCGGGTCCGACTTCGGCCAATAAATGCCCGGTCAATTCAAATGGGATTTCCGGTGCATAGCTCACCGAATTTGCCTGCGCCCAAGTTCCCGACGCATCCCGTTGATATTCGAGGAATCCGTGTTCCTGCGCAATCAGAACGATCGGGCTGCCATCGGATCGGTAAAGAAGTTGTGCGGGGGTTCCGCGTGTCGACGATAGCCAACTGTACCCTTCGACCTCGGTGATCAACTCCTCAACGAATTCACCGGTCGGCGATCGGTAGCGATAATTCAACTGGTCGTAGTCCAGGTAGAACAGTTGCCCCAGGTCACCGGTCGGACTGACACGCAGCGTGCCGATCCCTTCACCGGCGAAGGAAACCCGATTGGTCAGGGTTTGCAGCGCCGTCGCCGATTCGGACTGGTCATCAACCGACTCGGATTCGGTGCGATGCTCAAAGGCAGAACCCTCGGCGGCGATCGGCTCGGCCTCCGGCGAAAGCACCAGCTGCGCATCCAAATCAGAGAGTCCGATAGCCGCCGCCAAACAGGTGCGACTCTCCAACCGCTCATTCCGCAGCAAGCGTCTCGTACCACGAGCTTGCTTGCCGCATCGCGAGGCAAATCTGCGACGTTCTTTCCTAAACACAAGAAACCTGTTGATGAAATCGGTTCATGACCATCGATCGCAACTGCCGGTGTGACGCGTCACTGAAGCTCGCCCGCACGAGCCCTCGAAAAAATTGGCGGTTTTCCCCGACGCGAGAACCTTCAATGTCCCTGTCAGGAAGGGTTGCCGCATTTGCCATCATCACCGAGGCACTCGACGTCACGACAAGAACGGCGACCGATCACAATTCTAGCTACAAGCTCGCGACAGGGGTATATAAAAATCCCCCCAGTGCATTGTCCAGAGTTAACGTTGGGGTTGCGTTTGACGAGCGGGAAAGCGGTCAGGTACCAAAAACCATATGGCCCGAAGGGTGCTTCGCATTTTTGGGACCTGCCCCCTTTTCCGCGACCAATCTGTTCACCCGCCTTCGAAATCGAATCAGCTGTGCCGTTCGTCCTTATGGCCACCCTTTTGGGCAATTCTGAGTCTCGGTGGCTCGCACCGGCCTGCATGCATGTTCAAATACTCAAGAGCAGCAAACTGGAAATGAGAGGAGGCCATCATGCTTAGTCAGACGATTCGATCGTGCTCGGTCATTTTATTGATGACGTATTGCGTATCCGGAGCGATCGTGTTGCCGGCCGCACCGCCCAACGCAACCTGGTTCCCGAAAACGCCCGGCCTGCCACAGCCCGTTGGAAAAACCATCCTGACAACTTCCGTTGAGGAACTGTTTCAAGCCGCGGAGGAGGTACAGCCCGGCGGTACGATTTTGGTCGCCGATGGTCACTACATGATGCCGAGATTCTTTGCCATCACAACGAGCAACGTCACGCTGCGAGGGCAGTCGGGCGATCGGCAGAACGTTATTCTCGACGGCGCCACGAGCCGACACGGCGAGTTGATTGGCATCACTGGTGCCACCGGCGTGACGATTGCTGATCTCACGATTCAGAATGTCAAGTGGAATGGCATCAAGATCAACTCGGATCGAGATGCGGACAGAGTCACGATCCACAACTGCGTGATTCACAACGTCTGGCAGCGAGGCGTGAAAGCACCGGCGATGCCTGAAGAGAAGGGCGACAACGGACCTCGTGATTGCCGTATTCAGTTCTGCCTGTTTTATAACGATCGCGCGAAGCAATTCTCGGACGACGAGACCGACACGACCGAATCATACAACGGCAACTACATCGGAGGCATCGATGTCAAGAATACACTCGACTGGACAATCAGTGACAACGTGTTCATCGGCATCCAAGGCCGCACACGCGAAGGTCGGGGATGCATTTACATTTCCGAGAATGGCCGCGGCTGTAGGATTGAGCGAAACATTTTCATCGACTGCGACATCGCCATCGCACTTGGCAATCCATCGTTGGGTTACTCGCCGCTACAAGCGATCAACTGTGTCGCTCAAAACAACTTCGTTTCCCAATGCCCGGAAACCGGAATTCTGGCTTGCTATACGCGAAGTTGCCAGATTCTAAATAACACGGTGGTGGAACCGAACAGCCGAATGCGGCGTTTGATTTGGGTACAAAAGTCAAACGACGGTTTGCGGGTCGAAAAAAACTTGCTGATCGGGGCGCCGCCGCAGATCGCTAGCGAGAGTCAGATCGTGCGAAGTGGCAATGTCGTTAGAGACGAATGGACCGAGAGGAAGGTGGGAGCGGGACAGAACTTCTTATCCCCGTCGGCGGTGACCCAAGCGATCGAATTGCCGCAGAAGCTTGAAGCGGATCGCAAGCAAGCCGCTACCGACCGTATTAAACCCGGAATCCAGCCACCCCAAGTCTTGGCCGCGATGCGCCAGGTCCACGAAAGATTTGATGGTCAGTCCGGCTATGTCGCCCAGTTCGGTGATTCGATAACGCATTCGATGGCCTTTTGGACACCGATTGGCTGGGACGAACCACAGCGCTATCTCACGCATGATGATGGTTTACCGAATCGGCCCAAGAAGATGCGATGGCGTGACTACGTGAAAGGAACGCGCGACAAGGGCCCCGAACACGGGAACTACTCCGGCTGGCGTGTGGGTCAGGTTTTGAAGGCGGTGGACAACGTGCTTGAAAAGCAGAAACCGGAAGCGGCCATCATCATGGTTGGCACGAACGACATCTCCGGTGGACGGGTCCCGGAAGGGTATCGTGCGGGCCTGGAGGAAGTCGTGCGTAGGTGCATGGCAGCTCACTGCGTGCCGATTCTGAACACCATTGCTCCGCGACGCGGACACGACGAAGCTGTCGATGACGCGAACAAGATCATTCGCGCGATTGCCCGACAGCAGCAAATACCTCTGGCCGACTTCCACGCCGAGTGTTTGCGTGTTCGCCCAGGGCACTCATGGGACGGTACGATCATTTCTGTCGACGGCGTCCATCCCAGCGGCGGCGCGTCGAACAACTATAGCGACGAGAACCTGAAGCACTGTGGGTATGCACTTCGCAACTGGGTCAACTTTCTCGTGTACCGTCAGCTGTACTTCCACGTCTTTGCAGCGGAATCCCCAACGGATTGAACCCGCTCACGCAGATATCGGACAAAATCGATCGGCGACACCTGCGTTAATTACGAGACCGATCGGGCCATTGACGATCCCGGCTGGTTCTACTTCCGGCAGTTTGGCGAGTGGGAGTTGCTTGTCAACTTGGACGATGACCAGCGTTTGGCAGACCTCGCAACGGTGGGCCGGTGTCACGCCCAACGGTTTGACAGTTTGCCGTCCCTCGGCGGATAATCCGGTGCCTCGAAAAAAGATGGCAATCTTCTGATAGAATAGAAAAAAAACGCCATTCAACTCCTTGATCGTATTCTCGATCCCGTCGCTGAGGCATTGTCTGCCGAGGCATTGTCTGCCGAGGCGGCCCAGCGTATCGTCGCGCTGAGGGCAGATGCGGAAATGCAGGCTAGAATCGAAGCGTTCGCCGTCAAGTCGAACCGAGGCAAGCTAACCGATGGCGAGAAGGCGGAGTATAAGAGCTACGTCGACCTGATCGATTTGATTTCCATATTTCAGGCGAAGCCCCAACAAGTGTTGAACGCCAACCGATAGTCTGATGGACAAAGCGACGAGAGACCAAGTCATCGGGCGAGCGGGGAACACGTGCGAGTAATGCAGACTTCCACAGTCCGCCCACCCCGTTGTCACCTTCCATGTTGACCATGTCATCGCCTCGCAGCACTACGAAGAGAATCGTCTTACCCCCAAAATCTTCCTACCTCCCGATCCCAGCGGCGCCCGTGCCGGCGCAGCCGAAACAGAGCAGGCAGAATGATCCGGGGCAGAATGATCCGGGCATTCAATAACTCGCCGGACGTGGGTTATTTGACACTCTCGATGCAGGGCACCGCACAGGACACCGCACTCCCGATCAAAACGCCTTCGGATCTGTCGTGTCTGCTCAGGGCGTCGCTGTGCGAAGCGGATCGTCTGGAAATCGCGAAGGCGATCACACCCCCGTCAACGCGACGCGATCATGTGATCGATGACTCGATCGGAATCTGTCGCTACAGACTGGACAATATGTCGGCCTTCTTGGCGTCAAACTCTTCCTGGGAAATCAGGTCCGCGTCAAGCATCGCTTTCAGCTGGGTTAGCCTCGCTGTCAGATCGTTGGAGGGAGTGGCGGGCGTTGGGGCGGCAACCGCGTTGTTGACAACAACCCCGCCTGCCGCATTGCGGTCTTCTTCCATTTTGCGAGTGCGTCGGTACTCTCGCATGATTTCTTCTCGTTCCTGCCCGACGCGGTAGACGCTTCGGGCCTGTTCCTTCGGAAGGTGATCGATTTTTTCGGTGTGACCATTTCGCCCCGTGACGTGAATCGTAGCGCCGACGATTCCTTCAGAAATATGGATATCGCTGACGTCGAGCCATGGCACGTCGACCATGTTCACTCTGCCAAGGGCCTTGCTCCGAAATATGATCACGCGACGATCCGTTAGGACGATCGCGTCGGGGGAGGCGATCGAAGGAAGGTGCTGCACCGCGATGTATTCGGGCGTCTCCGAATCCGTGCAAATTTTCTCAACCCGCGTCAGCAATTTCCCCACTGTCTTAATTGGCTGACCCTCAGACACGAATCTTGCGAGTTTGGAATCGACTGCGGGTGCAGGTGGGACATTGGCGACCGTCGAAGCCTCAGCTGTGGGCGTCGTGACTGCCGGCAAAACGGGCGGTTTCGCGGGTACAGTTGGCACCTTGGAAACGGCATTGCCCTCAGGATTGGGCGTCGTGGTTCGCGCTGACGCTGGCGGTTTCCTAGCTTCCGGCGGAAGCAGTTCGGTTTTCGCAACCGCAGCTCCGACCAACTTCTGCGCAGTTTTGCAGTTTGGACACTTCGCAACCGCACCTGTTTTATCTGTTGGAAACTTGATTCCTTTACCGCACTTTTTACAGACCATGCGTGATATTTCAGCCATTCAAATCCTCGTTGTCTCTCAGTCCAAAACCGTTGGAGACGAATATCATACACCGACCTATTCGAAGGTGGGGGTGGCGGACCATCCTAGGCTCCGGCAAAGCTGGGGGGCGGTATTTTCCTGACGACCATCGGTCCGCGACGTACCGTCGCCCTTTTCGACCGCTCGTGCAGCAAAATGGGTTTTGCATGGGGCTGCCCGTTTGGGTCCTCTGCGGTCGATCGGTAGAATGCGGCGATATCAAGGCCCGCGCCATAGAACACAGAGTCCGGCGTTTTCCAAGACAAAAGTCTTGGGGGGCTTGGGGGGACGTTTGCGGATCGCCTGGGTCCTTCTGAAGACTCCCTTCCGATCGCGGTGAAAAAAGGCACGATTGCGAGATCGTTTGTCCGTCCGTCCGCTTTCACGCGGGGCAAGGGGCGGTCCGCCTTCGGGTCCTTCCTGGCGAGATGATCGCAGGTGCTATCCCGTCCATTTCGGAATTCTTGCACCCAATCGATGTGAAATAGGACCACCCCCACTACCCCTAATTTACAGGGTAAGAATAGGGGGTGCCGATCTCGCTGAAGAATCGCCAAAATAGTCTTTCGATCGAGCTGATCACTCGATCCATCAGAACAACCTTCGGACTGACCCCCGATGGTTTTGGGTTTGCGGGTAGCTCCCGCTTCGCGGTCGATCCGATCAGAGCTGTCTTTCGCTCTGGTCGAATCGACCGGCCCTGACAAGAAAGACACTTTTATCAATGACGAAACGCGACGGTACTGACGCCGGACAAATTACGTTCCAGGCGGTCGAAGGCGCCTACGATGCCGCCTTTAAAGTATTGGATGCCATCGATGCGATCGGTTCGCAGGTCCCACACCCCGAACCGGGAATACCTTGGGGACCGTTCGCCATCGAATCGGATCGTGAGTGTGTTGTGAAAGTCCAGACGGAACTGGCAAAGGTTGATCATCTGAGGGAGAAACTGCTCGAAGCACAAGCACGTCTGCACGTGGCAACTCGCTCGTTAATGTCTCTATTGAAATACAGTAATCGCGATAGTAATCCAACGTCGGGCGGGCCTGTGATATTTCGTGTCAATCGTCTAGTCGATGAGGTGTATAAGTGGTCCCAACAATGCCATCGACTGAGGAGTGTGTCAAATCGCAAGACGCTTCACGAGGCTTGCTTGGAAATGAGAAGCAGTTTTCCATCGACGTGTTTGCGACATTCACTCTATAGCGAGAATGGCCAAGTCTTGCGAGATCTTCACGCGTACCGTCAACTTCATTACGAGAACGATGGCGGCGCAGAGGGCGTCGACAACTCGATCAATAGTCCAGACGAAAAGCCTTACGACGACACGACGGCGAGAGCAAAATTCTTGAAGGAGTACGAAAACTCAGGAATGCAAAAAGCTGGCTGGCTTGACAACGAAACGAAGTGGACGAAGCGATCGAAAGCGTTTTTCTCTCGACGCTGTGAAAAGAGTGAAAAAAGCCGGCTTGATACACTCGACAACTTGATCAAAGCGGAACAGGCGAAACGTAGGCGACACAAGACGACAGGCTGACCTGTCGCCTGTTATTTCCCAAAGTTTCTTCTCGTGTCTTGCTCCTTCCCTAACCTGTCTTTTCGCGTCGCACTCTGACAGAGAAGCGACAAACAGGCGACGTCGCGTTACGTCGCCCGTTCTCGCGAATTCGCCTTCCTAGCCTTCCCCTCAGTCGCGATCGACACGTCGATCGATCGCATGACGCTTTTGCGTTTTGAGGGGTTGTTTTATGGCGGTAGACATCGATGAGTTTTTCACGAAGAAGCAGATCGCGGGGATCTTGAAGATCTCGACGCGATCACTCGATCGACTGATCGAGCGGGAGGACTGGCCGAAGGGTGTCAAGCTGGGCGGGGTCCCTCGCTGGCGGCGATCGGTGGTCAATTCTGCGATCGATCAGCTTGGCCGCGACGATGGCTGATCGCTGCGACGCTTGCGGGGTCGCCTCTGACGATCTCGCTGTCTGTTTTATCGATGGAGAGCGGACGATTCGTTGTTCGCAGTGCGCGGCGGGAATTATCCCTGCCCACGATGGAGAGTATGGGCGGATCGTGCCGCCCGAAGATTATGAAATCGAATCTGACAACGAAGATGAAACGGATTAAACGCTATGTCTTCTCAATTTGTAGTTTCTGCTGCCGGTGGTGTGCCAGCTGGTTCGTATAACGCGAAATTCGCGGGGCTGGAATCCTACACCGAAAACGCTGTTCGATTCGGCGTGGGCGTCTTGCTCGCGTTCAAGATCATCGGCGGCGATCACGACGGTGAATGCGCGTCGCGAATCTGTTCGAAGAAATTCTCCGCCAAGTCGAACCTTTATAAGTTTGCGAGGGCGCTGGTCGGTCGCGATCTCGAAACGGGCGAAAGCTTCGACTTCGGTAATCACGTCGGCGCGAAGGGAATGATCTACAGACGCGATACGAGCTAGGGTCGAATCCCTGCACTCAGCTGAAGCGAATGATCGAGAAGGCGAAACTGACGCCCTGGCCGAAGCTCCTTCAAAACCTTCGGGCGACGCGCGAAACGGAATTGCTGGGACGGTTTCCCGCGAAGGACGTCACCACATGGCTAGGCAATTCGCCCAAGATCGCCTTCAAGCATTACGCGATGGGAACGGACGAAGCTTTCGCTAAGGCGACACAGACACCGACGATCGCGACACCGCACAGGACACCGCACAGGACACCGCACTCCGCACCGCAGACACCGCAGGACACCGCACAGCACGGGAAGACAGGGGATCAAGGAGGATCAGGGGAGATAGCGATCGAGACGGCGAAAGACGGGATTTGTCTCGATCTGGCCGATCCTGGCGTCATCAGAATGATGAGAGATAGCTACCCCGCTAGGAAGCGAACCCTCGTTTCTGGAACGCTGTAGAAACCAGGAATTGCCGTGTTTATCGGGGCGGCGCGTGATCGTGTGTCTCGACCTGTCCTTACGTGTCCCGACCTGACTGGGTACCATAGCGGGTACCCTATACAGAATGCTACCCAGCCCAGGACCCGAAACATGCCAGTACGAAAACTGAAAACCGGCTACCAGATTCGTTTTCAACATGAGGGCAGTCGCATCGAGATCTACGTCCCCCAGGTCACGAAAGATGCTGCGCAAAAGATCGAGAGCCGTGTTCGTCGCCTAGCGGTGGTCAGGGCTGCCGACCTCACCATGGACGCCGATGACGCAAAATGGCTTGCCGGGATCTCGGACAACCTACACGCCAAGCTTGTGGCCAACGAGATTGTCCCGGAGCGGACCAAGCAAACAGAGGCGGCAGGGCAGAAACCCAACTGGCGACGCGCTGCCGATGACTACATGGAGCAGTACCACGCCAAGCCGGGAACGGTCGAGCAAATGAAGCTGTCCCACAAGAGTTTCGAGGCGTACCTGCAGCATCGCGAAAGAGACGTCGAGCCGATCGAGAGCCTCGATAAGACAGACGCTACCGGCTTTCGAGCGCACTTGCTCAAAGCCGGCAAGGCCGAGGCAACAGTCCGCAAGCAGTGCAGCCGGGTCAAGCAAGTGTTTACATGGGCGTGTCAACGCAAGATCGTCAACACCAATCCATTCGATGAGGTCCGAACTGGAGCAGTTGCCAACACGGAGTTTCAGCGCCCAGTGCCAGCCAAGACCGTCAATAACATCATCGACAAACTGGAGTGCCCAGACGCGAAGATGATCTTGGCCCTATGTCGCTTTGGAGGCTTCCGGTACCACGAGACCGCCCTAACCGAGTGGGATGACATTGACCTAATAACCGGATGGATGACTGTACGGTCCAGCAAGACCGAGACACGGCGATGCCCGCTGTTCTCGAAGCTTCGGCCATACCTTGAGGCGGTGCCGGCAGACCAACGCTCGGGGCCTCTTCAGAAGCGATGGCCACATGATGCCAACGCGCGCACCACCCTAAAGAAAATGATCAAGGCAACCGGTCATGAGCCGTGGGGTAAGATCACTCACATCTTGCGGAAATCTCGTGCAACCGAGTTGCTGGCTCACGTCCCGGCACATGAAGTTGCCAAGTGGCTAGGGCACTCACTGGCCGTCCTGCAAAAATGGTACGCCCTCCAGAGTGACGAGAATGCCAAGAAGGCTATTGCCACTTTGTGACGCCGAGCATCGTTTCTCTCTACTCGGGCGTCGCTCAATTGTTCAACTTGCGCGACATCCTTCGTTAGGCGATGCTATTAATTCCTTCTTCAAGCAAGCCAAGCTGGCTCGTGATTTTTTCAAAAGTCGGAGCGTCACCAAAAAACATTGGCTGCATGGCTTGGTAGTCGGACTTCAACTCTTGTATTCGCCTTTCGTTTGGCACGAGCCTTAGGGAACCGGGCTTCGCTTCATTATATTTTGCCCAGCCAGCTCGATAGTATATGCGTTTGTGTTCCGCAACACGCTTGAGCAATTCCAGTCGCTTCACCGCTCTTTCACCAATTTCACAGCAAGCTAGCTTAAAAAGATCGTAGTAGTGGCGGGAATGCCGTGGGCCCAGCGGCTTGTTAGCCGGACGGTGATAGATTGAATGTAGAATGGTTGCCTTTTCCCAAAAGGTGCGTTCAGCATCCAGCACACTTAACGAGACATCGCCGTCCTCAATAAGGCCAGGGAATAACTCGTGCAGGTAACTTTTGATCGTTGCTGTCTCGACGGGATAGGAATCTGCTCGGGCACCAAACTCGATCTTTATTGATGGCGCGAAGTACTGGCTCAGTCCACTCGATACCGACGTTGGAAACTCGAAATTGATTGTGTCGGATTCATTATTCACTTTGACCGAGAAACTGCTGTTGGCACCGATTGAAGTTGAGATCGCCTGGAGCAGTTGAGGATAGATCTGACTAGAAACATAATCCTTATATGACGCGGTAAGTCGCTCGATTCGTCGTTCCGTTTCTTTGTTTGACGCTGCCTGCTCAGGATCATCGTCACCTCCAAAGCCGAGATGCTCTCGGTCAATCGTCAAGTCGATGTCCTCAGAAAATCGTTCGATGACATGGTAGACTTTAGAGAGGGATGTACCACCCTTGAAAGTCAAGTGTTCGGCTTGTGGTAGGCTGAAAATGCGCCGAAGCGTCCAGCATACCCAGAAGTCTTTTTCGATGAGTTGGGCGGATAGCTGCCCTTGGTTTGCGGCCGCCTGCTCAAAATACAGGCGTCGCTCATTGGCATCGAGTCGAGCGACTGAATCCACTTTATTTCTCCAACTCAGCCAGCGTGCGAAAGACGTCTGCAATCCAAGCGGGGGCAAGTTTGATATCCCGAATCAGTGTTTGGCGGTCCTCCGCAGACAGCCGCTCGGCAAGTTTTGATATCACAGAGGAATTCACATTGTCCCTGCCGATGAACCGTAGTGCCTGAATTATCAAGCCCGTGATGCGGTCTGCTGCTGCCATGTTCTTGGGTGTTGTTTGCTTCAATTTGATCGTTTGATTGCCTACCTTGACGGTTCGGCTGCGTCCATCCGTTAGAAACTCCACTTTCGCAGGAACTTGCAATGACAGTCCTAATAAATTGGCCGCATAGGCGCCGGTCGGCTGAAGCTTTGCGTGCTCCTTTCCGGCAAGAGCCTTCGCAATCTGCTCTGGGGTCGCTGCCAGCTCGCCAAGCTTTGGGTGCCGTGATGGATAGTCGTACAGACCTCTGGAGATCCGCCTGATTGCCCCCCGGCTGACTAGGCTCTGAAGAGCTTTTCTTACCGATTCGCTGTTGCCTAGGTCACTGAAATGGACTGGAGTGAAAACCCAACCCCTCCCGTGGCCATGAATTCTGCTAAGTGCTTTGTTTTCAATGGATTGCATGTCTCGGAATGTACCAGAAATTTCCCAAAAACATGCATAAAATTGGGAATTTTCCAGCCATCCTCACGATCTCTTTTTCGCTGCCTCCCCCCTTGCACAGGACGGCAAGACTTCATAAGCTCGGCGCTGCGTCGCAGCTGGATGACCGCCGAGCTTATGAAGTCTTGCCGTCCTATTCATCCAAAAATAATCGGTGCGTTTTAGCCGTACTCTCGCAACGCTCTCTTCGTGCCCGATAGTCGGCATCATACGCCTCAATCTCACTCGGCGTAGTCAACCAGCTGTAAGCCGCGAATGAGGCGGCTACTCGACAGAGTCCGAAGATATCTCGCAATCCCGCCCTAGCGCCATCCCCTGAAATCTAATCGACGCCTCCACCTCCTCGCACGCCATCCGGTCGGATAAGCGGGCGTGAGGATTGCCAATGTACTCGTCCAGGTGCGCATCTACCAGCATCGAACGTTGCGTGCATCCTCTTCTACCCATCGTGCCATCCTTGGCTACGCCATTGCGAACTCTGTGTTGCCGGCGATCGTCGACAGGATCGCCGTTTGCTTCCGCAGCTCCTGCTGCACCTCCTGCTCGTTTTGCCCGCCAGTATCGCGCTGCATAGCCGCATGGGTCTTTGCCGCGGCGCGATCCACATCGCCGCGGATCTGCGGGGCGTACTTCGGGTTTTGGAACGAGGCCTTCGTCAGCTCACCGAACTGAGCCTGCCGCATCGCTTCTTTCGAGCGGCGGGTCCGATCGGCCATGGACTGACCGCCGATCGGTGCGTGGATCTGTGCCCGCATGTCTTTTAGGCGTTGCCCCTTCTCTAGTCGTGCCTGTCGGGCTTTCGCGTGTTGCCCAGCCTTGGAGGCCATCTCGGCTTCGCGAGCGCTCTTGGCCGCTCTGGCCCGCTCCAGTCGATCGCGTTTCGCTTTGGCGGCTTCGCGTTTCTTTTGGAGCTGTGTCTCCAGCTTGCCGGAGGTTCCCATCTGCCGGAGTGGCTGGGGTGCATCGAGGATGCCTCGGGTGTCCGTGATCTTGGGCGCGAAGCCTTGCGGTCGATCGATCTTTGGCGCTTTGATGCCGCCGAAAATCAACTTGTTCTTTCGGTCGTTGGTCCCGCCGGCAAACATGCCGTCAATCTTGCTCGACAGGCCGTTGCTCAGGATGTGACCGGACTCAGTCGGCACGAACATCTCGGGGCCCTTCTCACCGACGACGTAGGAGCCACCAGCTTTCACTGGACCTCCCTTTGCCCTGTACCCATTAATCACTCCGCCGGCATGGAGAGCACCGTTGAGACCCGTCATGATGTCCCTGCCGAACTGATCGATCGCATTGGACCACACTGGCGTTGCGTCGTACTTGCCGGGCTGAAATGTCGGCTGCTCTCTAGGGAACCACGCGACTGCGTCTTTCATTGCCTCCAGGTAGATGGCCATGCGGCGTACGTGATGCTCGATCGTGCCCACGCCGTTCAGCGGCACACCAGTCGTCGGCCTCACAATCGCCGGCTCCGGCTCCGGAGGGCCAACCTGTGGACGTTGCGTCATCGGTGCCGGTGGTGCGATACCAGAGGGCATGGGACCGTTCGGATCCCAGTACATTGGCCGCCCAGTTACGGGGCCGGTGAATTCTGGTTCGGGCAGTGGTTTTTTGGGCTCTGGCTTGCCCGATGGTGTAACCGCGTTACCGATAATGCCAAGAGCGTTAGACAGCCCAGTTGCGAGCGGTGACAGTGCGTCTGACATGACGCTACCGGCAGCCCGGAGCCCCTCGGCGATATGCGAGCCCACATCGGAGGCCGTCTTGTGGTCGTTGCCTGCGGTGTTTTTGTTGATCTCCGCCAGCTCGGCCAGCATGTCTTCCATCGTCGATAGCTGCTGGTCATCGACCGAGCCCGTACTCAAACCGAACAATGCGTTGTTGCGACTGAACATCGCAGTCGTCGAGCCTACGCTGCCGCCGGATCCTTTTGTCTTGGCCGCTTGACCGAGGCCGCTGGCTGTCGCGCCACCGATGGCATCGATGCCAGTTTGGAAAGCACCGACCACTGTCTCGGCGAGATTCATGGCGCCGCTCCGGAGGTCGGCAAACCATCGAGAGCCACCGACCGATACTTGTATTGCTGGCGGGTTGGCCAGCAGCTGGGCTAGCCTTTTTTGCGCGTCGTTTATCTCCGCCTGGACTCCGCGGGGGATCATGCCGGCAGCTGCCTGGGATACCCGAGCAGCAGCGGCGATATCACTAGCTAATCCAGTAGGGTCGACCTTGGCGATGAGGCTGACCAACCCCCCATAGGCTGACGCGATCGTCGAGAACATCGAGGAAAATGCCGCGCCGACCACGTAGGCCGCCTGCAGTAATGGGATCTCGATCCCGACTGCCAGGATTCGAAAATGATGCACGACCTCGGACCCGAATTGCTTGATCGCGCCGAGCGTATCGCCCTGCCGAAATGCATCACCTATGCGCTCGATTGATCCACCGATACTCGTTGCGATCTCACGCCCCACGGAACGCACGTCGGAGGCGACTCGCTCGAACGTCGACGACACAATCGCGCCGCTCTTTCTCGCAATGCCAGACAGCCCGTCCAATATGCCCGTGGAGTACAGTGCTGCGAGCGCGAGCGCGTCGAATGCCGCAACCGCCGCCCCTAGTGCTACTGCGATCGGAATCGCGCCGATCATGCCGAATGCCGTCACGACCGCACCGATCGATGATGCAATCGCAGTGACACCTAGTGCCGCAACAGAGAACGCCGAACCGATCGCAACGACAGCGGATCCGAGGCCGACTAGGCCAGCTCCGGCGGCACCGACGGCAAGGAGGCCGACGGCGAATTTTTTAACGAGGCCCGGGTTGGCCTCCAGTTGATCGGTTAGTCGATTGATGCCGGCGGAGATCTTTTCAATCGCGCCGACGACAGGTGTCTCGAGGGATTTGCCGATGGCAAGTGCCAATCCTTCTCCCGCCGACAACGCCCTCCTAAAACTGCCACCGAGGCCGCTGTCGATCTCCTTTGCCGTACGGGCTGCTTCGCCTCGTGCGGAAAGGAAGCTCTTCTCCAACTCTCGCATCCTGTCGATCGAGTCGGTCAAGGCAATCGCTCCGGTGACCGCGATCAACCCAAAGGCCTCCTCCATCTTGGCTGCGCGAATATTAGTCGACATACCTCTCACCGACTTCGAAATTGCATCCATTTGGTCGGCAAACGACCTGCCGCTAAGAGACGTTCCAAAGACCCCTTCAACTCGCTTGACATCTGCCGTCAGTGACAGAAGCATTCGGCGAAGGCTCGTTCCTGCTTGCGAACCTTGGATACTTACATCGCCGAGGGCGGAGACAGCGCTCAAGGTCTGCTCAAGCGATAGACCGCTGCTCTGCGCGACCTTGCCGACATAAGAGAGGCTTTCGCCCAGGCCAAGCAAATTTACGTAGCTTCCATTCACCGCCGCGGCCATTGCGTCCGAAACTCTTCCTGCTTCGTTCGCCTGCAAATTGAACTGGCGCAAGGTTCCCGCAACAACTCCGGCGGCCTCAGCCAACTCAACACCAGTAGCGCGAGCCAGTTTCTGCACACCGTCTTGCATCGCAAGAACCTGTCGGGGCGAGAACCCGGCCTGCCCAAGCACTCCCGACAGCTCCGCCATCGACGCTGCCGTGAATGACGTTTGCCGGCCAAGCTTGCGCGATGCAACAGACAGTTGCTCGACTTGCTTTTTAGTGGCCTGCATTCTGGCACCTGCCTCTAGCACTTTGTCGGAAAAGCCGGCGAAGCGCACCGTACTTGCGACAAGAGGAGCCGCTGCGGCAGTTGCAGTTGCGATCATGCCTTTGCCCAGGCCCTGCATCCCGCGGCCTGCATTGCTGATGCGGGCGCCCATCGCGTCTATCTTTGACGCTGAGCGCTTCAAACGTCCCTCTACCTTACCTATGCCGGCAAGTAGTGACTTCGACCGAATGTCGAACGTCAAAAAAGCATTGCCGGCCTCGATCCGTCTTTCGCCACTCATTTAGCTTGCCCTCCAAGCTCGCAAAAATATTTTGTCTTGTTCAACCGACCGCATCACATCAGCGGCAGCCTGTTTTCCGGCGGGGTACAAGTAGGGTCGCGCCGCGTAATTCACACTCTTGCGCCACTTGCGAACGTACTTTGTCTCGCCGCTTTTTTTCTTCTTCCGATAGCCGCCAAAGGTGAGTGTGGTTCGTCCGCCAAACTCGGCTACGTTGGTCGCGCGTCGGCTCGATCGCTTCGACGCATCGGAGTACACGACAGGCCCGCAGATGACGTAGCCACGCGATGCATTGACGGCGTATCGAATGTCTTTCGATCGCTTGTCTCGCGAGTACGGCGGGCTGCCAGGTCGCGAGTACTTGCCGCGAACGAACCGACGTTGCCCAGCCTTTTTCCCGCTACGGTACGTTGTTTGAAAGCCGTGTTTTGTCTTCGCCTTCTTTGGCGCAGACTTAATCGATCGACGCGCTGCCGTACGCGCGAAGCTTCCAAACTTTTGGAGCATGGCCCGCTCCGCCGACTTTACGGTTTTGCGCAAACGTTGCTTTTTAAAATCGATCGAAAGCTTGAACGTGACGGCCATAGCACTAAGCAAAAGAGAAAGAGGCGACGACCTCGGGAAGAGACAAGCGAGGTCGCCGCCAAAGCGTGACTAGGTCACGCAAAATAAGAGGCGCGGGGCAATGATCTTTCGATCGCTGCCCCGCTGGCATCCGGCTGCTGACACCCGATGTCGTATGGGGCGGTGACTGGCGGCGGTGGGGTCATCGGTCAGAGACCGCCCAAGGAGACTTGCCCCCGCCGCCAGCCATCGCTGTGGCGTACTATGCTTTGCCTTTAGAGGCAATGATGCTCTTCGGCTCGAACAAGGCCACGCCGAACGGAAGGGTAGCTCTCATCGTCACACCGAGGCGCTGCGGATCATTGGCGAAATTGCGAACCGTCGGGACATCGCTGCCAACGAATTGGAGCAACAATGGCGCCGACATACGAGAGACCGAGGCGAGGAACCAGCTCTCCGGAGCACATGGATTGGCATGCCGACCAGAGAGAAGCCAATTCGAATTCATCACGTCGAATTCATTCTGGTACGGATTCCCTACCGGCTCTCGACCAGTTGCAGATGCGTTACGCACTTCGGTGCTATTGCGAATCTGTAGGGCCGTTGCTCGATTCGATCCGCTCACCAGTAGGTGCGTCGGATTCATCGAGATGGGATCGCCTTGGCTGTTGGTCATCGCTGCCAGCAATCCGTCTGCGGTGCTGATACTGTCGATCGAGAGTGCGGTTGTCGACCCATTAATGTAATTGACCGCGCTGTCGAAAAAATTGCCGCTGCCAACGTCTGCCATGGCCTCGCACAGGAGCGCCGACAACTCGAACTCGACTCGCCGGGCTGCCTCGTCTCCGAGCATGATTCCAGCGCCGGTCAGGACAGATAAATCATCCGCAAGCATGTCCTCTTCCGAAAAGCCAAGCTGCTTTCCGTGCTGGATTGGACGCACCGAATAGCCGGTCTCGACAAGCGTCCCGTGCTTGATTTCGCCGGAGGCACCGACCGCGCCGAAAAAGTCTCCAGAGAGTTCAGCGCGGTAGAACTTGCGCTCATGGTAATTCGACTGCGAGTCCACTTTTGCTAGCTGCCTCATCACTTTCGGCGCATCGCTAAAGCCGGTCAACAACGACTTGTTTGCCACGTTGCTGATGATGCCGCTCAAGCTCATCGTCGACGTGCCGGAGCCCGAGGCCTTGATCTCTCGATCGAGACGCTGTGACTCTTGCAGGAGTTGAGAGATCTGCCAACGCCCATCGTAGGAAGGGTTCGCTGCCTCGACCATCGTCGCCAACAGGTCGCAAAGCGATTGCCGCTTCGAAAACTTCGCGCTGTTGGCGTCGTTCAGGATCTCGTCGCTGATCTCGCCGAGTCCAATGCGGGCGTAATACTCTGCCTGCACATCTTCGGGGATTCCATGTGCTGCGCAAACGCTTGCTTCCACTGCCTGCAAATCTCGTAAGGTCATTCCTTTGCCTCGTATCGTTTCGAGACGGCAAACAAAATGTCAGAGAGTCGCTGGCGTGCCGTCTCGAGGTCCGCCTTGACCTGTTCTGTTTGGGCTTGCGCGTCGACCACTTTGCAGCGTGCGGCTGCCAGGTCTTCGCCGTCAGTGGGTAGCGGTCGCCGGTTTGGGCGCTGCTGCTCACTGATGGTTTGCGCGAGACTGCGCTCAGCCGTCATGGCTGCTGCGTGCAAGTCTTTTTGCGATTGGAGGAGCCGTCCGATCTCATCACGAGCCGATTGATACTCAGCCTGCTCGTCATCAGTACGGGGCAGTCGCTCGCGTGCGACGTAGTAGGTTCGACGGGCCTCGTCGGCCTCCTGCTCTAGCCTCGTGGCCTCTGCCTGAGTCTTAAAAATCAGCTCCTCGAAGCCACTGACCGACGCATCCAGTTTTTCGTAGAGCAGCGAGACGTTTTCGCGCAGCTCGTCAATGCGAGTCTGAGAAAACTTGTGCCGGGCCAGGGATTCACTGGCCGTCAAGAATGCACTGACGGCCTCGCTTCCTTGCGATGCGTCGTCCGTCGGTGGCTGTAGTTGGTCTGTCACGGTGCTCCTCCTTGAGTTAGGAGGAAGCTACCGCGAAGCGATCGCAATTAGAGGATCGCTGGCCCCGTATATGGGACGGACTCAACATTCACTGGCTGTAGCTGGAATCGCCGTTGCGGTCGCTCTTCCACGAGGTGCCAGAATTCCTCTTTCGTTTTGTAAACGGTGCCGCACCGGGAACATCTCCGAGTCCGGACGATGTCACCGCCCCTGCAGTCGGTGTGGATTACTCTGCTCCGAGCGTGCCTGCATGACAGGCATGGTATCGATGCGCTCATTGATCTCCTCTCTTCCTTGGTTGCTTGTTCACGCCCCAGGGGACAGGGGACCGATCGTCGGTCCCCGTCGCCCCCGGCGGTATCATCCTGCTTGGTTCGACTCTTGCCACTTCGATCGGAGCGACAGCCAGACACCAGCATTCTCCGGCTTGTGAATCTCAGCCGGATCTAGCTTCTCGGATCTCAAAAAATCACTGAACGCCTTATTCCTCACGCCGAAAGCATTCTCGGCAGCGTCACGTAGATCCCTGCTACGGAACTTTTCAGACAGCCGGAGCACCATCGAAACCGACTTGTCGGGCACCGCCAAAGGCGAATCCTTAAGGGCGTCAATGATGCGTGTCAGGCCCATGTGAGCCGCCACTACTTCCGAGGTGAGGTCGATGCCTACAGAGACGCTCTCGGGATCCTCCTCCGCTGCGGTGACCTCCTTCGTTGCCGAACGCATATCATCGATCTCTGCCTGTAGCTCGGGATCGATCGCAATTGCTGCGGTCCCGGTCTCATCGTCGCCGCTGGGAATAATCGCAGCAGCAATGTCAATATCATCCATGTCAGTTACTCCTGTGAGGCGGTGTTGAACAGAGCCGGCAAGTGTGCCTCAGGTCACCTGCTAGCTGACTTTTTCAAAGGGGTTGGAATCCGGATTCGATCAACGGTTTTGCTAGCCGTTTTGGCCGGATTCGAAATATCTGGGATAGGGATTCGAGACACAAAAACCCGGTAGTTCGCTGCACAGGTAGGAGACAGGGGGTGTCGATTGAACAGTCTTTTTCGGGGGGAGGGGTCGGAGGCGGTGGCGGACCCCTCAGTGCCAACATGAGTGAGACAACTTTGAGTTTTTCAAAGTTGAGGGCACGGAGAGTTTACATGACCGAGAATGCCGACAAAAAGATTTCGAAAAATCCTGAAGTAGTCGAGAAGGCAGCCC
>WCIL01000052.1:0-54884 GCA_033042175.1 Phycisphaera sp. RhM
GCCGTAATCCTTTCCCGTCGCCCGGTCGACGCCCGCTAAAAAAGCACGCCGGACACACCGCTGAACGGCATGGACAATCGACACTTCATCAACCGCAACCTGCTCTGAACGCAACGGACGTCCCATGGTATCTTCCTCCCCGAAAGCAATGGTGGCCCGATTCTACCCCGGCGGGGAAATAGAGTCAACTAAATGGTGGGTGGCACCATTTGGATGAGGGGTGGGGCGACGGCGGCGGCCCGATGTCCGTGTTCCCCTACGTTCGAGAAAATTAGCAGTTCCTGCCGACCCCGTCGCGCAACGGCACCGACAATTGCCCGACTCCCCTACGTAATCATTACAGTGGTATCTCTGATGACCGTCCAAACCTGCTCCCCACCCGAAAAGCTCAAACAAGCCCTTCTCAAGCGTTCGGACGAATTGGCCATGCTGCCGGCGGTCGCCACCGAAGCCTTGGAGCTGGCGCAAGACCCCGACTGTGTGACCGCCGAATTCGCCGGAGTCATCGAGCGCGACGTCAAACTCGCCACCGAAATCCTGTCGCTGTCCAACAGCGTGTATTTCGCTGCCAGTTCCCCCGTCGTCAGTCTTCGCCAAGCAGTCGTTCGACTCGGATTGCGGCAATGCCGAAACCTGATCCTGACCTCCAGCGCGGCGAGCTTGATGAAAAGCATGCCGCTTGAACAAGAGTGGGTCCGCGAAGTCATTTGGCAACACAGTTTTCGCACCGCCAAGGTGGCCAGCTACATCAACAAACAGCTGCGACTCGGTTTCGAGGGTGAAGAGTTCACCGCCGGCCTGCTGCACGATTTCGGCCGCCTGCTGTTGGCGGTCGCCGCCCCCGAGTCCTTCGCCAAGGCCGACCCGTTGGCGTTTGTCGAAGACGGACAGTGTTTGACGGCCGAAAATGAAATCCTGGGCATCGACCACTGTGCGTTCGGCGCCTGGTTCGCCACGCACAACGGACTCCCCCGCGCCTTAGTGGCCTCCATCGAGTTGCATCACCTGCCAGAAACCCATCACCCCGACGGCAAGCTGATTTCGCTGGTCGCCGCGGCCGACCACATCGCCAATCACTTCCAACGGTACGAAGAAGCCACCGACTATGACGTCGGACTTAACCGCGGGGCTCATGTGATCGCCAAAAACGGCCATCCGCAGCTCTTGAACAACGACAACGGGATCGTCGAAACGATTTTCGGCGAAGTCCTGCAAGACAACCCGCGCGATCCCAGCGATCTTTCCTAACGTCGAAGGAAGCTTGACTATGAACAATGAGATTCGCGTCATGGTGTGTGACGATTCAGCGATCATGCGCCGGTTGATCCGAACCGCGTTGGAGCTGGAACCCTCGATGACGGTAGTTTGCGAAGCCAAGCACGGACGTGACGCCATCGACCAACTCGATCAGACCCGTCCCGACATTGTCGTGATGGACATCGAAATGCCGGTCATGGATGGCGTCGAGGCGGTCCGAGAGATTCGTAAACTCGGACGTACCCTGCCGGTCATCATGTTCAGTTCGCTGACCAGCCGTGGCGCCGAAGCGTCGCTCGATGCCATCGCCGCCGGGGCCACCGACTTTGCCACCAAACCGACCGGTGCCGGACACATTCAAAAAGCCTTGGACTCGCTGCGGCGGGACCTGATCCCCAAGCTGATGCAATGGACCGCCGGCAAGCGAGCCGACTCGATGGCGACGGCCTCCGCTGCCGAGCCGACCACCACCTTCCCCACCAGGGACGCCGAGAGCTCCACACGGAGCGTCACCGCGATCGCCATCGGCGTTTCCACCGGTGGCCCCCAGGCCTTGTCCAAACTGCTGTCCGGGCTGCCCCAAGACTTCCCCGCACCGATCCTGATCGTCCAGCACATGCCACCAGTGTTCACCGGACTGCTGGCCGAACGTCTCTCTTCACAAACCGGTCACTGTGTTCGTGAAGCCGCCGACGGCGATCGGCTCACACCGGGCACCGTCCTGATTGCCCCGGGCGACTATCACATGGTCGCATCACGAGAACGTGACGGGGTCCACGTGCGATTGAATCAGGAGCCCCCGGAAAACGCCTGTCGTCCTTCGGTCAATCCGCTGTTCTGTTCGCTGGCCAACTGTTTCGGTGATCAATCGTTGGGGATTGTCTTGACCGGAATGGGACAGGACGGCGCGCGGGGCGCCAAATCGCTCAAAGCCTGCGGAGCCCGGGTTTACGTCCAAGACCAGGAAAGCAGCATCGTGTGGGGCATGCCCGGCCAAGTGGCCAATGCCGGACTCGCCGATCGCGTCTTACCGCTCGATCAAATCGCCTCGCAAATCCTTCGCGTCGTCGGCTCCGGCATGCGTGAACCCCTGACCGCCTCTACCAGTTGATCACCGCAACGCAGCCGGTCTCCTTTGTAATGACACTCGCCACCGCCGACTTCGCATTCCTTCGCACGCTGGTCGCCGATCATTCGGGACAACGGTTGGCGGCACGACACGTCGGCATGCTCGAACAACGGCTCGCGCCGATTGCCGGCACCGCAGGTCTGAAAGACGTCTCGTCCTTGGTCCGACAACTGCGTCGCGGTGACGATTCCGCGCTTTCCTCCCAGGTGGTCGAAGCGGTCGCCGTCAACGAAACCAGCTTCTTTCGTGACGCCTCCGTATTCGAATCGCTGGCCAAGGGAGTGCTACCGCAAATCGTCGCCAACAACCGCAAGCGAAAGCAGCTGCGAATCTGGTGCGCCGCGTGTTCCAGCGGACAAGAACCGTATTCCATCGCAATGTTGCTGGAAGACCACTTTTGCCACTTGCACGACTGGGACATTCGCATCACCGCATCGGACTTGTGCGAAAAAATGATCAAACGGGCACGGCTGGGGACGTTCAGCTCACTGGAAATTGGCCGCGGATTACCGGCCGCCCAACGTCTTCGCCATTTCGATCGCCGCGGTGCGGTTTGGCAGGCCAAGCCTGAACTGCGCGAGCGGATCGAATTCCATCGCATCAATCTGGCGCGGCCCTGGCCGTACCTCGGGCAATTCGACATCGTTCTCGCCCGCAACGTGTTGCTCTACTTCGATCAGCCGACCAAGCAAAACATTCTGAAACGACTTCGCGGTGCCATGCGTCCCGATGGATACCTTGTCATCGGAGCCGCCGAGACTCTGATTGGACTGTGCGTTCCCTATCAAAGGAAAGAAATTGATGACACCGTTTATTATCGCCCCGCGGCTATCTGAGCCGAGCGGTCACGACAGGATCAGTCACCGGAGTCTCGCGCGGATGGTCCAGGATGTCTTGACGACCATGCTCGATCTGCCGCACCAATCGTGCGAAGGTTCGCCCGAAACAATCGTCCCCAACCAACTCATGGCTGCGGTTCGGATTTCTGGCTCCTGGCAAGCAACTCTGCAGATTTACGCGCCCGAGAAACTGGCCCGCCGCATCGCCTGTGCTATGTTTGCTCAAGCCGCCGACGTTCTGGACGACGAAGACGTTTTGGATGCGTTCGGCGAAGTCGTCAATGTTATCGGTGGGAACGTGAAAGGAATGATCGACCAGGATTGCATCCTTTCGCTGCCCTGTGTCGGAGCCGCACAACCAGATCCGACACCCACCAGTCTGACGATCATGTACGACGTTTGTGGAACCTTTCTCACCGTCGAACTGATCCAAGCATGAGCTCCTCCCCCGCTACTGGCCAATCGTTTCAAGGAGAACGAAAATGAAAATCCTGATCGTTGACGACAGCAAAGCAATGCGAATGATTGTCTGCCGCACACTGAAACAAACCGACTTCAGTGGATTCACCGTGATCGAGGCGGAAAACGGAGTCGACGCGCTGAACAAGATCGCCAGTGAATCGCCCGATCTGGTGCTGTCCGATTGGAACATGCCAGAGATGAAAGGCATCGACCTACTCAAACGCGTTCGTGATTCGGGCAACAACGTCCGCTTCGGTTTTATCACGTCAGAAAGCAGTCTGGAAACCAAAGAACTGGCCCACGAGTCGGGTGCCGATTTCCTCGTCACCAAACCCTTCACGCCGGGTTCGATGCAAGCGGCACTTGATCCGATCCTCACCTAGCGTGTCCATGCGGTCCGATCCTCACGATGCCCCCGACTTACCGTTAGCGCCCCATTCCATGTCTATCGCCAGCCCCGCCATCCTTGCCGACGAAATCGGCAAATTCATGAACCACCTGTTCGGGTTGAAGGTTTCGGCTATCAAAATCAAACCGGAAGATCAGGTTCATTCGCCGGCCGCTGTCGCGATCTATACCGACGGAAATGACTCCGTTCGCGGTCAAATCGCCTGTGACCTCCGCTGCGTCGCCATCCTGGGCGCCGCCTTGACCCAAATCCCGATGGGAGCCGTGGCTGACAGCCTGGAAAGCGGCGAACTGTCTGCCAATCTGAGAGCCAACGCCTACGAAGTCTTCAACATCTCGGTGAACCTGTTCTCCTATCGCCCCAGTCGCCGAGTCGTGCTGAGCGAAGTGCGTTTCGAACAGAACGCCGCTCTGGCCGAGTCGCAATCGTCCTGGAAACGTGACGCCTTTCAAATCAACATCGAGCGTTACGGCAGCGGACATCTGCAGCTTATCCATCGCGTCTGACACTCGAACCGCTCTTTCGCGCGACCCAGCACAGTCCGCTCACCTCCCTGCCGGCCTCTTTGCGCAACACGGACTCCCTGACGGTGATCTCTGAAAACCCGCACCGTCCCAAGGTTTCCCGAACATAATCGACTCGATGCGAATAGCGTCCCGATGGATTGAGATGGTACCCCGCCGAACCGTCCGATGCGTCCCATTTCTCGAGCGTAAAGACCAGCGGGGCGCCCACACCACTTAGCGACTGATTGGCCGCCAGACAAACGGCCGCCAGATCACCAAAGTAGATCAAGGTGTCCATCGACGCGATCAATTCAAACTCGTCGGGATGCTCGTTCAAATAGGCCACCAGCTCCGAACACACCAGCGAGTCGTAACCGCGATCGCCGGCCCGCTGGAGCATCCCCGCAGACAGGTCCACCCCCACCAGTCGTGATGCAAACGGCCGCAACAGTTCGCCCATCAAACCGGTGCCGCAACCGGCATCCAAGATCGACAGGCTGCCGTCGGCGGACAGCTCGAGTTCCGCAATCATGGACCGAAGCAATCGCGGTGCGGCGTAATCGAGCGACTGCAACTGCTCGTCAAACGTTTCGGCAAACTGGTCAAACACGTCCCGGACGTAATCGTCCGAGGCCCGCGACGGCAACGCTTCGACATCATCTGCCCCGGATTCCTGTGCGGACAGCAGGTGCCGGGCGATCGAGTTATCGGGGGCCCGTTGCAACCAAGCGCGAAGTGCCGCGGCGACGCCCGCCTGATCATCCAGCCTCCGATACGCCGTCACCAACTTTCGCCGAGCCAACTGATGATCGGGATCCAGCTTCAAGACGATCGACAACGCGTCGACGGCTTCCTGCCACGATTCCGCCGCCATCCGCAAGTCGCCCAACTGAAACGCCAAGTGCACGTCGTCGGGCCATCGCTTGAGAGCCGCCTGGCAAACCTTCAACGCGGCATCGAGTTGTCCAGATTCCTCCAGCACCAGAACCAGGTTTCTCGCAAAAGTGACTTCATCAGGATTCTGATCTCGCAACCGCGTCAGAACCTCGACGGCTTCCCCATATCGCTTTGCCGCATAAAACGCCTTGGACAAGTCGTTTCGGATCGCCGTCGCTTGGAACGTGTTTTTCTCGGCGTCGCTCCGTTTGGCCGCCGCCCGAAGCGTCTCGATCGCGGCATCGAACCGCTCCAATTGCGTCAACGCCACTCCATAGAGATGCATCGTCAACACCGACAGCGGATTGTGTTGCCGATGCTTTTCACAGGCCGCCACGATGTCGCTGAACTGACCTTGTTGAACCAGTGCGACCAGTTCTTGTTCAAATTCGGCGGCACTGTGCCGTCGTTTTCGCCGACGCGCCGGTCGTCGAGTCGCCATCGAAAGAAAATCCTCTCAACATCATCATGCGCCAGACCACCGTCTCACTCAACGTGAAGGATTTCCGCAGCGTAACATACCGGCGGTCGGCGGTGACGCTGGCAACCGACGATTAACGCCACCGGGCCATCGATTCATCCAGCAACTCCAGCGGCGTTGATTCGAGCCCCGTGTGTTGCGATCCCGAATCGTCCGCGTCGGCGGTCCGGTCAACCGTCGGTCGGCGGGACGATTCGACGACCGAGTCCGACTTTCCGACCGAACCGAACCCTGCGTCTTCGGCCTTGGCCACAAGCCTCCAACCAGAGCTTTGCCACACCGAGTCGGCATGAACCTCATTGAGCGACGTGTGCTCAGGTCCGGAAAGGACCGTACCGGCTGAGGCTAGCGGTGCCGGCGGGGGCGGAGGCATGGTCCGTCCATTCCAGTCCCCCGACAGCGGCACCCAGCCCGCATTGCCGCCGGGGCCAAACGCAAACGAGTGATCGGCAGCACCGCCCGTGAACGAATCCTTCAATTGAAAGAACGAGGTGTCGCCCCGGTACAGCCCGATCGTATCGAAGCCGTCGCCGTCCCAGTCGCCGACCAGCGGAATCCGACCGCCGCCGCCGGGGCCGAATTGCAGGTAGTGATCCGATGCTCCCGGAGTGAACGAATCCTTCAAGTGGAAGAGGGAGACATCGGGTTGATACAAGCCGATCGTGTCGATCCCGTCACCGTTCCAATCTCCCGCCAGCGGCGTCCACCCGGCGTTTCCGCCGGGCCCAAACGCGAAATAATGATCCGACGCCCCCGGTGTAAACGAATCCTTCAAGTGGAACAGCGAAATATCCGGCTGGTACAGGCCGATGGTGTCGACGCCGTCCCCGTCCCAGTCACCCGCCAACGGAATCCAACCGGCGTTGCCGCCCGGGCCGAACCCAAAGTACTGATCCGAGGCCCCGGAGGTGAACGTATCTTTCAGATGGAACAGCGAGATATCGCCTTGGTAAAAACCGACCGTGTCGATGCCATCACCATTCCAGTCCCCGCTCAACGGAACCCAGCCCGCATTGCCGCTCGGGCCAAACCCGAAATAAATATCCGAAGGCCCCGACGTGAGCGATTCCTTCAAGTGGAACAACGAGATGTCGCCTTGATAGAGCCCGATGGTGTTTTGCGTGACCTGATCGCCGAGAATCCTGCCCCTGGCAACCGCCGGCGTCCCGATCAGATATGGCCGGCCGGTCATTTCCAATTCTCTGGACGTGTCTCGGCTGAACTGACCGACCGATAGCATCGTGTGCCCGGAAAACGCATAGCTGTCGTTCCCGTCAAAGGCGTAACCGAAAACGTTGTCAAAGTCTTCGTCGGGGTCCTGGGCCGGTTTCGGCCAGTTGTCGATCACACCACCGGTACCGGGCGTCTTGATTTCGATCAACGAATCATAGGTGTCGAACACTCCGAATTGATCGTACCCCGATGCCGATAAGGCCAAGTGCCCTCCGGACAGGTAATCCAAGTCACCACTGGCCACAAAACGAAACGGCATCAGTTGGGACTGAAGCGTGCCATCGATGTCAAACACGGTGGTGACATCCATCATCACCACTTCGTCGTTGACCAGTTCCAAATCAATCCGCTGCAAATCCAAGAAGCCGTCGCCGACGGCAAACAGGTCCCCCGTTTCGCTTCCGAAATCACCGTCCCGGGCGTCGATGAGTGTATTGGCACCACTGATGCCGTGCTGCCCAAGCAACGTGACCGGGATCAGTCCCGCGCTCGTCTCGGACAAATGGACTTCGTAAAGTCGCTCGAACGAGATTGCGAATAGTCGGCCGTCTTCGGTGAACGCGATGTCCGTGATTGTGTCGGCGGTATTGATGCTGCCAAGCACCTCAACGACCCCGGTTTCGATATCGACCGTCCCCAGTCGATTCTCATCATCTGCAATAAAGTACTCGGTGTCTCGATGGCTGATGATTAGCGCCGCACCACTGTAGACCGGGCCGAACTCGTCCGCTTCGACCAACGTGACCACCACGCTTTCGTGCGGTTCGCTGATCGAGTCGGTTCGCGCGGTGATGATCAAATCGACCGTCGACTCACCCGGAAAAAATGTGGCAGTCCCGACGACGTCACCGCTGACGGGGGCATCGTCGGGCAGCCAAATCGTATCGCGGTCCCGTTCCCGTGCCGTGTAGTCCACGTCATACGTTGCGTCTCCGGACAGTTCAAATGGGACTGCCAAGAACCCCACGGTCTCGTCTCGATTGAACGAGTAAACGATCCGCTGCAGCGGTGCCTCGGGAACGGCGACCGGCGTCTGGACCGTCACCGAAACCGTCGCCACCAGTAACCGTCGCTGCTCCAGCGATTCATGGCGCAACCGCCGCACTCGGCCGCTCGTCTTTGGTCGACCATCGCTGCTTCCGGCCGATCTCCGCCCACCTCGTAACCACATGATCTTTCTTTCCACGAATCGATTGATGGCCGCGGGACTCCGCGTCGCTTTTCAACGCGTCATTTTACTCACAATCCCGCCCTTCGGGTGGACCACGTTTGAATGGCAGTCAACGATCCCGAGGTGGTTCCAATCCAATCGGCGGGTTGCCTCCGATTTCGGCCGGCGAAGCGCAGCGCCGAACGATTCGGCGGCGCCGACGACGACCTCACCGCGTGGACTTAGATGCAGAAGGTCAGAGAAAGTTTCCCGCCGTCGGATGCTTTAGCCAGAATCAAGCTTCTGAACCCAGGCTGGCCACGGCGAGCGGAGCCGTATCGTGGCCGGACCGCCCCGCAACGTCGGCCACCGTGACGCCCGTCTCGGCAAACTCGTAGCCGCGTCCGAAACCGACTTTGCGACGATCGATCGTGACCCAGTTCTTCAATCGAATGAACTCGGGATCGGCATGGAATCGTTGAATGTGAAACGGATCGCTGCCCGGGAAATTGTACGCGCCATAGGCCGAACAGACGCCCGACAAGCCCTGCGTTTTTGCCAGATGGACGGCCGCCGCGCTCAAATTGGGTTTCTGGCCATAGGGAAACGCGAAGTAGCGAATCGGCTGCTCCACCAATTCGCCAAGCTCCGCAGTGGCGGTCACGATTTCATCGACCATCGTCTCGGGATCCTGGATCGACCCGACATCGCAATGATTGCGGGTGTGCGCCCCGATTTCGATCCCCGACGCCGCCATCTGGCGAAGCTGCTCGGGCGTATTGGCCGGTAATGGCTGACCTTCGGCAACATCGTGCGGAAACGGGCGATCGTGAAGCACAAAATCCAATGCGACGAAATACGTCATCGGAATCTCGTGCTCGATCAAAAACGGAATCGCCTGCTGGCAATTTTCCGCGTAACCGTCGTCAAATGTCACCGCGACGGCCACCCGATCGTTGCGACCGGATCGCATCCGCGTTTGAATCTCCTCCAACGAGACCACATCGGCATGCTGCTTCAACCAAAGCATCTGACGCTTGAATTCACGATTGCCGATCGACCAACCGTTGGGATGCGTGTCGGCGACGCGATGATAGAACAGCACGCATAGCGGCGCTTGCCCTTCCGCTTCAAGTCGGTTGCGATAACGCACCCGTATCGGCAAGCTGCCGTAGTAATAGGCGTGCAGTGCGAGTTCACGAATCTTCATCGTCACGGACATCCTGGTACTTCGTTTCACTGTGCGTTTCAAGCGTGGATTAAGGAACCTCGGACAGAAGTCACTAGGACTGCGGTTGACCGATCCCGAGCCCCGACTTGACCAGGTTCTTAAAGGTCACGCCGACCTTGACGACTTGTTGACGCAATTGCGCCGATCGCCGAGGGCTGCAGACTCGAATCTCCTGAGCCGGAATCAGCTCAGCCCGCCAACGCAATTTGTACGGTTCGTCTCCACGCATCATGTCAAACGTCGTTCGCCCCGTCTCAATCGATTGACGGATCGCGTGGCAAAACATGCTCAACCCCGGACGTAACGCTTCGGCGTCCGGGTCCATGCCTGATTGGTAAAAGTACCAACGGTCGTTGTCGGCGATCGCGAAATGGGCCGCCACCGGGACACCATCATTGGTTGCGATGATCAATTCCAGTAAACCGGCATCGAACAGTTGGGATGCCGCATCACGCAGAAACACGTCAAAGGGCGGATGGTCGAAACAGCCCGTCGTACCGGACGCGTGCCGACGTCGTTGATGAAGCGTGACGAACTGATCCCAAACCGCATCAAGCTGTTGCTGGTTCTCCACCCGATCCACGCGAATCGTTCCCGTATCGATATTCTTCAGCGACTGGCGAACCTCGCGACGGCCGCTCTTGGATCGCATGCGGACGTATTCGTCCCAAGTGGCGGGCAGATCGATCGCGTAGCACCCCAACCCGTCGGCAACTTCGACATCCAGTTTTTCCCGCCGCATCGACTCGACCAACGTGTTCATCGTCCGATCCGATCGATCCACACCGATCAACTCGATCGCATCCCAGAGCAGACATTGTTCGCCGATGTTTTCAGTCGGATCTGACGAGTGGGCCAACCAGCGAGCGACCGCGGAACAGGCGTCGTCGATGTCACCATCGTCGGCCAGCAGCGACAAGTGATCGGTACACGCTTTACCAGAGCCCAGAAACTGGATCGTCTTGCCCGTTCCGACGCGACTCTCCAAACACCATGGCGCAAAGGCGATGATTTCGTCTTGCCGTTTGATTTTCAACACACACAAGCGGTGATCGTCTTGGTAGGCACGCCACCAACTGCCCAACCACTCCCAACGTTGCAGCGGGTTGCGGGCGAGCTTGTTCCAGCGATCCAGGTCGCCGGAGGACAGTTGTTCGACGTTCGTGATCAATTCAACCGATGACATCATGCTTCGTTCCGGCCAGGGTTCGGGTGCTTCCGAATGGGGGCGTGGATCAGTCCACGCAAAGAACTGTGGGTTGAAGCATCGACAAGGCAAACCTATGGAGGCAACTTGCCGAGGGAACTCGAATCACATCCGCCGGTTACACCGTTTGTGCCGGCCGCCGTTGGGGGCGACCCGCGTGTGCATTAAATCGGCCGATGGACACGCGCCCACAGGCAGACGGGCCGCCGCCTCTTCGGCCCCACCGGGAAATCAGCACGCGAATCGATCCATCGGCGCAATCCGCCCCGTCGAAACAATCCGAACGCGCCTTTCCGTCAAAAACCTCTCGCGGACCGGATCACGGCAAGCCGCATTCTTCGCAACGTAGGGTTGGCAAACAGTGGTCGTTCGTCGCGGGAATCGCGGTTCGGGACACAAGGACGGCTGTCACCAACCCACGATCGCAACGACATTCGACGTATACGCGTTTCCCGTCTATGAGCCAAGCCACACTTTCCCAACCGCGTCCGACGTCGGCCAAGAAGATCGTCGCCGATTCGTTCTCCCAAAGTGTTGTCCTGATCAGCGTCCTGATGATCGTGCAGCGCGGCATCGGGTTTGTCCGCAGCTTTTATGTTTGCGGCACGCTGTCGGCAGCCGAAGTCGGCCGTTGGGATCTGGCGTTCAGCTTTCTGATGCTGGTCGCACCGCTGGCCGTGTTCGGGATCCCGGGCTCGTTCGGACGCTATGTCGCCCGATTCGAAAAAAAGGGCCAGCAATCGCGTTTCCTTCACCAAACCCTGTTGGCCTGCCTCGCGTTGACGCTGCTGGCGTCCGTCTCGATCTGGTGGTTCCGAGAAATCGTCGCACGATACTTTTTCGGTAGCGCCGACGATGCGTCGTTGGTCTCGCTGCTGGCGATCGGGCTACCCGTCGTCGTGTTCTTTAATTTCGCCACCAGTTGGTTTTCGGGGAAACGTCTCAATCGATTCGTTTTTCGCATCCAATTCGCACAAACTCTGTTTTTTGCGCTACTGTGCGTCGTCCTGTTTCAACTGAGTTCGGTCAGCGCGTTCTCGGTCATCGTCGCTTATCTGGTCTCCTGTTTCGTCGGCACCACACTTGCCGCCAGCTACACCCTGGTCGACGGACGATCCGAGTCGGAGCACGGGGACGATCACGAAACGACCGACGAGGCCGATCCGATTTGGCGAAAAATCCTTCCTTTTGCCGTCTGGGTCTGGATCAGCAATGCGCTGATCAATCTGTTTTCGGTCTGTGACCGATTGCTGTTGGTCAACTTTTATCCCGATCAACAGGTCGACATTCAATTCCTGGTCGGCCAGTACCACACCGCTTGTATTTTCCCCCTGTTGCTGATGACGATCGGCGCGATGGCGGGATCGACCGGCATGCCGTATTTGAGCAAGGACTGGGAATCGGGTGATCGCCAAGCGGTCGCCGATCGCATGAACCTGATGCTCAAAGCGATCGGTTTGTTCTGCGTCACCGCATCGGTTGCCATCCTGCTGCTCGCCCCGCTGTTGTTCGGGCAAATCTGGAACGACAAATTTTCCATGGGCGAGTCGTTGTTGCCGATGACGCTTTGTTATTGTTCGTTGGCGGCGATGACGATGGTTGCCCAAAAGTACTTCTGGTGCCTGGAAAAGACTTGGATCAGCAGTTGCTTCTTGCTGCTCGGGCTGGTCTGCAATTTCCTGATCGGTCTGGCACTGATCGGCGACTTCGGCATCGACGGTGTCGTCGCCTCCACGTTGATTTCGCACGCGATCGTCTTGGCCGGTGTGCTGCTGATCAGCCAGTACCACAAGCTCCGAATCGACCTCGGCGTATTTGTGGTTTCCATCGCATTGTTTGCGCTCTGCTTCGGCAAATGGATCGCCCTGCTGTGCCTGATCCCCTTGCTGCTGAGCGTCTGGTTCACCCCTCTTCTCTTCAGCGATGCGTTCCGTCGCAACGCGATCGCGAAACTTCGCTCCACTCTTGCTGGGAACACTCCATGAGTTTGGCAGAATTAATCGACCAACCAGAGTTTGGCCATCACGAAGCACCCCGACAGCAGACGCGCCGCGTGTTACTGCTGGGGAACGACGACCGCGTCCTGCTGGCTGTTGCGCGGGGGCTGGGACGCAACGGCATCTCGATCGACGTCGCCTGGTGCGATCCGGATTCACCGGCACTGAAATCCCAGTATGTTCACGCGTTTCACTCCGTCACGCCCTACACGCCCCACGACGATCAATGGCTCGACGCCCTGCATCGATTGGTCAAGCAATATGACTACGATCTGGTCATCCCTTGCAACGATTATGCGGTTGTGCCTCTGCAACTCGAACGCGAGAAACTGGATCCCGATACCCATTGGTATCTGATCAACGACAACGCCTTTCAGGTCGCGTTTGACAAAGCCAAGACAAGCCGCCTCGCAACAGAACTGGGAATCAAGGTGCCGCGTGAATGTGAAATCACCGACGCTGACCTTCAAGCCGGTTTCTCGAATCGGGAATATCACTTGATCGACCGTCGCTCGCTGCGATTCCCGGTTTACGTCAAACCACGCTCCTCGATCACCGCATCGGACGTGACAAACAAACGTGCCGCGCAGCGGGTCGATTCGCCCGACGCCTTGGCTGAATACCTGATTCATGAGTTCCCCGACGACGGCGTGCTCATCCAGGAAAGTTTTTTGGGAGTCGGGATCGGCGTCGAAATCCTGGCCCACCAAGGGCAGGTTTTGATGCAAATCCAACATCAACGACTACGCGAAACGATCGACGGAGGCAGCACGTACCGAGAAACGATCGACGAGATTCCCGAGTTGACCGAAGCGACGCGAAAACTGGTCCAGCATTTCAACTACACCGGGGTCGGGATGTTCGAATTTCGCTACAACCGAGAAACCGGTGACTGGGTGTTCCTGGAAATCAACGCACGGTTCTGGGGCTCGTTGCCGCTGGCGATCGCGGCCAAAGCGAATTTCCCGTTTGCCTTGTATGAATTGTTGGTCAAAGGCCAAACAAACTTTCACACCAACCACACGATTGGCATCCGTTGCCGAAATCTGCTCAACGATCTACGCGCCTTCCGGCATCAGAAGGCAGAGGAATTTGAGCTGGAAAACTTGTTGTTCGGTAAGGACTATCTCGATTTTTATGCCCCCGACGACTGGCGTCCCCAACTCGCCACGCTCGTGAATTTTGCCCGATCGGTACTGGGAAAATTCACGCGGCGAATCGGATTCAGCGTTTAGAGAATTGCAGTCGGAAGGACGACATGCTGTGCTTGCCATCCCTCACGCAGAGCGTGACCGACGTGATCTGGCTCCGCGGGGCACTGCGAAACTTCGATCGGTAGGAATCAACGCGGTGAGGCGATAAACTAGGCCGGCCCGACCGATTGATTCCGCCTTGTTCCAGCGTGCTGAGCCTGATGCCGACCCCCAAACCCCTCACCGACGAAGAACGCGCCACGTACCAGTGGCAGATGTGGGTCCCCGACTTCGGCCAATCGGGGCAGGAAAAACTGAAGGCCGCGTCGGTGATGATTTCACGGGTCGGCGGCGTCGGCAGTGTGGTGGCGTACGAGCTCGCCGCGGCGGGAGTCGGAAAAATGGTGCTCGCTCACGCCGGCAATGTGAAGCCGAGCGACCTGAATCGCCAACTGTTGATGACACACGATTGGATCGGCAAGCCGCGGATCGAGTCCATTCGACGCCGGTTGTTGGAATTGAATCCTCGGCTGGAAATCGTGGCCGTCGGCGAAAACGTCAGCCAGTCCAACGCCGCCAAATTGGTCGCCCAATGTGACATCGTCGTCGACTGTGCGCCGCTGTTTCCCGAACGATTCGCGATGAACGAACAAGCGGTGCTGCAAAACAAACCGATGGTCGAATGTGCGATGTACGAACTGGAAGCACATCTGACCACGCTGATCCCGGGCCGGTCGCCCTGTCTACGGTGCCTGTTCCCCCAAGAGCCGCCGACCTGGACCCGCCAATTCCCCGTCTTCGGCGCCGTCTCCGGCACCGTCGCCTGCATGGCAGCGATGGAAACGATCAAAACAATCGCCGAAATCGGCGACCCGCTCGCGGGACGTTTGCTTAAAATGGACTTACGGGACATGAGCTTCCACCGGCTTAACGTGACTCGACGTCCCGATTGCCCCACCTGTGGCCACCTGCCACCGGATCCCTCCACGGATGTCGCATGAAAGTCATCATACCCACCGCGCTGCGAAAACATACCGACGGGCAGAATCATCTCTCCGTCACCGCCACGACGGTCGAAGACGCCCTGAAACAAGTCGTCACGGCGCACCCGGAGCTGCGCAGCAGTCTGTTCGATGATCGCGACCAATTGGTTTCGTTCGTCAACGTCTTTGTCAACGATCGCAATATCCGTGACTTGGAAAACGAATCGACGCCGCTGACCGAATCGGACGAAATTCTGTTGGTACCGGCGATCGCCGGAGGTTGAGCACATGGCGGAGCAATCACTCCTGGCGCGTGAAGAGACGGCTCGCTACGCGCGGCATCTGACCTTGCCGGAAGTCGGCACCGATGGCCAAGTCAAACTGAAATCGGCATCTGTTTTGATCGTCGGAACCGGCGGACTGGGATCACCGGTCAGCCTGTATTTGGCCGCCGCCGGCGTCGGCCGGCTCGGGATCGTCGACTTTGACCGCGTCGAGTATTCGAATCTGCAGCGTCAAATCATTCACGGCTCCGACGACGTCGGTCGGTCCAAAGTCGAGTCGGCTGCCGAATCCATCCGACGCGTCAATCCGCTGATCCAAGTCGACCAGCACGACGAAGCGTTCACCAGCGCCAATGCAATGCGGATCGGCGCCGAGTATGACATCATCATCGACGGCACAGATAACTTCGCCACACGATATCTGGTCAACGACGTCTGCGTGCTGCTCGGCAAACCGAATTGCTATGGCAGTATCTTTCGATTCGAAGGCCAGGCGTCCGTGTTCGGACTTCCCGGCGGACCCTGCTACCGATGCCTGTACCCGAAACCGCCCGATCCCGGAATGATCCCCAATTGCGCCGAAGGCGGGGTGCTGGGGATCTTGCCAGGGATCGTCGGAACGATCCAAGCGACCGAGGCGATCAAGTTGGTCCTGGGAATCGGCGAGTCCCTTTCCGGCAGACTGCTGTTGCTCGATGCGCTGGAGATGAAGTTTCGCGAATTAAAAATCAGCCGAGATCCGAAGTGCCCGGTGTGTGGCGACCAGCCGACGATCACCGCACCGATCGACTACGACCAGTTCTGCGGGACGCCCAAACAGGGCACGGCGCAGAGCCCCTGGGACATCGAGCCGACCGAATTGAAACGGCGGATGGACGCTGCCGAGCCGATGACGATCTTGGACGTCCGGCAGCAACATGAATATGAGATCTGCAATCTCGGCGGAACCCTGATTCCGCTCGATGAATTGCCGAAGCGAACCGACGAATTGGATCGTTCGTTGCCGATCGTCGTCCACTGCAAGATGGGCTTGCGAAGTGCCAAAGCCGTTCAGTTGTTACGCGACGCCGGATTCACCGAAGTCAGTAATTTAAACGGCGGGATCAATCGCTGGTCCAAACAAATTGATTCCTCCGTACCGACGTATTAGTGGCGTATGCTTCCAGCTTGCGTCTGGGACAGCGCAAGCGTCCCGCTCGTGATCGGACAACGCAAGCTGGACGCTTACGCCACCCTCAACACTCCGTCGTTGAGTTCGAAACGTTGATCGGCCAGCACTTCGGCTTCCTCGTTGCTGTGCGTGACGTGCAGCGTCGTGACTCCGGTCGTCTCTTTGACCCGGTTGAGTAACTCGTGCATTTCCGCGCGGGTCGATTCGTCGAGCGCACTGAGGGGTTCGTCGAGCAACAAGACGGCGGGGCGGAACGACAGCGCCCGGCCGAGTGCGACGCGTTGTGATTCGCCACCACTGAGCGCGTCCACCTTGCGTCCCAACAACGGCATGATCCCGAGCACCTCGGCGAGCTGAGTGATTCGCTCATCGATCTCACTCTGCGGACGTTTTCGCAACCGCAGCGCGAATGCCAGGTGTTGTCCGACCGTCAGCGTGGGAAAGAGCGCCAAGTCTTGGGGGACGTATCCGATCTGGCGATCGCCCGGCAACCAAGTCGTCACGTCCACGCCATCGATCAAGATCCGCCCCGACGTGATCTTGCGCAAACCGCAGATCGATTCCAGGATCGTGGTCTTGCCGCGACCGGTCCGCCCCATCAGCACCGCGTATTTCCCGCGTGGCACTTGCATGCAGATGCCCGAGAGCGAGAACTCGCCGGCGTGAATGGAAACATCGTCCAGCTCGATCACGCGTTCAACCCCGTTCCCAGCACGCGGAGAATCAACAACACGACGACCGCCATCGCGACCATCAACAGCGAGACGGCGACGGCGGCGTTCAACTGACCGATACTCAATTCCAAAAAGACCGTCGTCGAAAGCACCTCCGTGCGCATCCGCGTCGCCCCGGCAAACACCAGGATCGGCCCGAACTCGCCGAGCGCCCGCGCCCAGGCGATCGTCGTCGCGGCGATCATCCCGCGCCACGCCTGCGGCAGCGCGATTTGCATGAACGCCTGACCCCGCGTGCAACCCAGTGTCCGCGCCACGTCTTCGGCACGCGGATCGATTTGGTCAAACGTCACCCGCATCGTTCGCACCGCAAAGGCACACGCGACCGAGAACTGGGCGAGCACGACGGCGGGCCATTGATACGTGACCGGAAAACCAACGCTGTCACGCAACCAAGCTTCCAACTCCCAACCGAAAATCGGCAGGTGAAATAAAATCAACAGACTCAATCCCAATACCAACGGTGGCAACACGATCGGAATATCGACCAGCGTGTCGACCAGCCAGCGGCCGGGAAATCGATAGCGCGACAACAGGTACCCCAGCGGCGTCGCGACCCACAACGACAACACCGCCGCCGCGGAACAACTCAAAATCGTCAAGCGAAACGCAGCTTGAATCTCCGGCTTTCGAAGTGCATCGATGAAGTCGCTCGGGGAAGTGAACACGACATCGGCGGCCAACAACAGCACAATCAAGATGATGAAGCAGGCCGAGATCCCACCCATCACCAAGAAGAACGGCGTGTCGCTGCGGCGCCGAAACGTCGGCGACGAAGTAGCTTTCACCGGCTCACTCATCAGTCACATCGTTGCCGAGATTCTGCCAACGAAATCCTTCGGCGGCGAAGATGTCTTGCGACTCGGTAGAGCAGATTTGTTGGAACAATCGCGATGCCAGGTTCGGATACGGCGATTCTTTGGCGACCGCCCAGGGCTGGGTGGCAACGCTACATTCGATACCTTGAATGCGGATCGCATCTAAGAATTCCGACGCACCAGCCGCGTTGCTCAAGTACGCCACCGCGGCGTCCAGCGAACCGGTCTGCAATTGATTGACCAGCATGTCGCCGGTCGGCGTTTGAACGGTCACGTTGGGCATGATCTCTTGCTGCACCCCGCCCTCGCGAAACGTGTTCTGAGTGATCCAGCCCATCGCGCATTGCTTTTCGTGGCCGATCCCCACACGCAAACCTTCCTTGGCCAAGTCACGCAGTGATGCGATTCCCTTGGGGTTTCCCTTTTGCACCAAGATCACCAATTCGTTCTGCGAAACGGGAACGGGTTCGGGAAACAGGTCGTGGACTTGGTTCATGAATTCGCTGTCGCAGGCAAAGTAGGCGTCCGGATGCTGGCCGGCTTTCATCTGCGCCACCAAGATGCCACACCCGTTGTAGACGCGGTTGACCTTCACCCCTTCGCGTTTTTCAAACGCCGCGATCGTGTCTTCGATCGCCGGACGCAACATCGATCCGGCGAACACCGACAATTCGGGTTGGTCGGCCCAGTTATCACCGCCGGAGACGCGGAAGCCGTGATCGGCGTAATGCTGCAAGCCTCGATCAGCGGACGAAATGTAGCGGGCGAAATGCAACGCATCGGCGGAATGCTGTGTCGACGCGATCACCCCGACGGAAATTTGTGACGCCGTCGCAGCCAACTCGGGGATTTCGACAAAGGTCAAATCGGGATAGGTGTGCAACACCGCGTCATACACGATCCCGGCGTCGGCGGCACCGATCTTGATGTCGTTGGCCACTTCATTGACGGTCCCACGATACGCTTTGGTGGCTTTGTCCAGGCTGTCCCAGCGACCGACCTCACCTAACGATTCACGGACGACCTTGCCGATCGCCGCCGAATCGGGGCTCGCCAGGACCACGCGGACGTCATCACGCAACAAGTCGTCCAAGCTTTGGATCGATTTCGGATTCCCCTTGGGCACCGCGATCACGGCTTGCATTTTCGCGATCGGAATCTCTTCGGCGATCAGCCCCTTCTCGTTGCCCAGTTTCAGGTAGCTGTCATCGGCCGGCAGATACAGATCCCCCTGGTTGGCCACTTCGATCGACGACAACAGCGTTTGCGACGGTCCGTATTGAATGTCGACGCTACGGTCGAACTCCTGCTCGTATTCCTCGCGGATCGACTCCATCACCGCCCGGTTGCTGGCGGCACAGTACAGCATCACCGCCCGTCCGCTCGCGGAGGGTTTTTCTCGGTCACCGAGCAACACGACGATGCCGATCAACGCGACCAGCGAGCCGGCCATCAAAATGTAAGTGCGATTCATGATTTTAGTTTACTTGCGGCCCTGCGGGATCGGAACCAGGACAGGATTGCGATTGCGTCCTTCTTCGGCACTACGGTCGGGCGGACGATTGTCGATCTCACCAAAAAGCTGACCGTCCCAATCGGCGTCGATCAACAAATCAAAACCGGGGTTCTGCTCTTTCACCTGACAGGAACACGCCCCGCTGAGAAAGACCGTTAGTTCTTCCATCAATCGGGCCGACAGGTCACGTGCCGGGATGACTTCCAAAGCCCGACCACGTCCAAACACCGGAACCAGCAACGGCTCGCCTGCTTCGAAGTCCGGCAACCGCAACCCCGACAGCAGACCGACCAAAAAGGACTCTTTCGGGTCCTCCGGATCGATCTCCAGCAGGCTGAATTTGACGACCAGCGGCAAGTCGGCGTATAACTCGGACCCCGGCAGCCCGATCCCCTCGGGCAACGTCACCTTCGATGACAGCGTCTCGAACGTCTGTTGGACAAGCTGTTTGGCGTTCGTGTTCTTTTCGTGGTCGGCCGATCGAATCAGTAACCAGACGACACTGTGCCCGGCCAACAGTCGGTCGCGGAGTTCGGTTCGAATCGGCGAGTGAAAGATCCTTAACCGATCGGCGTCGGCAAGCGCTCCGTGCCAGTGGTTGACGAAACGTCCCCGCCCCAGCTTCGTTCGTACCAGGACGTGGGGCAACGTCGCCTTCTGCGTGTCTGCGCCGATTTCTTTCCACAAAGCCACGCGCTGGCGATTCGTGTCGCCGCTGACATCAACCGCGATCACTTTTGCATTGGCATGCCCGCCGTGATCGTCCGTCGAAGCCTGCAAGCGAGTCATGACGATGGCGTCGGCTGGTGAGAGCGGTTGGTCGTGAAAAACAATCACTTCGCAATCATCCGGCGTCCAACGTTCCAGTGCGTAGCGAAAGACCGGAATGTTGCACGCACCGGCGTAAGAACTCCAGGCCAAAAGGATGAAGGTCAGGAGAAGTCCGCGCGAAGGATCAAGTGGTCCGTCGAGTTTTGAACGGTGTTCCAAGTGTCTAGCCAAGCGTAACAAATTGAATCTCTTGTACATTGATACGGCGCCCCAACCGATCCGGGACTGCAACTTTCCGAAACACATCACGCTACTTTCCGAAACACATCACGCTGCCGTCGAGTGTCGACAGGAACAGGCTTCCGTTGGCGCCGGCCAGCCCGTCCCAGGCGGGCAGCGTGTCCAGCTTGATCTCGTTTTCGATCTCTCCGGTGTCAATGTTCACGGCCAGCAACGACGAGCCGTCTTTGCCCATCAACGCCGCATCTTGGTCATCGAGCAATGCTTGCACTTCCGGATCGCTCTCGCTGAGTTTCTGGAACGTTTCTTCTTCGTTGATCGTGTCCGGCGGACCGACGATGAACAATTTGTTTCCGGCCAACACCATGCCGCGGACATAGACCGGCACGTCCTTGGCCCACTTCGGTTTGACCAGCGAGTCGCCGGGTTTGACGGTGCTGTTGTTTCCACCTTTCTTGGCGGGGCCTTGATTGCGGCTGGTGAACTGAACGGCCTTGCCGAACTTGCCTTCGACGAGTTTGCCGCCTTCCAGGGTGCCGTTATTGCGATGCAGGCTGTGGTCGCGGGCCGTGCCGTCGTCAAAGCTGACCGCCAATACGGCGTCGGCAGAGATCTCTGATCCGTCGGCGTAGCGCCGGGTAATCTGCTCGGCGCTGGCGGCTTGGAAATACAACCGCACTTCGTCGATCGCACCGGCAAACGGCAGCGGAGACGTGTAATCGCCGACGGCGGTCTGTCCGTCGGCACCGATATCCATGCCTTGGGCGGGATCGGTGTGAATCAAGCCACCCGACTTGCCGCTGGCGGCCAGTTTCCCGTCGACATACAGCGACATCGTCTTGTCTTCGCCCAAAACCCCGACGACATGATGCCAACCGCCGACGATCCGTTTCGGGCCTTCGACAGTCGCGAGTCCCTGTTCGCTACGGACCAAGAACTGTGGCTTGCCGGCTTTCAGCGTCAAGGCAAATCCGGCCGCCGGCCCGCCGCGGGCGAGGATCACACCCTGTGGCTTCGTCGACGTGATCCAGGCCTCGACGGTGATCGGTTTGCCTTGCGGATTCAAGCTCGGCGAATTCGGGAACGAGGCCGAAGGAGCCGACGGGCCGCCTCCGCCACGCTTCTTCCCAAACCCCTCCGGGATCTCCGGCGGGTTCTGCTCGGCGGAGAACAGTTGGTGTTCTAACACCGTGGTCCAACGCAGGTACTGTGGCTTGCGGCCGTAACCGTAAACGTACCCGTCGCCCTTGACCAAGATTCGACCCGAAGGCGCGAACTTGCCGGCTTGATAGTAACCGCCGTGACCACCGGCAAAGCTTTGCCCCAGCACCCAATACGATCGATGGAACCAGGTGTCATCCAGGAAACCCATCGGTGCAAAGATGTGCGCGTCCTCGCCGCGTTGCTTGGAGGCCTGGGTGGCGAAGTCGCCGGAATTCGGTCCGATCTCCAGCCGGTTGCCTTCGAAGTCAAATTTCTGGGACTTCATGTAAATGTGCCGCCCGTCGGTGGACAAGATGTCGGGGAGCCCGACCGGCATTTGCAAGATCTGAATTTTTTCCTGCAGGTTGTTGCCGCTATCGGGATTGGTTTCATCCATGATCGTTTCGGAAAGTTTTTTGCCGGTGGCTAAATCCAAACGCAGCAGACGCAGCCCGCCGTCCAGGAAATTGGATCGTCCGGCGACCGTGTACACCGTGTCGTCGTGGATCAGAACGCTGCCGTGGACCGGCCACAAGGATTCCAGTTGCTCGTAGGCCATCGCGCGACGATCCATCGGCGCGGCTCGGTAGCGCCAGACCAATTCTCCGTCGGTGGTCAAGCAATACACCCATCCGTCGGCACCGCCGAAGACCACTCGGCCGCGGTGAATCGTCGGCGGCGAATCGATCCGCGCACCGGCGGTGAAGGTCCATTTTGATTCGCCCGACGTCTCATCTAAGGCGTGCAGCGTGTGCTGGTCGATCTGAGCCACGTAGACGGTGCCACCGGCGATGACCGGCGAGGTCAGACGGCCCCCCAGGTTGACCGTCCACTTAGAATCAACGTCCGCGGCAATCGGGCCGCTGGTCGTGCCGCTGCGGCCCGCGTCGTGACGATACGTCGGCCAGTCATCCGACTTCGTCGTGTCCGTCGGTGCGGCCGCAACCAACTCCGCTCCAAACGCGGGGCCTTTTTCACGCCGTCCCGCTTCCAGAACCTTGGTAGGGATCGGTCGCGTGGGGGCCAGCGGCGCCAGGGCATTGAATCCGAATAGCTTGGCTTCCGGGTAACAGGCACAATTGTGTGGCGGCGCGTAGGTCAAACCGTTGCACGGCATGACGCCATACAAACACCCACCGCGGACCCAGTGATGGATGTCCCAGTGTTCCGTGTCCGGATCAACAAACTCGATCCCGGTCCGTGACGGCATCAAAAAGTTATCGGTGGCCTTGGCGATGTAGCAGCGGTGATGAAACCAATACGTGTCCACATCGGGCGCAAACGATTTGACGACTTCACCGGTTCTCGGATTGCGTCCGGTGTAAACGCCGCTGTCCTTGCCCGACGTCAACGGTGCCAACCAAACCAATCCGTTGACCACCATCAAGTCTTGCGGTGATTGATAGCCGCTGTTGGGAAAACTCGCTTCCCACAACTTTTCGCCGCTCTTGGCGTCGCTGCTAATCATCTTGCCGTCGCCGCCGGCATACAACACCACGTCGTTGTAGACGACCAGACGCGGACCGAAGTTAAACGTGAACGCATCGCGACGGGTCACCGATTCACTTTCCCAAACGACGTCTCCCGAGCGTCCGTCCAGGCTGACGATCTTCTCGCCGTCGTGAAAGTAAAGTTGCGACTCTTTGGCGGCCAAGGTCAGCGGAGAAACCTTGGTCTTCTTGGCCCACAGCTGCTTTCCCGTGCTGGCCTGGAACGCCATCAACACACGCGGTTCTTCGTTCCAGAAAAAGCTGCGCGAGCGTGCCTGGTCGCCGACCGTGCCGTGCAGCGGGGCGTAGTCTTCCAGTTCCGCCTTGCCTTTTCGCACAACCAGAAACAACAGGTCGCCGGTCGAGATGATTTCTTCGGTCGCATCGCTGCCTTCATAGGTCCGTCGCAGCTCACCGGTGGCGGCATCGAGTGCCGAAAGCGGCGCGTTGAATCCCAGCGTGACGAAAACTTCCGAGTCCGTCGAAACCAATCGCCGCGACAATTGTGTCGGCCCACTTTTGAGCGGCCAGAGGTGTGGCTGCCAATTGTCGATGTCTTTTTTCCACAACACGCTGCCGTTGAAGGCGTCGCGGGCGATCAATTTCCATTTCGGCGGCAACTGGATCGAGATCCGGCTGCCCTCGTCCATGATGTAAAACATCCGTCCTCCGGTGGAAACCAGTGCGCTCATGCTGGCCATCCGGTCGTGGTGCCGCGACCAACGCGGGCTGCCCACCCATTGCAAGTGACGCGGGGGCGCGACGACGTCGTCGTGGGCGACCGAGTTGCCGGTGGCATCGTGCAGGTAATGCGACCACTCGTCGATGTTGTCCGGACGCGGCTTGCGAAACTTCGTCCACTGTCCGTCTTTCTTGATCAGCGCGACGCCGTTGGGAACCAACACCCGCGTCACCTCGTCCATCGCCACGTCGCCCAGTGATTCGGCGACCAACAGATTCACCATGTTGTCGACGTAGGGAAGCTGATACCCCTCGATGCGGTCAAACGCGACGTCACCGTAACCGCCCTCGGCCAGCACTCGGTCGCGAATCGCATCCAGCTGGGACGTATCGGTGACCAAGCCGTGCACCTGAGTCGAATCGTTCTGCCGCAGCGCCGCGGTGAGCTGACCGTCGCCCGCGCCCAGATGCACAAAAAATCCAGCTCGGACGCCTGCTTGATCGATCAGCTTGGCTGCATCCTGCTGTACGTCCGCACGGCTGACGCCAGGAAATCCAGTCACGCCCAGCAACAGCAAGGCGCAAACGACGGCTCGAATCGGAAATCGCAACATGAATCAGCTCCGGACGAAGCGACGGCGGGGGGAAAACGGCAAGGCGTTGATTGTAACCCTCACCGAGCCCCCGCGTTGGCTTCATGGCGGAGAAAGATTGGCGGAATCAGAATCCTCGACCCTCGGGTGAACCCGGCGAATCCGTGCGAGTGCCACCCCGCGCACCGGCGTGCGCACATGCCACAGCCCGACCACAGCGCGGCAGGCAACTCGGCGCCGCGGATCCATCGATTGTTTGGCACGAGCTATGCTACATCGGATGAATCCCCCGCCTGTCCGCCCGCCTGTCCGCCCGCCTGTCCGCCCCTTGCACCTCCGAATCGGAAATGTCGCCAAAACCCGCCAAACCGTCGAAAAACGGCAGCAGTCGCACGAAGACGAAGTCAAAGAAAAAATCCAAACGTCGCAATCGCCTGGTCGCTGAGGGGGACACCTCACCGTCGCTGACCCCCGACGAGCTGGAGGCCTTTGAGGTCGACCAATCGGTCGCCGCGGCCCAGCAGAGCAAGATCACCGCGGTCCGCGACATCATCGAGACGACACCGCCGCATGACGTGCACACGCTGGCCAAGACGTTGGAAGTGATCATCGATGGCGCCTCACCCGAAGACGCCACCGTGCTGCGCAATGCGTTGCTCAAAAAAGCACGCCCCGGCGCCGCGGGACGACGCAGCAGCCCCGACGACCAACTCGCCAGCGGCTGGCGTGACGGTGCCTTTCCCTATCGCAACTTGATGTCGCGAAAGAACTACGAAAAACAAAAGTACCAACTGCAGGTCGAACTGCTCAAACTGCAAGCCTGGGTCAAGGAATCGAAAGAGAAAGTCGTCCTCCTGTTTGAAGGCCGCGATGCCGCAGGAAAAGGTGGAACCATCAAACGCTTCATGGAACACCTCAACCCCCGTGGTGCACGCGTCGTCGCGCTGGAGAAACCGAGCGAAACCGAACGCGGACAATGGTACTTTCAACGCTACATCCAACATCTACCCACCGCCGGCGAAATCACGATGTTTGACCGATCGTGGTACAACCGCGCCGGAGTCGAACGTGTGATGGGATTCTGTAGCGATGATGAATATGCGGAATTCATGCGGCAAGTTCCCGACTTTGAACGAAACCTGGTCCGCAGCGGCACTTGGTTGATCAAGTTCTGGTTCTCGGTCAGCCAAGACGAACAGCGGAGACGTTTCAAGGAGCGCGAAGCCCATCCGCTGAAACAATGGAAACTCTCACCGGTCGACCTCGCGTCGCTGGACAAATGGGACGACTACACGCGCGCCAAAGAAGCGATGTTCTTCTATTCAGACACGTATGACGCCCCGTGGACGGTCGTCAAATCGGATTGCAAAAAACGCGCACGACTCAATGCGATGCGATTCGTCTTGAACACCATCCCCTACGCCAATCGAGACCAGGATCGAATCGGCACGGTCGATCCGCTGCTTGTCGGTCGAGCGAATTTGGTCTCCCAGAACCGAGACTAAATCCGACCCAGCGATGCCACCGTTGGTCGATTCGGACGCGGCACAAATCCGCTGTCCCGCCACAGACCGATCCAGAAACCGTGCCCCCCCACCACCCGCATGGATCCGATACGCTACGTTGGTAACGCGTTTCCCTCTCTTCCAACTGACCGCTTTGGTCAAGGATCCCAACATGTCAACCGGCAATCCCTACGAAACTCCCAATGTCGCTCAATCGGTCACCCCAACACGTCGGACCGTCACCATGAAACGGCTGGACGTGATGTCCTGTGGAATCATGCTGGGCGTGCTGTACGCCATCATCGGCTTGATCGTCGGCGGACTGGTCACCCTGATGGCTCTGGCCGGGGTGGCGGCACAGGGAGGTGACGCGATGGCGGGACTGGTCGGCGGCATCGGAGCGATCATCCTGATGCCGTTGTTTTATGGCGTCGGCGGATTCATCGGCGGCGTCATCGGCGCGCTGCTCTACAACCTGTGCGCCACCTTCGTCGGCGGCATCAAGTTCGATCTGGAGTGACCGGCGGCGCTGCGCCGCGATCATCCTTGGCACCCTGGATGGCAACGCTGTGAAGCATTTCTTCCCTGCGTTTGACGAGGTGTTAGCGGTATTGGGCGCACGGCATGACCCCGACGGGGGCCAAGCCAGTAGCCGGAGGTGAGCGAAGCGACACCTCCGGACATCCGGTCCCCCGTCAGACGCGACCCCGAAGGGTGTCGAAGCAAATGACGTCGGCGCCCTCGGCCCCGGCCAGCCCGCAAGCTTGAGCTCACCGATCAACTCTTTTACGAACGCAGACTGCCGCATCGCCGGCGGATTGATTCGCTGCGACCCCGTCCGGGGTCGAGGGGATTGTGGGACGTGCTTCCCGGAGGTGGCGCTGCGCTGACCTCCGGCTACTCGCTGAAATCCCTCCGGGATACTCGGTTCGCTGCCGCTCTCCTTTGACACCTAACGGAGTGATGCATGTTAGCGGCAGGGCGCAAGCCTTCCGGTCCCTCATCGTTCCCCAAACACCGGAGGGCTCGCGGCCTACCGCTAAAAAATGCTTCACAGCATTACCTGAACCGACCGGTTCAGACGGCCTCGCCCCGGCTCCATCCCACTCGCTCCAACCCACTTGGTCCGCTGTTTGCATCACAGCTCCGTGTCGACCGGGAGCCTGGCTCCCCTGCGTGGCACGCGTCGAGGAGACACTGGAAAAGTGAAACGGCCCATCAGCATCAACGATCGCTTCGGTTTGCTCTGCGAATTCGTCTGGATCACACCGAATTCGATTGTGGCCAACCATCGCCCTTGGTTTCGTCGCAAGCCGGCTCCAGTGCGGCAAGACGCTAGGCGGGACTTCCGAGTCGACTGCCCTCGAGACGAAAAAACGCGCCCTGACCGTGCGTTACTGTCACGAGTGTGCGAGAATGCACGCTCGTTGATCGATGGTATCCAGCCGATGGGACCGATCACACGGAATGCCAAGGGTTTGGCATGATTGATCGTTCCACCTGATTAATCCACCCGCAAAACCTTGCCAACGAGTTCAGCAAGCCACCATGTCCAATTCACCGATCAAGCTCCTGCTTGTTGAAGACGAAGATGATTTCCGCGAAACCTCCGCCCGTTGGATGGAGCGAAAGGGTCATGACGTCAGCGCCGCGGCAAGCGGTGCCGAAGCGTTGGAGTTGTGCGCGCAAGACAGCTTTGACGTCGCCGTGTTCGACATGAACATGCCGGGGATGTCCGGGATGGAATTGTTGCAGCGTGTGCAGCAGGACAAGATCGAGATGGAAGTGATCATCTTGACCGGCCAAGGGACGATCGAGTCGGCGGTTTCGGCAATGAAGCTGGGGGCCTGCGATTTTTTGACCAAACCCTGTTCGCTGGGCGACTTGGAACACCACTGCATGTTGGCCCGGGATCGTGGCCGTTTGCGTCGCGAGAACAAACAACTCAAAGCGATCATCTCGCGCAGCCGGCCCGCCCTGGAGCTTGTCGGCGAATCACCGTCGATGCGACAGGTCGTCAAGATGGTGCAAAAGGTGGCCCCCACCGACAAGCCGGTGCTGATCCAGGGTGAGAGCGGGACCGGCAAAGAAGTGGTGGCCAGGGCGATCCAACAAAACAGCAAGCTCGCTGACAAGCCCTTTGTCACGATCAACTGCGCCGCGTTGCCCGAGCAGTTGGTCGAAAGCGAATTGTTCGGCCACCAGAAAGGCTCGTTCACCGGGGCGACGTCAGACAAACCCGGTCTGTTCGAGATCGCCGACGGTGGCACGTTATTCATCGACGAAATCGGCGAGTTGCCGCTTTCGTTGCAACCCAAATTGCTGCGTGTCTTGGAAGACGGTTCGATGCGACGGATCGGATCGCACAAGGAACGTTTTGTCCGGGTCCGAATCATCGCGGCGACCAACCGAGATCTGACCAAAGAAGTCGAATCGGGGAATTTCCGCGAGGACTTGTTCTATCGGGTCAATGTCCTTTCACTGGAACTGCCGCCGTTGCGCGAGCGTGAAGGCGACGTGGACCGCTTGGTCGATCACTACTTGCCGGTTCCCTGGCACGTCGACCAAGCCGCCCGGGATGCGCTCAACCGCTACGCCTGGCCTGGAAACGTGCGTCAGTTGATCAACGTGATCCAACGTGCCACGATCCTGGCCGATGGCCACGACGTGACCCTCGATGACCTCCCTTCGGAAATCGCCGATTGCGTCGATGGTGACGTCGAACGTCACGCCACCGACCGGGCCAGCGCCCCCGAAGCGGCGGAGGCCAGCGATGCCGAATCCGCCTTCAAACCCGACTCGCTCAAACTCGACGACATCGCCAAGGCGCACGTGATGTATGTGTTGGCCAAAGAAAACGGCAACAAAGCCAAGGCGGCACGCGTATTAGGCATTCACCGACGAAAACTCTACCGCCTGCTGGAACGGTTCAGCTGCAACGAAGCCGAAGCTCCGTTGAGCGTGGTGGAGTGACCCGTCATCGGCTTGAACTCTAAGATTCAATCTTGGCAGAGCACTCGAATTCTATGTCAGCTCAAATTTCGGGTAGTGGACGAGGCGACGAGTCCTCTGCTAATACGCCCACTGCAGAGGACTCGTCGACTCGTCCACTACCGCCTACCCCAAAACGCAAGGTGACACGGAGCACTAGCCATCGACGTTGGCGTCGCCGGTGATTTTGTCTTTGTAGAGCGCCAGTCGTCCCAAGGCGTCATCGACGTCGCGTTTGGAGGCACCGTGGTCTTCCATGACATCGGCAAAGTGCCCACAGAATTTCGCGAAGTGCACCGCCGTGATGCCGCGACCGGCGTGAATCCGGGTCAGGTCGGCTCCTGAGTACTCGGCCGGCCCGTCAAAGGCGGATGCCAGAAAGTGAAACTGCATCGTCCGCAACCGGTCCATCGAGGCGTTCTCGAAAAACGGTGCCAATTCCGGGTCGTCGAGGACCCGAGCGTACATCTCCTGAACAATCGCTGCGACGGCGGCGGTGCCACCGAGTCGGTCAAACAGGGCTCGTGAATCGTCGGTCATGGAAATCTCACAGAAGGGGTCTAGCAACGCTCCTGTTGTAACCTCCGCCACGCATTCTGTCAGGAACCAGACCCTTCGACTTTTAGAATGTGAACGGTCGTTTTCAGAATCGAATCCGGAGTCAACGACATGCTGTCGATCCCTTCGCGGACCAGAAATTCGGCGAACTCGGGGTAATCACTGGGTGCTTGGCCACAGATACCGATCTTTCGACCGCAACGCTTCGCCTCGGCGATCACGCTGGAAATCATCCGTTTGACCGCTTCGTTTTGCTCGTCGAAGACATGTGCCACGATCGCCGAATCGCGATCCACGCCCAGCGTCAACTGAGTCAGATCGTTCGAGCCGATGGAAAAACCGTCAAAGATCTCGGCGAATTGGTCGGCCAGAATCACGTTGCTGGGGATCTCGCACATCACATAGATCTCCAACCCGTCTTCGCCCCGCACCAAGCCATTCTTTTTCATTTCCGCTTGAACCTTCTTGCCCTCTTCGATGGTCCGGCAGAACGGGATCATCAACTTGACATTGGTCAGCCCCATGTCGCGACGGACCCGCAGCGCGGCTTGGCACTCGAGTGCGAACGCGGCTTGAAAACGTTCGTGGTAATAACGCGAGGCGCCGCGAAATCCGATCATCGGATTCTCTTCTTTCGGCTCATACCGGCGGCCCCCGATCAAGTTCGCGTACTCGTTCGTCTTAAAATCGCTCATCCGCACGATCACGTCTTTGGGATAAAACGCCGCGGCGATCATCGCGATGCCCTCGGACAGGCGATCGATAAAGAACTGCGGCTTGTCGTCGTATCCTTGGGTGGCTTGATCGACCGCAGCCCGCGTCGTGGGATCCAGTTGATCGTAATCCAGCAACGCTTGGGGATGCACCTTGACGTAGTTGGAGATGATGAATTCCTCCCGCGCCAATCCCACACCGTCGTTGGGGATCGCCGAGAGCGCAAACGCTTCGTCGGGCGTCGCGACATTCATCATGATCTTGGTCTGCGGTCGCCCGATCGCTCCCAGGTCGATCGTTTCGATTTCAAAGGGCAACTCGCCTTCGTAAACCAGGCCGGTGTCTCCGCTGGCGCAGCTGATCGTGACGACTTGGCCGTTGCGAAGTCGATCGGTGGCGTCGCCGGTGCCGACGATCGCCGGCAATCCCAGCTCGCGGCTGACGATCGCCGCATGGCAGGTCCGGCCGCCGCGATTGGTGATGATCGCCGCGGCGCGTTTCATCACCGGTTCCCAATCCGGATCGGTCTTGTCGGTGACCAGTATCTCGCCGTCAAGGAACTGCGACAACTCATGGACATCACGGATCAGCCGAACGGGTCCCGAGGCGATCTTCTCACCGACCGAACGTCCTTCCAACAGCTTCACGCCTTCCGCTTTCAGGTGATAACGCTGCAGGGCGTTGGCCGATCGCCGCGACTGGACCGTTTCGGGGCGGGCCTGCACAATAAACAATTCGCCGGTGACGCCGTCTTTGGCCCACTCCATGTCCATCGGGCAAAACGAACCGCGAACGCTGCTGTAGTGGTCTTCGATTTCGCAAGCCCATCGCGCCAATTGCAAGATGTCATCGTCCGACAACGCGAATCGTTTCGCCATGTCGTCCGACACCGGGACGTTCTTGACCATCTTGCTGCCGCCCAAGTCGTACACCATCTTGATCGCCTTCGATCCCAGCGTCCGCTTCAAGATCGGACGGTGACCGGTCCGCAACGTTGGTTTGAACACGTAGTATTCGTCCGGATTGACGCTTCCCTGGACGACGTTTTCTCCCAACCCATAGGCGGCATTGATCAGCACGGCATCTCGAAACCCGGTCTCCGTGTCGATCGAAAACATCACCCCCGACGTCGCCAGATCCGATCGCACCATTTCCTGGATGCCGATCGACAACGCGACCTGCATGTGGTCGAAACCTTGGTCGGTGCGATACGACATGGCGCGGTCGGTAAACAACGACGCCAGACAACGACGACACGCATCCAACAGCGATGCCTGACCGCGAACATTCAAATAGGTCTCTTGCTGGCCGGCGAAACTGGCGTCCGGTAAATCCTCCGCCGTCGCGCTGCTGCGGACCGCCACGTCGGCCAATTCACCACGCCCACTGGATAACACGTGATACGCCCTGACAATCGCATGGGACAGATCGTCCGACAGCGGCGTGTCCAAGATCATGTGACGGATGATTCTGCCGTGATGTTGCAGCGACCCCACATCCCGGTAATTGATCCCGCTCAAAAGCTGTCGAATCTTGTCGTCCAGCCCGCTTTCAGACAAATGACGCCGGTAGGCCGCTGCCGTGGTGGCAAACCCGTTGGGAATCCGCACGCCGCGGGATGTCAATTCGCGATACATCTCGCCCAATGACGCGTTCTTGCCGCCCACCACCGCGACGTCGCCCATGCCGACTTGGTCGAACCAGCGAATCAGGTCCGTGGCGGATTCTGCTGCCGTACTCATCGTGCATACCGGAGATTAAAGTTCGATGGAAGACCGCAGACACGGCGTGCAATGTGCATACCGTCATGCCGGCGATCGAGTGCCACCGTGGCTGGCCGTCGCCGCAGGGTGGTCAAGCCGGCCGGCATTCTTGCGACTGCCACGGTGCTGCAGCCCGCAACGTCGGCTTCACGTTCGCCCAGCATGCCCGTGCTGAGCGAAGTAGGTCGCAGAATGCGGCCACAATCCGCCGTGCCCATTCCGCACAGGCGCGCCAATAAGCGCGCCTCCCCCCGGCAAACTCCTGCCAATCCGTCGCGGATTGATTTTGGCACAAATCATGCAAACCGTGAGAGTAAGAAACACTCTTAGGAATCTGCGATGCAACGATTTAAAAACATCTTGGTCTACGCGGGAACGAACGATCCCGAGACGGCAATCCAACGGGCATTTGAGATCGCCAAGGAGAACAAGGCGGTGGTCACGCTGATGGATGTGGTCAAGCCGCTGCCTGGTGCGATCGGCTTGGTGGCACACGGGGCCAGTCACGAGGAACTCGAACATCTGATGATCGAGGACCGTGGGCAAAAACTGGTCGAACTGGCGAATCAATTTTGCCGAGAAAGTCTCACCGTGGAGATCCTTGTTCGTTGTGGCGATCCGGCACAGGAAATCACCAAACGCGTCCTCACCGGCGGACACGACTTGGTCATCAAGACGGCCGACGGATTATCGACCACGGGGCGTTTGTTCGGCGCATCGCCCGATCGCTGCTGCGTGTTTGCCCCTGTCCCGTCTGGATCCTCAAACCGCTGATCCACCCCGAGTTTAAACAGGTGCTCGCGGCGATCGACCTGGATGCCGATGATGAAACCCATTTGAACTTGAACAACACCATCCTCGAATTGGCGTACGCAATCGCGCTGCGTGACCGAGCAAAACTGCACGTCGTCAGCGTCTGGGACATGTGGATGGAACACGCCCTGCGCCGACGCGCCGGCGACGCGGAAGTCAATGCCGCGTTGGCCAAACGCGAGACTAAGGTTCGCAAACGGCTCGATCGACTGTTGCATGAACCCTTTGCCGACGCCGACGACATCCAAGTCCATCTGCATCGCGGCCCCGCGGCCCCCAACATCCTCGCCGTCGCCGAAGACATCGAAGCCGACTTGGTGGTCATGGGAACGGTCTGTCGGACCGGCGTGGCCGGATTCTTGATCGGCAACACGGCGGAAAACCTGCTCTGTCAGTTGAACAGTTCCGTACTCGCCCTGAAACCCGAAGGCTTTGAATCCCCGATCCACATCAGCGAAGATGATCAGTCGATCGAAACATGCTTGTTACCGATGACTTGACAAAACGGATCCGTCGATTGGACGAGGTTGTATGAGACAATCGCGGTCCGTGCCACGACCCAAACAGGTAGGACAATGAGTCACGCCGACGCCACCGCGACCGCAAACGGCCCATCCAGCGAAGAATTGATCAAGGGTCTTCGCAACCCCGAGGCCTATCCGGAGGCCCAAGCGGATGACGTGGAGTTGCACGAGACCCACATTTCGTGGGTCTTTCTGGTCGGCGATCTTGCGTACAAGATCAAAAAGCCGATTCGCACCGCGTTCCTGGATTACTCATCACTCGAGAAACGCAAACAGTATTGCGAACAGGAACTCCGCTTGGATCGACGGTTCGCTGCGGAACTTTACCTGGACGTTGTCCCGGTGACGTGGCGCGACGGAAAACCGGCGGTCGAAGGCCCGGGGCCGGCGGTGGAATACGCCGTCAAAATGCGACGGTTTCCCGCCGACTCGCTGCTCAGCGAACGACTGGACGCCGGCAAGCTGACGACCGACGAAGTGTTCGATTTGGCCCAGTGCGTTGCCGAGTTTCACCGTTCGGCCGAACGACTGCCCAGTGATGCCGAGGGCAAACGGCTCGGATCGATCGACTTGATCTACCAAAACGCCACCGACAACCTGGCCGCACTGGAGGATGCCGTCACGGGTCCGTCGGCCAAGATCCTACGCGTGCTCGGCGATTGGACGGGCACCTTCTTTGAAGAACACCGTCGCGTGTTTGTGCAACGAGTCGCCAACGGTTTCATTCGCGAATGCCATGGCGACATGCACCTGGCCAATATCGTTCACTGGAACGACCGCTTGATCCCCTTTGACGGGATCGAATTCAACGATCAGTTTCGCTGGATCGATGTGCTCAGCGACGCGGCGTTCGCCGCGATGGACTTCGCCGCCCGTGACCGGATGGATCTGTCGCGCAGTTTCATCAATGCCTATCTGGAACACACCGGCGACCATGCGTCACTCCTCGTACTGAGATGGTATCTGGTCTATCGCGCGCTGATTCGTGCCAAGGTGGCGGTGATGCGGGCGTCGCAGCCCGGTCTGTCCGATTCCGAGCGGGCCACCGCGATGCAGGATTGCGAGCACCACATCGAACTGGGCTATCAGTTTTCCTTGCGTGATCGCCCCGCCTTGTGGATCACCCACGGCGTCAGCGGCAGCGGAAAAACCACCGCCAGCGAATGGGTCGTCCAGCGGCACGGTGCGATCCGACTCCGCAGCGACATCGAACGGAAGCGGCATTTCGGAATGCAGCCGACCGACCGTCCCAACCAACGGCAACAACGCGATCTGTATTGTGAAGCCGCCAATCACGCGACCTACGAACGGTTGCGCAGGATGGCGCGTTGCATCCTCCGTTCCGGCCACTCGGTCGTCATCGATGCGACGTTTCTGCGACGCGACGACCGCCAGATGTTCGCGAACTTGGCGACGCGCGAATCAGCGACGTTTGCCATCCTCAATTGCCATGCCGAGGAGCAAACGTTGCGGCAACGCATCAGCGACCGGATCGCCCGCGACGACGACGCCTCGGATGCCGATCTGGACGTCCTGGACGGCCAACTGTCCAGCATCGAACCGTTGTCTGAAAGCGAACAAAACAGCGTGATCGAAATGACGATCTAGTGCACGTTCGTCGAGTTGGCTGATGGCCCTTTGCACTCTAGCTGTTAGCGGAACGGCGCGAGCCGCCCGGTTTCAGCTTGGAAGCACCGTGAAAGACCGGAGGGCTCGCGCCCTGCCGCTAACCAATGCTTCACAACGCAGCCCTCCGTGGCCTCGAAGACTCGCCGACGGTCACGCCGGCAACCCTACTTGGCTTTTACCGCCACCCGCTTGGCTTTGGTCACTTCGCCCTTGGGCAGGTGAATCGTGATCACACCGTTGTCGGCTTCGGCCACGACATCATCGGCCTTGGTGCCCGGAGGCAGGGCGATGCTGCGATAGAACGATCCGTAGCGGCGTTCGATGCGATGCACTTTCGTTCCTTTGTTGTCGTCTTCGGTTTCCTCTTTCCGCTCACCCTTGATCGTCAATCGGTCATCGCTGACGCTGATCTCGACGTCTTCGGGTTTGATCCCCGGCAGATCGACTTTGACCTTCAATGCTGAATCGTCTTCCGAGATATCAACGCTCGGCTGCCATTCGCTGGCCGGAAGCAGGTTTTCAAAATCGCCGTTCCCGCCCCAGAAGTTTTGTAGCGCGCGATCGAATTCATCTCGCATCCGATCAATGCTCGTTGGAAAGCTAGAACGATGTCGTGTTAGAAGTCCCATCTCTCTCCTCAATTCAAACAGACGTGATACATTGTTTGTCTGACGTGCACCGTTTGGCAGACAGGCAGGTGCACTTCTCTGTTTTTGTGGAATTGCAAAAGTCGTGCCATTTTCCGATCGCGTAGCGTTTTGAATGCGGGGACCGTGCCGCCTTGGAATCACATGGGCAGAGTGCCTTTTCCGTTCAGCACTTGTGGGCCCACCTTTCACACCACCGCCCCGCGGCGCGTAAAAATGCACAGGTGGTGACGCCACGTACCACACACCATTCCATCCTCCACTTCATTGCGATGCCCCAGTGCTATGACTGAGCCGCCACTGAATCTTGTTTGTTCCGACTGCCTCGCTGTCAATCGTGTTCCCAGCGATCGGATCAACGACCGGCCGATCTGTGGCAAATGCCAATCCGCGCTGTTGCCCGCCACCCCGATTGAGTTGACCGACCGATCGTTCGGCAAGTTCGTGTCGCGATCCGACGTCCCGGTCCTGGTCGATTTCTGGGCGTCTTGGTGTGGCCCTTGCCGAATGATGGCCCCATCGTTCGCCGAAGCCGCCGCGGAGTTGTCGCCGGGGTTCATCCTCGCCAAGCTGGACACCGACGCCGCCACACAGACCGCGGCCCAGTTTTCACTCTCCGGAATCCCCACGATCATCCTGTTCCGACGCGGATCCGAAATCGCTCGCCAAACCGGTGCCCTGAACACCCCGCAAATCCTTCAGTTCGCACGCTCCAACGCCTAGTGGTTCGTCAAGATTGAAACGAGGGGTTGAAGCCGCACGGAAACGTTGTTGGTTGAGTCGCGACGATCGGCTGATATTCAATTCACCAAACGCAATAGGATTCCCCGAGTTTGTTATCCTACACGGTGCGTCTCCTTGTCTCCCCGACTCCGTGTTTCCCTCTCTCCCCATCTCCCATGTCCACACCGATCTCCCCGCTCGATCGTGAACACTACCAGCGCGACGGCTTTCTGCTTCGCAAATCATTGTTCGATGCCCAAGAGATCGACCTGTTGCATCGGTCGGCCCGAGAAGACAAACAGCTTGACGATCACGCCTTCGGCCGCGCCGATGGTGAAGGCGGGACGGTTCGTCTGTCGCTTTGGAACCACCCCGGTCAAGGAATCTACGGTGCCTTCGCCCGCTGCCATCGAATGGTCGATACCGCCGAGCAACTGCTCAACGACGAGCCGTATCATTACCATTCCAAAATGATCATGAAGGATGCCCGCGTCGGCGGCGCCTGGGCGTGGCATCAAGACTACGGTTACTGGTACGCCAACGGAGTGTTAACACCGAATCTGGTCAGCGCCTTCATCGCCGTTGACCCGGCCACGCGGGAGAACGGTTGTTTGCAAGTCATCCGGGGCTCCCATCACTGTGGCAGGATCCATCATCAATTGACCGGCGATCAAGCCGGTGCGGATGTCGAGCGTGTCACAGAAATCCTGAAACGCATGGAATTGGTCCACGTCGAAATGGATCCCGGCGACGTGCTCTTCTTTCATTCCAATCTGTTGCATCGCAGCGACCAAAATAAATCCGCCCATCCTCGCTGGTCGATGATCTGTTGCTACAACGCCAAATCCAACGACCCCTACAAGGACTCGCACCACCCCCGCTACACGCCGATCAATCGCCTGGATGACTCGGCGATCAAACAGATCGGCATCAAGCGATTCGATACGGACACCGTGGAAGCGGCATTCCTGGATCCCAACCACGACGCCAGCGCCAAGTCGCTCCGGGACGAGTAAACCATCGATGCCGCAACACCCCGCCCCCGAAACGCCCACCCCCGATTCATCCGGCCCCGAATCGCTCGACTACCTGCCCACACTTCCCGACCGGCTGGACGTCGGCATCGGCTGCATCGGCGCGGGCTTCATCATGGCCGATTGCCATCTGGTCGCCTATCGCGCCGCCGGCTTGCACCCGGTCGCCCTTTGCTCGCGAACGATCGAAAATGCCCAGCAGGTTGCCCAGCGGCATTCGATCGAATCGGTGTATTCGACCTACCAAGAATTGCTCCAAGACCCACGCGTCGAAGTCGTCGACATCGCCGTCCCACCCGATTGCCTGCTGGACGTCGTCCGCGAAGTCGTCCGTCACAAACAGATCCGCGGCATCCTGGCACAAAAGCCGCTCGGCGTTTGTCTCGACCAAGCGAAAGAGATCGTTCGATTGTGTCGCGACGCCGGTATGACGTTGTGCGTCAACCAAAACATGCGCTACGACCAATCCGTTCGAGCCTGTCGCCACCTGATCGCGCGGGGCGATTTAGGCGATCCGGTCCTGGCAACGATCGACACCCGTGCGATCCCCCACTGGATGCCCTGGCAAGAACGACAAGGCTGGGTCACGTGCCGAATCTTGTCGATCCACCATTTGGACACGATGCGTTTTTGGTTCGGCGATCCGCAACGAGTTTATGCCAGCTTTCGCACCGATCCACGCACCAAGTTCAAACATACCGATGGGATCGGGCTGTACATCTTGGAATACGCATCGGGCATGCGTTGCATGATCTGTGACGACGTCTGGGCCGGACCGGTCCGCGAGGGCGCCGCCGAGGCCATCGGCATCACCTATCGCGTCGAAGGCACCCAAGGCTTGGCGCTCGGCGAGATCGGTTGGCCCAAGTATCCCCAGCGGACGCCTAGCACACTTCAGTACAGCACGACATCCACGGGCACCTGGCAACGTCCACACTGGGACGAGGTCTGGTTCCCCGATGCGTTCTTGGGACCGATGGCCGAATTGTTGGTGGCGTTGGAACACGGAGTCGATCCGGCGCTCAGCGGCGAAGACAATCTGGCCACGATGGCGTTGGTCGATGCCTGCTATCAATCCGCCGCCCAGCATTGCGCGGTCGAATTGAATCTCTAGCGAAGGTGGCGAAGGCGAGGGTGGATGGCAGAAAAACGAGAAGGTGAGGTCAGACAGGAAAATAGGGTGACAAGAAAATCGGGTGATCGTGATAGCCGAGCAATGGATCGGACGGGGAACGTTTTCTTGTCACCCATCTTCCTGTCTCTCTTCTTACACCCCTATTTTCCTGCCTTCTCCCCATCCCCCGCCTTACACCGATGCAGCGTCATCAGCGCGAACCCGGTGCCGTAGGGGCGGTGGTAATCGTACAGCGGGTAATCCCACCACGACCCGTTTTTTTCTTGACGGTCCAAGATCAATTTCGCCAACATCGCTTGATAGGGCGCTCGTTGTTCGGCGGGCAATTGGTCCAAACACACAGCGCCGTAGTAGTGTCCGAAGTAGTAGAAATACCCCGCCACTTGCATCCACGACTCGTGGGGAATCGGCCGTTTGCGTCCGATGTCCAGCCAACCATTGCGGACGTACAAGCGATACAGCCACGTCTTGATCACGTCGTCGGTCACCGTTTCGTCACCCCAGGCCCGGAGCGCGGCGTTGCAGCACTGTGTCCGTCCCAGACTGCCGCCCGGGCGATTGATTTCGCGAGCCGGCCGGTCCTTGAGATACTCGCCGTACAGGTAACTGAAATCCGACTTCTTTTGACGATTGGTTGCGGCAATGGCTCGATCGACCATTCGCTTCGGGGGCTCCACTCCGATCTCTCTCGCTTCGGCCAAGGCGATGAGCACGGCGCCGTTGACGAAACTGATCGAACTGGAGGTGGGCTGATTGGACTGGTACCGGAAATCGTAGTACCCCCAGCCGCCGTCCACCGATTCGTAACGCTGCAGCATGTCGAATTGATCGCGGATCAGTGCGACAATCTTGTCCTGAGCCTCAGTCTCGCCGGCATGTCGCCCATGCAACCGGACGAGTGCCTGGATCGAATAGGCATGGCCCCAAACGTTGTAGATCGCGTCACCACTGGCTCGGCGGAGTGATCCGAGGTGCTCGTACAACCAAGCTTCGGCTCGATCGATCGTCGACTGAGTCTTGGGGTCATCGGGGGCGACTTCCAGCAAACCCGAAAGTGCCAACGAGGTCGTTCCGGCGCGAAACGCGTGGTGCGCACCGGGAACGGGCGCGTAGATATTCAACCCCTTGGTCTTCGTCGGCGACCCCCAGGATCCGTTGGGGTTCTGGTCGTCAATCAAGAACTTCACGCCACGTTCAATCGCAGCCTGCAGCTCCTCCGGCTCGGTTGGCTCGACCACCGGTAACGGTCGGACTTCGTCCCCGATCCGAACCGTCTCCTGGGGATGACCTTCGGCCTGCAACAGCACCAGGACGGCTACGGCACCGAGCCAACGTCGCGACAAGAATCTCATTTCGATGCTTCGTCCTTTTTCTCGCCGCCATCGGCAGCCTTTTGATTCGCCGGAGCAAACTGCAACTCACAGGTCATCGCCGGCAGCACGTCGGCCGAGGCTTTGCCACGCAGTGAAACAATACAGTCGTATTTTCCGGCGGTCAGCGGCACGATCCCGATCGACTTGACGACGCCATCGAGTTCCGCGTCGGCGATTCCTTTGGGAACGACCTTGCAACGGTCTCCGACGTGAATCGCTTTCAATTGCGATTCGGGCAATTCGACGCGCACCTGCAATTTGGCGGGGTCGAGGACCGTGCCGATCACTTGTTTACCGCTGACACTTGTACCCTTTTCCAGTTCGACCGGTTTGGCCGGAAGCTTGGCCCGCGTGACGCTGCCGTAGACGAAGATCCCGTCTAGTTCTGATTTCAGGACGACCTTCTTCCGTTCCGCTCGCATCTCGTCAAACTTTTCTGCCTGCTGTTCCAGCTTGCGGCGTTTGCGTTCCAATTCAAGCTCGCGTTTCTGTTTGTCGATGCCCATCGCGTGGAGGGATTTTTCATACTCGATAACGGCGCGTGCCAAGGCTTCTTCTTGATTGGCGTCATCGCGGGGGATCGACTGCTTGATGGTTCGATCGTGCTGAATCTGGGCGCGATCGAGTGAGAATTGGGCCGACTCCATCGCCCGCTTGGCCCGTCGCAACACGATCTCCTCCGACTCTTCGGTCAAGTCGTCTTCTTTGTACATCTGTTCGAGTTGCCGATACTCTTCGGTGGCACTCTCAAGCGAAAACTGCGACGACTCGAGCGAGAACTTCGCCTGCTTGATGGCCCGTTCGCGGTCCACCCGTTGATAGTTGTCGTAATTCTGTTGCGTCTCATCCCGAGTTCGCCGCGTCTTGGCTTTGTCGAGCGATTGTTGTTTCAGAAACTGCTCGTGGGCAAACTCGTCGGATTTCAAATCTAGTCGGGCGATCGCGAGATCTGATTCGGCGCTGCGAATCTTGTCGTTGAGTGGTTCGGTATCGAACCAGACGAGCGTCTGCCCTTGGGTGACGTTCGTCCCGGAGGGAACGATTCGCTCGATCACCAAATCCGTCAAATGCTCGTTGTCGGCGGTGACTTCGAATTGCCGGATGGCTTCGAAGGTGCCGTCCAATTTGACCGTCGCGTCGGCGGAGTCCCCCGACGATGCGGCCTTGTCTTCCTTGTCCTCTGCATGGCCGGCAGGGACAGACACGGTCAGTAACAAGACAAACAGGAACATCGGCCGGCACGCGGCGGGCCTCCATGATCGCATCATCGTTGTGTGGCTCTTCGTTGCAGAATCGGTATTTTGGCAATGGGCACTATGATTACTCATCATCCGGTCCAGGTCCAGCTTTTCTTGGGCACCTCGATCGATCAGTCCGTATTTGCCCGCCATCTGAGGCTGAAGCGGCTATGATGGAGGTAAATCGAGTCGTCCCCCACATTGCTGGTCTGACGCCATGGCAAATGCAGAAATCGGAAGTGCTTCAAACAACGCTGAACTCGATCCGGGCACGCTACCTGCCATCCCGGAGCGTTTGTTGCAACGGTCCAGCGAGTGCCGATGGACCGCGTCGGTGGACGAGCCACGGTTTCAATGGATCGATCCGGCCTCGGTGAATGTCTTTCGCAGATCCGCCGACAAACTGCTCGCCAACCCCAACTCGCGGCTCGATCTGATCCATCCTGACGACCGTTCCGTCGTCGCCGGGATCTGGAGGGATTTGGAGAAAACCGAACAGGCGGAATACGACTATCGACTGGCGGTCTCTGAAGGCCCCGCAGTCTGGATCCGTGAAACGGTCCTGTTGGATCCTGACGCCTCTCAGGAACCGCTGCTCTGTGGTGCCAGTCACGACATTTCTGAACAACGACATCTCAGCCGATCACTGGGCGATGCCGAAGCGGTGTACCATTCGCTGGTCGAGAGTCTTCCGCTGTGCGTGCTCCGCAAAGACCTGCGCGGCCGATTGCAATACGCCAACGAACTGGCCTGCGAAGTGATGGGTGTCTCGGCTCCCGCCATCGTTGGCAAGACCGACTTTGATCTCTTCCCCGCGGACCTCGCCAAGAAATACTTGGCCGATGATCGGCACGTGATCGAAACCGGCAAACTGCACCATAATGTTGAACGCCATCAGGATTCCGGCGGCAATCTGAAACACGTCGAAGTCTGGAAGGCACCCGTTCACGACGTCAGCGGCGAAGTGGTCGGAATCCAGGTGATGTTTTGGGACATCACCGATCAAAAAAACGCCGAGCACCAGGTCGAGTACGAAAAATTCTTGCTCTCCATCCTGCTCGATACCGTCCCCGACGCCGTGTATTTCAAGGATCGCGACAGCCGCTTCATTCGACTCAGCCGCAGCTGCGCCAAAAAACTCGGCCTGGATGATCCGCGCCAGGCGATCGGCAAATCCGATGCGGACTTCTTCGGCCGCGAACATGCCCGCGAAGCCCTCGCCGATGAGCGTCGCATCATGGAAACCGGCGAAACCATTTTGGCCAAGATCGAACGTGAAACCTACACCGATCGCGAGGACACCTGGTGCAGCACCACCAAGGTCCCACTGAGAGACCTGCACGGTGAGATCGTCGGCACCTTCGGGATCTCGCGCGACGTTTCTGAACAAAAGAAAGCCGAACAGGAACTCTCCCGCGAACGAGACCTGCTGAAAACGATCATCAACAACGTCCCCGATCTGATCTACGTCAAAGACCGAGCGGGCCGATTCATCACCGCCAACGCCTCACTCGTCAAGTTGTTGGGACTCGAATCCGCCGATGACCTGATCGGCAAAACCGATTACGACTACTCACCTCCGGAAATGGCGTGTAACTACGTGACGGACGACCAAAACGTCATGCGGACCGGCGAGCCGTTGCTCGATCGCGAAGAGTCCCATCACGGAGACCATGGCGAAGAACTCTGGCTGTTGACGACCAAAGTACCGCTCCGCAGCCCCGAAGGCGACGTCATCGGGGTGGTCGGAATCGGACACGACATCACCGAACGAAAGAAGTTCGAAAAAGAACTGATGCAGGCCAAGGAAGTCGCGGACAAGGCCAATCGGGCCAAGAGCGATTTCCTGGCCAACATGAGCCATGAAATCCGCACGCCCATGAACGCCATCATCGGCATGACCGATCTGGTGCTGGACACGCGCCTGGACGCAACCCAACGCAACTTCCTGTCGATGGTCCAAGAATCAGGCGAAGCGCTGCTGGCGGTCATCAACGACATCCTGGACTTCTCCAAGATCGAAGCGGGCAAGCTTGAGATCGAATCGCAAACCTTCGATCTGCGCGAAAGTCTCGGCGATACGATGAAGACGCTGGGGCTGAAGGCTCACGCAAAAGGCTTGGAACTCGCCTTCCGCGTCGATCCTGCGATCCCACGCTACCTCTGTGGCGACCCCGGACGCCTGCGACAAATCATTGTCAATCTGGTCGGCAACGCCATCAAGTTCACCGAACAGGGCGAAGTGTTTGTCGAAGTCGAACTCGTCGCGCAATCCGACGAAGAACTGGAATTGCAACTCTGCGTGCGTGATACCGGAGTTGGCATTCCGGAAGACCGGTGCGGTGCGATCTTCGAAGAATTCGAACAGGCCGACACCTCGGTCACACGCCGCTTCGGCGGCACCGGACTGGGACTTGCCATCTCGTCCCGTCTGGTCGGTTTGATGGGCGGAGCGATCTCGGTCGATAGCGAAGTCGGCCAAGGGAGCCAATTCACCTTCAACATCCATCTGCGTCAGGCCCCCAACGGCACCGAAGCCCACGCGATGACCGGACTGGTGTACGTCGGCGGCTCGAAAGTCCTGGTCGTCGATGACAACATGACCAATCGAAGGATTCTGCAGGAAATGCTCGGCAACTGGGGCATGGTCCCCGTCCTCGCCGATTCGGGGGAATCCGCACTTGAACTGCTGCGCGAAGCCGACCAACACGACGAACCTTGCAAATTGGTCATCAGCGATGTCCACATGCCCGAAATGAGCGGGTATGACTTTATCGAACAGGTGCGGCGAGACCCAAATGTTTCCGACACGCCGATCATCGTGTTGACCAGTGGCGGCCGCGAAGGCGAAGACGCACTGCGCGATCGACTGGATATCTCCGAACGATTGATGAAACCCGTCAAGCAGTCCGAACTGTTCGATGCAATCGTGCGAACCTTGGGCGTGACCGCACCCGAAGACACGCCCGACTACGATTTCAATGAGCCCATTGACGAATCCATCAATCACCTCAAAGTCTTGCTGACCGAAGACAACGCGATCAATCAAAAACTGGCGATCGGTGTCCTCACACGGTTCGGTCATCAAGTGACCGTGGCCAACAATGGCGCCGAGGCGGTCGAAGCATTCCAAAACGACCGATTCGATGTCCTGCTGATGGACGTTCAAATGCCCGTCATGGATGGATTTGCTGCGACCGAGGCGATCCGTGAAATCGAATCGAAATCCGGAGGCCACGTTCCCATCATTGCCATGACCGCACACGCCATGAAGGGGGACCGGGAAAAGTGCCTCGAAGTCGGGATGGACGAGTACGTCGCCAAACCGATTCGCATCAGCATCCTGAAAGAAAAACTCCTCAAAGTCCTCCAGGTGCCCGCCGCCGGTGACGTTCCGACCGACAACACCGCGACCGAGGACAGCGCCACCGACCATTTGGTGAGCGATGGTTCGCAGCGCGATGGTTCGGTCAATGGGGACGCCGCGCCCACCGCTGATGACCATACCTCAGCCGCCGAGCCCGACTCGGCGGAACCCCAAACGGCTGAAACCGAACCAGACGTCGACTGCCCCGCCGACGCAGCGTGCGGTTATGACTTGGAGCCCGTCCGCACCATGGTCGCCGGCAACGACGAACTGTTGCGTGAATTGTTGGGCATGTATCTCGACGAAAGCGACATGCTGTTGTCGCAGATCGAATCAGCTATCTTGGCCGGCGACGGCGAAGCAGTGCGGCGTGCCGGACACACGCTCTGCGGAGCCTCTCGCAGCGTCGGCGCGGCAGATACGTCCAAAATCGCGGAGGAATTGCGGTCGGTCCAAGACGAGGGCCCCTTCGATGATGCCGCCCAATGCGTGACCAAACTACGGGCGTCCGTCGCCGCAGTAGCCAAAGTCATGAAGGCCTACCTGAAATCCGATCCGTGTTAACGGACACCGACCATCTCACGAACCCGGTCCTCAAGTTCCTCGCCAGAATCGAATCCCACTTTGTAGTCGACCACCGTGCCTTTGCGATCAACGAAAAAGGTCGTCGGATAGGCGCCAACAAAGTAGACGTTCGACGCGACCTCTCCGCCGCCTAACACGATCGGATGCTCCAGTTTGTTCTGCGTCGCGAACTCGGCAACCACGTCCGACGCCTCGTCATATCCGTTGACCGCGACGATCGCGAATCTGTCGCTGTACTTTTGATGCAATCGGGTGAGGTGTGGGGCTTCTTGCCGACAAGGTCCGCAAGCAACGCCCCAGAATGTTACCAAACCTGGCCGTCCATCAAGAAAGCGATTCAGTTCCAAACGATCTCCGCTGACCCGATCCAACTCGAAATGGGGAACCGCATGCCCAATCAGTCTCTCCGGCGCCCCACCCCCGGGCGAATGGACGTAGCTGATCTTTTCGAATCCCAATTCACGCGCCAGCTTCATCGCTGGCGAAGGGCGATATTGCTTTCGCTGTGACTGAAGGAAATCAAACAGCGGACCGTCCTTGATGTCCGCCGGAATCGTCGGCGGACGACGGGCATCAAAGATCTGCTCCACCAGCTCCCGCCCGGCGTCCGTACTTTGCACTCGGAAAAGGAGTTTCTCCTTCTTCAATCCTGGCCCAACCGATTCAATCGCAACACGTACCGCCGACTGAAGTTCTCGTGACAAATCCTGCTGGCGACCATCGATGGATGGTTTAATCTCAACCACACAGTCGGCGTCACCAATGGCGATCCGAGATAACTTCGTGCCAAGCGGATACACGGTGACCAGTCGATTTGCAATCACCGTCTCGACCACCGACTCGGTCTCGGTCCAATCTTTCAGCGGCCCATAGAAGTCGTCCCAACTGGCCGATGTATCCATCTCGACGGCGCTGACCGATTTGAAACCGGCTGATTCGCAAAGCCGCTTGAGATGGTTCCTGATCTCTGTTCGCGTCGGCCTTTTGATTTCCAGGCCGAGGTGGAATCGCACGACAAGTTTCAGCAGGCCAGCATCCGCATCGGCAAGCGTACGCAATTCCGACACCAGCGACGTGGTGTCAAAGGCGTTGGGGTCAAATTCAGAATCAACCACAAACGCGTTGCAGTTGACCACCGCATACGCACTGGCGTTTCCCGAAATCTCTCGACGCTGCACCTCGGTTTCGATCGGCGCCACAAAGTACTGTGGCGTGCCGGCTCGCTCCGCTTCAGCCTCCGCCTTCCCAATACAAGTCAAACCCAGACAACAAACCGCCGTCACGATCGCAAGCTGTTTCATTTTTAATTCTCACCAATGAAGACGATAGACAAACGCCGCTCGCTCCGATCGACCTATTGCGCGTTCTATTGCGCGTTCTATTGCGTGTTGCGTTGCTTACCCTTGGCCCGTTTCCCTTCCGCTTGTTTCGCCTTTTCTTCCCGTTGACGATAGGCTTCATAAGCTTCTTCGCGCGACATCCCCTTGTACCTGCCTTGATGCAGGATTGCGTCGTGCTCGGTTTGGATTCCCTCGTCACCTTGCGATTTCATCCAATCGGTCAACTCGCCCTTCAATCGCGAGACGACTTTGGCGTACTTGGGATCATCGACGATGTTGTTCATTTCCAAGGGATCGGTTTCACAATCGAACAGTTCGAACTCGGGTCGGAAGTGATACTTTTTGACGAGTTCCGCCGCTCGGGCATCACCGGCTTGAGCGGCTCGGATCATGGATTGAAAGTAGTCTGCCTTGGTGCAGGCGTTGGTAAATTTCGTTTCGTGGTTCAGGTTCCAAACCAGCCGATAACGCCAACCTCGCACCGTGCGGATCGCGAACGCATCGCTGCCATTGATGATGCCTCGCGTTGTCATGATGCCGTAGGCGAAATTTTTGTGTGTGTCGGCTTGGCCGGTCAGCACCGGCACAAAGCTCTTGCCGTCCAAGACGTCCGCGGGGGTCCCCCCGGCGGCCTCGACAAACGTCGGCGCCACGTCGACGTATTCCACCATCGCATCGGTCACCGAACCGGCTTTGACGTGGCCCGGCCAGCGAACGATCATCGCCGACTGAAGCCCACTGCCGTAGCACGTCCACTTGGCGAATGGGAACGCGTTGCCCTGCTCGGAAACCACGACCACGAGCGTGTTGTCACGCATCTTGTGCTTGTCGATCAATTTCAAGATCTGTCCGACTTGGCTGTCGTAGTACGTGATCTCGGCCAGGTAGCGGCTGAAAGTTTCCCGCATCACAGGCGTGTCCGCCAGATACGGTGGCAACTTCACTTGCTCCGGCGGATAGCGAGAGGCGTCGCCCTTGTTCCAGGGCGAATGCGGTTCATTGGAGCAGGCGAACAAACAAAACGGAGTAGAAGACTCACTGCACTGGGAAAGCAATTGATCGACCGCTTCCATGTCGGGGTTGTTGCGATTGCCGCTGTATTCGAAGGGAAAAACGTCTTTCGGGCCGATGTGCGTCTTGCCCGACAACGCGACGCGATACCCCAACGGTTTTAGATAGTGGACAATGCTCTTCGTCCCCTGCTCGGCAAACGTGTGGTTCGGATACGCTCCCGATTTGACCGGGTACAGACCGGTGTAAATGTTGTGCCGGGTGGGCGAGCACATCGGCGCGGCTTGAAAACAACGCGTGAACTTCATTCCTTGTTCGGCCAAGCCATCGATGTGGGGCGTGTGCGCCTGGCCACCATAACATCCGATGTCGCGAAAGGTGCAGTCGTCGGCGATGATGAAGACCAGATTCGGGCGTGCCGGGGCCGCGTCAATCCGCGTCGTTTGCATCAATGCGATGGCCACAAGCGCAGCGATCGCGATCTGTTTGGTGGGGAAATGCATGATTCGGTCGCGAGGGGAGAATTACGAAATCGAAGGGCATCCAATGCCTGACAGGCCCGATTGTAATCGATCGATCTGATCGTCGAGCGTGCCTGGACGGCGGTCTGCACGCCAGATTGCGGACGGACTGCCATTGGAGCGACGTTCGTCCCGTTTGATCAGCAATTCATCGCGTTTCGCTCTGCGACGGTTTCAATCCAGTGGTGCGGGTCACGCATCCACCGGTGTTTCCGATGGCAGAGCGGTGCGGATGGTCTTCAAGACGTCCGACAGACGCGCCACGCGGGCGTAGCGGTCACGCAATGTCGCCAGAGACGCTTCATGTAACTCGGGCGTCACCGTCGCGCAGCAGTCTTCGACGACGGTCACCAAATATCCCAGGTCACAGGCGTCGCGGACGGTCGTTTCCACGCACTCGTTCGTGTACACGCCGACGACCATCAGCGACTCGATCCCCATGTTATTTAGGACGTAATGCAGATTGGTCGACGAGAACACTCCGCTGGCCGTCTTGTTGATCACAATCTCGTCCCGCTCTTCGTCCGGTGCCACCATCTCCAAGAAGTCCGCGTCACGTGACCCCGGTGCGGCCAACAACCCCAACCGCCGATGCCCCTTGCTGCGGTCGCGACCGTCGCGTGTCAGAGCCTGAATCCGCGTGTGAATCACTTCCAATTGGTGAGCCCGGAATGCGTCCTGCAACCGTCTCACATTGGGCAGCACCAAACGTTCGAGACGGTCGAAATAGTATTCCTGGGCCTCCAACGGAACGCCACTGTTTTCGGCATCGCGAAACACTCCGTGCCCGCGCGCCGCGTCCAAGTACTGGATATCGATGCACAGCAACGCCGTATGCCCTTCGACCAACAACTCCTGCCGCTCGGGATTGTCAACGATGGCCTCGTGATAAACGTCTTTGAGCGGATCGACGTGTGAGGGATCATGATAGGGGGAAACGGATGGATCGGAAGGATCATGGTTCATGCGTCGTGTTTCCTATTTTTTCAGTACCGAGAAAGCGTGTCGGATGGAGCGCACCGATTGCCAGGCTCACGCCCGGCGACCTGATCTCATCCGTTGGCCAGATCCATCAGGGAATGCAGCATCAGGTTGGCCCCGGCTTCGATGTCCGTCCAGGATGTCCATTCGGCCGGCGAGTGGCTTTGTCCATTCTTGCTGGGGACAAAAATCATGCCAACCGGAACCATGCTACCCATGATTTGCGCGTCGTGGGCCGCCCCGCTATGCATTTGCAGATGCGTCAGTTCCAACCGTTCGGCTTGGCGGAGCAACCGTTTGACGATCGCGGGGTCGGCGGCGACCGGCGGCAAATAACTCTTTTGCTGGAATTCGAACATCAAGTTCCGCCGACGGGCGATGGCCGAGAGCGCCTTGCGAAACGCGTTGCCCAGATCGGCCAGCGTTTCCGGGCTGGTGTCCCGCACGTCCAGCGAAAACTCGACGATCCCCGGAACCGTGTTCGCGGCGCCCGGCAAGATCTGCGCCTTGCCGATCGTCGCACGGCTTCGCGAACTGCCGTTTTCGTCCAAGATCCGGGGGATGGCGGAGGCAAAGTCGGCAAGGCCCATGAAAGCGTCGTGCCGCATCTCCATCGGAGTCGTTCCGGCGTGATTCGCTTCGCCCTTCAGATTGACCGACCAGGTAAACAATCCGGTGATCTCGTCGACAATGCCCACCGATTTCTGACCGCGATCCAGCACCGGGCCCTGCTCGATGTGCAACTCCAAATAGCTCGCAATCGTCTCGGGGTCGCGAGCCGCATCGAGCGCACCGAGGGGATCGAATCCATGTCGCCGCAGCTCGTCGCCCAGTAGAACGCCGTCCAAGTCAGAAAGCGTGGCCAACACGTCCGGGTTCAATTGGCCGCACACCGCCTGGGACCCGAACATCCCGCCGAATCGTCCTTCTTCGTCGCTGAACGCGATCAATTCGATCGTTCGCTCGGGCACGACGCCTTGTTCGCGAAGACAACGCAGGCATTCCAAGGCGACAATGACGCCCAGCGTCCCGTCCAGGGCTCCGGCGCACGGCACCGTGTCAATGTGCGACCCGACCAGGATTCTCGCCTGGTCGGTCGCCCCGGACAACTCGGCCGAAACATTCACGGCGCCGTCAGTCCGAGGTTCAAACCCGGCGTGTTCGATCCGATCCTTGAGCCAGCGTTTCCCCTCCATGTCCGCATCGGTGAACGCCATCCGATAAATGCCACGATCGTCGCGACAGCGACCGATCTCGGCGAGTTCGTGGATGTCGTTTTTGATTCGTTCTAGATTAACGCTCAAGTCCATGGAGTTCTCATCGTTAGTCGACCGTCGGCAGCGGCATGCCTTCGACGTACTGTCCCTGCAACATGTGCAGCTGTAACGCGTGGTTCATCAGAATGTCATTTCGACGTGCAATCGTGCCGTCGGTTTCGCGCCATGCCTGGGTAATAAACTGATCCACACGTTCGTGGTTCAATATTCCCAACTCGTTCATACGTGTTGGCGTCAACCAGTGATCGATCATCTCCTGCACGGCATTTCGCTTGACCGGATCGGTATGCGCCGGCGGCGCCATGAAGGCGAACTTCTTTCGCTCGTAAAGCTCCCTGGGCAACACGTTGACCATCGCTTCGCGCAACACCCATTTTTCGACGCCGTCCCGAATGCGGATGTCCGGCGGAATCGTCACCGCATACTCGGCCAGATGATGGTCCAGGAACGCCGGTCGGGCTTCCATGCTGTTGGCCATGTCCATTCGGTCACCGCCCCAGGTCAGGATCTGGCCTTCGAGCATCGTCTTGCTCCAAGTGTATTGCGAGATATCCAACCGGTGCCTGCCGCGAACCTGATCGGGGTCAATCGCCGCGGCGACTTCGGCGACCGGATCGTAGGTCTCCAGCAAATCGATCAACTCATCCGACAGCAGCGAACGTGCCGCGCGCAGCGTCAGCATCCAGGGTTGAATCCACGACGGCGTAAAACCGCACAAGTCTTGCCAAGCCGGGTGCAACTGGTCCTCTTCGGCCAAGATCGCGCCGGCAAAAATACCCCCTTCCCCTTTTTCGCGTCCCAGCCAATCGCGTTTGAAGAACGGATAGCCGCCGAACAATTCATCGGAGCCTTCGCCGGTGATGACCGCTTTGTAGTTGCAGGCCCGGACGCGTCGGCTCATGTGCCACTTCGCCACCGCCAAGGTGTTGTAAAACGTCCGCTCGGCGTGCCACGTCGCCCGCTCGAACGCCGGCCCGTAGAGTTCCTTTTCCGTCAACCGTAACAACTCTTGTTCGGCACCGGTGCGTTCGGCCATTAACTTGGCGATGTTCGATTCGTCGTACTCATCGCTGTCAAAGGCGATCGTGAACGCCTTGACCGGCGATTGCTGCAGGGTTGTCGCCAACCCCAAAATCGAACAACTGTCGATGCCGCCGGACAGGTAGCATCCCACCGGCACGTCGGCCTCCAATCGGGTCGCGACCGCGTCGATCAAGCGGTCCTGAACGCCCTGGACATACTCCTGTGGATCGGCACCGGATTCGTGCGACGTGGGGAATTCCAGATCCCACCAACGCTTCGATTCGGTCATCAATCGATCGCCCACCCGTTGGACGATCAGCATATGGCCGGGCTGAAGCGCTTGCACGCCTTCGAATGCCGTCGTTCCCGGAACCATGACCTGCATCATCTGGTGGATCGCAGCCTTGGGGCACAGTCGCGGAACGACGCTGGGGTGCTTCAAGATCGACTTGACCTCCGATCCCCACACAATCCCATCGTCCTTGACGGCGTAGTACAGCGGTTTGATGCCGAATCGATCTCGGATCAGAATCAATCGTTTCTCGCGATGGTCGTACAAGACGATCGCAAATTCCCCACGCAACCGTTCCACGAAGGACAAGCCGTGCCGCAGATACAACGGCAGCGTGATCGCGCTGTCGCTCTTTCCGTCGCTGGCGAGCGACTGACACGCCAACCGAGTTCGCTCGCGTTTGTAACCATACAATTCCCCGTTGACCGTGACCGCGTAGTCACCGTCGCGGGTCTCGATCGGTTGGTGCCCGTGATCCAAGCCGATGATCGACAGTCGGGTGTGCCCCAGGGCGAGACCTTGGTCGAGAAAAAACTTGCTGCCCCGTTCGTCGGGGCCGCGATGGTCCAAAACGTCCAACATCTGGTCCAGCGTGAAACGCAGCTCGCGCTCGTTCGTCCGCGCGGGATTCCAAAATCCTGTGATTCCGCACATGTGTGCCTTCCGTATTAATCTCTATCGTGGTGTCGTTAGCAAAGTTCCGAAATCCGGTCCAGCCGATTCAAGACAGCGGCCAACACGGCTTGACGGACGAACACGGCGCCCGCGGCTTGGGCGAAATAAAGGTTGTGTTCCGATTCGTCCAAATCCTCGGACAGTTCCTCGTTGCGGGCGAGCGGATGCATGATCACCGCACCCGGTTGCAAATTGCTCGACGCATCCAACGCGTACCGGCTGTCCAGATTCCGGTAGCTGTCACCGAGAAACGCGATCGAGTTGACATAGACGACGTCCAGGGTCGGCAAGACCTGCTGGACATCATTGGTGATCTCGATCGGAATCGGCGACTCTTCGATCGGCTCGGTTAAATCCAACCCGACCGGGTCGGCCATTTCGGAAACCAAGGTGATTTTGCTGACCGAGTTGACGAACATCAGGGACAGACGCAGAAAACTCTTGACCGCACGCATCGACCCCGGTGTTCCGACGATTCCCAAATGGATTTTCTTGTCGCTCGGGCACGACTGGTCGCTCAATTCCGGCCGCCACTTCAGCAACGTGTACCAGTCCAACAACGCCTGTGTCGGGTGATGACCGCTGCCGTTGCCGGCGTTGATCAGCGGACGCTCAAGATTCTTTTGAATCTCCTCGACACTTTCGGTTTCGGGATGCCGCATGATGACGACATCTCCATAGGTATTAAACATCTCGCCGATGTCGGCCAACGATTCGCCCTTGGCGATGCCGGTGACTTGCCCGTCGGGAACTGACAGGACCTTTCCGTCCAAACGAAGCACCGCGCTTTCGAACGACAATCGCGTCCGCGTGCTCGCTTCGAAAAACGCCGTGATCGCGATTTTCCCGTCCAGCGGCTTCTTCATCTCTACATTCCGCGTTTCCAACAACGCGGCTAACTGGGCGATCGCCACCACGGTCTCGCGGTCGAACTGCCGCGGATTGACGATCGACGTGCCCGCAAGCTTGTGCAGCGTTTCCCAGTCGACTTGCATGTCGGTGTGTGCGAGCAGATCCTTGGGATCCAATTTGCGGCCTTTCGAATTGGTCGCGAACTCCGTCAACGCACGGCGCCTTTGTGTCGTGTTCATCATCAGTACGGGTCTACCAGATTCTTTTTTCTTTAAAGTCGAGGATCCAAAACACAATGAGTGCCGCCGCACCCACGCCACATAGCGTGAGTCCACCCACCACAATCAACTCCAGAAACCAGAGGGGAAACATCATCGCGTTTCACCTCCCTTAGGAATATCTCCAACCATAACACCTCGTCCATTGGGGTCGATGGGGCCGCCGTCGTCGCCACAGCCTGCCTGCGGCGTTCCTGGCGAATCAGACAACAATCCGAAATCAAAGTCATCGGGGTACAAATACATCCCTATCAGGAACACCACGCCGGAAGTCGCCGCCCCGATCAACGAGGCGACAAACCATCCGATCGCAAAATATGCCACCAACCCGAGTGTCGTGCCGACCACCATCGACGCACAAGCCGCGATCGGACTGGAACGACGAAAATACAGACCACCGATGATCGGCCAAATGCAACTTCCGACCATCGGTCCGGCAAAAAACAGAACCGTCGCAAGGGTGCCCACGTTCGGATAAGCGGCGCACCAGGTGACCACCCCCAACCCAATGATCGCGAACAACGACCAACGCCGCTTGATCGAGTCGCTGGCGCGGCTGCCCGTGATCCGCTCCGCCAACGGCTCGGCAATGTCGTTGACGACCAAGTCACTCGTCGCAGCCAACAAGCTGTCGATGCTCGATGCCAGCGAGCAAAACACCACCACGAACACCAGCAACGCGCCGCCGGTGCCCAACAACGTCGCGGCAACTATCGGGCCGACCGTGTCGGGTTGGCTGACCCCGATCCCCAACGCCGGCGCGGCCAAGCCCAAAAACCCGGCGACGATCGGAACGGGCAGCCACAGCAATCCGCCCAACAAATAGGCCTTGGGACCAACCCCTTCACGCATCGCAAACGCGCGGCTCCACCACACATTGCTGTGAAAAATCTCTCCAAAGCCGAACAACATATTATTGAACAGTGCCATCAATGCCGCCGGAAAGAGAATCGACAACAGCATCGGTCGATCGTCTTGTAACTGATGATGAACGTCCGCGATGTCGACATGCAGCAGCACCGCGATCGCGACGACGACCAGCCCGATCAAGATGATGATGCTCTGCACAAAGTCGGTACCGATGACCGCGTACATGCCGCCAAACAGCGTGTACAACACACAGACCGCTAACACGACGGTCATCCCGACTTCATACGGAATGCCCGAAAGTGCGTTCAGTAATTTGCCACCCGCCATCGCCATCGAGATCAACCACGTCATCGCGTAGAACAGCGAGATGATTAGAAACGGGACCGATCCCAGACGCCCATACCGACGCCGAACAAACTCGACCGCCGTGTAGCCATGCGGCATCAATCGACGAATCCTGCCGCTCAGCGGAGCAAACGCGAACAATCCGAAACTGGCCGTCGAGTACGCCAACGCACCCCAAATGCCCAGTTGCAACGCGAACTGCGGTGCAAACATCGTCGTGTTGGATGTCACCCAAGTCGCCACCGCCGTCGCCGTGCCGAGGGCCAATCCGACGTTGCGGCCCGCCACGGCAAACCCGTCATAGGA